>NZ_JH767536.1:0-60657 GCF_000281085.1 Catenovulum agarivorans YM01
TGTGAGTTATTCTACTCACTTAATGAGGTGTCCAAAACTATTGGATCAGATCATAGATTAGCTAATGCCATCACCAAAGAAACTATGAATGAGGCATATCGACTTGGTAATGGAGAAAAATAATTGAATTATTTCGCATTTCTTGCGCTTTTGATTTTTGTATACACTAGCTTTTTCTTTTGCTTAAAGTATCCGTACACTTTAGAAAAGTTGTTTAGAAGCAAAGATAAAAGACTCGACAAAATTTTGTCTAAAATTTGGTATATCAACATTAATGGTCGAGCTGTAGCTATATATAAACTGATGAAAATCGGTCGAAATAGAGCCTATATTAAAAATGTTAACGACGATTTGTTGAACCGCTACCTGTATTGGAAAAAGCGTTGGTTTTGGAGCCTAGTCCCCATAGTTATGCTGATAGTTATCTCACAGATAAAACAAGGTTATGAAATAGTCTATCATCCACAACAATTTGAAGAAAAAGTTGAGAACTCGTGGTTCATTAAGCTTTTTAAATAGCAAGAACTTGAAACTTTGGTTAAGCTACATAGTCACAAATTTTGCCTCTTAACGAGCCGTTACAAATATCAGGGACAATTATGTTTAAATATTTATTAGTTCTAATCTTTATCGGTGTTTTAGCTTCTTGCAGTTCAACCGGTAAATCACCTATTTCGAAAGGCTTGGTTGAATCAACATCTACAGACCCTGAGTATGGTTACACTGAAAATAAACCAATTGAGCTGGGTGGTTTTCTACTAGGAACCAAATATGAAGGTGCACATATAGAATATTTTCAAAGCCTTATGGGCCCTAATGGTGAAACAGTTAAGGTTAAGCGCTTAGGTAGCTGCTGCGCATTTGAAGACCCATCAATGCCATTCGGTGGTGGTTTACTTGACCGTTACGAGCTGTCATACAAGGGCCAATCTAAACCTGTTATTATTTACGTAAACCTATACAAGTTTAACAAGCCAGTTGCTCCACAAGGATTCATTCTGCTGTAGAACATTCACAATAAAACATGTAAGAGAACAGGCTCTAATACTCCACACGCATACCAAGCGTTAAATAGCGCCCTTCGTCTCTTACATCTTGCGGAAATTTAATATTGTCACCAACGCGAGTGAAATTGCGTAATGGCTCGGCTAATAAATTACTAATGTGACTAAAAATAGATAAACGGTCGCTAAAATTATAACTAACCGCTAAGTCTAACCGACCGCGAGAATCTGTTTTATTAACCAATACCGCATCTATATCTTGTTGATAGCTAGCCCAGTTTGTCCAACCTGAACGATAGTTATACGAAACTCTTGCACTTACATCAGCATAGTCGTACAAAATAGCCATGTTATACGTCCAATTAGACAGTGCCCATATATAATCATTTTTAAAGTTGCCAATTGGCGCTCTGTCGGTTTGTCCTTCTTGGTAAGTTAAATTTGCACTTACTCCAAATCCGTTAAAGGGTTTATCTAGCCAATCAAAAAACGATTGCACATTAATCTCGCCACCCACAAGTTTGCTACTGCCAATATTCTCAGGCCGATAAATTGTTATTGGCCCATAGGCATAATCGTCGACAGTGCTTGTACTGCTCACTGGCATATCGTACAAACTACGCTTAAACAGTGCCGCGGCAATGTATCCTTTATCCGAAAAATAGTACTCTAAACTCATATCATAATTGTCGGATTGCCCGGGTTTCAACTTAGAATTACCACCACTGCCGTTATAGCTTTTTACTGTGCCATCTGACGTTTTTACATTTAATTCATTACCCGGATTGTATTGAACAAAATCACTACGAGTTAATGATTTACTAAAGGCAAGGCGCAACAGCACTTCATCAGTTACCGATAGGTTTAAGTTGATACTCGGCAATATATTTAAGTAGCTATTACGTTCATTTCGAGCGGTAATTGAAGTTTCGCCGTTATCTGCAATTACTGAGTTACCATTGATATCTAATCTTGTGTTAACTAAACGAATGCCAAAAATTCCATCTAAGTTCATAGATGATATTTGATTGTACGTTTTGGCTTGCAAGTATAACGCTTGAGTTTGTTCGCTCCCTTCTAGCCAATTAGCTGGATTGGGTAGTACGTCTGGACTTTGCCAATTTTCAGCTGCCGATTCAGCCCACTGCCATTGCTCCCCTTGCTGCGATAATGCAATTAACCCGTCCTGCGCGTACTCAGCTAACTCAAGATGATTAGCTTTTATGCTTTGGCGTGTTGGCGCTATATATTGGCTAAAACTTGAATTATCCTGCCGGTATGGATTTGGCGTTAAAGTAAAATCAACAAACGAAACATCCGATAAAGGCCGATGTAAATCGAGCAAATAAGCATAGCGGGTGCCACGTTCAATGCTCATATCCCTATCTGTTATTCTAAAACCTGATTGTAATGTATGGATAAAATCAAAATTTGTACTGTACTCTGCATCGAGTCGCCACTGCACAGCTTGGCTTTTGGCGTTAAAGTCTAACTCAAAATATCCACGCAATTGATAGTTATTGATATCGCTCGCGTCAAAGTCATTTATATAAATACTCGCGCCTTGTTGGGTTGAAAAACGAACGCCTGCACTTGCGGGTTGAGTAAAAGCCGAGTCTAAACTCCAGTGCTGATCACTATATTCGCTATCTGTATATGCTAAATCCGTCTTTATAACTAATTTATTCCCTCGCCAACTTGCGCCAACCGCATGTTGATATGTGTCTGTTTTACCACGAGAGGTGGAACGATAAGCATAAGGCGGGCGCCCTGATTGCTTATGCAAACTTACCACTTGCAGCGAATTATTAGTGTCGAACTCAATCTCACTAAAAATCGGCGCAGAAAAAGTAGAATCGGTTGCAGTTAAGTTATACATAAAGTGGTCAACATACTTTTCGCTGTCGAACCCTTGATAAATGCTATCAAAATAAAACTCAGTGGTTTCATTTGGTTGCCACTGCAAACTGACATTGACCGACGGACGTTTTCTGTAACCACCGTTGTTATACAAACCAACCGAATTGGGAATGATGCCCTGCCCGTCTATTTGGCTGAAGCTTGTCGCGTTGTATTTTACCCCGTTGTAATATTCAGCTGTCGATTGCGAGATATTGCCAAGAAAACCAAAGCGTCCATATTGAGTTTGCCAACTGTTGCTATATAACAAATGTCCACTCGGAGATGCTGTATCGATTTGGTCGTTATAGGTGGCTGACAATGCACCGGTAATTTTTTCACCGGAAAAATCTAACGGCTTGTGTGTGCGTATGTTAACTACACCCGTTAACCCTGGTTCAATAATGTCGGCTGATGCTGCTTTATGTACTTCGATTTCAGAAATAGATTGTGAGGAGAAATCTTGCAGGCGCGCTGTTCTCAACTCAGCGGTAAAAAATTCGCGTCCATTATAGGTAGTGGTGAAGTTAGGCAAACCGCGAACTAAAATGCGGTTCACTTCATCATTGTATCTTTCAACTTGAATGCCGGCTAAATGCGACACTGTATCGGCAGAAGTGATATCTGCCAATTTGCCAATTTCTTCCGAGGCAATGGCTTCAATAATTGTATTAGACGAGCGTTTTATATCTTGCGCTCGGTATAAACTTGCGCGCAAACCACCTACTTTTATAACCTCCACAGCTTGAACAAGCTCAGTGGATGATTGCATCAGCTCAGCAGGTGTTGTGATAACTTCAGCAGAAGCATTTACAACTTGGGTTTGCTCAGCAACGATAACTAGGTGGCCGTCTTTTTCCGCTACGGCTAAGCCAGTATCGTGTAATAAATGCTTTAGTGCATCTTTGACAGAAAAATAACCGTGCAAAGCGTTAGCTTCAACTTTTTGCGCCATTTCATATGAATAAACCAAAACTACGTTAGCTTGTTGCGCTAGCTGGTTAAGTGCATTCGCAGCATCTTTCCTAGCAATATTAAAATAGTGAACTTGTTGTTTTTGTTGGTTAACAACTATCTCAATACTATGTGCAGCTTCACAGAACAGCAAACTAAATAACAATGCACAATATTTAGGATTAGACATAGATTATGGGTAGTTTCAACAAAAATGACGACTAAAAATTATTCCGTATTGTAACAGTTGCAAGTCTAAAAAACATTTTGATTACAAGCTGAAAAGGGTTTATTAAACCGACAGATGTAAGACCACTTACCCCTTGTTTAGATAATAACCCTAGTTATAATCGATCGCGGCAAATGTAGGATTTTCAGGTCACACAACACCTTACAACCGTCTAAGGTGAGCCTGATATACCCAAGCTACTTGAAGATGCGAGATTTCAGCAAGAGATAAAAAGCATTTAGACCAGGCATTGATTGAAGATAATGGTAATCCCTTTTCAAAATCAATAACGCAGTATAAATGTTTTTTGGCCTTGCCCTTCGGGAGCTTCACAGCGTTTCTATTACTGCGTTATGTTAATTTGAAAGGTGCCCACATTCCTTCATTAACATGCCTTGTACTAAAAACGCTGTGATAGCTCTGAAACACGCATCCTCAAGTAGCTTGGGTATTTTGCCTTCAATTTAAATATGTTCAAAAGGAATCGTTATGAACTTAAATAAAAAGCTTACTCACACCCTGCACGCAAGTGCTGTTTTATCACTACTCACAGCAACCTCTAGTTTCGCTTTAGCCCCACCCGAGCCTGTTTATACCGAGTCAGAAAATTACTCGTTAACAGCAAGCTCAGATGGAAGCTCAAAAGCCAGTGGTACTAGTTATGGCAATGTGCGTGATGGCGACACATCAAGTTACTGGTCACCATCTGGCAGTACTGGGCGAATTTCCATTAAAAACCTAGATACCAATATCAACAAAATCCGTATTGTTGAAGCAACAGGTGCCGAAGGTGCTATTGAAAATTGGTCACTGGTTAATAATGACACTGGCGAAGTTCTAGCCACAGGTACAGGTATTCAAGGCGACATACTCTTTGCCGAAACAACTTTAGATAAAATAAACTTTGTTATTGAATCAGCTTCTGCTGAGGTCAAAATTGCTGAGTTCGAGACCTATTTTTTTCAAGAACACATTCCTATGGTCATCCCAGAATTAATGGGTCCGTGGGTAGAAAGAATTGAAACAGTCAGTAGCATCAGTTGGCGTCCTTATTACATTACCCCAAGTGTGCAAAACATCTATCGAGATACAGACACAGATCCGAATGGCCGACAGCTGATTGCCACTGACGATACCGATACACTGTTTAGGCCATTTACCAAACAAGACGGCTCTGGCCAATCGTTAAACCGCTATTTTACCGACTCCTTTAATACACCAGGCACATACTATTATTGGGTTGAAGTGATTAGCAGCACTGGCAATGTTTATCAACAAATATCAGAGCCGGTGACTATTGCTGCGTCAGCTCAAGTCGCATTGTCCACCTTTGCGCAAACTAATAATCAAGTAAAACTGGTATGGCAGAACGATAATATTGATGCCGTTAGTCAATATGTTTATCACGGAACAGATGCAAGCATGCAACCATCCAATCTAATTGCTGCGGATATTGCACCAAATATTAATACTTTCACTTCGGAGTCATTAGCAGACGGCACACATTATTTTTCTGTTGAAACAATTGCCATCGGTGGCAAAGCTTATAAGTAGCCGATAATGCCGATCCACCTTTATTCTGGACCAACTAACCTAAGTGTTGAAGAAAGCAATCAGTACAACACTCAAGGGTATTGTGGATTAGACGGTGTTATTGAAAGCGAGCATACAGGCTATGCAGGTTTGGGTTATAGCAACACAGTTAACAGCCAAGGTTCGAGTATTCAATACGCGATTAATTCGAGTGTTGCCGGTGAATATCAGCTCACAGCCAGATACGCCAATGGTGCTGCCAGTCGCCCTGCAAATATTCTGGTTAATGGCAATGTTGCTACAACAGTCGATTTTCCGGCAACCGCGTCGTGGAGCAGCTATAGCAATAGCCAAACTAAATTTGTTCGGCTAAGCGCTGGGTTAAATTTTATTACCCTTCAAGCGCAAAACGATCAAGGTTTAGCCAATATCGACAACCTTAGCTTTCAAGCACTACAAGCTATTTCGCCTGCCGTCTTTGTAATTGGTC
This sequence comes from Catenovulum agarivorans YM01, assembly GCF_000281085.1. Taxonomy (GTDB): domain Bacteria; phylum Pseudomonadota; class Gammaproteobacteria; order Enterobacterales; family Alteromonadaceae; genus Catenovulum; species Catenovulum agarivorans. Next base: position 6,110 of record NZ_JH767536.1, read on the forward strand.
AACCTGCTGCTGTACCTGTTTACCCAACTGTCGGTGATTGTGATGGTGAAATAGGTGAAGGTGCGTTGCAAATTGATGCACCACAAACTCAGCAACCAGTGTTACCAGCTGCTAACCAAGCTTCTGGTTTTGCAAGTCAAAACGGTGGCACATCGGGTGGTAGCCAAGGCGAGAATATTTTTGCAAATTCAGGTGAAGAAATTCATCAAGCTTTATGTGGTAGAGCTTCAAATGATACTCCACTAACTATTTACGTCGAAGGCGTGATTAATCATGCAAACACAGCAGAAGTTACTGGCAGTTGTACTACCAGTGCCAGCGCAATTGAACTAACGGACGTTAGCAACATTAGTTTAATTGGCGTAGGAGGTGGCGCGCTGTTCGACCAAATTGGTTTGCACATTAAAAATGCGTCAAACATCATAGTGCGCAATATTAAGATCAAAAATGTTAAAAAGTTCGGCGAGCCAGTTTCGAATGCGGGTGACGCTATTGGAATAGAAGATAATGTCAGTAACGTTTGGGTCGATCATGTCACTTTAAAAGCCAGTGGCAGCGAAGCCGACGGATTTGATTCGCTATTTGATATCAAAAACAATGTGCAGTACGTGACCTTGTCTTATAGTGTTTTAAGAAATTCAGGTCACGCCATGTTGGCGGGTTCAAGTAACAGCGATGTAAACAATGGCCCTATCACCTACCACAACAATGTATTTGAAAATATCGACTCGCGTGTTCCACTTGTCCGTGGTGCGACAGCGCATATCTACAATAACTATTTTAATAATATCGGTATGTCCGGTATCAATGCTCGACTTGGTGCACAAGTGAGAATTGAAAAAAATTATTTTAGTAACAGTAAAGATCCAATTGGTACTTTCTATACAAATGATATGGGCTTTTGGCAGTTAATTGAAAATGCCTTTGAGAATGTTCAATGGGGAGCTGACGCAGATAAGTACCACCCAGCCGGTGCAAATCTTAGCTCCACCACCACAGTAGAAATTCCTTATAGTTACGGCACTTATGAGGCCCACTGCATGTACCACCCATTGTTGACGGCAGCTGGCGCAGATACAGGTTTAGCAACCTTGAACCTGTACGATTGTTACGGCGTGAATTAATTATTTACAAATTATAAAGTCAATCGGGTCTATCCACTGGACAGACCCGATATTCACTAGCACCACAGGTTAATATCAACCTAAACTACCGGCTAACCACCTATCTAAATAATTAGCAAACTGTTGGCGGTCTGCCTGGCTTAAAGCCGCTGGGCCACCAGTTTGAATTCCGCTGGAGCGAAGCGTGTCCATAAAGTCACGAATATTTAGCCGTGATTTTATATTCTCTTTGGTAAAAAGCTCCCCTCTAGGGCTTAAAGCTAGTGCGCCTTTGCTAATAACTTCATCGGCAAGTGGGATATCAGCAGTGATCACAAGATCACCTACTTCAGCACGTTGAACAATCTCATTGTCTGCGATATCAAAACCCTTCTCTACTTGAATGGTTTTAATAAATCTCGACGGGGGTGTTTTAATGTATTGATTAGCCACTAAAGTAACGGTTTTTTGTGTACGGTTCGCCGCACGAAACAACACCTCTTTAATGACCACGGGGCACGCATCAGCATCAACCCAAATACTCGCCATAAACAACCTATCTGCTTTCATTAATTAATTGACGCAATTAAGCATGATCCACCAGCAAGATGCAAGTTGGCAATTCACCATTCAGCTTCTAGACTTAACTAATCTGCAAGTTTTGGGGTTATTTTGAGGTTAGCAATGGCACGATATTGGCTAAAGTGCGTAGTGTTAGTTGTGCTTTTATTGCACCCTAGCGTACACGCACTTGATGATATCCATTATCAACTCAACACTGAAATTCGTCCCGGTGAAAAACCTTTTTTACTAACAGCATTAGAGAAAGCGTTAGAATATACACAAGCAGATTATGGTAATTTTCAGCTCACGCCAATGTATACCACTGAAAACTTTCCCAAATCGAGACTGATTCGTTTAGTCCAGCAAGAAAAATTAAGCGTAATTTGGGGTGTCCCTAATAAAGCTTATGAAAAAGAGCTGCAGGCCATTTATATCCCATTGTATAAAGGCACCCAAGGTTATCGAATATTCCTAATACGTCAAAACGAACAGGCGCGTTTCAACAAAATAACTAATTTGTCTCAATTAAAGTCACTGATTGCTGGTCAAGGCTATGGCTGGAGTGATGTAACTATACTTGAGCATAATAACTTTAAGGTTTTACAAGGCAATTCAGATAATTTGGTCAGAATGTTGGAATCGAGACGCTTCGATTATTATCCCCGAGGTTTGCATGAACCGTGGAAAGAACTAAAACCTAATCGCCAAATTAAAGTAGAGTCGACCATAGCACTGCACTATCCATTACCCATTTATTTTTTTGTAAGTAAAGAAAACCGCAGGTTACAGCAACGACTGAATATTGGGTTAGACGCCTTATTTGATAATGGTGAATATGATCGTTTATTTTACAACCACCCTAGATATAAGGTGCTGTTAAAAAAAGCGAATTTAGCAAACCGCAAAATTTATCAATTAGATAACCCAACGTTATCCGCTGAAAGTAAAGCAATATTGCACAAGAAGAAATATTGGCTGGATACCAGCATAGAATATTAAAGGTATGGAGTTATAGAAACTATAAAAGTGGCTGAGTGGACGGGACTCGAACCCGCGCCCCCCGGTGTGACAGGCCGCTAAGTCTGAAACAGCCTAACCAACTGAACTACCACTGGGTAATAAAAGTAAAAAATGGTTTTAGGGTATTGGATAGAAATACAAACTAGAATGGGGACATAGAAACTATGAAAGTGGCGGAGTGGACGGGACTCGAACCCGCGACCCCCGGCGTGACAGGCCGGTATTCTAACCAACTGAACTACCACTCCGCAGTGGTATGATTTTTTGAAACTTCGCGAATTGAACAAGCATAATGAAGATGGCGGAGTGGACGGGACTCGAACCCGCGACCCCCGGCGTGACAGGCCGGTATTCTAACCAACTGAACTACCACTCCGCAGTATTATCAAATAAATCTAAGAAGAAAGTTGGCGGAGTGGACGGGACTCGAACCCGCGACCCCCGGCGTGACAGGCCGGTATTCTAACCAACTGAACTACCACTCCGCAGTATTATCAAATAAATCTAAGAAGAAAGTTGGCGGAGTGGACGGGACTCGAACCCGCGACCCCCGGCGTGACAGGCCGGTATTCTAACCAACTGAACTACCACTCCGCATTATCTTATCTTTCAAAGATTTACTCCCCTAACACAAGTTGCCCTGCGTCAGAAGCGGGCGCAATAATAAGGACTCAGCACCCATGAGTCAACAGCTTTTTTATAAAAAATTATAATTAAGTTTCATCTGGTAGGGTTAAGTCTATTATATCGTCAGGTTCTGATGATATTTTGTCCACAGCGTGCTGTTCGGGCAATTCCATCTCATTGGATGCCTTTTTATCACGTTGCCAAAATTTCCAATTAACTTTAAATTTGCCTTTAGATTTTCTCGCTGGTGTTTTATTACCTTTGCGAAATACAAACCAATAAATTGAAAATGCGATTAGCAATACAACTAAATTACCCAGTACCACAAACAAAATTAGCATGCTTGGCGACAAACCTTCTGGCTCTTTTGCTTTTTCAGCTTCTTCCGGTAGGCTTTCTGTCGCTTGTTCTAATGGAATTAATGCACTTTCATCTATTTCAACTGGCAGTGGCGCAACATTAAAGGTAAATTCAGGCACATCTATCATCATGTCGCGGCCATTTATGTTTTTACCAAAAGCAAACACTTTAATCTTGTATACACCGTCGGCGTAATTGAACAATGGAAAACTTTGTTTGCCATCAGCCGTTTCTGTCATGGCAAATTTTTCTGCTTCACCATTTGGATAAAAAATTTCACCACTAAAAGCAAAAGTGGAAAAATCAATTAACGTGCTTGCAGGCTCAATATGAAAAATATGTTTTTGGTCGGCTTCTATCGCTTTGTCGGCTGATAATATAAATGGCACTGGCTCAACAATAATAGGGTCAAGCACTAGTTCACGATTAAACAAAGCTAAATCGATAAACAAACTCGGTTGCCATTCTCCCGAAGTGATATTGAGTTTAAACTCTCCAGTAAATGTGCCATCTTTGCGCCTTTCATCAAACCCTTGACCATCGTCTTTAAAAGTCGCGACTTTTTCAGCATCCGCACCAAAATTATCATAGTTGGAATTATTGGTACTGGTAAAAGTAACATCTAACTTAACCACATCACTAAAATCTGCATAATCTATCGGCTTGCCGCCATTTAATAAGTGCGCGGTCAATTTAATGGTTTCACCTGAAAAAATTACTTGCGGCAAAGGCTCTGCTTTAAGTTTGACGTCTGACAGCACCATTATTTTACTGCCCGACTCTATCTTACCAACGGCTTGCCAAGGGCCCACCATAGGGTCTTTCAAGCGGATCATGTCAAAGTTGCTGTCGTCGAACCACTGCCCTTGCTCGGGGGTTATCATAGGTGCGTAAATTTTTGAACCATCAGGTCGAATGAGAATAACAGGCGGAGAACCTTTTTTACGAAACAACACCATAACAATTTCTTTGGTGTGTGCATCTATACGAAAGCGATTATCAATAAGCTGTATGCCACTTAGATGTTTTGGCAAATTTAAATTTTTAACTGCATCTAAAGCAACATTCCCAGGTGTTGGTATATCAATAGAAACCATAGCTTGCTCGTTACTGCTGACGTTAAACGCAAGCAGTAATGTCACAAATAAGATAAACCCAGAATGTCGCTTCAATTTTTTGTCCTCTATCCTCGCCAGATTGTTGATCCGGCACTTTTTTCAACAATATCAAGCCTTTCTTCGTGTGCAGTTATTTCATCGGCTGATGCGGCAATAACCTTTAATTTTTTTCGGTTAGCTGGCAAACGAATAATTTGATTAGATGGGCCAGATTCATTTGCATCTGATGATAAGTTCAGCGCAGTTTGCCCACCTGTCATTAATAAATAAACGTCGGCAAGAATTTCAGAATCCAGTAAAGCGCCATGCAGAGTACGGTGCGAATTGTCTATACCGTATCTATCACACAAAACGTCTAAGTTATTGCGTTTACCCGGAAAAATTTCCTTAGCCATAACTAAGGTATCTGTGATTTTACAAATATCAGCGGTTTTGACATTTTTACCGCATTTTTCGAATTCGTGATCCATAAAACCGACGTCGAACGGTGCGTTATGAATAACCAGCTCTGCGCCATCAATAAATTCTAAAAATTCGTCGACTACCTGCTCAAAAGGTGGTTTATCGGCCAAAAAGTCATCGGTAATACCATGAACTTCAATCGCTTCAGGATCAACTAAGCGGTCTGGTTTGATATAAACATGAAAATGGTTGCCGGTTAATCGGCGGTTGATAATTTCTACACAACCAATTTCAATAATTCTGTGTCCTATATACACAGGGCCGCCGCCCATGTTCATACCCGTTGTTTCCGTATCTAAAACGATTTGACGTGCCATTTTTTTACCTAAAATACCTAACTTACTAGTTCTGCTTTTAATATTAACTGATAGCGAACTATACCCCAAATGCATTTTCAACTAGTTTGGGTATAATCCACTACAACAAATAAAAGTATCTTTATTATAGATTATGAAAAAAATTCAATTATTTACCGATGGTTCTTGTTTAGGTAACCCTGGGCCGGGCGGATTTGGTGCTGTATTGCGCTATGGCAAACACGAAAAACATTTAAGCCAAGGCTTTAAACTAACCACTAATAACCGCATGGAGTTATTAGCTGCAATCGCTGGTTTAGAAGCATTAAACGAGCGCTGTGATGTGTCTCTTACAACTGACAGCCAGTATGTTAAAAACGGCATAAATCAATGGATTAAAAATTGGAAGAAAAAAGGTTGGATAACCTCAGATAAAAAACCAGTGAAAAATGTCGACCTGTGGAAACGATTAGACGCAGCCTGTGAAAAACATAAGGTTGAATGGCACTGGGTTAAAGGCCATGCTGGTCATGCTGAAAACGAATTGTGTGACGACTTAGCCCGTAACGCTGCACAAAGTGCTAACTTATTAGAAGATACAGGTTATCAAAGTTAAACCTGACTCTTAGGGTGAACCCCATTACGAATACGCACATTGCCCACTGTCGCTAAATTGGGTTTTACTTTCCATTTAGGTTTAATTGGTGTCACTGGTAATTCGCGTTTACGCGCAACTAACAAATAAACGGCACCAAATCTTTGTAAATATTGATGGGTTATCGCAGGTAACCACCTATTATGAAAGTGCCGAGGTTGATGACCCAAAGGCCCATAGATAAATCTTTGGTCGTTTACCACTTCACAACCTAATAAGTTTAGCCAGTCACCTATTCTATTGGTACTAAAAAATCGTGCTTGTTTGAGTGCACTGTGTTTACGCCCTGGCAAAATTTTAAATAATCCAGCTAGGCTCATAGGGTTAAAGCCAGTGATAAATAAATAGCCGTTAGCGACCAATACCCTATGCGCTTCACGTAATATTTGATGTGGATCATGGGTGTAATCCAAGGTATGCGACAGTAAAACCGCATCAACAGAGTTTTCTTTAAATGGCAAATGATGGATATCGGCAACAACGCCTTGTCTATCACCTAAAGTTGCAACATTCACTTGATGTTTAATTGGGCAAGCTAAACTATCTATTTCCGCGCTTAAACTGCCGACTTTTAATAAGTGATAGCCAAACACAGTTGGCCACCATTGGTTTAAATGCCGCTCAACTTGTTTTTTGACAAAACCGCCCTGTGGAATATCATTCCAACTAGTAGGAATATCCAGTAACAAATCTTGTAGTGCTGGTTTCATCAAAATATAAGTACCTTAAACACGTTTAAGCTGAAGTTATTATGTTATTAGTAGAACCGATTAAAGCCCTATCCGACAATTATATTTGGCATGTGCATAACCAGGAATACAGCCTTGTGGTTGATCCGGGTGACGCTACACCTGTAATGCAAGCCCTTGGTAATCAAAGCTTAGTCGCAATTTTAATAACCCACCATCATTGGGATCATACTAATGGTGTTGCACGGTTAAAACAACAGTATCCAGATATTACTATCTATGGCCCGAGCAGTTGCCCGTTTGATTTGATTGATGTAAGACTAAATGAAGGTGATACAGTTAAATTTCAACAGCTTGGTATCGAATTTAATGTAATTGAAATACCAGGACATACACTTGACCATATCGCCTATTTTAATGACGATTATGTTTTTTGTGGTGACACCTTGTTCAGTATAGGTTGTGGGCGCATGTTTGAAGGTACAGCAGCTATGTTTAATGGCAGTTTAAACAAACTCAAACAATTAAATGACGAGACTAAAGTCTGTTGTACCCACGAATACACTCAAAGCAACATCACATTTGCTCGGCACATTGACCCAAATAACCAACAGCTCGGCGAATATCAAAACCAAGTCACAAAAAAGCGTATTAATAACCAAGCCAGTTTGCCTTCAACTATCGGCCTAGAAAAACAGTTAAATCCGTTTCTCAATACCGACAAAACTTGGCTACAACAAAGGCTTAGCCAACTCACAAAGCAATCAATAAATGATCCAACTAGTGCTTTTGCTGCGCTTAGAAAGTTAAAAGATACCTTTTAAACATTGCGTAAACGAACGTGAATCAGTAACATTCTGACAGCAATTTTATACAGGTTAATTTATGTACAAACGCACCACCATTTCGGCAGCTCTTATGATGTTGGCTGGCTGCCAGTCAATTCCTGATTTAAAACAAACATTTACCACAACTAACCAAGAAATAGAGGTAAATGAACAGAGCAATTTTATTGCGGCTGTAGACGACACAACTGAAGTTTATCCAGATATCAGTCAAGTTGTGGCGCTAAACCAAGGAACTGAAGCAAACGAAGTTGTATATGGTGACGTTTGGAAACGCATTCAAAGCCAGCTCACTTTACCTGTTGCTGAAAACCGACGTTTGCAAATTCAACGCGCATGGTATGTTAATCATCCGGATTATTTAAACCGTGTTGCTAAACGTGCTGAACCATTTTTATATTACATAGTTGAAGAAATAGAAAAACGTGAGTTACCAATGGAACTGGCGTTATTACCTATTGTTGAAAGTGCGTTTGACCCATATGCCTACTCACCTTCTGCCGCTTCTGGTTTATGGCAATTTATGCCAACTACCGCAAAACGTTTTGGTTTAGCACAAAACTGGTGGTACGACGGCCGCCGCGACATAGTTGCATCCACTAAAGCTGCGCTTGATTATTTAGAAAAACTCCACCAGCAGTTTGATGGTAATTGGCTGCATGCACTTGCTGCCTATAACTCAGGCGAAGGCCGTGTTGCTCGCGCCATTCAAAAAAATTACCGTTCTGGTGAAAATATTGACTATTGGTCGCTGGAATTGCCACGTGAGACAGATGCTTATGTACCCAAATTATTAGCTTTAGCCGATATCGTAAAACGCCCGCATAAATATGGCATTGATATTTACACTATTCCAAATGTACAAGTGGTTGATGTAGTAGAAGTTGAATCGCAAATTGATTTAGCCATTGCCGCTGAATTAGCCGAAATGAATGTTAATGACTTAACTTCATATAACCCTGGGTATAACCGCTGGGCAACCTCGCCAGATGGCCCACATAAATTTTTATTACCTATAGATAAAGCTGAAACTTTTAGAGCCAAACTTGAAGGTAAATCAGCTGATACCTTGATTAGTTGGCGTCGTTATCAAATTCAATCAGGTGATACACTCAGTACAATTGCTCAGCGCCATCAAACGACAGTTGAGACCATTCGCACCGCCAACAAAATTAAAGGCCACCATATTCGCAAAGGCGACTATTTGATGATCCCAACCTCGGCGGCAAGTTCGAGTATTTATCCAGCGAATGATGATGGCTCTGCAGCCGTAGCTAATATCGGCCAAAATGAACAAAGCAGTATTCAATACACTGTTAAACGTGGTGATACTTTTTGGGATATTGGCAAAGCACACAAAGTAAATGTGCGTGACTTAGCTAAGTGGAACAATATGTCGCCAAGCGATCCTATATTCCCAGGGCAAAATTTAACCATACAACAACCTGATTCGTTTATGGGTAAATATGGGGATGTGCCGACTACACGCAAAGTGAAATACAAAGTGAGAAGTGGTGATTCACTCGCACGTATCGCGCAAAAATTTAAAGTCACGATTTCAGATATAGAAAACTGGAATAAAATTAGTCGCCGCAACTATTTGCAGCCGGAGCAACAACTGGTACTCCATGTTGATGTAACAGGCATTTAATGCCTTAGAGTAAATAACAGTCCAAATAAAAACGCCAGATTAACAGCTAATCTGGCGTTTTTTGTTAAGTTCTAAACAATACTGACTCACGTTTAAACCAGAAAGTCGCAAATGCAATGAGTGCCACAGCGGCAACAAGCTGACTCGACCAAACAGTAAATAACAATATTGTATCACCCTGCCCTTTAAGTATTTCTTTTATCGCTAATGCAACATTACTCACTGGCACAAATGCCCATTGCCAGTTCAATTCAATGCCCGGCATCATAGCTGCGATTAACGGCACAAAAATTAAAAAGCTTAGTGGCGCCATAAAGTTTTGTGCTTCTTTAAAGTTTTTCGCGTAAATTGAAATACACAACACCAATGCTGAAACACTCATCACTAGCGGCAGCATCATCATCAAAGCTAAGGTCAAATCAAATAAACCGAGTGTACCGACAATTTTTGCAATTATGTCTATGGCAAAACCTTGGGCAAAAACAAAACTCCAAAAAGCTAAGCTAAATAGCGCGCTAAAAGCTGAGATAAAAGAGGCAGTAAACACAGTTAAAAATTTCCCCATAACCAAGTCAAGCCTAGTAGACGGGGTAATCAGCAGTGATTCCAAAGTGCCACGTTCTTTTTCACCGGCGGCAATATCCACTGCAGGGTAAATAGCGCCTAATAAACACAGTGGCAACAAAATGTACGCTACCAACCCACCAAGCTTAGAACCCAAACTTTCTTTTTCTTCAGCTATATCTTTATTGATGAGTTTTATCGGTGTTAACACCCCAGAGATATTCTCTGCATCTAAACCAAGTGCAATCAGCTTAGTTTCCGTCAGTTGAGTATTGATATCGGCGACTATGCGCTCAACTCTGTATTTAGCCGAATTTACCCCACTGGCATTGTTGTAATAAAGCTGCCATTGGCTTTGTTGATTACCAGCCATTTCACCTGTGTATTCTTGTGATATATCTAACCAAAAATCGATTTTGCCGTGGCGAATTAAACTTGCGATATCATTCGGCATATCTCCTTGGTACAGCTTAAAGTCGGTTTGTTCAGCAAGTTTGCTGATAACTGGATTTTGCTCAGTCGCGCCTGTTACAACATAAGTTAAAGTACGCGTTTGCTCTTGCTTAATTGAGTGGCTAGCAAATACCGCCAAAGCGCCAAATAGAGCTGGAAAGATTAACAAAGGCAATAAAATCATAAACACCAATGTTTTTTTATCTCGGATAAGCTCTAACATTTCTTTTTTATAAATGACTGAAATCATGCTGACTGCTCCATGTAGCTTAAAACTGACTGGTATAAATTACCTGCACCTTGCTGAATAAGTTGCTGTAATTCACCGGCAAACTGCACTTGCCCTTGGTCAATTACAAATACTTGTTCACATAAACGCTCAACTTCAGATAAATCATGGGTTGAAAAAATCACCCCAACACCCTGTATTTTTAAGCCTTCAATAAAACTTAAGATCACTTCGCGCGCTTTAATGTCTAACCCTGTGGTTGGTTCATCTAAAATAACCCACTTAGGTTGGTGCAAAACGGCACGGGCAATCGCAACTTTTTGTTTCATGCCTGTTGAATAGTCGTCAAAACGGCGATGAATAAAATCTGTCATTTGTAACTGTTCAACCAATTCGTTAATACGCGTATCCAAAGCTTGAGCTTTTAAACCATAAAGCTCTCCGAAATAACGTAAATTCTCAAAACCAGTTAAGCGCGCGTATAAACCTGTGCTGCCAGATAAAAATCCAATAGATTTTCGATAATAAACTAAGTCTTTGGCTACGGCTTGACCATCTATGCAAATATCACCACTATCAGCTTGCAGCGCGGTTGATAGAACACGTAACAAAGTGGTTTTCCCCGCGCCATTTGCCCCAAGCAAAGCAACAACTTGACCTGCCGTACAATGAATATTGATGTCTTTTAATGCATAAAAAAAGCGGCCAGAGACCCTAGGGTCGGTCGCACACAAGGTGTTACTTTGTTTCGCATCTTTTAGCCGGAACCGCTTATTAATATTGTTGAGTTGTAACATGACACTTCCTAGTGAATTTGATTAGAGCTATGTTAAACTTATGTTTTACAAAAAAACAAATAAATTCAACATGAAACTGCAGCTAAGTTTATTTCAAGATATGGTCACTAGACCTAAACATGCCTTTACTGAAATTGCCGAAAAAAACATATCGAGCTGGCCTGCTTTTATCTTAATCATGTTAAGCATGCAGCTGTTTTATGCTTTATATTTTAATAATGTCGATATGGCTTGGTTAGTTGACTACACAGTTAATACATCGTTAGGTCAAGCAACACCTGCAGAAAAAGAACAACTTAGCCAACAGCTCACAGAAGAAACAATACGTTTATCTGCATCTATTGGTAGCGTGTTAATGCTGGTTTTTTATGGATTGATTACCAGTGTGTATTTGAACGTAATTACTAAATTAGATGAACAAAATACCGATGGTTTTAAAGATTGGTTTGGCTTTTATTGGTGGGTGCAAATCCCTGCGGTTTTACAACTCGCCTTATCAAGCTTAGTTATTCTTGTCGCTGACACTAGCCAAACACCATTAATGGATTTGCAAGTTACTTCACTCAACCAAATACTCGCGTTATCACCGACAGACAAATTTTATAATTTTGCCGCTAGTTTTGATTTATTTAGTATTTGGTCTATTGTGCTGTTGTTTTATGGTTTGTCAGTGCGAACTCAATTAAAAACCAGCACAATTGCAAATATTTGCATAATTCCGTTTATTTTTATGCTGGTTTTTAGCTTGGTATTTGGTTAAGCGACCCAATTATTCTGGGTTCTCACCTGAGCAGATAAAGGTTTCTGACGGGTCAACCAATACATTATCAGCCATACCTTCACGGCCAAACAACATTAAATAGGTCATATCTGAACGGTCGGTTAAAGTAATTTGAATCGGCCACTCTCTGTTACCAATTTGGAACAAAGTTTCAATTACATACCTTTGCTGACGTGTACCATTCGAGCTTTTGATCCAACGTACATCTTTTAATTTAGCTTCAGCAGTTACTACTTCATCTACATTGTACAAATTAGGATGAATATCAAATTTAACCCAAGGTTTACCGTTCTTTTTAATTGAGCGGATATTATCTACGTGCAATGAAGAAGTTTGTGCGCCCGTGTCGACTCTAATTTTTAAATCAGTGATGCCAAGCTCTGGCAAATTGACGTTTTCTAACGCGCCAATTAATAATTTATCGCGGATCATACATTCCCCTCCGGCTGAATAATCACAGCTTTTTGAAAGACCATGCTATTAGGATAGGTCGACAATTGATTGCCTTCACCAACTAAAATTACGTGAAATAAAGTAATTTCTTTAATCTTGCCTTCAATACTATTGTCGCCATCAACAATTTTCACTTTATCGCCAACTTTATACGGGAAGAAAAAGTACACAATAATGCTAGCCGTGACATTGCTGAGGATCGACCACTGTGCAAAAAACGCCACACCAATAACAGCAAAGGCTGACGAAAAGAAAATAGTTAAATGGCTATAATCTATGCCTAACGACAAGCTGACTAAGATAAAAGTGACCACTATCATGGCTAAGTTCAGCACTGTGCGCACATAATAGACACGCTTTTCGTCAATCTTTTTTTCTTGGCCTATTTTGTCGACAACTCGACCAACTGCTTGTTTAACCAACCAATAACCAGCAATAACTGCTAGCGCGAACAATAGTCCGATTAAATTCATTGTTTATCCTTTACCTCGGGTGCGAGTAGCATTTTTCTTAGCATTTTTTTCGAGAAACTCAACTATCATACCTGCAACATCTTTGTTGGTTGCAGTTTCTATACCCTCTAAACCAGGAGATGAATTTACTTCCATCACCACAGGGCCGCGGTTTGCACGTAAAATATCAACCCCACACATGTTAAGACCCATAGCTTTTGCCGCATTTACAGCTGTTGCACGCTCTTCTTTACTTAAGCGCACTAGTTCAGCACTGCCACCTCTGTGTAGGTTAGATCTAAACTCACCTTCCGCACCTTGACGTTTCATTGCTGCAACCACTTTATCACCAACAACAAAACAGCGAATATCTGCGCCGCCAGCTTCTTTAATAAATTCTTGAACTAATATGTTAGCTTTTAAACCCATAAAAGCTTCAATAATGCTCTCGGCGGCTTTGGTGGTATCAGCTAAAACCACACCTATACCTTGGGTGCCTTCTAACAGTTTAATCACCACAGGTGCGCCGCCCACACCGGCAATTAAATCACTAACATTGTCAGGATGATGAGCAAAACCGGTTTTTGGCAAACCAATACCTTTACGCGACAATAATTGTAAACTTCTTAATTTATCACGCGAGCGGCTGATAGCGACTGATTCATTAATAGAAAAAGTGCCCATCATTTCAAACTGACGAACAACTGCAGTGCCATAAAATGTAACAGATGCACCTATACGTGGAATAACCGCATCATATTCAGGTAAAGCCTCACCTTTGTATCTAACCATTGGGTTAGAGCTGGTAATATCCATATAACAATGCAATGTATCGATTATATCAACCTCATGCCCTCGCGCCTCACCAGCTTCTTTTAATCTGCGAGTCGAATACAATTTTGGGTTACGAGATAAAATAGCAATGCGCATGTTTATATCCTTGAATTAGAGTTAGTTAACAGTTTATAGGCTGCCCCGAAAAGGCGCGCTATCATTACATTAAATTTTTAAGAAACAAGTGTTTTGCAAAAATTATTTATTGTGAACTCACTTAGTTATAAATCTAAGCTATTTAGTTAATCCTTCAAGTGTAGTCGCTAAAATTTCAATCGCCTGTTCAATCACCTCATCACTTTGACAATACGACAAACGAATACACTGATGTTTATGTGGCCAATCATCTTTAACCGCAAAAAAGAATGGCTCACCATCCATCACCAACACGCCTTTTTCTTTTAACAACTGATAAAGTTCGGTTGAGCTAATTGGCAAATTTTCAAACCATAACCACAAAAAGAACGCCCCTTCTGGTTGATGAATTCGATATGTGTTTTTAGTTAAATTTTGACGAATACAACTAAGCATATGATTACGTTTATGCTGATAAAACGGCAAAATATGCTGGCTACATACTTGGTTTAATTGTTTGTTCGCTAACAAACGTGACATCAACTCAGGGCCTAAATTGCCATTGGCTAAGCTCATTATGGTATTTACTTTAACAAACTGACTAATCAGTTCGGGATGGCCTACAACTATCCCAGTGCGACAGGCTGGCAATCCTAACTTAGATAAACTAAACACATATAGCCTGTGTTCATCCCACTGACAGGTCACATCTTGATAAACGATATTTGGAAAAGGTGCACCATAAGCACAATCGATAATGAGTGGGATATTGTGATTTTTTGCCAAACGCGTTAGTTGTTCTAGTTCATCATCACTGACCACATTGCCAGTTGGATTAGTTGGACGCGACACACATAAAGCTGCGGTTTCATCACTAATATGTAAGTTAGCAAAATCTATATGGTATTTAAATAAATCATCACCTTGCTTTTCAATCAGCGGCTTGCAGGCTTTAAAATAATCATTTGCCAAAGCTTGGTCGCTATAACCTAAATATTCAGGCACTAACGGAAACAAAAAGTGTTTTTTGCTATCACCCGCTTGCCCTGCCAACATATTAATCAAAATAAAAAATGCTGATTGGCTGCCATTCGACAATGCAATGTTATCCGCACTGACAGGCCAACCCATTTCAGTTTGAAAATATTCGACTAAAGCATCAATGAGTTTTTCCGAGCCGCGCGGGGATTGATAAATACCGAGTAATTTATGCAACTCATCAGGATTTTGGCTAATATCCGCCAAATGTTCAGCCATCAGTTGCTCAAAAGCATCAACTTTAGCTGGGTTGCCACCACCTAAAAAGAGTAAGTTAGGGTTTACATTAAGTGCATCACCCAAATCTTCCATCAAACTCACTATGGCTGAATCTTGCGTGAGTTGTTTACCTAAATCTGAAAGTTTCATCTTGCCTCGAAAGGTTTTTGTAAAATCATAAACGGGTTTTATTAGCTTGTTGGGGCTAACACGTGTTATTATAGTCGCTTGCCAATCAACTTGCCGCGCACCCTCGCGGTTGCAAAGTGCAAACGGCTCCCAAGTTAATATTTATTTTATGTCACTGCAATTACTGCGGTGATTTTATTTATTGTATTGAACGATAATTTGATTCATCGCTAATTAGATGAAATAAAACGGTTTAAACATAACCTAAATAGGTTATTAGGAGTTTTTAGTGAAAGCAAAAGTAGCCATTATCATGGGTTCTAAGAGTGACTGGCCAACCATGAAAAATGCGGCCGATGTATTAGACTCACTGCAAGTGCCTTACGTTGTTGAAGTTGTATCTGCTCACAGAACACCAGATAAATTAATGAGCTTTTCAGCAAGCGCTGTAGAAAATGGCTTTGAAGTTATTATTGCAGGTGCAGGCGGCGCTGCTCATTTACCTGGTATGGTTGCCTCTAAAACCCGTTTACCTGTATTAGGTGTTCCAGTGCAAAGCCGCGCGTTAAGTGGTGTCGACAGCTTATATTCAATAGTGCAAATGCCAAAAGGTGTTGCAGTTGGTACTTTAGCCATTGGTGAAGCAGGTGCATACAACGCAGGTTTATTTGCCGCACAAATTTTAGCGACCACAAATCAAGAATTGGCTTTACGCATTGAAGCATTCAGAAATGAACAAACGGAAACTGTCCTAGCCAACCCTGATCCTCGCGAAGAACTTTAACCATTTGTAAGAGTTAATAAAATGACAGCTTATTTTGATCAAACTGTTTGGGTACTTGGTGCAGGCCAACTTGGTAACATGTTGCAACATGCAGCTTATCCATTAGGTGTAAAAGTAATACCTGTTGATATTGATGCAGATACAGCACCTGTATTAGGTGAAAATGATGTGGTAACCGCTGAGCGTGAACAATGGCCAGAAACGCCAGTGACCAACGTTTTGGCTGCACACAAAAATTTCGCCAACCAAAACTTTTTTGCCACTATTGCCGACCGTTTTAAACAAAAATCTTTATTAGATTCGTTAGGTCTAGCAACAGCACCTTGGCAATTGGTTGAAGCAAATACCACAGAAGCAGACTTACATAACAAACTAGGTGAGCGCGTATTGTTAAAACGCCGCACAGGTGGTTATGACGGTCGCGGCCAACATTGGTTAAAACAAGCTGAAAGTTCAACTATACCTGCAGACTGGCACAACAATGCAATTGCAGAACAAGCGATAAACTTTGATGAAGAAGTTTCCTTGGTGGGTATGCGGGATAAAAACGGCCAATGTTATTTTTATCCGCTGGCGTTAAACCTGCATCAAGATGGTATTTTAACCGCAACAGTTGCGCCACTCGCGCGTTTAGATAAATACCAAGCTGTAGCTGAAAAAATGCTGACCACTTTAATGGAAGCGGTTGAGTATGTAGGTGTAATGGCGATGGAGTGTTTCCGTGTTGGTGACGACATCCTCATTAACGAGATTGCCCCACGTGTACATAACAGCGGCCATTGGACGCAAGCAGGTTGTAATATCAGCCAATTCGAAAGCCATGTACGCTGTGTGACAGGTTTACCTATGATTGAGCCAAGCGTGCGCAATACTAACTTTATGATCAACCTAATTGGTTGTGACTTAGATGCGCAGTGGTTAGCAGTCGAAGGATCAGAACTCTTCTGGTATCAAAAATCTGTACGCCCAGGCAGAAAAGTTGGTCATATCAACTTTAGTAAAACAGGTAAAAAGAACATTGAAACTGCACTAGATCAAATGCAGCCGTTATTACCTGAGCCTTATGTTAAAACCATAGCTTGGTTGAAAAACGAGCTTTTATAAGCCGTTCACTCTGCTGAGGCTCACCTGAGGGCTAGATACACTTCTAGCCCTAAAATTTTTTTTCAGTTTCTACGCTAGATTCCATCATAATTCTTACCTCAAAGTAACTGACTTAACATTTGGTAACTACTTAATTTTATTGATTTAAATCGTTAGCATAGCCGCCGGTTAACACTCAATGGACCTTAAGGATATCAAATGAAAAAAATCAGTTTAATTGGCGCGGCAATGTTTGCTGCAATTTCAACTAATGTTGTTGCTGACAACAAATTCGCAATTGAAACCGACCCTTATACTTTTGTACAAAGTGGGGATTCACTCCATATTAAATTTAGCCCAGCTGCTGCACCAAATTGGCGATTGGGTTTAGGTGTTTATTCACTTGAACTACCTAGCTTTATGGTTGATTTAAACTCTGAAAATGACAACAAAGATTGGACTGTAGATTTAGAACGAGGTGTAGGTTTATTTGCCGATTATTACTTTAATACCAACCAAGAAGGTTGGTATGTAGGTGCACAAATATCCACTCAAGATTACGCTGTATCAGCAGAAAATAGTTATGCAGAATACACTAATGGTTTATTAATGTTCAGTCTTGGTTACCGCTACCCATTGTTTGACAGCAAACAATGGTATGTACAACCTTGGATGGGCCTAGGCTATACAAAAACCACAAGTGGTAAACAAGATAGGTTAGCCGCAGGATATGACGTAGATCCACTGGTTGGTTTTGCAACTTTGCATATAGGTTATCAGTTTTAACGCTGATAATTTGGCTGAATGAAATTCGCGAACCTCAGCTGAGGTTCGCTAGGTTAGGCCAACTAGGTCTAACCTGCATACCCTTATACCTAATAATTCTAGAACTCCATTTGCTACAAGCCATCACAGCTCCTACACTGAGATTAGAAAATAGTTTAATTAATCAACGAGGTGTACCGCTGCACTAAACTTTAGCTAGGGAGTCTTATGACAAACTGCACCACCACTTTATTTGAAAACGCCGTTGAAACTCGCAGATTTCTGCACGCGCACCCTGAGTTGTCATGGCAAGAATTCAACACAGCTGACTACATACGTCAGCAATTAGATCTATTAAATATCCCTTGGGAAAAATGCACTGAAACTGGCACAATCGCTAGGCTCGCACCACAATTAACAGCCAAACCTCATATCGCGTTACGCGCAGATATAGACGCTTTGCCAATCAAAGAAAACAATCAGTGCGATTGGAAATCTACCCAGCAAGGCACAATGCATGCCTGTGGACACGATGGCCACACTGCAACTTTATTGGCTGCCGCCAAATGGCTAAAACAAAACGAAGCAGAGTTACCTCAGCCTGTCAGTTTAATATTTCAACCTGCCGAAGAAGGTGGCCATGGCGCTAAAAAGATGATTGAAGCTGGCGCGCTCAAAGGTATTGATGTGATCTACGGTTGGCATAACTGGCCAACGCTCGAATTAGGTCAAATCGCCTGCCCTGACTCTGTGGTTATGTGCGGCAATGGTACTTTTACGATAAAAGTGCAAGGGCTAGGCGGCCACGCAAGCCAACCAGAAAATTGCCAAGACCCAATTCTAGCAGCTAGCGCAATTACACTTGCTTTACAGCAAATTGTCAGCAGACTAAATACGCCACAAAACCCATTAGTGCTGTCGGTCACAGGTATGCAATCGGATACAAACGCGCCGACTGTCACGCCAAATATAGTTGAATTAACCGGTAGTTTTCGTATTGCCAACGAAAATTATCGCAGCAAATTGGTTGAACAGATCCAACAAATTAGTCAACAAACGGCCCTAGCTTATCAAACCACTGCTGAGGTAAAAGTTTCACCGCGTTATCAAGCGACGCAAAATCATGCACAAGCTGCGCAAAAGGTACGTCAAACCTGGATCGGCGAATTTGGTGCAGAAAAAGCGCATGCGCAAATTAATTTACCCGTCATGGCTTCTGAAGATTTTAGCTATTATTTACAGCACATTCCTGGTGCTTTTGCGTTAATTGGTGGCAAAGAAAACCAACTTACACCAGTACCATTACACAACCCAAACTACGATTTTAATGACAAATTAATTCCTTTAGTTTGTCGCCTATTTGCACGCCTTACCGGTGTTGCAATTCCTTGAACCTAGTCAACGTCGGCTAGCAAAAAACACTACACACATTTGTTTGTAGTCCCTTCACAACCTTAAGGAGTACTTGTATGAGTATTTTTACCGAAAGAGAGTCTGATATTAGAGCTTATTGCCGTGTTTACGATACAGTGTTTGACACAGCAAAAAACGCCATTCAAATCGATGAAAATGGCAAAAGCTATATAGATTTTTTTGCTGGTGCTGGCGTACTAAATTTTGGCCACAACAACCGCAAAATGAAACAAGCCATCATAGATTATCTAAATCAAGATGGTGTCACTCATAGCCTAGATATGCACACCACGGCAAAACGTGACTTTATTCAAGCATTCAGTAAAACAATACTCGAACCAAGGAAAATGCCGCATAAATTGCAGTTTATGGGGCCTACAGGCACAAATGCGGTTGAAACCGCGTTAAAATTGGCGCGACGAGTAACCAACAGACACGAGGTTGTTGCTTTTAGTCATGGTTTTCATGGCATGACCTTAGGTGCTCTTGCTTGTACTGCTAACGACTATTTTCGCGGCGCGGCCGGTGTGCCTTTAACCCATGTTCATCACCATAGTTTTTCACCACCGCAAAATGGTGTAACCAGCGCAGATTTAGCCGAGTTACGCGCACAATATCAAGACAGCTCTAGCGGGGTAAAACCACCTGCAGCTTTTATTGTTGAAGTTATCCAAGCAGAAGGCGGTGTCAATGTAGGTAGCAAGTTATGGCTACAAGAACTCCAACAACTCGCGAAAGACTTTGGTGCGCTTTTTATCGTCGACGAAATTCAGGTCGGCTGCGGTCGAACAGGCAGTTATTTTAGCTTTGACCAACTTGGGTTAGATCCAGACATCATCTGTTTAGCCAAAGGCATAGGTGGTTTTGGTACACCACTGGCAATGAATTTAGTCAAACCTGAATACGACAAACATTGGAACCCAGGTGAACATACAGGCACATTTAGAGGCCAAGGTTTAAGTTTTATCGCCGGAAAAGTTGCGCTCGATTATTTCAAAGATGATGAATTAATGAGCCAAGTTAACCAGCATAGTCAAACCATTGAAGATGCACTCTCTCCTATTTGTGATCAACACTTAAACTGGCAACTGCGTGGTAAAGGCATGATTTGGGGCATAGATTTAGCAGATGGTGAATTCGCTAAACGTGTTGTTGCCAACGCATTCGCCCAAGGTTTACTTGTTTCCGCCTGTGGCAGTGGTGGCAGTGTCATCAAGGTGATACCGCCTCTAACCATTGAAGCTGACACCTTGCAACAAGGTTTAGATATTTTAGTTAAATGCCTACAACCAAATTCATAAGGACAGAATTATGCTAAATCGAGACGATATGACATTTCCGTTCAGTGAATATGAACGTCGAATTAACGAATTACGCGCGCGCATTTTAGAGCGCCACTTAGATGCAGTTGTGATCACAGATCCCGAAAATATTATGTATCTAACCGATTACCAAACAACAGGTTATTCTTTTTTTCAAGCTGTCGTTGTACCGCTTGAACAAGAGCCGTTTATGATCACTCGCGCTATGGAGGAATCAAATGTTATTGCCCGCTCTTGGGTTGAAGTAACACGCCCCTACCCTGACACAGGAGATGCAATTCAAATGTTAGTAGATGCACTGCGCGAATTTAATCTTGCCGATAAACGCATCGGCTATGAGCGCAATAGCTACTTTTTTCCGGCGTACCAACAAGACTTTATTCATACAACCCTAACAGATGGCAAGCTATTAGATTGTTTTGGCATAGTTGAGCAAGGCCGAGTGTGTAAATCAGCAGTTGAACTAGAAGTGATGCGCCAAGCTGCTAAAGCGACTCAAGCTGGCATGCAAGCTGGTATTGAAGCCTGCCAAGCTGGTGTAACCGAAAATGAAATTGGTGCAGCCATCAGCGCCGCTATGTTTAAAGCCGGTGGAGAACCTCCTGCTGTTATGCCCTATGTAACTTCTGGCCCCAGAACTATGATAGGCCATGCAACTTGGGAAGGCCGCAAAGTACAAAGTGGTGAACATGTATTTTTAGAAGTGGGCGGATGTTATCGGCGTTACCACACTGCAATGATGCGAACCGTGGTATTAGGTGAACTCTCCGACAACATGTACAAAGCGCAAGAATGCATGAAATTAGCTTTAACTACAATGCACGAGTATATCCAACCCGGCATGACAGTTTCAGATGTTGATAATTTAATTCGCAACATAATCACAGCCAACGATGTTGGCGCTAGATTAATAACTCGCTCAGGATATTCAATTGGCATTGCGTTTCCACCCAGTTGGGACGAAGGTTATATCATCAGCCTCAAACAGGGAGAGTCGACTGTGCTCAAAGAAGGCATGACCTTCCATGTGATCCCTTGGATGTGGGGCGTTGACGGTGACAAAACTTGTGGTATATCCGACACCATAGCCATTACCGAAAATGGTTGTGAATCATTTTTTGACTTTCCACTCGACTTTGCGGTTAAAAAATCTACGTCGGTGAAAAATAGCGAAGCAGAACCCGCTAAAAACGTAAAACAGCTTAAAGCTGCCGCTTCGGCTAATAAATGAATATAAGGAGAAATGTATGTTAGTAAGTACAAATCCGCACAATGGTGAGCATATCAACAGCTATGCAACCTTTAACAAAGCCGAGATATATACTGCGTTAAACGCCGCCAATCGGCAGTTTCAAAGCTGGCAACTAACAAGTTTTGAACAAAGAGCACAAACGTTAAAAGCGGTCGCTGCGGCCCTGCGTAACGACAAAGAAAACCTTGCCCATTTAATGGCAATAGAAATGGGCAAACCATTAAAAGAAGGTTTAGCCGAAGTTGAAAAAGCAGCATGGTGCGCCGAGCACTATGCAGATAACGCCAAAAGCTATTTAGCCAACGAAGAGATTGAATCAGACGCGGTGGAAAGTTATGTCTGTTATCAGCCACTTGGTAGCATACTCGGCATACTGCCGTGGAATGCGCCAGTGTGGTTAGCATTTCGCTTTTTGGCGCCGTCGTTAATGGCAGGCAATACCTGTATTATGAAACACGATCCAAGTGTGCAAGGTTGTGCGAACGCCATTATGAACGCATTTAAAAGTGCAATGGCACCAGACAATATTGTGGTTAATTTACCTATCGACAATACTGAAGTTGCCAACATTATTAAAGACAGACGGATAAAAGGGGTTTCTTTTACCGGCTCTAGTGCTACAGGCGCAAAAGTCGCATCGGTTGCTGGTTCAGTAATTATCCCGTCAGTGCTCGAATTAGGTGGCTCAGATCCTTGTGTGATATTAGCAGATGCTGAACTTGAAAAAGCGGCCGATATTGCATGTTTATCACGCATTATCAACGCCGGACAATCCTGTATTGCAGCAAAACGCATTATTGTTGAAGCGCCCGTATACGAGCAGTTTATCACTTTACTTGAAGATAGACTGGCAAGACTGGTTGTTGGTAATCCGCTGGAACAGAATAGCCAAATTGGTCCACTGGCGCGGCAAGATATACAACACAATCTGCATCGCCAAGTGTCAC
Organism: Catenovulum agarivorans YM01; assembly: GCF_000281085.1. GTDB lineage: Bacteria > Pseudomonadota > Gammaproteobacteria > Enterobacterales > Alteromonadaceae > Catenovulum > Catenovulum agarivorans. The sequence continues at coordinate 29,090 of NZ_JH767536.1, forward strand.
AAAGCCTAGAACAAGGTGCAAACTGTTTGTTAGGAGGCGAACTGCCAGTAGATAATCCAGGTTACTATTATCCAGTCACTTTATTAACTGACGTCACCCCAACCATGACAGTATTCAATGAAGAAACGTTTGGTCCGGTAATGTGCGTGTGTAAAGCCGAAGATGCGGACGCCGCGCTGGAACTGGCCAACCATACAGTTTATGGTTTAGGCGCCGCCATATGGAGTAAAGATTTGCGGCAACAACAAAAGTTTGTTGAACAGCTGCAAGCTGGGCAAGTCTCGGTAAATGGTATAGTTAAAACCGACCCGCGGTTACCCAGTGGTGGGATTAAAAATTCAGGTATAGGCCGCGAACTTGGCCCACATGGCATTCGACAGTTTGTTAATTGCAAACAAGTTTGGATAGGTTAACCAAAAAGGCTTAAGGTCATTTAACCTTAAGCCTTTTTATTATTAATTTTTATTACTCGTCTTTCTTAAATTTTAATACTTCGTTATCTAAATAATATTGGCTCATGGATAATCCATCGACCAAAGTTTTTAATGAACGTGATTTAAATTCACGTTGATACAAAATGCGCACAACAATAACCGCAAATAACAAAAACAACACAGGATGAATAAACCAACCGACCACAGACAAAGCAAAATAATACGCTCGCATACCATTGTTAAAGTTATGCCCTGCTTGATCTATTAATTTGCCAGCGTTAACTGAAAAGACTTTTTTCATTTCAGGTGTTGCACGTTCGTCGTCTGAATTAGGTGCCGCACCTATCATCACAGAAGCAAAACCATATTGGCGCAGTGCCCAAGTAAATTTAAAAAACGCATAGATCAGGATACAGATAATGGTAATGACCTTAATTTGTACCAAAGTAATGGTATGTGGCCATACCCAAGGAATTAAACTGGTTAATTCGTGAATAGACTGAGCATTAGTTAATGCGGTTAACGAACCCGCGATAATAAGCAGCGTAGTTGAAGCAAAAAAGCTCATGTTTTTTTCGATATTGCCCATTAGCGCTGCATCTAATATACGATTATCCCGCTCTAATAAATGGCGCATCCAATCAATACGTAAAATGATCAACACACTCGATAAGGATTCACGACATTTAGCCGCTTTACGGGCAAACATTGCGTAACCAATCCACAAAGCTAAAAATGGGATTAACACACCTAAATCGATAATCTCTGCCCAACTGAGCATATATCGTACTCCTTAGAAAAATCTAAAACCAAGCCACAAAATTTGTGACTATTGTCGCGCAAAAAAGCTTACGCCGCAAAAGTTTACTCTTTTGTCATTTAACTCTGATAGAATCAAATAAATGATTCATGTAAGTGTTGGAGAACAACATGAAAGTAAATATTTTAACAAGCGGTTTAATCGCGTTCACTTTGTCTTTTTTGGCTGCTGGCATTCAGGCGAATGAAAAAACATTGCCACCTTCACAACAATTAACCGATTCATCGTTATTTTTACAGCACAAAGAAAAATACACTAAATGTGTTTTAGAAAAAGCCGAGGCTTTCAGCCAAGTAACTGAATTAGACACAGCATTTAAATACGCGCCCATTGCCTGCCGACGTGATTTATTGCAAATTAAAAAAATGCTAATTGGTGGGCCATATAAAATAGAAGTCATAGATCAACTAGTTGAATCGGTACAAGAAGGTGTCGAAATTGATATGGTTAACCATATCTTTACTAACAAAATCAAGGCAGCACGCCATTAAGATTTAAGCTAATCTTTAACTTAGGCTTTCACACGGAATCTTTACCGTGTGAAAGTTTGGCGCAAAACGTCTGCAATCATTAGCTTTGCCAGTATACCATATACGGTCAACTATATTTGCCTACCAAATAGCCTTAAACCACAAAGACAAGCCAGACAAAATAGTTAACACCTCAAAGCAGCGTTTCACCAAACAATTGCCCTTAGCAATTACCAAATACGCACCTAAATAGCCACCCAGCAACGAGCCCAAAATCAACGCCGGTAACCAATCCCACTGAATTTGCGAAATTAACCCCAAAGTAATAGCACCAGTACCATTCCACAAAATACCCACCATCACCAAAGTATAAGAAACAGCACGCCCATAACCCATACCAAACCAATGGATCAGCCACATAGTCACAAACAACCCAGTACCAGAAGTTAACGAGCCATTTAAAAAACCGATAATAAACAAACCAACCGAGCCAATAATATAACCGCGCATATTCAAGTTTTTCAGCTCATCAGTTTTACCAAGATCAGGTTTAAAAATAGAATACAAACCCAAAGCTATGGTTAAACCACCTAACGCCCATAACGACACAACTGGTGGAATATTAACAATAACGTTTGCGCCTAAAATAACCCCAGGCAAAGCGCCAACAATCATAATCAGCACTAATGCAGGCGCAAACTGACCATGTTTTAAGTGTTTAATCGACGCGCCTACACCCAAAGCCACAGAGGCAACTTTATGTGTCGCCAGCGCCACTGAAAAAGGTAAACCTAAAAAGATGATAGCGGGTAATTGCAATAAGCCTGCACCACCGCCGGCAAGCGACGATAAAGTATTAGCAACTAGGCTTACGAAAAATAGTAGTATCTGATCAAATATCATCTTTATTCCTTGTAACAAAAAAGGCCAGCATTGCTGACCTCTCTTCAATTTCAAGCACCCGGGCTAAAACTAGCTAAAGTTATGAATATCCAAACTAGAGCTTTGGTTTTGGCTACTTGCATCTTTAGCTGAATCACGACGCAATTCATCTAAATGATCTAAATAAGCTTGGCTAACATCGTTAGTCACATAGTTGCCGTCAAATACCGAAGTTTCAAAACGTTCAACTTTAGGATTACCCTCACCCACAGCTGCAATTAAGTCAGGTAAGTCTTGGAAGATTAAACCATCAGCTTTAATTAAATCACAAATCTCTTGTACATCACGGCCATAGGCAATCAATTCATTTGCGCTTGGCATGTCGATACCATATACATTCGGGAAACGAATCTCAGGTGCAGCAGATGCAAAATAAACTTTTTTCGCGCCAGCTTCACGTGCCATTTCGATAATTTGTTCAGAGGTTGTACCACGTACAACTGAGTCATCAACTAACAAGACGTTTTTACCGCTGAATTCTTGTGAAATCGCGTTTAATTTACGACGAACAGAACGACGACGCTGTTGTTGCCCCGGCATAATAAAAGTACGGCCGATATAACGGTTTTTCACAAAACCTTGGCGATAGGGTAAATCTAAGGTGTTAGCAATTTCTAACGCGATATCACAGCTGGTTTCTGGAATTGGAATAACTACATCAATATCTAATTCAGCCCAATCACGTTTAATTTTTTCACCGAGTTTTTTACCCATGCGTACACGGCTCGCATACACAGAGATATCATCTAAGGTTGAATCAGGACGCGCAAAATAAACATATTCAAACAAACAAGGAACTAGTTCAGAGTTAGTTGCACATTGTTGGCTGAACAACTGGCCGTCTTGGGTAAGATAAACAGCTTCACCCGGTTGTACATCACGCATAAATTCAAAACCAACAGCATCAATTGCAACACTTTCAGATGCAACCATGTACTCAGTGCCTTGTGCAGTTTCACGCTTACCTAATACAAGTGGGCGAATGCCATACACATCACGGAATGCAACAATACCGAAACCGATAATAGAAGCAACAACCGCATAAGCGCCGCGAGCTTTAGTATGTAGCGCAGTAACAGCTGCAAAAACATCAGCAGGTTTTAAGTTCCAGTCGCCACCACTTTCACATAACTCATGCGCAAATTGGTTCATTAACAATTCAGAATCTGACGAAGTGTTTACGTGACGACGTGCTTCACTAATTAAATTCTTCTTTAAGTCTTCCGCGTTGGTTAAGTTGCCGTTGTGAACAAAAGCAATACCATAAGGAGAGTTAGTATAAAACGGCTGAGCTTCAGCTGAAGTTGAAGAACCTGCGGTTGGGTAACGCACATGGCCTATGCCCCAATTGCCCGCTAAACGCTCCATGTGTTTTTGTTCAAAAACGTCACGAACCAAGCCGTTCGCTTTTCTCAATTTAAACACGCCATTATTAATGGTCATGATCCCTGCAGCGTCTTGACCTCTATGCTGCAATACGGTTAACGCATCATACAAAGCCTGATTAACTGGGGAATGAGCTACAATGCCAACGACACCACACATGGATTTTACCTCTTATACAGGTTGAACATTTTTTAGAAAGCTCGAAGTGGTTTGAATATATTCAAAGAACCACTCTATCACTATCTTAAATTCTGGAATTAATACTGATTGCACCCACCAGTCAGATTTAGCCACTGGGGTGAATGCATCCATAAAGAATAGTATAGCTGAAACAATCAGCACACCTCTTAATGCACCAAACACTAGACCAAGTACTCTATCTGTACCTGACATACCGGTTTTTTGCACTAATTGAGAAATTAGGTAATTTACGATAGAACCAACAATTATGGTTGCTAAAAACAATATTGCGATAGCCGCCGCGTTGCGGAACATTTCATCTTCAATATTGGTTAAAAAGGTCGCAAAATCTAAATAAAATTGGCTCGCAACAAAAAACGCACCCGCCCAAACAACAAGCGATAAAGCCTCTTTCACAAATCCACGAACTAAACTAATTAGTGTGGAAATTGAGATAACAGCGAGTATTGCGTAATCAAACCAAACCATATCTATATTCATGAGGAAAATTGCCGGCGAATTCTAGCAGATCCCACCACCCAATTACCAACATTATTCTGTTGTTTGGTACGCAGAAATTTTGCCATTTAAATTTGTTAACCTTTTTAACGCTGGGATCATCTTTTCAAGTTTGTCTTTATCTAAATCAGGACCGACATAAACTTTGGTTAATTCGCCCGATTGAGTTTTAATTGGACGAGTAAAACTAACATAACCTTCTTGCTGTAATTTTTCGCGTAAGTTATTTACGTTGTTTTTATGACGAAAACTACCCAGTTGAATCACCCAAGCATTTTGTGCTGTTTCAACTTGTTTGTTTTCAGGCTTTTTAACAGGCTCAGCAGCTGTCTTATTGGCTTGCTTATTAGCTTGAGCTTTTTGCTCTGGCGATACTTCAGCAGTGACAGTTTCAGTTTTTGCTTGTTCAACTGACTTTTGCTCAACTTCTTCCGCCGTTTTTTCACCAAGATAAATTTCGTCTACTGCGGCTTCGTCTGACTCTTTTTGTTGATATTGCGCAAGCGAATCAACTATTTCGTCTTCTGGAAATGGAATTTTATCAGGGATTGGTTGAGCTATAGGTTTAGCAGGAATGGTTTGAAACTGATCACCATAATCTGTTTTTTTCCCGTCTAATAGGTCGGGTAAAAAAATGACAATTAATGCAACAAAAACTATGCTGCCGACGAGTCTATTTTGAAAAGTAGTCGCCATATTAATTCTCTAATAAATCCGTGATAACCCAAAAAGAACCAAATGCGATTACAACATCATCTGTTTGCACTTGTGATAACGCATTTTTATAAGCAGTCTGAATGTTTTCGCTAGTGCCTGTTACTTTTTCAGTTGGCAAACAAGTAGCTAAGTCAGATGCTTTTGCGCCACGTGGTTGATTGATGTCAGCCAGATAAAAACCATCAAAGATTGGTGCAACCAATGACAAACAGGTTTGGTAGTCTTTGTCTTTTAACATGCCAACAGCAGCGTATATTTTGCCGTTAGTTGTTTGTTTTAAACGTTTTACGTTTTCAACCAACTGAATAATAGCTTCTTCATTATGCGCAACATCAACAATCACTTTAGGTTGATTGTTAATTTGTTGCCAACGCCCAGCTATTTGAAAATCAGCTAATACATTGGTTAAAACTTGTGAGTCTAACTCAACACCCAGTTGCTCTAACATAGCTAAACAAGTACTGGCGTTTTGCAGTGGCATATTCGGCACAGGTAAGTATATATATTGCTGTTTGCTGACGTTAGAAGTCCAATTCCAACTTGCCGCTTGACCATTATCCGCTGGGTTTAACTCATATGTAAAATCTTGCTGTTGCCACAAAATATCTAAGTTGAGTTTTTCGGCTTGGTCTAACACTGTGCTCGGTGGATTTAAATCACCACAGACAGCTTTACCGTTATGGCGAAATATACCGGCTTTTTCAAAACCGATTTGTTCACGTGTATCACCTAACCAATCTTTATGGTCAAGCGCTACTGTTGTGATAACCGAAAGCTCTGGCGCAACTATATTGGTTGCGTCTAAACGCCCACCTAAACCAACTTCTAACAAAATAAAATCTGGCGCAGCTTGTGCCAACAAACACAGTGCAGCTAAGGTGCCAAATTCAAAATAAGTCAGCTCAATATCACCGCGCGCTTGTTCAATTTGAGCAAAAGCTTGGCAATGCTGGGCATCAGAAAACCATTGGTTGTCTAAGGTGACACGCTCTTTATAATCGTGAATATGCGGGGAGTTATAACAACCAACTGAATAACCTTGGGCAGTTAACAGTTTTTGCGTAAGCGCTGTGGTTGTGCCTTTGCCATTGGTGCCACCCACTAAAATAATGCGCGAGTGCTGCAAAGGTAAATTGAGGCGGTTGAATACACGTTCAACGCGATCCAACCCCATATCAATTTCTTTCGGATGAATTTGACCTAAATAATCAAGCCAACCATCTAAAGTATCAAAACAGGCATTAGCGGCCATTTAGGCTTAAACCTGCTCGATAGATGGCAATTTCATCATTTTTGCAATTTGGCGTGCAACTGAGTCACGCATATTGCGACGGTCAACAATCATATCGATTGCGCCTTTTTCCAACAAGAATTCACTGCGTTGGAAACCTTCTGGTAATTTTTCACGAACAGTTTGTTCGATAACACGTGGGCCTGCAAAACCAATTAAGGCTTTTGGCTCAGCGATATGAATGTCACCTAACATAGCAAAACTTGCTGATACACCACCCATAGTTGGGTCAGTTAATACAGAGATGTAAGGTAAACCTTTTTCGCTCATACGTGCTAACGCAGCACTGGTTTTAGCCATTTGCATCAACGACATTAATGCTTCCTGCATACGTGCACCACCAGAAGCAGAAAAACATACTAACGGCAAACCGTGTTTGATACATTCTTCAGCCGCTTTTACAAAACGTGCACCAACAACTGAGCCCATTGAACCACCCATAAAGGCAAATTCAAATGCAACTGCAATCACAGGTACACCTTTTACTGTGCCGCGCATTGCAACTAATGCGTCTTTTTCGTTAGTAGATTTTTGCGCTGCTACAATACGGTCTTTGTATTTTTTAGAGTCTTTAAACTTTAAAACGTCTTGTGGCTCTAATTCAGCACCAATTTCTACTCGGTTTTCAGCATCCAAAAATGATTCTAAACGACGGCGTGCGCCAATGCGCATATGGTGATTACATTTTGGACATACGTTTTGCTGCTGTTCTAAATCTGTGCGATATAAAACGGCACTACAGGAATTACACTTAACCCATAGACCCTCAGGTACATTACCCTTTTTTGTCGAATTCGTTTTCGGTAGTATTTTTTCTATCCAACTCATTGATATTCTCTGGATTTCTAATTCTAAAAAATTCTATACCCAGCCTGAAAACTTCTCAGGCCATCCAATTGCCGCACATTAAAGCACAATCTAAGTTAATTTTTAACTAAAACATTATGCCTTTGCACTGATATCGCTAATCAGGCAAAAATAATGGACCCAATGCTGCCTCTGGTATGCCAAATTGTTCAGGATAAAACACCTTAACTAAATACAAACCGTTTGGTTTTGCGGTTGCAGCGGCGAGTGTGCGATCTTTAATATGTAATAAATCTTCAATCCAACTGACTGGTTGCACACCTTTACCAATTTCAATTAAAGAGCCAGCTATATTGCGCACCATGTGATGTAAAAACGCATTGGCTTGAATGTCGATGACAATATATTGGCCGAATCTGCTTACAGAAACTGCATGAACGTTTCTGTATGGGGTATTTGACTGGCAATGTGAAGCGCGAAAAGAGGTAAAATCTTTTTCGCCAACCAAAGCTTGCGCTGCCTGATGCATTTTTTCTGCATCTAATGGTTCGTAAACCAGAGTTGTGCCTTCAGGTAAAATGGCACTGCGTAATCTTTGATTAAGAATGATATAGCGATAACGTCTGGCGGTGGCTGAATAACGTGCATCAAAATCAGCTGGTACTTGGGTCGCCCATTTTACTGATACGTCGTTAGCCATTTTAACATTCGCACCTAAAGTCCAAGCACTTAGTTTGCGTGGCACCTCTGTTTCAAAATGGACAATTTGACCTGTTGCGTGCACACCTGCATCTGTTCTACCGGCACAGGTGACGACTATTTCGCTATCGGCAACTGAGCTAAGCGCTTCTTCTAATGTTTGCTGTACAGTAACCACATGATTTTGCCGCTGCCAGCCTGAATAAGCGGCACCGTTATATTCAATACCTAAAGCAATTTTCATAGTTGGGAATTTAGCGCAATTAATTTAATTGCGCTATTATACACGGCTCAACCGATAAGAGTACACCTATAGCCAAGCGACTTATCAAGCTAATTTACCGCAAGATTTTATCTCAAAGTTTTGGCCCTGCTGACACCAGACTTTTGCCGTGATCATTATCCGTATACTGCTGAAAGTTTTTGACAAACATAGTCGCTAACGACTGAGCTTGGGTTTGCCAATTAGCCGAGTTTGCATGGCTTGTTCGTGGGTCTAAAATATTTGCGCCAACCTCTGTCAAACTTGTTGGCACTTGCAAATCAAATATAGGTAACGACTGACAAGGCGCTTGGTCAACTTCACCCGACAAAATAGCGTCAATAATCGCTCGAGTATCTTTTATTGATATGCGTTTGCCTGCCCCATTCCAACCTGTGTTAACCAAGTAGGCAGTTGCCCCTGCTTGTTGCATGCGGTAAGTTAATGCTTTGGCATATTGAGTAGGATGCAATAATAAAAATGCCGCGCCAAAACAAGCAGAAAATGTTGGCACAGGCTCCTTAATTCCGCGCTCAGTTCCTGCCAACTTTGCCGTAAAACCAGATAAAAAATAATACTCTGTTTGCTCTGGGGTTAATTTCGCCACTGGTGGCAATACACCAAAAGCATCAGCAGTTAAAAATATCACTTTTTGCGCATGTCCTGCTCTGGACACAGGTTTAACAATATTTTCAATGTGGTAAATAGGGTACGAAACACGACCATTTTGCGTTTTACTGCTATCGTCAAAGTCGATGCTACCATCCTCTCGCACCATTACGTTTTCTAGCAGTGCATCACGTTTAATCGCGTTATAGATGTCAGGCTCTGATTCTTTATTGAGGCTTTGAGTTTTGGCATAACAGCCGCCTTCATAATTAAACACGCCATCTTCATCCCAACCGTGTTCATCATCACCGATTAATTGACGATGTGGATCAGTTGAAAGTGTTGTTTTGCCCGTACCAGACAAACCAAAAAATATTGCTACATCACCATCTTTGCCAACATTGGCACTGCTATGCATGCTCGCGATATTTTTTTGCGGCAATAAATAATTCATTACTGAAAACATGCCTTTTTTCATTTCGCCACCGTACCATGTGCCACCAATTAACTGCACATGCTCTGTTAAATTAAAGGCAATAAAATTTTCTGAGTTAAGCCCTTGCTGTTGCCAATTCGGGTTCACCGCTTGTGCGGCATTAAGCACAACAAAGTCAGGCTGAAAATCAACTAATTCCTCTGCTGTTGGGCGAATAAACATGTTAGTGACAAAATGCGCTTGCCAAGCGACTTCCATAACAAAACGCACTTTTAATCGGGTATTTTCATTTGCTCCGCAAAAGGCATCTACTACATATAACTTTTTGCCGGTTAACTCTTCTGCAACTAATTGCTTTAGTGCCGACCAAGTTTGTTGCGACATTGGTTTGTTATCATTTTGCCCATGGGTATTCCACCACAAGGTATCGCGTGTGATCTCATCTTCAACTATGTATTTGTCTTTTGGAGAGCGTCCAGTAAAAATGCCAGTGTCTACCGCTACTGCACCAAGCTCTGTCAGTGTCCCACGTTCATAACCTTCTAAGTTATCCGCCAATTCTTCAGCATATAAAGAGTCGTAACTTGGGTTATGAAGAATTTGTTGTACTTGGGTAATTCCATAAGGAGTTAAATCAATTTTTGCAGTATCCATAATAAGCGCCCTTTCAATAGAAGTTTAGATCTGACTACGACTACTTAACGCAATCATATCAATCAAAAACAATCAGATATTTTTCAACAACTTACAATTTAAGCATACGCCTATTCATTTGATTATTGAAGTCACTAATCGCACTTTTTATGATCTAAATTAACAACGCCAAAAACTAATACTAAAAGCGGGTAAAGTTCCATCGAAACGCTTTTCTGGGAAGTCACTTAATTTAACTTTGCCTTTGTTAAATTTGGGTTTAATGCCGTTAATCAGGATTTTTTTTGCATCTATTGATTTGGCGGTAAGCACATAGCCAGTGGTAATAGATTCAAAGTTTTCCAAATCTATATTGACGGCAAAATTGCCCATGTTGATCAACATTAAAGTTTTAACTGAATTTTTGTCTTTGCCATGGCAATACGCCCTAACTCTAGGATGGTTCGACGACACTTTATAAACTTGAGTGCCCATTAGCTGCCCCCAAATCCAACTAAGCCAATAGTCAGGTCTAGGTTTCAACGTTAGTCGATTAATCAAGCCGTAGTCACCACCAATTAGGCTTTGGCGGATCATCACTTTGTGTCCGGAAACTGCGCCATTGCCTAACTGTTCAGCCCACCAAAAGCAAGATACAAATCTATCGGATAATTCAGGTTGGCCACCGCATTGAGCAGATCCCGTTTCACCAGTCCAGAATTGCGCCTGGGGTTGATGTAAATGCCGCCAAAAATTAAGTTTTTCTGTGTATTTGGCGAAGTAGTGATATGAGGTTGGCGACAACATATTTCGTAATGTGGCAGTACGTGTACGCACAGGCGAGCGTTTACTTTGAAACGGATAATAATGCCAACTGACAATATCCAGCTCAAAACTTAAATAGGCCAAAAACTTTTTAGTTAGGTTAAACATAGGCGCAAGCGATTCGCCCAGTTTAGGCCAATAAGCACTACCCGGCCCCATTATTTTGGTTTGCGGCAAATAACTCTTAACCACTTTGGCGAAAGTTGCGTAATCCTGCGCTAGGTTTTTACCACCGGGCTGAGCTTTTAAGCCATGAAAAGCCCAATAAGCATTGAGTTCATTGCCCAATTCACATACATGTATTTGGTAATTATGCTGCTGAGAATAGGCCAACAACTTTTGCACTTCGGAGCCTTGCCAACTGCCGTGCTGGCTGCGTTCAAACAAACCATACTTAAAAGTAAAAACTAATTTAAGTTGATTGCGTTGAATAAATTTATGCAAGTTATCCCACATAGTTTGGGTTAACACTATCGCATCAGGCTCTTGCTCTGGCTTATCAAAATAATGAATTTTATCTGCCTCTGAGCCGCCAATTCGCAAATAAGCAGGTGCTAACGCTTGCACTAGCCTATCTAGTTTTTTGGTATGTAAATCTATTGGTGGCACACGCAAAGTGCCCAAACCACGTTTAACGCCATTACTGCCTTCCCACCAAAAACCACCAACCAATACAGAAATATCAATTGAAAATGACAGGTACTCAGCTTCAACTTGAGTTACAGGGCTGAATCTTTCAAGTTTTACCTTTACTTGTTTAGCTGCAACTCGACGAGCTTTAAAATGAACAAAACGGTAAATACGCGAGTAAAAAGTCGAAGCTAAGCTGTTGAACATATCCTGCCAAAATTTTAAATACGCTTAGCTTAAGTATTTGACTAAATCATGGCAGCTTTATGACATTGTTTTAAATTCACTTAAATTGGCAATTGGACTGTAAAGCAAATGTAAAGTGAATTGAATTGGCTAAATAACCGGTCAATAATAAATTATATCCAAGCTAGTTGAAAAAGCATCTTCAAGTAGCTTAGGTACAGTTATGCTCTTAGGGAACAACTATGCATTCAACACTCAAAACTATCCTGTGTTTAACCCTTTGGTTTGTCCTTGGGAATATAAATTTAGCGCAAGCAGAGCAAAGCTCAGCGACTGGCCCACATATCCAAGTACAACTTGTTAGCGAATATAACCAGCTAAACCCAGCACAAAACAACTGGATTGGGATTTTGTTAAAGCCCGAAGATCATTGGCATACCTATTGGCAAAACCCAGGTGATTCAGGTGAAGCGCCTAAGATGGATTGGCAGTTGCCCGCTGGTTTATCTATAGGTGATGTAATATGGCCAATACCACAACAAATTAAAGTCGCTCACTTAGTTAATTATGGTTACGAAGGGCAAAACTTGTTGATGTTGCCGATTAGTTTTGATGCATCTAGCCAATATCAAACAGGTGATACTGTTGAGATTAAAGTAGATTTATCTTGGTTGGTTTGCCAAGAAGACTGCATTCCGGGCTGGGCAAGTCTAAGCAAAACCTTTGAAATTTCAAATAAACAGCAACCAAGCGAATTTAAACAATTATTTGCAGATACCCGCCAACAACATCCACAACAGCAACAACTAACTGGCCGCTACGAAATAACTGACAAGCACATTGTAGTTTCAGTTAAGCCACCCAATGCAGCCAACTGGCAGCTGTTGCCGTTAAAAAGCAGTGTTATTCAACACAATCAACAACAGCAAATAATTCAAACTAATGCAGAGCATGCAAGCTTTACCTTATTAAAATCGGATTATTTTGTTAGTGATCAGCAAGCAATTGAATTTTTATTATCTAGTGGCGACTCTGCATATTATCTAACGACCAAGCTCAATTCAGCGCTCAGCAACACAAGTTCAAACACTCACAACCTGGCTTTATTGTTATTAATGGCATTGGCCGGTGGCATTATTTTAAATTTAATGCCATGTGTATTGCCTGTGTTATCAATAAAAGCATTGAGTTTACAGCAACAGAATTTACCTATATTCACCAAATTAGCTTACCTGCTGGGTGTATTGGTTAGCTTTAACCTATTTGCCTTAGCCATAGTTATTTTCAGGCAAAGCGGTGAAAGTTTAGGCTGGGGTTTTCAAATGCAAAGCCCGTGGTTTGTTGCCCTAATGGCATTTTTATTTTTGGCGATAGCGCTTATGTTGTTAGATCAAATAAAAATTGGCAATGGATTAAGTGGCATAGGTCAGTCTTGGGTTTCTGGTCAAGGTTTTAGCAGCCAGTTTGCCACCGGCGTTTTAGCCGTGTTGGTCGCATCTCCTTGTACAGCCCCCTTTATGGCTGCGTCTATTGGTGTTGCTATGGTCAGCCCACCTTTGGAAACTTTTTTAATTTTTAGCAGTTTAGCCCTAGGTTTTGCCCTACCGCTTACCGTTATATTCTGTTTACCACAAGTGGCTAAATTACTGCCAAAACCGGGCGCTTGGATGGAAAGCTTTCGACAATTTTTAGCTTTCCCTATGTTAGCGACAGTTGTTTGGCTGGTATGGATTTACCTCAATCAAACCAACAGCACTGCACAATTAATTTTGTTGGTTGCGCTATTAACTTTTGCACTCTTGTGTTGGTTAATGCAACACGCAAAAAGTTGGTTTAAGGTTTTGTGCACAATCGCAATTTTTGCCAGTGCCTACGCTCCTATTTATTTAAATCAGTCGAGTGTGGCTGCAGCCAAACCGACACAAGTGAATCACAACTATCTAAATTATGATCAAAACAAACTTGCCGAACTAAAAGCCAACAACCAAGTGGTGTTAGTGAATATGACAGCCGATTGGTGTATTACCTGCAAAGTTAATGAACAAGTTGCCTTTAATGCAACCGAGGTGCAACAAGCACTAGCAGCAGACGGCATTCATTATATGGTTGGAGACTGGACCAACAAAAACAACGAGATTTTAAGTTTTTTACAGCAATACCAAAGAGCCGGCGTGCCTTTATATGTTGTATACGCTGGCAATGGCTCTGAACAAGTATTACCTCAATTATTAACCCCAAATATGGTAATTGAGGCCATTAATCACGCAAAAAAGGAGTTAAACCATGAAAGTTAAACAATTTATTAGCTTAGCGGCACTGGCTTTTGTTAGCTGTTTTGCCCATGCCGAGATAAACATTGACGCGAGTGCGCCAAACTTTAGCTTAACCAATGAACAAGGCCAAACCGTATCTTTGTCAGACTACCAAGGCAAATATGTTGTATTAGAATGGACTAATCATAAATGCCCTTATGTAGTGAAACATTACGATAGTGGCAATATGCAAAGTTTACAGAAAAAGTACACAGCGCAAGACGTCGTTTGGTTATCTATAGTGTCATCTGCGCCGGGTAAACAAGGTTATGTAGATGCAGCCGAAGCTCAAGAGCTAACCAAATCACGTTCGGCAGCACCAACTCACGTGCTGTTTGACCCATCAGGTGAAGTTGGCAAATTATATGGTGCGAAAACCACACCACATATGTATATCATAGATAAACAAGGTAAGCTTAGATACGCTGGTGGCATCGACAGTATAAAATCGGCTAACCCTGCAGATATTAAAAAAGCTGATAATTACGTAGAACAAGGTTTGTCAGCATTAATGTCTGGGCAAACAATCGCCAATAAACTTACACCACCTTATGGCTGTTCAGTTAAGTACAAATCGTAATCGTTGGTATTAGATAACAGAGTTAGCTCACCAACTTAACCAAGGCGATTTCTTCTATTAGCTTAGAAATATGATTCGGTTTGTGCAGGTAATAACCCTGCACATAATCGACTTCTAAGCGCTGTAGAGTTTGGTAAATTTGTTCGGTTGAAACATACTCAACCACAGTTTTTAAGTCCATCGAATGGGCAATTTTATTAATTGCATCGACCATAGCTTGGTCGAACTTGTTGCTATCAATATCTTTTACAAATGCACCATCAATTTTAATAAAATCAATCGGTAGGTTCTTCAAATAACCAAACGAAGACAAACCACTGCCAAAATCATCGAGCGCAAAACGCACACCCGACTTTTTCAAGTTGTTAATAACATCAGATGCTTTGTTTAAATTGGCTATCGCAACAGTTTCGGTGATCTCAAACACTATGTGTTTACCATCAATTTTGTATTGTTTGAGCATTTGCTGAATATATTCTTGCAAATCAGCTTTATTGATTGAGTCACCGGATAAATTAATGGAACAACTTATATCCGCTGGCAATCTAAACTTATTGTCGTCTAACCACTTGAAAGTATTTTTTATAACCCAGCGGTCAATTGCGTAAATCAAATTATAACGCTCAGCCGTTGGAATAAATGCACCGGGTGGGATGATTTCACCCGACCAATTCATCCGGAGCAAGATTTCAAATTTTAAGCTGTTATCGTTCGAACTTGCCGCTGAAATTTGTTGAAAATACAACTCAAATAAGTCTAGTTGTAATGCCTGTTTAATTCGGCTCACCCACTCGACTTGATTTTGCCTTGCGTTGAGTTCTTTGTCGTCAGGTTGATAAACATAAACATGGTTGCGCCCCATATCTTTAGATGCGTAACAAGCAGCGTCAGCTAAATGCAGAACATCGGCGACACTATTTGAATATTGGTCGATAGGGATCACCCCTATGCTTGTGGTTACACTAAATTCTTTTCCATCCCAACTAAAGCGGAAAGATTCAACTTGGTCGCGGATGCTCTCGGCTATTTTTTGTCCTCGCTCAAGATTGCAGTTAAATAAAATAGCGGCAAATTCATCGCCGCCTAAGCGCGCTAGAATATCATTTGAACGAATGCGTTTTTGCATAACACGAGAGACTTGACGTAATAACTCGTCACCCGCTTGATGACCACATAAATCGTTGACGATTTTGAATTTGTCTAAGTCAATGTAAATTAAAATATGTTGCTCATCTGACTGAATGCTTTGTTCAACCACAGAGGTTAAATTACGGTCGAACTCACTGCGATTAATTAAGCCAGTTAAACCATCATGTTTAGCTTGATGGTTAAGCTCACGTTGAATAATTTGCGATTGGGTGACATCTTGAAACACCACCACAGTGCCAGTTACATTTTGCTCTTGGTCGAATACAGGAGACACAGTATGACGAATGGCTCTAACTGTACCATCGCGACAAAATAACAAACGAGATTTATTGGAAACATGTGTTTGTTTATTGGCTATCGCGCTACGGACAATGATATCTGCTGGTCTATGTTCCGGCGAATCAACCACAGCCATCACTTGGCTAATTTTTTTATGTTTAGCTTTTGCCAAAGTCCAGCCAGTTAATGCTTCTGCAACCGGGTTCATATATACAATGGTCGCGTTGTTCGAGGTTGTTATTACACCGTCCCCAATAGATTGAAGTGTTGCCAACATCTGCTCTTTTTCTGCGTATAACGCAGCTTCAATTGCTTTGTATTCAGTCATATCGTTTATTAAACAAGTGAGTTCAACCACTGAATGACTGCTCTGAGTGATAACAATATCTAAATAACGTGTTTTATCACTATTGATACAGTGACCTTGTAAACGTAAATTACTCGGCTTACTGAATAAAGTTTCCCTCGCCGCGAGTAAATCAACTTCAGCTGCGTGCTCTATTTGAAATACTTTATTAATTTTGAAAATTTGCTGAATGCTTTTGCCAAACGCATAACCCTGCGAAATAGAAAATATCTGCTCGGCTGCAGGATTTATTCCAGTAATTTTTTGTTGCGAGTCAAGTGTCACCACGCCAGCTTGAATGTCTTTTACTATGCTTTCGGTTTTAGCTGTGGTGTCTTCAATCACATCCATTAATTTATTATAGCGTTCGGCAATTAAACCCACTTCAGTGTAAGGTTCAACAGGTATACGTAACGACAAATCATCTTGTTGTTTATCCAGATTAACCAAAAAGTCATGTAAATCGGTGCGAGCGTTATGTTCAGTAATATTTAAACCATTATGTTCATCATTGGCACTAACTCTAAGTGGGAAAAAATGATTTATGATACGCAACAAGATATAACTGCACGCAAACGCCCATAAACCACAAACCACCACACCATTTAATTGTGCGTAAAATTGTTCAGTACGGCTTAAACCAGTGGCCAATACGTCTAAGTCGGCAAACAAGGCAACAGCTAAAGTCCCCCAAATACCGGCGAATAAATGCACAGGTATAGCTGATATTGCATCATCTAATTTGAGTTTGCCGAGTAAAGCACAAGCCAATAACATCACAAAGGCACTGCCGACACCTATGATAAAAGCATCTAACTGACCAACCGCATGGCAAGATGCGGTTATTGCTACGAGCCCAGCTAAAATGCCATTCAGCATAACCACACTGTCTTCTATATATCTTGTTGGCCAAATTTTGTTAAAGGCAAATGCCGCCATACCACCAGCGGCGGCAGACAATAGAGTGTTAATGATGATAAGCGGAATATTGCTAGAAAAAGCGAGCGTACTACCGGCGTTAAAACCAATCCAACCAACTAAAAATAGCACCACACCCAACATGGCTGCGGGTAAGTTGCTATATGGTATAGCATTAATTTTGTTTCCGTCAAAACGGCCAATACGTGGGCCAATAATTATTACAGCAGCAAGAGCAACCCAGCCACCAACACTGTGGACAACTGTTGAACCTGCAAAATCGACAAAGCCAGTTTCGAGCAAACGTCCCATTTGCCCGTCAGCTGAAAACCACGCCCAATGGCCAAATACAGGGTAAATAATCACAACCACTAACACAGTAATAATTTTATATGCTAGGTATTTAGTTCGCTCAGCAATTGCACCAGAGACTATAGTGGCAGCTGTGGCGCAAAACATGGCTTGGAAAATAAAGAAAGTTGCTTCGGCGGGTTTACTATGTTCAACTGAAAAAATGAATTTTTCGCTGCCTATCCACCCAAGGTAACTCTGGCCAAACATAATGGCATAACTGACTGCCCACCAGAGCAAAAAAGTTAAGGCGAAGTCGGTGGCATTTTTGAGCGCGACATTAATTGCATTCTTTTTACGAGTTAGACCTGATTCTAAAAATAAAAAGCCGCCCTGCATTACCAGAACCAATACAGCACAAAACAACACCCACAGAATGTCTATACTCACGCTTTACTCCTTATTTTGCTTACCCGAATCAGGGTCACTCAAAGGTCTAAGCAATATTTCTGCCAGTAATCTAGATTACACAAGTTTAAAGCTGAGAGGCGTTAGCAGCTAGGGCGAGCAGGTTAGCAACAAGTGAATATAAGTCGAGAAGGATGGGAAAATAATATCAGCTTAGGGAAAATTACTGACGGCATGCACCAAAATAATGAATTTACCTACGAGTTTCATAGGCTGCTTCTATGACTTTTTTGTTATGCCACTTAACGGTAAAAAAACCAACAACACTCGATAAAATCCAAATGGCAAATTTTGCGAACTCAATTCTTGAAGTGGCAGCCATGATAATTACCAATGCTGCACTGGCACCAAAGCTGCTGTAGATTAAACCAAGCGGTCCAAATATCAGAGTAAGTATAAACCCCGTACGATAACTTTTTGTATGTGCTTTTATATACGCTTCTATTGCATCAAACATAACTTTATTCCTTTAATAAGTTGCATGAGGGGTCTAAATAAGACCCCTTTAATTAAACAACTTTATGCATCTGGATCATAATCCAAGTTAGGCATTAACCACTTTTCAGCTTCAGTCACTGTCATGCCGGTACGCTCTGCGTAACTTTCCACTTGATCTTTTTGGATTTTACCAACAGCAAAATATTTACAGTCTGGGTGAGCAAAATACCAACCACTTACAGAGGCGCCTGGCCACATGGCACAGCTTTCAGTTAATGTCATGCCAATGCGGTTTTCAACGTCTAATAAATCCCATAAACGTTTTTTCTCAGTATGCTCAGGGCAAGCAGCGTAACCTGGTGCTGGGCGTATGCCTTGGTATTTTTCGCGAATTAATTCTTCGTTAGATAACTCTTCATCCGCTGCATATCCCCAATAATCTTTACGGATACGCTCGTGTAAATACTCGGCAAACGCTTCAGCTAAACGATCAGCAACTGCTTTAACCATAATGCTGTTGTAATCGTCGTGATCAGCTAGGAAAGTTTCAGCCCATTCATCCGCACCAAAACCAGCAGTTACCGCAAATGCACCGATATAATCGTTAATACCTGTGTCTTTACCTGCAACATAATCACTTAAACAACGGTTGTAGTTACCTTGTTTTTTCTTCGATTGCTGACGCAAATGATGTAAACGGGTTAATTCTTCACTGCGGCTATCGTCTGTGTACACAACTAAATCATCGTCTTCACGCGCAGCAGCAAATAAACCAAATACACCTTTAGCGGTAATTTTTTGCTCTTTTTCGATAATATCTAAAATCGCATTGGCATCATTAAATAACTTAGTTGCTTCTTCACCCACCACTTCGTGTTTTAAGATAAGTGGATATTTACCTGTTAGCTGCCATGTTAAGAAAAATGGCGTCCAGTCAATGTAATTTCTAAGTTCAGCAATTGACACATCTTGCAACTCAGTTACACCTAATTGTTTAGGTTTAACTGGCGTATAGTTGTCAAAACTCAGTGGGAATGGGTTTTGACGCGCTTGATCAAAACTGACTAATTCACTGCGTGGGCCACGATTTGCGTGTTGTTCACGTACACGCACGTATTCTTCTTGCAATCGGGCAACAAACTTAGGACGTAATTCATCGCTTAATAAACTTGAAGCTACAGATACACTGCGTGATGCATTAGGTACATAAACAACAGGGTTTTCATATTGTTGCTCAATTTTCACCGCAGTATGTGCTTTTGAAGTTGTCGCACCACCAATTAATAATGGAATTTTAAAACCACGACGCTGCATTTCTTTAGCAACATGCACCATTTCATCAAGAGATGGCGTAATCAAACCAGACAATCCGATAATGTCACATTTTTCATCAATCGCGGTTTGTAAAATTTTATCTGCAGGCACCATAACGCCAAGGTCAACAATTTCATAGTTATTACATTGCAGTACCACACCGACAATGTTTTTACCTATGTCATGTACGTCACCTTTAACTGTCGCCAACAAAATTTTGCCGTTCGACGAACCTGCGGCTTTTTCTTGTTCGATATAAGGTTCTAAATAGGCTACCGCACGTTTCATAACACGCGCTGATTTAACCACTTGAGGTAAAAACATTTTACCTTCACCGAACAAGTCACCTACTACATTCATACCGTCCATTAATGGACCTTCAATTACATGTAATGGGCGTTCAGCTTCTTGGCGTGCTGCTTCTGTATCTTCTTCAATAAAATCCGTAATACCTTTAACAAGCGCATATTCTAAACGCTTTTTAACCGGCCAAGAGCGCCATTCTTGCGCTGCAGGATCGGCTGCTTTTTCACCGCTACCACGGAATTTTTCAGCCAGTTCTAATAATGCTTCAGTGGCATTGTCGTTACGGTTGAGTACTACATCTTCAACTGCATCTTTTAATTCTGTAGGGATATCATCATAAATGGCTAACTGACCAGCATTTACAATACCCATAGTCATGCCGTTTTTAATTGCGTAATACAAGAACACAGCATGAATAGCTTCACGTACCGGATCGTTACCACGGAACGAGAAAGAAACGTTCGACACACCACCTGAGATCATTGCATGTGGTAAGTTGTCTTTAATGTCTTTACAAGCTTCAATAAAATCAACAGCATAGTTGTTATGCTCGTCGATACCTGTCGCAACGGCAAAGATATTTGGGTCGAAAATAATATCTTCTGGTGGGAAGCCGACTTTATCTACCAAAACTTCGTACGAGCGTTTACAAATTTCATATTTGCGCTCGCGCGTATCTGCCTGACCCACTTCGTCAAACGCCATTACAATTACAGCCGCGCCATAATCACGGATCAGCTGAGCTTGTTTGATAAAGTTCTCTTCACCTTCTTTTAAGCTGATAGAGTTAACTATGCCTTTACCTTGAATACATTTTAAACCCGCTTCTAAAATTTCCCATTTAGACGAGTCAATCATAATAGGTACACGGGCGATATCTGGCTCAGAGGCAATTAGGTTCAAAAAGCGCACCATAGCCGCCTGTGAATCCAACATACCTTCGTCCATATTGATATCGATAATTTGCGCGCCGTTTTCAACTTGTTGGCGGGCAACTTCTAATGCTTCGTCGAATTTATCCTCTTTAATTAAACGTTTAAAACGCGCAGAACCTGTTACGTTAGTACGCTCACCAACATTGACAAATAATGAAGCTTTGTCAATTGTTAGCGGCTCCAAGCCAGATAAACGACAAGCAATTTCACGTGGTTTAATTTCACGTGGAGCTATGCTTGCAACCACTTCTGCCATAGCGGCAATATGGCCAGGTGTTGTACCACAACAACCACCAACAATATTAAAGAAGCCAGATTCAGCCCACTCTTTAATATGCACAGCCATATCTTCTGGCTCTAAATCGTATTCACCGAAGGCATTTGGCAAACCCGCATTTGGATGCACAGACACAGCAAAATCAGATACACGCGCTAATTCTTCAACATATTGGCGCAATTCTGCTGGACCCAAAGCACAGTTCAAACCAATAGACATAGGGTTTAAATGGCGCAGCGAGTTGTAAAAACCTTCTGTTGTTTGACCGGATAAAGTACGACCAGACGCATCAGTAATGGTGCCTGAGATCATAATTGGCAAACGATAACCTTTGTTTTCAAACGCACGTAATACCGCAAAACCAGCGGCTTTTGCATTAAGCGTATCGAATATGGTTTCAATTAAGATGAAGTCTGCGCCGCCTTCCATTAAAGCTTCAGTTGATTCAACATAAGCTTCAACTAATTGGTCGAAAGAGATATTACGAAAACCCGGGTCGTTTACATCAGGCGAAATAGAAGCAGTTTTACTAGTCGGGCCTAAAACACCGGCAACAAATCTTGGTTTTTCTGGGTTTTTAGCGGTAAATTCGTCAGCCACTTTTTTCGCAAGTTTTGCTGATTCATAGTTAATTTCACGCGCTAATGACTGCATATCATAATCGGCCATTGAATGGGTAGTCGCATTAAAGGTGTTGGTTTCAATAATGTCTGCACCAGCGGCTAAATACTCGGCGTGAATTTCAGCAATTAACTCAGGTTGAGTTAATGACAATAAGTCATTATTGCCTTTTAAATCGCTTGGCCAATCAGCAAAACGCTCACCACGGTAGTCTTCTTCAGTTAGTTTACGGTTTTGGATCATAGTCCCCATACCGCCGTCTAACACTAAAATACGCTGTTTGAGTAAAGTTTGAATTGTTTGTTCGACTTCACTTTGCTTAATCATTGAAAAACCTTCTAAATACGACAAAAGCGCTGCAACTAAATTGTCAGCGCTGTTGTTTAATTAAATTGTGCTATTACACAGATAATTGCGACAAATCGAATGGGGTCGCTTGGTACACATAATGGTTTAACCAATTGCAATACAACAAGTTACCATGGCTGCGCCACATATTCGCCGGCAAGTTATCTGGATTATCATCCGGAAAATAATGCTCAGGAACGGCAGGATCTAAACCATTGTTTACATCACGCCAATATTCGTCCGCTAAAGTGGTGGCATTATACTCTGCATGGCCGGTAATAAACACACTTCGTCTGTCTTTACTGGCAATTAAAAATGCACCGCCCTCTTCACAAGTTGCGAGCACATTTAAATCAGGATGCGCCTCTAATTCGGTCAAAGGCACTTCAGCGTAACGTGAATGTGGCATTAAAAAGAAATCATCAAAACCTTGGGTTAACGGCTCAAGCGGGTCAATTGTTTTGTGTTTATATACACCCGACAATTTCTGCTCGCGCAAACCTCTGTCTAAACCATGTTGATGATAAAGTGCCGCATGTGCTGCCCAACATAAATAAATGGTTGATTGCACGTGTTTTTTCGCCCAGTCCATGATTTCTGTCATCTTGTCCCAGTACTTAACGTCTGTGTATTCAATCAGACCCAATGGCGCACCAGTTACAATTAAACCATCATAGTTTTTGCTATGTTTCACATCATCAAACAAATGATAGAAGTTTGACATGTGTGACTCTGGGGTATTTTTTGATACATGCATATCAATACGCAGTAAATCAATATTCACTTGCAATGGCGTATTGGCCAACAACCGCATTAACTGAACTTCAGTTTCAATTTTGTTCGGCATTAAATTCAGGATCGCAATTTCAAGCGGGCGAATATCTTGACTCATAGCCCGGCTATCCGACATTACAAAGATGTTTTCTTCAGTTAACACCTTAAGCGCGGGTAACAGATCTGGAATTTTGATCGGCATGTCACAGCTCCTGAATAACATAAATAAGGGACAAATTGTTGCTGGAAAATGGCAAATTGTCAAATTATTTACGTCTAGACGTCTAAACGGCCAAAATAAATAACCATTACTCATATAGTGGCTTGACCATAACTAGCAGATTGGTTTTACTATCCGTTTCAGGCAATTTACTTGCCCCTTATCGCTTAGCAGTAACTTGCGGAAGTTTTATTAGATGTCAGAAAAATACGCTCACCTGCCACATATAAAAACACTAGAAGAATTAAAACTATATGAATTAATACCCGACGTTGTATGGATTTTTGACATAGACAAACACGGCTGGTGGTGGGGTAACCAAGCTGCACTCAAGTTTTGGGGATTAGAATCGTTAGAACAGCTTATCAATAAAGATTTATCCGGTGATACCCAAGGTGCACGCGACCGTACAGTGCAAACTTTTGAACTTGCCAATGTGCAAGGGTTAACGATTGATCCTTGGACCACCTACCCGAATGGCAAACCAAAAACTTTATATATGCGCCATCGTGCTTGTTTAGTTGGCCCAAATAAACACAGAGCCATAATTGCCTATATAAATGAAACAGTAGATTTAGGTGAATCACCAGAAAATTTGTTATTAGTAGAAGCCACCCGCTATACCAAGGTTTTAGTAACAAGTTTTCAATTTGATGGCACAGTTGTTACCGAAAACCCCGCAGCAACCGAAGCTTACCCGCACGAATTAACTGCAAGTGATAAATATAATGTGTTCGAAAAACGCTTTGTTGATATACAAGCCGGAGCTGAGTGTTTACAACTTGCGATAGAGCAAAATGGTGGTCGCTGGACACATGAAATGAACACAGCCTTGGGTGTGCGCAAACATACATTAGATATCCGTAAAACCCGCCATCCATTAACCGGTGATTTTTTATTATTGGTTGCCGAATATGACGTAACAGATTTACATGCGGCAATTGATGAAGCAGACAAAGCTAAAGCGCAATTGCAAAAAATGGCGCATTATGATGCTTTAACGCAACTGCCCAACTTGCGCTTATTTGAAGAAAAAGGTGCTGCATTGTTGGCACAAGCAAAACGCAACAATAGCCAACTCGCAATTATATTTGCCGACTTAGATGGCTTTAAAAGCATCAATGACAATTATGGTCATGCAATTGGTGACAAGGTATTGCGCGAAGTCGCAGATAGACTATCGAATGAACTTCGAGAATCCGACTTAATTGCCCGTATCGGTGGTGATGAATTTGTTATATTGCAAGCTAATCTGCACAACCAACAAGAAGCTGAAAATCTAGCTTCAAAGATAATTGCAATTGTTTCACGTCCCTATCAATTAACTGAGTCACAGGCACAGTTAGGCGTTAGCTTAGGTATTGCCTTCTATCCCCATCATGGTGATAACTTAAGTACTTTGCTTGTCCAGGCAGATCAAGCTATGTATCGAGTAAAACATCAAGGCAAAAATAATTATGTATTTGTTGATGGTTAGATAAATAACAAATTTTATACCTTTTACACTATATTTTTACATAGACAGTTTGAGCAAATTAAATAAAAATGCCACCGGTAGCAGTTAAAAATAGTAACAAAGCTCATAGTCAATTAAGCACTTAACCAGAACTCTGGATAACAAAGGTCAAAAATATGATGAATAAAATTCTAAAATTAGCTGGAACCAGCCTAATGGTTTGCACTATTGCCGCCTGTAGTAAAGGGACTCCTGTTGGCAACCCACTCAACTTTGGTGGTGATATCCGCACCGCAGATCCATCAGCCCACGTGTGGCAAGATGGCAAAATGTATGTTTACACCTCGCATGATCTTGAATGCCAAGAAGATTTTTGGATGAAAGACTGGTATGCATTCTCTTCAACAGATTTAGTTAATTGGCAAAAACATGGCCCACTACTAACAGTGGACGATTTAACTTGGGCAGATAACTACGCTTGGGCGCCAGATGCAGCTTATAAAAATGGCAAATATTATTTAGTCTTCCCTGCTGGCAATGGCCATAAAGACAGAGTAAACCCAGAAAAAAGTACTAAATGGATGGGTATAGGTATTGCCGAAAGCGACTCTCCAACAGGTCCTTTTAAAGATATGATAGGTGGGCCACTTTGGAAAAGCCCCTATGCCAACGACCCAAGTTTATTTATAGATGACGACGGCCAAGCCTATTTATATGTGCACGCGACCAAGCATGATTATTACGTGATAAAAATGGCCGACGATATGCGTAGCACCCAAGGTGATTTTATAAAAATGGATATGGGTGGTTATGAACCTAAAATGGAAGGCCCTTGGGTATTTAAACGTGGTGAATATTATTATTACACCATGCCAGAAAATAACCGAGTATTAACTTATTACATGGCAAAATCGCCTATTGGCCCTTGGGAGTACAAAGGCGAATTTATGCAGCAGGAGCACCAAAGTAATAATCACCACTCTATTGTTGAATACCAAGGTCAATGGATTTTGTTTTACCACAGATGGTTAGATATAAACTCTGAATGTGGTCGACAAAGACACAGCGCAGCTGAATACTTGTACTTCAACGATGACGGTACAATCAAACCAGTTGAACGCACTGACAAAGGTGTCAGTGATTTTGCCGACAAAGTAAAATAAAGAGCAAACTGGGCGGTTCAATCCGCCCATTCCGCTTAAATTTAGCGCTAACTTTACATCACAGCTGGCATACCAGCCAAAGCTCTAAATACATCTATATTTGCTTGTAGCATATCTCGTTTAGCGCTAGCAAAAGTCAGCTTGGCATTAAACCAACTGCGCTGGGCATTGAGTAAATTGATAAAATCAGTATCACCTGAGTCGAAACGAATTTGCGCCAAATTATATAACTGCTGATTGTTGTCTAACTCCTGTAACCTCAATTGATACAAGTTCTTTTGATACTCCAACTCGGTCAAACTATCGAGTGTTTCTTTAACCGCTTGCACAACTGTGTCACGATAATCAACTAATGCAATTTGCACATCCGTTTTCGCCGCTTCAATTTGTTGGTCAATTTTACCCGCATTAAAAATAGGCATGCTCAAACCAGCAGATAAAGCACCTGACCAAGCATTGCCTAAGGCTAACAGATCACTCGCAGACAAATCAGCGCTAATAGATAAACTCGGCCATTTTCTTTGTTCAGTTTGATACAAATTGGCATCTTGTAACTGCAATTGTGTTTGTGCGATACGAATATCCGGTCTTTGCATCAAAAGCTGTGCCGATTGTACCAATGCCACCTGAGGTACAGTTAAAGTATCTATATTCTCGTTGGCTAAGTTAATTTGCATATCACTCTGCCCAAGCAAGACAGCAATGGCTCGGTGGCTCACAGTAATATCACGTTCAACACTCATCAACTGATTTTGCGCGGATAACAGTGAATTTGTCTGCTGATTTACCTCAATACCAGAAACACTACCTGCTTCAAACTGTGCTTTAATCAGCTTTAATAACGACTCACCAGCTTGCAAATTTTGTTTGCTAACATCGAACCGACGCAGCAATGACAAGTGGTAAAAATATTGACCAGCTAATTGAGTTTGCAACTGCAATTGCACACTCGCTAGTTGTTGCTGACTGGCTAATACAGATAATTCAGCGCTCGCATTGGCAGCGTCACGCGCGCCCCACAAATCAACTTCGTAACCTGCAGACACGCCAAATCCAGAGCTAGACGATGTACTAGAATCTTCAAATGAGTGACTGCTTCTATGGCTTGCTCGACCACTGACACTTGGCCAAAAATC
Organism: Catenovulum agarivorans YM01; assembly: GCF_000281085.1. Classification (GTDB taxonomy): domain Bacteria; phylum Pseudomonadota; class Gammaproteobacteria; order Enterobacterales; family Alteromonadaceae; genus Catenovulum; species Catenovulum agarivorans. The sequence continues at coordinate 56,267 of NZ_JH767536.1, forward strand.
AGCTTGTTGTTGCGCCAATAAAGACTTGCTTTTGTTCAAGCGTAATTGCGCAGCTTCAATGGTTAAATTGGTTGAATTTAGTTCAGCCATTAATTGGTTCAGTTGTGCTGAATTAAACTGCAACCACCAAGTTAATTCAGCATCAGAGACTAAAGGTGCTGTCTGCTCGGCGGACAATTGCTGCGGCAATACCATAGTTACATCATAATTATTCGGCTGATACGCACAGCCAGTTGCCAGCAAAATCACACTAGCCAAAGTTATTTTTTTCATTTAATCCTCTGCCAAGGCTTCAATTGGATTTAATTTTGCAGCTTTATGCGCAGGTGCATAACCAAAAATCACGCCAACTAACAAGGAAGTGACAAATGCCAACAATGGTGGCGTCATTGAATAAGCAATAGGTATATTAAAGTTGGCGATCAACAAAGTAACAGCAAAGCCGATAACAATACCGACCAAACCACCTAAAATGCAGACAACCCAAGCTTCAATATTAAATTGCTTCAGAATGTCAGTTGGTTTGGCACCAGTGGCAATACGCAAACCAATTTCTCGGCGGCGCTCTGACACATTTACCAGCATAATATTCATAACACCTATGCCACCAACAAATAACGAAATGCCGGCAACCGAAGCAAGTAAATAGGTTAAGGTATCTTGTGTTTCTGTCACAGTTTCAACCAGCGAGTCAGTGGTAAATACCATAAAATCTTCTTTGCCATGGCGGGCAACTAACTTACTTTTTATCGCTTCTGTGACTTGGGCCACTTGCTCGGTTGATTCAGCTTTAACTGTTATTGAACTCAAATGTTTGCGGCCAAATACTTTTAACATACCAGTTGTTACAGGGATCAGCACTTCATCATCCATGTCGTTACCACCGGCACTTGCACCTTTGGCTTGTAACACGCCAATCACTTGATAAAAGGCATTTTTCATCAACACATATTGACCAATGGGATTTTCGCCATGCTGAAACAGTTGTTTAACCACAGTGTCGCCAAGAATAATGACCGGCGCAAAAGACTTAATGTCCGCCTCAGTGAAAAAGACCCCTTGAGCCAACTGCCAATCTTTAGCAAATTGATAATCTGGATTCGTTCCTTTTATCCGACCTGAAAAGTCGTATTGGCCAAACCGTATGGTAGCTCGAGTTGAACGCTCTGGTGCAACGTAACTAGCGCCGTCAATAGCCACTAGCGCATTTGCATCTTCCAAAGATAAACTTGCGTTGTCACCAGAGCTGCGAATATTTGCCCCACCCGGCCGAATTAAAATTAAATTAGTGCCTATTGCTTCTATGCGTTCAAGTACTTGTTTTTTGCCACCTTCACCAATTGCCATCATAGTCACAACTGCTGCAACACCAATAATGATGCCAAGCAAAGTTAATAAGGTTCTGAACCAATTTGCATGGAGTGCAGTAAACGCCATCAAAATAGATTCGAATGTGCCGACACTTGGCAAAGGTTTTATTTGTTCAGAGACGTGACCGTGCTGCTGTGTAGTTGGTTGCTCACGCTTTTGTTCAGCACTATCATCCAGAATCACCCCATCTTTAACTTGGATAAGCCGGTCTGCATGCTCAGCTACTTCGGGATCATGGGTGATTAAGATGACAGTTACGCCCTCTTGGTTCAATTGTTTAAGTAATTCCAACAATTGTTCACCACTAGCTGAATCTAACGCGCCGGTTGGTTCATCGGCTAATATAACCTCTGCACCATTAATTAATGCACGCGCCACAGAAACTCTTTGCTGTTGACCGCCTGATAACTCTGTTGGTTTATGTAAACTGCGCTCGGCCAACCCTAAACGCGCAAGCAATTCATCGGCACGGGTTAATCTTGCAGATTTATCCATGCCACTATAAATAGCCGGCATTGCGACATTTTCTTGTGCGGTATAATTCGACAACAATTGATAACGCTGAAAAACAAAGCCAAAGGTTTTTAACCTAAGCGCCGACAAACACTCGGCATCTAACTCAGCAACAGCTTGTCCGTTAATTAAATATTCACCATGGGTAGGTTTATCCAAACAGCCTAGAATATTCATTAGTGTTGATTTACCTGAGCCAGACTGACCCATAATTGCGATAAATTCACCACGCATCACAGTTAAATTAATTTTATCGAGCGCTTTTACCTCAACTTCACTGCTAGTGTAATAGCGGCAAACGTCCTTTAACTCAAGCAATGGAACTAACTGTGACATTAAAAGCCACCTCGACGGCCACCTGGCATACGCGGCTGCCCATTTCCTTCGCCACGCACTTTGTTACTTTTTTGACCTATCACAACCTCTTGGCCTTCAGTTAAACCTGAGGTGATTTCAATTTGTGTGCGGTTGCGCACACCGGTTGTTACTTTAGCGCGCTCAATACCGTCAGCTGTTTTAAGTCGAACCATAGCACCTTTAGGGGTTTCACGAACTGCGCTTAAAGGTACAACTAAAGTATCTTCAGCTTTTTCCACCACAAAAAATACTTGTGTGGTCATTGAGTCCATTAAACGGCCATCTTGGTTTTCGATATCCATAAGTGCTTGATATAAAACAACGTCATTCACCACTTTGGGCGTTGGTAATATCTGCCGCACACTTGAATGCCAATAGTGATCACGACTACCTAGCGTTGAAAAATATATCGGCATTTGTTTGTATAAACTATTTACGTCTGCTTCGGATACCTCAGCTCTTAGTGTCATTGCCGACAAATCTGATATTTTTAATAACACAGGTGCGTTTTGATTAGCATTAAGGGTTTGGCCCACACGAATTTGAATAGTCGCTATGGTGCCGGAAATTGGCGCATAAATTTTCGCATAACCCAAACGTGCTCTATCCCCTTCAACACCCGCTTCATCAGCTTTGATTTGTGCAATGCTAGTGGCAATTCTAGACTGTAAAACTTTTACATTAGTAGCACTGTCAAACAAAGTATCTTCGCTGACAGCTTGCTGTTCATAGAGTTTTTTATTGCGATTGGCACGCAGCTCAGCAAGTTCGAGTTCAGCGCGTAATTGATTTAACTGTGCTTTTTTACTTTCTAACGCAGCTTCAGCTTGCTGTAATTGGGTTTCAAATACTGTGGCATCAATTTCAACCAGCAAATCACCGGCGACAACCTGCTCACCTTCTTCAACGTGAATTTTTTCAACTTGTCCAGATACTTGCGCGCCCACTTCTACATAATGTTTAGGCTCTAAAGTACCAGTGGCAACTATGCTGTTCTCTAACGAAGTTTTGGTAACAGGCGCAAACAAAATTTCTTCAGTTGGCGTCTTGTCATCTGCCAACAACCAATAACTTACGCCACCAATAGTTAAAAAAATAACCAGCAACAATAAACGTTTTAGCCAAAGACCTTTAGTAGTTCGTCCCATAAGTTTCGAGTATCCAAAAGTAATATTTATTCGAATGAGACAGTAAAATAACGACAGCACAAAAACATGTCGAGTGGATTTACTAAAGCTTTACGTTTGGACAAATTGTTCATTTATAACCAATTATATTGAGAGATAAACAGGTAACATTGCTGGTTAATAATTGAAAACTTTGTCGGTATAAACATTATAATGACGACAAAATTTGCCAAATGTGGGCTTTTATTTGACGACATATATTTACACAGGGCTAGCACTCATTGCGTTTGCCGGCAATTCAGTTTTATGCAGACTCGCACTTGCTGACAACTTAATGGATGCAAGCAGCTTTACTACAGTTCGGCTAGTGGCCGGTATGTTGGTTTTATTTTTGCTGATTAAACAGACCAAAGCTAACCCCGCCCAAGCGCAACCTACAAGTAAGAAACCAAGTTACATAAATTGGTTAGGCGCAATTGCTTTGTTTATTTATGCACTGAGCTTTTCTTGGGCGTATATTCAGCTTGATACCGGCACTGGTGCACTGGTTTTATTTGCGGCGGTGCAAATAAGCATGTTGTTATATGCCATATACTCGGGTGAACGTTTAAATAAAACATCTGTTGTTGGCTTTTTATTGGCTGTGGCAGGTTTTGCGTATCTAGTCTCGCCAAACTTAACCAGCCCGTCGTTAATAGGTTTTATTTTAATGACGATATCCGGTATTGCTTGGGCAGCTTATACCCTGCTTGGAAAAGGCGCTAATAATCCGTTAATCGACACTGCCAATAACTTTATCAAAACCTTACCTTTAGTTGGTTTGCTAACTATTTTGGTTTACTTATTTGCGCATGATTCAATTAATATCAGTTCAACCGGCTTAATTTTAGCAATAACGTCAGGCGCTATTACATCAGCCATTGGTTATGCTATTTGGTACGCGGCATTAAAAAATTTAACCGCGACTAACGCAGCAGTCTTACAATTATTAGTGCCAGTAATCGCCGCTATTGGCGGGATATT
>NZ_JH767536.1:60722-116659 GCF_000281085.1 Catenovulum agarivorans YM01
ACCATGCTATTGGGTGGGATCTTGTTGGTTGTAACGAGCAAACAAAAACACGCTTAATACCTGAACTGAGCAGATAGCTAATTGCGATTAGGTTGATATATTTAATTCGATAAAAGGTAGTTCATTTAACGCAAGCGAATCGAACACACGGCATCTTATTTTTCAATTAAAAGTTTCATATATAACACCACATGCCCACGATAAGGCATAAAAATTGTTTCCAAAAGTATGATTTTTAAATTATTTTAGTTTTGCTGACACATCTTCCCCACTACAGATTTTAAGTCTCTAGATATGTTTTTTTTGTCATCAACCTGGCAAAACCAATACCCTGGTGAAGGGTTACTGACCTCTATTATGCTTGCACAAGAAAAAAAGCTGCCACTATGCTTATCACATTTTGCTGAGTAGTTATTACAATTCATACCTAGGCTATCGCATGGTAACCACTCAACATCACACCTTGTCACACTCTTAACCGCTTCCATTTCACAGCTATTTAAGGACGACCCATAACCGTAATAAGGGTCTGATGGAATTAATTCTCGAAGTGCTAGAGCCCCAATGACGACTGAAGCATATATCTCAAGTGGGTTGAGTTTTTTTTGTGGTTCGTTTCTTGACTGTTCGGCTAGTCGCTGGTGTAAAGCACGTATTTTTGCTTTTTCCGCTTTTTGTTTTTCTAATTCCGCTTGTTCAGCTTGATATCTCATTCTTAGTGCTTCTTTTTCCTGACGTTTATACTCCTCTAATTCCAACTGGCGTTTTTTGGAAATTTCCTTGTTAATTTTGAGTTTTAATTTGTAATCCAGCTCTAGTTTATTTGGGGAGAAGGTTATTGTGTGAAGATTGTCGTTCCATACGCCTATAGGAGGGTTTACGTAATCGTCGTAATCTGTTTGTAGCTCATTATTTAAGTAGCGATCCAATGCAAAACTGATGGGATACTTAACAAATTGACCGAAATCATTTGTTTTTTTACTAAAACTCATTTTAAGAGCGTTTTTGTTCGTTGATAGCGCCAAAAAACCATATTTATCTGGCCATGTGAAAAAAGGAGGATTCGGACAACCATTGGCTCGATTTTTTTTATTAGTCTCATCAAAGATAACTTTGTTATTAAAATCAGAGCGAATACTTAGAAGCATTTTGCAATCATCTCCCATAGATATGAGCCCAAAAAAATTATAAGAACCACTAAATAACATTGGTGATAACCAAACGATAAGTTCCGCTGGCGCCAAATATCCCCCAATAAGAACAAACCCATGCCAAGCACCAGCAGTGTCAAGAGCCGATAGTTCTTCGACAAACTCACCAGTATCCACATTAAATTTCAAAGCTTTCTGCCTTTCCAACTCTATCAGTTTGCCATATTCATATAAGTCTAGATTCAGTATTTCTGCCTGATTTAATACATATCCAAATTCACTGTTTGACTTAAATACTTCTCTACTATGTTTGATCGCGAAACTTTTGATCACAGGTGAAGTATCTGTTACTTTTTTCGGAACTATTGTAACAAAATATCTGTCTTCCTTATGTTTATTCAGTTTTATCGTTCCCTCTTCATAACCAGGACAATCACCAAATAGAGGACTAAGTTCATAGACCCCCCTTTGATTTATTTTTTTCTTTGTAAATTCGATCAAGCAAGTATTACTACTATTAACAACGAAATGAATAACTCCATAGACATGTTTGTTGTCATAAATAACAAGGTGTAAATAACGACCTATTTTTCCTGACCGGTTTACATAAAAATATTCAGGGGGCTTTTCTTCAAAAGAACTGCTTACCTGCTGAGGTTGTGGATTCATCGGATAAGAAATTCCCGGAATTATAGCGAGCAAGAATCCAACAATTGAGAAAATTTTCATAACAGCCACTCCTTTAGGCCATACCAACATTACTGTTCGGTTGCAGGTGTATCAGGGTACATTCAAATATACAGGTTTACACTAATCACTGAGTTGCATGAATAGTTATAGTGTATATATTTCAGCGTTTCCAAAACCAAAATGTTTTCAGCTTAGTGCATCATGTAGCACAACATTTTCAATAGAATTGTTTGCTGCGAGTGATTCGTTGTCCGTGTGATACTAATAGAACATATCATGGTCTCCTGCTTTCAAAGGAGACCATACGATAAAATCAGTGCGGGTTTTACAATTAATGCTTGCCCATTAATTACAATCTACTCTGACAATTTAAACTCTAATACGACTCTTATCCCATTTACTCGGATTGCCACTCCATCAACTACCTTAGGTTTAAATTTCCATTTAGCTAAGGCTAGAGTTGCTTCTCTATCAAACACGTCACTCGGGTAGTGATCGACAATAACTATATCATCCACGCTACCTAGAGTAGTTACTGCAAATTGAAGTTCAATCCAACCTTCTTTAGCTTCTATTAAGGCATCTACTGGGTACTTGGGACTAATAAGAATAAGAATAGGCATAGGAAAATAGTTGATCGTATAAACTTCCCCTGTCTCATACACCTCAAATGTATATGTAATACTTCTATATGGTTCAGTCACCTCAGGTACATAAGTACTAAAATTTAGTACTTCACCCTTGCTAATCTTATAACCTGATTCTAAGCCGATAAAAGAAGGGAAAGTACCTGGCACATCTATGGTTGCAGCGACATTAATGATAGTGATATCACTTTCACTAGCAGTCAGCTTAAACGAGTCAAGTTGCAAGCCTTTGGTGGAAATGGGTCCCGTATCAATATCCAACGCTAAACCGACCTCTTCATAGCTATTTTCATCATCAGCACTTTGAATGTGAAGGGTTGTACTACCAACGTTACCTGAAGCCAATCTGGCATTCACAATTACCACGTCAGTCGACAGCACAGCATCCGAACTGTAGAGCGTAAGGGTTATTACATATTCCCCAACCTCATCGGCAATAAAAGTAGGTGTAATATCGTTTCCACTTATCTTAGCTTCACTGTTTTCAGGCAAAGACTTAAAATGCCAGTCGTATTGAGCGATTTTGCTATGTTTATCTTTTGATTCTCGAGCATCTAAATAGACAATATTTCCGACGGTTACATCTTGGTCAAGTCCGGCATTGGCGACAACGACCATATTACTGTCACTAGCATGGATCGTTACGTTATCGGTTGCTGACTGGCCCTGGCTATCCGTGACAGTGAGAGTGAATAGGTAGTCGCCCTCAATCGCAGGAGTAAACGTTGCTGAAGCAAGTGTTTCGCCAACCAGCTCTATATCCTCACCGCCTTCTGGGTAACTGATTAGAGACCATAAATAATGCAACGATGACGATGAATAACTACTTGCACCATCTAAACTAACTTCTTCACCAACTTCAACGCTTTGATCGTCTCCGGCTCGAGCAACAGGTGCTAAAACATTGTCTTCAATTACGTTTACAATGAGGTTTAACGGGGTACTATCCAATTTCCCATCGTTAACTACAAGTGTAATAACGTATTCACCAGCAGAATCGGTTGTAAAAGCTGCAATTGCTGAAGTTTTATTGCTTAACTCCGCGTTAGCCTCATTACTGGGTAAGGAGGTTAGTTCCCAATTATAAGTTAGTTGGTCATTGTCTGCGTCGTAGCTGGCAGTGGCATCTAAACTGTACTGTTGATTTACTGCAACCCCGTTCAATTCAGTGTTGGTTGCCGCAACTGGCGGTACATTTTGCGTTTCGGCCAAGATTACTACTGAGTCAACACTACTGTCTGCAATACCATCATTGACAACCAAAGCAATAACATAGGTGCCGTCAATGTCAGCAATAAAAGTAGGTGATTGAATACTGCTAAGACTCAATGTGGCAATACTTCCCTCTGGGCTGCTGGTAATAGTCCACCTATAGTTAATTACATCTAAGTCAGGGTCGCTGCTAGCACTTCCGTCCAAAGTGACTAATGAGCCTGTTTTTATATTCTGGTCAGCTCCTGCATTTGCGACAGGAGCAAAATTATCAGTGTTAGGTCGTTCTATTTTGAATTCCAAAGGGTGACTAGCTTTTTCCACCCTGTCTTCGCTGATGGTTAATACAACGGCATATGTTCCTTCAATATCCGGGGTAAATTGAAATAATAAACTATTACTATTTTCAATAGCAGCCGAACTCTTGTCCGGTTTAGACACCAACGACCATTTAAAAGTGAATTTATCTTCATCTATGTCGCCAATACTGCCTGATAAATAAACTTCGGAACCAAGTTGCAAGTCATTTTTGTTGCTATCTAATGATATTGTCACCTCTGGGAGTCTTATTACAGTGACGATAACGTGAGCTGGCTCACTATCATGTTCGCCATCGTTCACGATCAATTCAATTTCATATTCACCTTCTATATCTGGAATAAAAGTCACCGAAGATTGATTATTACCGTCAAAACTGCTTGAACTCCCTTCTGGATTCGACTTTATGTTCCATCTAAAGGTTAACTGCTCCTTTTCTGGATCATGACTATTAGCGCCACTAAGCGTAACGGTTGAGCCAACCACTGCAGTCATATCGTCATTAACAAGCGCTACGGGTCGTTTGTTCTCCTGTTCAAATGACAGGCAACCTGTAAGGGTAGACAACAGAAGAAGTAAACATAACGTATATATGTAGTGTGTTAGCAGCATAGATCTTAAGCGGAATTTAGTCATCATTATCCGAATCCTTGTTTATGGAACGTACAGGCTGTTTGCTATAGAGCAAGATCAGCAAAAGTTAAGTCGAATTTACGCTAAATTAACTGCAGGGCAAGATCATACTTTGATCAGCTTAACAGGGGTCCATTTTGGTGAGAAAGAGATGTAATTTGGAGCAAAGTATTTTTCAAAGAAAAAATACAAGCTTTAGTGAAATTACACATCAAGTCCCCTTTCTAAATTGGTGCTGATTAAAAAGCATCCAAGTTTGAAAGATCCCCCAGAAATTTACAGTAAGTAATCACCATCACTAAAAGTTTACCGTAGCTTACTCACAAACTATAAATCTCAACACTTGTATCAGCCGAGTTCAAAGTGAAAGTCGCAAAGTATTCCGCATGATTCGAGCCCAATAATCCATTACGTTTTTTAAGCTACCACACACTGAACAAATGAACAATAAATTAGACACAACTAAAATACACTGAGCAACAAACAGGTCAAATACTCAAATTCAAACCGAACAAAAAACCGCCAACAAACTTAGTTCCGATCTATACTTTCATTGTACAAATAATTGGAACAATAAAATGGGTAAGAATAGAGACATGGAAATTAGCAGAGAAAAAAGTGAGTCCATTATTAGTAGTAAAAATGCTTACACGCTCGAAAAACTCGGCATGTATTGCGTCTCAGGCATATCGAAAACTAGATTTGAAGGGGTACGCTATACATTGTTAGAACACGCTCGCAAAACCCGGGTCGATATTTTTTTCGCTGAATACTACGAACATGCTGGTATGTTGGATAATCAGCATATTTGGAAGATAAAACCGGACTATATTGGAGTATATGTAAAAACAGATTGGGACATGTTTCGGTGGAAGCAAGAATATCTAAAACTCCCCTATATTTAACACATATGACATATAATTTTTCACTATTTCATTAGCTTCTTGCGTCTTGAATTTCGCGTAAAGCTGATGAACAAAAGTGGAGAAATGGTGTTCAAATAGATTAACACTCAAGGTTAGTGGCACTTCACAAGCTTCGATAAACTCAACAAGGCTAATCATTCATTGTTTATAGAATCATAGGCAGCAAGCGTATCGCTCAAGCCGCCAAAGCTATATTAACCATCAAACCTACATTTTAAAGGCAGATATGCACTACACACCTGCCCTTAACTGCTCACTTTCAAACGTCTCGACATTACCTCAAAATTACCTGCAAGCCGGTCGGTGTACCGCTTTCAACAAACTCATGTACATTTTTAGTTGGCGCTAATAAAGGTGTGCGCCCCCATATATAACTTTGTTCGGCCACTATCGCTTGATACGCTTTATTCAATGCTAATGCGCGCTCTGCACTGGGTAACATTAAAATGCCTAGATCATGTTTTAGCGCGTCAAACATGGCAGGTTTTGCTGTTGTATCTGGGTTGTAAAACTTATTAAATACCTCTTGGTTGGTTCTAAACTCATCACCCCAAGGGTTGTTGGTTAAATAGGTTTGAAACTCAGCTCGACCATCAGCCATTTTAGTTTCAGTTGTGCCGGCTATCGATTTTTCGCTCCAGTGATACCAACCGTTCTTAAATTGCTGATTATTAAATTTTCGCGCAAACGAAAAGTTTAAATCGGTAGTAGCGCTTATGCCTGAATGGCAACCCATACAAAACACAGTTTCTTCGTAGGTTTGTGGGCGCAAATCACCTTGTTTGTCTTCAATAAAAGCTTGGTATTTCCAGCCCATGCCTGTGTACAAACCAGTTTCACTATCTCCTTTAAATGTGCGTAAACGCTCAGGAAAATCGTGTTTTTCTTTAATTTCGCTTAAAGCGGCATTTTGCAGCTGAGCATAATTATTCCAACTGACTTTTTTGCTATAACGCACTTCTTTAATCCGCGCAGACTTCTGTACTTGCTGCTGTTGATTTAAATCTAAATAGCGTACTGTGTGCAAAAACTCAGTGCCGACTGGGAATAAACCCGCAGCAACTTTCAGTTCACCTTGTTTTTGTAACTCACCCGCTTTACCAACAAAGTTCATATATTCATTCTGTTTCGGTGCCCATTGATAGGTAATTTTTTGTGCGCTCGACAACTCACCGTTTTTATCTAAATCGACTTGATAAAGCTGCTCATTGGTAACAGGAATACTGATATCTTTTTCTTGAATCAGCGCTTCAACAATTGCCAAATTAATTTGGTACACCTGCAAATCTAACTGACCTTGGTTATTTTGTCGAAATACTAGAGGTAAACGCAGCATTACATCGTCAGTTGCGCCATTAGTTGGCATAAAAGCACCGGGGAAAGGCGCATAAGCAAAAACTCGCCAACCGTTAAATTGGCCATCCGGTGTTTGGTCGAAGCCGTTTTGGTCAAAGTTAAAATACACGTCCGGCACAAAACCATCCCATTTGCCGTTGTTGTTTGCATCCCATTTTTTCGGTGGATTTTTTAATTTGTCCGCTAAGATAATTTCTCCATCTTGCGCAAAATAATTGGACTGACGTACATAAGCTAAAATAGATTCGTCAGTTAATGATTGGGTATGTGCTGAAAAGTCTCGAAATAGATTTTTCCATCTATTGGTTTGTAAATAAGCCGCAGTAAAACCGTATTCTAACTGTAGGTCAGTTCCATTGATAAAATTGGGCCTTTTACCATTTGCATGGCAGGCATAACACGAATTGTAAGCATTGCCCTGCTCGTCTTGGGTTTTGGTATAACATTGTGCTGGTACATAAGCAGCTTCGTTATACATAACATTGGTTCGAGTATAAGTTTGTTTGGCTAGGGCTTGTTCTAGTTCTGATTGTTTGCCTGAGCAGCCAGTCAAACAGGCAACAATCATTAACATCAAAATCTGTTGCGTGTTCATTAATTTCGTCCAAATAGTCAGTTAACAAATAAAAGCGCAATTTAACCAAGAATATTTACGGATTTATGAACACAGCTTAATCAGCCTCAGTCACACAATCGTCATAAAATTGCAATAACATAAAGGTTTTGACATTAAGCCTGCGCAGAAGAAAGCAATAAAAAATCATGTCTGAACATCTGTATATTTCTACCAGCAAACTCATTTTTATTGGCTTAGTGGCTGCGCTAAGCATCTGGTTTTTCACCCTCCACCAGCCGCATAAAACTTTACAATTAAGCTTAAGTCAGCACACTTGCCTAACCAATAATAACCAAAGCAGCGCGAGTTTTAATTTATACATTCCAACCAATTACCACAGCCAACAATTGGCTGAAAGTTTGTGCAACAACACAGAAATCAGCAACCGCTACCACCAAGTCATAATTAATTGGCAACCGAGAAAACTCATTGGCAGTGAAACTATTTTAACCCAAGCTTATGATTTAATTTGGTTACGCGACTATCGCCTGCAAGGGTTAGCGCCTGATTATCAATCCATTTACCAATCTCTGGTTGAATTGCCCAGTTACGACATACATTGGTATAGCCACAGTCCAATTGCGAGCGTGGACAAAACTTTTTTCGCGCAGAAAAAAATCGGTTTAATTGACGATCCCGCAAGTTTATCCACTTACCAATTGCCTTTAACTCAACTACGCCAACTGAATGTGGATGAGTCACAAATTGTCTATTGCGCTAACTATCAAAGCCTAGTGCAAAAGTTTTTAAACCAACAACTAGATGTTATTCCATCCATTAGTTCAGTCAGTGCTTTAAAAGACTGGCCATCAACTCAGCAAGTTGTGTTGGCGCAAAACCGTCCTATGGGTAATTGGTATGTCAGTAATCAAGTTGACGCGAAATTGCACGGTTTATTGACCAAACAAGTAAACCACTACATGCAGTCGCTACAAATTAGCCACAACAAATCTTAAGGTCACTTTATGCACTTCAATCGCCGAACTATTTGGCAGTTTTTAGCCGTCGGCTCACTGCTATTTATATTAAGTGTTGTGCGCAGCTATTGGTCTGTTCATCAGCAAGTAACGGCTGCTATCCATCAATCTTATTTACTCAGTAATACAACTTTAGTTACACCTGATTTATTAATTAATTTGGAGCAACAGCTTAACAACAGCAAAGCTTTTACTTTTACCCATCCGATATTTTCGTCAGTCATTCGTCAGGTATCTATTAAACAAGCCAGCAGTGTTTTGTTGGAAGATTCAGCATCAAGTTGGTTTAACTTAGCTGTGGTTACCAACTTGGCCGAACATCGGATAAAAACACGGTTCGATTTAGCTTATCAAGTAAGCTGGTTGAGCTTATTGCTGTTTACGCTGTTGGTGTGTTTATCGTTAAATTTGCTTGTGGCCGCTTTTCCAAATGCACGCAAACAAAAACTAATCACTTGGCGTAACCGCCTGCAAACAATTGGTTTGAGCAAGTCTCAAGCTAAACTTATCGCTAATAAACTCAGCGCTAGCAGTGTCGCAACTCAGCAACAATGCCAATGGATAATGGCTCAAAATTCTGTGGACGAACGAACTTGGCTGCTTGAACACTTGCTCAATACGCAGTTAAAACCTGAACAATTTAGCTGGCTGCAACTCGCGCTAAGTAAAAACATTTGTGCTAAACAGGCATTAAACATAGCCACAGCGACAGACGAGTTAACAATAGACTTAACCAACAGCCAAGTTACAATTCACGGAATACCCTGCCAACTCAAGATAACCCCATTGATTTATTATTATTGGTACGCTCAAAAACAAAAAGACAATTTAGGCGCTTATATCAACCCTGCGATAAACAAACCAGACAGAGAACAAGGTCAATATTTAGCAGAGTTGATGCAGCAATATGGCGGCCATAAAAAAGCCATTAACGACTTATTAGAAAATGGTTTAAAAGGAAAAACGCTCGACCAAAACCGCAATAAAATAAAAGAAGAATTAACCCAACAACTGGGTGATTTGGCAGAAAACTATTTATTCGACAGCCGCCGTGATGGTCGCACAGCACGTTACCAATACTGGCTTAAACTGCCGGCTGAAAAGATAACTCTAAAAGTTTAGAGATATCTTTTTCACATAACTGACCTTTATTTTTTCTACAGTTTTCTCAACTTTTATTCAGGAGAAAACAACAATGAAAAAATCGTTAACTACTTTAGCTTTATTGGCTGCTGGCTGTATTTCAACTTCAAGCCATGCGTTAAATATTTTAGTCACCAATGATGACAGCTGGCATACCAAAAATATTCAAACCTTGTTTGATAAATTAAAAGCAGCTGGGCATAACGTTATCATGTCTGCACCTTGTACTGGCCAAAGTGGTAAAGGTGGGGCAATTCATTTCTTAAAAGCAGTTAATGTGGATACATCACAAATTGCTGACGGCAAAGTCTGTGTTGGTGACACTGACGAAACAGTCAAATTTGAAGATTTTGTTGAAGGCACACCTGTTATGGCCGCTTTGTACGGTATTGATGTGCTTGCGCAACAAACTTGGAATGCAGCCCCTGACTTAGTCATTTCTGGGCCAAATGAAGGCAATAACCTAGGTTATATGACCAATAACTCAGGTACTTTAGGTGCAGCAAATGTCAGTATTGCCCGTGGTTTACCAGCGATTGCAGTTAGTGCTGATACTTCCACTGAAACAGATGCTGACGTAAATGCAGTGGCTGACGCTGTGGTAGAAATTGTTGCTGAACTTGTGGCCAACCAACAAGCAGGTCAACCATTATTGCCTAAATTTACTGGCTTAAATGTAAATACTCCGGCGGATATGGCCAATGTTAAAGGTTATAAATTCACCCAGGTCGGCTGGAATGCTGGTGGTATTGATGTGAAATTTGCTGGCGATTTATCCGCAGATCAAGTTGTGATGGGTTATGTAGCACAAGGTATTTTAGCTGCAGGTTATGCACAAGATATGGCGAGCGCGATGCAAATGGCACAAAGCCAATATGCAGGTAAAGCGGGTGTCTCAATTGAGCGTTCTACCCCACTAGTTGATGATGAAAACACCAATAGTGAAGGCAACGCAATAGCAGAAGGTTACATTACCATAAGTACCATTGAAGCAAATGTACAAGCAACACAAAGTAAAACCGCTTGGACTCGCATGCAGTTAAATGGTTTAGTGGATTAATAAGGTGACTTTAGTAATGAAAAATATATCCACGCATATACTGGCTGGTGCGGCCGCTTTGGCAGTGCTCAATTTAACCGGTTGCGACATCAGCATTAATTCTGACAGTGATGATGATACTCAAGCCAAATTTTTGCGCACCAATACAGGTATCTATCAAAGTGTATTTAGTAACCAACAACAGCAAGCTCAAACTTATACTTTGGTTATTGATAAACAAGGCGCTTTGTTAATTACCAATAATGACAGAGACGAAACAACTAGCTACCAAGCGAATTTTACGGCGGATGATGAATTGCTGATATTCGCTGACAAAATTAGCTGCGGCCTTGGTGTTAGTCCCTCCACATTTAGCTGTAGCCTAGATACTGATTCAAATACAGATGAAGCAACAATCCTCACTATGTTGGATTCATCACCAGCTATCACAAATGCTGAACTAACTGGTGCATATCAAGGCATATATCAAACGCAAAAACTTGTGTTAGATATCTCGGCTTCAGGGCAAATATCTGCTCAATATAACAACTGCCAAATAAGCGGACAACTTGCAGCAAATAGCAGCTTGTTAACCAAGTTAACTGACTCATGCGAAACAGGTCAACAGCTTGCTTTTGTCAGCCTTGAGCAATTAACCGATGAACAATCTGTTGTGAAAATTTCCAGCGAACACCCTGCGCTTGCGGGTTATTGGTTTTAAGCTGGCTACTGGCTAGGCAAAATAGAAAGTAAAAAAGGCCTGATTTTCGAAAGGACAAATCAGGCCTAATTTTTTATAGTAGGTTTAATTATTTATCCATTTCAAGATTAAAACGGAATGGACCAACATAACCAATTTCAGATTCCATATCGCTTTCACGACCTTCTGGATGTTGTGCAACCGCAGTTAAATAACCAAAACCATTGATATCTTTGTACCAAAATGGCGAAGTAGTTTCTGCATCCAATGGCGCTGTATAAATACGGGTTAACTTGCCTGTATCTAAGTCATACGACCAAATCATATTGTTCAGATGATTACTGGTATCTTCACCAATAATTAAGCTGTTTGAATCCGCTAAATAACTTACGTTATCAGGTGAGGCAATTGAGTTAACATCACAAGAGTTACCTTCGTAAACATCACCTGCAGCATAACTAAAGGGCACACCGGCAACTAAGCCTTTGATATTTTTAGCCACATAATCTGAATTAACAGAGTTATCAGCCATCACATCTAATTCATAGACAACTCCACAAGAGTTTCTATCTAAACGGATATGATTCGGGCCACCTTTATCATTTGAACTAGCGTCTTCCATACCACGTGATACTTCAGACATAGCTAGGTATAACTTGCCATCTTTTTCGTTAAAAGTAATACCCTCTTCTTTACGAAATTCAGTTGTTGCACCTTTGTAAGCTGCAAAACGACGAGTTTCTAAACGTGAGGCAATTTTTTCGTCGGCCGCATCGACCACAGAATCTTGATTAATGTCTTTTAACTTAACACACTCTAAACCTGCTGAAGTATTTATTGAAGTGAAGTCTGTTGCACATTGGTCGTTGTCGTCTGCATCAACAAACTCAAAAATGTCTGTTAGGTGTGGCTTTTTCGCCACTTCAGCACGAATTTCAGCATTGTTTGCATGACCTAAACTCACCCACTCTAAATCAGCTTCACCCGAGTTCGCCGCAGAAGTTTGTATCCATTTAGCAGCATACAAAGTACCAGAAGATAAATCTTTAGCTTGGTCAGCAACAAACATGTAAAAACCACCGTTTGTACCGTCATCAGATAAATATACAGTGCGGTTATCTGGCATTACATAAGCCAACTCATGTGCAAAACGGCCCATTGAATAATGTTTAGTATATTCAGCTTGACCTTGTGCATTAATTTCAACTTCTGGTGTCCATCCATAATAATATGGGCTTGCCATAGTTAAATCATCTTGCCAGTAAGGTGCGATTGCATCGTAGTAAAAGTCACCTGTTTTACCATCATCACCAACAGTTAACGCGCCACTTGGCTCATATTCTTCTGAGCCTAAATGCGACTGCCACGGTGTTGTTTGACCCGCACAATGTACCCAACCACCAAATTCATCTTTTTGGCTAACAAACTCTAAAGTACCGGCAACTGGCGATAAATGACCATATTCATCTTGCGCCAACTCTTGTACATAAATAGAACCAATTTGACATTCAAACTGAGAGACCATGTACAATTTGTTGTTTTTTTCGATGATACTATTAAAGTCTAAGCCCGAACCGACACCAGCATTAGTGCCATTACAAATGTAATCACTACCGTCTTCAAAAGTGATTGGTTGATCCATGTAGTCTTTCGACAAACCGAATTTTTCACCAGTTTGATCATCTTCATAGGCTGTTGCCATAATACGACGATACCCAATAGACTGAATTTTACCGTTTACCACAACCTCACCACTTGCACGAACTTGCTGTTGTGCATCAAGCGACAATGGCACGGCAATTTCAGCAAAAGATAATTCTGTCATTTGTGGTTGATGATGGTCATCGTTGTCATCGTCATCGTTAAAATCTAAGTCAATTGAACAAGCTGTTAATGCTGTCGCAGTTGCCACTGCCAACAAGCTTAATTTAAACAAATTTTGCGTTTTCATTGTTAGTTCTCCGTGTAAATAAATCTATTGTTTTAAACGTCTAAATGCAGCAAGTGTCAGCAGCAATAACCAGAAAAGGTTGTTTGTTGCGCCACCGTCAATTTCATAATCATCATCGTCGTCATTATCATCTTCATGCTCATCAACTAAGTCAGTCATTGCGACATCGACCCACACAAGGCGGTGATCTGACGAAGCTGCGCGAGTTTCAACCAGTGGATATAAATCTTGGTCTTCAGTTGGCCAAAACACTGAACCTTGTTGAACATTTAACCCAGAGCGAGAAGTCAGTACATAATCAGCGCGCATTTGCCAAGAAGCTGTGTGATAAGGTGCAAGAGGATTGTCACTGTCGTTTGCCACCCCACCGTTAGAAGCAGGCGCGAACTCAGCGTACACTTTGTCGTTTAATAAAAGTTGGTCGATAGTGCCTGGGTAAGCATCACCTTCAACTGATGCATTTAAATCACCCGCAATAACAAAACGCGCATTTTTGTATAAACCGCCCGTCTCTCCTTGGTCGTCATAGATATATTCAGCACCATTGATATAATCTGCCCACAAACGAATTTCGTCATGGTTTCGGCGACCGTTTCTGTCTTCATCACCATCAAAAACTGGCGGAGTTGGATGACTTGCTAAGATATGAACCAGCTCACCATTTATTTCTACTGGTACATCCCAATGAGATTTTGAAGATAAACGCAAAACATTAGTTTCGTCTTGGTTGTACCAAGCTTGATTATTATTAGCCGGATCAACTGGCATTAAGTTGTTTGGCATGTCTTTCCATAAAAACTTTTGGAAAGTGCGTACTTTGTCTTGCGCTATTGGATAACGCGACAATAACAACATGCCGTATTGACCTTCAAAACGACCGTAACCGTAAGCGTCGTCTGCCGTTGCAAAGTTGCCATCGTTATTTAAATCAAAACCTGAGTCTATTCCTGTATTAGAAGGCGCAACATAATAATAAGGGTAATCAATAGACTGGGCGTTATCTGACTGTGGAATGTTCAAATATTGGCTGATAAACATATCAACGCCACTATTTTCATCAGCTATGTAATCAAACTCATTTAGCAACACAACGTCTGGACGAACTAACTGAATAATTTGCGCTATGTTTTTAATTTGTTGATTGTCACCTGCTGCTAACTCGTCCGCTAATATTTGTGCGCCATTCAGTTCAATGTCAGTAGAAGTATAATTTTCAGCTTCCATACTGACGTTAAAGGTGGCAACACGTAAATGTTCAGCAGATGTTTTTGCTTTAACAACATATGGATTAGGTGCTTCTACATAAACATCTTTAGTTAAAGTGAGTTTTTGCGCATTGGCATCTTCAATAACAACAGTAACTATGTAATCACCACCTTGGTTATATTGATGTGATACTGTTTCTCCTGTTGCACTTGAACCATCGTCAAAGTCCCAAGTGTAAGTATATGGCGCTACACCACTATATGCGGTTGCTTTAAATTCTGTGTCCGCCGCGAGTTTTAATTCAGTTTTACTCGCTGTCATAGCTGCCACCATAGGCAAAGCTAAATTGTCACCTGTTACATCAACCAATACATCGTCAATGTACCAAGCGCCGTTATCACCATCCGCGTCGGCTGATGTTTGATAGTGGAAAGCTATAGTGATTTGTTGACCAAGATAAGCCGCTAAATCAATGTCACCAGATGATTCAAAACCTGAACCACCTGAGCCTTGACCATCTTGCGGTAAAGATGGATTTAACTCAGTCCAAGTGGCAGTTGCAGGATCACTTCCAGTTTGAAAATCACTAGAAACTTTAACGCTCAAGTTAGTGCCATCAAACCGAACTCGAGAGGTAAATGATAAAGTAGCTGTGTTTATACCTGTGGTTGAAAGATCAATAATTGGTGAAATTAACCAATCATTACTTCCTTCGTTACCACCATAACCATTCATAGCAGCTGTGCTGGTGCCGCTAAATGTGTCGTTAAACCAGTTTTTATCGCTTGAACTAGTATAAGTTGAAAATTGACCATCTAAGCCAATGTTAAAATCTTCAAAAAATACCGGTTGAGCTTGAGCTAAACTAGATACAAGCCCTAGTGCAGCTAGGCTAAGTCGTGCGGATACCATTTTCATACCTGTCCTTATAATTTTTGCCAAATTTGCAGTAATGTAGAGTAATGACAGGTCGGACAAGTTAAGCTGATTTAATGACCAATTGTTGAATGCGAAATGACAATTTGTAGACAGTTATATTGCATGTGTGCCCTTTTACTTTCGTTTTCTATCAGATCACTGCATAATAACCAGCAATCTAAGATGTAAAAAAGTTTAAACAGCCATGACTACAGCGGTTGCACATATCAAGCTGGCTGCGCTAGCGCACAATTTAAATATTGCCAAGCAGGCAGCTCCCAATTCGAAAGTTATGGCTATTTGTAAAGCGAACGGCTACGGACATGGACTACTAGAAACTGCACAAGCAATGGCTGCTGCAGATTGTTTAGGCGTTGCACGTATTGAAGAAGCAATGCAACTGCGCCAAGCTGGCATATCCTTACCCATTATTTTGTTGGAAGGTATTTTTTCAGCGCAAGAGTTAATAGATGCAGAAGAAAATGACTTGGTCATTTGTATTCATCAGCAATGGCAACTCGATATCATCAAAGAAAATGGCAGTGGTAAAACACTTACAGTTTGGTTGAAAGTAGATACGGGTATGACGCGCTTAGGTTTGTCTGCAGCCGAGATATCTAGTGCGATTGAACAGCTTGCCAAGTTGCCACAAATCAACAAACAAATTTGTATTGTTAGCCATTTTGCCTGCGCCGATGAACCGAATCACCCATCAATAAATCAGCAAATGCAAAACTTTCAAAATTGCATGCAACAAGCGCATGTTACCGCTGATAAGTTAGGTATTCAGTTGACTAGTTCAATGGCGAACTCTGCTGCAAGTTTAACTTTGCCTGAATGCCACCATGACTATATTCGCCCAGGTATTATGTTATACGGCGTTTCACCTTTGATAGACAAAATAGGTAAACAACATAATTTATTGCCTGTGATGCAACTCACCAGCAAACTTATTTCAATTAAAGCGATAGAGCCCAGAACCTCAGTTGGTTACGGCGCAACTTGGCATAGTAATAAACATACACATATTGGTGTTGTTGCCATTGGTTATGGTGACGGCTACCCGCGCCATGCTAAAAATGGTACACCTGTTTGGATAAATGGTCGCATTGTGCCGGTTGTTGGTCGTGTTTCTATGGATATGATCACGGTTGATTTAGGCGAAAATCCTCAAGAACAAATTGGGGATACTGTTGAGTTGTGGGGTGACAACTTACCGATTGAACGCGTAGCCGAACACTCGTCTACCATTGCTTATGAGCTCTTGTGTCAAATTACCGCTCGGGTATGTAAAAAATACTATTAAGCTTGTTTTTATTCTTGTTCGAAAGAAAAATTGGCTGGGTATTTATGATAACCATCAAAATGCCCTTTGCTAACTGAAACTCCACCTTGTTTTGCAGTTAAATACAACATACTGAAGTGAAAACAAAAGTTGGGGATTATATATTGATTGATAAAAACATCTGGCGGCAAGTTTACAGTCGCGAATCCTGCCTTATCAGTGCAAACTTCCTCGTCATTTTTTCGTGTTAGTCGACTAACCTCCAACGACATCACATAATCACTAACCTTCTGCCACTGTTGCAATAAACCTTGCCAGCTATCATCTGAATTTTCAAAATCGGCAAAATCATCAGGCCAGTGTTTATCTAGTAAAGGTGCAAACCCACGCAATATAAAATTACAACAAATTCGCCATTGAGTATGTGCGGCAAACATATCGTCGAAGGGGCATTGTTGCCATATGTTTGAGTTGTGTTGTTGCATTTGTTCACCGAGTGTTTTCATGAGCGGTAAATAATGCAATGCAAAATTTTGCATGCTTTTTAATGGCGTTGTGTTAGTCATGTTTTACGCTTGTTATCTATTATAAAGACTTGTTTGCTATTTTTGCACCGTCGCTCTAAATTAACAATATAGTTTAATATAACCAGACTGTTGCTTAGAAAGATACAATTCAGTAGCAATATGCCCTTGTTAGCGCTAAGGTTAAGTGCAAATGTGCCCATTTGAAGCATAATTTTCTAAAAACGCTGTTCACCTTCCATGGTCGCTCCCACAAGGCTTCCCTGCCTTGTGAAGTTTTAGAAAATCAGCATTCAAATAGGCATTGTCGAACAATTGAGTTGCGGTAGGCAGAATGCATGAAACTTCGTGCAGCAATAAAAATGCTAATAAGGTGAATGGGCGTGTTTTGAACAAAACTTCACAAAATAGGGATATTTTGTGGGAGCGGCCCAAGGACGGGTTTAAAGCGATTTTGTGAAAAATACCCCATTTGCCTTATGAGGTGGAATGCAAGTGCCAAGTCGCGCTAAAAGTTTGGCACAAACATGCCCATTTGAAGCATAATTTTCTAAAAACGCTGTGCACCATCCTTGGTCGCTCCCACAAGGCTTCCCTGCCTTGTGAAGTTTTAGAAAATCAGCATTCAAATAGGCATTGACGAACTATTGAGTTGCGGTGAGCCAAGGGCATTAGAATTCGAGCAGCAATAAAAATACAAAACAAGGTGATAAATGGACAAACTAAACTGTATGCAGGCCTATTGTGCTGTTGTCAAAGAAGGTGGCTTTTCCGCCGCAGCGCGAAAACTCGGGATATCCAAAGTTATGGTTAGCCGTGCCGTTTCATCACTCGAAAGTGAGCTCGGCATACGCCTACTACACAGAACAACCAGGCAAATGAGCACCACAGCCGAAGGGCAAGCCTACTACGAAAGGTGTTTTCCATTACTCGAAGAATTCCAACTACTCGACGAAGCAATAAAATCAGACCATGCAGGTGCAAAAGGCAAACTGCGCCTTGCAGCGCCTGCCGAAGCATTCTCACAACAATACCTAACGCCGGTTTGGGTTAAATTTGCCCAAACCTACCCTGAAATCGAACTCGACATAACCATGTCAGATCGCTACATAGACATAGTTGAAGAAGGTTACGACGCAGCAATCCGTATAGGTAAATTACAAGACTCAAGCTTAATCGCGAAAAAACTTGCTGACATGGAATTAGTGCTTTGCGCCAGCACTGAGTATTTACAACAACACCCGACAATAGAGCACCCACAACAACTTCTAGATCACCAACTCGTAGTCGATAGTAATTTCCGTGGTGGTCAAAGCTGGCCGTTCACTAAAGAGGCAGAAGAAATATCAATACGCGCGTCAGGTAAAGTTCGCGTCAATAGCACACTAGCAGTCGCCAGTTTTATTCAAGCAGGTTTAGGCATAGGTTTATGTTTATCATTTTTAGTTGAAGACAAAATTAAGTCAGGCGAGTTAGTTCGAATATTACCTGAGTGGGAATTAATGAAAGGTGGAATCTATATTTTATACAGCCACCGCAAACACTTATCGAATAAAGTACAAGTATTTAGCCAATTTCTCGCGGAGAATTGTTTCAAATAAGGTAACAGACAAACACCAATAACAGATATTGTTTCACAAATCCTCAAATGCAAAACTTAAAATAGTTTAAGCAAAGAGGAAATTATCATGTTACGTAATGGTCAATGGGTCGAAAACTGGCAACCAATTCAACAAAAAAGTGAAGACGGCGACTTTATTCGCCAATCATCCGGCTTCAGAGATGGTGTTGTTGCAAATGCACCCGCCGATAGATATCACTTATATGTCGCTTATATCTGCCCTTGGGCTTGTCGTACTTTAATGTTACGTAAGCTAAAAGGACTCGAACATGCCATTTCAGTTTCGGTTGTAAACCCAGTATTAACCGAACAAGGCTGGGCATTTGCTCAGCCAGAAGAAAATATGCAAAAGAACTATATGCACCAACTCTATAGCCACAGTGACAGCCGATATACAGGCCGAGCAACAGTGCCAGTATTATGGGATAAATATGAGCAAAAAATCGTTAACAATGAATCGGCCGATATCATTAAAATTCTCAATGACGATTTTACTCATCTAGCCAAAAACGATATCAATTTACGCCCAAGTCATTTGGCGGGAGAAATGGCCTCTATCAACCAATATATTTACGACAAAATTAATAATGGCGTCTATCGAGCGGGTTTTGCAAGCTCACAACAAGCATACGAACGTGGTTACCAAGATGTGTTTGAAGGCTTATATACAATGGAGCAAAAACTCGCGAATCAAACATATTTGTTAGGCGAACACTTAACTGAAAGTGACATCAGATTATTTGTCACCCTAATTCGTTTCGACCTCGCCTACTACAGCATTTTTAAGTGTAATAAAAAGCGTATTAGCGACTATAACAAGCTACATGCTTATATGCACAGAATCTATCAACTGCCGGGCATTAAACAAACGGTTAATGCTGAGCACATTAAACAAGGGTATTATTCAATAAAAACACTTAATCCCTCTGGTATTGTACCGCTAGGCCCTGACAGCATCTAAGGAAAATAAAAATTATGCCTGCATCTATGCAACAAATTACTGACTACTTGTACGAACTCGGTTCACTCAAATTAGTTAACCGCAAAACCTATGTTAAAGGCCAAACTAGAGTTGAAAACTCTGCTGAACATTCGTGGCACTTAGCCATGGCGTGTTGGAACATAGCTGAAACGTTTCAGCTGAACATTAGTCATGAAAAGTTAATTAAATTAGCCTTAGTACACGACTTAGGTGAAATAGATGCGGGTGATACCTTTTTATATTCAAATGATAGAAGTAACGCCCATATCAAAGAAAGGGATTGTGTCGCTAGATTGCAACAATATGCAGGTAATGGCTGTGAAAATTTGCAAGATTTATGGGAAGAGCAAGAAACAGGCACAAGCGCAGAAACTAAATTGCTTAAAGCAGTCGATAGATTACTGCCTTTTATGTACAACATAAAAAGCCAAGGAAAAGCTTGGCGCGAACTAAAAGTTAAACGCAGTCAAGTTACAAAAGCACACGCCTTTATTAAAAACGATTTTCCAGAGATCCATAACTGGATGACAGCCCAAGTTGAAATTGCCGTATCCCAAGGTTGGCTGATTGATGAATAAGCTTATAAATCAGTCTTATTGTCAGATTTGGCGTACAAATTTGTAAACAAGTAAATACACATGAACAAAAGTTAAACGATTAACCCTTGTTGCTCAAATAATGCTATTAATCAGTATGACTTTATCCTAATATAGCTAAGCCATATATGAAAAGAGTACTTTTCATATGCCGTAGGTATACAATTACGGGTTGTTTTGCAGAAGCTGTAGGATTATGGAAAAAGAAAAAAAGCAACAAAAAACAGATGTAAAATATACTGCACCAGCTTTGGAAAAAGGATTAGATATCATAGAGTTGCTATCTAAAGAACCCGATGGGTTGCGCCTTAAAGACATTGGTGGAAAGCTAAATAAATCTGTTTCAGAAATATTTAGAATGGTCTCAGTTTTAGAACGTCGCGACTATTTGTCTCTTGACCCAACAAATGACCGATACTCATTATCTTTAAAACTATTTGAAGTTGCTTTCGACAACATGCCAGTTGACAGCCTAGCCCGCTCTGCTGGAGCAACTATGGAGCAGCTAGCAATTGAAACAGGCCAGCCTTGTTATTTAGCTATGGCATATAAAGACAAAGCCATGGTTATTCAGCAAAAAGATGCGCCGTTGGACTGGTTGATATGTGCAAGACTTGGTGCACGTTTTGATTTAGACGCATGTTGCCCCGGTAAACTCATGTTAGCTTACCAGGATACTCCCTGCGACAAAGATGAGCATTTTGCACAAATTCGTAAACAAGGATATGTTCGAATGCCTAGCCCCTTTCTGGCCGGCGTAGAAGAAATTGCCTTTCCAATATTTGATAGACTAGAGCAAGTTACCGCCAGTCTTGTCATTAACTATATTAGCTACCCGGGTAGTCACCAAATTTGTGATATTCAGCAAGCCATTAACAAAGGGCAGCTCGCAGCGATAAAAATTTCTGACAAAATCAAAGTCAGTTAATTAGCGAAATTGCGCATAATTTATATATTTCATACCCTTAGGTGCAGCGTAAAATAAAATTTACGGTTGCGCCTTTCGTTTTATTGGCTAAAATCCTTTGAGCATATAAAAATAATAGGCCAATCAAGGAAACGCCATGGATAACGTAATAACCTACGATGTGGAAACATCCTACCCGTATTTAGACGACGACCTGCAAATCGATCAAAGAACTTTCGAAGCCATGTGGCGGCTTTTTTGCCAAATAAAAGATTATTGGCAATTGTCAGTACCAGAAACCGGTGTGAAATCTCAATTATTGGTTTTTATGCAAAACCGGATAAAAATTGACTTAAACTACTACGCTGACTACAAAAATGCCGCTAAAGTCATTCGCGAATTGACTTATCAATTGGGAGAACAAGCCGCGTACGAAAAGCTATTTACCGACCCATCCGCCAATTTACAACCGCCAACAACACACTTAGCTAGAGCCAGACAAAGAGTTTCTAATGAATTTATCACGCTCGCACTAGCAGTTGGTGGGTTTAAAACATTTGGTGCCAAAAACGCATTGGGTTTTATTAGTGGTGGCAACATTAAAGGCCAAACGCCTTACAGAACAATTGAGGAAGCATAATGAACAACACAACGGACGTACTCATTGTCGGTTCAGGTGTAGCCGCAGCGGCAATCGCGCAAAAAGTTTTAGAAAAAGATCCGCATAAAAAAATTACCATTCTAGAAGCTGGTAGCAAAGTAAAAATGCGTGACTTTGCAACTCATCAAAACTACTTAGTGACTGGCAATCTGCCGTATGAATTTTGCCAAGACAAAGCTTACCCAACCAAAGACAGCGCAGGTGAAAACGAAAGTTTAGGCAGCACACTTTTACCTATGCAAGGTTCAAGGTTGATGATGTACGGTGGTTCGACTGTGCATTGGGGTGGCTGGTCTTTCCGTTTAAAACCTGAAGACTTTAAGCTTAAAAGCAATATAGAAAAACACATCAATAAACTATCAGGTAATTATGATTTAGTTGATTGGCCATTTGATTATGACGAGCTAGAATCTTATTACTGTGAAGCTGAACATTATATCGGTGTGTCTGGCGACTCACATGACCCAAGTGTACCTCGCAGCAAAGGTTATCCTTACCCAGCGTTTCCGTACACAGCGGAAGATAAACCAGCATTAGACGCGCTTAAAGTATTGAATTTGCAATATAGCCATATGCCGATTGCTCGTCACGGTATGTCGGCGTCTGGCTCAATCCACCCACCTTGCCAAACTACAGGTACTTGTAAATATTGCCCATTTGGTGCTCGATATGTTGCTGCCAACTATATCGACGACATGATGCAATACAAAGACTACCCTAACCTAGAGGTTAAAACAGGCATAGTGGTTGAAAGCTTGATTATGTCAGGCAAAAACAAAGTAAAAGGTGTGCGTTTTCACGACAAAAATATTTCAGAAACTGAAAGTTTTGAACTGCATGCGCACACTGTCATATTAGCTGCTGGAGCGATTGAGTCATCTAAATTATTGTTACGCTCTATTGATGCGCATTGGCCAAATGGAGTGGGTAATGATCACGATTTAGTGGGTCGCAACCTTATCACTCACCCTTATATGATGTTTGAAGCAGATTTGCCGGAAAATCCAGATGGTTTAATGCCTGAAATGGACTTCCCAACACTCGTTTCACGCCACTTTGATAGCGAAGCCCAACAATTAATGGGCAAATATATCATTGTTAACCCATCTAGCAGCATTGGTACGCGCTTAGCAACAGAAATGCAAAGTGGTAAACCTTTTAGCGTAATCAAAGACGAAATAACGGGTAAGAGTAAAATTCAACTGCATGTTTTAATTGAAATTTTCAGCCAGTACAACAACCGTTTATACAATGCGAGCAAACGCAACCATATAGGTTTAGTTGAAACCGCTATCGACTTTGAACAAGGGCCAGATTTTAACCCCAGAATTAAACAAATTCAGGCTGATATAGAGCAAATATTTGCCGCTATGGGCGCAAGCAATACAAGGCTAAAAACTATTTCTTGGCGTGCGGATCATGCAGCCTGCACTACCCGCATGGCAGAATCAGCTAATAAAGGTGTGGTTGATAAAAACCTAAAAGTATTTGATGTCGACAATTTATACGTGTGCTCTAACGGCTCGTTTGCCACATTAGGTGCGGTCAATCCAACTCTAACCTTAACGAGTTTGGCCATCAGGTTGGCGACTCACCTAAATAATCACGTATTTGCTCACGCGCAACAAACAGAAGTAGAGGAAGCTGTATAAAATGGACGCACAAGAAAAATTAGCCAAAATTCGAAAAGATCTACAAACAGCAATCGAGCTAGAACTGAGTACATTGCCGCCCTATTTGACAGCATATTTCTCGATTCATCCCGGCACAAACGTAGATGCAGCCAATGCAATTCGTAGTGTATTTATGGAAGAAATGCTCCACTTATGTTTGGCAGGCAATACTTTAGTGTCTATAGGTGGTGAGGTGAAACTGGGCAAAGACAATGTGCCTAAATACCCTCTCACTTTAGAATTTAAAGGCCGTGAGTTTGCAATAAATTTAGAAAAATTTACTAAAAACACCATTCAAACATTCAGACGCATAGAACTCCCAGATGATATGCCACCACTTGAAATGAGTTTAAAAGCCATTGAAGACTTAGATGTAGACGGCTACAGCATAGGTGAGTTTTATAACAATATAATTAAAGAGTTAGATGAGCTAAACCAAGAATATCAATTGTGCGGTAAAACCTTGTTTAGCCAAGATACCAGCAATCAAATAACTGAAACCTATTTTTGGCGCGGCGGTGGTAAACCAATTGCAGTGACTGATATAGATTCAGCAAAAGCTGCACTTGAACAAATTATCGACCAAGGGGAAGGTGCCGCGGCAAGCTTGTATGATGGCGACTATAACGAGTACGACCAACATAGAGACTTAGCGCATTTTTACAAATTTAGCCAAGTGTATTTTGAGCGTCACTATTTGCCAGATGACGATCCAAAATTACCACCAACGGGCGCGCCTATGAGCGTTGACTATGCACAAGTTTACCCTATGCTGAAAAACCCAACACATGAAGCTTATGCGCAAAACCCTGACTTACAATCACTCAACCATAAGTTTAATCAAGCTTATAGTTTGATGTTGCAACAAATAGAAGAAGCATTTGCTGGCAATCCAAGAGTTTTATATAACGCGATAATGAACGGCATGCATGATCTTTCGCCAATAGCCACCACTATGGCCAAAATTGAATTAGATCCAGCACAAACTCATGGTTATACAGGTTGCCCATCGTTTGAATGGGTTGAGCCAGTTGAATAAATAAGGAATAAAAATATGGGATTTAAAATAGAAGTAAATTCAATTTTACGTACAGACCAAGAATACAATTTAAAAGTCGGTGAAGTATATTCATTCAGCAAACAAGGCAGTCGGATCTTTTTTGATGACATTCCAGTGTGGTTAACCGACAGCAACTGGCTGGCACTGGCCGAAATTAGCATAATGAGCCAAACACGTGAAGATAACCAACTAACTGGTCAATTTCGAGTGGATTACATATATCAAGGTGACGAACAACAAGCAGTGACCAATATGTTTATTCGCATGTACGACGGTTTGATGGACCCTTACATTTATTTATTGTCGAGTGAAGCTGAATATCAACAAGGTTTAGCCACAGGGGAAATTGTTCGCGACAGTTTACAAACTGAAGGCTTTATTCATGCAAGTCCAAAAAGCCAACTAAACCGAGTGGCCAACAAGTTTTACAAAAACACTGAACAGCCACTAATTTTAGAATTAGACAAAAAAGCTATCACCAGTGAAGTGAAATGGGAACCAGCAACAGGTGGACTGTACCCACACATTTTTGGCCCAATAAACATCAATAGTGTGCACAAAGTTGTACCTATTTCACTTGATGAATCGGGTGAGTTTGCTATCAATACCGAAGAACTATAAAGATAATAATATGCCCAATTATAGGGTATAAACCCCTGCCCGGCTTACTCAGTTCGGGCAGGCATATTACACGGATGGATTTATGGCGATAAATACGCATACCAACGATATAGAGAAACTCGCATCCCTACTAGATGCTTTGCTCAATGCAACACCGGACTTAATTTTTGCCAAAGACAAAAACTACAAATACATAGCGCATAATCAAGCATTCGCCAAACTGGTCGGCCGGCCCAATGAAGATTTAACCGGAAAATCAGACGAAGAATTATTTAAAGATCAAGAAGCCGCTAAACGCCTAAGATTAAAAGACAAACAAATATTCGACAGCGGCGATACACAAACCAGCCAAGAAACGACCGTCTATCCCAATGGCAAAACCATTAAAGTTGACACATTAAAAGCGCCATTTTATGACGAGCAAGGCGAATTAATGGGTTTGTTGGGTATATCACGCGATGTCACCCACAGGGTTGAAGCTGAACAGCAGCTCAGCCAAGCCAAAGACAAAGCCGAAGCTGCAAATCAAGCAAAATCAGAATTTTTGGCAAAAATGAGCCATGAAATTCGCACACCAATGAACGCGGTAATAGGTTTAACCCAACTGTTAAAACGCACTAAACTCGACCATGAACAAACAGATTATGTCGACAAAATATTAAATTCAGCTGAAGTACTGCTCAGTATCATCAACGACGTACTCGACTATTCAAAAATTGAAGCAAATTCACTGTCTATCGAAAAAATTCCGTTTAGCATTCAAAAGGTTTTAGACAAAACCATTACGATTTGCGAGCTAAAAGCGCTTGAAAAAAACCTAGAATTTATCTTAGATCTGTCTAGCCAAGTGCCTAACTATGTAATGGGCGACCCAAACCGATTACAACAGATTTTGGTTAACCTAGCGAACAACGCAATTAAGTTTACCCAGCGCGGCCATGTTATCGTAAAAATAGAATTAGCCGATCGCCAAAACAATCAAGCTCTGCTTAAATTTTCAGTCACAGATACAGGGGTTGGCATATCAGAAAAATGCCAAAAGCGCCTATTTACCGCCTTTTCTCAACTGGATAATTCGTTAACCCGCGAGTTTGAAGGTTCAGGGTTGGGCTTAGTTATCTGTAAACAAATTGTCGAATTAATGGGTGGGCATATTTCAGTGCTCAGTGAAGAAGGTCGCGGCTCTACCTTTACCTTTACTATGCCATGCGAAGTTGTTGAAGATGCTAAAAAAGCTAAACCACATCAAATTGACTACACCAAGTTAAAAACCTTAGTGGTAGACGACAGTGTAGTTGCCAGAAGCATATTAGTAGAACTGCTCAGTGAATTGGGCATGCATGTTGATTGTGCTGACAGCGGCCAAGATGCAATTAACATGGTGAAAAAAGCCAGCGAAATCCGCCGCGATTACGACCTAATCATAATGGACTGGCGCATGCCAGGCATAGATGGCATTAGCGCTGCTGAACAAATAAAACAAGATTTAGGTAAAAATCATATTCCGGCAATTTTATTGTTATCTGCGTACGATTTAGACGAAGCGCGCAGACAATCCGGCGCAATACATATAGACGCTTATGTCGAAAAACCAGTTAAACCACAAACCTTGTTAGACGGAATTTCACGTAGCTTATGTCATCAACAAAGTTTGGGACAAAACAACAACTCAAGTTGGAATTCACCTGCCCCGTCAAAATGGGATGGCAGTCAACTCGATTTTTCTCAAGCGAAAATTTTAGTAGTAGACGACAATACCATTAATCGTAAAGTCGTTTGTGGTTTCTTATCTGATACCAATATCCAAATAGATATAGCTGTAGATGGTGAACAAGCGCTCGATAAAATATTCACTTACGAGTACGACCTTGTATTAATGGATATCCAAATGCCAAAAATGGACGGTTACACAGCCACGCGCCATGTTAGGCAGAATCCTAAATTTGATAACTTACCTATCATAGCCATGACAGCCCATGCGTTAGATAGTGATAAATCTTTGTGTATTTCCAAAGGAATGAATGCGCATTTAGCCAAACCTATTAATCCAGACGAATTGTTTGAAGTGGTGCTCAAATGGCTAAAAGCGGAAAAAATCAATAAACAACAAACTGCGCCATCGCAACAACATACAAAATTTGATAATTTTTTAGAGGCATTAAGTTGGATCCCACAACTTGAAGTCGAAAAAGCATTGTCACGCTGCCAAAGCAACCGTAAGTTATATTGCAAGTTGGTTGATGATTTTGTTACTGAACATCAACAGTCAGCTGCTGATTTTTTGAACTTAAAACGCAAAGATGATTGCAACGCACTCTTTATAAAAGTACATAGCTTAAAATCGAGCAGTGCATATATAGGTGCATTCGGTCTGTCACAAAAATGTGCCAAACTTGAAAGCCAAATAGAACTGAATCAAGATTTTTACGCAAACCTCAAAGAAGTGTGTAACGAACTTGAGCAAATAGTCAACGCCATAAGCTATATACTTAAGTCTAATAAAGCCCAGACAGAAGAAGTAGATCAACTAGCAAAGCCGTTAAAAGAGCAGCTGCAAACTTTATTACCTTTATTACAAAAATCCGATTTTGCCGCCGAAGAATTAATCCCTATGGTAGTAGAAAGCAGCTTAAATACCGAGTTTGCTGAGCAAGTGAAACAAATTTCTGAATTTGTTTCTGAAATTGAGTTCGAACTTGCCAGCGATTTATGTGAATTAACTTTAAATCAATGCAGTTAAAGAGATAAAGCTATGATAACCCCAGCACTACGCATACTGATAGTCGACGATGAAAAGTCCAATCTTGTGGTATTGAGTAACTTACTCAAAGCCGAAGCGCAAATTACCCTAGCCAGTAACGGCAAAGCCGCAATTGAAAAAGCACAAGAGCTTAAACCTGACATTATTTTGTTAGACGTAGTAATGCCAGACCAAAGTGGCTTTGACGTTATCAAACAACTCAAAGCCTGTGAGATCACCCGCTCAATTCCTGTGATATTTATTACGGCGCTAGGTGATGTTTCAAGTGAAGAAAAAGGCTTTGAGCTGGGGGCTTGTGATTATATTTCCAAACCATTTCACCTAGGTATAGTAAAAGCGCGGGTAAAACTGCATTTAACTCTAGCCCGCCAATGCATTATGTTAGAAATGCTTGCAAACGTTGACCCACTCACAGCCATTGCCAATCGCAGAAAGTTTGACGAACAAGTTGAAGGTGAATGGTTAGTTGCTCAGCGTAACCAACAGCCCTTAGTTCTTGCTATGTTGGATGTAGATAAATTTAAACAATATAACGACCACTATGGCCATGCCGCCGGCGACCAAGTGCTCACTCAGGTTGCTAAAGCTCTGAATGAACAATTACAACGCCCTCGCGATTTTGTCGCGCGATATGGTGGTGAAGAGTTTGTAGTTGTCATTGGCGACATAGACATTGACGGCGCTAAAGCTGTTTTAGATAACTGCCGCCAAGCGGTCGAAAGCTTAAACATAGAACATGAACTCAGCCCACACGAAAAAGTAACCATTAGCGCTGGCGCAATTATCTGTGTTCCAAATAACGACATCACCCCAGCACAAGCCCTCAAACAAGCAGATAGCATGCTCTACTATGCAAAAGAGCATGGTAGAAACCAAGTTTGCTGGAATGAATAAAGCAGTTCAAACGGCTTAGTTGTTGCAACTAAGCCCCAACTCAACCTTGTTAACCTTAACCCTATCTGATCACATAACTCGCTAAAAAATATAACAAATACAACTTATTTATATCAAGCAAACCAATAAACCACCAACATCAATATTGAAAATGATAATAATTCTCAGTTTTACTTCCACCTTTCATAAGTTTCCTATAGAATGCCGCGCAAATTAATCCCAACGACCAACAAAATTCAAATTCGGGATCACAAATTATTCAAATAATATTGAGGGCGATATGCAAACCAAGTTAAAACTGTCAGCCATTCTTGTTGCAATGCAAGTAGCTTCATTAAATACCGCACATGCGGACCAAAGCAAAAAAAATGTTGAAGGACAAATGGAAACTATCGTAGTGACAGCTACGGGTTTCGAGCAAAAATTAACGCAGGCACCTGCGAGTATTTCAATCATCACTGCCGAAGATATTAAATTATCTTCATTCACCAACCTGTTAGACGCAGTTAAACACCAAGAAGGTATTGATATAGGCACAACCCGAGATAAAACGGGTCAAGGCAGCGTAAGTATGCGTGGTCTAACTGGCGAATATACCTTATTATTAATTGACGGCAAACGTCAAAACAACCATGGTGATATTTATCCAAATAACTTTGGTGGCAACGCGTTTAATCACCTGCCACCGGTAGATACAATTGATAGAGTTGAAGTAATTCGCGGACCAGCATCAACCTTATACGGTGCAGATGCATTAGGTGGTGTTATCAATGTGATCACCAAAAAACATACAGATGACTGGAGTGGTTCAATTACTTTTGGTCGTAGTTTGCAACAAAATGATGACTTTGGTGACGACATCACGACTGATTTTTCCGTACAAGGCCCTTTAATTGCCAATGTATTAAGTTTAGGTGTACGAGCAAGTGTTTATGAGCAACAGGCCTCATCACCACAGTTTTCACCTGCAGTTGACCCAAATGGCGACGTACATGTGCGCTCTCTCGGGTTTGGTAGTGGCGGTCGTACCGTTGACAATAAAAGTGAACATTACGGATTTAGCCTAAACTACACTCTAGCTAAAGGCCAAGAGTTAATGTTCGACTACGACAACTCTCACCAAGAGTATGACAACACTCCAAGGTTCGACATAGATACAGGTGAAATTCTCTATCCACTTGGCACTAAAGACAGCATAGAAAGTTTGTGGCAAGACAGCCGTGGCCGTGTTAACCCACGTGCAGGTTATGCAGCCGAACAAGAATTTGATCGCGAATGGTGGTCGTTAACTTATGAAGGCGATTTCGAATTTGGTGCTATTTCTGCCTCAGTTTCTTATGTAGATACCCAAAATAACGGCCGTACTTTGCCGTTAAGCGTTGCTGAGCGTTTATTGTTGCAAGAAATGTATGACGGCACAGGCGACTACGCAGATATGGATGAAGAAACGCGTAAACAGTTAGCTGAAGACACTTTCTTACCACGCCCTGCTCGCCCATTAGATAGCAGCCAATACACTTATGATTTACGTGTAGATATTCCAGTGGCGAACGTAGCTGGTGATCACAATTTAGTATTTGGTGCACAAGCGATTGATGGTGAATTACAAGACGGTGTATTTGGTTTAGAAAGTGGCAAAGCCGGTGCAATTCAAGAGCAAAAAATGTATTCATTTTTTGCCGAAGACAACTGGATGATCACAGACAAATTCACCTTAACTGCCGGTGTTCGTTACGACAACCACGACGTATTTGGTAGCCAAACTTCACCTCGTGCGTACGCGGTTTATAACTTATCACCAGAATGGACAATTAAAGGTGGTGTCAGCACAGGTTATAAAACCCCACAAACCACAGATTTATACGATGGTATTACAGGTTTTGGTGGCCAAGGCACTAGTCCATTTGCCGGTAATCCAGAGCTTAAGCCAGAAACCAGCGTAAACTCTGAAATTGCTTTGTATTGGAGCCGTGGCGACAACAATTTCAACATCACTTACTTCGACACGACCTTCGAAGATAAAATCGCCCGTGGTGATACAGTGCAAAGTTGTGAAAAAACAGCAGGTGTGCGCCCTTGTGTAAACTTAGGTCAGTACGATCAACTAGGATACGAAACCTATAGCCAAAAAATCAATATCGACGAAGTTGCACTACAAGGTGTCGAAATTGCCGGTCGTTACCAATTTTTGAATAACTGGTCTGTCTACGCTAATTACACTTGGACAGATAGTGAACAAAAAAGTGGCCCAAGCGCAGGACAACCACTCACCAACACAGCAGAGCATATGTCTAATATCAGCTTAAACTGGTCAGCCACCGACAATCTGTATGTGTATTTGCAAAGTGAATTGCGCTCTGATCGCTACCGCGGTTACGACTCAACACTTGAGCGCGAGTTGTACTACAAAAACTACTCATTACTTAATTTAGGTGCACGTTGGACACTTAATGACAATGTTATGGTGAGCTTACGCGTTAACAACCTATTGGATAGAGACTTTACCTCGTACACAACCACATATGATGATTTGAATGACGACGGTGTATACGAGTACCTAACAGGTCGTGGTGTGGTCAGTGAAGTTAACTTTGCCGACGATTACAACGTAAAAGACAAAGCGCGTAACTTCTGGGCAAGCGTTTCTGTGAGTTTCTAAATAAATGCAGTTTAGTTTAGGCTCAGTTAGACAGTGGCACTGGATCAGTGCCGCTTTTGCTTTGGTCGGCATGCTGTTGTTTTCTATTACCGGCATTACGCTCAATCATGCCGCTGATATTAAAACAACACCAGATGTTCAATTGTTAGAAGTTGAATTGCCAACAACTTTAGTTTCAAGGCTAAAAAAGCATGCGGATCAGGCAATTGAAAGTGACCAAACAAAAGTGCCAACAGCACTCAAAACTTGGTTGTCACAAGTACATTCTATTCAAGTTTCATCAACGGCCAAAGCTGAATGGAACGAAGACGAATTGTACATAGTTCAAGCTGGGCCTGGGTTTGACGCTTGGTTGGCAGTTGATTTTTATTCCAACCAATTAACCTATGAAAGCACCAACCGCGGCTGGATAGCCTACTTTAACGACTTGCATAAAGGCCGTGATACAGGTGTTGTTTGGGGTTGGTTTATCGACTTTTTTGCCGTTATTTGTGTGATTTTTTGTCTATCTGGATTGATTTTACTTTGCCGTCAGGCAAACCACAGATGGATGACTTGGCCTATTACCTTGCTTGGTGTCTTGGCTCCAGCAATTTTATTGTTAGCCTTTGTTCACTAACAGTGAAAATAACAACTATTGGAGATATAAAGTAATGAAAATT
Source organism: Catenovulum agarivorans YM01 (assembly GCF_000281085.1). Classification (GTDB taxonomy): domain Bacteria; phylum Pseudomonadota; class Gammaproteobacteria; order Enterobacterales; family Alteromonadaceae; genus Catenovulum; species Catenovulum agarivorans. Next base: position 93,112 of record NZ_JH767536.1, read on the forward strand.
GGGAAATTGTTTTGCGGCTTAATCTGTGCACTGGCCACAACAGCAGTATCTGCCAAATCAGATTTACAACTAGAAGTTAGCATTCCGCGCTTACAAGTTGCCGAATACCACAAGCCATATGTAGCTGTATGGTTGGAAGATGGCCAGCGCAAAGTTACCCAAATAGCCGTTTGGTACGATGTTGAAATGGAAAATGGCAAAGGTGAAGAATGGCTTGCGGATTTACGCCAATGGTGGCGTCGAGATGGCCGTAAACTGTCGTTCCCGATTGACGGCATAACAGGTGCAACCAAAGGGCCTGGCATGCACACTGTCGATTTCGACCTATCTAAAGCCTTTAAAAACTTACCCGCAGGTCAATACACCTTGCGTATAGAAGCAGCCCGTGAAGTGGGCGGCCGTGAATTATTACAAATTCCACTTAACCTGCCTCTAAAGAGCGGTGAACTACCACTAACAGTTGAAGGCAGTTCTGAATTAGGTTTAGTGCGTTTGTCCGCGACTAAATAAACAGCAACAGAATGATTAAGGAACCTAAGTAATGTTAAACAAAAAAATTATTCAAAGCGCAATATTACCCCTAACTTTGTTGTTAGCCACAACACAGGTAAATGCACATAGAGCTTGGATCAAACCAAGTGAAACTGTTCTGTCTGGTGAAGAAAACTATGTCACCTTTGATGCTGCTGTATCCAACACACTATTTGTGCCAGAGCACGTAGCTTACAGAACCAACAGCATAGTCGCTTATGCACCTAACGGAAAAACATTAGAGCTAGAAAACGTTGCAACTGGCAAATACCGCGCAACATTTGATTTAAAGCTTGAGCAAGCTGGTACGTACCGCATTGCATCAGCGTCAGCTGGTATTCGCGCTATGTGGAAAGATGACGAAGGCAATCGCAAAATGTGGCCTGGAAGAGGCCGAAGTGCGGAAGGTGAAACCTTTGAAACGGCTGTACCTAAAAATGCCAAAGAGTTACGTGTTTCTTACAGTGCACGCCGAGTTGAAACATTTGTTACCTTGGGTGAACCAAGCACAGACTCATTAAAACCTACAAATAAAGGTTTAGAGTTAGTTCCGGTAACACATCCAAACGATTTATACGCAACTGAAAGCGCTGAATTTATTATGTTGATTGACGGTAGCCCAGCTGTTGGTGCTGAAGTAGAAATCAACCGTGGCGCCATGCGTTACCGCAACCAACCAGAAACAATTAACTTAAAAACAGATGCCAATGGTAAGTTTTCAGTCACCTGGCCAAAAGCGGGTATGTACTTTATTGAAGTATCGTATGAAGACGACAAAGCTCAAGCACCGGCGACAAAACGCCAAGGCGGTTATTCAGCAACTTTCGAAGTGTTACCACTCTAGTAGATATGTCGGATAATTTTCGAATCGGCCTAGCCTGTGTGTTAGGCCTTTTATGGTGTGTTTGGGTAATGGTTTTATGGATTAAAAACCGTCCAAAAACAGCCAATGCCTCTGCGACAAAAATCGTCGCTTTTGCCAGCCAAACGGGCCAAGCGCGTTTACACGCCGAAGATTTTATCGCATCGCTTTCTGACGCAATACTGCTACCTCTCAATCAATTAACTGCAGATAAATTGCAAACTGCATCTGAAGTGCATTTATTTGTCAGTACCTATGGTGACGGTGAAGCGCCAGACAACGGCCGTACATTTATCCGCTCGCTAACAAAAATTTCGAATAATGCATTAAAACAAGTTAACTATAAGGTGACTGCATTTGGTGATAGCCACTACCCTGCTTTTTGCGCATTTGGCAAACAAGTTTTTACCGAATTAGCAGAGCGCGGCGCACAAGCCATAGAGCCGTTAATTTGTATAGATGCCAGCCAACCACAAACTCAAACACAACACTCAATTGCAAACTACTCTGATGTTGCGGTAACACAGATTCGCCAATTAAATACCGGCAGTCCATACGCTGGTTTATATTTAATTGAATTATCGGCAGCAAATCTCAGCTGGCAAGCGGGTGATATTTTAGAAGTGTTACCACCAGCAAATAACAAACAACTAGCCTCCCCTCGCAGTTACTCAATTGCCAGTGCAGACAGTCGTTTTGTTGAAAATAATCAGCTAAAACTGATTGTTCGTTTATTGACTAAAGACGATGGCACTACAGGTTTAGCATCTGGATATTTAACACAAAGCTGCCAAGCAGGCAGTCAGATTAAAGTTAAAGTACGGGCAAATCCAGCATGCCAACTTAAATCAGAACAAGCTCCTTTGCTGCTCATTGGCACAGGTAGTGGTTTAGCCGGTTTAATTGGCCATATTGAACAAAGGTGTCATTTTGCTGATGCAGGCCCAGTGTGGTTGATTTATGGTGAACGCGATGCTGAATTTGATTGCCATATGCAAACAGAGCTGGAAGCTTGGCAACAGCAAGGGGTATTAACTAGAGTCGACCGAGTCTTTTCACGCTCTACTCACGCTACTGACACAGAAAAAGCCAAATACGTTTATCAAGTGCTAACCCAACAAGCAGAGAATGTTCGCTGCTTTATAAAACAAGGAGCCGACGTCTATGTGTGTGGTAGCCTAGAAGGTATGGGTAAATCTGTAGATAAAGCCTTGCTGGAAATTTTAGGTGAACAAACCAAACAACAGCTGAGCGAACAAGAACGCTATCACAGAGATTTGTATTAAATTCGAGTTGAGCCAATAATTATCAGTCTAATTCGCACAATTCCGTGATACTATGCCGTTGATTTAGTTAAGTATTAAAGGAATAACAATGCTCAAATCAGCTATACGTAATACTGTTTTCACATTAGTCCTACTCACCTTATCAGCCTGTAGCTCAATGCGCCCAGTTAATGTACCCATGGTGATGCCAAGCGAAAGCAATGTAAAAATAAGCTCACTATCCGTTGCCCCTTTTCGAGTTCACCAAGGCACTTTAAGTACTAAATTGGCTAAGGTTTTATTATCTCGCTCAAGCAAGTTAACTGGTAACATCCTTGCCAATGCTATTAAAGCTAACATCATTAAAGAAGGTTACATCAAGTTAGCTTCACCTGCTGAATTTACACTGATCGGTGAAGTTGTCATCAATCCCGATGAATTTACCGCTTGGGAAGATAAATACGAAGATAAAGAAGGCAAAACTAAATACACTTACCATGCTAAGTTAACTAAAAGTATTTTAGTCAGTTATACGCTGTCAAATGCAACAGAGCAGTTAGCCGCTGGCTCGCAAACCTTTACCGAATCAACTTACAACAGCTCTAAAAAAAGCAAAAGTGAAGCTAAATCAAAACTACGGAAAGAAAGCGATTTACATGCAAAGTTGATTGAGCAAGCTTCCAACCAGATTGTCAAAGAAATATCACCACATAAAAAAAATGTAAAAGTTAATTTTATGAAAGGCGATCAACACATTGATGTAGCGATAGAGTATGTCAAACGAGGGCGTTACCAACAAGCTATGAGTTTATTTATGCAAATAGCAGAAAAATCATCAGAATTGGAGGTTCAAACCGCAGCTATACATAACCAAGGCATGGTCAAATTAATCCAAGGTGAATATACCGAAGCTCATAATTTATTGAGAAAAGCCAACTTATTGAATCCACAAAAACTAGAAATATTAGACTCGATAGAAGTAGTTGAAAAACTCAAATACACTCAAGACAAACTAAGTGCACAAATAGGTAAACCATAATGACTAAACTAGCTGTTGTGATCATCACTTCTCTATTTCTTTTTGCCTGTGCAAATACTCAAAAACAAGACTATCAACTAGTCTATCCTCAAGCAGCTGATGCAAAGTGGCTGAAAGCAGAACAAAAGCAGGCTTCAGGTATTCGACTAGAATACGAAAAAGACCATAACGGCAAACGTGTTATACACAAGCTTACCAAACAGGTCACTGTGTATGGAACTGAGTTTGACTCTATGGCGACACTTAAACAAAGGGCAAAAGAAAAAGCAGCTCAAGAAGCAACTGAAGAAATTAATGGTGTGGTAATTCGCTCAACCAGCAAAATTGATTCAACGCGGATCACTTCAAGTAACGGACAATTTAGCCACCAAGAGTTTGAAGAAAATGCGCTAATAGAAACCGCCGGCATTGCCCAAGTTAGAAACGTTTCATGCAAAACCGAAGACAATAATGCGCAAGTTATCAAACTCTTATGCAAAATGGATGTTTTAGTTCCAAAGATTAAATCAGCTTCAATAATGTAGCATATCAAGCGGCTTGTTGATTTAAATCAAATAAGGCAAAAATACCTTTATTCCCTTTACAGGGTTATAACAAAAAAAGCCGCACGCGACAGGCTGCTCTTCTAAACCATCAATAAAAACATAACATTCAGAAATCATCATTGATCAACCTGACATTTTCGCGTTTGCGCTGCCTAACACTTGAGCCACCTACTTCACGCGTCAAATCATCCATCAACTGAATAAACTGTCCTTGCAAGCCCAAAACAACAAGAGCTTCGAACAAAACATCAGACTTAACAATTTCACCACTTTCCAATTTTTGAATGGTCGAGCGCGACACGCCAACGGCTTTGGCGAAATCAGTTTGAGTGAATTTTAAGGTACGATGCTGTTTTATTAAATCAGCACACATAGTTGCTAATTTTTGACTAACAGAAGAATGAAACATTGACCGAAAAAGCAATCATTAAACACATAACGATTACTTTAACGGTATTTACACAATATGCACGTATTGGATTTAGTTCAAACCTTCTCAATAAACAACACCAATTCCCCTACTTTGATACCAAATTTAATGATATCGGTTTTGTTGAATAGGCGTTTTTCGTCAACCAGATACATCCAATCATCAAGATTTACTTGCATAGTGCTGTCGTTGTAAGGAATTTCTAACACATAGCGCCAATGCAAAACTGAGCCATTGGTAGCGCCATAAGCTTTGCCGATTACATCGCCTGCAGTGCCTACGTATGAATTGTCGTCGAGTTTTTCTAACTGCCATATTCGCGTTTGTTTTTCGCCATCGTCAAACTCAAACCACTCGTTTATCGTACCTTTGTTGCCTTGCCAGCTAGCTTGTAAATCTACACTAAAACGGCGGGTTAATTTGCCGCTGTAATCGAACAACACGCCATAGGCTTTGAGCTCACCATCGAAGAATTCTTCTAATTTCAATTCAGGGTTAGTATTTGCATAATCATTTATATTGCTTGAACAGGCAGCCAGCAATACTGCAGAGCTCACACCTGCAACTGCTTTAGTTAATTTTGATATAACACCAAACATAAATCCCCCTATTTTAAATTAGCTAAGCCAAGCAACTGTTCGCGCAAGTCAGGTCGTGATGTTTTAGGTGAAAGCCAAATGGCTAAAAAGTTTTCACCAAAATCACTATCGTCAACATCTCCTAATAGAACCAGATTTGAGCTACCAACCTTTTGATAAAAAAATTGGCTTGCGCCATCATTTTCAACCCGAATAACCAGCGTGTCGTTTTTAGTAATTTCAGGCCAAATTTCATCTAGTAATTGCAACCAGTTGTTTTGATTATCATGCGTTAAACCTATGTGTTGCCACTGCTCTTTGGTCGCTTCAATTAGATCTTTCTTTTTAATATCTCGGAGATATGTAATTTTTAACGCTTGTGGATAATCAGTCAGGTCTAAGGTTTTGCTTGGTAGGTAAAACTCTGCATCATACAGTTTCCAAAAATACACCTGCATAGTGCCTTGGCCATGTTTATATAAATCACGCAAAGGTGACGGCACTTCCGCCGATAATGAAGTGGTAACAACAGCTGTTAACCACACAAACACAGATATTTTCATTAGTATCAACTCAGTAAAAACGCTTGTGTATGTGTACGTGTTTAAGTGAATACTGGTTCACTCCTCTATAATTCTTCCCTCTTTAATCAATGTTATTGTATAACATTACAATAAATGACATAATCCAACCGTTATAACATAACAATATAAAGAATAGGCAAATGAAAGATTCGGTTATATCTGCAAACAACTTATCTGTGGCTTACGCCAACCAACTGGTTTTAAACAAAGTTAATTTCTCGGTGGCACAAGGGCAAATATTTGCGCTGTTAGGTGGTAATGGTGCGGGAAAATCCACAACGTTAAAAACATTTTTAGGCACACTAAAACCCCAATCAGGTAGTGCAAATATTTTGGGCAAACCTGTCCATCAACACATAAATACCAGCCGTAAACAAATAGCGTATTTACCCGAATCCGTCATGTTATATGGGCATCTAACCGCAATAGAGAATATTCAATATTTTCTATCGCTTGCGGATATCAAACAAAGTGTGCAGCAAATTGAAGATGCATTAACCCAAGTATCCTTGCAGCCGCAAGCATGGCATAACAAATTAAGCCAATATTCCAAAGGCATGCGCCAAAAAACAGCAATTGCTTTGGCTTTATTACGCCAAGCACCAATTTTATTTTTAGATGAACCAACTTCAGGGTTAGATCCAGCAGCCATCGACGAATTTAATCAGTTAATGAGCCAACTCGCGCAAGCCGGTAGCACCATATTTATGGTTACACATGATGTCTATGGTGCGTGCCAAGTCGCAAACAAAATTGGTTTACTCCATCAAGGTGAATTGATTAGTTTATTTAACGCTGAGCACAATCAAAGCATAGATACAGAAACAGTCCATAAAGCTTTTGTTCGAGGTATTAGAGCATGAGCACCCTATTAATTATTGCGCATGACGAATGGCGCTATTGGCGACGCTCTAAATTGGCGTTAGTCACTATTATCATTTCCATTGTGATGGCGTTAACCTCAGTGGTTTTAACCACAATCTCAGTTGCAGATGAAAACCACCAGCGCGCCCATTTACAGCAGCAAGCTGAACAAACCTTTGTTGAACAGCCAGACCGCCACCCGCATCGTATGGTGCACTACGGCCATTATCTGTTTAGAAACTCAACGCCGCTGAGTACTATAGATCCAGGGATAGACTCATACACAGGTAAAGCAATATTTTTAGAAGGTCATAGACAAAATTCCGCCACCTTCTCTAATCAACAACACAGTAGTCAATTAACCGAATTTGGCCCTTTATCGCCTGCGTTTGTATTACAAACCATTGCCCCATTGCTGCTAATTTTAATCGGCTATAGCGCCATTAGCCGAGAAACAGAAGCCGGCACACTGTCCTTTTTGCTTGCGCAAGGTTTAAGCTATTGGCAACTACTATTGGGTAAAGTGGCCGCATTATTTAGTGTTAATTTATTGGTTTTAAGTCCATTTATTTTGGGTTGCCTATTAGCTGCAAGTCACGGCGAATCGAGCGCAATAATAGTTACTTTTATTTTGAGCTATTTAGTTTACCTATTAGTTTGGACACTATTTATAGTGGCGATATCGGCGTTAACTAACAGCAACAACAGTAGTTTTGCCATGCTGATTTGTTGTTGGCTGTTCGCTTGTTTATTGCTTCCTCGAATTGCCGCCAACACAACTCAATACTTAGTAGAACAGCCGAGCAAAATAGAAAATGACTTTGCAGTAAAAGCCAAATTGCGCGAGTTAGGTGACGGGCATAACTCTGCAGATCCTGCGTTTTTGCAACTCAAAGCAAATTTGCTTGCGCAATACCAAGTCGAAAAAGTTGAAGATTTACCGGTTAATTTTCGAGGCATAGTTGCGAAAAATTCAGAAGCTGAGCTAACCAAGATACTCAACACTTTTGCCAAAGAGCAGATGCAGCGCGAGCTCAAGCAAAGCACAACCAACCAACTATTTGCATGGTTAACCCCTGCACTAGCGATACGCGGTTTATCTATGCAATTAGCCGGTACAGATATCAGCAGCTATCACAAGTTTTTGCGCGAAGCAGAACAAGTTAGATACGAATTTGTGCAATCACTCAATAAAGCACATGCGGAACAATTAAATTATCAAACGGATATTAATCGTTACCAAGACAGCCAGGCACTGCAAAACGCCAGAGTGTCAGCAAATAACTGGCAAATACTGAATAACTTTGAGTTTAAACCATTCAATGCAGAGCAAAGGCTGACACAAAGCAAATTAGCCTTAATGCAACTGACGTTTTGGCTCATTATCTTGGCTGTTTTTCTCGGTTTAGTTGGGAGAAAAAGTCAATGTTAATTTCACTTAAAGATCTTAAACGTGAAGCAAACTTTTTGCTGAGACAAAAGCGTATTTTTGTCCTTTTACTCATCACCCTAATACTAACTAGCTTTGCCCTGTACACAGGTATTATTGAAGCGAATAAACAGCAACAAAGCATCACTCGCTTATTACAAGCGGATGCGCAAGAACAAGAAATTGTATTTAACAGCAAAAATGATTATGGCAGCATCGCCTATTACAACTTTCACCTGACTTATCTACCGCCGTCACAGCTCGCGTTTGCCGCTATGGGCAATCGTGATACCCACCCGTGGAAACACCGCATTAGAATGTTAGCACTGGAAGGGCAAATATATGAAAGTGATATCGGCCATCCTGAATTAGCCGCAACAGGCCATTTTGATTTTGCCTTTGTATTAAGTGTGCTACTGCCGCTGATATTAATTTTATTGTTGCACGATCTCTTTGCCAACGAACGTGCAGCCGGCCGTTATGACTTACTCACAGTCACAGCTTCCAGTCCACTTAAAATATGGGTTACACGCGCACTTGTGTTAACACTCAGCCTATTTTTAACTTTTATTCTCCCCTTTGTGGTTGCCGCAGTATTTAACCAAGTAGCAATCTCGCAAATTATCTTAGTTGGTTTAATTTGTTTGGCACAAATAATTGTTTGGGCGGCAATTTGTTTCGGGTTAGCGAAAACAAATGCGCCTGCACCTCGTTTAGCGTCCATTTTACTCAGCATTTGGTTAATCACAGCTTTTGTTATCCCGGTAGTTGGTGATGCAGTAATAGAGCAGCAAATCACCAGCCCAAATGGTGGTGACATATTAATGGTGCAACGCGAAGCCGTGAACGATGCGTGGGATCTACCACCACAAACAACATTCGACGCCTTTACCCAAACTCACCCTGAGTGGAAAAACCATACCAGCATGAACAAGATGTTTGAATGGAAATGGTACTACGCTTTTCAACAAGTTGGAGACCAACAAGCGGCTGAACTTACTAAAGCTTATACAGAAGCAGCCAAACTAAAATACCAAGCAGCCAATTGGTTAAGTGTATTGTCGCCTAGCATAGCTGTGCAAAGAGCCATGACGCGCATAGCCAACACAGATGCGATTGCCAGCGCCAACTACCAACAACAAGTGCGAGATTTTCATGCAGAGCTTCGCAGTTTTTATTATCCATTGATATTTAACCAAGTTGAATTTGACCAGCAGCAACTCGCGTTACTGCCACAATTTTCAGCCAATTCACACAAATAAAAAGTAGGACAAAAAAATGTTGTTTAACAAATATAAAATTTCTCAGGTTAGTTTAGCGATATCGGCTGCATTTTTATCACAGCAAGCAATTGCACAAAGCGCCAATGACACAACCGAAAACATAGTGGTTATTGGTAAATACCAAGGTGCCAAACCAAACAATTTAGCTGGCAGCTACGAGATAATTGGCCGCGATCAGTTGTTAGATTTACATGTAGACGACAATGTTGAATTGTTTACTAAACTGCCGGGCATTTCACTTTCACGCTACAACCAAGGGCCGATAAATGCTGATTTATCTATCAGGGGGTTTGATGGTGATGGCGGCTCGCCACATGCAAAACTAATAATTGATGGTATAGCGACAAACCTGCATCAAGGCTACGCCGAAATGGATCAGATATTTTCTTTAGGTATCGACTCAATTCAAGCATTTAAAGGCACTAGCGATGTTCGTTATGGGCTTTTTAATATTGCCGGCAACTACCAAATAAACAGCCGCAGTGATGTAGACACAACCCAGATAGAAGCCACATATGGCAGCTATAACACCACAGAACTACAAGCTTACACAGGTCAGCAAACAGGCAAATTAACCCATAACTATTCATTAGGTTACCGACAAAGTGAAGGTTATCGCGACAACACTGATTTAGAGCGTTATGCCATTGCTGGTAAATGGTTTTATCAAATAAATGCAGATACAAAACTAGGTTTTATCAGTCGTTATGCGCATTTTGATGCTGACGCACCTGGCTATTTATCTAAAGAAGCCGCACGTACCAACCCAACATCATCAGCCAGTTATGCAAGCGAGGATGGCGGCGATAAAACAACGGTTCACAATAGCATTCATTTAAACAGTCAATTCGAACAGGTAAAAATTGATGCAAATGCCTATTGGCAAACTTTTGAACGTGAACGCTGGGTGCGTTTTAGCCAAGCAGGTTCTCTGCAAAATAGATATGACGACCAACAACAAACCGGCTTAAATTTAAATGCGCAATATCAAATAAATTCAGCTTGGACGTTAACCGCTGGTTTATCGCACCAACAAGAAAATGTAATAGAACAAAGATTTGGTACAACAGGACAAAGCCGTATTCGCGACACCAGCAACGTAATCCGCAACTATGATTACAGCCTAGACAGCACAGGCGTCTTTACCTCAGTAGAAAACCAGCTAACCGACAATTTAAAATGGAATTTTGGCATTAGAGCAGACAAATTAGCTGGCGATTTTGTCCAAATTGCAGCAGATGGCACACAAAACAAACGCGACATTTACGATTTCGGCTGGATTGTGCAGCCGAAACTAAATCTTTTTTACCAAGCGGCGCCAAACTGGCAATTATTCTTTAACTTTGGTGAATCATTCCAACATCCATATGGTTCATCTTTGTACACAGCTGGTGATGTAAACAGTCGCGATGTTTCAAAAAATGTTGGTTGGGAAGCTGGCACCTCATTTAGTCCAATTACAGGCTTAAATATCAGATTATCAAGCTGGCAACAAAACGCCAAAGACGAGTTTGTATTGGTGGATGGCACATCAGTAAACGTAGGTAAAACTGAGCGCAGCGGCTGGGAATTAGCAGCGTCTTACCCAATAACTGACAACTTGAGTATTTGGGCTAACTACTCGCTGGTTGACACAAAAATTGTTAACCCGGGCGAAGCTGGCACGAGCAATATTGGCAACGAGCTTAGAAGTATTCCAGAGTATACAGCCTCAGTTGGTGTAGATGCTTATATCACAGACCAGTTTAAAGCATCGTTACATATTGATAGCCAAGGCGATTATTACGTAAACGAAGCGAATGAAGGTGGACAATACGGCGACTACACATTAGCCCATATGAGTTTTAATTACACATTGGATAATTTGGACATCAGCCTGAACCTAAATAATCTGTTTGACCAATATTACGAATACGTCTACGACTTTAGCAGCGACGGCAGCGGCACTATTCATTCACCGGGTGATGGCCGTAATGCGTCTATTTCAGCACGATTTACTTTCTAAGATAAAACGTTGGCAATAAAACCGACTTAAAGGCAAAAAGATGGCCCAAACAGCTGCATAGGTAAGCAAAAACACGTTTTGAGATGTGCTGGTCTCAAACGCGCCAAGCGATAAACCACCAAAATAGCTGATTGGGCCAAAGGTTGCTCCTAACAAAACTACGTACTTAACTTGAATATGGTTCAACCAATTCAAACTATGGTTTAAACAAAAACTAAAAATCACCCAAAGTGACATTAACCAAATTGGTATAACGGTAGGTTCACCAACAAACTGCACCACCGCAAATTGCATTAATATTTGGTCGATTAACATGCCCGCAAGCGCCACAGGCAGCACTTTAAAATCTAATTTTTTTGTTGGTGATAAAACGAAGTGCAGAATGATTATCAGCAGCATAAAAACAACAGCCTGCTGCTGATAAAAAGCGGCCAACAACCAACAAAGTTGAAATAGAACTAAGTTAACTAGCCAGAATTTTTTCACTTTCTTGCTAAGATATGGTGAGTAGAAATCACACGTTCAAGGAAGGCTCCCTCACAATAAGCCAAATAATACAACCACAAGCGTTTAAACTTGTTGTCGTAACCAAAGCGTTCAATTTCTTGCCAATTCGCTTCAAAGTTATCGCGCCAGTCTGCTAAGGTTTTGGCGTAATCCAAACCTATGTCTTGCACATTATCAATCACCATATTGGTGGACTTAGCAAACTGCTGGGCAATTACAGATACTGAAGGTAAACAGCCTCCGGGGAAAATATACTTTTGAATAAAATCGACATTTTTGCGGTAGTGATCATATCGCTGGTCGGCAATGGTTATCGCCTGCAATAACATTCTGCCGTTCGGTTTTAGCAAGTCGTTACACTTTTTAAAAAAGGTTGGTAAAAACTCATGCCCTACTGCTTCAATCATTTCAATTGAAACTAGCTTATCAAACTTGCCTTCTAACAAACGATAGTCTTGTTTAAGCAAAGTAATTTGTTTGGATAACCCCAGCTCAGCAACTTTGTTTTGAGCGTAAGCAAATTGTGCGTCTGAAATGGTGGTTGTGGTTACTTTACAACCATAGTTTTGCGCAGCAAAAATAGCTAAACCGCCCCAACCTGTACCTATCTCAATTAAATGGTCTTGCTCGGTTAACTCAAGCTTATCGCAAATGGTTTTAAGCTTAGCGTTTTGAGCTTCAGATAAACTAGTGTTTGCGGTTGGATAAATCGCCGCTGAGTACATCATTTTATCGTCTAAAAAGCGGGTATATAAATCATTACCTAGATCGTAATGCGCGAGGATATTGCGTTTCGACCCTGCTTGGGTGTTAGAATTTTTCCAACTTAGAATTTTGTTTTGAATTTTATTTAAGAGAGATGACTTGCCTTCTAGCTGGTCAAGCTCTTGCTGGCATCGAGCAAACACCTGAATAACTTTAGTTAAATCGTTACTAGTCCATTTATGCTCAATAAAAGCTTCTGATGCGCCAATACTGCCGCCTGTGACAAAATCCATATAACAAGTAGCGTCTAAAATACGAATGCTTGCGACTAAATCACTGTTTTGGTTCCCCAAACAAATACGCTCAGAGCCTTCTTCAATTACCAAACCAGCTGCTTGCATTGTGTTTAAAGTTGAAAATACCAGCTTGCGGCATTTTAAGTTAAACCAAGACAAGCCGGTTAAACCCGCCAAAGTTTGGCCTTGTTCAAAGCTAGAATCAGCCGCTTTAATATTTAGATTGTGCGCTCGCTCCACTTGCTTCTCCTCGTCTTTTATTAGATACACAGCTTTGATAAGGTACAAAAGGTACACGTTTAATAAGCAGTTTTAATGCTTGCCAATAAATAGCACTTACAATTTTTAACGGCATTAATGGCACGGCTATCGCCGCTTGTAATAATTTAACCGCAGATACTTCCGTTTGTTTTAGGCTCATAGTCGCATCAAACAACTTAGTGCCATCGGCTGCATCTTCATGGCCTTGCGCATGATTTTCTATATGCACTAAGGCTTTGCCTTTGCTTAAATTAATTCGCCACACGTAACGCATATCAAGGTTCATAAAAGGTGACACATGAAAACACTTGTCGGTGTCTTGCAAGTTTTTCATATCCACCAAATAAAAATGGCGTTCGTTCCACGGGGTATTGCTTACCTCAGCTAACATCCATGTGAGGTTTTCGCCCTCATAACAAAAATAAAAATTAACTGGGCTAAAATACAAACCTAAACCACGACACTGCGCCAACATCACCACTTTATCGCCCGACCAAGTGCCGCCTAACTCTGCAACTTTCTGTTTAATACGTTGTTTCAGGGCCAATGGTTCAGTTTTAATTTGCGCATCTGAATGAGCCAGTTTTACATAGTCTGATTGCTTAAAACGCACAGGGTTAAACCAACGTCTGCCAAACCAAAATTGCTCATCCGCTATTAAATCCAATTCATCTAAATCAAGCGCGAACATAGACAATTGATAACTAAACTCATGTTTAGCTTTATTAAAGCGGCGGTGGCGAACAAAGCCTGAGTACAAGCCTGATTTAAGCAACATAAACACTTACCATCATAAACTCACACCAAAACGCTCGGCCACGGCCAACGCACTTTTAACACCGTCTTCATGAAAACCATTAAACCAATATGCACCAGCAAAATGGGTATGGTTTTGCCCACAAATTTCACTGCGGCGAGCCTGTGCGGCAATACTGGTTTGATTAAATACGGGGTGATGATAAACAAACTGCTGAATAATTTTGTTTGGGTCAATTTGCTCAGTTTGATTAAGGGTGACACAAAAAGTGTGTTTAGATTTTAGCCCCTGCAAAATATTCATGTTGTAGGTAACACAAGCTGGGCGATTAAACTCGCTTTCAATGCTGGATAAACCAATTTGATAATTCCAACTAGCCCAGGCTAATTTGCGCTCAGGCAACAACGAAGTATCTGTATGTAACACGACTTGATTAGCACTATATGGAATGTCGGATAACACTTGTTGCTCAGCAACCGTTGCATCTTCTAACAAAGCCAAAGCTTGATCAGAATGGCAAGCCAGCACCACTTCATCGAAGTGTTGCACCTCGCCCGAATTAAACACAATTTCAACGCCCTGCTCGTTTTTATCAAAATTACGACGAACAGATTTAATACCCGCGTTTAGCTTAATATTGTCTTTAAAACCTTGAATAAGGGGCTGAATATATTGGTACGAACCACCTGGAATAACATACCACTGTGGTCGGTCTTGTATATTCAACAAACCATGGTTATAAAAAAACTGAACAAAAAAGCGCAGCGGAAAAGCTTCCATTTTAACTAAGCTAGTAGACCAAATAGCCGCGCCCATAGGCAAAATGTAGTTTTGTTTAAAGTAGTCAGAAAAATGGTTGTCTTGTAAAAACTCGCCTAAGGTATGATCAAGCGGCAACTCGCTCCCTTCATCTAAGCCGGCATACAAGCGTTTGCACTGTTTGTTAAAGCGCACTATTTGTTTAAGCAAACACCAAAATTTAGGATTTAAAATATTACGACGCTGGGCAAACAAACTGTTTAAATTATTACCATTGTACTCAAGCCCATTAAAATGATTCGTTACACTAAAACTCATTTCAGTAGGCTGTTTACCTACACCCAATTTACTCAGCAGCTTTAAAAAATTTGGATATGTACGGTCGTTAAACACGATAAAACCTGTGTCTATCGCATGTTTTTCGCCTTGGTATTCAATTTCTTTAGTTGCAGTGTGGCCACCAATATAATCGTTTTGCTCAAACACAGTAACTTGGTGCTTTTGGCTAATTAAATAAGCGGCAGTTAAACCAGAAATACCTGAGCCGATAATAGCAACATTCTTACGAGAAGCTTGATTCATTAAACAGTCATCCTTTGAGCGACTTTTTGCCATACAAAACGCGGCAACAGAGTAAAAAACTTAAGAAAACAAATAAAAGCGAATGGAAAATTAATCTCAGCTTTGCCAGCAGCTATACCTTTAACTATAGCTTGTGCAGCTTGTTCTGCCGAGATAATGCCTGGCATATCAAAATCATTTTTTGCAGTAAGTGGTGTTTCAACAAACCCAGGGTGAACCACACTAACGCCTATGCCATGTGGTTTTAGTTCTATTTCTAGAGTACGCGCCAAATAGGTTAAAGCAGCTTTAGAGCTACCATAAGCGGTTGCCCTTGGAAAAGGTAAAAACTGCGCGCTAGAACTTACCAACACAAGTTGACCACCTTTTTTAATCAGTGGCAATAGGTGTTGTAAGCAATACCCAACAGAAATTAAGTTTGTATTGATAACCCGCGCAAATAACTCACCATCAAATTGCATTGGGTTGTCGATATACTCGCAACTGCCCGCGTTTAAAATAACAATATCAAGTAGAGATAAATTATCAGTAGCTGATTTAATCTCTTTACTGTTGGTTAAATCACAGACAAAAGGATGAAGGTTTGGGCGGTGCAAACAAAGCTCAACTAACCTTTGTTTGTTACGGCCACCAGCGAACACCTCGTTGCCCTGTTCAGCGTAATGCAAAGCCAGTGCTTTACCAATGCCTGATGATGCACCAGTGATTAATATAGATTTCAACCTACACCTACCTGATATATAACCTGAACTCGGGATAACAAATTGCTTTCTAGCGGCTATTTTTCCTTATAACTACGTTGAATTCGCTAGTAATAGCCAGCTATTACGTACGCAAATTCGCCTTGTCCTAAGAAAAAATATCACACTAGAACTGGAATAATTCTATTGTTTAATAGATTCAGTGCGCCAGCTAACTTGTTATCCCGAGTTCAGGTTATGCTAAATAATAGGTTGATACGATGGGGGTTAGAATTTAGATCAAATAAAGATTTAAACCGCAGCTCTATTTTTTATGCTACGGACAAAACCACCTAAAATTGGTACATGCTCATACAACATAGCGCCGACATCAAAGTAGTCGCGATGGCAAATAACCTTATTGCCGACGAACTTAAGCCGAGAATGCCCTTCAACTAAAATGGTTTGGCCCTTTTTAAGTTTGGGGTGTTGGAAATGCATGGTCCAATACAAAAAAATCTGCTGCTCAGCGAAGTGGCTTGATTCAATTTCAAACCGGCAAGACTGCACGTTTTCATACATATTAGCGAAGTATTGAGTGAGGTTTTCAAGACCCGAAATAATATGCAGCGGGTCTTGAAACATAACCTTGGCATCGTAAATATCCGCCAAGGTTTCTAGGTTATCCTTTGATAATGACTGATAAACTTTTACAAAATTCTCAACCAAGTTCTTGTCCATAATCCACCTAAAATAACGTAATTAGCTTTACCAACGCTGCATGTAATAGAACCCCGGGGTAAATGGCTTCGTTGTTGATTTCCGGAGCATCAAAGCATAATCGTCACAAAGACGCTGTGAATATATCCCTATACGCTTCGCTTTTTCATCCCTGAAAAAGAGACTTTGCTCTCATTATTGCTTTCACGCTCTCAGCTTTCAGTTGCCTGCAAATCCTCAATAACATTGAATGCCATAAAAGGAATAACACTCAAAGCGAAGGTTAGCATTAGAGCAATGGTTTGAGAAAAACTTCAATCGGCATGGATGCCGTTTGCGAGCTGACAAGGACGTACTCGTAGCGTTTTTTCGAAAACCATGGTCTAAGGTCAACCTGAACGATCTACCACTATAGCGCTAAACTAGAACACATAGTGAAGGTTCGCATTAGAGCGATGGTTTGAGAAAAACTTCAATCGGCATTGACGCCGTTTGCGAGCTTACATGGACGTACTCGTAGCGTTTTTTCGAAAACCATGGTCTAAGGCAAACCTGAACGGGCTAGCATTGACCTAATAAATAAACCTTCCTATCGGATTAAGCAACTTCGACAAACCTTGGGTAAATACCGGCGCATCATCCGCAACAGTTAAACACAAACACCCATCGTTAGACACAGGACTATGGGTAAAACTCTGATCCAACCAAATAAAGTCGCCTTTAGAATAACTGCACATCTCATCCTCGAACGAGCCATCTAACAACACAGTTACCTCATAACCCTTGTGCGTATGCATAGGCACACTGCCACCCGCGCCAATTTGCAACAAATAACTGCGCACAGTTCCTTCATCTAAATCTAAGCGAGCACGAGAAAGCTTACCCACACCTTGAAACTTAGCCCAATTAACTGAATTTAGCGCGCGCGGCAAATTAACCTGCTTACCAGCGTACTCAACTGTGCAAACAGTTGGTTCTTCATCTACATAATCACCTTTTTGACTGGTAATTTGCGCAATCATTAAATCTTCAAAGTCGTCGTCTAAATCCACTTCAACATTATTAAAAACCGACTCGTCTTCAATGCTAAAAACCTCATCAGCTTTTGCTTGAGTTAACAAAGTAATGGCCTGTTGGCACTCGTCACATAATTCAACGTGAGCAGAAATAGCAATATTTAAAGCTGCTGGAAGTTCGCCAGCCACAAACGCAGCCAACAACTCATGTTTTGGATGATGCTTAATCATGAGTTTTCCTCAATTTGTTGTCTAAGTTTACCCAAGGCCAAACGCAAACGCGATTTAACCGTACCAAGCGGAATATTTAACTGCTGTGCCAACTCCTCTTGAGTTAACTCATTAAAATAAACGCCGCGTACCACCTGCTTTTGCGCCTCTGGTAAAGCATCAGCATATTTGGCAAGTTGTTGTTTAAGTAAATGGTCGGCAAATTCTTCGGTGTCAACATCGGCTGCGTGTGCGTCGACAATTGGCCAAATATCGTCACTTAAACAATCTTCTTTATTGGTTTGCATTTTGCGCAACATATCAAACGACAAATTACGCATAATGGTATACACCCAAGTGGTAACCGCACCTTTGTCGGCGTTATATAGATGCGCTTTGCGCCATACAAGCGACATAGTTTCTTGCAATAAATCGTTAGCTAACGCCTCCGAATTAAACTGCTTAAAACCAAAGCTTTTAATTTTGGGCGCAAAGCTTTTAAACAGCAGCGCAAAGCTTTTTTTGTCGCGCTTAAGCGCAACAGCAATTAACCATTGTTTGAGTTCAGCCGACTGCTCTGGTGTAAGCATCGACCTTTTGTTTTCCACTTGGCTTTGATTCATATTGCCATTTGATGTTTGCAGCATAAAAAATTATCACCAATCGACTCACGTTTAGCTGTATTTACGCGGGTGCTCAGTAATTGGATCACTTTTGTTTTCACCATTAATTATAGTGGCTAAAAACGACAAGCAATCATCAAAACTGTTAGGCAATAAAAATTCAAGCTTTTTTTCAACTGGCAAGGGTAAAAGCTCAATAAAACGTGCGCATACCCAGGTAGGATTATCAAATTCAGGTTTTGCATACATTTTGGCGTACTCAGGCATACTGCGGTGAATTTCTTGTAGAGCAAGTGACAACTTGCGCGATTTACTGCACAAATCTGCCTGCGGCCAATGGTTTACTGGCTGAACTTTGGCAACACGTAAACCGTCGTCCTCAACTTTAATATCAGAAATTTCCACCAACTCACGCGTACAAATATCAATAATTAATAAGCCGTCGTCACGTTGGGCAAAGTCGACAATATCAACCCAAGCCCCAAGTTTTGACGTATTAAAATCAGCATCCGGCAAATAAGTAGACAACACAAAACCCTGCCCACTCGCCGCCTGCTTAACTAAACGCAAATACCTAGGCTCGAATATTTTTAACTGAGTAACGCCTTTAGGAAATAAAACCAAAGGCAATGGAAACACACCTAATTGCATACAAAAACTTAATTGTGGATAGATGTGTTAATTTACGAAGGGTGAATAAAAAGGGATCAGTAAAACAAAAGCAGCCAAACTTTTTAACCCTTATTGATTTGTTTGTTATGTTTAATTACACTCAGTGGTACAGAATTAAGTACAGGATATTTTTATGGATGCGATTAGCTACACCACAGCACGAGCAAACCTAGCAAAAACAATGGAAAAAGTTTGCGCAGATCATGCACCAGTAATAATTACCCGAAAAAGCGAAAGCCCAGTTGTAATGATGTCTTTAGAAGATTTCGAAGCAATGCAAGAAACAACATACTTATTAAGATCGCCAGCCAACGCTAGAGCGCTTTTAGAATCTATTGCTGAGTTGGAAGCTGGTAATGGTACAGAAAGAGAATTAATTGAGTGAAATTAACGTTTTCGACAACAGCTTGGGAACAATATTTATACTGGCAAAGTACCGACAAAAAGATACTCAAAAGAATAAACACGCTTATAAAAGACATTCAACGTGAACCATATGAAGGTATCGGAAAGCCAGAGCCATTGAAACATGGCCTTTCAGGTTATTGGTCTAGAAGAATTAATGATGAGCACAGAATTGTTTATAAATATCAAAACGAAACAATTTTGATAGCACAACTGCGTTACCACTATTAAACAAAAGTAAAATAGAGTTTACTTTTACAATAGAAACTAATTTAAAGCCGATAAAAGTAAATTTTAAATTACTTTTATGAATCGATATACCGACAAGCTGGAAAGGCACTACAAGCCAAAAATTCATTACCTTTATTTTTGCCACGCTGAGCAGTTTTAGTAATTAACTGCGACTGGCATTTTGGGCAAGTTTTATTGCTTGGGCTATCAAAGGAAGGCTGTTGAACATCAGTTGCCATTGGGGTAACTACTGACTCTTCAGCAACAAATAGTTGGTTGCGAATGTCATCCACTGCATACTTAGCTCTAGCTTTAAATCTATGAAGTTTTAAGCCAGCAGACTCGCAAGCTGATTCTACAAATACATCACGCAAGTGGGTTTTAGCTTTTTTATGCGAAGCGTCATCCAATTCAATTACTGCGATAACAGACAAATCATTGGCATCGCATAAAACAAAATCAAAATGTTTGGCTGATATTTTATTAAAAGCTATTTGCCAATGCTTGCGTCCTAATCCTTTGGCTGGCTTTAACACATCGGCAATTCGTACTTTGCCCATAACTACAACATGGCTTGGGCATGCAAGTTGTAACGCACCTAAAAACGACCTTTCTGCAGCAGTAAATAAGGGGCCAATTTTGGTATAACGATAACGTCTACCTCTGTTTAAAAAGCCCAACAATATGCCATAAACAATGCACAGAATGATGAATAATAAGATAAGTGACCAACTCATGTTTCTTCCTTAAAACTAACTTGCAAGCTCAATTGCACCAAAGTGTTGTTTAGGGCAGATAACCCCAAACAACGCGGCTATCAGATTAACCCACCGACAAATTACTTGGCCAAATAAAATATGCGCCAAAGCGTTTACTAAATTTAAATTCGCCACCTGCAACTTTGCCTTGATCAGTTAATTGGTGTTTATCATCCGCTAAGGTTAAATAACCTAGCTCAATGCATTTATCTAAAAAATCGCCTGTTTTTAAGCCAAGTTGTTTAGCCAACTTGGAAGACGAAAGCTTATCTGCTGCTGGCTCTTCGGTTTGCTCAGTTTTCTCAACTGCGTTGGCTAGCTCTTCTGATGGTTTAACCTTTTCTAACGAGATACGAATTTCGTCGCTGATACGAATAATACGTTGGGCTTCGTCTACTGCGTCGCGATAAATTTCTTCGTCGTCAGCGCGCGATACAAAAATGCCCATTTCGTTATTATTAACTTGGCTAAATTCGTACAAATTTAGGCTGGTAATAATGCAAGACTCTTCGTTGATATAACATTTAGCATGCAAGTTTTTGCAAAAGCTAGTACGAACAAAAGTTAACTCTTTCAACCAGTTAATTTCCTCTGGTTGCAACTCACTTTTGCCATAAACAATGCGAACATCAATTTTAAGACGATTTTTGTCTTCGAGCAGTTCTTTAATGCGATCGTTTAATTTTAAAAATGGGCTGATAAGAATAAGTTTGTCTTGTGCGTTTTTTATTAGCTCTTCAAGGTAATAATTTGTTGCACTGGTATTTAAAAATTTAGCCATATCTAATCTCCTTGATATCCGTGATATTTAGCTGGTTTGGATTTGAATAATTCCCAAAGTGTAAAGTATTGTATTGCTTAAATTAATCGCTGGCAAAGGGGTTTTGCTAGTTTGATGAAGTAGCTTCATTTAATAGTACCCAGTTAGAAAAATATAAGCTAAGTGCCTCACGCGAAAGTTGGGCTCTAGGATATTTAATGCCGGCTAAAGCTAGTTAGGGGACTCAATTTAAATACGGAATAAAAATTTAACGCCTCAATAACCGACTCAGCTATGCTGCGTCCGGCGCTGAAGGCGCTAAGTTAACTCCCTTGCAGCGCCTTGTTAGCCATTGTTTTTAGGGACTATTCGTTTTCTCAAATTTTTTGCTTTTGCATTTTCAATTCCGATCGATTCTATTATTTCCCTTTCTATTTCCATGCTATCCACATTGCCCTTGGTGGTTCCAACCAGGTGGTAATGATCTTCGCCTCTCTCAACAAGTCCTGGATTTTTAACTGCTGGATGATTAATAAGAAGCTCCATAGCCTGATTAACTTTTGTTGAAGATTCTCTGCCAAGGCAAATGTCTATATCCGAATCACCCATGAAATTATCAAATTCACTTCTCGTGCGCCCCATTCGATCTAGTCTATTTATCGATCTCCTCATGCTTTTTAATTCTTCGATAATAAACTCTTGTCCGGAAACTTCTTTTTGGTCTATTTTGGCAACCTTAAATTCGCCAAAGTGCTTGAGAAAGGTTGTATAATTTTCGTCTTCAGTAGATTTTTTGTATGTTGCCTTTAGTTTGTCTGACAGTTTTTTCTTGAATTCAACTACCTTCGTAAATCTCAAATCCCTTGGATATTCAATATGCTCGATAGCTGATGTATCAAATGAATATGTTGTTTTGTCATCTTTAATAATTATGGTTGGCTTGTCGAATGCTAATCTCATCCCAAGTTCGAACATAACATTTGGATTTTTTCCACTCACATCACATACAACTATCGGATTTTCATACAAATTCTGAATAATCCTTTTATGTATAATTCCAACATCGTCTGCATTGCTTACCAACTCACCATCGAAGCCAGCGTCATCAATCGCCTCATTGATAATTTCGAGTACATCAGCCCAATGGGCTTCACTACAGCCATCAATCACTGAGATTGGCATCACGATTCCGCATTGTAATTTTTCATCACTCATGATTTATCCTTGGTTCATATTGGCTAACAGCTTAATCATTAGAAGTGCGTATAGAATTTTTCAATAATGAGTCTATTAACACCATTCCAATACGTTTTAAATTAATAATTTCATAAACTTAAGCCTAGATTAACTAAAATGCAATAATAATTTTTTGGCTGAAGCCAAGCCAATCGTCAAAGCGAGTACAATTTAAAGCTCGTTTAAAACTTTCACATCCATTGTAAAAGCGATTTTTATATACCCGTTACGCCACAGCAAATTTGATAGGCTGCACCCTAGTTAGGTTAACACTTTGTTTAGCTTGCCAAAGATCGTAATTATCTTGCATAGTCAGCCAACTTTCTGGGCTTCGGCCCAAAGCTTTAGACAATCTTAACGCCATTTCTGGCGTAACTGCACTCTGGCCTTTAAGAATTCGATTAAGAGTTGAAGGTGATACATCTAACTGTTTCGCGACAAACCTACAGCTGTAACCGAAAGGTTCCATGTATACATCGGAAATAAATTCACCCGGATGCGGTGGATTATGCATATTCATTAGTGATAATCCTCATAATTTAAAATAAACGCATTTCCGTCAATAAATTCGAACGTAACACGCCAGTTACCATTTACCGTTATAGACCAAATGCCGTCACGATCTCCTTTAAGTTGATGTAACTTGTACCCTGGAAGATCAATATCATCAATTATGGTCGCGGTATCAATAGCGGCTAATTGCATTCTTAGTTTACGTTCATGTTTAGCTTGAATACCCGCCTTACTGCCCGTTTCAAAGAATTTCTTTAGTCCTTTGTGTCTAAATGATTTAATCATACAGAGAGTGTAGCGCGTTGCGCAACATGAGTCTAGAAAAACCTTAAAACCCACCAGAACAATCCTACCAATCACACTTGTTGAGTAATTGGAATTTCGCGCTCATTTATTCCATCATTTATTCCATCATTTATTCCATCATTTATTCCATCATTTA
>NZ_JH767536.1:116753-122862 GCF_000281085.1 Catenovulum agarivorans YM01
ATTTAAACCCGCCAAAATCGACGGGTTTATTCTCACTAACCTAATGCGAATGGCTATGCCCATCTGCCGAGTGCACATGCATATGTGCTTTATTTTGCTCGTAAGCATTTATGCGTTTTTGTGCGCTTTCTGCATTGTGCCAGCTTCTTAGTTGTTCTATGTCTTCTACGCTCAGTTCTATGCGCTGTATGCCATTCTCTGTGTTGGCGGTGGCAAATACTGCGCCGTCTAACACGTCGTATTCCCATTTATCGTCTGGGAATATACCAATAAGTTCGGCTGGGTCGTCGTCTACATTTATAAATGCGTGTGGCACCATTGAAGGGATATTTATTATGTACGGCGCTTCAACTACTACTTCTTCACCGTCTAGGTGATACATCATTTTACCTTTTAATAATAAGTGCGCTTCTTCACCTGTGTGGGTGTGTAGTGGTGCGCCGCTGCCTTTATGCGTATTGGTTAGTGCAATTGTTAGCTTGTCAAAACCGTGGCGTTTGCCTTCCATTACATGAATATATTCACCCGGTGCTGGCTGTATTACCACCATTTCGTCTTTGTGAATTATGTAGTCTTGTACATCTTGCATCAGTGGTGCTTCAAACAAGTGTGGTATTGCCCCTGTGATTATTGGGTTGTAACCGTGGCCAGCGTCTACATGAATTTGTCTGCGCGCTGCATCTACCTGAGTGTAGGTTTCGCCACTTTCTGCAACAAATATTGTGTCGGTAGAATCGGCTGGGCTGTAAGTTACGTCTGGAAATTCTTCTTCGTATTGTTCGTGATCATGGCCAAATTCGGCATCACAAGCGGCGAGTAAGCCTGTTAAACTAACGGCAATTAGCCAATGTTTTATTGTGTTCATCTTGTTATTTCTCCTAATTGGAATTTATTTGTGCGGACAACTAGCCAATAAAATAATGCGCTGCTGGCGAATAAATTTATTGCGAGTGCCGATATAAGCTGTTGGTTTAATTGAATAAGTGCAAAAGTGCTAATTACGTCTATTGCTATTAATACTGTTACTAAGCAGGTTACTTTGGTGCGACACAGTTTGGTTAATACGTATGCGCCAAGTGGTGCGCCAATGGCGACTATGGGCGCGCTAATTAACCAAGGTTCGTACATTATGTGGGTGTCGTTTACATAAGTGTTGTGCATTACCACGCCCCAAAGTGAGTTTATGGCCATGCACACTACTGTGGTGGGTATGCTGATTTTTTCTTTTATGCGATAACTTAGTGTTAATACTATAAACACTAATATATCTACGCCTGAGCCTGTGGTTTCGGCAATTATGCCACCAATAAAACCGGCAAATATAAATATGCCAGCCATTTGGGTGTGTTGTGTATAAGGTAGCTGGGTTTGCGTATTTGGCCTGCGCCAATAACAAAACCACAGCACACAAGCGAATAGAAAAACCATGCTCGAAAACAGTATTTTCGCCATGTCGGACGGTATGTGTATCCAATTTATTGCGACAAAACTGCCAACAAAGCCGCCTAAGCTGGCGTATACCACCACAGGTTTTAAGATGTTTATTTTGCGGTAAAAGATGTAGAGCGCGGCTGAGGTCATGCCTACTGATTGGATCATTAATCCAAATATTTTGGCATGTTCGCTCGGTATGTTTAGCAATTTAGTAAAAACTGGAAATGCCACAGCTGCCCCGCCCGATGGCGTTGAACCTGCGATAAATGAGCCTAGGGTCATAGTTGCAGGCATGGCCCAGTAGTCTTGCCATAGTCCCCAGTTGTTGCTCATTGTTATGTATATTAACCAGCTAATGTAAAAAGCGGCTAATAGTACAAAGTACCAATGTTTTACTAATTTTTGCTGCCACATACACTACTCCACACATTTATTTGCGACAAACTAAAACCCTTATATCTAACCCAAAGTTTAGACTTTATTTTAAGGGGCTAAACTTTATACATGTTTGTATTAAGCTAGCCCCGATTTTTCCTTTTACTTAAACGTTAACTTAGTTACTTAACTAAGCGGTTTCAGCTTGTGCTTGTTTAAGTAGTTGCGGCAATTGTGTATTGAAGAAGTTTTGCATTGGAATGTAGTGCTCTGGCTCTACCCATTTTGCTTCTAAGTCTTCAATTATGTCGTGTTTGGCTTTTAGTTCGCCATTTACATAGTGGCGTACCACTGGGTGTAAAAATTGGCTTTCTGCGGCTTGCTCTGTGTTTTCTCTGTGTATGCGTTCTACTGCAAACGGGTCGCCAACAATTGGTGCGCCGTATTCTAGCGTTAGTACAAATACGTCGGTATTTTCTTCAGCAAAACGGCCTACTAGGTAGTCTTTTGGTAAACCTTGGGTGTAGCTGAATACGCCATTTTTAAATACAGCAGCATCGGCAATAAAACCTGGCTGTTGCCAAAGTGCGCCTGAACGATTTACGTTAGCAAACATGCGCTCTGTTATAGCTTCGGCAGTGCCTGCTACTTGCTCAGTTGGTATGCTAAGGTCTTGATATTTTTCTAATAAAATATCGGCTAAAGCACGTGAGTTGTATCTAAAACCGTGGATAAAACCTGAGGTTGCTTTGCGGTAGTCTAACGAGTGCGTTAGGGTTCCTGCCACGTACATGTTTTGGTTGTTAACTGATTCGAAGTCTTTGTTAAGTGCTGGGTATTTGCCCATGCAGCTTACTTCTGGTTTTGCGCCTTCGGCAAAAATTGACGTGTCAAACTTAAAGCCTGCACAACATAAAATGCTGTCGTAGGTGATGGTTTCTACTTCGTCTTCTGCGTGGTGGTATTTAAAGGTTACAACTAACTGGTCGTTTTGTTTTTCAATTTTTACTATGTCGGCATCTAAAATCGCGTTTTGTGATTTTAATTGATAGGTGTCTAACACATTGTTATTTATTGCACGCAAATCGCCTACATAGTGGGTTTTCCACGCCATTTTAATTGAGCTTGGGCTAACTAAATGGATTAGCGATGCAGCTGAGGTTAAGTGATCAGCCGTTTCAAATGCTGAGTTCTTTTTACCTATTATCAGTACACGTTTGTCTTCAAACTCGTCTAGGTTGAGTGACATATCTTGGTATTGGGTAACGTGTTCAATGCCTGGTACGTTTGGTGTATTTGGTTGGTTGATACCTGTGGCGATCACCAATACTTCACATTCAATTTTGTTGCCGTTTTCTGCTGTTAGTGTGTAGATGCCGTCTTTTTTGTCGATATTAGCAATGCGAGTATTGTACTGTACATTGATGTCGAATTTCTTCACATAATCAGCCATATAGGTTACTAGGCTGTCAGCATGTGGGAAAAATTGTTTGTCGTAATTTTTAAAGCGGAAGTTTTCATCGTTACACAACAATGAGTTCCAGTCGTGACGCATGTTGAATTCTGGATCTTGACTGCCAGTAAAACGTTTGTTGATTGAAATCAACGTGCGATGGCGCGGGTATAAGGTAAAGGTATGACCCGGAATATTCGCGCCTTCTACCACTAAATAATCAGCTTTAGCTTGTTGTAAATAATAAGCTAATTGAACGCCACCAGGGCCGCCACCTAAAATAACAAATTTGTGTTTTTGTACTGTGTTCATAATCTTTTCCTCTGTTTGTGCGGTCAGAATTAGTTATTTAATAAAACGATACGTTGTGCTTTGGTGTCGCCTTTTACTTCTACTTGTTCAAAGGCTTTTACTTGCTCAACTTCAATTTGCTGGGTTAAATCAACTTGTTGCAGCTCGTCTCTTTGTTTGCTTAAGTTGATGTATAAACTCAACGCATCACGTTTGTTTAATTCAATGTTTTTAGTTTGTACTTGCAGCGTGTAGCTGTATTTGTACTGGCTGGCATTTTGCGTAAGTTTCCAGTCAACCACTTCATCACCTAGCCATTGTTGAATGGCGCGGTTTAGTTGCATTTCGTACAAGGCGATACCACAAACTAATACGGTATTTTTGCTGCGACCCAATACACTAACTGTTGGTGTTTCTATGTTGTAAGCTGCTGTTGCACGGTGAATTTGAATAATGTCGCCAATGCGGTAGCGAATAAGCGGCAAGGTATCGCGAGATAAATCACTGATAATAATTTCACCAAATTCGCCGTTGTAAGCTTGGCTTACTGGTTTGGCTTGGCCAACGTAGCTGGCGTCTTGGCGCTCTTTTGCCAGTTCACTCTCTGGGATAAATTCAAAATACAAGCGCTCTGACATCAAGTTCATTTCACCCGGTTTATCCACACATTCAGTTGCGACTACGTCTGCTTCTACTGTGCCGTATAAGCTGTAAACGTTGTTAAATCCCCACAGTTCTTTGAGCTCGGCACGTAAGGCATCTGGCAATACGTCACCAAAAATAATGCCGGTTTTAAGGTTTGGTAAAACTTCACGTAATGGGCCAAACTCCATTTCAATTGCTTTACCAATTTCTTTAACCACTAAAGGTGTACCGATAACAAAAGTAACTTGCTCACCTAAACCTTTTTCAATGATTTCTTCGTAATCGATTTGTGATGAGTTCAGTGCACGAGCACCTGTTGCTTCACTGCCGTTTACAATCGCCCAACCAGAGATACTTGGTAATGGTGCACCTAACGACATAACACCGTCGCCTTCGCCCATGCCGAGTTTGCGCAAGGCAATTGCTTCGTGAATTTTTTGTCTTTCTAAATCCGCATCTGAAAATGGTATTTTTTTGCTGCGATTAGTGGTGCCAGAGGTATTAAAGAAACACGCTGGGCATATTTCTAAGCTGGTTGCTTCGGCTGAAAAATCTGTGTCGTTGGTAAAGTCAGCCAAGGTTGCAGGCATTAAATATGGCGTTTGTGCAAACTTGAGTACATTGCCATACAAAGGATGATTACTGATTGGGTAAAGGTCGGTCATTAACTGCTGATGATTAACAACTTCGCTTTGCTGTTGTTCGGGTGCTTTAATCGTCATAGTTTTATTCCTTAGTTAGTGATCTTGTGTTTAATATTGCTTAAGCGCAGCTTGCAAAGCTTGCTCAGGGTTAAACAATGTTTGCCAATTAAGTTTGTGTGTTAAATGGTGATAGTTGCCTTGTTCGTCCATTTGGTATTGCGAGGTATATTCCGTTTGTTTGTTGGCTATCTGCTGTAACGCTGTTACCAGAGCTTGAGCATCAGCCATTGTGTTATTTAGGCCAAAACTGGCACGTACCATGCCTTTTTTCGCTTCAATTTCCGCGTCAGTCAGTTCGTCATCCAATACCCATAGTTCTGGCAAGATAAGTTCACGCACATATGGATGCGCACAAAAACATTGGTTACGTACCGCGATATTGAAATAATCATTAAGAATTTTTGCTAACAGTGCGTGGTCGACTCCACGCATGTTGAATGAAAAAGTGGCTGTGCGCGGGCATTGGGCTAAATTGGTTGAGGCATAAATATTGATTTCAGAGTTTTGTTTTAGGTAGTGAAAACAATAATGGAGGATTTCTTGTTCGTGGCCATGAATGTTGTCCATGCCTATTTGCATCAGCATTTGCAGTGACATTGCCAGTTTTACTGCACCAAAGATATTTGGAGTACCTGCTTCTTGGCGTTCAACTAAATCAGGCATAAGTTGGTAGTCCATTTGCGAAACTGACTCTACCATGCCGCCGCCCATTTCTGTTGCAGGGCTTTGTTCTAACCATTTACGTTTAATTACTAATATGCCAGGCGCGCCCGGTACATAAAGTTTGTGCCCTGAAAATATAACAGCGTCTACGCTTGCGCCTTTGTTTGTTAACTCAGTTAAATCCAGTTTGTGGTGCGGCAACATTTGTGAGCCATCAAGTACGAATAATGCATCGTGTTGATTGCACAACTCAGCACAGGCCGCAATTGGATTGATTATGCCAGTGACATTACTTGCACCTGTTAACGCAAAATAATTGACCGCACCTTGAGCTTGCGCAAGTTCAAATTCAAGCTGTTCAAGTGAAATAGCGCCGCAGTCACCCGCAGTTTTATTGCAGCCAATGTGATGAACATTTTTGTGATATTTTCTGTGTGGTAAATCGTTGGAGTGATGCTCCATTACCGACACCAAAGCTGTGGTTTTATTTGGGCGTACGCTGCTGAAGATATTGGCTACTCGGTTGGCGGCTGCCGTTGCACCA
>NZ_JH767536.1:122932-140490 GCF_000281085.1 Catenovulum agarivorans YM01
AAATCGAGTACGGTTTGTTTTGCCCATTGGTAACTTTGATTTGCCACCATAGCGCTGTTGTGAATATTGCTATGGGTGTTGGCGTAATGTGCTAAAAATTGTTGTGCTGCTTGATGTGCTGGTTTTAACATTAAGCAACTGGCGGCCGAGTCTAAATAAACACGTCGAGTTACCTTGCCATCTACAGTGCTGTAATGTGTGTCTGCACCATAAAAAGCTGTATGGATATTTTCAAGTAACTGTTTTGCTGTTTGCTCTATCATGTTTTTCTCCTGCACTTTTCCTAAATTTCATTCAGTGCTACAGCTGAATTAGGAATTCGAAACCTTGTTCATTTTTTTCGTTTTGCAAAATTTGCATGCCTTTTAATTCGCTGTAGGCGTTAAAGTCGTTGACCGAATCTGGGTCGGTTGTACGTACATGCACAACTTGGCCTTTGCTGAGTTGTTTACACTCTCGTTTAAACTTTAAAACCGGCAACGGACATACAAGTCCTGTTGCGTCTATGTACAAATCTACCTTCATATTTATCTACTCTTTTTCGAGTTAATTTGTTTGTAAGCTCCATGGTTAGGGAGCTAATCAGCGACGACGGAACGCAGTATAGGTAGGCAAAAAAAGCCTGACAATATGGTTACTTTTGTGTGCTATAGGGGAAAAAAGTAAACAAATGATTGTGACGGGGGCTGGCTTGACGAAAAAAATTTAAATTTTTTTTCATTTAATTTTTAGCTGAATCTGCTTTTAAATATTTGGTTAATTTTTGCTTGTTTTTATCCAGCTATTGAGATATTTGTATAAATAACAGCGACGACATTTTGTTTTTTATTGACCTTTTTACCAAAATAAAGGAACACAAAATGTTGTTATTTATTCATATTGTTTCGGCCGCTATTTGGCTAGGAACAGCTATCACACTGCCCTTTTGGGGTAATCGCGCGAATCGTGCAGACCATCTACATACAGTTTTAGGCATTATCGACACTGTATTTATTTTAAAATGTGTATTTATTATGGGTGGCCTATTCATCACTTTGTTGACTGGTTGGCTGCTTGCGACTGAATACCAACTTATCACTAATATTCCACCTACTTGGCTTTCTGCTGCGCTAGCTGTTTCGCTGATTATCGCGCTGAATTCTTGCATCATTTTTTACTTTTTATGGATTGGTCGTAAAGGCAAACGCAGTTTAATGCGTTTGGTGCCACCTGTAGGTTATTCAAATATTGCTTTGATAATTTTGGTTTATTTTTTAATGATTTATAAACCAGTAGAACAAACAGCGTTTACAACTGTTACTTGGGTGATTGCTTTGGTGTTGTTAGCGAATGCAATAAATATCACAGTTAAATTAACCAAGTTAAATAAGCTTAAAAACATGTCGCCAAGCGAATATGCTGACAACTATTTTGCGTTATTAAATGCAGAAAAAATGACAGATTTACTCAAGCTATTTAAAGACGACGCTATGTTTATCGACCCATTTGCAACTGGGCCAATTCAGGGCATTTTAGCCATTGAGCAGTTTTTTCAAAAACTAGGTGACCAATTTGATTCAATTAAGATGCATCCGGAAAAAGTTGTTGGCAGTAATAAACAATTTACCATTCATTGGGTCGCCCAAGGTGTGACGCAAAATGGTGAACAAATGCCAGCACTGCGCGGCACCAACCTAATGACCCGACTAAACGGCAAAATTAGCACAGTGTTAATTGATTTTGATTTGACACAACTGCCGCAGGTTCAGTTGGTTAACGCTGATGTCTGCCATAAATTAGCAGCGGCTTAATTAAAAGGAATTTGTAATGGCTAATTTATCTATTTTTGAGCAAGTTCATCCTTGGATCAAACAAATTAGGGCTTTTCCTGCAGCACCAGAAATAGCCCCACCAGAATTACAATTAAAAATGGATGCAAATGAAAATCTGTTTCCGATTAGTGCTTTTGTGCAAGCGAGAGTGATCCGTAGCGCAGGTCATTTAAACTATTATCCCGACGGCACTGCAAGCAATTTAAAGCGTGTGCTTGCGGATATGCAGCAACTTACATCTGAGCATTATCTGTTAGGTAATGGCTCTAACGAAATTTTGGATATTGTAATTCGCTCTTTCTGTGGGCCGGGTGATGAAGTGTTGTTTTCACAACATAGTTTTGCCGCCTACCCTTTGTTAGCTAAAACAGTTGGGGCAACACCAGTTGCCGCACCGAGTGTTAATTTTGCGCATAATTTGCCAAATATAACCGAGGCGATAACAGACAAAACTAAAGTGATTTTACTGGCAAATCCAAACAACCCAACTGGCAGTTGTTTTGGTAAAGAGGAGTTTGCACAATTTTTAGCAGCTGTACCTAAACATATTCTGGTGGTATTAGACGAAGCTTATATTGAATACAGCGCAACTGCACAAAATATTAATAGCACTCAGCTTACTAATCAGCATGATAATTTGTTGATAACACGCACCTTTTCCAAAGCTTATGGGTTAGCTGCGCTGCGCATTGGTTATGCGATAACAAACCCGCAGTTGGTCGAAATACTCAACAAAATACGTCAGCCTTTTAATGCTAATCGGCTTGCTTTGGTTGCTGCACAAGCCGCACTTGAAGATCAACAACATTTAAAATTTTGTGTTGAACAGACTCGTTTAGGTTATGAATATTTAATCAGAGAGCTGAACAAGTTAAACATTGAGTTTATTCGCTCAGAAAGTAATTTTATTTGTCTGAAACTTACGAATTGTGCTGCTGTTGTTCAGCAATTAGCTGAATACGGGGTAATGGTGGGTTATTTAGCTGGCTATCAAATGCCAGATTATATTCGTGTCACCATAGGTGGCAGCGAACATAACCTGAAATTTATTAATGCGTTACGAAGTGTTTTATAGCGTCATATCTGTTTCACGACGGCCTAAGCGCGTGGTTTCGCGCTCTTGGGCATGTTTGTCTAATGCACGGCGACCAAACTTTTTGTAGCCTTTGTTAACGGCAAAATCTGTCATGCGGCGCTTGGCATTTTTATCACTTACTTCTTCTAAATGAGCACCAACACCAAATTTGTGTAATTCGATAATAATGCTTTCTAACTGGCGGCCTCGGTCGGTTAAACGATATTCAACTTTAGGCGGAATTTCAGGGTACGAATGCCGCGTGATGATGCCTTGTTGCAGATAGACTTTAAGTTTTTGATTAAGCGTTTTCGAGCTTATACCTGGAATTGAATGTAATAATTCGGAAAATCGTTTGGTACCTGATAACAATTCGCGCAAAATTTCTGCCGCGTATTTACCTTCAAACAACGAAATTGAAGATTGAATTGGATTAAGTTCCACAGCTTTACTACCTATTTTAGCCATTACGAGCGCCTCTTTTAGTCCGTTAATATTAGCCACTAATTTTAAAAGTTATTTTACTGATAAAAAGTTATCAAAAAAAGGGTTTTGTTATTTTGATTGATTTTAACGACTGACATTTCTCGCATAGAATATTTCTTCAATTTCGCGCTTTAAATTCTGCTCAACTGCAAGTCTTTCATTATTGGATAATTCGTTTACGCCAGTTGCAAATAAATGTCGTTTAATGTCAAAAGCTTTAAGTAACATTTTGGTATGAAAAATATTCTCTTGATAAACATTTACATCCATCATTTCATACAGCTCTTGCACGCCTGCGGTTAAATAATCCTGAATAGAATTAATTTGGTGATCTATGTAATGTTTAACGCCATTTACGTCTCGAGTGAAACCTCGAACTCTATAGTCGACAGTGACCACATCTGAGTCAAACGAGTGGATTAAGAAATTAAGCGCTTTAAGCGGCGATATTATCCCACAAGTTGATACTTCAATGTCTGCCCTAAAAGTACTGATGCCATTATGTGGATGGCTTTCAGGATAGGTGTGCACACAAATGTGGCTTTTGTCTAAATGTGCCGCCAAGGTTTGGCTGCGCTCACTGATTAACATAGTCACACTCGCCCCTTGTGGGTCGTAATCTTGGCGCGAAATGTTCAGTACATTCGCATCAATAATTTCCACGACTTCATGCAAAATAGCGGTTAAGCGGTTGGCGTTATATTGTTTATCTATGTAGCTAAGGTATTCGCTTCTATGTTGGTCTGATTTAGCCCAGCTTATATCGTAAATAGAAAAGCTCAGGCTTTTTGTCAGATTGTTAAATCCATGAAGCTGAATTTTTTGATTAGTTACCAAAAGCTGAATCGAATAAATTTTTAATTAAACCAGAAAATTCAATAATGAATTGCTCTTGTTGAATGGTTGACTTTTGATCTAAACGACGAGATAAAAACTCTTCTAAGTCAGTCACTATTGCGTCGGCTTCACGTACAACGTCTAAACGCGTATCTTGATCTAACCCTTCGTGCTGCGAGAAAAACGCCATAATCTTTTGCGCAATGTGCTCTTCAATTAGGTCACGAACCGTTTTGTCAATTGTCTCGCCTTTACCTTCCTCAAATAAATCAAGGTTTTCAGTAAAATACGAGATCAACTCGATATAAGCTTGTGATTCGGTAACCATGTTTTCCTCAATTGAGTTTGTTATTCTATTTAAATTTCTAAAATTGTAGCGAATTAGCCATAAGACTCAAGTTTATGGCTAATTTGTTTATTAATTATAGTCGCGATTTTAGCTTAATTGCAGTTGTGCATGAGCTTGTTTAATACGTACTACAACATCTTCTAGTTGACTGCGTGCACATGCAAAGTTAATTCGCGCATACTCAGGTTCACCAAAATCGCGACCTGGCGATGGGCCAACCCCTGCACTTTCAAAAAACTTCTGCACATCTTCTACGCCCAAACTACTGCAATCTATCCAAGCTAAGAAAGTAGCGTCAGCTTTAACCATTTCCATGCCTTGTAGTTGGCTGATTTCTTGGTACAAATAATCACGGTTGTCTTTTAAATACACCAATAATTCTTTGTGCCAGTCCCCACCTTCACGAAATGCAGCTTCAGTAGCAACTAAACCTAAGACTTGTACCCAAGGTACTATGCCAAGTGCAGCGTTACGGAATTGCATACGAATTCGGCTGTCAGGAATAACTGCAAATGATGCACCTAAACCTGCAATGTTAAAGGTTTTGCTTGGTGCCATTAAGCTAATTGATTTATCCGAAATTTCGGCAATAGCCGGCGCTGGAATATGCTTTTTACCTGGCTCTAAAATTAAGTCGCAGTGAATTTCATCTGAGCATAAAATAACATTATTGTGTAAACAGATTTCCGCGACTTTTTTCAGTTCAGCTTCTGTCATTACCGAGCCGCATGGATTCATTGGGTTACACATAATAAAGAGTTTAGTTTTAGGATCGGCTGCATGTTTTGCTAGCGCGTCCATATCTAATTCCCAACGGCCATCAACCAAAATACTTGGAATATCGACTCTTTCACATTGATTCAGCGAAGGTGCTTTTAACAAAGGTGGATAGTTAGGTACTTGTACCATAACTTTATCACCCGGCTGACAATAGGCTTTACAAGCGACATTAAACGCAGGTACAACACCCGGAGTCCAAACAATCCAGTCTGGTAATATGTGCCAGTTGTGCTCTTTCGCAATCCATTCGCAAACAGACTCATTTAAACTGTCGTAAGGTAAGGTATAACCTAAAATGCCATGATCAGTGCGCTCTTTTATCGCATCTATCACTTGTTGTGGAGGCTTAAATTCTGCGTCAGCTACCCATACAGGAATAACGTCTTGTCCTGCATATTTATCCCATTTAAATGAATGAGTGGGTTTTCTGTCTATTACTTCGTTAAAATTTATGCCCATGTGTAAAACCTTTTATTCTGGCTAAATATCGAAAGATTCAGGTTTGTAGATGTAACCTTGATATCCGTCGAAATGATAATCTTTCAAAACGTCCAATTGTGCTTCATTTTCTACGCGAGTTGCAATAACTGCGACGTCTAAATTATGAATTGTGGTACATAAAGAGCCGACAAAATACGCATCATCTTTATTGCTTAACGCCATTTGTGTATAGGCGTGGTCAATTTTTACATAATTTGGATGGATTGATTGTAAATAGCTTAAAGATGAGAAGTTACGCCCTACTCTGTCAACACCAAACTGCACACCTAACAATTTAAATTGTTCGCACAATACTTCGATACGCTCTTTGTTGTAGATAACACTTTCTTCACTGAATTCAAAACAAACATTATCTGTTATGTCTTTGTTTTGATTCATCTGGCTGATTAGCCACTCAATAAAGTCATCACTTTTTAACGCACTCGCGGTTAAATTAATCGCGTATTTATGTGTTGGGTTCGCAAGAATGTGACCAATTATGAGATCTATTACTTTTTTATCAAAAGCTTGGCCAAGCTCATATTCATCTAATACTGAAATAAATGAAGCCGCATTAACTGCGCCCATTTGCGCCAGTTTTAATTGAGCAAAAGCTTCAAAGTGATAGGCTTTTTCATTACTGTTAAATTCAAATACAGGCTGACGCGAAAAACCTAAACTAGCTGTATTGATAGCTTCAACCATCTTATCTCTAAGTTCGGTTTTAAGGATTGGCGCTTGTGAGTTTGCCACGGTTTGTTTGCACACATGCGTATAGTCAACTGACTGACGCGCTTGTTGCAGTGCATTATCAACCAACCCCATTAGTTGTGATGTTTCCATTGTGTGCTGAACAACTACAGCACCAATATGATAAATAGGTTGTTCGTAAAAACTCTGAGTAAAATGCGGTGAGTTTAACGTTTCACTCAGTTGGCTGAGCTTTTCACCTAAGGCTTGTTCATCTACTCCCTGAACCAGTACGGCAAATTCACTGGCTGATAAACGGCAAGTTACATGGCCATTGTCTGGGTTAAATACGTTTTGTACTCTTTGCGCAGCGGCTTTCACCACTTCGTCTCTTTGAGTAAAACCATCACGTTTTTTAATGCTCTCTAAACCGTTTAGCTCAAGTAAAAATACTGCGCCATGTGGACTGTCTTCTAACCAAGCTCTAAGCTGGCGATTAAAAAACGATCTATTGCCTAAACCTGTAGTCGCATCTTGGAAAGCTTGCTGTTTAAGTTTGTCGTGCAGACGCGCTTCTTCATTAAATTGGTCGCGCAATTTATCTGTCATGCGGTTAATCGCTTCAGTGACTTGGCGAAGTTCTAAGGTTTTTGGCAGCTGCAAAGGTTGGCCAAAGTTACGCTCTTGAATTTGTTGAGCTTTTGTTTGAATACGATGTAACGGCTTTAGCAATACCCGAATACCAAAAGCTGTAAAGGAGATTACCGCAACAGATAAACCGCCAATCCACCAACACATAGCAATAAATGCGTTCCAAAGCTGCAGATATGCAAAACCTGGGTGACCGGCTATTTTTAATGTTGCTGCTTGCATCCAACCATCAGTAATTATGGTTTCTTGCTCAGGGATTTTTAACAGGTCTAAACCGATAAACCAGCTAGGCACACCTTTCACCGCTACTGGGTTAGTTTTAATAATGCGGCTATCGTCCTGATAAATTTCTAATTCTATGCGCTCGTAAAAACCACCGTCAAAATAGGTGTTGATTGTGCTATCGATCATAACTTTGTCTTCAGCTTGTAGGTGTGGCTGCAATGCCATACTCATAGAAGTTGACGTGTTATTTAAATCTGATTCTAATTGGTTGGCTAAATAGCTACGAGTTGATTGAAACTCTAACCACAATACCCCGACCAAGTTGACCGAGAAACATACAATTATCACCAATAATATTTGTCGAAACAAAGTCATAGTGCACCTGTTATTGTTTAAATTCTGCTAATTGGTAGCGTTTACTTAAGTTATCCCAATGATCAAGCCGTTCAGAACTACCAACCAGCTGACCTTTACCCTTTTGTTTGTTTAACCATAGCTGTTGACCGTTAAATGAAAATATTGGCACTAAGTCGCGGCGCTTAACCGCGGGTTTAATTTCACCATCTAAATTATCTAAAATTAACGGCATAGATTTGGGTGTTTCGTAATATGCTAACACCATGTGGAATTGGTTGAGTTTAACCGCTTTAACATAGGTTAAACGTAACTTGTTGATATCGACTCCTAGCTCTAACAATGTGAAGTATTTAGCTATAGTAAAGTCTTCACAATCTCCTGCTTTGTGGCCAATAAATTCAAGTGGTGTTGCCCAATAATCTTCTTGTTTCCAAAGTTTTATATCGTCAACAAAATCAAACAAGTTGAAAAAACGATTAACACTCTGCAGTTTTTGTTGGTCCGAAGCTTGTTGCTGGCGTTCAATTATATTGCGCCAAGCTTGGGCTCGTTTGCCAGCGTCCTCACCATATTGTGATTGCATTTTGCTGACCAATTTAGCGACATTTAGTTGTTCGACCGCACTTGCATATAAAATGCCCAGCACGGTAAGTAACAAAAAATAGCTAATTTGAATTCGCTTACCAACCCAATGCTTCATGGTCTTGTGTTGGTGCTGGCGTGGTCTCAAGTTGGTCTTCTTCCATGATATAGATATGCCACTTAAGTTTAGCCTGAGTTAACAAAGTTTGCGCAGATATTTCAATACGCGTGTCGTCTTCACTTGCGGCTTGTTGCTCTGTGTATTGGTAAATCAATTCAACTCGTCGATTACGATTTTCAGCCTGAGGTAATACAGGTGATACTAGCGGAGATTGCTCCCCCAATGCTTTGGTTTTAATTTGACTCGCAGGTAGTTCCATAATGCGGGTTAACAAATGCGTGATAGCTTCGGCCCGGCGCTGACTCAGTTTTAGGTTGTAATCGTCTTCGCCACTTTGTGAGGCATGGCCACCAATATGAATAACACCACCTTTGTTCGCCTTATATTGACGAATAAACTGAGCTATTTTTTCTTGCTCTGATAGCGGGATAATTGCGCTGTCGTGGTCGAAGTACAAAATATGCGCTTGTTCGCTGGGTGTTTCAACTTCACCTGATTCAGTTACCCGTTTATAAACTGTACCAGCATGGATTAATGTAAGTTCGTGATATAACTCAGGGTATTGGTTATTAATATAAGCAACTATGTTGTCGGTTCGTTCAACAAAGTATGGATTTTGCGCTTGTTCTGAATTTAGTTTTATCGACCAAGTATTTTCTTGAGGCAGATTTTGTAAAAACTCATCTAGTGCTAATTTGGCAACATCATTTAGGCCAACTTCTTGGTACGGGAAATAAATTCGGCTTTGGCGTTTTTCTTCTAGTTGGACATTTTCAGAACAACCATAATTATTTACGTCTCGTTTTGCCAAGGTACCTTCACACAGCTCTCTAGCCGCTATTACCCCATCTTTATCTGCGTCATGCAACCTTTGGTAGGCGACTTGCGAAATATTTTGCCAGGCTTGTGGTTGAGAGTTTTCGGGCAAATTAAGGGTTGAGCAACCTAACATGCCAACTTGCAAGATTAACAATATGCCAAATTTACGCTTAATCATGATTAACCTGCCAATATTCTTGAGGGTTAATCTCTAAACTTTCTAATAATCTTCCCATTGCATTAAGCACTCGATATTGAGCAACTGTGTAACTAGATTCCGCGTTGACGTGAGATTTTCGCGCTTCAAATAATTCATTTTCGGTATCAAGCAAATCTAGTAATGTGCGTCGACCTAAATCAAACTGTTTTTTATAGGCTTGTTGGGTGATATAACTTTGTTCGACGTGAATTTGTAAAAACTCTAATTGTTTGCGTAATGATTCTTTAGCCTGCCAAGACAATTTTGCCCCTTCGATAACCTCTCGCATGGCTTTTTCTTTGATATCTTTCGCTTGTTCTACTTGATATGCCGCATTGAGCTCGTTGTGCTTGTCACGTCCCCCTCGAAATAAATTGTACGACAACACAATATCTGCTCTTAGTTCGTCGCGCAAAGAGTTGTCCGCACTTCTGTCATCAACACGTGATTTAGATACTTCCAGAGTTACCCGCGGATAATAACCTGAACGAGTAGATTCTAATTGTGCTTGTGTCGCGGATATATCAGCGCTGGCTAAGAACAGGGTTGGATGATTGGTGCGTGAAACCCTTAGTACATCCGCAAGTGAATTCGGTATTTTTACAATGTTAATTTTTGGCTCAACTAAATCTGCTGGATACTCACCTATAATAGTTTGATACAGCGCAATGGCATCCTGTAAATTGTTCTCAGCCGCAAGTGCATTTGCTTGAGCGCGCGCCAACCGGCCTGTTGCTTGCGAAAGTTCTGAGTTAGAGCCTAAACCACTGTCAGCCCGTACTTTTATTTGTTCAAATATATCTTGATGCGACTGTAAATTTTTTTGTGATAACTCGTACAGTTCTTGCTCTCGCAACACAGCTATATAAGCATTTGCCGCATCTAGCGCTTTGTTTTCGGCGGTTTCTTTGAGAGCAAAAAACTCCGAGCGCATTTCTTGCTGATTGCGCTCAATTTCTTTTGAAGAAAAAAAGCCATCGAACAATATTTGCTGCAAAGATAAACTATATTCGATTGGTTTAATTTGTTCTTTTTCGATGCCAGCTCTTGATTCTGGGGTGTTTTGTTTGCCTTGACCTATGTTTGCACGCAGGTCGATAGTAGGTAACCAAGCCCCTTGCGCACTTTGATGAACATGATGGGCACTTTTATATCTGTGATATGCTGCTTTAAGTTCTGGATTGGTATTGAAAGCGGTTGCGACCGCTTCTTCAAGCGATTTAGCATAAACAGGCGCACACAAGTATGCACCTGATAAAACAACAGAAACAACGCATTTGATAAAATCACTCATTTATTTTAATTGGTCTCCACAATTTTATCTTTCTCGCATTGCGTTTTGTTTCGCTCTAACTATTGGTTTAAGCAGATAATCTAACACGGTTTTTTTACCAGTCAATACATCTACACTTGCAGTCATACCTGGAATGATAGGTAAAGGGTTATTATTTTTGTCTAAATAACTGTCCTCTGTGCGCACCCTAATCAAATAAAAACTGTTTTCTTTTTCATCCTGAATAGTATCGGCACTGATATGTTCTACTGTACCTTTTAGTCCACCGTATATAGTGAAATCGTAAGCCGTTAACTTAATTACCGCTGGTAATCCGGGACGTAAAAATGCAATGTCTTTCGGGAGTATTTTTGCTTCAACCAATAAACTATCGGCTAATGGCACAATTTCAATTAAGTCCATACCGGGCTGAATTACTCCACCAACCGTATTAATATTAATGGTTTTTATAGTG
The DNA here is from genome assembly GCF_000281085.1 of Catenovulum agarivorans YM01. Lineage (GTDB taxonomy): Bacteria > Pseudomonadota > Gammaproteobacteria > Enterobacterales > Alteromonadaceae > Catenovulum > Catenovulum agarivorans. The sequence goes on from NZ_JH767536.1 coordinate 134,143, forward strand.
CCTTTTACTGGTGAAAATACATTTGTGCGTTTTAGTCTGTCTTGGCTTGAAACTAAAGCTTCGTCTAATGGCGTCAATTCACTTTCGGCTTTAGCCAACTCTTTTTGCACTTCACTTCTAAATTTAAGCACAACTTCTGTGCGCTTATTTTCCATTTCTTCCACTTCCGCACGAATTTTCGGTCGTAATAGTTGTAGGCTAGACAGTTCACCTTTAACATCGTTGGCAGCACGTTCAAGTTTAATTAATTCTACTTCAGATACAACACCGCTATTAGCTAATGGTCTTGTCATATCCAGTTCTTTGCTAACAAGCTGGTAACTGCGCTGAGCATGATCAATTTTCGACGCTAACTCATTTAATTGTTGTTCTTTTTGTGTCACTTGCTGATCGAGTATTTTAACTTGATTAGCGAGGTTGCGAATACGTTCAGCATACAGTGCTTTTTGTCTATTGATTAATTCCGGATACGCCTGAGCATTGGCAAAATCTAATTCGATAGGTTGGATGTTAAATTGACCATTGCTGGTTTCTATACTATCTAGTTCGGCACGCAAGCGGGTAATATCCGCAATTAAGCCATAAGCATGAGCTTGTTGCTCACGATATTCTGACAGAAATCTCGTTTCATCTATGCTCAGCAGTTTATCGCCTGGATTGACCACATCACCTTCACGTATAAATACTTCTTTTAATATACCACCTTCTAGATTTTGAATGATTTGCACCTGTTGTGACGGAATAACTTTACCGGCACCAACTGTTACTTCGTCAATTTCGGCAAATGCAGCCCACAACAATAATGAAGTTAAAAAACCACAAATTAAATAGAGAGCGTGGCGTGTACCTTTAGGTGAACTTAATAACAAAGCTGCGTTTATGTCATTAATGTAATTAATTTCGTTTTCTTTGATTGAATGTTTCATTTTTAGGCCTGCGGTGCTTTTACATTGCCACTACGCAGTTGTTGCATAACATGCTGTGTTGGCCCATCTATTACTATTTGCCCGCGTTCAACAACTATTACGCGATCTACCAGTTCTAACATTGACATTTTATGGGTAATTAAAATAAAGGTTTTGTCTTGCGCCAGTAATGACAACTGCTGCTTGACTTTGAGCTCTGAAAAATTATCCATATTGGAAGTGGGTTCATCCAAAACTAATACGGGTGGATTAAATAGTAGAGCTCGCGCTAGCGCGACTGCTTGACGCTGACCACCGGATAAAAATGCACCACGCTCGCCGACTTGTCGGTCTAATCCATCAGGGTCGGTATCGGTAAATGCTGTGACACCAGCAAGGCGAGCAGCTCTTAATATTCTTTCGTCTTCAACATGCGGTACACCTAAGGTGATATTGTCGCGAATTGAGCCATAAAACAAATTGATGTCTTGTGGCAAACAACCGATTTTTGAGCGTAAATCTGCAGGGCTAATTTGGTTAATGTCGATGCCATCAATGCGAATAGCGCCTTCCGTTGGCTGATAAAAACCAACCAATAATTTCTCTATCGTCGATTTTCCAGCACCAATCCTGCCAATAATTGCGACATTTTCTTTGGCTTTAATATTAAAGTTTAAGTTTTTTAATACTTTATTTTCACTCTGGGGATAGGCGAACGAAACTTGACTGAATTCAATCTGACCGTCTAAGTATGGGCGATGTAAATATTGCTCAACCGACTCGTCCGGTAATTGCATGATTTCATCTAAGGTTTTTAACGCTGATTCTGCTTGATTATAGCGAGTAGCGAGTAAAGATATTTGGCTAAACGGCTGCATAATTCTGTTACTTAACATCACAGCGGCTATTAGTGCACCCATACTAATATCGCCCTCAATAATTAAGTATACCCCTATGACTACAACTATCACCGAAGACAGCTGCTGCATAAATGCACTAAAAGATGAGACTGTAGTCGCGAGTTTTTTGATGCCTAAGTTCCAGCTAGATATATTACCGTTTACTTCTTCCCATTTTTGTTGAAACTGACTTTCTGCACAGTTTAATTTTAAGTTTTCTAAACCACTGAGAGACTCAATTAAATGGGCATTTTTCATTGTGGTGTAACGCCCACCTTGTTCAACTAAGATGCGCATTTTGTGCTTAACCCAAGCTGAATAGGCCAACATTACGATAATTGCAATCAGCGGCGCAATTGCTATCGGCCCGGCAATAATGGCAACAACCAATAGGATTAGTAGTGAGAATGGGATATCGATAACTGTTGCTATGGTTGCAGAGGTAATGAAATCCCGAATGGAGTCAAATTCTTGAATATTACGTGCGAATGCGCCAACCGATTGTGGTTTTGACGCCATATTCATGCTCAGTACCTTTTCAAATATTCGACTCGATAAAAGTACATCCGATTTTTTGGCCGCTAAATCAAGCAAATAGGATCGAGATTGTTTTAATGCAAAGTCAAATACCATAACCACTATCATACCTATGGTCATAACCCATAAGGTATCTAGTGCAGAGTTTGGCACCACCCTGTCATATACATTCATAACAAAAAGCGGTGTTGCGACAGCGATTAAATTAATAAAAAATGCTGCAAACAAAGCATCGCGATATAAAGGAATATTTTCTTTTAGCGTACTCCAAAACCAATGCCCATCTTTGGTTTTAAGCACTTCTGGTGAGCGTGCATCAAATCGATAACGTTTTTTCAGCAATACACAATACCCTGTGTATTGTTGGCTTATCTCTTCTAGTGCAACTTGATCAACACCATCAGGCAATTCTGGCCACGCAATTTCTGCTTGCCCATCTTTGTAACTAATGAGCACACATGCTTTGCTGTTTTCTAACAGCAAAATGCACGGCAGCAACAAATTAGATACTTCAATAAGTGGCTTTTTAACTATTTTTGCATCTAACCCAGCCCGGCTCGCCGCTCTTGGCAATAACTTTGGTGTGAGTGCGCCATTAACTAAAGGTAATCCTGCCCCCATGACTTGCGCAGAAAAAGGTTTACCATAGTATTTGCTAACAAAGGTTAGACATCCCAACAATGGATCTGTTTGTTCTGCGGCTAATTGCAAGTCTTCGTGTTGCTTTTGTTGTTGGCTTTGCTCCTGCATAAAGGGGCCTTGTTTGATTAAGCAGCTGTATTAGTTAAGTTTATAGTTAAAAGCTAGACAATAAAATGCCTTATCGCAATTGTTAGTTGCAATAAGGCTATTTTATTTTTACAAATTGTTATTGTTGGTGATTAGCTGATTATCTTCAAGCAATTTACGGATAATATCTGCATCGGTTCCATTGGTACCTGAAGATAAATCTGTACCTTCCAAGACAATTTTCATGTCTGCTTTGTTTTCATCAGAGCTGCCACCGGTAAAATCACCATCTTTTGAAACAGAGATAATTGTGTCACCATCGACAACTTCAAAATTTAAATAGCTATCTAAATTATCGTGATTTTCTCCATCGAGTAAGTCAGCTAAGTTGAGCGAATCACCTTGTTGAAGAACATCACCTGTTGGTCCTCTCTGTGTAATTTCGAAGTCTTTAATGTAGTCAGTCGCGACGCTAGGGTTATTGAGCGAATTTGCAAAACCAGCATCGTAGTCATCACCAGCAAGCCAAACAAACATATCGCTGCCGCCGCCACCAGACATGACATCACCAGCGTAAATATTTGACGCTAATGCTGAGCTACCGTTACCGTTTGTACCACCAATAAGTACATCGTCACCCGAACCACCAATCAGATAGTCTGCACCTTCACCACCGACTAAAGTCGCACCTTTACTACTATCATAAGTAGTATAGCCAGTCGCTACAGTCGGGTTGCTATCAAATATGGTTGAGCGTCCAAATCCAGCATCCGACAAATCAGAGCTATTGAATGTGTGTAAACCATTTAGATTGTCCGGATCATTTGCATCGGCATAATTGCCCATACTACCGACCAACCATTGGTCATAGTAAGCGAGTAAAACATCGTTACCACCAAAACCATAAACAGCATTTTCAGATAAATCAGGTAATGAGTCATTAACCCCATTTATTTGAATATTGATAGTGGTACTTTCATAATTACCATTTACATCTTTGACTAAATAACTAAAGGTATCGGTAAGTGCTTCACCTGCATTTAGGTTGTTTACATCAGAGTTGCTATTATCAAGCGTATATACATATTTACCATTGGCTTGAATTATGATCGAACCATAGGTTCCAGTAATTTTACTGCCGATATTACCTTCACTGACAACCCCTACACCACTGATAATACCCACGACAGGGTTAGTAGTTTCTGTAATAGTGTCGTTATCAATGACATTTCCAGATATTTGACTTCTAGACTGTGAGCTTGCAACAGTTCCATCAACCTCTGTAATTTCGACATTATCCTCTTCAAGCACTGGTGCAACAACGGCTACTTGGACAGGGAATTTGCTGGTTAACGTTAATTGACCCGATGCTGTATCCCCATCACCATCCTGCACAGTTATGGTAAAGTTTTCAGTTAATGTCCATTGACTTGAGTTATTTTCAAGTTCAGTCTTGGTCCAGTTATTTGAGCTCTCATCTGCATTATTTTCGGTTGATAACGATACGTCATATTCGTACACCCCTTGGGCGAAGTCGAACATCAGTATTGCCCCATTAGCAGTTTCAATAGTTAGAACACCATTGTTTACTTGCTCACTTTCAAGCGTGTATGTGGTTCCATCTACTTCTATCGATAGGATACTACCGTCGCTATCTGCGCCATAGTCAATAACACCCGCGGCTGATTGCTGCGAACCAATTTCACCGCTAGACTTGCCACCAACCGTAGCCAATAATGCTTCTGCCAGTTGGATAGCTGTCGTAACCGACACAACATTATCTGCCGCCACATAATTACCACTTTCATCTTGGATAATTTCTGTAGGGGCGCCAACCATGTTTAGATATTGGTATTGTACTGATGTTCCAATACCAATGACTTCTACATCAATGTTGTTTGTTTCAATAAAATCTTTCCAAGTCTGTTGATAGTTGGTTATCGCAGTGACGTTGCTTTGGTTCTCACTGGTTCCGTACGGATTACCATCCGAGATAAAGTACACTTTGGTTGTTGCATCTTGCTGCGGCACTGAATAGTCACTTACGATGGCCGACAATGGATCGTCATAGTCCGTAGTTCCATTCGCATCTAAAGTATCCAAAACAGTGATTGATTGGCTAATCGAAGACCAGTCGTATTCAGTTGCGTTAGTCGAGAAAGGTACTAATTTAACTTGGACATTACCCATTCCATCATAGGTATTCAACAATTGGGTGATCCCATTAATTGTTGCTTGCAGAATGCTGGTATCACCTAAATCACCATCCATTGAACCCGATACGTCTATTGCAAATATCAAATTATGATCCATTGTTTCAAAATTAATCGCTTCCGGCTGATTAATTGTGAAGCTCGGCATATCATCTAATATTTGGATGGATAAGTTAGCTGACGTAGATTGTTGATTAATATCAGTAACTTCTATAGCGACAGTTTCAGTCAGGCTGTCTGTATCACCATGATCTACTGAGTTATTTAGTTGATACTGATAAGATAGCTGCCCAGTAATAAGGTTAAAACCCGTTAGAGTCATATCACCATTTGGTAGTTCAATAGTGACAGGGTTTAACGCCAAACTGGCTAATTCTACTGCACTGACACTTTGTCCACCAATAGTTAACGTTGCAATGTTAGCAGTTGTGGTAATATCAATAGTTCCAGTAGCTACATTTGAATTTACGTTTGAGCCAATTCCAGCTTCGTCAACGGTAATGTGACCGCTCGCTTCAGCATTTTCATCAGTAATTTGAATAACTGGAGCAACATTTAAATCAACTTGTATTGACGTTGGCAATTGTAACTGTTCAAAATTCCCACCGCTTGTAGATGATACACCCACAGTAAAGGTGTCGTTACCACCATCCACTTCAACTGTGACATTCGCTGTGGTGCTACCAGCGGCAATTGTTACTTGCTCACCACTTGCCAAGGTAATGACGAAGTCAGTTTCAGCAGCATTGGACAATGTAAAGGCAACTGATATCGTTCCCTGTAGAATGTTGCTTGTGTCAACCGCCATACTCAAGTCAGTAGTGTCGATACTATCACTAACCGCAGTAGTTACTGAACTATTGCCCAGCACTAGGTTTTCGAAGTTGCCGCCAGAAACGTTATCTAGACTTAATGTGGTGACCACATTGTCTGCACCTGTGTAAACATCATTACCCACAGAGACACTGACTGTACCTGAGCTTTGACCTGCTGCAATTGAGATTTCCGCGCCATTACTTAAAGTAATGGTCATATCCGTTTCTGCCGCAGCGGTTAAACTTGCGG
>NZ_JH767537.1:0-70276 GCF_000281085.1 Catenovulum agarivorans YM01
TTTTAATCAATCAAATTACTTGCAAACGGAGTGGGTCCATATATGGCTTGCAGCGATTTTGCAAAAAATATTTCAACCAGCTTGACCTTCAATGGCACTTTAGCTGCAGCGATCGTGGGCATAATGCACAAAACTTGCAGCAACTTTTCTACACTTGCTCTTAATCGACAATTCCAAAAGGCACTTCAAAAAATCCGATTAATCCAATCTGTTTTTCCCGCTCCATCTTAGTGCAATCTCCGACTTATACTGTAAAAAGTTTCCACAACACAACAGACTAGAAGGATTAACTCATGTTAAAAAAAGCACTTCCGATAATGACTGCGGTTGCATTTGCTGTTTCATCAGCAACAGCAATGGCAGGTACAGACACCAAAACAAATAAATTCTGGTGGCCGGAGCAATTAGACCTTACCCAACTTCGCGCACACGGCGTGGAATCAAATCCATACGGCGACAACTTCAACTATGCAGAAGCATTTGAAGCACTTGATTTAGACGCAGTAAAAGCAGATATCCGCAAAGTTCTAACCACATCACAAGATTGGTGGCCAGCTGATTATGGTCACTACGGTCCATTCTTTATTCGTATGGCATGGCACGCAGCGGGTACATACCGCGTACATGACGGCCGCGGTGGTTCTGGCGGTGGTCAAATGCGTTTCGATCCACTAAACAGCTGGCCAGACAATGCTAACTTAGACAAAGCACGTCGTTTATTATGGCCTATCAAACAAAAATACGGCCGTGATATTTCATGGGCTGATTTAATGGCTTTAACCGGTAACGTAGCACTTGAAGACATGGGCTTTACAACTTTCGGTTTTGCCGGTGGTCGTGAAGACGACTGGGAACCTGACAACGTTTATTGGGGCCCAGAAAAAGCCATGTTAAAAGACGAGCGTCGTGACGGCAAAGGTGGCTTAAAAGGTCCATTAGCGGCAGTTGAAATGGGTTTAATTTACGTAAATCCAGAAGGCCCACATGGCAACCCTGATCCACTATTAGCAGCACAAGACATTCGTATGTCATTTGGTCGTATGGCGATGAACGACGAAGAAATCGTTGCGTTAATTGCTGGTGGTCACACTTTTGGTAAAGCACACGGTGCAAAAAAACCTTCAGATTGTACAGGTAAAGAGCCTGCTGCAGCGGCAATTGAAGAGCAAGGTTTTGGTTGGAAAAACAAATGTGGTAAAGGCCATTCTGAAGACACTATTACCAGTGGTTTAGAAGGTGCTTGGACAGTTTCCCCAACTCAGTGGACTTCTAACTACTTAGATAACTTATTTGGTTTTAACTGGGTACAAACTCGTAGCCCAGCTGGTGCAATCCAATGGATCCCAGACAACAAAGCGGCGGCAAATTTAGTACCTGATGCACATATTCCTGGTAAACGCCATGCGCCAATTATGTTTACCACTGACTTGGCATTAAAAGAAGATCCTGCATTCCGTAAAATTGCAGAAAGCTTCCATAAAGATCCGAAAAAATACGAACTTGCTTTTGCTAAAGCTTGGTTCAAATTAAACCACAGAGATTTAGGTCCGCGTGCACGTTATTTGGGTAAAGAAATTCCACAAGAAGTACTAAAGTGGCAAGACTATATCCCTGAAGTTGACCACAAGTTAGTTGACGCAAAAGACGTTAAACATCTTAAAGCTGAAATTTTAGACTCTGGTTTAACTGTATCTGAGTTAGTTCGTGTTGCCTGGGCGTCTGCAGCAAGTTACCGTGGTACAGATATGCGTGGTGGTGCAAATGGTGCACGTGTTGCTTTAGCGCCACAAAAAGATTGGGCTGTGAACAATCCAAAAGAATTGGCGAAAGTTTTAAACAAACTTGAGAAAATTCAACAGCAGTTCAACCGTAAAGCACGTGGTGGCAAAAAGATTTCTTTAGCTGACACTATCGTATTAGCGGGTGCAGCGGCAATTGAAAAATCAGGGAAAGATGCTGGATATTCAATTGAAGTACCATTTAAGCCTGGCCGTATGGATGCTTCACAAGAGATGACTGACATAGAGTCTTTCAACTATCTTGAGCTAAAAGCTGACGGTTTCCGCAACTACTTTGCTGGTGGCAACTACAAAGGGCCAACTGAAATGTTAGTTGAGCGTGCTGATTTACTTGATTTATCTGTACCTGAAATGACAGCTTTATTAGGTGGTATGCGCGTATTAAACGCTAACTTTGAACAAAGCCAACACGGTGTATTCACAGCTAAACCAGGTACTTTAACTAACGACTTCTTTGTAAACTTATTAGATATGTCTACTAAGTGGAGCAAGTCAGATAAAGATGCAGGTGTTTACGAAGGTCGTGATCGCCAAACTGGTAAATTAAAGTGGACTGCAACGCCAGTTGACTTAATTTTCGGTTCAAACTCTGAATTACGTGCCATTGCTGAAGTTTATGCATCTGAAGATGCGAAAAACAAATTTGTTCAAGACTTCGTAAGCGCTTGGACAAAAGTAATGACCAACGATAGGTTCGATTTGAAATAATCATCTTCAAGGGCTGTAAGTTACAGCCCTTTTCGTTTGTAAGCTTTCACTTCTAGATATACAGAAATAACTGTACACAAATCAATACAGAGCTATTCTCAAGCGCTTCAATATCAGCTGTCAGCAATGGAATTATCTTAAATGACCAGCTATCTTTTATAAACGACTTACTGCTAAATCATATGTATTGGTTAGCCCTAACATGAACTATGATCCATCGTTGTTAATAACACCGCATTATTTCATCAAGGATCTGATAGACATAAAAAAACTAACCGAATTGTTAGAAAAGTATTCGCTCGCCACCGGTATGGCGACAGCTTTGCTAGATTTAGACGGCAATGTATTGATCGCGACTAATTGGCAAGACTCCTGTACTAAATTTCATCGTAAAAATGCAACAACTTGCGCGAACTGCCTAGAAAGCGACACAATTTTAGCCGGTCAACTTGCCGCTGGTGAAAGTTATAATGTATATCGCTGCAAAAACGGTTTGGTTGACGTAGCGACCCCAGTAAAAATTGGCGAACAACATGTCGCCAATTTATTTACTGGGCAATTTTTCTTCGAACCACCCGATATCGATTTTTTCAGGCAAAGAGCTCAACAACTAGGTTTTGATGAACAAGCATATATCGAAGCAATTGAACGTGTGCCTGTGTATTCTGAAGAAAAAATAAAATCCCATTTCGACTTTTTGGTGACCTTGGCACAAACGATTGCCGAGATGGGCGCGGCAACCATTAGGATGGAACAGCTCAACCAACAAATTCTCAAACACAACCAGAGTTTGACCAACTCATTTACAGACTTTATTGAGATAGCACCTGTTGGCGTCTTTAAAATGAATGCAAGTAACGGCAAATTTACCTTAGTAAACGACCAGTTCGCCAAACTATTGAGCCTAAAAAAAGAACAGCTCATTGGCAAAGACTTGTTGCCTTATATTAACCAACAAACCCACGACCAATTAAAACAACAATTGACGCTGTTAAATACAACCAACTTTTTTGGTCCACTTGAATTAGAGCTGCACCTTGCAAATAACCAAAACAAGGTCGTGTTACTACACGGAATATTAACCCAAGAACAAAGTGGCCAACGAATTATCTGGACAATTGTTCAAGATATTACAGATATCAAAGAGTTAGAGTTCAATTTACGTGAAGCCAAAACTAAAGCGGAAGACGCCAATAGAGCAAAAAGCGACTTTTTGGCCAATATGAGTCACGAAATCAGAACGCCTATGAATGCCATTTTTGGCACCTTACAAACTCTGCAAATAACCACAACCACAGTAGACGAAAAAAAATTGGTCGACCAAGCTTTATATTCGGCACGCTCGCTATTAACCATAATCAATGACATTCTCGATTATTCAAAAATTGAAGCACATAAATTGAGTTTGGAACAAATTCCAATACTACTCGAACAAGTGCTGAACTCCATTTGTTCAGATCTACAACCGATAGCGAGTGCAAAAAAACTCGACTTGACCTTAAATATTGCTGATGACTTCGAAGATGGCTGGGTCGGAGACCCTGTGCGTATCCGACAAATTATCCTTAATCTTGCAGCGAATGCAGTTAAATTTACCAAACAAGGTTATGTGGTCATCTCCCTTAAAAAGAATAACCAATCACAGATAGAAATCAGTGTGCAAGATACAGGTATAGGTATGAGTAAAAAGGGATTAGCCGCCTTGTATGCAAGATTTGAACAAGCAGATAGCTCTACAACCAGACAATACGGTGGCACTGGACTCGGAATGTCTATCAGTAAAAACTTAGTTGACTTAATGCAAGGCAAAATCCAAGTTCAAAGCACACCCAACGTCGGTAGCTGTTTTATCGTTACTTTACCACTGGAAAAAGCCAACAGAAAACAAATTGTCAGTTCAGCAAAAACAGCGATAAAACCACCGAACCTCATTGGCAAACATGTGTTGATTGCCGAGGATAACGAAATAAATCAATCAGTTATTCAGTGCCTATTAAAGCCAACTAAAGCAACTTGTTATTTTGCTTCCGACGGCTTCCAAGCGATCAGAATGTTTAAACAAATTAAACCTGATCTAGTTTTAATGGATATCAGAATGCCCAATATGGATGGTGTGCAAGCTTGCTTACATATAAAATCAATATCCACAGATACACCTGTGATAGCTTTAACCGCCAATGTAATGAAAGAAGATATTTTGACCTATCGTCAAACAGGTTTTGACCACCATATTGGCAAACCAATTGAACTTTCAGAGTTTTATTGCGTTTTATCAACCTATACCCATATGAGTCACTGACTTCGACTATTGCTAACCAATCTGTAGTTTGTTAGTTTGCATAACAAATTTTCAGACAGTTACCTTAATGCAAATCAGCTATCCAATTGCCATTTCAGCCAATACAACAAATGAAATCGAAGCGCTTTATCAAACCTATTTACAGCTGCCGCTTAAACTTCAATGCATTGTTAAACTGTTTGCAGTTGTACATAAACCAATTGGCCAAACTAAAATCGCTGAGTTGATTAAACTCGCGTCTGCATACAGTGTGTTCAATTTGGATAAAAAGCTGACTGGCATTAGCGCCGAAGAAAAAAAGTTTCTAGTCGAACAACAATTGCTGCAAGTACAGCCAGATGGGGTGATTTTAAATAGGTTGTTGTGCGGCAAGTTAATGGCCGAATGCATTCAGCAAAACCTGTTTCATCAGTTGATTAATTTAGCCGAGCAAGTTGTGCCTGTGGTTAATCCTTTTGCTTGGCAACCCGTATTAAAAGACCAACAAAGGTTAGTGCGCGATTTTTTCTATCTAGGTGAAATTGCCAACGTCAGTAAAATTTTAGACTTCAATGCCAACCCACAAGAAGTCAATTATTCGCTGAATCAGGTGTTGATTGAATTATTATTTATTCCGTTTGAGTTAGATAAAATACTCGCATTGGCGGATGACCTGCAGTACCAAGCGTTTGCCACTGTGTTTGATAGCCATTTACAACATGGTTTTGCGCTAAACTACCCTATCAGCTTGGCTGAGCAGGTTTTGCAGCATAATCCGAACAATCAAAATTTAAACTATTTATTGGCCGAACACTATTTATATCAAGGTCAATTAGAGCAAGTAGCTAAGTTGGTAAATACTGACGACACTAGCTGTTACGCTTTACAAATTAATGCCACTTTGGCCTTTTTAATCGGTGATTTTGTCCCAGCTGAAACTTTATTCAGCCAAGCGATTAAAGCGAAAAACAAATTTAGCCGCCGCAAAAATCAGTATATAGCTGGTATTTTTGGTGTCTTTTATAAACTGTGTTTAACCATATTGGCCAACAAACAATCAGCTGATTATTTTGGCACTGCGCTTGAGCAAATTAAGTTTGAACAAACCGATAAAAAGCGCCAGCCATTACCAGCTGATTTATCTGCTTGTTTGCAACCAGGCATATTTGCTTTGGCCAATGCAACTGAATATCAAAATAGTGCCGCAGCAATGAGCAACTTGCTTGACTTGCACCCGGGATTTTATCATCTAGCAAAAATTATCGACTTATTATTGCGCTGTTGGGTTAACGGCGAAATGAACCGTTTTGAATTAAAAAGCATTCAAGATGCCAACAACTTTTTTAGCAACAGTGGTTTTGGCTTATTTAGCCAACTTGCCGAGCAGTTATTAAGCACACCAAACAGCAGCGACTTGTACTTTTTCCCAGATGCAGTTAAACCCAAAGCTCAGTGGGATATAGCGCTAGAAAAACTGCAAGCGTTAGCAGGCAAACAAACCAGCGAGCAAACAAACACTGAGAATAAATCAAGTAATGAAGCACGACTTATTTGGGAGCTGCATATTTCGCGCTACCAAGTTGAGCTAAAACCGCGTGAACAAAAACTCAATAAAACTGGCTGGAGCAAAGGCCGCGCAGTTGCGCTAAAAAAACTTGCAGAAACACCTGAAGCTTACCCGTATTTAACTGAGCAAGATTTGCAAATTTGCCAGAAAATACAAGCGTATGACACTTGGAATAGATACGGCACAGTGCAATTTGAACTAGAAGGTTTAGATGCACTTGTTGCAGCGGTTGGCGCTGAGAATATTTATTTGGCCGATGATTTATCCGCACCAATTGAACTTGAACAAAAAGAGCCTGAGTTATTAATTAGCCAGCAAGACGATCAACTGTGTTTAAGCATTGCCGATTTACCACAATTTAATGGTGATAAAAACAAAGCCTTTTCGCTTAAACAAATTAAACCTGAGGTCTATTGTTTAACTGTATTTAGCCCAACCCACCTGCAAGTTGCTGAAATAATTGGCGAAGGTGGTTTGTTAATTCCGGTTAAAGCCAAAGAAAAAGTGCTCACCAGTATTCGCGCTATTGCACCGCTACTCAATATTCAATCGGATTTAACTGAGCTAAATACAGGGTTAAGCAGTTTTGAGTGTGACAAACATCTAGTTATTAATATTCAACCTTTCCAACAAGGTTTAGAGTTTGATTGTGTGATCATGCCTTTTGGCGAAGATGGCCCTGCCCTACAACCTGCGGTTGGTAGTGCCAATATCACTACAGAAATAAACGGCAAACGCATAGCTACTCAACGAAATTTAATTCGTGAACAAGAGTTATTAGATAAATTAGACCAAGCTTGCTCAAGCTTTTTAGCAATGGCTGATACCAAACTAATGTTGGCTGAGCCGCAAGATGCACTAGCAACACTTGAGCAGCTTGAACAATTAGTGAAACAACCACTTGCTGATTTGCCGATAAAATTGCGCTGGCCAAAAGGTAAAAAACTCACATTAAGCCAACAGCTGACTAGTGAGCATATGCAACTGGCAGTCAATAAAAAGAATGAATGGTTTGAAATTGCTGGCGAGCTAAAAGTAAATGACGAACAAGTTATTGAACTGAAAAAATTACTGCAATTAGTCAGCTCAAGCAATGGACGTTTTATCGAATTAGACCAAGAACAAGTATTAGTGCTGTCGGAAGATTTACGCCGCCGCGTGCAAACTTTGGCGCACAGCACAGACGATGGCAAATTCCATCCACTCGCCAGTTTACAAGTGGCCGAAGCCACCCAAGGGATGCGCTTAAAAACCTTGCACGCGTGGGAAACTCAAACTGAAAAAATGTATCAAGCGAATAAAATTGAGCCACAAGTGCCAAGCACATTACAAGCTGAATTGCGTGACTATCAATTAACAGGTTTTGATTGGGCCTGCCGCTTAGCCCATTGGGGCGCTGGTGCTTGTTTAGCCGATGACATGGGTTTAGGTAAAACTCTACAAGCTTTAGCTGTGTTATTGTCACGCGCAGCTCAGGGGCCAAGTTTAGTGATAGCGCCAACTTCTGTGTGTTTTAACTGGCAACAAGAAGTGGCTAAGTTTGCCCCTACACTAAAGGTTAAATTATTTGCAGATCATTCAGGTGATGAACAAAGAACTGAGCTATTAAACAATTTAGCTGAGTTTGATTTAGTGATTATCAGTTATGGATTATTGCAGCGTGAAAGCGACAAACTCGCGGCAATTAATTGGCAAACTATAGTCGCTGACGAAGCGCAAGCGTTGAAAAACCCGCTAGCCAAACGCAGCAAAGCCGCTTTTCAGTTAAAAGCCCAGTTTAAAATGATCACTACAGGCACACCAATTGAAAACGACTTAACCGAACTTTGGAGTTTATTTAAGTTTGTAAACCCAGGTTTACTCGGTAATTTAAAAGAATTTGGCCGCAGGTTTATTCAGCCAATCGCCAATGCAAAAGAAGATAAACTCGCCGCACATAAAGCAAGGCAAAGTTTAAAAACCTTAATCGCGCCGTTTATTTTACGCCGGATGAAAAACCAAGTTTTGACCGAATTGCCACCACGTACCGACATCAACCTGGCCGTTGAACTTTCCAGCGATGAACAAAATTTTTATGAGGCGCTGCGCCTAACCGCAATTGATAATATCAGCCAAGCATCACTTAACAGCAACGCAGGTGAACATAGAATAAAAATGCTCGCCGAATTAACTAAACTGCGCCAAGCCTGCTGCAACCCAAAACTTGTGATGGCTGAAAGCTCGATCCCTAGTGCAAAATTAGCAGCACTAGATGAACTGCTAGATGAACTTAAACAAAACAAACATAAAGCACTGATATTCAGCCAGTTTGTTGGCCATTTACAGCTGATAAAACAGCACATAGAAAACAAAGGTTTAAGTTATCAATATTTAGATGGTTCGACGCCACAAAAACAACGCCAGCAAGCGGTGAATAATTTTCAAAATGGCGAAGGTGATGTATTTTTAATTAGCTTAAAAGCAGGTGGCTCTGGACTTAATTTAACTGCGGCTGATTATGTTATTCATATGGATCCTTGGTGGAACCCAGCAGTTGAAGAACAAGCATCCGACCGCGCGTATAGATTAGGCCAACAAAGACCTGTGACTATCTACAGGTTAATTGCTAAAAACACCATTGAAGAAAAAATTGTCGCGCTGCATCAAAACAAACGCGACTTGGCGGATAAGTTATTGGCAGGCAATGAACAAGCTATGCCGCTATCAGTTGAAGATATGTTAGTCATGCTCAAAGAGACTTTTTAGCCTTTTATACCCAAGCTACTTAGACAAGGATATTTATGAAAAAAATAATTTTACTCGGCGCACTACTAGGATTAATCAGTGCCTGTTCAGACAAAGAAGTGGGTGATGTTTCTTTAGGGTTATTCACCACTAAAGATATCAAAATTTCGTCTATGCAAGATCCGCTTGTGCCAGGGGTTACTTGCCATGTTGCTTCTATTGAAGCTGATTTAAGTTTATCCGACCCAAGCGATAGCTCAATTTCCTGCCGTCAAACTGGTGAAATTACCGCACAAATGCTCAGCAACATAGATAAAAGCAAATCTGGCGATGTGGTGTTTAAACAGTCGAAAAGCATCTTTTTCAAAACCATGAAAGTTAGACGTATTTATGATGCTGAAAACCAAACCTTGTTGTATTTAAGCTACACCACCAAAGAAACCGATGGCAGTTTTAAACATAGTTTATCAACTGTGCCACTGTGGGGCACAGCTGCGTATGTTGAGCCGGTCGCTAAACCTTAATCTGATATTAGCTGCCTGCGGGCAGCATATTGGCGTAATTAAGCATTAAATACTCATTTTTACATTCTGTTTTATCCAAGTCAGTAAAGTTATCTGTTTGAATTTTTATAAGTTTTTCATTTTTTGTAACATGGGCAAACGTAACCAACAACATGCCCAAATTGCATTGAGTTTGCTCTGCTTTAGTTGAGAAAAAATATTCACTCGGCTGGTTCAAATCTGTGTTGGCCTTTAATTCAGTAATTAATTCTATTACCCAGGCTGCAGGCTCTAACGATAGAGCGTTGTCAAGATAGTCAGTTTTGACCACACCCTCTCCTAAATAGGATATGTATTTATGCAAGCCAATATGCACTGAAGAGCAAGGCGCATCTCTATTAAATTTCTTTTTTAGAATTGGCAAGAACCGATCGCCTTTTTTATACCAGTTCTGCCAAGTATCACCTGTGTCAAATTGAGTAAAATAAGATATATCAGCCAGATGTATTGTAGAATAATAGCCTGCACAACCCCAACTAGTAGCTAATTTAAAAGTTTGTTTGTGTAAATAAATCGCTTTTTCAGGATTAATAACATTGTTTTTCTTTCCGTAAAATGAATAAACAGCAAGTATGTTCATGCACGCGGCATTTTTCATCTCGGCACAATACTCGTAGTACCTATTACTTAGTTGATAATCTTTTAATAACACGCTCGCCATACCAGCCATATCTCGATATCTTTCACTATATGGTCTGGCTTGGTTAACAAATTCTAAGTCGTCAATTGCCAGCATAACTTCTTGTTTATTAACCTCAACGTCCTGCTCATTAGCAGTTGGCTCTTCAATTTGGTCGGTATTGATGTAGTGTCTTTTAAAGTTTATCGCTTTTAGCCCATAGCCTCGTGCTTCTCGCAAAATCTTTAGCGTCTCATTTGACAAGTGGGGGTTATTCTCTAAGTAAGTGGTTATTTGCTGTAGTGCTTCGCTAGACGCCTCTAAGTTTATATCTTCAGCCTTAACATCATTTGTGTGTGCCTTCAGATATTGCAGTGCCTTATTAACTGTATCCATAGTTACCACAGGCCATGGAAAGCTCAATTTCACCTCAGTTTGCTGAATATCATTTGGCGCTGTTACATAAATTCCATTCTGGCAAACGGGTGTGTAGTGCCACTGCTTTATTGCATTTATCGCCGCACTGTCGTACAAACCGGCTGGTTCTGATTCAAATATTTTAATGTTTTGCGGCCGACCATTTTGATCCACAGAGAATCGAGCCCGTACATAACCAGCTTGATTTGCGTTTGCAGGATAAATTGGTTCAACTTTAACGACACTATTCACTGTGTTGGTAGTGAGAGGTTTACCCGAGCGACTAGCGCAATGTTTGTCATATTGAGGCGTATTTACACAGGCAATTATAGAAAAGCTAAGCAGCAGTAAAATTATATTTTTCAAACGATAGATTCCAAATTATGGCGCTAGGTTTTATTCAGCCTTGAATCAAACCTTATCCATTAGCTTAAATTTAAACGTCAAAATAAAACATAATCAATCACAAATAAACAAACTAAAGTTTAAGTGGTGTATGCCAATTATTAGCTTCTATAACTCATAAAACATCGATTTTTTTATGCACGTGGCCATAAATTGGTGCACCTCGGCGTATGTCGAGCAACAAAAAATCGGTGTATACTTAACCCTGTTATTTCAAGCATGTAAGAACTTTTATGGCAGACTTTCAAGAATTACATTGGCAAATGACCCCTAACAAACCACTCGCTATTCAGCTAGCTAAACGTGATCTGACTGCTTTAGTATATGACGCTGTTAACCTTGAAGGTGTCGCTATGACCTTGCCAGAGGTGCAAACCATTTTGGATGGTATTACCGTTGGCGGCCACAAAATTAGTGATCAAAACATGGCTCAAAACCAAGCCAAAGCTTGGACTTATTTATTTGAGCTTGTTGCTAAAAGCCAGTTTTTTTTCGATAAGCCAACTGCCTTAGCAATTCATGCAATAGCAGGAAAAGAAGAGGCTTTAGAATGGGGGGCATTTAGAAACGGCTTTGTCACTATTGCAGGCTCTGAATATGAACCACCCGCGCCAACCGAATTAGACGAACGTTGGTTAGCAATCCAACAACAGGTTGAACAAACCTGTGATATATACGACCAAGCTATTGTTGCTTTTTTACAAATGGCGCGCACTCAATTTTTTTGGGACGTAAATAAACGCACAGGGCGTTTTATGATGAATGGTATTTTATTGGCTGCGGGTTACCCAATAATCAATGTACCCGCAAAACGCCAACAAGAATTTAATACCTTAATGTTAGATTTTTACGCAAGCAATAATATGCAACCTATGAATGTGTTTTTACGCTCGTGTTTAGACCAACGAATTGTTAGGAATTTTCTATAAATCTTCATGGCACTCAACATATTTTTTGATATCCAACAAATCTTGTTTGATCATTTTCTCCATTGAACCTTTCATTAAAAAGCCCATACAGCATGACATGATTTTGCCGAATAGTGTTTGTGCTTGGCCATTAAATGTCATAGTGAGTTTAGTGCCATCAGCAATTTCTTCAACAATCAAGCGGCTGATATAAATTGCGCCATGACTTTCGGCGCGCGTCTGGTAATAGTGGTTTTCTTCAACGTCGGTGATCCACATAGTTTCAGTGGCGTCTTTGCCAAACATTTTACGTGTTTCCGACCATTTAAAACCGATTAGTCCTTGTTTGGGTTGTTCTAATACTTGTAAGTCGGTTATCGCACTAATAACGTTTTTTGCATTATTGAAGTCGGTAATAACAGACCAGACTGTTCGTTTATCTGCTTTGATATCAACACTTACGTTCACTTGCATTTTATTCTCCTGCCTAACAAACATCACTGTTCAAGAGTTTAATACAAGTATGCTGAATTGCTAATTTCTAAAATTTCATAAATTCAGCGAGCAGCCATGGATTGGCTAACAGCGCTTCTGGGTTATGTGCTTTCAACACATAATATAAATGGGGTATTCCTCACAAAATCGCTTTTAACTCATCCTTGAGCCGCTCCCACAAGATGTCCCTCCATTGTGAAGTTTTGTTCGAAACACTCCCATGTATATTATGGACATTTTTTCGCTGCATCTTTTCTAGAAGTACAGAACAAAGCTGAATACAAGTATGCCGAATTGCTAACTTCTGCATGGTTAGCAAATTGATCAGCATCCTCAACTCACAGGACTAGGATTAGGTTTATATAAGCAGACCGTACAAATCGTGGATGATTTGTCTCGAGCTTCCACAGATGGATTTACAGCGTGTCTGCGTTAGAAGCCTAACCCTAGGCCGACAATATTGCACTATTTGTCTAATCCGCATTATTTATATAACCTTGCCAATTATTTAAACTCATGAACCTTTTTAAAATTCGCTTCGTCTCTAATAACAAACCCCATTTAAGCTAAGGAATTCAGTGCAACAAGCGGAAATTGATTTACTGGTAATGTCAGCACAAAGTGGCAACCAAGCGGCGTTTGCAAAATTGGTTAGTAGCTTTAACCAACCACTGCTGCATTTTGGTTATCGTTTATGTTCTAACCCAGAATTAGTCAAAGATGCTGTGCAGGAAACTTGGTTAAACACCGCCAAAAGTTTGCATAAGTTAAATGATCCCAGCGCGTTTCGCTGTTGGTTATATCAAAACTTGCGTTGGCGCATAACCGACTTAGCCAGAAAACAACAGCTAGTTGATCACAATGAAATCACTGCCAAGCTTGATGATGTTGCAGCACAAAACAAACAGGCAAGCAATGTTAGTGATGAATTGACCAAAGCTATCGCGCAGTTAGGTGAAATTGAACAACAAGTACTGCACTTATTTTATTTGGATGAAATGAAAATGGTCGAGATTGCCGCTGTACTCAGTATTCCCGTTGGCACTGTCAAATCTCGACTCGATAGAGCACGCAAACAGTTAAAAACCTTATTGGAAGGTTAGGAGAAGCGACATGAAACTTGATGAGCAAATTAAACAGTCTTTACAGCAAGAAGCACAGCAGCTAGACGCCATACTCGCGCAACAGCCAGGCATTTTTGGCATGATAAATAACTCGTACCGCGGCGCGTTGCGCATTTGGTTAATCATAGCCAGTATTGCCGGTGTTATCGCCACTGCTTTATTACTTTGGTGTGGCTATGAGTTTGTTATGGCCGAATTAGTTATTGATAAAATACATTGGGGTATTTGGTTTATCGTCAGTTTATTTATTCAAGCTATGTTGAAACTATGGTTTTTTATGGAAATGAACCGTAATTCCACTGTGCGAGAAATAAAACGTTTAGAGCTGGCAGTTGAGCGCTTATACAACAAGTTGGATAGCTAAGTCCAATACAGTTAATTCAATTAAGGTGGGCTTACTTGCACAGTTTAGTCCACCTATATTTGTGTTCTTTCAATGCAATTAGGCTTTTAAAATCTCAGGGTTAATAGTCACACTAGCTGAGTCTGTTGATAACCAAATTTCGCCATCTGTGATATTACATTGAATATTCATATTGCGTTGTGCAAGTTCAGCCAGCTCCTGTACGCTGGGTTCAGGAATGTTAATGATGGTTAAATTAGTATAACGCGCCAACGCTTGTTGGTTTTGTTGCCACCAAATTGGCACACTTTTACCACCATAAGTAATTAACAAGACCTGTTTGGCACGGCCACAGGCTTTACGCAACCACTTTTCGTCACTCTGGCCAAATGCTACCCATAAATTAATTTCGCCACTTAAACTTTTATCCCACAACTCGGCTTCGTCATCATCTGACGACAGTGCTTTGCTAAAACACAAAGTTTCGCTGGCGCGCATCATAAAGGCCAATAAGCGCACCATCATACGTGCATTATTTTCTGACGGATGCTGCGCTATGGTTAATTCGTGATCTTGATAATAATTTCTGTCCACATCCACTATGTTTAATTTGGCTTTGAATATTGTTGCTTTTAATGCCACAGGATTTATTCCTCAATTATTTTAGCAGTGTCAGTTTGCTCTGCTTGAGCCGCTTCTAACGCTTGTTTCTCGCGCTCAGCCTTTGAAATATATTTGGGTTTGGAGCTACGTACATTTTTCGCATTGGCTTTTTTCGCGCGCTTTTTCAAAATGGTAAAAATTTTTTTCTTGCGGTTCATTTCAAACAACTTAGATTCAAAGAAGGGAATTGCGGTAAATTATATACAAAAAAGCATAGATAAGCATGCGCAGCTAAATGGTTTAGCTTGAGATATTTAGTGGTGAAATAAATAAAAAGCCTTTGTCCACACATGACAAAGGCTTTTGCACACAACAAAATGTGGTAACCCACGAACACGACTCTACCCTATACAAAGTAAAAATTTGGTTAAGGCTGGCTAACTTTATCTAAGCGTATTGCCAATTACAGCTTTAAAACTTGCGAAAAAATCATCTAGTTGTTGTTGGCTAATTTGTTCAGCTAATGGGTGATAACTTTGTGGCATTAAGCCTTGGCCTAACATGACTTGCTGCCAGCTCGATTCAGAAAAAAGCTCATCTTGCTGACGAATTACTTGGCCGGTTTGCCGGAATAAATCTAGCTTTTGTTGCAAGCTATCGGGAATAGGCATAGTGCGCATATGCTGCCAAAATTTGCTGTCGTCTCTTTGATTCAAATAATAATGCAGCACAATAAAGTCGCGAATGCGTTCAGCTTCTACTTCGGCAAGTTGGTTAAAGGTATCGCGGCTGGCTGGGGTAATTTGTCCATTTGGCATGAGTTTCAAAAGCCTTAATAAGCTGCTTTGCACCATATGCAAACTAGTAGATTCCATAGGTTCAACAAATCCGCTGGCAAGACCGATGGCAATTACATTTTTATGCCAAGGTTTAGTATAACGGCCGGTTTTAAATTGAATTACTCTTGGCTCATATAAAGTTTGCCCTTGGCTGTTCGCTAGTAATGTATTTGTCGCCCAGTCGTCTGACGCAAATTTTGAGCTATACACTAAACCATTACCGGTGCGCGATTTAAGTGGAATTTGCCACGACCAACCAAATTGATGGGCATTTGCTTGCGTATATAACAAGGGTAATTTAGCGTCAGTTTGTACAACAACAGCGCGGCCAGCGGGCAAATAATGAGACCAATCTTGGTAGGGGGTATTAAGGGTTTTATCAATTAATAAAGCCTTAAAGCCGGAGCAATCAATAAACAAATCGCCTTCAATTATTTGCCCATCTGCCAGTTTCAAAGCACTGATATCTAAGGTTTGTGGATTTTGGATAACCTCAATTACTTCCCCTTGAATGTGAGTTACCCCATTTTGCCCACTAAGACGTTTTAAAAAGTCAGCGTATAAAGCTGCATCAAAGTGATAAGCATAAGTTAACCCGGGTAACCGAGTGCCAGCTAAGTGTTTTGCTTGGACAAATTGGTTTTGTGCTGCAGCTTGGGCATTTAAGCTATATTGCCAAAAATCATCGACCGATAACTGCTGTTGCTTGGCAGCTCGTAGCCAATAATGAATAAATGGAATTAACCCAAGTGGCTTGCCGACCTCACCAAAAGCATGCAAATAACTTTGCCCCTGTTTGCCCCAATGATTAAATTGAATGCCCAATTTATAGGTTGCATCTGTGTATTGGATAAAGTCTGCTTCATCAATTTTTAAAATTTGATTAAACAGTTGAATGGGTGGAATGGTCGCTTCGCCAACACCAACAGGAGCATATTGGTTAGATTCAACTAGGCTAATGTGTAAATTTGGAAAAACTCGGCTTAAAAATGCAGCGCACATCCAACCAGCCGAACCACCACCTAAAATCAAAACTTTGTTAACCATAAACTCACCCCATTCATTGCATGAGTCAGGTATATAAAAGTTGTGGTTACATTTAGGTTACCGACAGCGTTACTTTTCGGCCAGTTGCATATTCTTCTACCTGATAATTAAGTTTTAACCGCTCCATTACCCGCTTAACAATTTCAAGGCCAATACCAAAACCATCGTGACGGCTATCATTATCCGCCGAGTTGTTTTTATTGTGAATAACAATAAACTGCTCAGTTACTTGAATGTCTATCGAGCCCATTTGGGTATTTTGCAAGGCGTTGCGGATCAGGTTATTAATGGCAATTTGCAATAACATGGGTTCGGTTTGCCATGCAATGTCATGTTTTTGCCAGTGTTTATTGATCACCACGTTTTGTTCGTCGTGATAAATGCGGTTTTCATCTAACGATTTTTCTATCAGCGACACAAGCTCACATTCTTCTATGCTCGAGAGTTCACTTTCTTTACTTAAACACAGCAGTGCATCGGTTTGATATTTCATATCCTCTACCGCCAATAACATGCGATTCAGGGCTTTGCGCTCTGCCGGTTTTAAGTCTTTCATTATAAATTCTAGAATATCCATATTGGCAGACAATACCGCCACATGGGTGCGTAATTCGTGGCTGCTAAAACGGGCAAATGCATGTTCTTGTTCTAAAATTTGGCTAAAGGTATTTAAACTTTGATCTAAAGTGTGCGCTAGATAATTCATGCCGCCAACTGCCACTTTAGGCGGGGCAGTAAACTGTTTTGAATGCGCCATATCATCCGCCCAATCGACTAAAGCATTGACTACTTTGTTTACTCTATAGGTTTGAACAAATTGAAATACAAATAACACAGCAATAATCACAATTGAAACCAACAAAGCAGGTTGCATACGCCCGTGTAAATAGCTGTTTAGCTCTAAATTATTAAAGTCTGTGTTGTTGTGAAAATAGGCAAAATATTCTTGTTGATTGTGCTCAAAACTATAAATCAGCATTATGTCTGCAGCTGTAACCACAGCGCCTAGACGGCGCAAAATTAAATTTACTTGCTCCGCTACTATTTGCTCGCGCTCTGGTGCGTCAACTAAATGTATTTTTAGCTCTTGATAGCTGCTGACAAATTGCATTCTGTCATCACCTAAAATAGTCGCATTTGCGCCTAAATATTGCTGTGGATTAGTCATTACTCGGCTATAAGCGCGTTCAGCAAAACCTTGCAGTACATTGCTTTTTTGCTGGATAAACTGCCATTGATAACTAACCGAGCTATAAACTAAGTAACTCAACATCAAGCCAACTAATGCGAATGCAACCACGATTGTCAGCTTAAACTGAGAAACTTTAGCAACTGAAATGGCGTGCCAATTAAGCGCCATCTGATGCTCCTAACCCAAGCTTAACGCCAAAGCCACTAACTATGTGTACTATGGGTTGCTCAAATGGTTTGTCTAATCTTTGCCTTAGCCTATGAATATGTACTTTAAGTGCGCCGCCATCTGGTGCATCTTCCCCCCAAATAACATGCTCTAAATCGCGTTTGCTGACAGCTTTAGGATAAGCCCGCGCTAAGGTTTCTAAAATGCGCCAACTTGAAGGTGTTAATTGCACGGGTTGATTTTGCCGACTGGCGGTGTGTTGATCTAAATTTAATTCTAACTGCAATTCTGTAATGGATAATTTACTCACTTTGCCACTGCGGCGTTTTGATAGTGCAAATACCCGCGCGACCAATTCACGCATTTCAAATGGTTTAGTTAAATAATCGTCTGCGCCCCGCTCAAACCCAGTTAACTTGTCGTTTAAATGACTTAACGCGGTTAATAAAATAACAGGTGTATCCACGCCGTTTTCACGCAAGGCTTGGCACATGTCTAAGCCGTCTAATTTAGGCATATTAACATCGCTAATAATCACATCGTATTGATTATCCGCGAGTAAATTGAGTCCCCTACGGCCATTGTGGCAATAATCAACAAGTATGTCGTTTAGCTCTAAAAATTGAGTCACACTTTCGGCAAATTTTTTATCGTCTTCAACAAATAAAACTCGAGTTGTCACTATTACCTCACTTGCATTCGTATGCACTCAGCTAAATATCACTTGGGTTTTGTCGCCACTTCGTTAAAATATTGTAATAATATTTAATCAATAAAATCCACTTAAATGAAACACAGCCGCCGCAAACTTTCTGTTATTCAGCTTGTACCAGCGCTTGCCCTTTTGCTCGCTGGCTGTGAAATGCATTTTACCTTGCCCCAACAATTTTCCGCACCAACCGGCCAAAGCGAGTTTGACCAACAAACAGGTTATCAACTGCCTTACGCTATTTACCTACCCAATTCGTATACAGGTTGGCAACCAAATGAACTGAACCAATTTGTTTATGATGCCAGCAGCCAAAGTTATTATGTAAACAACATAGAACTCAACAACAAGCAGGTCGATAGTTGGGGCTCTCGCTTTAAAATCGCCAGTGCCGACTGGCGCCATGAGTTTGGCTTTAGCAAAGCGCACGACACGCCTGAACAGTCTAAATTTGGTATCAGCGAAGCGGGTTCTATTGTCCACCTGCAACACATTTTTTATGCATCAGATATTTATTTTGAGCTACCGCATAATACAAAAGCTCGATACCTACATGCGCATTTTAAAGTACTAGAAAATTCAGCAACACCAACTGCGCTATTGGCTTTATCAATTTCGCAAGAAAAAACAACGATAGCGACCAGCATAAACCACAAGAAGTAACATTTGGGTTACATTGCACTGATTACAAATAAAGATGTGTGCCATTGCGCTCAATCACTGAGCTGCGTGAAAGGTTAAGACTGTCGCCAAACATCAGCATAAACAGTTGTTTTTGGGTTTGGTATTGGCTGATTTTCTGCGAAAAGCAGCTGTCTGTATTATGGCTACAGCCCAATAATTGAGGGTTTTGTGTAAGCACGGTTAGATCGGCAATAACGTATTCTGGTTGATATTGTTTGAGTAGTTGTGCCGTTTTACCTGCGTCTTGTTCTGCTATCAAGAGTACTAAGTTTTTCGCTTGCCAAGCAGGTAGTTGCTGCAACTTAGTAAATCGCTGCCAGTCGGGTTTAACGCCAAATACACTGGCGGCAGTAGACTGTTGATATTCAAGCAATCGCGCCAGTGACACTTTTTGCCCTTGTAAATAAAAACTCGGCACAGCGTTAATTTGATAAGCATCGACATATTGAGTGTTTTGTACCATTAAATCACTCTGAAGTTCACCATCACATTGTGGTTTTTGTCGCTGTTCAACCGCTGCTAATATAGCTTCACTGACTGGGCGCTGACATTGAAAAAACTCACTGCTTCTTTGTTTACTAGCAGAGCCCAATATGGGTGCCCAAAATAGATAAATATTGTAGCCAGCGAGCTGATCTAGTTTGGGAATAACCTTTATACAGTAAGGGCAAAATGGATCTTTAAACACTAATAAATTTGGCCTATCGGCACGCCAGCCATTTAGTAAAAAAGCTTGTTGAGCGATAGGATCGGGTATTGGCATCACCTGCTGCGCCCGCACAGGCAGCAACAGGTTAACCACCAGCACAGCTATAAACAGCCAGTTAATTGGCTTGTTCAATAGTGTCTTGCTGCTCATGCTGCATTTGCTGTAACGCAATAGGTAACACAAGTTCATTATACTCAGCCAGTTTCTGATGAAGCTTTTGTTCTATTTGTTGCTTTTTATATCTGTCACTTAAGTTTTCATCCAACTCAGCCATCAAAACTTCAATTTCAGCTTGTTTGAGCGCAACTTGCTGTTTGCGCTCGTTCAACAGTTTAGCGGAGTCTGCGACACTTTCAGGTTTGTCATCCGCCGGCTTTTGCTGAGTTGAGTCAACTCCTTTTGGCAAATTTTGCACTTGTTCAACGTCACCGCCTCCTCCCTGTTGCTGTTGCACCGCAGGTGAATGTTTGGAGGCTTGCTCTGTCGGCCATAACTGATACAAAAGCACACCAACACATACACCAATGAAGACTATGAATATTGCTTTTAACTTTTTCATATTAATCACATATTCCTATGGTTTTATTCCGCCGTGGTAAAAGTTCGCGTGCCACCATTTCGAGTATTACCCACTAAGTCTGGCACATAGTTATACAGCTCAACAACATACTGAGTATTAGCTTGTAAGTCTTCATCAGGGTCGAGCGTAATTTGGCTGCCATTAACCGTATAACTAACCGCCACTAAGTTACCGCCTTGTTTTAACAGCGGCGCTGCGCGTAAATCGAGGGTTTCGTCATAATCCAATACTATATTGCTGCCAACCGCAATACCTGTGCTGTTATGCTCAGGCGTTATTGTTTGTAGTGTTGGGCCGCCAGTATCATTACTGCTATTAGCATTAGTGGTAAAACTCAAAGTATAGTCAGTTAACTTATTACCAGCGTAGTCACAAATATCTGTTAATGCCAATTGATAACTGCTTTCTGTGGCAAAACCTGCGGCAGCTTTAACGGTTAAAATATTGCGGCCATTGGTTAAACTCAATGTTGTAGCAACATCTTCGCCACCTAAGGTCAGGTCAATACCATTGGCAAGTATGCATGCGCCACTTAATGGCTCTGACATCTCTAATACTAGCTGGCCATTAATCGGCATATCGGTTTCACCTGTTGCGATATTGCTGCGGCTCACAGCTGGTGCTGTTTCATCCGCTTCAGTATCCGTCCCAGTAACAAAATATTTGTAGTTATTTGTTGCGATACGATTACCAGATAAGTCAGTTAAATACGGGCTATAACCCACATACAAATAATAAGTATGTTCTGCGGTTAACAAATCATCAGGCGTTAAAGTTAAGGTCAAACCGTCTGCGGTTAAATCCCAACTGCTGCTTATAGTCACTCTATCTGTGTTATCCCACAAATAGAAGGTATTGCCATCAATTGTGGTTTTGTCCACCCGCTCAGCGAAATGCACCTGCAACAATGGATTCAGCGCCACACCTTGGGTGTTATTATTAGGTATACCCCAATGTGCTACGCCACTGGTATGGAAGTCGCCGGTATCACTGGTAGTAAAATCAACCACCAAGTCAGTCGCTAATGTATTGCCACTGATATCTTTAAGGCCTGTCACAGTTAAGCTGTAGTCAGTATCAGCCATCAATAACTGTTTTGGCACTATGGTTAACAAGGTGCGGCCACGAGAAAGCGATAGATTAACTGGCACATCTACACCTAAAGCTGTTTGTAAACTCACGGCATTATCCACCAGCGGATTGAGCGATTCACTAAAGCGTACGTTAAAGCGTAAGTTAACTGGTATGCCGGTTTGTCCGTCTGTCACACTTGTGCTAACAACTGTTGGTGCGGTTTCATCTGCAGCGGCACCTGTGGTGAAATAACGGTAATGATTACCCAGGGTATTACCGCTGAGATCACGCATATAATAAGCATAGACATAATACTGACTAGCGGTATCTAATGCTTCATCAGGCACAGTTGTTAAACGCATACCATCCGCGGACAATTGTGAGCTAGAAGCTATGGTTTCTCTGGTGGTATTGTTGTACATATACACTCCAGAAGCCGTTACACTAACAGGATCAATTGGTTCGTTGAATATCCATTCCACCACAGGATTAGTCGCCACATCTTGTTGATTATTACTATAAGCAACATCTACAAGTTCAGGTCTAACAAAATCAGGCCCTGCTAGCGTAGTAAAGGTCGTAGAATCTTCTACCACTTGATTTTCCGCCATATCCAACATGCCAGCAAAAGTTTCTGTATGTTCAGCTTCTGAAGGTAGAGGGGTTAATTTACGGTAAATCACCACTTGATTATTTTCGCTAAACTGCACACTAATGTTAACACCACCTGCATAATCAAAAGTCAGTGGGTTCATAGGTTCATCAAAACGTACAGCAAACAAGGTATTCACCCCAACACCTGTTTGTTGATCAGGTGGGCTTAAGCTACTAATCATAGGTTGTCTATCATCCGCAACCGCATCTGCCGCTGTGTTAAAGTAAGTCGCATAATTAGTGCGTAAATTATCACCATCAGTATCTTTAATTGCATTTGAATACCAAACGTAATATTGGTTATCCGCAACTAAAGCTGCATCAGGGGTTACACGGATTATGGTGCCAGTTGCATCTAGCTCAGCACTGCTCGCCAATACAGTCCAATTGTCTGTGACATCATATAAAATAATGGTTTCAGAGCCGAAGGTGCTGCTATCTAGCGGTTCGGTAAACTGTGCGGTTAATATCGGATTCAGTGGTACACCCGCAGTATTATTAACTGGATGATAAGCGACAATTGTTGGCTGAGCGCCTACTCCGTCGGTCGCCACACTGGTATTAACATAACTACTATAGGTTTGCAGCGCATTACCTGTGGTATCCACAACTGAACTGTCGAGGTATAAACTGATACGACTAGAATCTGGGAAGTTACCATCAGTTGGTGTTACACGAATAGTGCGACCGTCGCCCATTAATGCCACATCTACAGGTAACAATACTCCATCGTCAGTCACCTTGATTGCAGCATCTATGCTCGCCAACGTTAAAGGTTCAGACGCATACAAGGTAATTTCTTCTAAGCCAATCCAATTAGAACTACCATTGGCTGGAATTTGCGTCACTATAGTTGGACGTGTGACGTCATTAGTTACTGTGCCTGTGGTAAATGAGCTGATAAATGGCGCAACTGCATTGCCTGCTAGGTCTTGAACATTTTCAGTCACTATAACACTGACTAAACTAGCATGTGGTAACGAAGCTGAAACTGTCACATCGCGGCCATCAGCCGAACGGAATACACTTGGTGTAATTACAACACCATTAGCATACAGAGCAATATTTTGATTATTAATACTGCTAGACAACATAGGTTCGCTGAAACTCAGCACTACGCTATGTGCTGGATTCACATCAACACTATCCGCCGCTGGTGATATTGCACTAACAGTTGGTGCAACGGAATCAGCAGCTTCTTGCGTATTAAAGTAGCGTGTACCAAGGTAACGAGTATTACCGGCTAAATCCGGCACATTGTAATACAGCTCAATGGTGTAACGAGTATTGCCTGCAAGGGTAATAGCCGGAACAAAGGTAATAACATTTTCTTCAACCGTATATTGACCCGGAATGGTAATGCCACCACCTGTAACTGGCGGACGACTACGCGCATCAATTGCTTCATCAAAAGTCATCACAATTTCAGTTAACTCAACCTCAACTTCGGTTGCTTGGTGAATGGGGGAAATAGTCGATAAACTCGGTCCAGAGCTATCTGCATCTGCACTCACCAAAGTGGTAAAGTTAACTAAAGTTTGCGCCAACTCATTACCTGAATAATCACAAATACCATTAACTGCTAGTTGATATTCAGTAGCAGCTTGCAAGTTTTGTTGGCCTTGAATGGTTAAGGTTCGTCTATCATTTTCCATTGATACTTGAATATCAATCGCTTCGCCGCCAGTGGTTAAACTAAAGGCAGGTGCTATTTGGCAGGTATCACTGAGGCGCTCAGAAAGCACAATCACAACTCGGCCATTCACAGGTACATCAGTATCCCCTTCAACCACACTAATTTGCTCTAATTCAGGTGCAGCTTCATCTGCACTGTCACCTGTGTAGAAATAGTGGTAGTTATTCTGTCCAACTCGATTTCCTGCGTAATCATGTAAATAAGGTGAATAACCCACATAAAAATAATGTAGATGATTCGGTCTAAGCGCTTCATCTGGGACAAAATTCAGCGTTAGTCCATCCTCAGACAAAGTCCAATCTCCAGCAACACTAATACGCGCATCATTGTCGTATAAATAGAAGGTATCCGTATCTATAGTTGCTTTATCAACAGGCTCACTAAAGTGCACTTCAAGGTTAGGATTGAGTGCGACACCACGGGTATTATTTGGAATACTCCAGCGCACTATGCTTCCAGCAGTTAAATCAACCGTTGCACCTGTTGTGAAGTTGAGCATTAGCGTTTCAACTTGTTGGTTATTACTTAAATCAGACACACCTTCTATGGTTAACAAGTAATCTTGCATTGGTGCCAATAAGTGGCGTGGAACTAAGCTCACTAAACGACGTCCG
This sequence comes from Catenovulum agarivorans YM01, assembly GCF_000281085.1. Taxonomy (GTDB): domain Bacteria; phylum Pseudomonadota; class Gammaproteobacteria; order Enterobacterales; family Alteromonadaceae; genus Catenovulum; species Catenovulum agarivorans. The sequence continues at coordinate 24,520 of NZ_JH767537.1, forward strand.
CGATTTAAACTAATGTGCACAGGCACAACTTGACCACTTGAGTCGGTTAATACAATGCCATCTAAATCAAGTGGATTGAGCATTTCGTTAAAGCGCACATTTAATCTAACATTGGTTGGTAACTCAGTTTGACCATCTATTATGCTGGCGTTAACCACTTCAGGTGCAACTACATCTTCAGCAAAACCTGTGGTGAAATATCTATAGTGATTACCTAAATTGTTACCGGCCAAGTCGCGCATGTAGTAGGCGTAAATATAATATTGACGACCAGCTAACAGTGCTTGGTCTGGCATTAAGATTAAGCGTTTGCCATCAGCGGATAATTCATAACTGCTGGCAATAGTCACTCTATCAACATTGTCGTAAATATAAACGCCTGAGCTAGTTACACTAATAGGATCGATTGGCTCACTAAAGGTCCATTCAAATGCGCTATTTAATGCAATATCTTGCTGATTATTAAATACGGATACATCTGTCACACTAGGTTGAACAAAGTCTGGGCCTGTTGTGGTGGTAAACTGAGTTTGACTACCGACCGCCATATTACCGGCTAAATCTGCCATTTCAGGACTCATAGCAGTAATTTCACTTTCGCTCGCCAAAGGTTGCAACATGTTGTAACGCACGGTTTGATTATTTTCCGCAAACTGCACATTAATCGCACCTTCTGCAGCAAAGGTTATTGGATTAATTTGTTCACTAAAACGTGTCGCAAACCAAGCATTGGTGCCGACATTAGATTCACCATCTGGTGGACTCATAGCTGCGACTGTTGGTTGGGCATCATCGACAATTGAATCCGCATCTGTGTAGAAGTAAGTTGCTGAGTTACCTTGTAAGTTATCACCATCTGTATCCAACAAGGCAGTCGAGAACCATAAATAATATTGGTTGTCGGCAACTAAGCCATCATCAGCAACTACCTGTGCAATTCGCCCTGTATCATCTAAGGTAATGGTACGAGGCATCACACTCCAATTGTCTGTGACATTATAGAGAATGGCACTTTCGCTGGTGAAGCTGGTTAAATCCATTTCTTCGCTAAAGCGCGTTAAGATAATGGCATTCAGTGGCGTACCTCGGCTGCCATTATTCGGGAAGTAAGATTCAACTCTAGGTCTAATACCCAAATTATCTGTGGTGGTTGAGGTATTAAAGTATGAGTTATGCGCATGTAATGGGTTGCCAGATAAATCGAGTACACTGCTATCCCAGTACAATTGAATTAACGCATTGTCGTTAAAATCTGTATCTTTAGTCACACGTATAGTGCGGCCATCACCTAACACATCAATTTCAACCTGAGCTAACACACCATCTTCAGCTAGGTTAAATGCATCTGCTAAAGTACTTTCATCCACAGCTTCATCTGTGTAGAAATACACTTGATTAATATCTGTCCAGCCACTTGAACCATTAACTGGTGTTTGTGCAATAATTCGTGGGCGAGTATTGTCAGTATCGGCTACACCTGTGGTGAACGAACTCACAAACGGAACTATCGCGTTACCCGCTAAATCTTGCACACCGTCTGTCATGACCACAGAAACAATTGCTGAATGCGGCAACGAGGCAGATAGTGTCACTTGACGTCCATCAGCCGAACGGAAGATATTTGAACTGAGCACAGAGCCGTTATAGAACAGTGCTAAGTTATTGGCATTTAACGTATTTAAATTAACTGGTTCATCAAACGACAACACCACATTTTGTGCAGGATGAATATCACTCGACATATCTACTGGTGAAATAGCCAAGACACTCGGTACTTGGGTATCTTCAACCGCTTGGGTATCAAAATATCTTGTACCACCATAACGTGTGTTACCAGCTAAATCAGGTACATTGTAATAAAGCTCCACGGTAAAGCGTGTACTGCCAGGTAATAAAATATCTGGGGTAAAGGTAATTACCGCACCATTTACTTGATAACTGCCAGGCACTGTAATGCCCGCACCTGTAATGGGTGGCGCAGAGCGCAAATCAACCGGCTCATCATAGGTCAATACAACTTGAGTGGTTACATCTATATCTGACGTTGCATTGGCAGGGCTGATATCTAATAACGCAGGGCCTGTTGTGTCTGTTGTTTCCACATCTTGAGTGGTGAAAGACAATTGATATGTTTCAGATGCATTGCCCGCATAATCACATAAACCATCAAGGGTTAAGGTATATTCAGTCAAGGCGGTGAGGTTTTCTTGCGGCGTAATGGTAATAGTGCGGCGATCATTCGCAAGGGCTGTATCAACTGCAATTTGCTCTTCACCTGTCACCAACTGAACCGCATCCGCTATCGGACAACTGTCGCTGATAATTTGATCCATATATAAGACCACTCTACTATTGAGCGGTGCTTGGTCATTATCCATACCTAAATTACTGGCACTAACGGCAAGGGTTTCATTGTCTAAATCACGGCCGGTATAAAAATAATGATAGTTATTTTGTGCAATCAAATTACCCGCTAAGTCTTGCAAATACGGTGAATAACCGACATACAAATAGAATAAGTGATTTTCTCGAAGTGGTTGATTAGGCACAAAGGTTAATCTGCGGCCGTCTTCGCTGAGTATACGCTGTCCCGCAACCGATAAATTGGTGCTGCTGTCGTATAAATAAAAACTGCTGGAGTTAACACTGCTAGGATCTATAGCTTCTGAGAAATCAACCGCCAATAATGGGTTACGCGCAACATCGCGTGAATTATTTGGAATACTCCAACGTATCGCTGAGCCAGTTACAGTGTCGGCGACATCACTGGTCATAAAGTTAATTTCAATAGGATTAGCTAACAAGTTGCCACTTAAGTCCTGCACACCGTCTATCCATAAGGTGTAACTTTCATTGGCATTGAGATTTTGCACTGGCGACAATACAACTCTGCGTCTGTCATTGCTTAAACTGCGACTGACAGCAACCTCAGCACCAACTGAGTTAAGCAATTGAATTTGGGTTAAATACAGCGCATTTACTGCTTCATTGAAACGCACTGCTGGCTGGACATTGACCGGAATATCCGTTGCTTCGTCGAGCATGCTAGTCGCAACCACTTGTGGGCCACTGCCATCTATATCAAACGAGGTATCAAACCAACGTGATGTACCAACAAATGGGTTGTTGAAAGTGTCTTGAATACCACTGGTTAGATAAACATAATGACGACGGCCAACCAATAAAGGCACATTTGGTATAAACGAAATCGCTGAGTTGTTTTCTGCTATATCTAAAATACCACCTATGCGTTGACCACTCGATTGGTCAACCACATACATAGTGTCTTCTGTGACAGTTACAGGATCTATTGGCTCACTTAAAATCGCAGTGATCACTGCATTCACTGGAATATTGGAACTGCCATTAACCGGACTGATATCAATCAAGGTTGGTCTTTCTTCATCAACACAATTACCTGTGGTAAAGGTTGAAGTAAAAGTTTCAGCCAATGGATTACCGGCTTCGTCTCTAACGCCACTCACTTCGATTGTGTAGCTACTATTATCCGCCAATAAATTGGTTGGATTAAATATCAGCTCAGTATTGGCGGTTGTTAAACTTTGTATACCAGTTAACACTGTGGTGTCTTCGGCAATGAGCTGAATACTTAAATCGGTTAACGAACGACGTAAAATAGCTTCATTAAAGATCACACTGATATTGCTATTTTCACAAATATCAGTCGCTGCATCTGCTGGGTCAACTGAGCTCACTTCAGGTGGTGTGACGTCTGGATTAAGTGGATCAGTGCCAGCGGCAACTTCATCCCCATCCGTTCTTTCATCGTCGTCTGAGTCTGTGTCGAGCGGATCTGTTGCTAACTCTATTTCTAAACCATCAATTAGACCATCACCATCTGAATCTGGATTTTCAGGATCTGTATTCCAAGTAAACACCTCTTCATTGTCACCTAAACCATCACCATCTTCGTCTGGCTCAACGGTTAATAACGCCAGATCGTCGCCAACATTGTTACCAAAATCGACCGCTTCAACCAATATATTCATACTGGTGATGCCAGCAGGCACACTAATAGGCACTTCGTATGGTCTAGTCGTATCAGAGGCAACTAGAGTGCCGTTCACCCTTATTTGTACTGTGGCAACTGCCACATCATCTGTTGCTTCTGCTCTGACTAAAATACGGCTGCCTTCAACTACAACATCACCATCTGGTGGTGATATTACTTCAACACTTGGGGCTATCCCTTGGTTGTCATTTAAGATGCGATATTGCGAAATATATAAACGATTGGTGGCGGTTGAATAAACAAATCCAGCATCAATCGATAATGAGTTGGCATCTCTATCGCCAAATTGACGAATATCAATCACACCTTGGAAAATAGAGTTTTCTGGATCGGCTATGTTGACAAAAGGCACAGCATTAACAAATAAAATGTCGCTAAAAAAAGCAAAGCCATTGGTCAATTCAACATCTGATGGATAAAAACGTGTATCACCACCGACTATAGTTGGGCGCATTGGATCACTAAGATTTATGACTTTGTAACCACAGGTGTAACAGGCGACATAAGCATAATCACCGTCCATCACCACAGCACGAATGTTGCCTATATTGATGCTACCAAGGCGCATAGGTGAAGCTAAATCACTAATATCTAACACGATCACAGCTGAACTATTAGCAACAACAGCTCTGTCGTTTGATACATCCACGCCGATAATTTTGCCTAAATTATCTAGTTTAGCCACGCTAAATGGCGCAGACACATCTTCAACATTAAATATTTCAAAACCACCACTCTCATTGGCGACAAATATATGGCTATTTTGCGCAGCTAAGTCGACCGCAATCCCATTACTGCCTATGTTACTGACTAAAGTAGGTTGGCTGACATCAGCAATATTAATAATATCTAAACCCGCATTTGCCACAGCAACAAAAGCATAAGTGCCAACAACTTTGACGTCTCTAGCTGTGCCACTGGTTGCTAATGTGCTGACAATTTCAGGGTTGGTTTTGTCGCTGGTATCTACTATGTGTAAACCAGCACTACCGGCCGCTATATAAACATAATCGCCTTGTACATCATTGTCATAAGCAGTGCCGCTAAATGACAAAGTTGCTATGCCGGCTGGTTGAAAACTTTCAACCGTTACTGGCACTTCAACCGATAAATCAAACAAAGATACTGTCACAGTGGCATTGCCTTCCGCGCCACCAAATATTTGTCCGTCGGTAATACCAAAACTGACTGTGGCTAAGTCGCTCGATTGATAACTAGTGCCATTTGATTTGGCGGTAACGTCTAAACTTGTGCCATCTAACACTGTGGCAGTTACAGTTAGTTGAGTGCTGACTTCGCTGTCGATACCATTAAAAGTCATAACAACATTGTTAGGCACAACACTAATAGCAGTAATCGCATTTTGATAATCGGCTTCGCTGCTATCGGTTGGTGATGAGCCTAATGTCACTTCAACAAAATCAGATAAACCATCACCGTCTGAATCCGCTAATAATGCATTGGTAATAAAACCATCTTCACCTTCAATCAGCTCTTCACCATCGTCTATGCCATCACCATCTGTGTCGGCTAAATCAATGTCTGTGCCTGCTAGATATTCATCTAAAGCACTTAAACCATCGTTGTCTCTATCTTCAAATGCATCTGCCGGATCGTTCGGGTCTAATCCATTAGCGCTTTCGTAATCATCAGGTAAACCGTCACCATCCTGATCACCTGTGAAACTGACTCGAACTAAACGTGTTGCCACTTGGCCATCTTTACTGGCAGTAATTAATGCGTTACCACTACCAACTGCCGAAATTAAACCATTGGCATTAACACTCGCAACCGCAGAATTAGAACTGGTGTAATTGGTTCCAGAGGTGGCAGCGGTAACATTGTCGAGTAAACCGCCCGGATATTCGGCGGTAACATCTAATTGATAAGTTTGCCCAAGTGCGGTTAGGCTAATTTGAATTGTGGTTAAAAAACTTATGCGTACCGGCACTGGCTCTTGTTCAACGAATTGAATTTCGCCAACCCGAGTAATGCCATTGGTACGCAGGTTAAAATAACCTGATTGACCGGATAAAGTAGTGCCTTCTTCGCCAACACAAGTTGCCCTAGCTCTGACTGCACCTTGATTAGAAGGTACGTTTGGTAGTGACCAGCCACCATCTTCTGCCACCTGTATAGTGCGGTTTAAAATATTCACCACACAGTTTTCATCCAACTCTTCAGCTTTGGTGGCTGTCACCAAAGCACTACTTAAAAAGCAGGCTGTCAGCAGTATTCGTCCAGTCTGGATAAAGTTTTTCATTAGCTGATACCGTAGTCTGTATTTTTGGTTACAACTCCAACCACTCTGCAATTTGTTGTTTAATTCCGATATTGCGTTTTACATTGCCAAAACAAATATCAGAATCGACTATTGCCTTACGTTGATCTTTCACTAGCAGATAAACAGCGCCACCTCGCGCATATCTGCCACCTTTGCCGTAAACCATTTCTACTCCCCTGACATCCTTCAGAGAAAACCAATCTTCCGATTTAATCCATAAAAACCGCGTATGTAACACCACAGTTTTATTGTGTTTGTCGAACATTGTTTTGCGGCTGCGCTGAATTGCCAAAACAACCAAACAAACACCATTAAAAATTAAATAATCTTCTAGCTTTAAATCTTTGTCGCCAAAAACTGCAGCCAGCCAAAACAGTGATAAAAAGCCGAAAACCAGCAAACTGATACATTTGGGAAATGCGCTAACCACAAGTCTGTCACTGTCTTGTTGTAGAATTCGTGCCATATCAACCTGCCTGTGCCATATGTAGTTTTTCTTTACTCAATCTTTCTTTGAGCTTTTGAAAAAACACTGCATTCATATAAGCTTGGTCAATACGCCAGCGACCATTTTCTAGTTCAAAAGGTAACAAGTGATATTCGCTATCTATTTGCACACCTATCAAGACATACTGACCCATCAAGATAAAATCTTTCAGCTGTGCAACCGACTGTTTGGTAAAAGTGGCGCGCCAAAAATTGTAAACACGGCGGGCTTTTTTCAGCTCAACTTTCGCTTGCCAATCTTGTAAAGTGGCTTGATTCCAACTGGTTAACCACCAATCAAAATTATCTTTACGCAGAGCTGATAAAAATTGCACTAACTGACGATCAGCCCCCTCATTAACATCACGCATTTGTATATCAAACTGAGTTAACACCACATCTTTGTACTGCATACGTTGATATTTGTAGTGTTCAACTAAAGTAAATGTGCGTTCACCTTCATCTTGAAAACGTGTTGCCACAGCGCCGACCAACATAGGCATAATGACTAACAAACAACAAAACAACTTGGCAGACTGCGTAATTAACTTATTCATATACAATCACCTTTCTGTCTTCACCATTTATCCATGGGCTATAACGCAACAAAGGTTCGCGGCGTAAATCTAAACTGACTAACCACTGTTGTTCACGCTGGCTAAAAACCACAGGTAAATCTATCGGCCCGGGTTTGCCATTGGCTCCAGCAACGTTGTAAATAATGATGATGTGCTGGGGTAACACTATTTTTTGTTTAAAGGTGATTTTTCGCCCGACAAACTGTTTTTGCCAAGTATCCAACCAATAACTTTGGTTCAGGCCTTTGCTCGAAAAGTACTCGAGCGCTAAATGTTTAGAATCCATTTCCCAAGTATCTAACCACCATTGATAATCAAGTGATGCAATCGCTGACATGCGCGAAATAAAAGCTTCTTCAGCTGAGGCCATAGACGAGTATTTACGTTGGACTAAACGCACTTTTTCGTAACCTTTTTTGGGCTCATATAACTGATAGTGATAAACCTGTTCAACACTGATCACACCTTCTGTTGCTTCACCCACAGCAAAGGTGGGTGTCGCCCAAAAGTTGTTTTGTGCCACCAGCGAAAAACTAACTAACATCATCCATAAATAGGTTAAACCACAACAAACTTTCACTTCTGCCTCCTTAATCTGGCAATGGAATATCAATAGTGGCAATGCTGCCTGAGTTCACTAACTGAATACTTGTGCTACCGCCAGTTTCAACCCAAGAGCCTTCAGCGACTATAATGGTTGCTTCGGCCGACACACCATTGTGGCCTATGCCACCTGTGACTTTTTCACAGTTAACCCCAGCTTGAATATTGATGCCGGTTTTGAGTTTGCCTTCAATGCGAATAATGTCGCATGGGCGTTTGTCGTTAGGAGGTCCACATTCGGTTGGTGACGAAGCTGGATTTGGCACACTACCAAATGGGCCACCACCTACACCTAAATCACCTTTCACTTCACCGCCCCAACAGTTGTCGCCCTGACATTCACGTTTAGTCCGGCTAATACTAAATTTGCCATCAAAACCCACTTCAAAACGAATGCCGTAGGCAATGCCGATTTCTCGGCCTAACACACTAAAGGTATAGTCACCCGACCAAGGAGGGATAGTCGGTGTCCATGCGTAACTCCAGCGCGGGAATATCACTGTGCCTTCGTCTTTTTCTTCGCGGGTCATAGCGCCATTTTGTTGAGTACAACAGACCTCTTTAATACTGTTGCTTAACGACAGAGCTATTTCTGGGATTTTTCGATCGGCACCTAAAAAGTCGAGCACTTTATTCACATCAGCAATAAAGTTTTTCACGCCATTAAAGGTGATAGAGGTACTACTAATTTCGTTGTCCGGTTTTTTCGTTTCTTTACCGTCTTGGCAAATAATACATTTATCTTCGTCTGGAACGTGGCCATCAGGTTTTGGTTCAGGGCCATCATCACCACATGTGGTACACAAACTTTCATCTGAATTATCCACCACTTGCATTGACGAGCCATTTTCACAAACAAAAGATTTACAGTCGCCAGTTTCATCATCCGGTGGCACATCAGCATCGTCATTGACGTTCGTTAATGTGCCTTCTTGGCATTCTGGTTTTTTACAATCACCTTGTTGATCCATTCCTGCAAGCCTTGGATCACCTTCAGCTGGCACACAGTTACATTCGCCATCACAGTCCTGACAAATTGGACAATTGTGCGCACATGCTTGACCACCAGGTTGTGAACCACAATGCCAACCAGCTTTAATAACACCGACACCTCGGTTCGATACGACAACAGTGCCATCTTCACTGACAGTACCTAAACCAATAGCAACAAACTCTTCGAGATCATGGTCGAACGAATACATTTCCACCTGCGCACCCGCTTCGTGAGCATCCACATTGGGTAAGGTTAATCTTGCAGGTGGATCAAATCTTGTACCTGTAGGTTGTATGGTCACAATAAATTGTGGCTGCATACCATTAGGTGGAGCCATGGGCACAGTACCGGCATTTACCGGTGTGACAGAAACAAAACCTTGGCGACTTCCATCTGGGAAAGTGACTGAATCTTTTTTGATATCCAGTTTAAAACCAGGAAATTCATCTAGGGTTAAGGATACATCTTCAGCACCTGCATACACTGCGTTATCTGTGTTGAGTTTCACCATATAAATGGGCGCTGATAACGGATTAGCCACACCCGCTACTGTCACTAGGTTATAACCCAAAGATGGATATTCCCCTTCCACAGTTGTGGTCGAACCATCAGCGATTAAATGCACTGGGCCAACAGGCGCTTGGGTGATCACAAAACGACCATTTTCATTAGTGACAGCTTCACGTGTACTACCTTCAACCCGTATGGTCACATTGGGTATAGGTGTTTCTTGATTATCTAACACCACACCAGTAATAGTTGTTGCACCGGGATCGGCAGGTACAAATGCGGTCGCACTAAAACCAGCAGTAATAGTTTGACCTTCTGGGGCATCAATTAAGGTGGCGGTTATGCGTTGTGCATCTATACCAGTTAATTGACCTAACTTATACGCAACCGATGCACGACCATCCGAATCTGTCGTGCGTTCAATTGAGGTTTGTTGATTGCTAGAAAATACTCCATCCCCTTTAGTTACCGCAAAACGCACACGCGAATTTGGCACTACATTAGCGCCGGCATCGGTCACCACTACCACCATAGCTTCAGGTAACACATTACCGACAGCACCACGTTGATTATTGCCAGAATTAACACTGAGTTTATTACCAATTTGTCCATTCGCCGAAGCACTAAAAGTTATAATACCTGTGTATCCAACCACAGCGGCAGTCACTTTATGATTGTTAACCCCAGTTCTTGCACCCAGTTTAAAGGTAGTTGAGGCGAAACCATTTTCATCTGTGTCGACCACAACTGCACGACCTTGGTTTTCAGTGCCAATAGCCACTGCACCTGAGCCTTGTGCGACCCTAAATACCACAGAGGCGTCTTGCACTGGATCGTCATTATCATCTAATACTTGTACTACCAGCGGATCATCCAACTGATTGTTGATGACTGCATCTTGACCATCACCACTTTCGAGTAGCACACGTTTGCCGAGTAAAATTTCATAAACAAGATTAATCTCTAGGCTATTGGTATTACCCACCTGATCTGAACCCCGCACTGTGATGGTATTATTCCCTTCTTGCAGAGTTACATTGGTCGCAGAATAACTACGGTTTTGAATATTAGCTTCGACGCCGTTTACCGTTACATTTGCTTGGCTGTCTTCAATGGTGCCGCGCACTATATCGTTAACTAACCCAGTAATAGTAACTGTGCTTGAATACACAGTTTGTTCATCTTGGTGAGAGTCTATGGTTAAGTAAGGTGGTGTTTTATCCAGCGAAACAGAGATAGTATCAGTTTGTATTTGTTGACCATCGACAGCTCTTGCTTCTATGGTGTTTAACCCTTCTTTTAATGCAACTTCACCGCTAAATACACCATTATCATTGGTAATAGTGACACCATTTAAGGTAATAGCTGCACCGGCTGACACACTACCAGTTACGGTAATAGGTGAACTACCAACTGTGATTAACGAATCTGGTGTGAGAATTTCAACTGCGAGTAGATCAATTTCTTCATCATCTGGAATGCCATTGCCGTTATCGTCGTCATCGGCCATCATGCCTAAATCTATACAGGCTTGATCACAATCATCTGGAATACCGTCTTTATCTGTATCAACTAAATCACCAATTGCGATCAGTGGATATCCATCATCGACATCAAGAATTTGGTCGTTATCATCATCTGTATCTGCGTTATTGCCTGTGCCATCCATATCTGTATCGACAGATTCGGTAGCATCTAATGGGAAAGCATCATCTACATCGGCAACTTGGTCGTTATCATCGTCGGTGTCAGCATTGTTACCTGTGCCATCCATATCTGTATCAACAGACTCGGTGGCATCCAGTGGGAAGGCGTCATCTACATCAGCGACTTCATCGTTATCATCGTCTGTATCAGCGTTATTACCTGTACCATCCATGTCGGTATCGACAGATTCGGTCGCATCTAATGGGAAAGCATCATCAATATCTGCAACTTGGTCGTTATCATCGTCGGTGTCGGCATTGTTACCTGTGCCATCCATATCTGTATCGAGCGATTCTGTTGCATCCAATGGGAAAGCATCATCCACATCGGCAACTTCATCATTATCATCGTCTGTGTCGGCATTATTGCCTATGCCATCCATATCTGAATCAATAGATTCAGTTGCATCCAGTGGAAATGCATCGTCAATATCTGCTACTTGGTCGTTATCATCGTCGGTGTCTGCATTGTTGCCTATGCCATCCATATCTGTATCAACAGACTCAGTTGCATCAAGCGGGAATGCATCGTCAATATCTGCAACTTGGTCGTTGTCATCATCAGGGTCGGCATTGTTACCTATGCCATCCATATCTGAATCAATAGATTCAGTCGCATCTAATGGGAAAGCATCGTCAATATCGGCAACTTGGTCGTTGTCATCGTCAGTGTCAGCATTATTACCTATGCCGTCCATATCTGTATCGACAGATTCATTTGGATCAAACGGAAATGCATCAACTACATCTAACACACCATCATTGTCAAAATCTTGGTTTTCGCCACCGACGTTTACTAGATTATCGTCTTCGATAATCAGAGTAATAGTTGCATCCAATAAAGTGGCATCTTGGCTATTCACAAAAGCTTCAAAGTTTTGTTGCGAAACTTCGTCTAACACCAAAGCTAATGTGTCGTTTACACCATCTGGCAAACTATATTCTGCATTATCAACCACTAACTTTATCAGCGCGGAGAATTTGAGCTTATCAACCACATTGACCGCACTGAGAAGAGTATTCAACTCTGCTTCTGTGGTTACCTCTGCACCTTGGTTGGCGCGTTGTAACAAAGCCGCTTCAGCTGTGGTGACATTGGTTATATTGATAGAAAAATTATCTTCAGCCGACAGTATGCCGTCATCACCGGCTTGGCTGCTTAAGGTCGAAAATGCTGGCAACTGGGATACAAACACAACACCGGGATGAGTTGTTGGATCACCTTCAGCAATTAATTTAACTAACTTATTAATATTGCTTTGGTCCACTTCAATTAGCAGCGAATAACTACCATCAACACCAGCTTGCACCTCAAACTCATCAGAGCCAACAATAATTTTCACTAAAGCATTGGCTAACGGCGCATCCGTCACCATACCTGTTAAAGTAAGAGAGCTTGTGATACGACTGACAGTAAAAGAATGACTATCAGTCGCGGTTGCACCATCGTTATCTGTTACCACAACAGACACAGTTACTTGACTGTCGGCCGTGATATCTTGAGTAGTGATCTGCAAACTGCTATTAGTGCTGGTGCCAAGGGTTACACCATCACCACTTTGCAAGGTCCATTGATAACTTTGCACTGAACCGTCAGGATCACTCGCATTTGCTTGCAGAGTTAAATTGTCCCCTTCAGTAACCTGGGTATCACCAGCAATAGTGACAGTCGGCGATTGATTGGGCATTGGGGTTTCTGGATCTTTATCGTTTTTGCTACAGGCGGGTAAAAGCAGAGTGGTTACAAGTAAACACCCTTGAAGCCAGCGCAGATTGTTAGTTCCGAACAACATCATCACGCTCTCCAACAATAGTTGTGGCTGCAAGCAACCTAGTGTTGGAATATGCATAGTCCAGCTGAAATATTATTAATCCGTCAACTTACAGCTTTGCGCCTTCTGTACTAATAAAAATAGGCACTTAGCTGACTTCAAGCTACTACAACAAAATTACACCAGTTTCATCTGAAGAGACACATTCCAGAATGATTAATATTTGACCATGGCATCCATAAGGTATAGTCAAATAACTAAGACATAGCAACTTGCATTTGGATATTTTTTAGACAAGACTTAAAGCAGGAATTTGCCACAGATCTGACAGCCGATAAGGAACTAAAGTCATGGCATTTGTACTGTATAAACAAAGCGTTAAAATAATATCAAGCATATTTTTTATGCTGGCTTTAATTATGCTTGTGCTTATTTTAATTGCGCTGTGGCATGATAATTCGGCAACTTATGTTTACGAAAGTGCCCCGAACCCAAAAACTAATATTGAACTTTCGCCACTCAAGTTTGTTGACGTGAGCTTAACCAGTGGGTTGCAACACAGCCACACCCAGCATACTGGCAAAATTACAGATCTCATTGACTCGCTCGCTGCAGGTGCTTGTGTAGCCGACTTTGATCAAGACAACTGGGTTGATTTACTCTTTATTAGCGGCGCAGGACAAACCCGTTATTATGGCAACAAAGCTTGGTGGCACAAACACAATAGTGTGCAAATTTATCGTAACAACCAAGGATACTTTCATTTACAACAAGGCGCTCTAGCCGCTCATCCTGTCAGCCATGCTTGTGCTGTCGCCGATTTTAACTTGGATGGATTACCAGACATTATCATAGCGACACAAACCCAGGATATTCTTTATCAAAATTTAGGTGATTTTAAATTTGAACAAATAGACTCTTTTTCCCAACTGACTTTACCAGCTTGGACATCACATATTAGTGTCGCTGATATTAACCGTGATGGTTTACCTGATATTCACTTAAGCCATTACCTCAAATACCAAAAAAATCAGAAAAACCTTGAAGAAGCCGCCGGTTTTACCGAACAACACCATAGAGAATTTCAACCACAAGCTTACGATGGTATACACAATCAAGTATTGCTCAACCAAGGGAATTGGCAGTTTAAAGACATCAGTAGTGACCTTGGTTTAACCAAAATCACCGAACGCACTTTGGCGGCCATTTGGTTAGATTTAAATAATGATGACTGGCCTGATTTACTTGAATTTAATAGTGCTGACCAAGCTGTCCGTGGTTTTATTAATCAGCAAATGTCGTTTAAACCTATGGCAACAGACTTTCTGCCAATTATTGCCAACGACAGTCGTTACGCATCTTTTAACAACCAACTCAATGATCCTTTCTCTTTGTTATTTATTAGCCGCAATAGTGGTTTGGCTAATTTAGCGCTGGATATGGCTGTTGCGCCGAACAAACGGCAACAAGCAAGTGACTTAAGTTGGCCATTACAACTCAACCAACATCAATACATTTATCAAACGCGTTGGGGTCATACTTTTGCTGATTTTAACAACGACGGATTCAGCGAATTTATTTTAACCACAGGCAATTTAATGCCTGATCCTTTTAGCCCACAAATGGGGCTTGGCTCTAAAAATCATTGCCTACAATTGACTAATCAACCAGCAAGTGTTCAGCCTGTAGCCTTTCAAACGACAGACTGCTTGCCCGCTAATTTAGACTCTAGCCGCAGTGTCATTCGGCTTGATTTTAACAATGATGGCAAACTGGATATTCTGTTCACCAACAATAATGCTTTCCCACAATTGTTGTTAAATACCAGTGCTGATAAATCAGCACAAAACAACTGGCTCAGCTTAACTATCCCTGACAATGCCAAGATTGAATATATTCAGCTTGAAGATAAAAAAATAGCCAACAGCCAAATCAATCGCCAGGCTTTATTTGGTCAGCACGATGCTAGATTACATTTTGGTTTAGCAGATAAACAATCGGTTAAAGTAACGATAAAAAGTGCAGCAAAAACTTACGAGCACACCCTAGCTGCAAATCATTTTTATCAATGGCAACATAATCAATGGCAGCCTGTCGCCAACAAGCCAGAAACCACTGCAGAACAACCAGCGGCATTAGCCGAGTTCACCCAAGATTTAGAGTTAGATTTAACCGATTATTTGCGCCGTAACCAACAGCAAACTTTGCATTACGCTGTGGTGGAAAAACTTAAACAGGCAAGTAGCAATGCCAATCAGCAAGAACTCGCCGCATTAATTGCCAGTAAACCACAGCTTAATTGGTTAGCACTTTATTTATATTGGTTAGAAACAGCGGATGGAGAATTACAACAAGCAGCCGCCAGTGCCCTTACCCAGCTAGAAGCAGAACAAAGCACCCGCTATTTATTAAGCCTATTGGATACTCAAGACACCCACACATTTTGTGCAACCGCCAATATATTCGCCTTTTGGTTTAGCCAAGAAGAAGCTGTAGTACGTAGCAAGAACAAAGCTTTGCCGTATTTGTTTAAACGTATTCAAGCCAACAATTCAGCAGAAGTTAATTGCGCTACAAGCGCTTTAGCCGAAGCAGAGCACCACAATTCAAGTAGTGTGATTATAGAAGCTTTTGCCCAAGCGCCGGTATCGAGTCGCGCCACTTTGCTCAATGCACTTGGCAAAATAAGACAAACTGAAGCGCGGCCGCTGCTGTTACAAAGGTTAGCGAACAGCGACAATTATCAAGAAATTCAACAAGCGTTAATTGCGTTAACCCGCTTAAATACTGAGCTTGATATACATATAACTGAGTTAGCCAACAATAAGAATATCCATGTATTTTTGGCTCTAGCTTTAATGTTACAGGCAGAAGATGCGATTGTGCTAGCACAACAACAAGTGCAACACTGGTTAACTCAGTTTAAGCTTAATTATGCGGATATGCAGAGCAGCAAGCAACAAGCCTTGTATTTAACCGCCGCACAGCAACATGCGTTACCTTTGCCCGATTTTGACTTATTTAAACAAACAAGCATAAAGCCAGATGTACGCAATGCAGCCTTAGCTTTATTGATTCATAAACCACAAATCATAAACTCAACAGACAAAAAATATTGGTTGGGCCAACTACTAGCTTTGCAGTTAAATCAGCAAGAATTACATTTACTTGGTAACAATTGGTTAGAAGATATTATCCAGCTGGATATCAAACAACTGAATGCAGCACAAACCAATAACCTAGTTGCATTATTTAGCAAGCTGACGAAAAAACAGCAACAAACGCTCGTACAAATATACCAACAACTCGGTTGGCAAAGTGGCCTAAGTAAAATGCAACAACAAGCGCTGTTGCAAAGCTGCTTTAACCATGCTCAAAGCATAGATAATTTGCACATCTCCAGCTTAGGTAGCGACTTTGTTTTATGCAATATGCTCGCACAAAGTAAACTGCATCCAAGTAATAACAAAAGCGCAAACGATTTAGTTAGTCAGCTCCATAATTGGCTCGCCAGCGTCGATACGCCTGCTCACTTTCAATTATTAAGCTTGTTAGATTTGCCGATACAAAGCCGTAAAACCTTAGCTTTCCAGCGTTTATCCGCGGCTGTTATCACAGCGCCGAACTTAGCTACGCCAATAAAACAGACTTGGGCGCTACACCAATATAAACAAGATAAATTCAGCGCCAATTGGTTATTACAGCAAATCAATGCTGGCAACAATACAGTGTTGTCTAGTGTAATTCGCGCTGGTGATTACCCTTGGCTCGCAGCAGCACAAGACATCAATAAAATCATGCAAAACCAGTCATTTGCTACGCATGTGCGCGAAAAACTAAAAAGCTACTGGTTACAGGAAAATAGCTTACAGGAGAAAGTGCAATGACTAAATCTGCCCATGTAGAATCACACGCTTTTGCTTGGTTGGTCGTATTGTTTTTTGCACTGGCTGTCAGTGGTTTTGTTAGTTATTTTTTACCGCACCATGTATTTAATCAAATTAACAGCCTGCTACATTTAGTGTTTGGTAGTTTATGGGCACTGCTTATAGTGCCTTATAGTTTTGTCCATTTTAAACGCATACTTGGTGTACGTCGGTCAATGGTGTTTGTTAGTGGTTTATTAACACTGGCGGTAATGTTAACCGTAGTTTTTACCGGTATGGAGCTAGTCTACCAAGGCCAGCGCGAAGACAATAGCAGCACCTATCAATGGCACTTTTTCAGCGCTATTAGCATAGTTTTGTTTTTAGTTATTCATATACTGCTACATTTTGTCACCCATAGAAGCCAAGCCAATAAACGTTTTCAAACCAGTTATTATATTCCAAGCGTGTTTGCCAGCGTTGCACTTTCGTCTATTATTGCTGGCAGTTTATTGTGGTGGACTGACAAAACGACCGAACAGCCCTACTCAACTGCAGCTATAGTCGAAAACTATCAATACAATTATGGTCCACATCCGTTTCGCCCTAGCCAAACAGACACAACTAACAATATTTTTATTGATGAAAAGGCCTTAGCGACCACAGATAAATGCGCCAGTTGCCACATGGATATTGCAAAACAATGGTATCGCTCGGCACATCGACAAGCTGCATCAGACAAAACTTATGTAACTAACGTGACGCTACTCGCAACCAAAAAAGGTATTGAAGCAACACGTTATTGTGAAGGTTGCCATGCACCATTAGCTTTATTAACCGGCCAGTTATCTGAAGGTGGTGAACATGCGGGTATAGTTGGTAGCCTAGCCAATGTAGAAGGAGTCAACTGTCAATCGTGCCACGGCATTAGTAAATTGGTCCACAATAAAGGTGTGGCGAGTTACCATTTTGACATCAACCAGCCGTATATTTTTGAAACAGCGCAGCAGCCTATGTTGCAACAACTCAACCGTTTGGCGATGCGCTTTAATCCAGCACAACATAAACAAGATATGGCACCCGCTTTACTTGGCACGGCAGAATATTGTTCTGCTTGCCATAGTCAGTTTATTGATAAAGATCTCAACGGTTGGGGTTGGATCAAAATGCAAGATGAATACACAGCTTGGTTAGACAGCCCCTACTCAGGCAACAACGATCCTAAATTTAGCCATGCGCAGCAACAGCGCTGCCAAGATTGCCATATGCCTTTGGTTAAAAGTGACGATCCGTCCGCGTCGAAAGATGGTTATGTGCGCAGCCATGAATTTTTTGCGGCCAATAGTATGTTAACTACACTAAGCAAAGACTACCAAGGGCAACAAGCTATCGCACAATTTATGCAATCAAACAAAGTGCGCATCAGCATTGAGCCGCCGCATAGAAAAGACGCAACCATAAATAAAATGCCGGTAAACCCCAATTTACGCCATGCGGCAGTGCAGCCTTATTATTTTTATAAAGGTGAAAGCGCCAGTATTAAAGTAATAGTCGCCAACACAGGTGTTGGGCATAACTTTCCCGGTGGCACAATAGATATCAACCAAGCTTGGGTGGCAGTGCAAGTTGTTGATGCCGAAGGCCATGCAATTTTTAACAGTGGTGATGTCGACGAAGCTGGATATCTTGAACAAACTGCCTACCAATACCGTTCGTTACCTACAGATAGACAAGGACAAATTGTTTGGAAACACGACTTATTTAATATGGTTGGAAAAGCATCGGTTAACGTAATCCGAGCCGGCGAATCAGATGTAATTGATTACCAATTTAAAATTCCGTATTGGGCAAAAAGCCCTATCTCTATCAGCACCCAAATTAACTACCGTAAACTCAATACCCGTTATGCTAAATGGGCGATGAAAGAGCTGTATCAGCCATTGCCGATTATTGAGTTATCGCGTGCACATTTAGCTGTCCCGCTGCGCGATAAACTCGAGACCATAGATAATTTGACTAAACTAGCAGAAAGCACAACAGCCAGAAGATAAAAAGCCCTTGCTCAGTAGAGCAAAGGCTTTTGCACACAACAAAATGTGGGGATACCACAAGCAATAAATTAATCCCTTGCAGGTAACATTTGGGTTACACAATACAAATTATTTTATTTAACTTTTTGCAAAATAATCGCCGCACCACCACCTTCAGCTAAATTAATACTGAGTTTGTCTTGTTGTGCCAATTGCTGCAGTTCAATCACATAAGCTTCTGGGTTATTTTGATAATGCGCATCTGCTGCATCTTTAAATATTTGCGCTTGATAAGCCGCTCCAGCTTCTAAGAAATCAAGATTAACCTGGGCTAAGCGGCTTTGTGAATTGGTTGCTAAACCTATATACCAAGTATCATCCGCTTGACGTGCAACATAGATATACTCACCTACTTCACCCGCGAGAATTTTACTGTCGTCAAAATCAACATCTAGTTTACGAATAAACTCAAATGCTGGGTGCCCTTGGTAATTTTCCATTACATCGGCTGCCATTTGAATTGGGCTATATAACACCAGCATATTGGCTAACTGACGTGCCAGAGTAGTATGTACTCGGTAATCTGCTTTTTGTGGATTGCCCCACCAGTCGTAACGTTTGCCTGCAAAGTTACTGTAGTCGATATCAAACACACCCGGCGTATAATCCATAGAGCCAGCCAATAAACGAGTAAAAGGCAAAGTCATAGTATAGTCAGGCGAGTTGCCTGCACTCCACGCATTCCATTCGCCTCCTCGCGCACCTTCACGCGTCATCATATTTGGATAGGTGCGACGAATACCTGTGTCTTTCACCGGCTCATGCACATTTAACATAATTTTGTATTTGGCCGCTAATTCAACAATTTTACGATAGTGATTAACCGCAAATTGGCCATGATGATTTTCGCCGTTGGCAAAACCTTGTTCCGCGACATAACCGGTTTTAACCACGTTAATACCCAGCTCGCTGTAAATAGAAAATATTTCATCCACATGCGATTCGTATGCTTCAATATTGCCGCCAGTTTCATTGTGGCCAACAATAACGACACCTTTACTTTTGGCATGATTCGCTACTTGTGCTAAATCGAAATCGTCCGTAGGCACAACATAAGCTTCGCGTGTGCCCCATTGTTCCCAACCTTTATTCCAACCTTCAAACAATACAGCTTCAATATTGTTTTCTGCGGCAAAGTCTATATAAGCCATAGCTCTTTCAGTGGTGGCACCGTGGCGCGGCCCTTCTTTCCATGTGTGTATGCCTAAGTGAATTTCCCACCAAATGCCCATAAACTTCATTGGTTTAATCCAACTCGTATCAGCTAATTTATTGGGTTCGTTTAAGTTAATAATTAAATCAGATTCAACTAATTTAGCCGCACTATCAGCAACTTGAATGGTGCGCCACGGCGTTTGAAATGGTACGTGAGCTTTAACTTTAGTGCCATCTGCCCACGGAGCTAATTCAGCTTCTAGTGTTGTATCATTGGTGCGCACTAACGACATACTTGCATAGTCGGTTAAAGCAGCTTCATGAATACTGACATGCAAACCTGCTTGGCCACGCATAGTCAGTGGTGTTTGCACATGTTTTATTTTAGCTAATTCACTGGTTTGATACGGTTTTTCGTAACTATTGTAGTCAGCTTCTATCCACCAAGTTTGCATGTTTTGTGCGAGATTAAACTGGGTTTTTTCGTCGGTAATAACAAACTTCGACATAGCTGGCTGTTGCGGGAATTCATATCTAAAACCTAAACCATCATCAAATACACGAAAACGTAAATTCAGTTTACGTTGACTGTTTTTATCTTTAAGAGAAACAAACAACTCGTTATAAATTTCACTTATATTTTTACGCTCACCCCATACGGCTTGCCAACTAGATTGGTGTGAACGAACTTGACTATCTAATACTTCAAACTCGGTAAATTTAGCTTGTTGAGCGAATTCGAAACCAAGTTGAGAAGACTTAACAACAGTATTTTTTCCACGGTTAACTTGGTAAGTTAAACCACCGTTTTCAGCTAAAGTTAATTGCACCGACAGTTGTTTATCTGGGGAACTCACAGTTAGGTTTTTATCGACTTTACTGCAGCCAGTTAAGTTTAAAGCCAATAAACTGCTGAACATAATTAATATAAATCGCATACTCTTCCTCAATAAAAAGTGATTTGCTCCCATTAAAAACCACTAAGGGTTACAAAAGGGTTAACCTAATCACTTTTGTTTGCATAAACCTGAATTATTTCCTTGCACGATAGAGGTGAAATTTCAACCGTTTAAACACTCTAGAATTTTGCAGGTTACAAAAAGGTATCAATTTGTTTTTATTTTGTAGCTCAATAGCGTGGCAAGTAAAATAAGTACAACAACAAAAAATAGCGCAGTTGGCAAACCAAATGCTTGCGCGCCAAAACCTACAAGTGCCGGGCCTGCTAATACACCCACATACCCAAGGGTGGACACAGCAGTAACCGCCACAGACTCTGGCATAACCTGTTGTTTGCCTGTCGCCGAAAACATAATAGGCACCACATTTGAGCAGCCCAAACCTATACAGGTGTAACCCACTAAGGCCACCAGCCAGTGCTCAATCGACAAACTTAAAATAAAACCAAACATGGCAAGCAATGCACCGCCCACCACCATAAAGCGCGCACCAAACAACACTACCGCCTTGTCACCTAATAAACGGCCAAACGTCATAGCAACGGAAAAACATGCAACGGCCAACCCAGCTGATGCAGTAGATACATCACGGTATTCGGTTAAAAATATGCCGCTCCAATCTAATACTGTGCCTTCTGCCAAGAAAAAGACAAAACAGACAATACCAATAAAAAATACAGTGCCTCGTGGCAAGGCAAACATTTGTGATTGTTCGCCAGCTTTATCCGAGCGTAAACCCGATTCGGTTGTCAGCAACAACAATAAAACGAATACAGTCGCAACAATACATGCAGCTAACGTGGGCACATTCATTGACATTAATAGGGTTAACGTGAGTGCACCAAACATGCCACCTAAACTATAAAATCCATGAAAACCTGACATCAAAGGTTGCTCAGCATCTTTTTCAACTGCCACCGCTTGTATGTTCATTGCGCAGTCGGTAATACCTATGCTCATACCAAAAAAGATCAGCGTTAGCGTGAGCAGCGGCAGTGTATCGGCAACAATCAACACTGGGTATAACAAAGCAAAAGCTGACACTGCGGCTAACAAGACCGCTTTGCAGCCATATTTGTTGGTGAAATAACCAGCGATTGGCATACCAACCAAAGCGCCCCCACCTAAACACAACAGCATTAAACCCATAACAGCATCATTAATACCGACTTGCGCTTTAATAAAAGGGATAATGGCTGCCCAAGCCGCGGTAATAAAACCGGCACTAAAAAAAGTCGCTTTGGTCGCGATACGATCAAATTGAGGATTTGACCGAGCAAGTACTGAAAACATCTATATTCCTATGTAACCGAAACTGATCACTATCATACAGATCAATCAAACAAAGTGAACACAAATAAACAAATAAAAGTTTACTTGTGTTCATTTAAACTTGTTTAAGGTAAGATCAAACAAAGGCTAAACACAGAGCAACAAAATGGATAAGTACTCACCCGAAGAAAGGCACCAATTAATCATTCAACTTTTGCAGTCAAACAACAAAGTAATGGCTGTAGAGTTAGCGCAGCAGTTGGCCACAACTGAAGCAACCATTCGGCGTGATCTGCGTTATTTGGCCGAAGAAGGTTATTGCAAACGCATTCATGGTGGCGCTATGTCGTTCGCCCCACCTTCGGGGACACAAGAAGAACGCCTTGCAAGTAATAGCGCGGAAAAACAGCAGCTCGCCATTGCCGCATTAAAACTCATAAAACACAGCCAACTGATATTTTTAGATGCCAGCAGCACACATATTCTGCTAGCAAGCGTACTGCCCGACAATTTAGATTTAACCGTGGTCACCAATAGCCCAGCGATTGCCGGTAGATTATTAGAAAGAAAAACCATCAAAACCATAATGATAGGTGGCGAGTTAGATTATAAGGTAGGTGGCGCAATTGATATTACCGCAGCCAATGCTTTAGCTAAATTCCGCTTTGATATTTGTTTTTTAGGCGTGTGTGCTTGGTCGTCTGAAATTGGTTTTAGCGCAATAAACTATCAAGACAGTAACTTTAAACAAAAAGTCGCCGCCCAATCTAGCTCAGTGGCTGTGTTATGTACCGACAATAAAGTAGAAGTTTTATCTGCCTATCCATTTTTGCCATCACAAGATGTCGACTACCTAGTGTGCAATAAAACGGCCACCGCCCTGACCACTCATTTACAGAATTACGATTGCCAGATTATAGATTGTTAGCTGAGACTATATTTAACTTTATACTCTTCAATCGTTTGTAAAACTTCGTTGACGCTTTCTTCAAGCTCAGATCCCATCTTAGTAATTTCATGTGGGAACTCATCTTGCTTCAGCGTCATTAGCGCATACCAAATAGGTTTGTATTTATCTTTTAAATTATGTTCAGACATTTCCATTAGTTCTTTGGCTTTGTAGAGCTGACGCATTGCAATGAGTAGGCAAAGATAATAGCTAATATCAAAACTAACAGGAGAAGTAGCTCCAACTGTTTCTTGCAGCCACAAAACGAATAGCTCACAACTCTCACCAATTTTTTCTTGCTTAAGTGCAATGAATGCTTGGTCTAATTTGACATTGCAACCTTGCTTATTGAACTTGTCTGCTGCGGCAAAATTAACGCCAATCGCATATTGGTTAGCCTGCTCTTGAACTTCATTCATACCAGATAGAACACCTGAATCTTCAAGTGAATCAAAACTAAGCCAAGAGGTTAAAAAATTGACTAACCATTCAACTTTCTGTCGGTCTTTTTTACGGCCAAATCGCATTAAGTACCAAATATTAAAAAAGCGTTCTTCAATTTTATAAATTTTATTTTTGCCAATAGAAACCGACTCAACCAAACCGTATTTCGTTTCTAGTTGTTTAAGCTGCGCCGATACCACTTTGCTCTCTAAACGCGTTTTTTTCGCTATGTCTTTGGTGGCTATGCCATCCCAATTCATGGCGATTGTATGGGTTATATCCTGCAGAGTATCAGGCAGATCGTCCATACGGTGTTTATAAAGAGGTGTTACATCATCCAATATTTTCAATAAGTCACTAAATGCATCACCACCATCATCAACAAAAATATCAAACAGCATTACCATAGTGCGTAGCACACCACCAGTTAATCTACGTAATGTTTCAATACGCTCCGGGTTATTTTTGATAATTTGCGCAATTTTTTGTTGCTGTTGTTCATTGCCTAAACAAGCTAGAAAATCAAAACACTCTTGTTTGGTTAAACCAACAAGTTTGACTAATTTGAAAAATTCATAGAAGGGTTTGCCATAATCAAACTGTTGCTCAAGCATTTTTGTTGAGCCGCCGACAATTTTAAACGTGGCTGACGACAATAAAATTTCACGTAAACGGCGTTGCTCTTTTTCTTTTAACTTGCCGAGTAATTCATCAATATTATCTATCAACAACAATATTTTTTTGCCTTGCTGATTTATCGCGTTTTCTAAGTAAGTAAAACTTTTATCTTCATAATCAGCATCATCAAACAGCTTTTCCATATCATCCAAAATATGCGGAAATTCGTTTGGATATAAGCATTGTAAATAGTCGGCTATTTCTTCCCATAAACGGCTGAGTGAACGAATTTGATATTGTTCTTCGGTAAATTTTACCGGTAATAAAAACTTCGAAATCTCAGCGTCTGCTTGCACCGATAGTTGTATTTTACGCAACATGGTGGTTTTACCCTGCCCACGTTGACCGATAATGATAAAATGCTGGCTCGGCACGCTGAAATCAGTTTGCTGAATGTCTTCAAATATTTCATCAAAGTCATGATTACGTACAACAAATTTCGCTAAAAACTCTTGTTCGTCGATTTGGTCAGGGCTGTATTTAAATCTGGAATAGTTATTAGTTAGCGACATTTTTATTCCACCACATTCTTAAAATTGGAGAGTTAAATTTATAAATTTTGCTGTCGTCGTTGTTATTAATATACCCGTCATACACGAGCGACTGGATGTTCTCGCGCGCGTTGTTTTCATCTAACTTATGTTTGCTCGCCATGTTGTTAATATCGAGTGAATTGATAAAAGTGTCATTAGAAATTTTGTTCAGCACTTCTTTCGCAAACAGGTATTCGTCTTTCTCTAAGCCAGTTTTGAGTTTACTTTGCCAACTTTCAAAATGATTGCGGTTATCTAACGCATTGTTGATTGCTTGGTCGACAACGGAATTGTCTAAATTAGGCGCTCTGCGGTAGAGCTTTTTAATTTCTTGTACAATGAGTTGAATATAAAAAGGTATTAACCAGTCTATTTGATCTAACAAATAATTGGTAACTTCTGCAGTACTGGTGATACTTAAATTAGCAAACAAGCTTTCAACAAATTGCTGTGCTTCGGCTCGAATAAGCGGAGAAACTTTTATACTGTTAAGATCGTTAATATGTTTGCTCGCACCAATTTTGGCAACCACACTTTCTAAACCAATTGACCCTGCATAAACAAAAGTCACTTTTTGTGAAAACTCAGTATCTTGCCTTAATTCTCTATGTGCTTTTAACAGCGATAACGCATTTTGTACGTCTTGATATTGAATGATGTTTTCAATGGTTTGAGCAAATTCATCTATCATAATGATCAGTTTTTTGTCCTGCTCTAAATCTTTGATAAGGCGTTTAAACGCGACTTTATAATCAAGTACGTCGCCATCGCCAAACTCAACACCTTCGATAGATATAGAGGTAATTTTTATCCCTTTTAGCCAATCTGCGAATAACTGAGCTTTGTTTTTCAAAGAACTGGTAAATTTTTCTTCGGTTAAAGCGTTAAATATCTTTTTCCAAAATTCTGCTTGGCTATCGGCAGATTCTGTATCTATATAGATGGGAATGTAATTATCTTGGGGTTCATCTAAAATTTTATGCATTAAAGATGTTTTACCAACTCGTCTCGGCGCGCATAGAAGCAGATGACTACCACTGTTAATAGCATCCCACATGTCTTCTAGTTCAAATTTTCGCTGCCAAAAATCCGCTTTGCGAACGACCTGACCAACTACATTTTTCATAACGCACCTAATTTGACAAATTATATTTTGTTAAACTAGTTGACAAATTATTTTTTGTCAACAAATCTGACAAATTATTTTTTGTCAAAAAGATGCCTTACCAATTTAACTCTTAACTAATTTGCTAATCTGCTCTGCAGGCATTGGCTTGCCATAATAAAAACCTTGAACAAGTACGCAGCCCATGTCTGCAAGTTTGTTGGCTTGCTCAATGGTTTCTATGCCTTCGGCGACGACTTCTTTATTTAAATCATGGCATAAACCAATTAAGCCACGGAGCATTTTTTCATCTTCGGGTTTACTGCAGATATCACGAATAAATGAGCGATCAATTTTAATATAATCAGCATCAATTTTTTGTAGGTAAGCTAACGAGCTCATACCTGTGCCAAAATCATCAATTGATAAGCGCACACCTATAGCTCGCAACTGTTTAAAAACACGCATAGTGGTTGACAAGTTAACCATAGTCGCACTTTCTGTTAGCTCTATCTCCAACAAGTTTGCGGGTAATTTATAAAGGGTTAGTTGCTCGGTAATAAAACTGACAAGTTCATTATCTAACAAATTATACGGTGACAAATTAACCGCTATACAAATGGCCATATCTTGCTCAAGCCAAATACTAGCCTGTTTAATTGCACTGGCTAACGCAAAGCGAGAAAAAGTATGGATCATGTCACTTTGTTCAATGAGCTCAATAAAATAAAACGGCGACAACAAACCGTCTTGTGGATGTTGCCAGCGAGCGAGGGCCTCCACACCTACAGTTATCCCATCAGGAATAGTCACTTTAGGTTGGTAATAAAGTATGAACTCTTTGTTGTCGAGTGCATGTTTGAGTTGGCTACTGTATTTAACCTTACGTGAATCGTCTAAATCAGCATCTTGCTGATAAAATTGAATGGTCAATCGCAGTTTGTCGGCTTGTTTTCTGGCAAAATCCGCTTTTTTCAGTAGGTCAGTCGTATTGTTGGCATCATTTGGATAATGAGCAGCACCTATTGTTGAGTGCAGTTCGAACGTTTGATTATCAATATCAATTTCAAGGCCAAATTTAAGAGACAATTGTTGCACAAACACTTGGGTATTTTGCCTGCTCTTGTGCGGTAACCAAACGACAAAACTGTGGTCAGAATATCGGCCATACACTTCACTACCATCAAGCAGTTCTCCCAACCTAGCGGATAAAGCCGTTAAAATTTTATCACCTTTATCATGCCCAAAATGATCACTAATTTCTTTTAATTGATTAAGTTCAATGATCACCAAATAACCTGCTATTTGATTGTTGTTCGACTCCTGTTCGGTTAAATGTTGTAACTTAGCCATAAAAGCATGTTTGTTGAGCATATGGGTTATTTGATCGTATCTTGCTAGATAGATAAGTTTTTCATTTTTGTCGGTGATACTTTGGCTTAAAGTAGTTGCAATGGTGATCGCAAACCAAACCAACAGCCAAAACACAATAAACGCGGCAATGCTTAATCTGCGCTGAATGTATGTGGTGGCCTCCTGCAAGGCGATAGCCGGGTGTATGTATAAAACTGATGGAAATTGCTCTGTTTGGCCTGTGTATACAAAATAACTTGTGTCATCTTGTGTAAAAAATACAGGGCTATCTTCACTTATCGACGGAACAATTAATCCAGTAAATACCTCATCAATGTTTTCAGTCAAACTCTGTTTATCTGCCAATATAAGTCTAATGGTTCGCTGCTGGCCTTCGAAGATAACTAAACGAGGTGTCAGTTTACTCCCACTGGCATAATGTTGCTGCAGCCAATTTTTCGCCTCTTCAACTGACTTGCCTGAGCTTAGCAGCTGATCAATTTGTTCTCGTATTATGCAATCAAATCGTTCAGCTTCTCGCTGCTCTGATGCATAAGCAATATCATAGGAGATATAAAAAGATACATACGAAAATATTGCGAGTACACACACACCTATGCCCAAACTGACACTTATCAATACAGCTCTTAATTTGCGGCTAGACTCAACAAAATCAGCATGGAGGAATTTCGACGTTATCGGCATGCCTTACTCTTTTTTTGTCGATATACCTGCAATTTTGTAGACAACGCAAAATCCAGATGCAAACGACAACAAGTTAAGTGCAGCAAAAATAATCAATAACACTTGTAGTAAGGTGTCGCCGATAAAATCGCTGTAAACCAAGGTTAAGAATAAAATTGCAACGCCAATTACGCCGCGCATAATACGGTCGAAAGACGACAAATTCTGATCAAATAACTTCATAGCTAACCTACTGTGTGGCTTAATCAGGTTAAGTTTAGTCGATTATTTGTTTATCGCTTTTTTCAATTCTATTTTTTGTCAGAAATTATCCTGATGGGGAATAAAAACCGAGTATCACACCTGATACTCGGTTTAATTATAAATCCAAATTTAATGTATTAAATTTTAGCAACAAACACTCGATACGACCATGGTGCTAGCGTTAACTCAGTTTCACTAGATAAGCTCGCTTGGGTTTGAGTGAAATACTCAACATAGTTGCCGTGATACAAACTTTCGGAAAATCTAACCTTTTGTGGCTCAGCAGAAAAGTTAAATACAGCAAAGAGTTTTTGTTGCTGATTCTGCCGCACAAAACTCAATACCTGATTTGCTTGGTTATTGGGTACATGCTGCATAGGTGCACCCCATTTACCATTCCACAATACAGAGTTTTGTTTTTTCAGCGCGAAGACTTGCTGGTATAAATCGCCAATTGGGTGTGGTTGCCATTTAATTGGATCGCGCTCAAAAAATTCTAGGCGCTTGGCATTTCCTGCTTCTTGGCCGTTGTAAATCATTGGCAGTCCTTCGCCAACAACAGACAATACAATTGAAGCAGGTAAAGCATCGGCAAATGCTTCAAACTGAGTGGCTTCCCAGGCATTTACATCATGGTTGCTTATTAGCCACCCAGTCTAAAATCACATACATACCGAGTTGATGCGCTTTATCAACAAAAGCTTTGAGATCTTGTTCTGTACCAAATTCTGGATTAACCGCAAAGTAGTCTTTAATTGAATATGGGCTACCTAACGAGCCTTTGCGATTTACTTCACCAATTGGATGAATTGGCATTAACCAAAGGATATCCACACCTAATTTTTGCAAACGCTCTAATTGTGCTGTGGCGGCGGTAAAAGTACCTTCTGGGGTAAATTGACGGGTGTTAATTTGATAGATAACTGCATCTTTTAACCATGTTGGATGGTTAACTTTTACATAATCACTGACTTGATGTTTGTTGAATTGTGCTTGAGTTGATGTTTGTGATGTAAGACCACAGGCTGTGACTAGGGTAATAAACATCAGCACAAGTATTTGCCTTAATTTATTCATATTCATATCCTCTTTTTATTATTTTGCACTAGAGCTGGCAAAATGCAGGTATGTGGCGAATACACTTACCTGCATTTTAATTAGAATGGTTCGTTTGCTTTACAGCACTTTAAAAATAGCCGCGGTTTTACCGGCAAGTTTTAGCTGAATTTGTTGCTTCGACAACGAGCTTTGTTCAGCGTTAAATAGTGGTGCTATCTGCTTAACATTTGCAGCATCTAACTGAATGGTTTGTTGATTCGTTTGGTTGTTAAACACAACCCAAATCGTTTCACCTTGATAACTACGGGCAAAAGCAAATACGTTATTTGCATCATCTGCTTTAACCACATTGAAATCACCCAGTTGTAATGCAGGATGTTGGTTACGAATTTTAATTAACTGTTGATAATGCTGCTTAAGTGCCATGTTAGCTTTAACTACATCAGCTTTGCGCTTGCTGCCATCTGGGTTAAATACTTCGTTTTGATATTGAATATCGTCCCACAACATAGGTTTGCGGCAATCAGGATCGTTTGCGCCCCACATGCCAACTTCATCACCGTAATACAACATAGGTGCGCCAACATAAGTCATTTGCAGCACTGCAAAATATTTTTGCAAATGAATTTCGTCCGCGTTTGGTTTACGTACCTGATAAGCTGGGTTATTCGCCGCTTGCGAAGTGCCGAAATAATCTCCCCAATCTCTAAAGTTACCAATACCGCGGTTAACTATGTGCGAGCCGATGCGGTTTGAATCGTGGCTACCAAACAGGTTTTGCACAACATAAGCAACACCTTGTGGATACAAGTCACGCAGTTCAGCGAGTTTATCGGCAAATTCGCTGGCGTTAATATCCATGCCTTTTGGGTTAAACATAAATTCTGCAGCAGCAAAAGCAAAGTTGTAGTTCATTTCACCGTCGAACTCATCCCCTTGAAAATACGGAATAACGTTTTCTGGTTTATCGACTATCTCGGCCGTTAAATAGGCTTCTGGGTTAAGTTGTTTTACATGTTTACGCCAGTCTTTCCAAAAACCATGCGCTATGCAAAATGCCACATCTAAGCGCCAGCCATCTATGCCGTATTCCCGACCTTTGCCTTTAGGGTTCATCCAACGTTCAGTTGCGGCAAATACATAATCTTTCGGGCCTGCAACTAAACCATTTTCATCCTCTTTAAATTCGGGGAGCGATTTAACCCCAAACCAGCCTTCGTAATCGAATTTAGTTCCAGCTTGCTTGTCATCAAAACCAGTTACGCTAAACCAGTCTTTATACGGTGATTGTTGTTGATGTTCGGCCAAATGTTGGAAAGCAAAACTATTAATGCCCATGTGATTAAACACACCATCAAAAATAATGCGGATACCTTTTTGATGCGCTTTTTCGATAAGTTCTAAAGCTAATTCGTCCGCTTTAGTCCAAACCCAAGTGTCAGGGTCAAGCGGATTTTCTTGCTGCATTAATTTGCGGTCGCCTTCTGGATCTGGGCCAAAATTTGGGTCTATATGGTGATAACTTGCACCATCGTATTTATGCAATGAAGGTGCATCAAACACAGGGTTTAAATAAATTGCATTAATGCCTAAATCAGCCAAATAATCGAGCTTGTCTATCACGCCTTGTAAATCACCACCATAACGGCGACGCAATAAATGCTTCCATAATTCGGGTTCACCATTGGCTTTTTCATACCCTTGTAACTCGTACCAATCACTGCCCCATGGATGAATTTGCCATTGTGCAGGCGGCTCAGCTGGGTCGGCTCCAGCTATATCTTCAACTTTTGGGTCGTTCGACGGATCACCATTGCGAAAACGCTCTGGAAAAATTTGATACCAAACGGCACTTTTGGCCCACTGTGGCACAAATTCGTCATTGCTGATTTGATTGGCTGATTGCTCAGGAGAATGCGTTAATTGCATAGTGTTAGACGTTGTAGAACATGCGTTTAACAGTAAATTCGCAATTAATAGGGTAAGCACTTTTTTCATAAATTTACCTAGAGTGAACTTAGTTAAAAAGTGATAGTAAGTAAGCTTGGGTTACATTGCGGTTACCGTTTAAATTGGTCGGTATGAAAAACTGTGTTAAAAATGAACTAATGCCAAAAATCGCTTTCAAATAATAGATTTAGTTTTTACTAAGGGACATCACAAATGAATCAGCACGAAAAACTTAACTACGTTGAATTTGCCGCGTACGACTTAACCGCAACAAAAAACTTTTTTAGCTCGGTATTCGGCTGGGATTTTGTTGATTATGGCCCTGAATATACAGCTTTTAGTAACCAAGGGTTAGATGGCGGTTTTTACCAAGCAGATTTAGCCAGCAATAGCCAAAGTGGCGGTGCTTTGTTGGTGTTTTATAGTGCAGATATTCAAAGCACTTTTGCCAAAGTAAAACAGCATGGTGGCACCATAGTTAAAGATATTTTTGAGTTTCCGGGTGGCTGCCGTTTTCACTTTTCCGAACCAAGTGGCAATGAGTTTGCAGTTTGGTCAGAGTTAGTGTCAGGGCAAAAATAAAAAACACTACTGACACTACGCTGTCAGTAGCCCCTGTTTAAGCTTCTTATTGTTGCTAGGCCATCAGTCAAACACCTAAGCAATAATTTTTAACTATGGAAAAGGAGCTTAAAATGACCTCTACAGTAATCGAATTTATCACCTACAAATTCAAATCAAATATTGATCAAAGCCAGATAGATCAAATGAATAACGAGCTGAATACCTTTTTACTTGAACAGCCGGGTTTTTATTACCGCTCATTAAGTGAAGATGCCAATGGTCTGCAGCACGACATCATTTATTGGCATGATATGCAACAAGCTAAACAAGCGTCTGAAGCTTTTATGCAGTTGCCTGTTTGCAAGTTGATTATGGATTCTACAGTCGCAGACACTGTAAACATGCAATATATGCAGGTACTATCAGAGGTATCGACACTCATGAATGAGCCAGCATAATTAGCTGAAAATATAACACCATGCGAAAAGCCGAACGTCTCTTTCAGATTTTAACTTATTTACGCAGCAAACGTGGCGTAGTCACTGCTGAACAATTAGCAGAAAATTTGCAGGTTTCGCAGCGCACTATCTATCGAGATATTCAGGCTTTATCACTATCTGGTGTACCGATTGAGTCGGAGGCTGGCATTGGCTACCGGCTCAAACCTAACTTTAATATGCCACCCATAATGTTCGACCAAGCAGAGTTAGAAGCTTTAATGTTGGGTGTGCGTATGGTGGAAAGTTGGAGTCATCAAGGCATGGCAACTGCGGCATCCTCTGCCCTTGCCAAAATTCATGCCGTATTGCCCGAACAATTACATCACAAAGCGACGTCGCAACCAGAATGGTTAATCATCCCTAAATTTGTTTCTAAAGATTACCAACAAACCAGCGAACAAATATCCAAAGCAATTAAACAAAAACTTGAATGCAATCTGCATTACCAAGATGAAAGTGGCAATAAAACCAACCGCACTATTTGGCCGCTTGGCATGATCTACTGGGGCAAAACCTGGACTTTAGTTGCTTGGTGTAAAAAACGCGAAGACTACCGCATGTTTAGGTTAGATAGAATTGAGTCGATTTGTCTAAGCGAACAAGTTTTTGTACCGACTGAAGATATTAGTTTGGAAAATTATATTAATAAGTGCCGCGAGGCATATGGTTAAAAATCCAATTTAACACTGCTCTTCAAGTCGCGGCTTTCAAGCGCATTTTGATTTACATGATTAATTAATTGTGGGAAAAACTCTAAAAATAGCATTTCTAGTTCGTCATAGTGACACTGGATATCCTCAACGGCACCTGAAAAGTTATTGGTAAAACGAATGCGTTTGGCTATGTTATCAAGTGCTCCGCCTATACCAGTTAGCGTTTCATACTCTTTAAACCAATCATTTTTGATCATGCTATTGATAACCTTTTGCATTCTACACGGCATATCAGGAATACGTTTATGCAAAAGTTGATAGCTATTTTGTTTAAACACTGCCAATGGTTCTTCATTGAACAGCATCCAATTTTTAATCAGGAAGTGATCAAATACTACGTCAATCGCAATACTCGCGAATCGTTTACGAGGTTTGGAAAAATACCTTTTAGCTTGCTTAGTTGCTAGGTGGTTATCTGTAAATTTATCGACTAAATAATGATTATCTAATGCTTTTTTCACTGTAACCGGCATATGCTTTACATCCCTTTTACCACCAAAATCTCCTAGAAGATTGCCAAAATGAGAGTCTGCATTTGGCTGAGCTAAGTAAAGGTGCGCTAGATAGTTCAAGGCAATTATCTCTATATTTGATGGGATTCAGACCAAATCCTAAGTTCATCTAAAATACTCAGTGCGGTTCTACCAAAATCAGTTAATTCGTAAGTTACAGCGACAGGTCTATCACTTATCACTTTTCTAACGACCATGCCCTCACTTTCTAATTCCTTCAGGCGTTGGTCGACCATTTTTTTGCTAGCACCGCCAAGCATACGAGTTAAGTCATTAAACCTCACTGGCTCGTCTTTCAGGTGGTAAATAATGGAACCTTTCCACTTTCCGCCAATTAAACGCATGCCTTTTTCAATAGCACAAGGTTCAGTGCACGCGTTTAAAACTTTTTTCCTGCCTTTACTATCTGTTTTTACGACACTTTCCACTCTTTTACCTCACAAATTAACTAGGTTACTAAAAGTATACTAATTGATTACCGAAATCAGGTAACTAATATATACCACATATCAACTGGGTTTGAGAGTTTTTCTCTTACTTGTTTTGACAGAAACTTAATTTGGAGTTGTTTTATGAGCACGACTGATTCGAAGAACGTATTAATTATTAATGCCCATCAATATTACCCATTCTCACAAGGTAAGTTAAATGCAGCTTTAATTGATAAAGCGATAACCATACTAGATAGCAAAGGTTATAACACTCGCGTAGTTACCATGAGTGACGAATATGATATCGACGAGCAATTAGCCCATCATCAATGGGCCGACATTGTGTTTCTGCAATCACCAAGCAATTGGATGGGCGTTCCTTGGTCTTTCAAAAAATATATGGATGAAGTTTATACCGCAGGTATGGGTGGTGCTTTATGTGTTGGGGACGGCCGCAGTGAACAAGCGCCAAAGAAAAACTATGGAACGGGCGGCACCTTAACCAATACCAAATACATGATGTCACTTACCTTTAATGCGCCGGAAGAAGCATTTAACGATACAGACGAGTTCTTTAATGGCAAATCAATCGACGACTTAATGTTCCCTATGCATATGAATTTTAAATTTTTTGGGATGAAGCCAATGGAAACCTTTGCTTGTTTTGACGTGATGAAAAATGCAGATGTCGAAAATGACTTTAAACGTTTTGAAGCGCACATCCATAAACATTTTTAGGAGGCTGAGATGAACATTGAATATACCAACAAATTGCATGCTGGTGCTGACTTCCCTGTAGTTGAAGCAAAGTTACTAAATGGTGAAGTGAAAAAACTGTCAACACCTGAAAATGGTTTGGATTGGAAAATGCTTGTGGTTTACCGAGGCCAGCACTGTCCTCTTTGTACGCGATACCTGAACCAATTAGAAAGTGCGAAAGACTTACTCGCGGAAACGGGTGTGGATTTAATCGCAGTTTCTGGCGACAGTAAAGAACAACTAGAAAGTCATATGGATAGACTTGATGTTACTTTTCCAATTGCCTACGGCCTGACTCTTGAACAAATGAAAGAGCTTGGCTTGTATATATCAGATCCAAGATCACCCGAAGAAACGGATCATCCATTTGCTGAACCGGGACTGTTTGTTGTTAACAGTGAAGGTAAAGTGCACGTAGCGGATATTTCGAACAACCCGTTTGTAAGACCAGAAATTCAGTCATTGATTAGTGGCCTAGGATGGATACGCAATCCAGCTAACAATTACCCTATACGTGGTATGCATAAATAGGCGCGATTTTGTTGCTTATTACGAACCTGAAACGGCAATATTAGTTTGAAAAATTATATTAATGAGTGCCGCGAGGCGTATGCTTGAGAAAACAACTGCTTGTTTTCTCAAGCGCGGTTTGACTTGCCACCAGCTCAAGTTTATAACTTAGTGCAAGCTTCTTTACATTCAGACCATGCCAATGCGTAAAATTTTAACTACATTCCTATGCCTAGCTTCTATCAATTCTAACGCCGCTAGTTTTGTGCAAGATTTTACTGCTGCGGCGCTAGAACGAACAAGCAAACAAATTACCTATGATGGCTCATATATTGCGATTCCCTACCCCAACGGCGATGTGCCTGCACATATTGGTGTGTGCACAGACGTAGTTATTCGCAGCTATCGAGCACTTGGTATAGATTTGCAGCGTTTAGTCCATGAAGATATGCGAAGCAACTTTAACCTCTATCCATCAAAACGTATTTGGGGATTAACTTCAACCGACAAAAATATTGACCACCGCAGAGTACCAAACTTACAAACATTTTTTGCGCGAAACGGGGTCGAATTAGCGATCACAAATAATAAAGAAGATTATCAACCTGGAGATTTAGTTACTTGGATGTTGCCAGGCAATTTGCCACATATAGGCATAGTATCAAACAAAGTATCACCTAGTACTGGCAACCCGCTAATTGTCCACAACATTGGTGCGGGGCCAAAACTAGAAGATATGCTATTCGCATATAAAATAACCGGCCATTTTAGGTATGAACCCGCCAGCTATAAGCAGCCAACCGAAGAAAGTTAGCTGCTTGGTTTCTCCCCCTAAAATTATCGTTGCATTTTCGTTAGTCTAGGCTTAAGTTTATGAAAATATTTAATTTAAAACTAATTGGAATGGCGTTGATAGACTCAACACTGAAAAGTTTTATACGCACTTCTGATGATTATGCTGCAAATAGTCTTTTGGGGGATTCATGGGGTTAGATGTGGGTGATTGGATTTCTATTTTTATGGCATTAATTGCCATAGCTTCTATAGCCATTACAT
Source organism: Catenovulum agarivorans YM01 (assembly GCF_000281085.1). GTDB lineage: Bacteria > Pseudomonadota > Gammaproteobacteria > Enterobacterales > Alteromonadaceae > Catenovulum > Catenovulum agarivorans. Next base: position 60,892 of record NZ_JH767537.1, read on the forward strand.
ACAATGTGTATCGCTCATCAACAGATCCAGAGGTAATTGTTTACGCAGATATTGATCTAGCTAGGCCATCAATAGTGAACCTAATTATCAAGAATATTGGTAAAGGAGCTGCGTTGGACATTACATTTAATACAAATAAGCCACTTCCAGAAAAAGCAATGGGGATAGATGGAAACGTTGAAATGCCCAGTAAAATGACTTCGGGGCCAATTGTTGTCGGTGTACCATATCTAGCACCTAACCAACAGTTGACTATTACTTGGGGGCAATATGGTGGCTTAAAGAAATATCTAGGTAGTCAGCCCATAATCGTAACGTCTAGATATAAACGGTCAAAAAGTTTACGAGGCTTCCCAGCCGTAATTGAGAGTATTAGCAAACTTGATATACAGTCTATGGGAACTGCTGAGTCAAGTGATCACCATTGGGGAGGTAAGCTCGTAGTAGAAATGAGAGCGTCACGAAAAGAACTTGCCGCCATTAATGAGTCTCTTGCTAACTTGAAGCAAAAAGACAGTTGACAAACGCGTCAAGTCGCCCCTGAAAAGCGTGCGCAGGGACATAAAAACTACGCAAGCATTATGAACATTAACAAACAACATCTGGAAATAAACATGGTAAACAAAGTTAAATTTTTAACAGGGATATTTTTGATTTCAGCCGTTACTGCCTGTAGTACGACAAAACAACTATCCAACACTTTTGATGCTAACTATACTAGTAAAAAAGCAAAATTGACTTTTTATTCACCAAATTTCTCTGCACATCATATGCCTCCATTGATGACTGCATTTGCATATGCTGATTCCTATTTAATTTCCGATTTTTGCGGTAAAAATGAAAAAGCTATAGGCAAAGCATCTGTAAATAGAGACAACCGAACGCAAGAAACTTGGCTGCCTGCAGGGAAAATAATAGCAAATATTGGTTATTATGCGGTTGGAGCAGGTGGTCTTACCGGTGATTCATACTATCTATTTAAAGTAGACCCTGAGGTTCACTACAAAATCACGTTGACCGAAGCAAGGCCTTTCGTTACTAGTTATTCAGTTACAATTGAGGCTCAAAAAAATAATACTCCTGTAGCAATTGAGCTTGAGCAATATGAAAACAAAAAAGACATTTGTAAAAAGTATTCATAGCACATGCGTTATGAGGGGTGAGCTCAGCTAAATCTTACTCAAATAAAAACTTCTGAGGTAGCCAAAATATTTCTCAGCTACCTCTGATATATCTAGGTCAGACAGGTTTTACCAACAACTAACCATGACTCACAACAATCAATCTTAAAGCATCTAATTTAACCCTAGCTTGGGCTAAATGTTCTTCCAAAGATTTTTGTTGTTGCAATAAAGACTCTAATTCAATTGGGCGAATATTTGGGTTAACTGCTTTTAGCTCAGTTAAACGGCTAATTTCTTCACCTAATTGTTTAGCCACTTGCTCTTTTGCTGCATCAATAATAGCGACTGATTCAGCGGTCGCTTTTTGTTCAGCTTGTTGAATAAGCTCATGCACTTGTGGCTGCAAGGCAGTAGCAAGTTGTGACGCAACTTGTTTATTTACTGGTTTAAGCTGTTTGTTTAAACCATCAAAACCCACTTTCGCCGCTAAGTTATTACCCGCTTTATCTAGTAATAAGCGAATTGGTGTTGGTGGTAAAAAACGACCCGGTTGTAATTGTTTTGGTGCGCTGGTTTCAACAACATAAATAAGCTCTAACAAATAAGTGCCTTCTGGCAGCGCTTTGTTGTTGAGAATACTTACGGCATTGTTACCCACTTCGCCACCAGCGATCATTTCAAAACAGCCTTGCACCATAGGGTGATCCCAGCTGATAAAACGCACGTCTTCGCGCGATAACGCGGTTTCACGATCAAAGGTAATTGTCATGCCATCGTCATGCAATTCAGGGAAATGTGGCTCCAACATATGCTCGGTTGGATTAACCGCTATACATTGTTCACCTTTATCTTCTTGCGATACGCCGTACACATCAAATATTTGCAGCATAAAAGCAACTAAGCGAGTGTCGTCGTCCATTTCTTCGATTTGTTCGGCGATCGCAGCACCATCAAAACCTTTTGAATTCAGCTCTAATAAAATATCGCGGCCTTGCTCTAACTGAGTATTGAGTTCAGTAATTTGGCTTTTGGCTGTATCAATTAAACCGCTAATTTGGCTTTGTTCATATTGATTTGTCGCTAGCGCTTGCAATAACTCGGCTTGCTGTTGCTCAAATACTTTAATCCCTGCAGGGCAAGTATTGGCATAGGCGTTAATGCCGTGGTGCTGCCAGTTAAACAAAGTTTGGCTGGCTGAATTAACAAAATATGGAATATGAATTTGAATATCGTGGCGCTGACCAATACGGTCTAAACGGCCAATACGTTGCTCTAATAAATCTGGGTTTAGTGGAATATCAAACAAGACTAAGTGACGAGCAAACTGGAAGTTACGCCCTTCCGAGCCAATTTCAGAACAAATCAGTAACTGACAACCTTCGTCTTGGTCGGCGAACCAAGCGGCGGCGCGGTCACGCTCTACTATGCTCATACCTTCGTGGAACACGGCAGCGTTTAAGCCAAACTTAACCCGTACAGCTTGTTCTAAAGTTAAAGCAGTTGATGCGCGTGCACAGATAATTAAAAACTTCTCGTGTTTGTTTTCTTTTATCAGCTCGGCTAAATATTCAACTCTAGGGTCAACTTTCCACCATTCAATATCACCACTGATCGCGCTTTCGTATAAAAACTCAGGGGTTAATAACGGCGCAACCGTTTTAGCCGATGCATCATCTGGGTGGCGGCTTAACCACCAATCAGCCGCTGCTTGATATTCAGATGGCAATTCCATTTCTACCGGCAATACGCAGCGTACCGGAAAACCTTTAACCGATGCACGAGTATTGCGGAATAACACGCGGCCTGTGCCATGTTGGTCAATTAGTTTTTTCAGCTCGGCAATTTGTGCTTCTGATAAATCTTCGTTGCTGGTAATTTGTTTCGCTTGCTCGGCTATTTGGCTATAACCCGCTTCTTCGGCAACAAATTTGTCGTAGTCATAAAAACGTTCAGGATCGAGTAAACGCAAACGTGCAAAGTGGCTTTGGTGGCCGAGTTGGTCTGGTGTTGCGGTTAAGAGTAATAAACCGGCACAAATACGAGATAGTTTTTCAACCGCTAAATAAGCTGGGCTTGCGCCATCTGGGTGCCAGTCTAAGTGATGCGCTTCGTCAACCACAACTAAATCCCATTGAGCTTGGCTAGCTTGTTCTAAACGTTTGTCAGAATCGGCCAATAAACCTACTGGGGCAATAATTAACTGTTCGGTTTCAAATGGGTTTTCTTCGGATGAATCATATTCACCACATCTTTCTTCATTAAATATCGCAAACTGCAAATTAAAGCGACGCAGCATTTCGACTAACCATTGATACTGCAAACTTTCTGGCAATAAAATCAGAATGCGCGATGCGCGGCCAGTTAATAACTGCTGATGAATTATCATGCCTGCTTCAATAGTTTTACCTAAACCAACTTCGTCAGATAATAATACGCGAGGCGCAACACGACTGCCCGCTTCTTTAGCTATATGGAGCTGATGTGGAATCAGCGCAGTACGCGCACCGGCTAAACCCACTAATGGATGAGTTTGATATTCGTATTGTAGTTTGCGTGCTTCGTATCTGAGGGTATACCAGTCGTTGCGGTCGATTTGCGCTGTGAATAATCTATCTTGTGGTTTATTAAATTTAAGATGGTGATTAATACGCGTTTCAATAAGTTGCTCTGGTTCGTTATTATCTGAACGAATGCCTAGGTAAATATTTAAACCATCTTCGTTGATAACCTGCTTAACTGCTAGGCTCCAACCTTCGGCACTTTCAACATTGTCACCCGGATTAAAACTTACGCGGGTTAAAGGTGCGCTGCCAATTACGTATTCTCTTTGGTCGCCTGATGCGGGAAATAACATGGAAATACGACGACCATTTAAGGCGACTACTGTGCCTAAACCTAAATCTGATTCTGAATCACTGATCCAGCGTTGTCCTAATGCAAATTCGCTCATTAGTTTTTCTGTCTCCTCTTTGAAGGGCGCGTATGTTACCCAAAGGGATGAATGCTTTCACCTATAATTTGTAAAGTATTGAAGTAAAGTTGCTATCTCGCAAGCCAGATCGCTCCATCTACGAATAAAGTTTAAAAAAGGTTGCAGTAAAAATTAAATTCGTACCCAACTGTGAAATAAGCCACAGCTTGACGGCAGCCGTGTTGCAGTATTGGCTATTGAGGTCACAATAACTAAATCTTGTTAGGAAAACAGTAAAGAGGTATTTTCAAATGAAAACTTTAACCTATAAATTATCAAGCCTTGCGTTAGTAGTTGGACTATCAGCTTGTGGCTCGTCAAGTGTGGATATTTCCAATGGCAGTGATGATTCGGCACAATTTTCACTAAGTGTTTCCGATGCAGCAGTTGAAGGCGCGACTGAAGTGAATATATTCGCCAAGCAAGTTACTTTGCGTAGCGCTGGTGGTGAAGATACAGTTTTTGCGACCTTAGATGAAAATGACCAGCCAATTAAAATTAACTTATTAGATTTCCAAGGTAGCCAAGCATACCAATTAATCAGCAATGAAGAAGTCGACTTAGGCAATTACGAATGGTTGCGCATTGATGTGGTTAATGGTGACGAGAACGACTTAACCAATACCAGCCATGTGGTATTTCCAACCGAAACTCGCCCGTTAGTTGTGGAGCGCAAAGGCAACGATGGTGTTGGTGAAATTCAGTTAGATGGTTTTAATTTAAACCAAGGCAATAATGAATTTGTTGCCGAGTTTGATTTAAAACGCTCATTGGTTGACCCAAAAAATCCAAACGACGACAGCATTAAACTAAAACCACGCGGAGTACGTTTACAAAACTTAACCGATGCGGCTAATTTAATGGTCACTGTTGATTCAGCGCTAATCGGTACTTGTGAATCAGACTTTGCCGCTTCTGCATCTGAATTAGACAGCAGTTTTGGTCACAGCGTTTATGTTTATTCATCTGGTACAACTGCGGATAATGCGTTAGATATTAATGCAGATGATGATTCTGTCAGCATGAGTCCAGTTGCGACCGCTAATTTAACTATAGATGATGTGTCTGGCGATTATATCGCGGAAATTGGCTTTTTAGGCGAAGGAAATTATGCGCTGGCTTATACCTGTTTATCGCATTTAGATGACGCTGAAACAATAGACGATGAAGTTGTTATTTACGCTTTCAAAACCAGCATTGACGTAACAGGTGATGCAAGCACAAGTGTAATAAGTGACGACCTTGTTTATGTAGCACCAGTTGTTGAAACAACTGAATAGAATTAATTGAATTAATCTCCAATAACTTGCTTAATTGCTTTGATATTTTATGGGTAGAGATCTTAATCTCTACCCATTTTTTATGGCATTGTTATTAGCTAGGCTAACGATTGTTTAGTCACCCACACACTATTTTCTTCACCTTGTTTAACTCTTTTAGCAGTCTGTTTAGCAAAGTAATAAAACAGTGCGGCTAAAACAATTGCGACTAATTCTAAAACAACATCTGAGAATGAATCTGCCGGCCAAATAGCTAAGCTTGGCAACATCAATGCGATAAATGAGTTTGCCGGAATTGCTAAACACGTTATCACCAACAAACGCAAAATAGTCACGGAACTCTTTGCCGCGCCTTTTAGATATGCGCTGAGCATGCAGGCAAAAAATACTGCGTAATACACCCACATATGTGCGTAGTTTAGCGAGTCTGTATAAGCTTTTATCCATTTAGCCGATGCAAAACAGGCAGCAACCGCCAACATAGAGCCTAAACAAATACCAACTGTTGCACTGGCCATCCATCTAACATTACGCGCTTGTTCTGGACCTTTTTTATTACGACGTTTTTCTAACCATAATAAATTGCCTGAGTAGAACAAAAACGCGCCCATAATACCCAACACAAAATAAACCCAGCGACCTAGCTCGCCACCATAACTGCCAAAATGCAGGGCAAAAAAGCTCGCGACTGTTCTAACCCATATCCCTTCTGGCGCAGGATTGAGTGTGCTACTTAAAATTTGCTGAGAATATGGCTGAATAAATACATAGTCATGTACTGGACCACGCATTGTCGAGTTTTCATCAAATACACCCACTCGAATCGTTGCGCGAGGTGTGGTTAAGTTGCCATAATTCATCGACAATATTTTATGCTCTGGTGCTATGGTTTTTACTAGGTTTTGCAACTCAGCAACACTCGGCACATTTTCTAGTTTGTATTCAACTTTAGGCGGCGCTGGGCGAGTAAACATAGGTTGTTCACGATACACTATATGCTCTAGGCCATCATATAATTGGTCGTGAAAGGCAAATACAATAACGGTTAAACTAATCACAATATGAAATGGCAAACTTAAAATACCTACGGCATTGTGCGCATCTAACCAGAATCTGCTCGAAGTTTTGTTTTGCCGTAAGCTAAATAAACTCTTAACCAAAGTTGGCAATAAGAAAATCACACCTGAGACTATAGCTAAAAAATACAAAAAGGATGCTACACCCAGTACGTATACACCTAACTCTTCGTGGCCAACTTCACCAAATATACCTGCGGTTCTGTGCAACATATCGACCAAATCAGCCAACACACTTGGCTCTGCTACTTGGCTAACTAACTGACCATCTTGGTCAAAACTCGCTTGTCGAACAACACCAGCTAAATTGAGTTCTCGGTCTGAACCTTGTTCAAACCACTCCATCGGCGCTTTATCAGCATGATTAAAATTCAGGGTAAAACCTTTCGCCGCGTCTGGATATTGAGCAACTGCTTGGGCAATTAAATCGTCATATTGGTGAGTAGCAATTGGCGCTAAAGCTTCTGATGGTGGAGTCATCCATTGATTTATTGCATCTTTAAACATGGTTAGTGAACCGGCGTAAAAACCAATAAACAATACCATGCCGCTAATAATACCTGTCCAAATATGTAAGGATTGATAAATTCGTAATATATCGCTTCTAACTTTCATCTGCTTACCTCAACAAAAAGAGCGCTGCATAGGCCAACACATTTGCCCCAGCCAAATACATCCAAGCTTGTTTGCCATTATTAAACAAATAAACAAAGCTCATTATCGGTAGCCAAATAGCTGGCGTGATCCACATATTAAATTGCACTTTGCTGTCAGCTGTTATGCCACCTGGGCCATACCAAGCAAAACAGCCGACCAGCGCAAACGAAAAAGTTAACCCGAGTAATACACCAGCTAGGGTTTTACTCCACCAATCTGGTTGAATTTTTTTATCTCTGCTCGCCATATTAGTGTGTCCTTTTAAATAAGCTTAAAAATGGCATGCAAGTAAACACCAGCATGTTCATTGCTAACCAACCAAAAATAGCTGAGGTGGTGGTAAACATTGTCAGTTCACCCACCAAAGCAACAAGCTGTAGTGATAAAGCTATATAGCGCCACGGTTTTATCGCCAAAGGTTTAGTTAACCACAGCTGATTTTTATGGCTGGCGTAAATAAGTGCCGCACTGGTGCAAATCAATAAAAAATAAACTCCGTGCCAAATCATCATTATGTCTCCATGGATAAGTGATTTCTTTGTTGCTGCTTAAGCAAAAAAACTGTGTTGCCACAAAAAGCGGCAACACAGTTTGTTTAGGGCCTGTTTATCTTTCGAGTGCAATTTTGCAGCTGTTTGTTTGGTATTTATCCAAGGCATAGCGATTGACGTGTAGTGAGCTACATGAATGAGCTATAACGCAGTAGAAATATCAAACAAACGCTGCCCTTCGGGTTCGTTCTAAATACTTTTTACTCTTTGTTGCAGCATTTTGACTTAATCCATTAGGCCTTCAATGCTGCGCCTTGATTAAAAAGCATTTAGTTAGAACAAAATTTGTCCTCGAAAGACAAACAGGCCCTATAAAGCTAGCTTGAAAGTACTAAATTAGAATTTAACAGTTGCACCAACAAAGTATGCGCGGCCACGCATAACCATGTCGCTACCAAACACAGTTGTACCTTCGCCGTTAACATAGGTTGGATCATCAACCAAAGGTTGGGTGTCGGTTAAGTTTGTAATACCTGCACGCAACTTAACTGCATCGCTTACGTTAATATTTACACCAGCGTTGATTGTGGTGTAGCCATCTAACTCTTGGCGACGATTACCAATGTGCGAACCACGGTAATTTAAGCTAGTAAATAGTGACACAGTGTCAGAAACATTCGCGTTCACTTTTACATTGGCACTATGTTGTGGGCGGTAGGTTAATTCGTTACCGTTTTGGTCTTCTGTATCTAAATAGGTGTAGTTAAAGTCAGCAGAAATCACATCAAAGTTCACGCCGAAACCTGCTTCTAAACCTGTGATATCAACTTCGTTTAAATTAACCCATGCACGGTTGCCATCAACCATAGAAGCAACAATCATATCTTCAACTTTGTTTTTGAAGATAGTTGCCGACACATCCCAATCACGCTTGTCGACAAGTACACTTACTTCGGCATTTACGCTGGTTTCTTCGCTTAAGCTTGGGTTACCTTTAATTTCACAACTACCACCACAACTTACAGTTACGAAAGAAGGTGATGATTGATATAAACTTGGTGCTCTAAATGCGGTACCAATACCACCTTTAACAACTATATCTGGTGTTGCTTCAAACACTACGTAGGCACGTGGGCTAGCGTGAGTACCATATGAATCACTTTTATCTACGCGTACACCAAGTGTGGTTGATAAATTATCAAGAATAGAAATTTCATCTTGAGCAAAAATAGAGCGAAGAGATTGAGAAGCCCCACCCGTTTCAGGATATTGCACAGAATCAAGAATTTCAGTGTTTAGATACTCTGTACCAACAGTTAACGTGTGGTTGGCAATGTTGGTAAATGCAGTTGCACGGAAAGTGGTAAAGATTTCATCTATATCACGACCTAATGGCGGTTGTACCGCATAACGCGTATTGTAGTCATACAGCTCAGCCCAAGATTTATTAACTAAAACTTTAGTACCAAAACCATCCCATTCAGAATTAAGGGTTAAACCGAAGGTATTACGGTCTATGGTTTGAGCACGGTCTGCACCACCATAGTTGGTTACAGGTACATCATCTTCATCTTTACTAATATCTATGTCTAAAGAATGGCCCTCTTGCAAAGCAACACGTAAAGTTGAATTAAACTTGAAGGTTTCACGCGCTTCAGTTGTATCGTAAGTAGGGGTTACTTTAGGATTCACCCAAATATCTTGATCAGCTTTTTCGACACTAACAGTTAAACCTAGTTTGTCACCTAGTTTACCCGCAGTATAAACATTCGCACGATACTGGCTA
>NZ_JH767537.1:70348-122390 GCF_000281085.1 Catenovulum agarivorans YM01
CCATTCATCAGTTGGGTTGCGGGTAATAATATTAATTACACCACCTACTGCATCTGAACCATAAAGTGCAGACATAGGGCCACGTACTACTTCCACATGACTGATTGATTCTAGTGGAATTGAAGTGGTATCGAAGTTACCACCACGCCACAAACCATTGCTTGATGAAACACGTTTGCCGTCTACCAAAAACAATACGTAAGTTTCATCTAAACCACGCATCTTAATACCGTTACGACCACCCGCCCAGTTGTCAACTGTAATACCGGCCAAACCTTTTAAAATATCGCCTAAGTCACGAATTGGCGCTTGGATAATTTCGTCTGCTGATACCACGCTGATAGATGCGGGGGCAGTTTTCATAAGTTGCTCAAAACCAGTTGCTGTTACAACAATAGTTTCGACTTTTTCTTCTTCAGCTTTTACTGACATGCTAGTTAATAATGCAGCGCAAACGCTAGATAACACGAACGTGTTCTTCATTTATTTATCTTCCTCTTGAAATATTTCCTCAGAGATTCAAATACTTCGTAATGGCGCAAGCTCACTTCCAGATGAATCCACTAAAGACGAACTGAACTGGCTGTTTGCTAGTTCAGCTTATTTTTGCTTTAAATTATATCGGCGGCAATAATATTCTAAATGAGAACTATTTACAATTGCATTTTTATTAACTTATATTAAAAAGGTAAATTCAACACACAATTAAAACTGACGGACATGCAAAACAGCGCACTAAATAATTTATCAGCAGAGCTTAACTCTCCTGTGATTAAAAAATTAAACACAGGTAAACAAGTAACTGAAAGTGGTATTCACCAAGACTTTGAAATAACTTTTTATTGGCAACAAAACAGCCAAAAGGAAGAGAAAAGTAAAGAGAAAGAAATAACAACAGTCGTATTAGAAATACTCGGCGTAACAGATCACCACGCAGCGCAACTCTGCCAGTTACAGCCTGTTGTTGATAAGTTTGGTGCGCGTACTGGCATTTGGACTAAGTCAATAAAATTAAAGCTGCCGCGTAATTGGCAAGGCAGTTATTTTTATATTCCAGTGTGTAAAAAAATAGCTGATGTCTTAACCTTAACGGATAACAACAACAGCCGCCAACGCTGGCTCAGTTTATTGCCCTATCGGCAAGTAGATAAGCTCAATAACAAGCAGTTTACCTGCGGTGAATATGCAGTTAAGCAGTCGATAATTTCGTTAAACAACCAGCAACTTGCCAGTTTTTTACAGCCAACAACAAATAAAAAAGCAAAGCTAAAACATAGACTGTGGCACAGTGACATTTTAGCCAATAGCCGCCAAATCAGTTTATTGTCAACACAAGTTACATCGGCTAAAACAACTCAGCACAACAAGATAAAACCCTTAATTATTTTGTTAGATGGAGAGGTATGGACTAAACAAATTCCACTAGCGGACAACTTACAAGCTGCAACAGAACAAGCTTATTTACCAGCAGCTGATTATTTATTTATCCCGAATATCAGTGGTCAAACACGCACACAAGAACTGACGTGCAATCCGCGTTTTTGGCAGGCTATCAGCCAAGAGTTATTAAGCGATTTTTCAGCTCAGCCTATTGTTTTAGTTGGGCAAAGTTTAGCTGGACTTGCTAGTTTATATGCCAGTTTAAACTGGCCGCAGCGTTTTCGTTTTGTGGTTAGTCAATCAGCTTCGTTATGGTGGCCGCTTAAAAACTTTCGCCAAACTCATAATCAACAACAAGGTTTATTAAGCCAATTTTTAGCACTGCAACGGCAAACACCTAACCCTAGTTTTCAACATTTACATTGGTTGCTGCAATACGGCAGCCAAGAGCACAGCATAGCTGCGCACCATTTGCCTTTTGTTGCACATGCAGCCAAACAGCACATTCAGTTTATGCAAACAATTTATCCCGGCGGTCACGACAAGTTTTGTTGGTATCAACAAATTTTTGCTGGCTTACACACACTTTTCCAATCTAGCGACTGGCGCCAAACTCAGTCCAACTAAGAGATTTTTTCATGCAAGATCAATATCAAAATCCATTCGACAATTCAGACTATTCATTTTTGGTTTTAAAAAATAATTTAGGACAAATCAGCTTATGGCCTGAATTTAAACATATACCGGCAGGTTGGCAGGCAATTTATGGTCCTGGGTCTCGCAGTCAATGTATTAACTTTATTGAACAGGACCAAGCCTAATGAAACAGCAGTTACCACTAACGGGCAGCCAAAGTGGCATTTGGTATGCCGACCTCTTGGCCGAGCAGCAAAACCGTTTTGCAGTTGCACAACTGGTAAAGATAAGCGGCGAGATTAATTTAGCCGTATTAAAACGCGCGATTTGCCAAACCTTAATGCAAGCAGACACAGTGCAATATGCGTTTAGCCAGCAAGATGGCGACATTAGCCAAACGCCTCAACAATTAAGCCTGAGCGAAATTGAACAATGGGTACAAATATTAGATTTATCAGCACAACAAGCCCAGAAAGTGATTAAACATGATATTGAACAAGATCACTCAGTGGCCTCAGGTAACATAAGCTGTAAACATTTATTAATTAGAGTTGAGCAACAAGTGTATTGGTATTCGCGTTACCACCACTTGATGTTAGACGGTTATAGTTTTAGCAGTTTAACCAGACAAATTAGCCTAAACTACCAAGCTTTATCCTTACAAAAACCTCTGTTAACTTGGGATTTAACCCCATTTTCTCAGGTGATAGCCGAAGAACAGACGTATAAAAAATCGGATAAATTCCAACAAGATAAAAACTTTTGGGCCGATTATTGCCAAGACTTACCCCAAGCACCACAAATTTATGCGGGCAAAATAACCGACAATAACGCGCAACAAGGGTCAGCTTACCAACAAGTACATAGACAAAATTTACCACTTGAAGCAGAGCAAGTTGAGCAATTGCACAGCTTAGCAAAACAACTTAAATGTTCAGCGGCTGATGTTGTTAGTGCTGCAATATTTGTGTATTTACACAAAGTCAGTAAACAAAACGCTATCTGTGTTGGTTACCCTTTAATGCGCCGCTTGGGCTCAGTGGCGATTAATAGTTTAGGTACCACAGCCAATGTATTGCCGTTAAAACTGGCAATAGATCCACAAGCTTCTTTTGTGCAACTAACCAAAGACTTAATAGGCCAACTGCGACAAATTAAACGCCATCAAAAATACGACGCAGAACAAATTCAGCGCGATTTAGGCTTACCTGGCAGCCAAGCACAATTGTACGGCGCTATGCTGAATTGCAAAGTATTTGATGCAGCCTTAGCCTTCGACAATTGCCAAATCAGCAGTGAGCAAATTGCCACTGGCCCAATCGACGATTGTGAATTTTCTATTTATGCCAGCAGACAAAATATTGCATTAGAAGTCAGTTTAAATAGCCAAAAATATCCAGCTGCAACTGCCGATTTACATTTAAACCGTATCCAATTATTGCTTAAACAAATTTGCCAAGATGCACAGCAAAACATTCAACAGCTCAACTTTGTAACACTCGCCGAGCGCGGCCAAATAGCTGAATATAGCCAAGGTAAACAGTTCGCGGTACATGCACTGCAACAAAAATATGGAAACAACTGTTTAGACTTATTAGTTAAACAGTTAGAGCAACAAGCTGACAGTATTGCACTGCGCTGTTTCGCACCGCATTTACAGCAGCTCAGTTATGCCCAATTAGCCACAGCCGCACAACAAATCGCCAATCAATTACAAACACAAGGGGTTAATCAACACAGTGTTATTGCGGTTGCATTGCCACGCGGCTTAAGAAGTTTAGTGAGTATATTGGCGATATTTAGTTTGGGCGCAACCTATGTTCCACTCGATCTAAACTACCCTGCCGAGCGCTTACAAGTTATTTGTGATGATGCGCAACCAACATTTATTCTGTGTCAGCAGCAATTTAGCCAATCACTTTCTAATGATTATTCACACTTTTTCATTGAAGATAATGTTATCTGTGACTTAGCAGAGCCAGATCAGACACAAATTGCTCAAGTAACAGGCTACTTTAAACAAGCAGCCGCTGCCATTGTACATAAACAACGTGCGTATATTTTTTATACCTCTGGCTCTACTGGTAAACCAAAAGGCGTTATGGTGCCGCATGCTAGTTTATTAAACTTAGCAGCAGCTATGGATGATGAGATATATCCAGACGCCAACAGTCGCCTAAGCACTGACAAAAGCCGCCTCAATGTTACTTTAACCGGCTCTTTTAGTTTTGATACTTCATGGGATCCTGTTTTATTAATGCTACTTGGGCATAGACTCGACATAGTGTTAGATCAAACCAAACAAGATATGCAGCAGCTCATTGAGTATTTGAGCCTTGAACAAATTGATGTCATGGCGTTAGCACCATCACTTGCTACTCAGTTAATTGACGCTGGTTTATTTACCCAAGCTGAATATTTTCCGAAATTATGGAACATCTGTGGCGAAGCCATTTTGCCGCAATTGTGGCACAAACTACAAAAGCTAGCGGCCGATCCTGCAATAGGCTTAAACGCTTACAATATTTATGGCCCAACAGAATTTACCGTATATGCAACTTATGCCAAGGTTTGCCAACAAAGGCCAGTGCCAAGCATAGGTTACCCTATGCTCAATACCCAAAGTTATATATTAGATGAGCAGTTACAAACGGCCGCAATAGGTGTCGCAGGTGAACTGTATCTGGCAGGCGATAATATGACACTAGGCTATTTAAACCGCCCTGAAGTTACCAGCAGCCGTTTTGTTGCTAATCCATTTGCAACAGGCCAAGTTATGTATGCAACCGGCGATTTAGTTTATTGGAATCTTAACGGTGAAATTGAATTTATCGGCCGCTGTGACAATCAAGTAAAAGTACGTGGTCACCGCATCGAATTAGGCGAAGTGGAAGCTGCATTATCTTCACTTAAACAAATTAAAGAAACCGCGGTAACCTGTATTAGCAGCCCTTCTGGAAACCAATTGGCTGCCTATGCAACTTTACATCAAACACTGCCTCAAGCGCTGGAGGCCAAAGCCCAGTTAGTCAAAACTTTACAAGCTGAATTAGCACAAAGTTTGCCGAGCTATATGTTGCCAGCTAGCCTAACCTTGTTAACTGAATTTCCGCTAACCGTTAGTGGCAAACTGAATAAACAAGCCCTGCCTAAACCTGAAATATTACAACAGAACCAATATATAGCTGCGGAAACAGCCGCTGAAAAAGCTTTGTTAACAAGCTTAGAAAACGTGTTGGCGCGCGAGCGCATTGGTATGTTAGACGACTTTTTTGATTTAGGTGGCGACAGCATTAGTGCCATGCAACTCAGCCAAGGTTTAAAACAACAAAACTGGCAACTAAAAGTTAAAGATATTTTTGCCAGTCGCCAACTGAATAAAATGGCGCAATGCATGTTGGCAATAGCAGAAGCTGACCCTCAAGTAACAACCCCAGCACAACTAAGCACAGAACAAAGTGCACAACTAAGCGAAGAGCAAAACCAAGCGAACATTCAATATCAAGCGGGTAAACACAAGTTAGCCGCTGATGCCATTGCTGCAGTTCTGCCTTGTTTACCACTACAAACAGGTTTGTATTTCCAGTCACAATTAAACTCTGTACATGGTTATACTTTTTCAACTCAGCTTTATTTTAACCAAGCGCCAGATGCAGACATATTGCAGCAAGCGCTTAATTTAACCTTGCAGCAATACCCGCAATTAGCCGCTTATTTTGCACTAGACCAACAGGGCCAAGCTTGCCAAATTATTCCAAATTTAGCCGACGAGCACAGCGCCAACTGGCCAATGCAGGTATCTGATTTTGTCTTATTAACCACTGAACAAGCGCAAGCGCGCCAGCAACAACTGATTTATCAAATGGCGACGGCTAAATTTGATCCGGCAAAATATTTAGCCCAACAACAAGCTATGTTAAATGCGCATTTAATCTTAAATGGCGATCAGAGCGTATTGATTGTTAGCGCCCATCATTTAGTGATTGATGGTTGGTCTTTGCCTGTGTGTTTAAAAGCGCTGCAACAAAACTACCAAAGTTTACTGCAAGCCCAGCCTGTGCAGGCAGAATGTTTTGCCAGCAGCTACCAAGCATTAGTGGGGCACATTCACCACAGTGACAAAGCACTGGCACTTGACCACTGGCAAGCATATTTGGCCGATTGCCAACCCTGTTTGTTGTACCCAGGCCATAACGAAGTTGCTCAAATCAATGAATTAGATTTTCAAATAGATGAGCAAACCACAGTACAACTCAACCAATTGGCCTCACAGGCAGGTGTTACCCTAGGTAACTTATTGCAAACCGCATGGGCAACTTTATTAAGCCAGTTAACCAGTAGTGAACAAGTGTTATTTGCCCGCCCTGTGTCTGGTCGCAGCCAAGGTTATACCAGCCAATTTGATATCAACAATCAGGTTGGTTTGTTCAGTAGTACCTTACCGGTCAAAGTTAAGTTAAACCCAAATCAAAGCTTATTGGCCAATGCGCAGCAAATGCAGTTGGAACAAGCTGAATTACTTGAGTTTGATTATGTAGGTTTAACGGATATTCAACCTCTGAATAAAAACTGTCAGTTCGACACTTTATTTGTAGTTGAAAACTATCCGTTTGATAAAAAGGCCGAACAAAACAACCATGCTTTAAAGATTAAGCATGTTGAAAACAAAGGTTTCACCCATTTCCCACTAACCATATTGGTCTTGCCGGGCGAACAAATTCGCATCTTGTTTGAATACCAAAACAATGTCAGCAACGCCCCTGCTATCGCCGAGCGTTTTGTTCAACTGTTAAATAATTTACCAAAACAAACAGCCACCGAATTGGCTCAACTAGATTTGCGTGCAACCGATGAAAAACATCTAATTCATGCGGTTAACCAAACGGCTTACGCAACTAAAGCTGATAATTTACTCACTTTATTATCTGCCGCCGCACACGAGCATGCGGCACAAACTGCGTTAATTGATATTCAGCAGCAACTAAGCTATCAGCAAATGCAGCAGAAAGTAGCTCAACTACAACAGGCAATCTCCAGCAAGATATCGGTTAAACCTGGGCAAATTATTGCGGTGTGTTTGCCGCGTAGTGTTGAGCTGAGTTTGGCATTACAAGCTGTTATTTATTCTGGTGCAGCCTATTTGCCACTCGACAGTGAATATCCACAAGACCGACTGAACTTAATGTTAGAAGATGCTAATGCAGCATTGTTAATTACCAATAATCAAACCTGTGAGCAGTTTAGCCATTTAAATATTAGCCAATTAAATTTAGATACGCTTGGCACGGAAAATACAGCAGTAGAGATAGAGCAAGCTGAAGTGAGTTCGGCAGATCCTGCTTATGTTATTTACACTTCAGGTTCAACCGGCAAACCAAAAGGTGTTGTGGTTTCACATGGGGCGATTGCCAATCGACTTTTGTGGATGCAACACATGTATCCAATTGGGTTGAGTGATAATGTACTGCAAAAAACTCCAGCTAGCTTTGATGTATCGGTTTGGGAGTTTTTCTGGCCGCTAATGCAAGGTTCAACTTTAGTAATGGCACCACCAGCTGCCCATAAGGATCCACAACAACTGCGCCAATTAATTGATGACTACCAAATCACTACACTGCATTTTGTCCCATCAATGTTGGATGTATTTGTCCAACATTTATTTAGCGAAACTCAAGATTCAACCAACGCGCATTGCCCGAGTATCAAACAAGTATTTTGTAGTGGCGAAGCGTTAAAGTCGCAAACAGTTAACCAATACGAACAAGTAATAACTGCTCCCTTGCACAACCTGTATGGCCCGACTGAAGCGGCAGTCGACGTGAGTTATTTTCAAGCGAACGCAAGCCACAATGCATACTTAAGCAGTTTGCAAAGTGTGCCTATTGGCAAACCAACTTGGAATACCCAATTACACGTATTGGACCATTGGCTGCGCCCAGTTGGGATAAATTGTATTGGAGAGCTTTATTTAGCTGGTGTGCAATTGGCGAATGGTTATTTAAACAGACCCGCGTTAACTGCTGATCGTTTTGTCGCTAATCCATTTGTCAGCGATTCGAATAACTCAGCTGAACTTATGTATAGAACTGGCGACATGGTTAGATATTTAGCCGATGGTCAGATTGAATATCTTGGCCGCTGTGACGATCAATTAAAAATACGTGGTCAACGCATTGAATACGGTGAAATTGAACAAGCTATTTGCCAGCTACCAGGCATAAAACAAGCAGCTGTACATGCTAGGGTGTTAAACAAAGCGGCCAATAATAGTACAGCCGATGCGCGCCAACTTGTCGGTTATTATGTCGCAACTGACACAATAGCCAATAGTTTAAACAGTGAACAAATGTTAACTAGCTTAGCGGAGTTTTTACCGGCGCATATGTTGCCAATTGCCTTAGTTGCAGTCAGCAGTTTACCTATGAGCGCCAACGGCAAGTTAGACAGAAAAGCGCTACCTGATCCTCAACTTGCCGGTAACAGTGCTGGCCGAAAACCTTCACCTGGTATAGAAACAGACATAGCTGAAAGCTACGCAGATGTACTGCAAATAAACGCTACAGAGTTAACCGCAGACGACGACTTTTTCAGCTTGGGTGGCCATTCGTTATTAGCCATGCAACTAGCGGCTAAGTTGTCAGAAAAACTAACCTTTCAAGTGTCAGTCGGGCAAATATTGGTTTCGCCTGCCATTAACGAACTCGCCGCTGTACTGCAGGATGACGCCCTGCGTAACGATCCAACCAAAGCGGGCTTTGGACAAATATTGCCTATTCGCCCACGAGGGCAAAAAAGCTTAATTTGTATCAACCCAGGTTCTGGTTTTGCTTGGCAATACACTCAGCTATCGCAACATTTAGACAAACAATGGCGCATAGTGGGTTTGCAGTCACCGCGACCTATGGGTGCTATGGCCAGCAGTGACGAGATGCAAAATGCGTTAACTCAGTATCTAGATTTGTTGAAACAGGTGCAGCCGCAAGGGCCATATTATTTATGTGGTTACTCCTTTGGTGGCACAGTGGCGCAGTCGCTTGCAGCTATGTTGCAACAACAAGGAGAAGAAGTGGCGTTGTTGGCGTTATTTGACACCTATCCACCAGAAGGACAAAAATGGAAAAAGCCAACCGACGCTGAAGCACAACAAGAGGTTGAACGCGAAAAACGTCAGTTTTTTGCAGCCACAGAACAAGCATTTGCCAATGAAGAAGCAAGAGCCATTCAACAACAAATGTTTAGCGATATAGTGGCAAACTACGCGGATGCAGTGCGTTTGTTGTCTAAAGCTCAGTCACTGAGTTATCAAGGCACAGCACACTTATTTGTTGCCGAAAAAACCGTACCGGCCGACTATGTGATAGAACAGCACTGGCAACCCTTTATCCAAAACTTGCAGCAGTATAAATATGCTTATTCACACGATGATATTTTATCTGCACAAGCTTTATTGGAACTAGGCCCAAGGCTGAATGAGTTGTTGAAATAATATGTGAGCAGGCCAACTGGCCTGCTAGTGTCACAAGCGGACGTTTGGCTCTAACTCACTTTTGCCCCAAAATGAGTTAACGTAATTGCTCTAAAGGACTGCTTTGAGCGAAAAGCCGACCTTAGTTAGCTTTCAGTTGAACATCTACTCCCAGACGAAAAGCAGACACCAAGTTTGCTTTCAGAATATTAGCGACTTCAGGACACCTGATATATAGCAACAGAATGTCGACAGTTGAGCAAGTGTTTGCCAATATAGAGAAACTGGCGAATTATGGTCTGTTAAGGCATTAAAGTTAGGATAAGATCCGAAATCGCGTCAAATAACGTGGAAAATAGGTGTTCAATTCATACAATGGCCATATCTGATATTTATCAAATAGTTGATAAATATTTGGAAATAGGTAAAAGTAAATATCAAATTAATTATTAAGCAGATTGTGACTAAACCTGAACTGTTAAAATAGGTTTTTCTACAGTCTCGTTATGCCTGTAGGTTAAAATGGAATTAATTTTCGATTTAATTCAAAAAAATCCAGATTACTTTGCTTGGATATTCAGCTTAATAAATATCCTATGGTTAGGTTTCACGTATTTTAATAAACAAACTCACGATAAAGCATTAAAGGCGATTCAATTAGAACATGAAAAAAAATTAAAATCTGTGCAGCACGATTTGAATTTAGATCTTGAGCGTCGTAAAAAAATATTTGAATTGAAAACCTCACAATACGAGCAATATGTAATTCGCTTAGATTCATTTGGGCGCAAATACCAGGTTGAACTATTTGAAAAAATGCAGCCTATATTTCAATCCTATATGGCAAAAATGATCAATGCGGAAGATGAGGCGCAGAGGCGTTCTGCAATAGGCGAATTTAGTACTGAAACCATGGTTATTATGGGGCAAAGCATGGAGCAATACCAAATAATTAAAGCCGAATCTAAAGCTCTCAAACTAACAGCAAGTGATTCACTATTAGTAATTTTTAATGAACTAGAATTGCTTGTGGAACAATCAATAGAACAAGCTAAAAAATTTGTAGGTGATTTACCGCTATTAATTCTGGCCAATGATCAAGAAAATCTAAAATTAAGACAATTAGAGTTAGACGAACAAGGCGCTCATATTCTTACTAAATCAAAAGAGTTAGAACAACAAATGCGTCTAGAGTTAAGTGTAATATAGGCATACAAGGCAATTATGATGGAGAGAAATGATATGGATCAAGCTGAGAACCCTAATAAAGAAGGAATCGTTTTACAGAACTCTCGTGCTGATTATGTCGCTTCTGCTGCAAAGTCTGCACTTGGTATGGTCCCTTTTGCTGGGTCGTTACTTGCAGAAATTGCGGGAAATGTAATACCAAATCAGCGAATAGATAGAATCGTAAAATATGCAGAAGCTCTCGAAAGCAGATTGTCGAAAATAGAGCGGGATGTTGTTAAACAAAATATGTCTGATGAGAACTTTACAGATTTGGTTGAGGAAAGCTTAAGGCAAGCTGCGAGGTCGCTAACTGATGAACGACGAGGTTACATATCATCGCTTGTTTCCAATAGTATCTCTTCAGATGATATAGAGCACTATGAGTCTAAGCATTTACTTCGTATTCTAGGCGAACTGAATGATATTGAAATTATTTGGTTGAGATTTTATTTAAACCCCGTCATGAGCGGTGATACAGAGTTTCGAGAGAAGCATGCTCACATACTCAATCCAGTTGCGGCACACCTTGGGTCTGCTCAGCCAGAACTCGATAAATCTACACTACAGAATAGCTATAAGGAGCACCTTGCATCCCTCGGTTTGCTAGAAAAAGACATTGATATGGATACGTCGAGTCGAGGGGTGAAGCTAAAAACCAAGGGCTACAAAATTACCTCGCTTGGAAGGCTATTACTTCGAGAGGTAGGGTTTAGTAATGAAATACTGGGCTAATCGGGTAGCCGCAGTTATTTACCTTAGTTCGTACCTCACTAATTTTAGCCGCTTATAGGCGGCGTTAAACTTCCTTCTCTGTATTTTTATTAAGTCGGCTAACTGCTTTAGCCGACGATAAATATCCTAGAGTTCAACTTTCGCTTCTGGCACAGAGCCGTCCCTCGGCTCTAAATTGTTTTTGTCCAAAAACGAGTTTACCCGACCGTTCGCTTTTCGCTCAAAACCCTATTTCGAAACCTTGTTATCATTTGGCAATCGTCAACCTCAGGCCACAATATAACTTTTTCAGCCGAACACCTTCATAATTGTTTACTCTTCCATTATCCAACTAAAAACCATATCTTGTTGTTGCATCCAACTGACTGTAATTGGCTTGTCAGCCAAAACCTTTCGACCAGATAGCGGAAACATTTCAGTTAATTTAAATTCCAGACGCCCTTTGTCTATTGAAGTTAATTCAACCGCGTCAAACGAGAAAAATTCCTGAACTAACGGGTGATAAGCTTTATAAATCGCTTCTTTGGCCGAAAAAACCACACTAACTAACAGGGCAAAGTCGTTGGCAGAAAAGTCATCACTGCTGTTCAGCACAGTTAATTCATCTGGGTTGATAAACTCTTTGTATAAAGTCTGTGCTTTGTCGTTTGATAATATTTGCTCTATATCTATACCAAGCAAACTCAGCTCAGCGGCAAGCTTAACCACAACCACCACATGACCATTAGAATGTGAAATACTGCCAACCACACCTTTAGGCCAGATAGGCGCCCTATCTTCACCAATTGGTAAAACTGCCTGAGTGTGACCAGTGAGTTGCTGTAAAGCAAGCCAAGCTAAATAACGCCCAGCAACAAACTCAGCAGCACGCTTTTGGCGCATTTTGCTAATATCAAGGCCATGTTCAGCCATTTGCTGTTGCCAAACCAACAAATTGCACTCTGCAACATCAAACTCAGCTTGCAAAGCGACCAATTTCTCAGACGGTTTTCGACTGCACAATAAGTCTAATTTAGCTATATTTTTTATAAAGTTAGGTTGCTGATTAAACATAAAATAAAAGTGTGGTTTACTACTGTGCTCAACTAGCTGCGCATAATAACACTGAACAAGGCAGTAAATCTGCATAGAGCGCGTTCAGTCAAATCTTATATTCTCTGACAAATAATTAAATGATAATTGTTTTTATTTAGATCTTTATTTATACTTATTACCAGTTTTACAACTACACATATTACCAATGGGCAAATACATTAAGTATCAGCAAGTATCAGCTCATTGGCAATGCAGCTAGTTCAAGAGGACACACACATGGACACACAACACACACACATAAGCCTGTTTTCCGCAGGTGATGACTTTTTGCTGTGTAAAGGGATTTACCAGCGGGTCAAGGGTTCACTGTCGCAAGGCGATTTAGTCACAAAAATAAATCAAGCTTTGGCAAATGCAGCGAATGACGGTTTAGACAATCCAATAGTTATAGGTGCAATTCCATTTCATTCTGAGCAGCAATGTAATCTAATTATTCCTTTGCAATACCAAAAGCTAAACCAGCAACAAGTACTTGAGCTTTTTAATAAAAATAAAAAAGATTATCAGGTTGTTAGTCAACAAGAAGTACCCAGCCAAACAGAGTTTTGTCATGCAGTAGAACAAGCATTGGCTAAATTCGCTCGTGGTTCATTAGAAAAAGTGGTGCTGTCTCGCACCCTACAAGTAGAGTTAGACACACATATTGAACCGCAACAAATTGTCAGCCAACTGATTGAACAAAACCCCAAGGTTTATCACTTTTTAATACCAACGGAAAACCATGGTTATTTATTGGGGGCAAGCCCAGAGTTATTGTTAGAAAAACAAGCTGATAGCGTGATTAGCCACCCACTCGCGGGCACGATTAAACGCAGCCAAGATCCGATTGAATGCGAACAAAATTATCGCTATTTACAAAACTCAGAAAAAGATTTACACGAACATAGTTATGTTGCTAACCAAATAGGCAAAGCACTTGGCCCCTATTGTAATACGTTAGCAGTACCTGAAGTACCAAGCATAGTTGCCACAGCCAATTTGTGGCATTTAGCCAGCCGAATTGAAGGTCAGCTAGAAAGTGAGCAAATTCATATTATCGACTTGCTCAATGCAGTCCATCCCACGCCTGCGATTTGTGGCACACCAACCGCCTTAGCCCATCAAACTATCAATGAATTGGAACCCTTTGATCGTGGATTGTTTACAGGCTCTGTCGGTTGGTGTGATCTACAAGGAAATGGCCAGTGGGCTGTCACTATTCGCTGTGCAGAGTTGTCTGGTAACAAGCTGTGTTTGTACGCTGGTGCAGGCATAGTGCCGGCGTCGACACCACTCGCCGAGTACCAAGAAACTGGCGCAAAATTACAAACATTTTTAAATGCGTTAAACCCTTAAAGTTTTTGTTAATGAGGTCAACCGTGTCTACACATACAGCTTTCCCTGCAGAATTTGCAGCTAAATATAAAGCAGCGGGTTATTGGCAAGACAAGCCACTCACCGACATTTTATTTGATCAAGCCGCTGCTAACCCTGAGCAGATTGCCATTATTGATGCCAGCCAAGTGCCAGCGCAACAATTTAGTTATCTACAACTAGCAGAGCAAGTAGATAAACTTGCAGCCTTTTTCAGTCAGCAAGGTTTACAAGCGCAAGACACAGCAATAGTGCAACTACCTAATGGCCAGCTGTTTTATACAATTTATTTCGCCCTACTCAAAATTGGTGTTCTACCGGTAAATGCGCTGTTTAACCACAATAAAAAAGAGTTAGATAATTACCTTGAGCAACTAAAACCCAAGTTGGTTATTTACTCAAATGCTCATAAGCTATTTCAAACGACTGAATATCTTGATCAAGTTAAACAGAATTACCAAGATACCATTTGTTTCAACGATCAAGAGTTGCAGCAATACTTAACACAAGACAGCGAGTTTTCATTAGCAAAAAAGGCTGTTTTAAACCCAGATGCCGTAGCCTTTTATCAGTTGTCAGGTGGCAGCACAGGCACACCCAAACTGATCCCTCGTACCCATAACGACTATTTTTACAGTGTCCGCCAAAGCATTGAAGTATGCCAGTGGTCATCGGCAACACGTTATTTATTAACTTTGCCCGCGGCGCATAATTTTAGTTTAAGTTCGCCCGGTGCTTTAGGGGTATTTATGGCGGGCGGCACTTTAGTGATTGCCAGCGATCCGTCCCCCACCAGTTGTTTTCCATTAATTGAAAAATACCAAGTGAATTGGACCGCACTTGTACCACCAGCATTATTGCTGTGGTTAGATGCAGCTAAGCGTCAACGAAATAAACTTGCAAACTTGCAGTACATTCAAGTAGGCGGCGCTAAACTCAACCCCAATGTTGCAGAACGAGTAGAGCCTGAATTGGGCATAACTTTGCAACAAGTATTTGGTATGGCGGAGGGCTTGGTTAATTACACCCGCTTAGATGACGACGAATGGACCCGACTAAACACTCAAGGCAAACCTATGAGTGATTTAGATGAAGTAAAAATAGTGGATGTGAATGGTGCAGAAGTTGGCACAGGTGAAGTTGGTTTATTAACCACCCGCGGCCCTTATACCTTTAGAGGTTACTACAATGCACCCTCTGCAAACCAACAAGCTTTTGATCAAGATGGTTTTTATTGCAGTGGCGATTTAGTTAAACAAACTGCATCCGGCCATTTAATTGTGGTTGGTCGCGAAAAAGAGCAAATCAATCGCGGCGGTGAAAAAATTGATGCACAAGAAATTGAGAATGAATTATTGTCGCATCCGGATGTACAAAACGTCGCGCTAATTAGCATTGACGATGCCCTACTCGGTGAAAAAAGCTGTGCGATTATTGTCAGCCGCAGTGATTTATTAACACCAGTCGCCATTCGCAAATATTTGCGTGTACAAGGTGTGGCGGATTATAAAATTCCAGACCAAATTAAGTTTGTTGATGAACTACCATTAACCGCAGTTGGCAAAATTGATAAACGCACTTTGCGTTTACGCTGTTTATAACTGAGGTTGATATGTCATTATTAAACTTTAGTTTTGCCAATAAAGTTGTCTGGTTAACCGGCTCTGCACAAGGGATTGGCTATGAAATTCGTCAGTCTTTTATTGAAAATGGCGCAACTGTGGTTGGATTTGATATTCAACCACAAACCTTAGAGCACAACTTTTACCCCGTCGAGCTAGATTTAGCCAATGCTGCAGACATAGCAGAAACCATTGAATATATAAAAAAAAGCCAACCTGAAATTGCCGCACCGGATATTTTTGTTCATGCCGCGGGTGTGTTAAAAATTGGCTGCACTGACACTATTTCAATGCCCGACTGGCTGACTAGCTTCAATGTTAACTGCCACAGCGCTTTTGTATTTTTACAAAGTTTAGCGGCTAACTTTAAAAGCAAGCCTGCCAATGTGGTGGTTATTGGCTCAAACGCGGCTCATGTTCCTAGATTAAATATGGCGGCATACGGTGCAAGTAAAGCAGCGCTAACCCATTTTGTTTTTACTTATGCATTAGAGTTAGCCAACTTTGGATTAAGGGCGAATGTGGTTTCACCCGGTAGTACTGACACGCCTATGCTCAGAGCTTTATATCAAGATGATTCTTTTATCAATGCTGCTATTGAAGGCAGTGCGAGCCAATTTAAATTAGGTATTCCCCTTGGCAAAATAGCCATACCGTCGGACATAGCTAACACTGTGCTGTTTTTAGCATCGGATTTAGCTGGGCATATCACTATGCAGGATATAGTGGTTGATGGTGGCGCTGTGTTAAATGGCTAAGGGTGAAGATGTGCTTGTATTCTTGTGCAAGCTAGCTCTCATTCAAAGTGCAATTTATTGCTCTCAATTGGAAAAGCGTGCTGGTATTAAGGTGCAAGCTCGCCCACTGAAAGCATAATTTTCCAAAAACGCTGTACACCTTCCTTGGTCGCTCCCAAATGTCATCCATGACATTTGAAGTTTTGCAAAATTAGCATTTCAGTAGACTCAATCGAGCTATTTTATTGCTGCGCTCAAAACGAGCAGCACTATCAATACCAAAAGATGGTTGGGAGTGTGTTTTTCAAAACTTCACAAGATAGGGACATCTTGTGCGAGCGGGCTATGGATAGCCTTGAAGCGCTTTTGAAAAATACATCCCAACCAGCTTGCCTTCCATGCCACCAAACTAGCAACACAATACAACAGACGTGTAATTTGCAGTTCTCAATTGGAGAATAGCGCTGGTTTTAAGGTGCAAGTTCGCCCACTGAAAGCATAATTTTCCAAAAACGCTTTACACCGTCCATGGCCGCTCCCAAATGTCATCCATGACATTTGAAGTTTTGGAAAATTAGCATTTCAGTAGACTCAATCGAGCTATTTTATTGCTTAAAAAATCTTGCAGCACCGATGATTTAAAAAGATGGTTGGGAGTGTGTTTTCCAAAACTTTACAAAGTTCACTCGACTTTAGCAGCAACTCACTTCAGGAAAGTGCTAGAGCAATAACTTAGAGCAAAATCTCTTTTTCAGGGGCGAATCAGAACCGAAGCACCGCTTCGCAGTCTGATGAGGTGGAGCCAAGGACGGCGACAGGGCCTGTCCTTCAAGGATGAATAGTCTACTCAAGATTTGCTTTAATCCAGAACAGCGTTTTTGTGAAAGTTATGGTCTAGTAATTTCCTTATATTGCACGAAACGATTAGCACCTACGTGAAATACATTTAAATCAGCCCGCTTTCCGCACCAACCAAATAAACACCACAGGATGTAAACACATAAATACAATTGCAAATAATGCCAACGAACTCATGCCGGATAAATCAACCACTACAGCGGTATCAGCAAGCTCACCACCTGCAGATAACCACTGCGCGGCAAATACACTAGCAACACCCGCGGCTAATTGCGTAACTGTATTCTGTAACGACATAAAACCAGCGCGCTCAAAAGGTTTAGGAAAGCGCGAAACATACGCCATAGTCGAACTTGTCCGTGCAGAGGTTGCGGCCATAAACAGCATAAAGGCAAAAATAACAGGTACAACTGAGGTTTCAACAAACAGCAAGACAATGGCCACAATAATCACCACAGACAGCGCAACAATTAAGGCTACAGGCGAACGCTGATCCATCCATTTGCCACTAAATTTAAGCGCTAATAAACTCGTAATACCACCGGCAAAATATAAAACCCCCAACCAATCTCGCGGGTAATCTAAATTGAATACTAGATGCGTAGCAATGTTTGGCACCAACATAAAGTGGCCAAGCATATGGCAAGCAACTAATACAAAAGCGGCGATAATTTCAGGACGCTTAAACAGCGCAGAAAAAGGCGGTTTCGACTGATTTTTATGTGCAGTTAAACTTGGCAACACTCGCCACACCAACAAAGACATCACAATAGGCAATACACCAATAATGATAAATACCTGCTGCCAACTAAACATATGCGCCAGCTGTAGAATAACCGGAATACCAACAATTGCCGAGATAGAAAACGCCGAACCAACCAAAGCCATAGCGCGCCCTCGCCTTTGAGGTGGCACTATATCAATTACACTCGCCATTAATGCAGAGGTCGCTGGCCCAGCAAATATTGCAGACAACACCAACCAAACAATCAGTTCTAACCAAGACTGACTAAGACCGGCTGCGACAATAAATACAGATTTAACAATAGTGCTGATCACCAATAAAGGACGGCGATCAAATTTGTCTAAAAACGGCGCGAATACAATGCCAGACACTGCCGCAGCCAAGGTAACCGCAGCATTTAAATACCCGACATAAGCAGGGTTCATTTGTAATGCATCGCTAATATCAGGGCCAAGTGGCATAACCATCATAGCTGTAGTTAAAAATACGCTATTCAGTGCCAGAATTATCAATAAAATAGTTCGCTCGTTTGCATGCTCTACCCATTGCGGAGCCGATGTCGGCGCAGATGGTGCTGTAGCTTGATTGTCAATTTGCATATAAATATCACTTCAACTTTTAAAATTAACCGCATTTTATTGCAAATGATAACCATTGTCATTTTTATTGTATTTAACTAGCTATACGTTTAGCATATTAATACATACACAAACCCAATTAGGAGTACGCAGTTGAGCATTCCAAAAATAGCCAGTTACACACCACCACAAGCAAATGAATTTACTAATAAAGTTTCATGGACTTTCCAACCACAACAAGCAGCCTTGTTGATACACGATATGCAAGAATACTTTGTGCGTTTTTATGGCGATAACAATCCACTAATCGAACAAGTGATCAGCAAAATTGCGCAGTTGCGTGCACAGCTAAAAGCACAAGGGGTTAAGATTATTTACACAGCCCAACCCGAGCATCAATCGTTAGATGAGCGCGGTTTGCTCAATGATATGTGGGGGCCTGGTATAAATAAATCACCAGAACAACAAGCAATTGTGGCCGCGCTTGCACCAGCAGATGATGATATTGTTTTAACTAAATGGCGCTACAGTGCGTTTGTCCGCTCTGAGCTTGAAGATATTTTAAAAAGCCAAGGTATAGACCAATTAGCCATAGTGGGCATATACGCAAATATTGGCTGTATGATCAGCGCGAACGATGCTTTTATGCGCGACATTAAACCATTTATGCTCGCAGACTGTGTGGCTGATTTTAACCAACAAGAGCATATTAAAGCGCTTGAATTTGTCTCAGGCCGCTGTGGTTTTGTCTGTGATAGTCAGAGTATTTTGAATAATGTTGCAAGTGATGCGACTGATCCACTACTAACATTAGCGGGTTTACAGCAAAATATTGCGGATATGCTAGAAATGCCAGCAGAAGAGTTACCAATAGACGATAACCTGTTGGATTATGGCTTAGATTCAATTCAAGTCATGCAACTTATTGAAAAGTGGCAAGCCTTAGGTGTTAACTTAACTTTTCAACAGCTTGGGTTAAATCCAACCATTCAAGCTTGGTTTGCTTTACTCAATAAATAGTGTGTAATGCAGTGAAGCTATCGAGCCAGATTAGCTTCACTCACTTTACATATTCAATAGCATTAATATACCAAGTAACCACGCCAGCCTCAGTTTTTACCACAGCTTCATCGTCTACTTGTTTTTTTAATAACGCACGTGCCATAGGTGCATCAATCGAAATGTAATCTTTCCGGCCAAATATTTCATCATAACCTACAATGCGAAATTTGAGGGTTTGGCCGTCGTCGTTTTCAACTTCAACCCAAGCGCCAAAAAATACTTTTCCTTCTTGCTGCGGGCTATAATCGACTATTTTTAAGTTGTCTAAACATTTGCGTAAATAGCGAACTCTGCGGTCAATTTCGCGTAACTTCTTCTTATTGTATTGATAATCAGCGTTCTCGCTACGGTCTCCTAGGCTTGCTGCCCATGTTACTTTTTTAGTGGTTTCGGGTCGTTCAACTCGCCAAAGATGGTCTAACTCAGCTTGTAATTTTTCATAACCTTGACGGGTAATCAGTTGAGTACGCAAATTGACCTCCAATAATAACTAGCACAGGGGATAAATAACCAAACGCGCAGGTTACTATAACCAACCTTTTTGTCTAGCAATTCGTGCCGCATCTATTCGGTTAGTTGCGTTTAATTTAGCGATAGCTTCGGATAAATAATTGCGCACTGTGCCTTCCGACAAAAATAAAGTTGCAGCTATTTCTGCGGTTTTTTTGCCCTCTCCTGCTAAGCGTAGGGATTTTCGCTCTTTGTCAGAAAGTGGATCAACATCGTCTAAGGCTTGAATAGCCAGCTCTGGATCTATCACCTTTTTGCCTTGCATGATTTGTCTAAGTGCATCGGCCAATTGTTCCGATGGACAGTCTTTTAACAAAAAACCGCGCACACCTGCCACTAATGCACGTTTGATATAACCCGCACGGGCAAAGGTGGTGATCACAACTGTTTTGATATCTGGCTGAATTTTTTTAGCCTGTTCGATTAATTCCAATCCTGTCATAAGTGGCATTTCGATATCTGTTAGCAGCACATCCACTTGATGTTGCTGCAGCAGTTCAACCGCTTCTTGACCATTTGCCGTTTGGGCAACCACTTCAATATCAAATTCTAGATTAAGCAATGCGACTAATGCACCGCGCACTAAAGCTTGGTCTTCCGCTAACAATACTCGGATCATGATTGAAATATTCCTTGGTCAAATTCTAATTGAATCGCAAAACCCTTATCTTGCTTGATATTAACCTGCCCACCTAATTCAGCCACCCGCTCTTGAATACCGGTTAAGCCGTTGCCAAAGCTTGTTTGATTGGTTTGGCCGTCGTTAATAATTTCAATATTCAATTTATTGTCTTGCTGTATACAAGAAAAATAAACGTTTTTGCCTTGGCTATGTTTGATAATATTTGTGGTGGCTTCTTTAATAATGAGTAGTAGCGCAGATTCGGCCTTGGCAGTTAAACCCGACAAACTTATGTTGCCATCAACGCGAAAACCTTTATCCGTTAATAAGCTTTTAATTTTGATTAGCTCAGCATTGATGTTTTTAGTTTTGTAGCCAGAAACCGCTGCGCGCACTTCAGACAAAGTAGTGCGGCTAATTTGCGCAACTTGTTCAATTTCATCTAAAGCTGAATCGACTTTGCCAGCTTTACCCAATTTACTCGCAAGCTCAGCTTTTAATACAATTGACGACAAAGTGTGGCCTAATAAATCGTGTAAATCACGCGCAATTCTTTCGCGCTCGGCAATTGTCGCCAGTTGTTCATTGTGCAATTGGCTTTGCTCTTTTTCGTGCTCTTGTTGTAATTTAGCGCGTGTCATCACCCCAAAAAAGTAATTAGGTATGGTTGCGATATAACTTGGCAATAAAAAATACAACTCAATTAAATTAAATGCCCAAGCACTAAAGCCAATACCTACAAGTATTAACAGCAACCAAGGAATACCGCGTTTATACGAATAATAATAACCAACCAAAAACGCTACATATGGGAACAATGCACAGGTGCCTGGATTAATAGCGGTTGCCGCTACGCTGATAGCAGTTAACCCTAGTATGTAATAATGAATGCTCTGCTGGGTACATTTTTGCGCCCAAATATAACCAGTAATAAAAGCAAAATAGGCGATAAAACTAACAATAATTTCTAAAGTGGATAAATGTGGCCAGATCATACTGAGTGGAAAAAAATAGAAGCCAGTAAACAGCAGTGGTATCCATAAATAGAAGTTGTTATAGCCTGTAAACAAAGGTGCAACTTGATAGCTTTGATTCATAATATGCTCAATTAATTCTTGTTGTTTATCAATGAAAATGGTGCAACCAACACACCATTTTCACCCTAACAGCCATTTTGTTGTTTACAGCGACGTACTGTTTTGTGCGATTAATCCTTTGGCCCAATTGCTATTTGGGTTAATTTCAATTGCTCGATTAAAATCGACCAAAGCTCCTTGAGTGTCACCCTGCTCTACTTTGGCTAAACCTCGCCAAATGTAGGCTTCGTCATAACCCCAGTGATAACCTGAGTTTACATCGTCCGGATAGTTGTTTATCGCCTGATTAAACAAAGCCACTGCCACTTGTTTATTGCCACCATATACAACAGGCGTATGATATTTAATTATGCCATGTACCAGTTGCAGTCTTGGGTTGTTTGGCGCAAGTTGATTAGCTTTAGTCAGCAACTCTTGCATTTTCGGCCCAAGTTCTTGAGCTTTGTCATGCGCAAATCCAATGTGCAAACTATATACCTGCACAAGTAAAACCATGCTTTCAATATCATCTGAATTAATGGTTAATTGTTGCTCTAAAATAGCTGCAGATACACTTAAGTGCTCTTGTAGCTTGTCGTAGTTTTGTTTAACCATGTAAGCAACAGCTAATTTATACTGTGCAAACGCTTGGTCGTAACCACTGCTTTGCGCTGCCAAATTGGCTAGATTTTCCATCTGCATATTGTTGGCCGCTAGGGTAATGCTGTCTATGGTATTTTGCTCTGCAAAAACATTTAAGCTCATAGAAAGTGCTACTGCAAATATAACTTTTTTCATCTTCATATCCTTAACAAATGTTTGGTTAAATTTGAGACTTGTTGTCTCGAGTTCATGTTAAGTATGCCAATGGAAGATTTTTTTCTTAGAGATGTTTGTCACCAGTTAATATGACAAATGTCATTTACTGTACGTTGCTGCTGAATTGTTATCGAATGAAAAAACTAGCGCTACCGACTCAGTGCAAGTTCGCCCACTGAAAGCATAATTTTCCAAAAACGCTGTACACCTTCCATGGTCGCTCCCAAACGTCATCCATGACATTTGAAGTTTTGGAAAATCAGCATTTCAGTGGACTCAATCGAGCTAATTTATTGCGGCGAAAAATCCATGCAGTAATTGCAATGTCAGGAGATTGTTGGGTGTGTATTTTTCAAAACTTCACAGAAAGCGAATAGTTATAGCGGCTCATGATCTGGAAAGTGCTAGAACGATAACTTAGAGCAAAATCTCTTTTTCAGGGATGAAAAAGCGAAGCTTACAAGGACGTACTTGCAGCGTTTTTGTGAAAGTTATGGTCTAGTAATTTCCGTATGCTACACATAGCTAGCGCTGTTGAAAAATATATCCCAACCTGCTTGCTCTTCCATGCCGCCAAGTTAGCAGCACATAACAGCAAACGTGTAATTTTCGGTTCTCAATTAGGGGGGCTGGTATCAGGGTGCAAGTTCGCCCACTGAAAGCATAATTTTCCAAAAACGCTGTACACCTTCCATGGTCGCTCCCAAATGTCATCCATGACATTTGAAGTTTTGCAAAATCAGCATTTCAATCGGCTCTATCGGGCCAGTTTGTCGCTGAGAAAAAATCATGCAGCGACTAGCTTCAGGAAAGTGCTAGAGCGATAACTTAGAGCAAAATCTCTTTTTCAGGGATGAAAAAGCGAAGCTTACAAGGACGTACTTGCAGCGCTTTTGTGAAAGTTATGTTCTAGTAATTTCCCTATATTGCATATAACTATCAGCGCTAAAATAAAGAGTGCAAGTTCGCGCACTGAAAGTTTTTTATTGCGTAGAAAATTAATGCCGAAAAAATATTCAAATTTTTGCTAAAGAAATTGAATTTGCTGCCGATAGCGATCGTGAGGGTAATACTGCTCTCAATTAAACCTTAACCAACGATGTTTTTGGAGGTACGTATGGACGTAAGTTCAACGGGCGTAAATCAATCTTCGGTTGCCCAACAGGCTGGTGACGCTGAATTGCGCGGCGCTAAATTAGCAAAGTCGCAGCAAGAAGCGGAAGGCAAAGCAGCAATGGATTTGCTTCAATCTGCAGAAGTTTCCCCTCCTCGCTCCGCAGATCCGGCGATTGGTCAAAACATCAACATCAAGGTTTAACTTGGTGCTGAGCCAGACCGGAGAAATAGAAATTCTATTTTGAAGGCTCTGGCAACCCCTCGTTTATCCCCTATTTTGGGGTTAAATAAGAACTACGGGGCTTTTACTCATAAGCCCCGCCTCTTCTCTCACCCATTTCGGCACCAAAAAGCCAGGCAATTCTGCCAATAAACCTTGTTGTAGAGGTTTGACTTGCTCGTCACTCAAATAAAAATGTGCAGCCCCTGCTACTTTATCAAATAAATGAATGTAGTAAGGCAATATACCCACAGTAAACAAACGCTCACTAAGCTGCACCAAAGTATCAACAGTGTCGTTTATCCCTTTAAGTAACACAGCTTGATTCAACAAGGTAATATTGGGATGTTTAAACTTAGCTAAGTGCTCAGCCAACAATGCATCAATTTCATTGGCGTGGTTAATATGCAAAACCACAATAACTTTTAAACGGCTATTTTTTAGCATGTCAGCTAGTTCAGGCGTTAACCTTTGTGGAATAACCACAGGCAAGCGCGTATGAATACGTAGCCGAGTTAGATGGTCGATTTGTTCAAGTTGCGTCAACAGCGAAGCTATATGATGATCTTGTGCCATTAATGGATCGCCACCGCTCAATACCACTTCGTTAATTTCAGGATGAGATTGAATATAACTGACAATCTGCGTAATTTTATCTTGATTCAGAGCATTGTCTTGATAGGGAAAATGACGACGAAAACAATAACGACAGTTTATTGCACAGCCGCCACGCAATAAAATCAATACTCGGCTTTTGTATTTGTGCAACAAACCAGGTAGCGCAACTTCTTGCTCTTGCAATGGGTCTTGGGTAAAACCAGCAACTTGCTCAAACTCTTGTTGCTGAGTCATCACCTGTAAAAAAAGCGGGTCATTGACGTCACCTTTTTTCATTTTGGCAATAAAAGGCCTTGGTGCGCGCAACGGGAATAACTTTCGCGCAGTAAACCCAGCAACAAAACTGTCTTTATCAATATCCAGTTCAGCTAGTAGCTGCTCGGGGTCGGTAATGGTTTGGGCTAACTCTTTTCGCCAACAAGATTCAAACTGCAATGAACACAACTCATTAAATAAAATTGGCAGCCATTTTAACGGATTGCCCGCAAACTCTAAACAGATTCAACTCACTTTCTTTTACATTTGATTACAATCTGCTTGACTAATTTTCGACCAAGGACTAAGTTACTAAAATGTGAACGCGCGCACATTATGTGTTCACTGCAGTTGTAGTAACAAGATTAATAATAACTACCCTGATTTTACGGAGATAAGTGCAAACATGGACAATCAAATTTTTTTAAACTGGCTAATATATCGTTACCCACATCTGTCTGAATACTCAGAAAATTTTTGCATCAGCTTAATCCGTCAAGCTAAAAACAACACCAGACTGTTGCGCGCTTTAATTGGCGTAATGTTCGTTTTAACTTCCACTTTATTTTTGTTTCTCGCTGCGAGTCAATGTGAAATGCAAATACTGACGGGTTATCAGGGTTTAACTTTGGCGCTGATTGTTTGTACCATAATTCAACAAGTCACCAACCCCCTTTGCAGCTATGTGATTAAAAATGAATTATCAGCCATGATAGTTCGACAAAAAGTATAATGCGCCCCGGTAAAAAATCGGGTAAAATTCGGCGGTTTTTTATCGAATAGACTATATATGCCCCCGATATTCGGAGTCAGTTCCATTTGTGACGGGGATATAAATTAATAGGGGTTATCATGGCAACTGTCAGCACCAATGAATTTCGCGGTGGCTTAAAAATCATGTTAGATGGCGAACCATGCGCTATCATCGAAAACGAATTTGTAAAACCAGGTAAAGGCCAAGCTTTTAACCGAGTAAAAATCCGTAAATTGATCTCTGGTAAAGTTTTAGAAAAAACTTTTAAATCAGGTGAATCTGTTGAAAAAGCAGAAATCATGGATTCAGAATTAGCTTATTTATACAATGATGGTGAATTCTGGCACTTTATGAACAACGAAACCTTTGAGCAAATTGCTGCAGACACAAAAGCAATTGGCGACAATCAAAAATGGTTAGTTGAACAAGACACTTGTATTATCACTTTGTGGGATGGCAATCCAATTGCAGTTACGCCACCTAACTTTGTTGAGTTAGAAGTAACAGAAACAGATCCTGGTTTAAAAGGTGATACTGCAGGTACGGGCGGCAAACCAGCTACTTTAAGCACGGGTGCTGTGGTACGTGTACCTTTATTCATCCAAATTGGTGAAATTATTAAAGTAGATACTCGCTCTGGCGAATATGTATCTCGCGTAAAATAATTGGCCATTTACTTGGCTCAAATTGTCTTTTGAGCCAAGCTATTTATCTCTGTTCCCTTCCAAACCCAACAACAAATGACAACTCAATCGCATTCAGCAAACGTTTGGCAACCAACTGCAAACATTGAAACCCTCAAGCAACGCGCTCAAATCATTCAGCAAATTCGGCAGTTTTTCGTCAGCCGCAAGGTACTTGAAGTTGAAACCCCCAGTTTATCGCAACATGGTGTGACGGATTTACACTTAGAAAATTTAACCGCACATTATCGTGGTCCTGGCTTTGCGTCTGGTGTTGATTTGTATTTGCAAACCTCTCCAGAATTTGCAATGAAGCGTTTATTAGCAGCAGGTTCTGGCTGTATATTCCAATTAGCCAAAGCGTTTAGAGATGATGAATTTGGCCGCCAACATAACCCTGAATTTACTATGCTTGAGTGGTATAGAGTCGGTTTTGATCGCGCCCTGTTAATGAATGAAGTCGCTGACTTGGTTAAAACTGTATTAAAAGTGCCACGCTGTGATGCTTACACCTACCAACAATTGTTTTTAACTCACCTACAACTTGATGTCTTGACTTGTAGTTTTGCAGATTTAACCAACAAACTGCAACAAATTGAACGTGCCGATATTATTGACTTAGCCGATGACAAAACCGGCTTGTTGCAAGTGATGTTCGCTGAGTTGATTGAACCCAATATTGCTGCAGATGTGCCTTGTTTTGTTTATCACTTTCCGGCAGAGCAAGCGAGCTTAGCAAGGTTAAACAAAGATGATCCTAGAGTCGCTGAACGTTTTGAGTTGTACTTTAAAGGCATAGAGTTAGCCAATGGTTTTGATGAGCTGACTAATGCTGATGAGCAACTTAAACGTTTTGAACATGATAATGTTTTGCGGGTGCATAATGGCAAAGCCGCAAAATCTATTGATATGCGTTTAATTGCTGCATTAAATGCAGGGTTGCCTCAATGTTCAGGTGTTGCTTTAGGGGTGGATAGATTAATTATGTTGGCATTAGGTGCTAAGAGTATCGAAGAAGTTATCGCCTTTCCATTGACTCGGTGTTAAATAACTTAAACACCTCATGGCGCGAAATAAACCGCGCAAGTTCGCCCACTGAAAGCATAATTTTGCAACAACGCGGTTCACCTTCCATGGTCGCTCCCAAATGTCATCCATGACATTTGAAGTTTTGCAAAATCAGCGTTTCAGTCGGCTTTATCCAGCTAATTTATTGCGGCGAAAAATCCATGTAGCACCGAAGATGTAAAAAGATGGTTGGGAGTGTGTTTTTCAAAACTTCACAAGATAGGGATATCTTGTGCGAGCGAGCTATGGACAGCCTTGAAGCGTTTTTGAAAAATACATTCCAACCAGCTTGAACTTCTCTGCCACAAACTCACGGCGCGAAATAAACTGCGCAAGTTCGCCCACTGCAAGCATAATTTTGCAAAAACGCGGTTCACCAATTAGAGTGAGAGCAGTCCGCAAAATCGCTGCTAGTGCCCTGCTACATGCGGAAATTACTAGGCCATAACTTTCGCAAAAACGCTGTGAATACATCCTTGTACGCTTCGCTTTTTCATCCATGAAAAAGAGATTTTGCTCTAAGTTATTGCCCTAGCACTTTCCAACGAAAGGCATGGCTTCAACTTGGTGTATGTGACTTCAACTACAGTCTCCCAATATAACCTCAGGAACACTTGGCACGTCCATCATATACAACTAACATAAAAGCATACTCTTAAAAACAAACTGTTTATGCGCATTCTAAATAATAAAATATTCTCAATCGGTATACTCATGGTTGCACTAGCAACTGGTGTGACTTCAGCTTGGTTGTTATTTAACAAAATAAATAAAAGCCAGACTTCAGTTACCACTCAAGCTATCTATCAGCAAAAGTTTACTAGTACTACAGCACAAAATAGTTTAGCCGAGATCACGCAAAATTATTTAGTGCTAGATTTTTGGGCGAGCTGGTGTGGCCCTTGTATTGAATCTTTACCTTATTACCAAAAGCTATTTAACACCTTTGAGCAACAGCAGTTTACTTGGGTTGCAGTTAATCAAGATGCAAATAAAACAAATGCAGATAATTTTTTAACCGAGCACAATTTACAACAATTACCAGTGTGGTTTGATCAACAAGCTGCGTTATCACGCCATTATGGTGTGAGTGGATTGCCAACTTTGTTACTGCTGAACAAATACAGACAAGTGATTTATAGAGTTGTTGGCTTTAAACAATCAGAAAAACAAAGCATTAAACAAAAATTGATTGAAGCTATGGAATTGGACAAGAGGGAACATAGTTAGGTTAGTGTAAATCACTAACCTAACTGAAAAACTTTATACTGAAAAGCTTGCACCACAACCACAAGTGGTGGTTGCATTTGGGTTTTTAACAAAAAAGCGTGAGCCTTCTAAACCAGAGGTATAGTCTACTTCGCCACCCATTAAATACTGCAAGCTCATAGGATCAACCACTAAGTTAACCCCTTCTTTTTCAATTAACATGTCACCTTCATTGACGTTTTCGTCGAAAGTGAAACCATATTGAAAACCAGAACAGCCGCCACCAGTAATATAAACCCGAAACTTTAAGTTTGGATTTTCTTCTTCTTCAATCAACAGCTTTACTTGTTTCGCAGCTGTTTCTGTGAAATTAAGTGGAATCTGATCCATTTAATACAACCTCATAATATAGCAATATGGCTATTATCTAATACCTGACTAAACCATTCAACTATTATTCTCTATGAACCACCTGTGGTGACCAATCATAATCTAAGTCGGTGCGGCTGTAACTTTGACCACTTCGCCTTGGTAATACCACAGCTAAATTCACTCGCTCTGGGGTAAAACGTTCTGGCAGAACAAAATTTCCTTCTAAAATTTGAAAATAGCGGAAACTAAATGAAGTATCATTATCGTCCACTGCTAATTGCTTAAAGTCGATAGATAAATTCTTGTCATTTTGAATGCCATGTAAACTTAAACTGATATAACCTTTGGCAAAACGCTTTTGTTTGCTGGTTTGCACCAAAATCACTTTATACCTATATTGATTTTCAATCAGTGTAGGTTCAATCAACAACTCATCAACAATTACACCATCAGCGGCCAATTCTGGTGCCATAACGCTCTGATAAAAAGTTAGTTTTTCTTTCAACTGTGTATTATCTTGTTGTACGCGTTTTAATTCAGCCTGCAACTTTTGCAAACTCATATTGTTCACTTCCAACTCAACCCGAATAAAATTAAGCTTTTGCTCTAACTGGAATAAGGTTTGGTTTTTCTCGTCAATGGTCTGATTAAGCGCTTCAAGCTCTTTAATATCTGACTGTAAAATTTTGTACGCTATCGCAACACCAATAGCTGCTGCAGCAGCTAACAGAAATAAGCCAAATAAAGAGGCAAAAAACTTTTTGTTTATTGCCCAAATAATCTCGAAATTTTTTACAACTTGTTTTTTCAAAAGGTTAAACTCGTCTACATATTATGAAGTCTGTGTTACACTCAAAACACGGCACGGAATCGCAACTAATTAGCGCACTTTTCTAACACAAATGGCGTTCGAAAAACACTTAAAACATCTTAGAGAACAATTAGCATACCCTAAAATTTCAATACAGTTGAGTGTGTTGGGTTTATTAGCGGGTTTAAGTGCATCTATTTGTATCGTTGCTTTTCAATGGTGCTTAGAAACTATTCAACTCATTTACCTAGATGAACCTGATAACTTTCAGTCACTCAACGGCGCTGAACGTTTTTTATTACCTCTGGTCGGCGCTGGTTTAATTGCTCTGGTGGGTGTATTCACCCAATTTAAACACTTTCGTTTAGGCATTCCCTTTGTTATTTATCGGCTAAAAGCTTTTTACGGCATGATGCCCATCCGCAATACCATCAATCAGTTTTTTGGCGGTATTATCGCTATGTCGAGTGGATTTTCGGTTGGGCGAGAAGGGCCTGCGGTACATCTCGGTGCTGGCGCCTCAAGTTATCTTGGTTCTTGGTTAAAATTACCGTATAACTCAGTTAGAACTTTATCTGCTTGCGGTATGGCTGCGGCCATAGCCGCATCATTTAACACGCCACTTGCTGCTGTTATTTTTGTAATGGAAGTAGTACTGCGTGAATATAAAACGCACATATTCGTTCCTGTTATGCTGGCTTCTATGGTTGGCGCTACCGCTAACCGGTTTGTATTTGGCCATGAACATGATTTAAGTGGTTTAAATATCGAGCTACTGGACATTAATCACTACCCATATCTTGTGTTTATGGGCATTTTAGTTGGTTGTTTTGCTTTTGCCTTTAACCGCCAACTTATCGAAATTATTCGCTCGTTTAAATCAGTTAACATGTTGCCGCGTTTGTTGCTGGCGGGCTTTATCACCGCCATTATTGGTTACTTAGTGCCACAAGCCCTTGGCACTGGGCTAGGAGCAATCACAATTGCACAGGAGCAAACCGGTAATGCTCAGTTGTTAATGACTGTCTTCATCAGTAAGTCATTACTTACCTTCTTCGCTATTGGTTTGGGGATACCTGGTGGTGTCATTGGACCAATTTTAGGTTTAGGCATGATGTTAGGTACTTTGCTCGCGTTAATGGCGTCTATTTTTATCGGCAACATTAGCGGTTATTCCGATATTTATGGTGTATTAGGCCTAGCTGCACTTATGGCCGCCTGTTTAAATGCCCCTCTCGCGGCGTTGGTTACTGCATTAGAACTAACCTACAATCCAGATATTGTTGTACCTGCTATGCTGGTTATCGTTTCTGCACATGTTATTTCTAGCCAGATTTTCAAAAACCGTTCTTTGTTTATCTTGCAGTTAGAGATGCAAAAACTCGACTATCAAACCCCACCTACCTACGACATATTACAAAAAACCGGTGTACTCGCGGCCATGGAACGCAGTTTTATATTAGTAAAACGCAAAGATGATATGGTATTGCGCCGCGCACTCGATCGTGCGGGTAAACGACCGGTTATATTACGTGAAGAAGTCGATGGTGGTTTTGTATTTAAGCAAGTTAGTTACAACGTCTCGCTCGATCATCAGCCAGCTTCGCCCTTTAACTTTGATGAATTACAAGGGGTTGAATCTCGCTATACCTTAGCTGAACCCTATGAAATTTTGCAACATAAACGCAGCGGCTCTGTGTATATTTTTGAAGAAGAATTTGAAAATATAGTTGGCGTAGTGACATGGGAGCAGCTGAGGTTAAGGTTAACTAAAGGTTCTTTTCAGGTAGCAGAATGACAATTTTATGGGTTAAAGCTTTCCACATTATTTTTATGGTTGCTTGGTTTGCTGGCATTTTTTATTTTCCACGGCTATTAGTTTACCATGCTGAATCAAATGAACCCGCAGTTCATCACCAATTAAAAATAATGGAAAAACGCCTATTATTTTTTGTTACCCCCTTTGCCATTTTGACTGGAATATTCGGCGTATGGCTTATTTATCTCTACGGATTAGACTGGTTTAAAGTAAGTGGCTGGTTACATACTAAACTACTACTGGTGATCTTGTTGTATGGCTACCATATTTATTGTTTTAAATTGCTCAAGACCTTTCAGCAGGATTTGAATCGACGCAGTAGCCGTTTTTATCGTTTTATCAACGAAATGCCAGTGTTAATTTTATTTGCCGCGGTTATTTTGGCTGTAGTTAAACCTTACTAATAGATATTACTTAGGGGAGCAAGCTACCAAAATAGCGTTTTGGTAGCTTTTGGTCAGGGTTAACTAGTACAACAGGCTATACAGTTTACGTCTAACTTTAGTCGCTGCTGCA
This sequence comes from Catenovulum agarivorans YM01, assembly GCF_000281085.1. Taxonomy (GTDB): domain Bacteria; phylum Pseudomonadota; class Gammaproteobacteria; order Enterobacterales; family Alteromonadaceae; genus Catenovulum; species Catenovulum agarivorans. The sequence continues at coordinate 102,310 of NZ_JH767537.1, forward strand.
TCCCCTTTTGGCATTGTCGCTAAAATATCCATTAGCGTTTTTTTCATTTCACCATCATGCGCATTTAAATCTTTCACCAACACAGCCATTAGTAATTCAAGTGCATGTTCATTTTGCTGAGCTTGATGTAATTGCACAGCCAAACTAATACGTACAGCATGATCATCTTGATTATTTTCGAGTTGGGCGCGTAAACCTTGAATTTCAGGAGTTTCTGCAGCCTGTTTATTTAGTTCAAGTTGAGACACTAAAGATTGATAATAATCATCCTGGTCAATCATAGTGATGCTACTGAGTAAATCTTCAGCTTCTTGATTCTGCCCTGTACCAAGCAATACATGAATCAGCGCTTTTTTAATGTCTGCTCTAGTCTCATCCAAAGCCAAAGCTTCTTTGGCTAACGGCAAAGCATCATTAAAATTCTGCGCGTTAATCAATTCATTTACTTGGTTCAGTAAATCATCTTCTGGTTTAGGTAAATGTTCGGCAAAAAGTTGCTCTAACTCCGCAACATCTTTGTCTCCGGCAAAACCGCTGATACCTTGGCCATCTTTAAATAAAATAACCGTAGGTATTGCCTGCACACCGAACTGCATAGCCAAAGCTTGCATTTGCTGATCTTCACAATTAACTCTAGCTAAGGTAATAGCGTCAGGATATGGTGAAAATAATTTAATTAGTTTTTCCGATAACGAAATACTTTCTGGACTTTGCTGGGCATAAAAATCAATAACCACTAGCTTTTGCTGAGAGCCTTGCAGTATTACTTGCTGAAAATTTTCTGCGTTAATTTCTACAATATTGTTAGCCGTTACTTGACCAAATGAATCCACTTTTATACTCACTCAATGTTTTTTAATTTATTACAGCTAACATGGGGGCGCTGCACACAATTATCAATGGCTATTTTGTGACTGCTATTGCCAATAACCTTATTAGCGCAGGTGCAATCTGTTGTAGTGGCAATAAATCATCTGTTGCTCCAACTTTATAAGCAGCACCTGGCATACCCCAGACTACACTGGTTTTTTCATCTTGCGCCATGGTTGTTTGCCCAGCTAATTTCATGTTTAGTAAAGCCTGAGCACCATCTGCACCCATACCAGTTAACATAACACCTATTGCCTTAGTGGTTTCCAACTCGGCAATTGAGTTAAATAACACTTCAACCGAAGGTTTGTGCCGGTTAACGGGTTCTGTATTGTGCAAGCGGCAATAATAATGACCAGCTTTCTTTTCGACAGACATATGCTTATCTCCTGGCGCAAGATAAATACAACCACTTTCAATTTTTTGCTGGTCTTGAGCCTCGTACACAGTCATTTCACACATAGAATCTAACCGTTTGGCAAAAGATGTAGCAAACATCGCAGGTATATGTTGGGTAATAACTATGGGAGGCATATTTGCTGGTAGGTCACAGACAACACGTTTTATCGCCTCAGTGCCTCCGGTAGACGCACCAATTGCGATAATGTATCCAGGTTTAAATAAGTGTGGGTGAGCCACTTTTTTTGTTGGTATCGCAGCTGCTTGTTTGTCATTTGCGATCAAACGCAGCATAGCTTCTTTACTTTTAGCCGCATTTAATACTTTTTGACATACTTCAGCAGCGTAATCAGTCAATTTAGAAACATCTGTTGTTGCTGGTTTAGCAATATAATCTAACGCGCCAAGCTCAAGCGCAGTTAAAGTTTCTGGCGCACCTTTTTCAGTTAGAGTAGAAATCATCACCACAGGCATTGGCCGCAAGCGCATTAAATTACGTAAAAAAGAAATACCGTTCATTTTTGGCATTTCTATATCCAATGTTAAAACATCAGGGTTTAATAATTTTACTTGCTCGCGAGCTTGGTAGGGATCTTCTGCGGTTCCAACTACGTCCAATTGAGGGTGTGATGATAGTACCTGTTGCAAAAAATGCCGCATTAACTCAGAATCATCAACTATCAATACTCGATATTTATGCACTTTACGATCCTTTAAAACAATTCGATATCTGTACTGTCATCTTGTTCAGTGATATTGTTGAAATACGCAACTTCACGCTGTTCAATAGTATCATTATGTAATGCTTGAAGCTTTTTCACTTTGGCCACTCCTGTATTAGGATGAAATAAAATTTTTCTTGGCCATGGCCCCCCGACATCATGTGATACCACAGGGATTTCTTCATTACGTAAATAATGCCGAATAAAATCTATGTTACCCAACCCCACATCAGACATTCGAGCGACAATTTTGCCACCTCCAAACACTTTAGCTAACAAATTACTGCGAATACCACCATTCTTTATAATTTCATTGATTAAAAACTCCATAGCCCAGTGTCCGTACCGACACGAATAGCTCATTTCATTGCTCCAATCATCCGGCATTGTATGCTGTCCTTTTACCGGCAACATAAAGTGATTCATGCCACCAATTCCGAGTTTTTCATCCCATATACAAGCAGAAATACACGAACCTAACACGGTAGAAATGAGTTCATTTTCTCGGGTAACATATAGCTCGCCGGGTAATATTTTCGCTACGACTATATGGCGGCTTTTATCAACATATCTTTTGATCGAGTTAAATCCATTTATCGCGGGTTTTATTTCTAACATAACTATCCTTGTTTTTGATAAATGGTCTGACCCAAAGATTTAAATTCTGTGATATCTCGACTCATGGTTTCTGAGTGCCCCATAAACAGATAACCATTAGGTTTTAAGTATTGTGCATAACGGCGAATCAACTGGTTTTTAGTCGCTAAATCAAAATAAATCACCACATTTCGACAAAATATAACGTCAAATAACCCCTTCATTGGCCACTGCGGCTGTAATAAATTTAAGCGCTTAATATGAACAAGCTGACGAACTGTGTTTTTTAATGTAACAACAGTAGCATCTTCGGCTGCTGTAAAATACTTCAGCCCAAGTGGTAGTTGACTGCTTTCTAGTCTTCTTCGATCATATTGAGCATTTTTTGCGGTAGCCAAAACATTAGAATCTAAGTCCGTTGCCAGTATTTTACAGTCCCATTGCTTTAAATTAAGACTTTCAGTTAACGTCATGGCAATTGAATATGGTTCCTCCCCAGTAGAGCAACCGGCGGACCAAATACGAATTTTGCGTTTCATATTTTTATCCTGTTGCCACTGAGTTTGTGCTAACTGTTTTAAAAACTCAAAATGATGATTCTCACGAAAAAAAGAGGTTAAATTTGTGGTTAATGCGTTTACAAAGGCTGACAGTTCATGCTCTGAATGAGCTTTAAGATAATCACAATACTGTTTAAAATTGGTTAACTGTAGGTGGCGAATACGCCGGGATAATCGCGAGTACACCATTTCTTTTTTGTGCTCACCAAGCACTATGCCCGCATGAATATAAAGCTGCTGTTTAATATAATTAAAATCTGCAGCTGTCATATCAAATTCATGTTGATGCAAGGCTTCTTTCCTTTGAAATTTTAAATGCTTAACCTAAGCATAGAAGCCTTTTTCCAACACGACAAATGCAAAAGCTAGTTTATTTTACCCCCCTGTTACGGGAGGAAAAAAAGCGACCTCATCACCTGAATTAATTGGACTATGTTCATTTGCCATATTTTGATTCACTGCAACTAACAGGCGTTTCTCCTGCAAAGCAGTTTGCCACGCAGGATTTTGTTCGATTAACAATTTTTTTAGCTCTGCGACATTTAGCGATTCAGCATCAAGCAGATATTCCTCTTGACCCAGAGTTTCACGTAACTGAGCAAAAAACAGCACTTTTATCATATTTCAGCCTCTCCAATTAGCTAAGTTGCCAATCGCCAGATTTGCCACCAGACTTAGCAATAACTTTGGTGTCGACTATCTGCATGTGTTTATCAACCGCTTTACACATGTCGTAAATGGTTAAAGCGGCAACCGAGGCTGCGGTTAACGCTTCCATTTCAACACCAGTTTGTCCTGTTAACTTGCACATAGTCAGCACTTTTACACTGCTACTTGTTTGGTCAACTTCAAAATCCACTTGAACCTTAGACAACATTAACGGGTGACACAAAGGGATTAAATCAGAGCATTTTTTTGCAGCCTGAATACCGGCAATTCGCGCAATTGCGAATACATCCCCTTTCTTATGATTGCCTTGTGTGAGTAAAGCGAAAGCTTCAGTAGACATTTTAATTACAGCCTGAGCATGAGCTTGCCGTACAGTTGGTGTTTTTTCACTGACATCAACCATGTTAGCTTCACCACGTTCATTTAAATGAGTTAACACCATGTTACACCTTAATTATTGTCGAGACGGGCAAGAAGCGATATCAACGGATTTTAGTTGCCCGACAAAGTTGCAAGGTTTATGTGAGGCATCCAACTGGCTGCGAATGATGCCCTCCCAACCAGTGCGGCAAGCGCCTGTAGAGCCTGGCAAACAAAAAATTGCAACACCATTGGCTAATCCCGCAACTGCGCGCGATTGAATAGTAGACGTACCAATATCTTGATAAGAAATTTGCCTGAATAGCTCGCCAAACCCTTCAACCTCTTTATCAAATAAAGGTTTGACAGCTTCAGGGGTAGAATCACGACCGGTAAAGCCAGTTCCACCAGTACAGACGACAGCTTGTACATCATTTGATGCTATCCATTCAGACAAAACTGCGCGAATTTGGTAAATATCATCTTTAACAATTTTGCGGCCTATCACTTTATGGCCTGTTTCTTCGACTGCCTGTTGTAAATACTCACCTGAAGTATCGGTTGAAAAATCTCGAGTGTCAGAAATCGTTAGTACTGCAATATTTAAAGGTTCAAAAGGACGTGATGCTTTTGCCATAATTAATTCCTGTTAGCTAAATAGCTTTGCCATTGTTCTGGGGTGTTAAGGTTTATTAAACGACCTAATTGCGAGTCAGTTGCTTCAATACTCATTGCCGGCAATTGATTTAATAAATTTCTAAACGATTTTTCTTTTGCTGGTCTTAACATCAGCTGATTTAGCAATTGTTGTAATTGCGCCAGATCATAAAAGCTTACCGGTAAAAAATGATGTGCAAAATAACAACTAGTGTTTTTCTGTTGCGAGCTTTTGACCAGTTGCTGTAAATCAACCAAAGCGAGTGCTGGCATATCTATCGGCAATACCAGCAATTGTGAATTTGGACTACAGTCACTAAGTTGTTTTACGCATGCTTGTATACCAGCGAGCGGCCCTTGGTATTCTATTGGATCGTAAATGATTTTTGTTTGCGCATTCAAACCAGTAAGCATTTGAGTTAAGGCTAAATCACCTGATTGTTGCTGATAAGGGCGTGAGATATACACCTGCTCTACAGCTAATTCAGCCACTAACTCCAACATATGCTGAAGTAGCGTATGTTGCTTGTTCATCGTTAGTTTTGCTTTGTCTTGGCCCATTCGACTAGAACGACCACCGGCCAAAACTAATATATACAGTGACATTGTTGTAAACCCTCTAGCCACCCAACATGGCTAGGTGTTGGGTACCACCTGTGACGCCTTGCTGCAAATAATGGCTTGGGGCTTTATCACCTAAGTAATTTTGTAATAGCTGCATTAATTCGGCTTGTTGCTCTGAGTTTTGCAAATGCTGGCGAATATCAATACCGGCTTCAGAAAATAAACATAGATGTAGTTTACCTAAAGCACTAATACGCAGCCTATTACAAGTTGCACAAAAATCTTTGCTATAAGGCATAATTAAGCCTACTCGTCCTTGATAGTCTGGGTGGTAAAATTCCTCAGCAGGGCCTGCAGATTTATCACGAATAACGGGTGACCAACCTTGCTGTAATAAGGTTTGTTTAATGTCTGCACCGCTGACATGGTTTTGTTTAAAAAACTCAAGGTTGTCACCGGTTTGCATTAACTCGATAAACCTTAAGGTATAAGGTTTGTCTTTTAACCAATCAATATACGTCTGGACATCATTGCCGTTGTATTGGCGCATCAAGACTGCATTAATTTTAATTTTGCTTAAGCCGAGTTGTTGCGCTTTATCTAACCCAGCTAAAATGCTTGTAAGCTTATTATGGCCAGTAATCGCGTTAAACATATTTGGGTCTAAGCTATCGACCGAAACATTCAGTGACGTTAAACCAGCATCAACCCATTTATCTATATTATGCTCTAAATTAAACCCATTGGTCGTTAAAGCGACATCCGTTATACCAACTTGCTGTCGGCATAATTTGATAATGTTTGGTAAATCTTTGCGCAGAGCCGGCTCACCACCAGTAATGCGAATTTTACTGGTCCCGAGTTGGGCAAAAGCACTGACGACATTGGCAATTTCATCGGTTGATAGGAAATCGCGTGGCGTGTCGCACTGATAACCATCAGGCAAACAATAGGTGCATTTAAAATTGCACACATCTGTGATCGACAGGCGAAGATAGTGAAATTTTCGCCCCATTTTATCTTGTAACATAAACACCTTTCCAAATGCGGGAGGCCAAGATATTTCTACCCTAACCCTGGCAAATTGTTGAGTTTGAACATCAAACCCTCATTTGCGGCCTAATTTGCATATCTAATGACTTAGCTAGTTAGGCTTCGGAGTTTTAAAAATTAACTAAAACTAAATTACTACTCAAAATAATTTAGCTTTAGCTATTATGCCACTAAGCAACAAACAAAGCAGCAAACAATCCTTATTCAAATTTACCCAAAAAGCTATTTTGTTCATTTATGTTGGCAAGACAAATGCTCTAGCAGGCGCGCTTTACCGACAAATAACGAGTGGAAAAGCAAGATTTGCAGAAAAAACCTGCTGTTAATTAGGCAAATAAGCGAATGAGTTCACAAAGTGATAGTTAAGTAAAATTTTAGTTATGAATTTTTCAAGTCGGACTTGTGTAATTGGAATTTGTATTCTAATGTAAAGTTAATGCCAGACCGGGGTCAATTAGGTGGCCAAATGGACTCGGCAGTAAACTAGGACTACATCTATTGGAGACAAAGAAATGAAACGAAGCAGTAATAAAGGTTTCACCCTAATTGAATTAATGATCGTTGTAGCGATTATCGGTATTTTGGCGGCAGTAGCTGTGCCGGCTTACAATGATTATTTTGATTCAGCACGTTCAAGCGAAGCTAAACAACAAGCTGAAGCATTGAAAAAATCAGTAACCGCGTGTTTAGTGCAACAAACCGCGACTGGTGGTGCAGCAACAGCTTGCGACTCTGGCGCAAATCGAATTCCTGCAGCAATTACAGCGGCATCAAACAACTCGACTATTATGTGTGCTCGAGTGACAGATGGTGTAATCATAGTATCAGCCGACAGAGACGCTGGCGCATCAGGCGGTTCTACAGCTGACTTTACAATTCAGTTGTCTCCAACTATTGCTAATGGCCAAGCAACTTGGGCAGCAACGGATTCTGATTCTGGATTAACAGTTAATACAAACTGTACCCCAGCGTCTTAATAAGCGCGTGAAGTTACAGAAGGCGAGCTTGAGCTCGCCTTTTTTATCACCTTTTATACTTCTATGTGAAGTGTTATCCTTGCGCTAAAATCCAATTGAGTTTCAGCATGGCAGCACTAGACTTTCGACTCTTCGCAACAGGCATATTAGACCTTCATCAACAAGAAGAACTTAAACAAAAAAACGTTAAAACTTATATTGAAGCAGCGCAGTTTATCCGCGAACAAGGTTGGTACACAGAAAACGAACTCGCCTGTGAAGTCTCGCAGCGTTACCATACACCCTATTTTGATTTAAATTATTTTGATGTTTCGTCCATAAAAGAAGAATTATTAAAAGAGAAACTATCAGAAAAACATCAGGTTTTGCCGCTTTATTTACGCGGCCGTACCCTGTTTTTAGCTACGGTTAACCCCTCTAACGTCAGTGCTCAAGAAGATTTTCAATTTAGTACAGGTTACAACGTTGAATATTTATGTGTTGAAGCGTCAAAGCTCCATCAAGCAATAGAAACCGCTTATGCCTCGGAAGAAGGCCAGCTTGATTTAGATGACTTTGACGAACAAGAGTTATCAGGCATAGAAGTCGGCGAAGATAAAACCGAAGATACTGCAGAAACAGCCAGCAATGATGATGCACCTATTATTGTTTATATCAACAAAATATTATTAGATGCCATTCGCCGCGGGGCATCCGACTTACATTTTGAACCATACGAAAAAAGCTACCGAATTCGCTTTCGTATTGACGGAATTTTACATGAAGTAGCCGCGCCTCCCGCCAATTTATCAACACGTTTAGCTGCGCGGCTCAAAGTAATGTCACGTTTGGATATAGCAGAAAAACGCAAACCACAAGATGGGCGGATAAAATTAAAAATCTCTGCGAATAAATCCATTGATTTTCGTGTTTCAACCCTTCCTACTTTATGGGGTGAAAAAATCGTAATGCGTATATTAGACTCGAGCAGCGCTATGCTCGGGATTGATGTACTAGGTTACGAAAAAGAGCAAAAGCAACTGTATTTAGATGCGCTAAATAAACCTCAAGGCATGATTCTAGTAACAGGCCCAACCGGGAGTGGTAAAACCGTTTCTTTGTATACAGGTTTAAATATTCTCAATACACCTGAACGCAACATATCCACAGCGGAAGATCCTGTTGAAATCAACTTAGACGGTATTAATCAGGTGCAAATTAGCACCAAAGCAGGCTTGACGTTTGCTGAAGCACTGCGCTCTTTTTTACGTCAAGATCCAGATATCGTCATGGTTGGTGAAATACGAGATTTAGAAACAGCCGAAATAGCAATAAAGGCCGCACAAACTGGTCATTTAGTATTATCTACCCTACATACTAACTCAGCTGCCGAAACCCTTACACGTTTGCTGAATATGGGCGTACCTAGCTTTAATATTGCAAGTTCTGTCAGTCTAATTATAGCGCAGCGTTTAGCTCGGCGTTTATGCAAACATTGTAAATCGCCGCTTGAAACATTACCAACCGACAAAGAACTTGTAGAATTTGGTTTTACCACTGAGCAGTTATCAGAGCTCACTTTATACGAGCCAGTCGGCTGTGAGTTATGTTCAGCAGGTTTTAAGGGACGTGTTGGTATTTATGAAGTAATGCCTATTAGTGGTGATATGGCTTCCATTATTATGCGTGAAGGTAATTCACTTGAAATTGCTGCCCAAGCACAAAAAGAGCAAGTACCTAATTTACGTCAGTCAGGTATTCGCAAAGCAATAGCCGGATTAACGAGCTTAGGTGAAGTCAGCCGAGTGACCAGCTATTAATTTATTTGTACTAATATTATAAATACTCGCCAAAGTCAGTGAATGATGCTGAACTTTGGCCATCAACAGGGATAGCAGTAGGAACTATTTATGGCTGTAGCTAAAACAAAATCAACTAAAAAACCTAAAATTGTTGAGCAAGATATCTTTATTTGGCAAGGAGTCAACCGCCGTGGTTTAAAGGTAAATGGTGAGCTACCTGCTGAAAATATCAAAGCAGCAAAAGAAACGCTAAAACAACAAGGGGTCAATCCAACCAAACTAAAAAAGAAACCTAAACCCCTGTTTGGTGGAGGCGCAAAAAAAATTACCTCTAAAGATATTGCTGTGGTCACCCGCCAATTAGCCACTATGTTGAGTGCGGGGGTGCCACTCGTCCAATCTGTCGATTTAATCTCAAAAGGCAATGAAAATGCCAACATGCGCCAATTATTATCCGAAGTTGGTTTAGGTATTCAGTCAGGCACGCCCTTAAATGAGGTGTTACGTGACCACCCCAAATATTTTGATGATTTATATTGCGACCTGGTTATGGCTGGCGAGCAATCTGGTGCACTAGAAGGTATTTATGACCGAATAGCGACCTATAAAGAAAAGTCTGAAGCATTAAAGTCAAAAATTAAAAAAGCTATGACTTATCCAATCGCCGTGTTAACCATAGCGTCCATAGTCACAATAATTCTATTAATTTTTGTAGTACCTCAATTCCAAGAGATATTTTCTAGTTTTGGTGCGGAGCTACCGGCTTTTACACTAATGGTCATTGGGATGTCGGAGGCATTACAAGCACACGGTCCCAAAATGGCCGTGGCTCTGGCCATAGGTGTGTTTTTATTTGCGCGTAGCTACAAAAATAGTCGAAAGTTGAGAGATAGAGTGGACGCATACCTGTTAAAAATGCCGGTATTTGGCATGATTTTAAATAAAGCGTCATTAGCCCGATTTTCTAGAACACTTGCAACCACGTTTGCGGCAGGTGTACCTCTAATAGAAGCACTAGATTCAGCTGCTGGTGCTTCTGGCAACGCTGTTTATAGAAATGCCATTATGAACATCAAAGGCGAAGTATCCGCGGGCATGCAAATGAATATTGCGATGCGTAATACTAAGTTATTCCCCGACATGGTTATTCAAATGGTTCAAATAGGTGAAGAATCAGGTGCAATTGACGATATGCTCAATAAGGTCGCATCAGTTTATGAACAAGAAGTAGACGATGCAGTAGACGGGTTGTCAGCACTCATTGAACCTATGATAATGGCATTTTTAGGGGTAGTCATAGGTGGCTTAATTGTCGCTATGTATTTACCAATCTTCCAGTTAGGTAAAATTGTTAGTTAATTTATGTTAGATATATTCAATTATTTTGAACACGCTCCTGTTGCTTGGGTTATTTTTGTCGGCTTATTTAGTTTACTCGTTGGCAGCTTTTTAAACGTTGTAATTTATCGCTTGCCGATTATGCTCGAAAGAGATTGGAAACGAGAATGCCAACTGCTGTTTGAAGACGAAGGGGTCAAACTGCCGATTGATATTCCAACAGATAAATTCAACTTAGTTTTTCCACATTCACATTGCCCGAGTTGCAAAAGCCCAGTCAAACCTTGGCAAAACATCCCAGTGTTATCTTACCTAGTGCAAAAAGGTAAATGTAGTCACTGCCAAACCTCAATATCTATACGTTATCCATTTATTGAAATATTAACGGCAATCGCAGGCATGATCGCAGCAGTTCAGTTTGGTTTTAGCGAGCAAACTCTGTGGGCGTTACTTTTTAGTTATTTGCTTATCAGCATGTGTTTTATTGATTTTGATACTATGCTGTTGCCAGATCAACTTACCCTCAGCATGCTGTGGTTAGGTTTACTTGCCAACTTATCCGCAACCTTTGTACCACTCGAAGACGCCGTAATTGGAGCTGTAGCTGGTTATATGATTTTGTGGACCATATTTCAAAGCTTTAAACTACTAACCGGCAAAGAAGGCATGGGTTTTGGTGATTTCAAATTGCTTGCAGCCCTTGGCGCGTGGATGGGCTGGCAGTCACTTTTGCTAATTGTATTAATGTCTTCCGTGGTTGGTGCAGTTGCAGGCATTATTATTTTACGTCTGCAAGAAAAACATCAGCAAGCAATTCCTTTTGGGCCTTATTTAGCAATTGCGGGCTGGATAAGTTTTTATTGGCAAGAACAAATTGTCGAGTTTTATATGAATACTTGGGTTCGCTAATGAGCCAATTTATTGTTGGTTTAACCGGCGGCATTGGCTCTGGTAAAACAACAGTTTCGAATATGTTTGCCGATTTAGGTGTGACACTGATTGATGCGGACATAATCGCCCGTGAAGTTGTTGCGCCTAACAGTCCGGCACTCGAACAAATTCGTCTGCAGTTTGGAGATGATATTCTTGATATCGAAGGTAAGCTCAACAGAGGAAAACTGCGCCAAGTTATTTTCACGCAACCCGCAGCCAAAGCATGGTTGGATAATTTACTCCACCCAATTATTCGACAAAAAATGTACCAAGAGTGCCAACAAGCACAATCGCCCTATTGTTTGTTAATTGTACCGTTATTGCTTGAAAACAACTTGCAAGAAATGACGGATAGAGTGTTAATAACCGATTGCTTCCCACAGACTCAATTGAGCCGTGCAGTAAAACGAGATAATAATTCGCCGCAGCTTATTTTAAGCATTATGAATAAACAAATATCGCGAGCGAAACGCCTAGCTCTGTCGGATGATCTAATAAACACAGAGTTATCCATTGCACAGATCCAACAAGATTGCTTATCATTACATCTGAAGTATTTAGAATTGGCTAAATTGAAAGCTTTAAGTTAAGCTAGTAAATATACATAATCAAGTATCTTCAACTTGATGTTAATATAATAATTTCTGATGCAAACAGGGATAGCTCTTATTTGTCACTATGACTGAAATACTCTACGAATTTCCACTCAATGAAAAAATACGCACTTATCTGCGTATTGAACATCTATTGAATCGGCTCGACCATCAATGTGGTCACAACGAGCAGTGGGCCATTCTAGACTTTTTCAGTGCACTTTTTGCCATTTTAGACATTATTGAGCGTGGCGATCTAAAATCAGATCTATTAAAAGATTTAGAAAAACATGAGAAACAACTGGTAGCTTGGGCGCAGCATCCAAGCGTAAATAACGATGCGCTCCAACAGCTTTTAAGTTCTGTGGTTGAAATGTCTAGCCGCTTGATGTCAAGCAACAAACTGGGGCAAAGTTTACGTGATGATAAGTTTTTATCATCAATTAAACAAAGGTTTTCAATTCCAGGTGGCAGTTGCTGTTTTGATTTACCTCACATGCATCAATGGCTAAATCAGTCACTCGACACTGTCCAACAAAACCAACAAGCATGGTTAAATGAGCTTGATATTTTGCAAACTGTCATCGAATTAGATTTGCGTATGGTTCGCGAAAAAGCAAATTTCACCAGTTGCCAAGCAGAAGCAGGTTTATACCAAGATACAGTAGAAAATGTCGAACTTCTGCGTATAAAATTGCCGACTGATAGCCCTTATTACCCAACGGTAAGTGGCCACAAAAATCGCTTTGCCATTCGATTCATGCAAAATGATCGACAACAAAATAAGTCAGCTTGCCAGCATTCACTTAAATTTACTTTGGCGACCTGTTAAAATCTAACAAATAAACAATTAAGTTAGAGCCAATTATGCCAAGCAAAGTAGCCTGTCCAACCTGCCAAACTCAAGTAGAGTGGGTTTCTGATAACCAATTTAGACCTTTTTGCAGTGAGCGCTGCAAGTTAATTGATTTAGGTGAATGGGCAAGCGAAAGCAACAAAATTGCTGGTGAAGCTGTTGATGCATTAAATCCACAAATGGATGAATTTGAAATAGAAGCCCAGCTGCATAAAAATAATGATTTTTTTCGATAATCGATTAACTTATCAGACACTTGGGCTAAGTGCTACATATTCGGTCTGTGCTAAAATTTCTAACGCAGACACGCCGTAAACACATCCCTATGGGCTCGAAACAAATCATCCAAGATTTGTACGGTCTGCTTATAGCAACCTCAGCTCAGTCCTCAGAGTTGAGGCATCAATAATTTTCAGCTCTATCTGCAAGTAAAAATAAAGTTGATAAGATAAATGGAATCTCAGCCGCAAAACTTCACAAAGCTTGGAGCCGTTAAATATACGAAACAACCAATCCAAACAAAATCAATAACCCCACATAATGATTCTGTTTAAACGCGGCAAAACACGCATCACGCTCACGGCTCTTAATACTAACTTGATGTGCAATAAACAATCCTAAACTTAAGCCTAAAGTCATAAAGTAAACGGGTTGTAGTGACAACATAATGCCTGCTTGAAAACAGCAGGCCAGCATCAATAACTGCAATATAAATACAATTAATTTATCAAAACGACCAAATAAAATAGCGGTTGATTTAACCCCTATCTTTAAATCGTCATCTCTATCAACCATGGCATATAAGGTGTCATATGCAACAGTCCACAACAGATTTGCGCTAAATAACCACCATGCAACGGCTGGAATGGTCTCTAGCGTGGCCATAAAGGCCATCGGAATTGCCCAACTAAAAGCGGCACCTAAAAATACCTGAGGAAAATGAGTGTAGCGCTTCATAAAGGGATACAGAGTTGCGAGAAATACCGCCACAAACGACAAAAGTATGGTTTGGTAATTCAAAAATAGTACCAATACCAGTGCAACTAGCAATAAAACAAAAAAAGCAGCAAGCGCCTGTTTTTCATTCAAAGAGCCATCAACTAAGGGCCGGGAGTTTGTCCGCTTAACGTGTCCGTCTACTTTGCGATCTGCATAATCATTAATCACACAACCTGCGCTGCGCATCACTATCACACCCAAAGAAAAAATCACTAATAGAGACCAATCAGGTATACCTTGTGCGGCAGCAATCAAAGCCCATAAAGTTGGCCATAAAAGTAAATAGGTACCCACGGGTTTATCTAAACGGGTCAATCGTATATAAGCATTTAGTTGATTCATAAATACAAAGGGCTGTCCGGTAAAAATATTTCGCTAACATAGATAGGCAAGTGATTAACCAAGAAGGTTGAACGGCGGCCAAACAACACCTTAGGCATTGACGCATTTTTGTTACTGCGCTTTGCCTTGGCAAAAAGCCACAATTTATCCTGGGATGTATATTCAGCAAATTCTATCGCTGCACGTTTTAAAGCTTGCAACTGAAAGATGGCTTCACCCAAAGGTTTGTTTTCTAGTTGGGTTAAGAATTGATTTTGCGCAGACAAACTGCTTTCTGGAATACGTGTATGTGCATATACCCAAGCAGCGCCTGCACAATTAAGCAACACTTCTCTGGCCAAATAGTTATCGTTATTGTGCTGACTTTTTTGCCATCCTTGTCCTAATACAGTTAAAGAAAAGTCTGACTGATATGATTTTAGCTTGGCCGTAAGTGACGACTCATCGGTTAACCACGACCACACTGAGTCATTACAGTTAACTTTTTGCAGCCAAGTAGCACCGTCCCCTAATGGAAAGCTATAAAGCACTCAGTTCCCCTTACCTATAAAGTTTAAATTCGCGGGCAATATGATACCAGTTATAAAAGGTTTAACTAGAGTCAAACAAATAAACTAGTATAGAATAGCTTCAAGCTAACATGGAAAGTAAACACTTTTACCAAGCTTTCAGCTATACTAGTCAACAGATAATTTTTGTAAAAATGGCGAATTGATACATGCGATTAAAACACCTTAGCTGGGTTTCACTACTGGCTTTGTTATTTATGCACAAACCAACTTTTGCTCAAGAAGACAAATATGCTTATTTTGGTTTTGAGCCTGATATCATCACAAATTACATCACGACCAAAAAGAAACCAGGTTATGTCAGGATAACAGTTGAGCTGATGTTGATAGATGCCTCCTACTTGGATGTTGTGGAGCACCATTCCCCTCTACTTAGAGACGCTATTGTTGAAATTTTAGGCCAAGAGCCCGAAGAAAAAATCAAATCTTTAACCGGTAGAGAAGAAGTACGCAAGCTCTGTGCAATCAAAGTAAAAAGTTTATTGCAAAAAGAAACCGGGCAAGAGTTGATAAAAGACGTACTATTTACCAATTATCTATATCATTAAACAGGGTTTGTGGGCTTTTCAAACCAAGCCCACGCAACACCAGCTAACATGCCACCTAAGTGTGCCCAATTAGCCATTGGGATCGGCAGCACACCAGCAAAACCAATCACCAACCACAACAGCATCATGATAAATACGCCGTCTGGAATATATAACTTAAGTTTACCGAGTTTGCTGGCAATCCACGCATAACCCAATAAACCGTACACAACACCTGACAAACCTAAAAATGATGCATTTTCAATACTGTATTGACATAAATGAGCAGCCAAAGCTGAGGCAATAAACAGGTTAACAATAAAAGTTCCACCTTTCTCTAATTCAAGTTTGCCACCCAGCCAAATCCACCAAAAGACATTAAACAATAAATGAACAATACTTCCGTGCATCAAAGCTGGGGTCACTAACCTATACAGCTCAAGAAACTCTAGACTAGCTAAAGTAACTGGAAATCCAAGATATTGATAAATCCATGGATGAAAACCAAATATCTGCAGGACAAAAATAATGACTACTGTAACGGCAACGATACGTGTCGTTACCCCTGTATCTCGCCATATCTGGTGAGTTAACTTATTTTGTTTATTAGCTTTTGGATATATCCGTGCATTTTGGTTACGGATCCATGAAGCATCTAAATATTTTTGATCGTACGGATTATTTAAAAAGGCTTCTAACTCTTGTTGTGCTTGTTCAAGCTGGGATTCTTCGATAATAAATAACGACCAGCCCTTATCATCAGGGCTGATGTCATTTTTTATCTGTTGGATTTGTAAATAATCAGAAACCGCTTTGGCAGTTCGTAAATCGGCAAAAGTGGCTAGGTGTATCAAGCAAAATCTCAATTATTCAGCAGACTGAACAAATGGCAACTCTTTACGCCAAGCCTCGAAACCACCGTCCATACTGTATACGTCTTCGAAACCTTGTTGTGCAATATACTGAGCAGCCCCTTGGCTAGAAACGCCATGATAACAGACTACAATAACCGGCTGGTCAAAATCAGCTTCTGCCATAAAGGTGTTTAATGTGCCATTGGTTAAATGGTACGCGCCTTCTATATGTGCAGCATTAAACGATGCTTCATCTCGGATATCAACAATTTTAATATCGTCGGTCTGCTGCAATTCAGCAACTTGTTGGCAATTGATATGTTTAAACTCAGACATAAAATTTACTCAACTGCAAAAGTTAAATTAAAACTAACTGGTACTGAATATGTTATAGAAGGTAAGCCTGCCAACTCCTGTAACTTATTCACACCTTCGATTAATGCAAAATCAGCGGCATTAATCACAACAGAGCCAACACTATTAACAAATAGCTGTCCTTTATTACCTTTTATAACTACAACAGGTACGGTTAAGTTTTGTTTATTGCCGTGCAGGTCTAATTCAGCAGCTAACTCTAATGTTTTTAACTCACCGACAGCTAAAGCCGTTAGCACACTGCTATCAACTTTTGCATTAATAGTTGCATGTGCAAATTTATCTGTTTCAAATAAAAACTTTTGCATCCGCTCGTTACGGATTGGGATATTGGTTTCAACTGAAGCTAGCTCTATCGTTAGCACCACTTGACCACTATCGGCAACTGTACCAGATATATTTTTGAAAGAATGCTGTTCAACAATTTGTGCTTTTTTAGTCGATAAAAAATTTAGTTTTGAAGCTTGTTCATCTAATTTCCAGCCGGCAAAAGCAGAGTTTGCAAAGGCTAAACCAAGCGTTGCAGTTGCCAAAAGCGCGCGCAATTTCATTTTATAATGTCCTTTGGGTTTTGTGAGGGATAATTACTTTTTTCCAATCTACTTTTCGATCACCAATCACGATAAAGTCTGGGTTTGCCAGTGTTTCACGTTGGTTGTAGCTTAACGCATTAAATTCGCTGTCTAAAATGTTACCACCAGCTTCACGCAAAATACAGTGGCTTGCGCCAGTGTCCCATTCACCTGTTGGTCCAACACGCAAATAAAAATCAGCACCGCCTTCAGCTATCATACAGCTTTTTAGCGAACAGCTACCAAGTGCGACCTTTTGATGTTGCTCAGCGTCAACTAAATATTGACCAACCGTATTGGATTTTTGTACACGAGATACTGCTAATCTCAAATCAGCTGTGGTGAAATCTTTTCGTGGATATTTAGTTACCTGGATTGACTCTATGTGTTGCCCCACCTGCTTAAATGCACCTTGTTGTTTAATCGCATAATACCAAGTGCCTTGAGTCGGCCAATAAATAACCCCAAGCACAGGTTCACCTTCAACAACCAGAGCAATATTCACCGCGAAGTCACCACTGCGCGATACAAACTCTTGGGTACCATCCATAGGATCTAATAACCAATAAGCCTGCCACGTTTTCCTTTCTGTAAAAGAAAATTCACATGACTCTTCTGACAAAATAGGGATACTTGGTGTGAGCTTTTGCAAACCTTCAGTCAATACTTCATTGGCTGCGTAGTCAGCAGAAGTGACTGGTGATTCATCGTCTTTTTGATAAAGATCAAAATCACCTTCGTTGTATATGGCCATAATGGCTTCGCCTGCTTGATAGGCGATTGTTTTTACGTCGTCCAATAACTCGGCTGGATCAGGTCTCATTGGTTGTCTTAAAATATTTTCTCGCTAAAAATAGAGCGGCAACACTTCGGGCTTCAGTAAAGTCTTCGCGTGCCAGCAGTTCATCTATATTATGGACTGACCAAGGCACAATATCCAAGGGTTCTGGCTCATCTCCCTCAAGTTTTTGCGGATAAAGTGATTTTGCTAACAAAATATGCATGCTAGAACGGAAATATCCTGGTGCCATAGTTAAACTTTTCAGCGAAACTGTTTCTTTACAGCCCATACCTATCTCTTCTTGTAACTCGCGGTCAGCCGCTTGCTCGGGTGTTTCACCTTGGTCAATTAAACCTTTGGGGAAACCTAGCTGGTAGTCGTGTGTACCTGCTGCGTATTCACGCACTAAAATAAAGGTTTCATCATCCAACATAGGTACCATCATCACCGCACCACTGCCTTTACGATTTCCACGTAATCTTTCGTATTCACGCTCTTCGCCATTACTGAATTTTAGTTGCAGGGTTTCTATGCGAAACAGCCGACTTTGTGCGACAACTTCTGAGTCTAAAATTTCCGGCAATATTTTTTCTTCGAGTCCTTTTTTCATTGCTTTGATATACTCATGTAAATTTTGTTTGAAAGTATAACATTAATTATGACGCTGCAATGGCAAGATATCGATACTGTGTTGTTAGATATGGACGGCACCCTACTCGATTTACATTTTGACAATTATTTTTGGTTACAACACCTACCTAAACGTTACGCGCAAATTTTTAATGTGGATGTACTCAGCATTGAAAACCGTTTACATCAAATGTATGCAGAAATGCAGGGCAAACTTCAATGGTATTGTTTTGATTGGTGGGCACAGCAGTTGCAAGTGGATATTGTTGAGCTTAAACAGGAGATCACTCATTTAATTGAAGTTCGTCCAAGTGTGACTGATTTTTTGCAAAGTCTACAGCAATCGCATTGCCGGGTGGTTTTGTTAACCAATTCGCACCGTGCAGGTATGCAGCTTAAATTTGATAAAACCGGCATCGATCAATATTTTGATGAGATTGTGAGCAGCCATGATTATGGTTTTTGCAAAGAGCAGCAAGAATTTTGGCAAGCGGCTGAAAGTCATTTAAAGTTTGATAAACGCCGCTGTTTATTTATTGACGATAGTTTGCCTGTGTTAACCGCTGCAAAGAAATTTGGTATCGCTTTTAATATAGCGGTCGAAAACCCAGATAGTAAAAAGCCTGCAAATTCATTTAGTGATTTTGATAGCGTGCGGAACTTTGAACAATTGACTAAGAGGCTTGACGAATTGTAAGCAGCGTCCAATCATTGCCTTGTAGTTGCAATGCACTCACCTGGCTTACTAATTGAAATATTGCGGCACCTACCGCGGTATAGCCCCCACTCGAAGCATGATTTTCTAAAAACGCTGTTCGCCAATCCCTGGCCGCTCTCAAAAGATATCCCTATCTTTTGAAGTTTTAGAAAATCAGCATTCGAGTAGGTGCTATCAAACACCTGAATTGCTGCACCTTTATATATTGCACTAACTTAAAAAACGAACCGCGACACAAATGTAGGATGGGGTGTTTAGGAGTTGGGGGCAATGAACCAACCTCCGATTGCATGGATGCAATCGGCGAGCGACCACGGACGGCTTGAAGCGTTTGGTGAATTGACTGCAACTTCCAAACGCCGTAACCACCGAAGCACCAGAATTATTTCGCCTTTAAACATTGCATTAAGAGCATAGGGATTAAAAAACTACCGCGACACGAATGTATGATGAGGTGCTTGGGAGTTGGAGGCAATGAACCAACCTCCGATTGCATGGATGCAATCGGCGAGCGACCACGGACGGCTTGAAGCGTTTGGTGAATTGACTGCAACTTCCAAACGCCCTAACCACCGAAGCATCAGAACCAGAATTATTTCGCCTTTAAACATTGTATTAAGAGTATAGGGATTAAAAAACTAACCGCGACACGAATGTATGATGAGGTGTTTGGGAGTTGGAGGCAATGAACCAACCTCCGATTGCATGGATGCAATCGGCGAGCGACCAAGGATAATGGAATGGACCCACTCCTCTTTAAATACGGCTTCAAATGAGCCAAGATG
>NZ_JH767538.1:0-27705 GCF_000281085.1 Catenovulum agarivorans YM01
AATTGCATCCATGCAATTCAAGGTTGGCTCACGGTAATTTCCATACAGCATTTGAGCGACATGGGAATTGGTTTTGGTAAATATCGGTGGCAGAAATGCCGCATGGAATTACCATCGCCAAACGCTGCAAGCCATCCATGGGCGCTCTCGAATTGCATCCATGCAATTCAAGGTTGGCTCACGGTA
Organism: Catenovulum agarivorans YM01; assembly: GCF_000281085.1. GTDB lineage: Bacteria > Pseudomonadota > Gammaproteobacteria > Enterobacterales > Alteromonadaceae > Catenovulum > Catenovulum agarivorans. Next base: position 187 of record NZ_JH767538.1, read on the forward strand.
ATTTCCATACAGCATTTGAGCGACATGGGAGTTGGTTTTGGTAAATATCGGTGGCAGCAATGCCGCATGGAATTACCATCGCCAAACGCTGCAAGCCATCCATGGGCGCTCTCGAATTGCATCCATGCAATTCAAGGTTGGCTCACGGTAATTTCCATACAGCATTTGAATGGCATGGGAGTTGGTTTTGGATAGGAATAGTGCAATGACTGAAGGAAGGGCGGTGGTGCATTTTAAGCAAAACTTCAAACGTCTTGGATGACGTTTGCGAGCGTACAAGGATGTATTTACAGCGTTTTTGCGTAAATGCACCGGCGACCTGAGTGACTGTATAGCGCGGTAGCAGCAATGCCGTATGGAAAACACTACAAGCAAAATTAAATAACATAACAAGAGTTACAACAATGAACACACGATCTCGATTGTTAACCTACATAACAAGCATATTGTGCTGCTGGTTAAGCATTTTCAGCTTAAATGCCACAGCCAATACAGCTACAACCAACAACCCAACAATACTCTGGGTTAATGGCTCACACGCAGACAGAGCTAAAGTAAATTTACTAAAAGACAATCTCGCCAAAGCCAATATAGAGTTAGTCGCAAAAAGTGCTAAAAGCCTTTTGGATGACAAGTCAGGTGACCAACAAAACATCCGCAACTTTAATCAATACAATTTAGTGATATTTGCTGGTGTTTCAAAGCGCGACAGCCAAAACAGCTTCGCACCTTTAGAGCCGTTGGCAGCAAACAGCCAAACAGATTTACTAGCATTAAAATGGCAAGATAATCCAAAACTCAATAAAGGGTTATCCAGCGAGCAAGTAAACAGCATAATTGCATATTATGAAAATGGTGGCGGTGAAAACATGCGCCGCTTAACTCAATATCTGCAACACAAAGTATTTGTAATGGGCGGACAAAAAAGCTCTGCATTTGCCATGCAACCACCTATCGTATTCCCTGATGTGGGTATCTACCACCCACAATATCAAAACCTAGTGTTTGCACAATTAACCGACTATCTAACTTGGTACAAAAGCGAGTTTTCAGCCGATATCAAGGCGAATGGCCAAAGCAACCAACCTGTAGTTGGTGTGTTATTTGCGCGTAATTTAATTGAGTCCGACAGCACTTTGTTGGTGGATGAAACCATTAAAAAATTAGCCGCACAAGGTGTTATCGCGCTGCCATTTTATTTTGAATTAAGCCCAATGGCGGGTGACTATAGCTATATATTAACTAGCCAAGTTGGCGGCGAAAAACACACAGTAATAGACGCCATTATTAACTATCGTTCAATTCACTGGGCAAACAAACGCAAAGTAGAATTTGAAAATTTAGGTGTACCTGTACTGCAAGGTTTAACTTATTACGATGGCAACCAACAACATTGGGAAGCAAGCAGCCAAGGTATTTCATCTAACATGACACCATTCCAGTTGGTTATGCCAGAGTCAGCCGGTGTGACAGATCCAATTATTGTCGCAGCAATGGACAGAAAAACGTCTAAGTTAGAAATTATCGACTATCAACTTGAACATCTAGTTAGTCGCGCGCACAACTGGGCTAAGCTAAAACATAAAAACAATGCCGATAAAAAATTCACTGTAATGGTTTGGGGCGACAGTGATGTTGGTGCGTCTTACTTAAATGTACCAGGCAGTTTGACCTCTATTTCGAACAGTTTAAACCAACAAGGTTACGCGATTAACGCAGTAAAAGATGACTATTTCACGAGCCGTATCGACCGTATTTTAAGCCCGTTTTACCGCAACTATCAGTTAGATGAATTGATAAAAGACGACCTTGCCGAGTTAATGCCAGTTGAAGAATATCTGCATTGGTTTAATCAATTACCGGCCAATATTCGCCAGCCAATTAACGATTTTGGGGCACAGCACAATCGAGCAAATTTATGGTTGTAGAGCGCGAAGGCAAACAATATTTTGTCATTCCACGCATTCGCAACGGCAATATGTTAGTGATGCGCCAACCGCCACGCTCAGAAAATGAAGAAGACGAAAAACGTTATTACCACGAAGAAACTGTGCCTATGAATCACTACTATTTGGCTGCATATTTTTACGCTTGCCAATATTGGGCAAGTGATGCAATTGTTCATTTAGGCACTCATGGTTCACACGAATATTTACCGGGTAAAGAGCGCGGATTGTCGTTATACGACCAAAGCAACTTAGCTACTTGGCATACCCCAGTTATTTATCCATTTATTGTTGACGATGTTGGCGAAGCTATGCAAACCAAGCGTCGTGGTAGCGCAACTGTTATTGCCCACATGACACCACCATTTGCTGCCGCTGGTTTACAAAACGAAGTGGCCGATTTGCACGAATTAATGCATCAGTACAAATCGCTCGACCAAGGTGGGGTAAAACAAAAAACTGCGGAACAAATTATCGATGCCTGTTTTGACAACAAAATTTGTGAAGATTTAGCTTGGCAACGCACGGGTATTGCAGCCAAATTCGATGAATTCTTGCAAGAATTACATGTGTATTTGGAAGACTTAGCCACTGAAAATCAGCCACTTGGCTTACATACATTTGGTGAACTTTCAGAGCAAAAACTCCTGGTTTCAACTCTAATTCAAATGTTAGGTAAACCTTTTAGAGAACAAGCACTGGCTTATCAGAAAGAGCATCATGATCATGGTGAACATCAGCATGATCACGATGAAGACGCGCAACAAGATCGCCATTTAGATTTTAATTCAACTGAGTTAGAGGCCATTCCAGGATTTGAGTTAATTGAACATTATGTGGTTGAACAACATAAGTTTGATGCCGACTTTGATGAAGCTTTAGTTGAGCAATTAGAAAAAGCTCGTGAGCTGTATAACAAAATGACAGGTATTCGCGAAATTGAACATTTGTCAGCGGCTTTAAGCGGCAAATATATCCCAGTGAAAACCGGTGGCGACCCAATTCGTCATCCAGATTCATTGGCAACTGGTGATAACCTTTATGGCTTTGATCCAAGTCGAGTACCAACCCAAGCGGCTTATCAACAAGGGGTTGAGTTAACCGAAAAATTAATTGCTGACTACTACCAAAAACACGGTCGTTACCCAGACAAACTCGCTTTTAGTTTATGGTCAATGGAAACCATGCGTCACTACGGCGTATTAGAATCGCAAGTATTGGCGGCCATGGGTGTTAAACCTGTATGGAGCAGCGACGGCCGCGTAACTGGTACTGAAATTATCCCAATGCGCGAGCTAAAACGTCCAAGAGTAGACGTGGTGTTATCGGCAACAGGTTTATATCGCGATGCGTTTCCAAACGTAATGTTATGGATGGCAAAAGCTATTCGCGAAGTAACAGAGCTAAAAGAAGCAAACAACTCCTTGTGGGACAACAGCCAAAAAGTTAAAGCACAATTGCTTGAACAAGGCATAAGTGAAGACGACGCTGTGTATATGTCGTCGGTGCGTATTTTCTCGAATGAATCAGGTAACTATGGTTCAGGTTTAGGCGGTTCAACCATAGCATCTGACACCTGGGAAACCGACAGCAAACTGGCTGATTTATACCTATCACGCATGGGTTATGCCTATGGTGACGACAACAGCCGTTGGGGCGAAAAACTAGCCGATGCGGATTTATACGCCAAACAATTATCCGGCACAGATATCGCCTTGTTCTCACGTTCATCCAACATGTTTGGCATGTTATCGTCAGACGATCCATTCCAATATTTTGGTGGTTTAGCTTTGGCAGTGCGTAATTTAGATGGTCAGTCGCCAGAAATGGTGATCAGCAATTTGCGCGATGCCAACAATGGTAAAGCTGAAAGCGCAGCAACCTTTTTAGCCAAAGAATTGCGCACGCGCCAATTTCACCAGCGTTGGGTAGAAGAAATGCAAAAAGAAGGTTATAGCGGCGCTGTCACTATGGCGAGCAGCTTAAGTAATTTCTTCGGCTGGCAAGTGATGGATCCAAACCTAGTGCGTGATGACCAATGGGATGAGTTTTACCAAGTTTATGTTAAAGACAAACTAGACGTAGACATAAACGAGTGGTTTGAAAAAACTAACCCTAAATCGCAAGCGAATATGATCGAGCGCATGTTAGAAGCAAGCCGCAAAGAATATTGGCAAGCCGATGCACAAACCTTAAAAGACTTGATAGAGCGTTACCAATATCTAGTTAATCAATACAACCTAGTGGTTGAAAATGAAAAACTACGCGAATACGCCGAGCAACAAGCTACAGGTTTTGGTTTAGAGCTCAAATTACCGGTGGCGGAAGCACCTGCACTAGATGTATCAGCCGCAGCTAATGCCCAAGCAACCGAACAAGTAAGTGGCCAAAAACTTGAAAAACAACAACAAAACACCAACCAAGCGGAGCCAGATAAAGCCATATACGCCATGTTCGCAGGCTGTTTATTGTTTGTATTTGCCGGTGTGTTAAAACAGATGTTGTGGAGAAGGGGAGTTGTATAATTTTTAGTTTGAACTTCAACATTTACTTCTTGCTTAAAAGTGCCTTAACATCAGAAAACTTTTTGATGTTAAGGCGATACGATGGGCCCAGTTGCACAGCAGATTAAAACTTTATTTTCAGACAAATCGTTTCCTTCCTTGGTTTTATTGGATGGCGAGTGGGGAGCTGGAAAAACCTACTATGTCGAACACACCTTAATTCCAGCAGTAAAAAACAAAACGTTCAATTTAGGACATGAAAATATTGTCTACCTGTCCGTTTTTGGTTTAGAAAACCTTGCAGATTTTCGCGATAAATTAGTTTCAGCGACTTATTTCAGTGACAAAGTTGATACTGGATTTGTTGAAAAGCTTAAAGAAGCTGCTTTTGGTGTTGCAAAATCGATAGATACAGAAAATACCAGTTTAGTTGGTTCTTTACTGCAATCATCTAGTGGTGCCATTAAACATGCCATGTTATCTAAGCTACGTGACTATGTAGTTGTTGTAGATGACCTTGAAAGGCTTGAAAATGACAATCTTCAGAAAGGTATTATTGGAGAGTGCCTCAATTTAGCCGAAGAAAATAAGCTGGCATTTATTTTTGTCGTAAATGCTAGTCGATTAAAGTTGCACAACACTTTTTTAGAAAAAACTTTCGCAGGTAAAGTTAAATTATCCTGTAGTTATGAGTCGGCTTTCGACATCACTTTTGAGCGCACCTCCAATCTGCATCCATTCAAGACGGAAATTGTTCGCTTTATCGAAAAATTTGAATTAAAAAACCTTAGAATCTTGCAGCGAATTAGCTTTAAATTAAACCAGATATATGAGCTAGTTAAGGATTGTAACGAGATAGACATTCAAAAGACGATTGAATTTTTTGCGAAAGATTTAATCCGAATTTCTTATTTGCATAGCTGTTGTAATAAATCCCCTTCTGAGATTGAAATCGGTTTTAGCCGGCAAAAGCGGGTTGAATCTCATATAAGAAAAAAACAGAATCAATCTCCAGCTAAAGAGACGGATGAACCGGAAGATATTTTTATCAGATTTTTGGACATCGATACACCAACCAAAGAAATGATTAATTTCGCTTGTGGTGAAACCCACATAATAGATGATGTTCATTTATTAGGGCGAGTGTTCAGAAAGTCAGACCCTGTAGAGCACTTATTGTTTAATCAGTACGCTTTATTTGATGAAGCTTTTGACTTTAACTTGGAAAAAGCTCGAAAATTTATATTTGAAGATGATCAAGTTGAGATCCACCGTTGGTTTGAGGCATGTGAGCAATATGTCAATTTAATTGAATGGCGATTTGTCGAAGAGTACATGGAAGAATATTTGGCTAAGATTGAACGCTTCGCTTGCAGAAAGAAATTTTACCGAGATAAAAACTTTAAAACTTACCGCATCAACCACCCTAAAATAGTTAAGTTGTTTAAAAAACATAGTGGATTACTAGAGTCTGAAACGCAACGTGTTGGAGACCAACAACTTTTTGAGCAAATAAAAACCTCATGGCAGCAAGTTGATCAGACTATTTACAATGAACACCGCCTGACACCATTTTTAAACAAATATCCTGCTGAAGAGTGGAAGCTTGCCTTTAGTGGGTGGTCAAATTTAGATAAAGGTTATTTTTGCAGTTTTATTTTAGAAAGGTATGACCCTAGCAACATTGCAAATTACCTTAAAGATGAACTGCCAACACTACAGGGTTTAGCCGCATTGCTGGCTAGTGAACTGGATAAGATGCCACAAGCTAATCAACAAAAAGGGGTTATGACTCGTGTTAAATTAGCGCTAGACTCTGCGATTGAAAAATTAGGCCCTTAACGTTTCTAGTATTGCACTTCGTAAGTTGAGTAGTTGCTTATTAACACGCTAACGCTTACAAAACCATTTCAGTTTCTTTGGCAACTACATATCGAAAGTAGAGAGGCAGACCCTTGTTACAAAAAATCCTAAATTATTTTAAAGCCAATCACAGTAACAATGACGACACATCGACCAAGCAACAGCCGTCATTACTTGAACAAGGCAAACAGTATCAGATAGTTACTGAATTTTATGATTTTGATGGCACATGCCACAAGGCAGGGACAATACTTGAGTATGTTGATTATAAAGTTTATCCCTATGACAAAGGCCTGACTTTATTGTTTAAACGCAATCAACAAGATTATGTTATTCGTTTAGCGTTAAACAGTAGAAACGTCGAAGCCGTTATTCAACAGAACCTTGCCGAACACATTGCACCCATCAAAGCTAACCCTGCTTAAGTAAATCCATAGCTGCTATTTTCACCAAAAATTAATTTTACAATGCTCGTTGTTTTATTTTAGACTTTTTTACATCGTTCATTGTAAAAAAGGAGTGGCGAGCATGCCTAAAGTTAAAGTTGGCGATAAAATTTCTGAGTTGTCTTTACCCATGTTAGATGGCAAGCGTTTTGAGATTAATCAGCTTGCAGGAAAACGCTATTTATTAAGTTTTCATCGGTTTGCTAGCTGTCCGTTTTGTAATTTGCGAATTCATCAGCTCACACAACAAGCTGACACTTGGCCGCAGCAATTTACCGTGGTGGCGATATTCGATTCTAGTTTGGCTGATTTACAAGCTACGAGTGAAAAACACCAGGCGCCATTTTATATTTTGGCCGATCAAACTAATCAATATTATCGGCAGTTTTCGGTTGAGCGTTCTTGGTTGAAAACCCTCAAAGGTGGCTTAATTCGTTTGCCGCAGTTGTGTTATGCCATGTTTGTTAAAGGTTATTTCCCTTGGAAAATCAGTGGTAAATTGCATACTATGCCGTTGGATATTTTGGTAGATGAAGCTGGTGTGGTGGTTGAGGTGCATTATGGTCAAGATGAAGGTGATCATATTGAGATAACCCGGATCAATCAGTTCGCAATTGGAGTAGGCAGTGGGGCGACACAAAGCGTTTGAACCAGAGGTAGTAAAGCAGCAGTTATTATTGGCTTTTTGGGAGCTAGGCTACGAAGCTTGTACCTATGCTGCGCTTGAAAAACGCACTGGGGTGACAGGCAAAAGTTTGGTTAATACCTTTGGTGATAAAAACAGTCTGTTTGAATTGGCATTAAAGGATTATTTAGCTTTAGTTGATACTGTACTGGCTGAACGTTTTACCGCAGCGAATAAACATAGCATAGTGCAATTTTTTACTGATTTAGCCAACTCAAAGCCAACTAGCCCGCGCAATTTCGGTTGTTTTATTTGTAATGCATTGTTCGAGGCGCACGCACCACAAAACTTAGTGGAACAAGCGCATAGTGCATTTACAGAAAAGCTGATAAATGCTTTTCAGCGAGCGTTAGCAGCGGACGATATTGTGAATGCGCCAGAGGTTGCGCAAATTTTTGTTAGTTTGTTTTGGGGCATAATGACAGAAGTTCGCCAAGCGAAATCGACCCAGGTTGTTCAGCCTAAATTAGCCAGCATAGAGCTATTGTTGCAAAAACTCTGATTGCTGTTTTCAATGCCCTTTAGTGTTTTGCTAATTCGCGTTCAAGTTAATTAGTGAACTACACTCTATAAACGTAACCAATGAACGGACGCTATTTATGAAAAAAGTTTACACAAGTGAAAATAGCTTTTTAGTGCACAATGCGAAAAACCTCATCGAAGCACAGGGCATTCATGTTGTGCTTAAAAACGAATTTGCCCAAGGTGCTATGGGCGAAATATCGCCATTCGATTGTTGGCCCGAGTTATGGGTAAACGAAGCTGATTTTGCTGAGGCTGAATTAGTAATTACCGAAGCAAGTTTAACTGCCAATAGCGAAGAAGCTGATTGGGTATGTGCCAGTTGCGGTGAAGAGAATAGTGCAACTTTTGAGATATGTTGGAGTTGCCAAAAAGCACGTTAATCTATACCAAACTGATTGGGTATAAATTTATCGGCCATTCAAGGTGGCCGGAAAGGCCTAAAAAGTGGCCGACAAACTACAAAAGTGGCCGATAAAAGGCTAAAATGGCCGTACCTTTCATATCAAGCTGACTATTATGGCCGATAAATCACAATTACAGACACTTTTGCAGTCGCAATCACAAGCTAAATCTTTGCATGAGATAAGCGCACTTTTGTCTGGCAGTGTCGCTGAGCGTACTTTAAGACGTTGGTTGGTTGACTTAGTTGAACAAGGAAAAGTACAACGTGTTGGTCAAGGTCGTAGTGTAAAGTATCTGTGGAGTCGCCAATCTCAATCCCCCGAATTTAAATTTCTTGCGGGTAAATCGTCAGCGCAAGTGACTGCAATCTTAAAACAAATTCGAGACTTGTGGACACACACCTCAACAGCACTAGAAGGCAATACGCTTAGCTTAGGTGACACCCATTTCTTATTGGAAGAAGGTTTAACCATTTCGGGTAAACCGATTCGCGAACACCAAGAAATTATTGGCCATGCGACTGCCATCGAGCTGATATACAGGGCTATTGGTAAACAAGTAGATGCGGATTTGTGTTTTGAGTTGCACAAGGCAATTCAAAGTGAGCGCATTTTTGATATTGATAAACCCTATGGCGCGTGGAAGGTTCAGCCAAATGGCACTTACATTGTTGATGAAAACAATAAACAGGTTTACATAGAGTATGCTGAGCCGTTTTATGTCGGCAAATTGATGGCTGAAGTATTCGAGGAAATTAACCAATTAAGTGCGGCAGGTTTAACTTTAGAAAACGCACATCTAGCATATGCGAAGATTCATGCTGCAATAGCGCATATTCACCCGTTTTGGGATGGAAATGGCCGTATTGCCCGTTTACTTGCTAATCTACCCTTATTAAATTCGGGGTTACCACCAATTGTGATCCCAAATGAAAACCGTCGTCAGTATATTCAGCTGTTGGCCAAATATGAATTGAAAGTCGGTCAGCTGACCACACAAACAGGTGTGTGGCCACAACCAGAATTACTAACAGAATTCAGTGCGTTTTGCCAAAGTTGCTATCAAGCTACCTTAGATATTGTGCACACTAAATAACAGCTTAACCATCTTTAGATATTTCACTAAGCACAGTTAAACCGTCGTTTTCTATACGCAATTGTTGAATACCTAGTGCTGAGGTTAATATCAAAGTATCGCCATTCACAATTAAGTCGTTGCATGCATAGCTATTATCTAGTGGTTGGCGGACTAAGCCTTTTACCGTTTGTTCGTCAGTTACTGGTGTGCCGTCAATATCCACTAAATCATTCGCTTCGTTGTCTATTTCTTCAACATTAAATTTAACCAAACCTTCTTTTTTATCACAGACATAGAGGGTGTTGTTGTGTAGTCCTAAACCCTGTGGTTCGTACAAATCTAAGTATAAAGACTCGATTACAGGTGATTCGATATTGCCAATATCAATTACCCCAACAACATCGGTTCTTTCACTATTAAAGTCAGTGTCGCCGTTTCTAGTGGTGTAATACGCGGTATCACCAATCGCAATTACTGGATCGTATGCGCGTAAGTGGCTTATTCGCGAAACTCGAGCAAATCTCTCCCGATCTTGTACCGCAATTGCTTTCGCGTAAATTAATACACCAGTATTGGTGCCAATCATTAAATATTCATCATTGTAATTGAAGACAGTTTCCACATTGTTGTTGGTTCGCTCAGCTATGTGCAGCTCAGGCGCAAATTTATTCGATAGTTGAAAGCTGTATATAGTGTTTCTGTCGATAAACACCAGTTCACCTTGAAATATCGTCATAGCCGCCAATGAACCACTTTGCCCTGTGCCACTGCCACTAGAACTAGAATCTGAACTACCTTCCTGACACCCTAAAAGAGTTGTTAAAGTCAAAATACAAGCTGCTAGTTGTTGTAAATTTGTTTTCATTTTAAAGCTCCACATCCCAGAAGAAAAAGCGCTTGCCGTTTTCAATTTCGTAGCCAACAACCATACCTCTAGCTTCGTCTATCTCTATTCTTTCACCATCTCTACGAAATACAGCCATGGAGGGCAGCCACGAGGATACTGCAGGGTATGGTAGGGCGTCTTCACTACGGTAATAATTGAATGGGGATGCTAACTCAACCGCTACAATGTCGGTAAAGCTGTTTACGTACATTACGCCATTTAACACTTCCATATCTGTTGCGCCAACCACTCGAACAAAAGCTAAATATTTTGGCTTAGTTTGATCACTATTGTCGAAAATATGAATGCCTTTTAGTTGATCATTTACAAACAAATACTGGTTATACACATATATTTTACCTGGGTTGTCTATGCCCTGATATTCGCGGACTAATCCCCCTTGGTCTATGGCTATTTGGGTTTCTGTGTTGGCATTTTCAGCACTAAAATAAACTTCATTTAGGGTGCGAATATCTTGCCAGCGCATGTATAAAGGCGTTACATCACAGGAGGCTCTGGATCTATCAGGATAATCGCAACTATCATCCATATAGGTACCCATGGTACTTAAGCATCCAACAAGGAGAAGTGGCACTTTCAAGGCAAGTGACAACGGTTTATTGGTTGTTGGGCGATTGTTCGATAAATTAAAATGCAGTGCGACGATAGCTGCTGCCAGCGCGGCAGCAAGGATGTCGAATAAATCGAATGTACCTGCAAGCCAGCTAATGCCAACAAAATTCAATTGCATCAGCTCAAAAACAACACTAATTGCAAACCAAACTAACGGAATTTTCCAAGCTTTAGTGGAGCGAAGTGTCGTCGCTGTAGCTGTTAAACACGACATAATAATGACATGGATAAAACTGGGCAATGCACCATTTACCGCGCTGGGTAGAGCTGGCCAATCAAAGCGAAATTGAGCCATAAAGGGCAATAAATCTAAGTAGGTATTTGCTTCGCGACAGCTAGCGTAAAAACATAGCCCAATAATGGTAAATATTATCGACAGGGCAAAATTGATGGATCTATACTGCAATTGAGTCATCCTTAACCTTTATAATTCATTCACTTAAAGAGCTTTGGAGTATACAGCGTGGCTGTGGGCTATACAAACAAACTTTGTTTAAATTGACCCAAACAAGCTATCAGGTGTAGGCTAGTCGGATAGATTTTTGGAAAATACATATGAAATTTCAAAACCCAGTTAAAAAGTTCAAAGGTGATCTTGAGGCTAAAATTAGAGAGTCGGCGATAAACGCTGCACGCTCACGGATTATTTTAGCTGGCCTAAAACCAGAAAATTTAGATCCGGAAGAGTTAGAAGTGATAGTGCGCGAAGAAGAAGATAAAATTCGTAGTCGTATCAAAGAAAAAGGTTTATTCGCATTAGCCGCAGCTTTGGGGTTAGGCTGGTGGATTTAATAAACAAGGTGAATAAAGATGTTTAGTCCACTCATTCGTTTGGGTTTACTCGCTAGCTTTTGGCTGAAATACAAAAGCAATATCATTAAAACCTTGTTTGCTATATTGGCGTTAGCCATTGTTCATTATGTTTATCAAGACGTAGTTGAATTATTCAGCCTCAATCAACAACAAAACTACTTAATGTATGCTCTGGTGGTTAAATGGCTGGTCATTTTATTAATTATTGGTACTTACGTATTTTCATTAAAATCGGCAGCTAAAAATAACCAGCCACTGAATGTAAAAAAATCAGCCAAAACAGCGGCCGCAACCAACTCAACTGCTTCTTCCAAGCTGGGTAGTGAGACTGCAGATCCTTTTGAACAACTACGTCATAAAGACAAACTGCGCTCACGCTCTGATTTAATGTTAGAGAAAAAGCGTTTGCAGAAATGAGTCAGGCTTGGTGAATAGAATTAAGCAAAGCAAGCACAAGTCGCACCTGCTTTGTTGGTAGTGATTAAACGATAGCGTTATACACATCTCACTTGAAATACGTGTTCTACATTAGCTATTTTTTGCAATAGCTCAGCTGTTGGTCTTTGCTCAATATCAATAATATTGTAAGCAATGTCATCACGACTTTTGTTCACAATATCAATTACATTGATGTTCAAGTCAGCTAATAAATTAAGCACTACACCTAATACTTTTGGCACATTGTCGTTGGCAAAAGTGATGCGGTAACCTGACGTGCGCTCCATAGAAATGGCTGGGAAGTTTACTGAATTAACGATATTGCCGTTTTCTAAAAAGTCGATTAACTGTTTAGCCCCCATCACAGCACAGTTTTCTTCTGCTTCAACTGTACTTGCACCTAAGTGTGGGAACAAAATGGCTTTGTCGTGCGCGATTAATTTTTCCGTTGGAAAATCCGCAATGTAATAAGCAAGTTTGCCTGTATCCAACGCATTAATAACTGCTTGTTCGTTAACCAATTCACCGCGTGCGAGGTTGATCAGTTTCGCCCCTTGTTTTAGTGCCGCAAACGCATCGTCATTGATAAATCCAATAGTTGCTTCAACCGCTGGTACGTGCAAAGTAACGTAATCTGAACGTGACAATAACGCATTTAAGCTGTCTGCTTTAACCACTTCGCTAGACAAACGCCAAGCAGCTTCAACACTTAATTTAGGATCGTAACCTATTACTTTCATGCCTAAACTTAAAGCTAAATTGGCAACTTTGGCACCTATTGCACCTAAACCAACAACCCCTAAAGTTTTGCCTTCTAATTCGCCCCCACCATAAGCTTTTTTTCCGGCTTCGACTTTTTTGTGTAACTCGTGCGGGTCGGTTTCATCCGCTAACGTTTTTACATACGCCATACTTTGGCTGATACCGCGTGAGCCTAATAATAAACTGGCTAGCACTAACTCTTTTACCGCGTTGGCATTTGCCCCTGGGGTATTAAATACCACTATGCCTTGGCGCGTATAATCGGCAACTGGAATGTTATTTACCCCAGCGCCTGCACGTGCAACGGCAAGTACTGATTTAGGTAAGGTTTCTTCATGGAGTTTGTGACTACGCAGTAATATTGCGTCTGGTTCAGCTTCATCTGGCGATACGCGGTAGCTATCTTGCGGAAATTGATTTAAGCCTTTGCTGGCTATGTTGTTATAAGTCCTAATTGTTTTCATCTTTGTTAGCTCTTTTTTATGGTTCTCTTTGTATGTGAGAACAGTTTTATAACTGGGATGAATACTGCTTTATTCCATCGCTTTTGTTTTGTTCGTTATGAATACTCAAAAGTTTATAGTGAAGATGGAGTCATAATTTAGAGCATAATTTCTTTTTCATGGATGAAAAAGCGAAGCTTACAAGGATGTACTTGCAGCGGTTTTGCGAAAATTATGACTCTAGCTTCATAGTGCACTGTCCGTGAAGTTTTGCTCTAAATTATCACTCCATTCTTGCAATTAACTACAGTGTTGCTTGTTTCACCAACCTACATTGCCCAGCAAAACCAAATTACATTTCCCCAAATATAACTAAGATCTTGCTGACAGCGCTAAACCAACAACACTTATGTTTATAGCAACCTGAGTTGGAAGCAGAAATAAAACCCTCCGAGCTCATGGATGGCTCGGCGGATTAATTAAGCTGCCGTCGCGGTTTGATAAGCCCAAGTCAACCAAGGCAATAACGCCTCAATATCCGACTGCTCAACAGTAGCACCACACCATACACGTAAACCTGCAGGTGCATCACGGTAAGCACCAATGTCGTATGCAACACCTTCAGCATCCAACAACTTAACAATAGCTTTAACCTGATCTTCAGTGGCTTTTAACTGGAAACATACACTTGTGTTAGAACAAATGTCGGCTGACTCAGCTAAAAAGTCTATCCAATCGTTCTCAGCCACAAAGTCGCTGAATACTTTTAAATTTGCTTCACTCTTAGCAACCGCAGCGGATAAACCACCAATGTCATCAACCCATTTAAGCGCGTCTAAATAATCTTCAACACACAACATAGATGGCGTGTTAATGGTTGCACCTTCAAAAATACCTTCAATTAACTTGCCGCCTTTTGCCAACAAGAAAATTTTCGGCATAGGCCAAGGTGGCGTATAACTTTCTAATCTTGCAACTGCACGTGGGCTTAAAATAATCACGCCGTGAGCACCTTCACCACCTAAAACTTTCTGCCAGCTAAAGGTAGTTACATCTAATTTTTCCCATGGCATTTGCATAGCAAAAACAGCGCTGGTGGCATCACAAATAGTTAAACCTATGCGCGCATCACTAATCCAATCCGCGTTATTTACTTTTACGCCCGATGTTGTGCCGTTCCAAGTAAATACAACATCGTGATCTGCTTTAGCTTGGCTAAAATCAGGTAATTGACCATAAGGTGCTGTGAATGAGCGTGCTGCTTCTAATTTTAATTGTTTAGCAATATCAGATGCCCAGCCCGAACCAAATGATTCCCAAGCAAATACATCAACAGGTCTTTCACCTAATAAAGACCACATCGCCATTTCCATTGCACCAGTGTCAGAACCCGGCACAATACCTACACGGTAACCTTCTGGTAATTCTAATAAACGAGCGGTTTCAGTAATGGCTAATTGAAGTTTGGCTTTGCCTAATTTACTGCGATGTGAACGACCTAAACTAGAGGTGTCGAGCGCTGCTAAACTGTAGCCCGGACGTTTAGTACATGGGCCTGAAGAGAAATTAGGGTTGGCAGGTTTAATGCTTGGTTTCATTTGTTTTCCTTTTTGCGCGATTGATCTGTATAAGCGACAACGAGACGCAAGATATTGCCTGATTTTTACCCATTGCTCAATGATAATTCGCTAATTTGATAATGACGTTCAACCTCTGTCGTCGCTTTACCCCAATCGGAAGATTTAACTCTTAGTTGATGTTGCTCAAATGCTTTTTTGTCGACAAATTCTTCATAAACATTATAACGCAGAGGGTTAGTTGGACATTGCTTAACGTCAAATACTAAACATCCAGACTCAGCTCGGGTTAGTTGTATATGTTGTTGTAACAATCGGCTTATTTTGCTCTGTTGATTTTTAGGAATCAGAATAAATCCTTGCAAAATAATCTTAGGCATAAAATCTCCCTTTCATCAAAGTTGCTATTTTAATCATACAAAAATACTTAATTGCTGATTTTTAGCAGATAACTGCCCGTTTTATCAAAGATTTCTACATATTAGTACCACTAAATTGATTTAACTTAACTCAATGAATACAAAATAAACCTTTGATTAACATTTTTGATCTGGTTAGTATGTACCGCAGGTCATTTACTGGGGTTATTGTTGTTTGTTTTTTTGCCACCGGTGGCACTTGGTTTGGTCTATAAATGGGAGCGCTAAATCAAGTGGAAAGCAAGCTAGAAAGCGGGTTGGTATCCACAAAATAAGTAAACGGCTTTTATTTCTCGAGCTAAAACTACAAAAACTTTCAGCTCATAGTCTATTAATAAAAATAACGGAGTTTTGCATGAAACAAAGAATTCCTTTTTTGTTGTCAGTGCTGGCACTCAATGCATGTTCGCTAGACGTAGAGATCAACGACGATGAATCCAGCTATCATCCTACAATGGGTGGGGTTTATGTAGATGGTGTAGCTGAACAAGGTAAAGAAGTTAAAGCGAAACACGATTTAACTGACCAAGACGGTGCTATTACCATTTTAGGCTACCAGTGGCAGTTAGATGGGGCTGATGTGGCTGGTGCAGTTAACGAAACTTTCATGTTAACTCAAGCGCATGTTGGGCAATCTTTAACGGTTAAAATTTTCTACACTGACGGCGTAGAAGGCGACCAGGAGAAAACATCTGATGGCAGTATTATGGTTGTCGGAGCACCAGCCAACAAGGGGTTTGTCTGTCCGACAGGCGACAGCAAAGTTTATTTTTGTGATGACTTCACCGATGGCACTTATGCGGATAAGTGGGATGATTTAATCTCAACTTATAATTTACCATCTCCGGGTGTTTTCGACGTTTATAACGATGGCACAACCGACGCACTACGTTTTACCGCCGGTACGCGTGGTGGTAATAAAGTTGATGGTGAGCTTATTCTGGTAAAAGCTTCTGAGTTTGCCAATGTTCCAGCTGATTACGCGCTTGAATATAAAATTCGTCCAAGAGACAACAGCAATACAGGTAACAAATATCTGTATGCCATGATGCGCTACAACTCACCAATGAACTGGTATTTAGGCGGTTTGAACATGCAAGGTTCAACCACAAGTACCCAAGTTGAAGCTGGTTATGCGTCGACCGAAAAAGAAATTCAACGCATGTTGCAGGCTAAAACGCCATTAGAGTTAGGTGCAAAAGATGGCACAGATGACGGCACTTGGTACACAGTGCGTATGGATGTTGTTGGTAGCACTATTACAGCTTACTTAAATGGTGAAGTACTTGGCAGTTGGAATGACGATGCTGGTTTATACAATAGCCCTGGCCTAATAGGTTTTTACACCTACAACCGTTCATTTGAAATTGACTATGTAAAAGTATTTGATGCAAATGTAAAACCAGTTCAATTACAAATTGATTACTCAGACACTCAATGGATTACCGCAGCAGATGGTGATGCATTAGTTGTCAATGTAACTGCAATAACAGACGACGGCGTAACAGCTGATACCTTCAAAGTTGAATCTAGCGACTCTAGTATTGTTGACGTAGCGGTAAACGGTACTCAAGCAACTTTAACCCCTAAAGCTGCTGGTGATGTAACTATTACTTTTACTTCGGATTCAGACCCATCAGTGCAACGTGTGGTTAAAGCAACTATTGAACCTGCGTGGATTATGCCAACAACCGACTATGGTAGTGTAAGTGGTTCGGTTACCCCAGATTTAGGTGCTTCAGATGAATATATAGATGCTAGTTTAGCCATTAGCTTCGACCAAGCGCCGACAGGTTTAGGCACTACTGGTGAAGTGCGTATTTTCGATTCAGCTGGTACTTTGGTTGATCGCATCAAAGCAAGTGGGGAAACCGACGAAGTAGGTTTATCAGCAGATGGTAATACCCGTGTATTAAACCGCGCTATGTTGACTTTGGATGGTGCGACTTTAAACATTAAACCACATTCAAATGTTTTAACTTACGGTGAAACCTACACAGTTACCATAGGTGAAAATGTTGTGTTAGGTGCGCAGTTAAACGGCATGGACTTTGATGGCTTGGGTGATAGCTCAGGTTGGACTTTCACAACTAAAACATCAGGCCCAGCATCAGACGCAACTAGTATCACAGTAGATGATGACGCAGATGCAGATTTCCGCACTGTGCAAGGTGCATTAGATTGGGTAATGGCCAACACTGCACAAGATGCTGCTGTCACTATTGATATTAAAAACGGTACTTATAACGAGTTACTGTATTTACGCAATAAAGATAATTTAACTATTAAAGGTGAGAGCCGTGATGGTGTGTTAATTGCTGCTGAAAACTACGATGGTATGAATGGTGGTTCTGGTAAAGGCAGTAACCCTGGTAGCAGCCCAGCAGGTGGTCGTAGTTTATTCTTAGTTGAAGGTGGTGACTTATTAACTATCGAAAACTTAAGTGTAATTAATACGCATATCCGTACCGGTGCTGGTGACCAAGCTGAAACCATTTATTTCAACTCTAAAACAGGCCGTTTAATTGTTCGTGATAGTAACTTTACTTCTGAACAAGACACCTTATTGATGAAAGGTTACAACTGGTTCTACAACAGTAAAATTTCAGGTAATGTCGACTTTATCTGGGGTTACAGTGTCGCTACTGTGTTTGAAAACAGTGAAATAGTGACTCTTGGCGATTCTAAAGTTGCAGCATCAGGCGGTACTTCAAGCTCTGGAGGTTATTTACTCCAAGCACGTGTTGAAAATGCAAGTGATCCTGGTTTCATCTTCTTGAACTCAACCTTAACTCATGCAGCTGGCCCTGCAGGTGTAACAGTTGATGCAGGTTCTACCTATTTAGCGCGTAGCGGTGGTGATACCAACGTATTCGACAATATCGCATTTATTAACAGCAAAATGGATACGCATATTGCTGACATAGGTTGGGCATACAAAGGTATTAACAGCCAACCAGCACCAACGCCTGAAATCGCATCTGCAGCTTCTGGCTGGCGCGAATACAACAGCATGGATATGTCAGGTAATGTGTTAGATGTTTCTAACCGTTGTGATGCAAATGGCAGCTGTTATCAATTAACCCAAGCTGAGTACGAAGCTAATTTCTGTAGCCGAGCACAAATCTTTGCTAGCTTTAACAATGGGGAAGGTTGGGACCCATACCCAACAGATACTTCGGACGATCATTGTTCTGCAGCGCAAGCTGATGCGTGGAAAGATAGCGCAATGGTTTTAGGTGGCAGCGGTACTTCTGTCAGCGGTACAATTGATGCGCAAACTGCAGACTCAGTAACCTTTACAGCTGACGGCGGTAAATTTGAAAGTGCGAAAGTGTCGTTCTACTTAGTATCGCAAGATATCAAAGGTGACTTCACTATGACGGCTAAATTAAAGTCGATTGCGGGTGGTGTATTGCGTGAAAACGGCAGCTATCAATTCCCTGCTGGCTTAATGATGTGTGTATGTGATGGCACAGCAGCAACCGTTGGTCAAATGGCACATATTGGTGTAAACGATGTGAATGGTTCAGGTAAATCATTAACAGATGCAACGCCTGATTATGTCGCAAGTTATGGCCATTTTGAAAATGCAACTGCTGATGCTCGTTGGGGTAAGGATGGTAGTGCTGTGGTAACACCAGGCGATGATTTATACTTTAAGTTGCGTCGTGACGGTGATGCGTATTATGTGAGCTATTCAACCGACGGTGGTACTACATATACTGACTATGGTGCAAAAACCTTAGCAACTTTACCTGACACAATGAAAGTCGGTTTATTTGCCGCGCCTAACGGCAGCTCAAATACACCAACATTAACTTTTGAAGATATTCAAATCACCTTGGATTAATCTTTAAAAATTCTTGTACTTAGTTGTATGTAAATAAGAAGCCAGCTTTTGCTGGCTTCTTCGTTTTTATCAGATAGTCTTAGAATTATTTAAAGGAGTTCTAAGGCTCTGCAAGTTGCTGCAATTCTTTATCTGTTAGTTTTTGTTGATAGTTGTCGTAACTGAGTCCTAACCATTGTGGCAAGGTCGCACTAACAAAAATTGACGACCATGTACCCAACACAATACCGACAAATAACGCACTGGCAAACCCGTGTAAACTCGCGCCGCCTAACCACCAAATTGCGGCGATTGTTGTTAAGGTGGTCGACGAGGTAATAATGGTACGGCCTAATGTGCTTGCTAATGCTTGGTTGATTGTATTGGCAACTGGGTTGTCCGGATGAGCGCGTACCAGCTCTCTAACTTTGTCACCGATAATAATTGAGTCGTTTAACGAATAACCAATTATTGCTAACAGCGCAGCCAATACGGTTAAATCGAATTCCATACCTATTAGTACAAAAAAAGCCACAGTGAGCAGTACATCATGCAATAAAGCTAAACTAGCCGACAGCGCGAGTCGCCATTCAAAACGCACAATTAAATAGAGAGCAACTGCCAATAAACTCACGAATAATGCCAAACCTCCTTGCTCAATTAGCTCAGCGCCAATTTGTGCACCTACATAACGGCTGTCTAAAATTTGTAAACCTAAATCAGCTGGCAGCTCAGTTTGCCACGCGAGTGGTTGGCTTAAGTTGTCTTGTGGCGGTTGAAATAATTGCCACTGCAGTGTGCCTAAATTAGCTAACTTAAATTCACCTTCAACATAGGGGGTTAAGTGCTGTTCTAGTGCTTGGGTGGTTAGGTCTTGCACTATTTGAAACTCAGTAACATAACCGCCGGTAAAATCTTGTCCAAGCTGCAAACCTTGTTGGGCGATTAACACACAGCTGAATAAAACGGCGACAATACTTAAAATTAAGCCAGAGGTGCGGGCTTTTTGCCAAAAATTAGCCATGTTGTACTCCTTTAGTTGTCATTGAATTTAAACGATAAAACCACTGCGACAATTGTGCGGAAACCACAACACCACAAAACATGCTGGTGATAATGCCCAGCGCTAAGGTTATGGCAAAACCTTTAATTGGCCCGTAGCCTATCGACATTAAAACAACAGCAGTGATCATAGTGGTTAAATTCGCATCAACAATACTGCTTTGTGCTTGTCTATAACCACGCACAAGGGCACATGTCATGCTACTGCCTTGTTTACGTTCCTCTTTAATTCGCTCAAAAATAATTACATTGGTATCAACCGCCATGCCTATGGTTAAAACTAAACCCGCAATGCCAGGTAAAGTTAACACCACACCGGGCAATAGCGACATTAAACCAATTAAACAGATTAAATTGGCAAATAGGGCAATACAGGCGATGAATCCGAGCTTTCTATACCAAAACAACATAAATGCTAAGGTTAACGACAGTCCCAAAGCTAAAGCTTGAAAGCCACTGCTAATGTTTTGTTCACCCAAACTGGGTCCTATGGTGCGTTCGGTCACTATGGTTAACGGCGCGTCTAACGAACCGGCTCGCAATAATAAAGCTAAATCTTGCGCTTTTTGCCAAGAGTCTAAGTTAGTAATACTGAATTTTTGCCCTAGCACTTGTTGTATGGTTGCTACTGAAATTACTTTGCTGCTTTGCTGAATTTCGTCGTTACTGTCGGCAATATACTCGCTATATAAAGTTGCCATAGGTTTACCGACATTGTCGCGACTAAAATGCAGCATTTTATTGCCGCCTTGCGGGGATAAACTCAGCTGTACCAGAGGTTTTCCGTATTCATCGCGACCAGCTTGTGCACTATCAATATCCGCACCGCTAAAGATTGCTAAAGGATTTAAATTAACTGTGCCATATTCTGCTTTAACTTGTTTGCCACCTTGGTCTTGCAGTGCATGAAACGACAATTGTGCAGTAGCGCCAATAATGCGTTTTGCCGCAGTAGGGTCTTGCACGCCGGGCAGTTCAATACGGATATAATTTGCCCCTTGGCGTTGGGTTACCGCCTCGGTTATGCCCAATTCTTCAATGCGCGATCTCAGCGTGGTTAACGCTTGTAGCATGGTTTGTTTGTCAAATTCAGCTTGGCCTGCTTCGGTATAACTTAAGGTCGCACGGGTTAAGTTGCCTTGTTGCTGAGTTTGCACATCCAAATGTGGATACTGTTTTAACAGTTTGTTTTGCAATTGCTCTAACCCTGCTTTCCCTTGTGGCGTAGCAACTAATTGCAATCCTTGGATTGTATTTTGTTCAATACGCACGCCGTGCAGTTGCTCTTTGACGCGAATTGCTTGAGCTTCTAAAGCAATATTTTCCATGCGTTTTTCAAGTGCTTTGTTGGTGTCAACTTTCAGTACAAACAATACGCCTCCATTTAAATCTAAGCCGAGTTTTATCGGAGATAAACCAAGTTTTTGTAGCCAGAATGGCGCGGTAGCTTGTTCTATTACTTTAACGGATGCGCGCTCGCCAAATGTTTGTGCGAGCAGTTGTTGCGCTGATGCAGAGTAATTTTGTCGGCTGAGTTCAACCAAAGTTGTGTCGTTTGAGTTGATTTGTGCAACTGTGAATTGGTGTTGTTCCAGTACTTGTTTAACTAAGTCATTGCTAGGCAAAGCCTGCTCGTTAGTCACCGGACTGATACTTAATAAGGTTTTGTTTTGGTAAAAATTGGGCATGGCGCATAGTGCCAGCACTAGGATGATGGCGGCAACGCAGATACGCTTGAGCCGCACTTGCCAAAAAGAGCGTGTTGAGGGTGTTTTTGCAAACATGATAATTAACTCACTTAGCTGGTGAGTAACACATAAGGTTATTCACAATCAGCTTTTAACTAATAAAAATTTTAATGCCCAAAGCACTACTCAAACGCATACTTGAGTAATAAACTTAGGCGCTGTTTAAAAATAAATATCAGCTGATGTGAGCGAAGGTGAGTTGCGCTCGATAGGTTAAATTTGCCGGTTGGCAATTATCAATAGCGCCGGTGCGTGGCCTAGAAGTAGATTGATACCAAGGCTGAGTGACAGGTTTTATCAGCCGATACAAGAGAATTCGTGGAATGTCAGGATCGGCTAAAGCATAAATAAGTTGGTAGTCGGGTTGCTGCTCAGTGTCGAGAAAATAACTCGGGTGGGTTACTCGGCTGCGTTGCGGCAACTCTGCAGGATTTGGCGCTGGTAACTTATGCTTCAACCCAGTTTGTTCAAGATTAAAGTCATCAATTACCGTATGGGCGTCAACAGAAATGGTCGTGTTTGTCTGTTGTATTGGCAAATTTTTGCCAATAGCTGTCTGACTACCCATATTCAGTAGCATAAGCATACAAAACAACACAACAGACAAAAATGTTTTAACCACTTTTGTATACGCTTCAATTCTCATGTGGTGAAGATATGTCCAATCAAGTTATTTTTCAAGCGCTGGTGCAAAACAATTAATTTTTTCGTAGATGAATAATTTTCATGTTGAACGTGAAATAAACTGGATTTTATTCATGTTAATAGACGCGTATAACTTATCCCATAGTCGCTAGCCGATAGCGAAATTGATTAATTTTACCAATTGGATATTTGGAAAATGACCACTAACTTTACTTATACAATTAAACGCGTCTGTTTTGATGAGAACTACCAACCAGCAGACAATACCCGCATCACCACCAATTTTGCTAATTTAGCTAGAGGCGAAAGCAGGCAACAAAATTTGCGCAACGCGTTAAAAATGATCAACAACAGGTTTAATGCGCTGGCTTCTTGGGACAACCCAACGGCAGATCGTTATTCAGTTGAGCTTGAAATTATTCATGTTGATATTGATGTTGAAGGTAAAGGACAAACCTTTCCAACCATTGAGGTGTTAAAAACTAATATAGTCGATCATAAAACCGGCAAGCGCACTGAAGGCATTGTTGGTAATAACTTTTCTTCTTATGTACGTGATTATGACTTTAGTGTTGTTTTGCTTGAGCACAATAAACAACAAGCCAAATTTAGTATTCCTGAAAATTTTGGTGAACTGCACGGCAAAATGTTTAAAGCATTTTTAAATTCTCAGTCATACACTGAAAATTTCGCTAAACCACCGGTTATTTGTTTGAGCGTATCTGACAACAAGGTTTATCAACGCAGTGAAAATCAACATCCGGTGCTCGGGGTTGAATATCATGCAAATGAGTCGTCGTTAACTGAACAATATTTCAAAAAAATGGGTTTGCAGGTGCGTTATTTTATGCCGCCAAACAGTGTAGCGCCGTTAGCGTTTTACTTTTTAGGTGATTTGTTAACTGATTACAGCAATCTTGAATTGATAGGAACCATAAGCACTATGGAAACTTTTCAAAAAATATATCGCCCAGAAATTTACAACGCCAATGCAATAGCGGGTAAGTGTTATCAGCCGAATTTACAAAACCAAGATCACTCGTTAACCCAAATTGTTTACGACAGAGAAGAGCGCAGCCGCTTGGCAGTAGAGCAGGGCAAATTTGCCGAAGAAAACTTTATGAAGCCGTATCGCACTTTATTAGAGAGTTGGTCTGCCAATTACGCATTGTAGTTATAACCTATTAAAAGCAGTATTTATTATGACAAGATTAAACAAATTATTACCCACCTCAACCGCGGGTAGTTTGCCTAAACCTAAGTGGTTAGCAGAGCCTGAAAAACTTTGGTCACCTTGGAAATTACAAGGTGAAGAACTAATTGAAGGTAAACAAGACGCATTGCGTGTTGCGCTGCAAGAACAGCTCAATGCTGGCATAGATATAGTTAGTGATGGCGAACAAACTCGCCAGCATTTTGTCACTACCTTTATCGAAAATTTAACTGGTGTTGATTTTATCAATAAAAAAACTGTGCGCATTCGTAATCGTTATGACGCGAGTGTGCCAGGGGTTATCGGGCCTGTTAGTCGCCAGAAATCAGTATTTGTTGAAGATGCCAAGTTTTTACGCGGACAAACGAAACAGCCGATAAAATGGGCGTTGCCTGGGCCTATGACTATGGTCGATACCTTGTACGATGATTATTACCAAGACCGTAAAAAACTCGCGTTTGAATTTGCCAAAGCATTAAACCAAGAAGCCAAAGAACTTGAAGCAGCTGGTATTGATATCATTCAGTTTGACGAGCCAGCGTTTAATGTATTTCTTGATGACGTGAATGAGTGGGGCATTGAAGCGCTAGAAATTGCTACGGCCGGACTTAAATGCGCAACCGCTGTGCATATTTGTTATGGGTATGGCATAAAAGCGAACACAGATTGGAAAAAGACTTTAGGGGCAGAGTGGCGTCATTACGAGCGAACTTTTCCGGCAATTCAACGCTCAAGTATCGACATTGTTTCGTTAGAATGTCATAACGGTCGTGTGCCACTTGAAGTACTTGAACTGCTGAAAGGGAAAAAAATCATGGTTGGTGCGATTGATGTTGCAACCGATACGATTGAAACAGCAGAAGAAGTAGCAGCAACCATTCGTGACGCACTTAGGTATGTTGATGCTGACAAACTATATCCTTGCACTAACTGTGGTATGGCACCACTTTCACGTGAATTGGCTAGAGGAAAATTACAAGCCCTTGCCGCTGGAGCCGAAATCGTAAGAAGAGAGCTTGCCGCTAAATGAATATCATTGAATTTATAACCAACAATTTATCTACATTTTTGGCTTTAGTTGCCACTGGCGCATTTGCTGGTATTTTGGCTGGTTTGTTAGGTGTCGGTGGTGGCATAGTGATTGTGCCTGTGCTGTTTTTTGTTTTTCAGGGTTTTGGTGTTTCAGCTGAATCTGCCATGCTGGTGGCAACCGCTACTTCACTGGCAACCATAGTGCCTACCTCTATTAGTTCAATACGCTCGCACCATAAAAAAGGCAACGTCGATTTTGAATTATTAAAACGTTGGGCTGGGTTTATTTTTGTTGGCGTATTAGTTGGCAGCTGGTTCGTAACCCGAATAGATGGAAGCTGGCTGACTGTATTATTTGGTGTGATAGCTACGTTATCAGCGCTGAATATGCTGTTTAGAACCGGCAAGTCTGCCTTGTTTGCAACTTTACCCGGCAAGGCTGGGCAAACAGCCATGGGCACATCTATAGGTTTTTTCAGCTCTATGGTGGGTATTGGCGGTGGCACAATTTCTGTCCCCTTGCTGACACTCTATAGTTACCCGGCACATAAAGCGGTTGGTACTTCGGCGGCAATCGGCTTGCTTATTTCATTACCTGGTGTACTGACAATGTTGGTAATAGGTAGCGCGCCAGCGGATGCGCCTGCTGGAACTTATGGTTTAGTCAATCTGGTTGGCTTTTTGTGTATTGTGCCTTTAACCGTATTATTCGCGCCAGTTGGAGCTGCTGTCGCGGCGAAATTAGACGCAGCCAAACTTAAGAAAATTTTTGCAGTTGTCCTGCTGATCACTGGTTTGCGAATGTTGGCTCATACAATCTTTTAATTACTGCTGTTATTTTCTTAAGCAAGTGCTAACTTAGGTTACACTTAGAGCTACATTAATATCGCCAGCTGATTATCGCTATTTGTACTGATTTAGCTCTAAACCCAAGCATCTTGGGTATATTAAATATAGAAAATGGCTGTAATAATTTGAATAACCACGCCTTAACGAGTAACAGCAAAATCGCCATATCATCCGGCACATTTAGCGCATTTTTTATTCGCCAAGGTGTTGGTATATTGGCGATCCCTTATTATCAAATGAGCCTAGCGGTTGACCCATTTTTGTTGGCCGCGGCTATGATGTTGCCACTCTTACTTGCTTCTATGTTAGGCCCTTGGGTTGGACAATTAAGCGATTCTTATCAACAAAAATATGGTCACAGAAAAGCATTTATTCTGTTGGGCGCAATTGTTTCTGCAATTTGTTATGGCTGTATCTGGCAAGTGCCGGTTGACTGGCAGACCAATATGCAACTTGTGTATTTTGCGGTTGTTTATACCGCCTTTTGCGTTGCCGCAGAGTTTTTTCTTATCCCTTATACCTGCCTTGTATACGAAGCAACAGACGACAGTGAGGAGCGGGTGGCATTACTCGCACTTAATTCAATCATAAGTAAAGTTTGCTCATTGTTTTATCAGTGGGCATTTCCGCTCGCACAACTGACGCTTTTTAGCAGTTTATATATGGGGGTTAAATGGGTAGGCTGGGCAATCGCTATTCTGTTTATTGGCCTAGCTGGCGTGTTGCCCGCTTTATGTTATAAAAATCCGGCTGATTTGATGGTGGAACACAAACCAACCCCAGCGGAATCATTGACTAAAAACATTCGACATGTATTAGCTAATCGCGCTTTTGTTATGTTGCTTATTGTCACATTCGCCCAGTTTTTTGGTATTAATTACGCCGCGGCTATGGACTACTATTTAATTGTATATTTTATGCAAAATGGTGATTTAGTCTCAGGAGCAAATTGGAAAGGCATATTATCAACAGCGTATGCCGTTTGTGGTTTGTTGGCCGTGCCAGTTATCTTAAAGTTGAATGCAAAGTTTGGCCGGATAAACTGCTTTTTAATTGTCTACCTGTTAACTTTTATTGGTGGTTTAGCTAAATGGTTTATTTTTGTTCCAGGCTCACAATATGTATTGGTAATTGATGCTGCATTTGGCTGTTTTGCTTGGGCATCTATGGCTATTTTATTGCAGTCACTAGTTGCTGATGTTGCAGCTGCACAAAAATCAGTTATGGGTAATCACAATGGTGTGTACGTATCAATTCACAATATAGTGATGCAGTTGTGTACCAGTTTAGCTATGTTGGTTTCAGGCTTCTCACTCAATTTTATTGGTTTTGACGCTGAATTGGCGGCTGGACAATCGGCATCATCCATCTTGGATATGCGGATTATTTTAGCCGGTGGCACTATGCTATCAGCTATAGTAGCAGCTGGAGCACTATTTAAATTAAAAGCTTCCCCTAAACTGTACAAATATAATTAGTTGGCTATAGCATTTTAAACTTCAGTAACTGGCTTTTTTAATGCAAACAACATTTTTTATATTTTTTACCGCTACCACATGGACAAGGATCATTCCGGCCAACTTTGGTGGTTAAACTGCTGACAGGCACGCTGTTTTGCAAAATGTATTCTTCACCAAATAAAGTATTGCTACGCAGCTGGCTGGTCGCTTGCGCCATGAGTTGGTTTATTTCGTCATCCATTTGCTGTTGGTGTGGCTG
>NZ_JH767538.1:27776-102224 GCF_000281085.1 Catenovulum agarivorans YM01
AAAAATTTCTGCTAAGTTGAATTCTGTATAAATTAAGCCAGATT
The DNA here is from genome assembly GCF_000281085.1 of Catenovulum agarivorans YM01. Lineage (GTDB taxonomy): Bacteria > Pseudomonadota > Gammaproteobacteria > Enterobacterales > Alteromonadaceae > Catenovulum > Catenovulum agarivorans. The sequence goes on from NZ_JH767538.1 coordinate 27,821, forward strand.
CTATTTGTTTAACACCATTGGCATGATCCCAAGCTCTAATCTCGTCTTTTGGAGCGCGATCTTCATCAAAAACATCTTTACTGCACAGGGCAATAAACTCGTTTTTAAATTCGTCCAATTGGTAATCAATACATGATGTTGCTAAAACGCTGAGCAAATAACGATTGGTTAAGCTCAGATTTGTTAAAAAGGTGCTTTTCCAGTACGACACATATTCAAACAGTTGAGATCTTGAAACCGCACCAGCTTCATATTGGGCAAATACCACCTCAATTGCCGAACCTTTGCCATACATAGCCAAGTGACTATCTAAAATGTAGTCAGATAATATTTCGGGATTTCCGTCGGCTAAAATATAAAATACGCTTGGGATCAATTCTGTAAGGGTATCGCCAAAAACACTTTCAATAGGGGTTAAAAAGGTATCTTGGCAGGAAAATAGCTCAAGCACTTTATCTAACGCTTGGCTATGTTTCATTTCCGCAAGTAAAAAGGTGCCATAAAATAAAGTACTTTGTTGTTTTGTGGTTAACAGAGCAGGATCTGTAATAAAAACATCAATTGTATTGAGAATTTCTGGGCACACAACTGACCAATGCGCTTTTGCTTGATTGATACCATCTATTGGCAAAGAGTCGTTATCTGTATTTGCTAAGGCGTGTAAAATTTGTTCTAAGTTCATCTGTTTAGTTTAGTGTGCACTCATGTGCTGGATTATAACCTATTGCGCGCACCACTGCAGTGTTGGATTAGAGCCTGTCGTGTTTGAAAGATTTTACATGTCTGTCGTACATCACAATCGAGCTACACACACCCACATTTAACGAATTATCCATAGCTATTTTTACAAAATCTAAATGGGCTGTGTGTTTATTGCCAGCTAAATGCTCAGCTGGTATATCTTTGTGTAACTCAGCAAAATGTTGTTTTATGCTGTTAAGTTCATTCTGGCTAAAACCTTTTAACTCTGGGCCAAAAATGTAAGTGGCGTTTTCTGGGTGTTGATAGCTTTCTAAGTATTTAGCTTGCTCTTCCATTTCAACCACCACCAAAGTGGTTTTAGCGGGTAAGTGTTTTAAGAAATCTTCAAGCGTTGCAAAATACAATACGGTTAAGTTAGACATACCGTCTTGTGTATCCATTTGGTGGGTAAATTTATGAATATTGCCTTTGTATTTATCGGCAATAAAACCGCCTATTACAATAACTGACGATACTGAAAAGTTTTGCCCGCTGCGCATAACAGTAGCTAAATTTTCACGGTTTCTCGGATTCAACAATACAAAATTACACACCATAAGTAGTTACGCCCAAAGCAAGAATTTACAACGCCGCGAATTTAACCCCAGCCGATACTAGAATGCAACCTCAGTGGCTTATACCGCCAATTCATTAATCTAAAGGATAAACGTACCTGTTCAACTTTTGTTTCTAACAATTGAAGCACCACAAAATGAAACTAATAGAAAAAACAGCAAATGCTTAAGTCTTTTACTGATTGGGCAGCTGCGGCTGTCTTTTGTATATGCGAGAAAGGATTAAATTGATTTTTATCCATTAACACTTTATGTTCTGTTTGCTCAACTTTGTCTAGCGAGTTAAGCAAAGTAGAGAAATTGTGAGATGTCATATCCACAGGAAATATAAATAATTAATAATCAAGGAATATAAAATGTTTAAAACATTAAGAGTGATTGCGGTTGTACTAGCAGCTGTTGTTATGAGTGGTTGTGCTGGCCTAGGTACAATGAAACAAGTGCAATTTCAAGACAACGCTAAACCAGACACTGCAATGGTTAACATTGTACGCCGCGCGGTATTTATGGGCGATGGCGCAAAAGTTGAAGTATGGGATGGTGAGCAATTTATTGGTACTTTAGGTGCTGGTGAACTTTTACAATACGAAGCAGAGCCAGGCGAACATACATTTATGGTTTATGTTCAAGGTTCATGGGGAGTTGCTAAAGGTGAATTAAAAGCGGGCAAGTCGTACTTCTTGAAATTTAATATGTCTGGTTTTGGCCCTGTCAGTTTAGGTGTCGCTGATTCATATGATCCTAGAATTGCAGAATGGAAAACAATGAAAACAATCACCATTGATAAAAAAGCTACGAAGAAAGTACCAGAGAAATATATTGAAGGTGCGAGAAAAATCTTAACTCGAGTTGAAAATGGTCAAGCTAATGTAACTAAAATAGCAGACGGTCACGCTCTATAAATCAAATTAATTAAGCGTCTGTTTGCAGCTCAATACAGGCGCTTAATTGTTTAGGTTTGCCAATCATGAAAGATTTTATCAAGCAAAAATTTAATGCCATTCAAACACAAACAGCTCATAGCTACGCTGAGTTAATATCAGAAATTAACGCTAAATTATCTGTTGTTACAGAAAGTGTCAATGGCCTACCATTTATCGCGTCAGCAGAAAAATCAGCTATCAGTCAGTATGACGAAAAACATTATTTTGTCGTGCCGTACAAACTTTCCGAGCATGGCATTGCCTTGCACACCATGCGCTGTTTACCTGACGGCGTACCAGAAATTAACGACCTCCCCAAAAGGCGTGTATTTCATTTTATTAATCAGCATAGTGAACACCAGTTAAAACAACTCTTGTTAGAACAAGCTGAAGAAACGGTAACAGCTCAGCATCAAGGGCAAACAAGTGGTTTAGAAAAATTAGCCAATGATATTGATAAACTAGACAATAAATTAACTTATGGACTTTTGTTAGTGGGTGGTTTGTCTGCTTTAGTCAATCCGCTGCTGGGCGCTTCTATCGCCGCAAAAGCTATTCTGCCGAGCGCGTCAGGTTTGCTCAATAAGCATGGTTTACGGCCGCTTGGTGAAAAACTCACACAATCTCAGCTAAAATCACAAATAGACCAAGCAAAAACTCAAGTGCAGCGTGAGTTTGCTGCTAGCAATACGCTAAAAATTTATAATCCAATTTTGCAAGAGTTATACTTAGCACTTAACACCAACGAAGCTGAGCATGATCCCTTATTTGATTTTGACTTGTCGTCATTGGCAATAAGCTCTGAAGACAGCGGTAGTTGGCGCAAACTGACTATCACCGCGCTAGCGCATTTATACAAAGATATTATTAACGACCCTAAAAAACATCAAGCCGCCCGACTGGGGCCTGAAGATTTAAGATGGCTGAAAGTACTATTTGCTGAAATTGGTGAAAGTCAAAAACAAGGCAAATAGCTAAATATGGTTATACGGTTGAATCCATACTTTATGGTAGGGTAGGTTGCAATATCAAAGGCGGCTATGAGCGAGAAGCGGAAACTCGCTCAAACACGTTTTTGGACAATACCGAGCTAGCTAATTTGCATTAATGGTAGAACTTCGGGTTAAAACTTCATCGCTAACGCCACCTCACATGCTAAACGAAGACACAGATAAAATTGTATCCATTCCTGTTTTGTGGTCTTAGAGGTGTTTCCCCATGTGAGCCAATTTGAATTGCTTTCGCTCATATTCGTCGTATGTCTTGAGCCCAAAGTAGATTCTAACGGGATTGCCTTTACCGTGAGGTATAGGCTGTCCATTGTCCTTGTTATCAATTTTTAAGTGATATTCACAATTAATTGTTTCGTTTCCGCTTGGGGTAACTAATAGAGGCTTTTTGAAGATGGTAGAAACTTTATTACTTCCTTGTCTTGAACATCCCAATCTTTTCCCTAATCTGTGCGTATATTCTGCAATTATGTTGAGATCTGCTTGGTTTTGGTTAGCATCGGTGGAGATTAAGTGATATGCCTGATTCAACGCATTTAAGCCGTGTGATAGCTGCTCTTTATAGTCAAGATAGGTACCCACTTTGATTGTTGACAGTGTGTTTATTAAGTTGGGATGAAAATCGAGATATTCATAGTTCATCTTTGACCATGAAATAAACTCGCCAATGTTACTGTTATGGTCTGAAATAAACTTGGAGTTTTTGGTGAGAGTGTCAGTCCATGAATCAGTGTGTAAGTCAGCAGCAACATTTGGCCATTGGTAAGAGTCAGATATCACAAATGAATAATGTCTAGGGAGATTAAGCTGCTGATGATTAATTAAGGAAATCAATCTTTGTGTATCGTTGTTTTTAACGAAGTTTAATACGACTTTATTTAACTCACTATAGGCTAATTGGTACAGATCCCAGTTGTCGTTCGCAATATCTAACAGCCTGTCATTTAATGAAGAACCAACTTCACCGAAGTCGAAAAAATCGGTTGGGCATTCAACGTGCACATTGTTTGAACGCTCATATACTGTAAGATATTCTCTTAGACATTCAGCTACACCCTCAATATCTTCATAAATGTTGGCTGAATTGAGGCTGTCGACGCTGTATAAAGATAAGTAAACCTTGGCAGCATCACTCATTTTCGTCTCCCTAAGTCTGTTACTTCTTCTCCTTTCATTAATGTTTTTAGGTCGTAAGCCTGCTGATCGAAAAATCCATCTGGCCATGAAGATAGTTGACCATTCTCACCTATGCTGATTTCTTCCACGGTACTTTCACTATCTTGGGCTCCTGAAACATAATAAACCTTGAAGCTGCCAGCTTGATAATCATCATCTAAGCGAGCTCCAACACGGATGCCATTAAGTAAATGGTCACTGTGTGTTTCTATAATGACTTGAACTCCAGCTAATGCTGCTCTCGCGATTAATCGGCCAATGTAGCTTTGTCCTCTTGGATGCAAGTGGGCTTCAGGGTTTTCTATGACTACTAAGCCACCCGGTTTTGTTAGTAATAACGCACAAACAATTCCTAACGAATAGCTTAGACCAAACCCCATGTTTAAAGGATTCGTTTTGCGGGAGCCATAAGCCTGAAACTGAGCATGGCTAATTTCGGCATTATTTACTGTATCGGCTTCAAAGTTAAATCCAGGCGAAATTTCTGCCATCCAGTTAATGATATTACGTCTGACAGTGGGGCCTTCATCTTCTTTCAATATTCGCTTATCGGTTGGAGATAAGCGCTCCCCATTATTGGTAAGATCAGTAAGCACTTCATAGGTATACTCACCCTGAGCTCCTAACCAATAACGAATAGATTCATCGTGACGGTTTTCTAAATATGAACGTGGGCCAAACCTCTCAGCTTGTAAAAACTGAAAACCTTTATCTAAAAAGTAGTGCTCTGATAATTCTGAAGCAGTGACATCCATCTGTTTGTTTAATAAGTGATTTTTTAATGTTCCTTGTTCAGCTGCATTGTCAAAACCCCAAGAGCACTTGTTTTCATCGAAATATACAGAGAGTTTTAAACTATTATCTTCCCCTGCATGCGCAGAAAATATTTCTCTTACCGTGCCGAGTTCAACTAAATTATCATTGAGTTGGGCTTGATGATTGAACTTACTTTGAAAAGGAATAGCCAAAGCTTGGATTGCCGTACTTTTCCCTACGGAGTTGTTACCGCAAAAAACAGTTAAGTTCCCTAGTTCTTCGAATTTACAATGTTTGTAACATTTGAAATTTGTTAATTCTATTTTTGTTATCATGATTTATGTTCCAACCTAGCTATTGGCTTTATATCGATTTTGCAACCAGTAGTTTGCTCTAGAATATTCATAATCGATTCAAAACGGTAGTTAATAGTAACTTTCTTACCAGTTGAAGTAGAGAGTGCATAATGTAATCCTCTATCTGATTTTGCATAAACTGGACTTAACCATTCAGCATATTCTTTTGAATCATTATTAATTGCCTCATACAAGCACTGAATAAAATCAGCTTTCTTCTCTCTTATTATTTCTTTTTGCTCATTATTAATATTGGCAAACAGAGTGACCAGAACTTCAAAGAGAGGTTTACTTATTGGTTCTTTTTTCTTTGGGTTGTGAATTTTCTTGAAAGCACTTTCCCCGAATAACTCTAAATTGAAGTTAAGGCTAGATTCAAATCGAGATGTGAGAGACACAATTATTTGGGAGTCGGATTTATAGTCGACTTCATTATTGTCGTTAGTTACTTTTTGGAAGTCTTGGTCATTAATCCAATTCATAGTTTTATTTAAAAAATCATCATATTTTGAATTTCTAAAGTCTTTGTACCCGAAGATTAAAAAAGCTAACCCGCTTAAACATACTTCCAAATCTTTTTGGCGTTTTGGATTGACAGTATCATTTGTCGCTGAAATAAATGTGTTACTAGATGCAAGGAATTTTAGATAAAAGACACTGCTACCAAAGTTAATTGCGGAGCGAATTTCTTGTTCACTTAGTTTTACACCATAAGTATTTATACGGTGGAAAAGTTCTATAATGAATTGATTTACTGTACCTTTGTTTTTAGGTTCTTCTTCCATATCAATAACATAGGCAGTAATCTCAAATTCATTGATTGCGCGAGTTAGTTTCCTGTCAACAAACTCAGTAAAACGCAGCCCGTTTGCTTCATAAACGGGGGAATCTTTATCTAATTTTAATGGGAAGTCACCCATCATAAAGTCTTGGACTGTAGTGATACGTTGTAGACCATCAATAACTACCCAATTGTCATTTTTGCGCTCACCAAAATAAAAAATCGGGAGTGGCAATCCCATTAAAATTGATTCAATGAGTTTAGATTTCTTTTCATCATTCCATATTCTGTCTTTGCGCTGGTAATCGGGCTGTATTTCGATCTCTTCGTAATTAAGACGTTGGTAGAGAGCGTAAAGGCTTGGGGTTTGACGTCTAATATTGGGAACGATGAGCTCCAAATCGTCTTCATCATTTTTAGGCTCATCATCAGAGTCATCTTCGTCATTAGTTTTGTTCCCATCGTCAACACCGGTTACAGAAGATAGATCCACAAGGTCTGACATATCAAACTCATCATTCCTAGCTAGATCTGTAGAACTTTCATTTTCCTCGCTATCGTTTTCACTAAAAGAAATTGTAGCCGATTGAATAGATTGATTGATTTTATTCAGGTTTGCTAAGACATCGCGAATATTCGTTTCAACAAGGAAACCGGGTTGTTTAATGTGTAGCGACCTAATTTCGTTGTCTAGGTTAGTTAGCGTTTCATCAAGTTCTGCAGCTAACCGCCCTAAGCTAAAACTTTTATTGAAAGCCAAAGTTTTACGAATTTGGCGTTGCTCTTTTAAAGGCAGTTCTTGAGTTTCGCCTATTGGATGGTAAAAGCCTTCTCGAAGGACTAAATGTTTACGTCTCTCAAACTTAAAATATTGAATATAAGGAAGGTTAGCAAAAATTGTTTCTGGTTGATGTCTGCTTGTAAATGAACCTTGCAAAGCTTGCTCTACATTACAGTATCCATCTTTAATTAGGCTGGCATAGATCGATTCTAATTCACGAATGTTTCGTTTTAATTCGCGCTTTGAATCCTCAGACTTTACAACATATCTACCAGATTCTCGGTCAATTGAAAGAATTGTAATATCCGCCGTGGTTTCGGTGATAGCTTTCAATGGAAGGTTAATAAGCTGTTCTATATCATTGAGCACGTTGTCAAAAGTCATGAAGCACCAAGTAGCTGAAAGGTATTGGTGCTATGTTAGCATAGCGTGTCAATGCGTGTCATATGTATCCCAAGGCACGCAATAAAGTTTTGCTTAAGAATCATAGAGTTTTCAAGAAATCTTTGATTGTTTTGGCTATAGCTTCAGACATTAAAAATGGCACACCATTCCCAATGGTCTTAAACATATTTGATAAAGTCATATCTTGAGGTAGTTCAAATTCTTTAGGTAACGACTGTATTGCAAGCGCTTCTGATGCTGTTAGGCGGCGAGATTTATATGGATGCAAATGAACTTCATTGTTGCCATATGCTGCTGTTGGTGAATACCTCCATCGGTGCAACCTTTTAAAAGACTTGCCACTTACATCACCCTCTTCAATAGTCTGCATTTTTGGCAGACCTGATTTTGGTTTGAAATGATGTTTCGAGTTCGGATGGTTATAAACGTCATTTTTTCTAAACCAATGCTCAATAGTTAATGTCTCTAAGTCTTTGAGGTAACTTGGAGCAGGTAGGTTGCTATCAAGATCGTAAGGCGTAGTGTTCGGCCATAAAGATTTTTCAAGAATGGCAGTACTATCAAACTTTAGATATTTATTCCATGTGAAATTCTGAGTCAGTTTGTTTTTTTGGCTACGCTTCACTTTAGATTGTTTAATACCAAATAGTAAAATTCGGTCTCGATCTTGAGGACAGCCAACTTCAATGCAATTGATCAATCTGTCAGTGAGTAGATATCCGGCCCTTTCTAATTTTCCTTTCATTTCCTGATAGAATACAGAATGCTTTTTGTTGGTTAGCAAACCTTTTACATTCTCGACCAAAAAGAAATCAGGCTTAAACATGATAATTGCATTGATATACGATTCCGTTAGCTTACCGTGATCACCATCGCGCCCACGGTTTTTACCTGCAACGGAGAAATCAGGGCAGGGGGGGCCACCAATGAAACCTACTAGACCATCTTTTTTAGCGTCAGTTAAAAATTGCTTTAGCCGTTTTTTGGGAGGGCCGGCTAAGAATTCATCGATGCTTCCAAGATGGTGCTCATATTGAGGCTCAGGAAGGTTCATTTTTTTGCGAGAATACTTGTATGCATCATAAAAAGGTTTATAAAATTCATTTACAAACCTTATATCAAAGCCAGAGCGCTCGAATCCGAGATCTAAAAATCCAGTACCTGCAAAGAACGAAAAAATAATTGGCTGTTTGCGAGTTATAGTATTAGCTGTATTAGAAGTGGTTAACAAGCGGTATTTCCTTAGTCTTGTATTCTAATCAATCAGTATTTTTGGACTGAGTTGATAGAAAGAATCCCGGATGATAACTTATCCAGCATGAGTTGATAAAGCTAAATTTATATGGAGTAAAACTGCCAACTGAATCGTCACTAGTTATGTTATCACTACGCAGCCATAATAAAATTGGTCAATACCGCAATGGTGGTATTCATCCAACCTCAAATTATTGACTCATAGTGGGGCAAAAGTGAGTTAGAGTCGAACGTCCGAAAATGGCACGCAGTCGATATTAGGTACTATTGCAAACCTGTTTTAGGTCGGCGATTTAAAAAACTAGCAGCTAGAAAGTTACAGTTAAGTTCGTTTTTCTTATCAAGTAATAAAATTAATATATACTCAGTTTACAGGCGAAGGAAAAGGTGCCGGAATGAGTAAATATATCGTTAAGTCAACAATGATGATCGGGTTGCTGCTAACATGCTGTAGCCAAGCATCCGAACCATTCAATGATAACGAAATAGAGAGAATACAGGTTGTAGCTCGAAAAAAACTTGAATGGATTCAAGATGTGCCGCTACCAGTTACGGCGATTACACATCAGCGCATGAAAAGTTTTGGCATACGAGACATTGCTGATTTACCTGCGCTTATCCCCTCATTAAAAGTCACTTCAAATGCAAACCCTTTTACTGCAAGTTTTAAAATTCGTCGTGTTGGTAATGAAGGAAATATTCCCGATTTCGAACCAATAGTCGCGCTATTTGTTGATGGCGCTTATCGTCCACGTTCAGGATTAGGTTTGGGGGATTTAGTTGACATTGAACGTATAGAGGTTTTACGCGGGCCTCAGTCTACTTTATATGGAAAAAATGTTTCTGCTGGGGTTGTAAGTGTGATTACCGCAAAGCCAACAGCAGAATCTATTTCGTTTGCCGAGCTGACAACTGGCTCTGACGATTTAATCGCTTTTAAAGGTTATGGAAATGGTGCATTGAATTATGATGTTAATGGAAGAATAAGTGTTTCTGCGACTAAACAAAATAGTCGAGATATAAACCTAATTGGTACAGATTCTAATAATCTCAACCAACACTCAATAAGAGGCCAACTGTTAATCACTCCGTACAATAATCTACAAGTGCGAGTCATCGCAGCTTATGTCAACAGGGATATGCTACCAGCGCAAGCGGGGATGTTCTATGGCGAGCGTTTAGTTGAATTAACCAACCAAGTTGTAGCTAATCCACAATCGTTTATTGATAACGGCCAAGGTTTAATTGATGGCGTTATCAACCCCAGTGCACAATTCATCTTAGACAATAATCCAAGCAATCGAATTGGTCAGGCTTTCGATACATTAAGTTTTAAGCAGCGTGCTCATGAGTTAATTACAGATATTCAATTTGATGCGGATAAATTTACTGTGCATTCAATTACAAGTTTTGATCAGTATAACTTTATCCAAAGTTGGCGGGACGCTGCACAATTGGGGTTAGATGTACTAAATTATCGAGATCGCCAAGCTGCAAAATCTTACAGCCAAGAATTTCGTTTGGAGCACAAGATTGGAGCTGATATCGATGCTGTTTCAGGTTTGTTTTACTACCAAAGTGATTTTAGACGCGGTGACCACAACCACGCTGAATTTACCCTTGGTTCAGCAGCTGATGAAGTCGGTGCGGCGCTAGGATATCTTTTGTTGCCTGCGGACAATAGCAATTTAGGTTTACCTATTCTAGGACTACCTGGTGATACAGGGAATTACCATCAAGTTGCCAAAAGTTATAGTTCAGGCATTTTTAGCCAAGCGTCGTGGCAATATTCAGATGCTGTTTCACTAACTTTGGGCATACGTTTTATAGATGAAACAAAGCAAGTTTCACTTGAAAACCACTCAACTACCAATATGCCAGAGCATTTAGTCAGCCAGTTACCTGTATTGGTAGATCGCTTAACATCTCCACAACGCTCATTTGTTGGTAAAGATAGCTGGCAAGCGCTAACCGGTAACTTTACTGCAAAATATAGGTTGGATGTTGATACTATGTACTACGCAACTGTGGCTAGTGGTTTTAAAGGTGGTGGTTTTAATGGCGGATTTGGCAATACACCCGCTGAAAAAAGACCTTTTGAGCCAGAGCGTGTTTTGAATTATGAGTTAGGGATAAAAAGTAATGTGCTTAATGATTCATCCCTTAACGTTAGTGCTTTTCAGACCGAATACTCAAATTATCAAGCCGCTTCATTTATCGGATTACAGTGGCTAGTTAATAATGCCGAGCAGGTTAATATTCGTGGTGTTGAAGCGGAATTTCATGCACCTATTAATGGGAACTTCACTGCAGATATAGCTGCGTCATATGTAATTGCTAAATATGCACGTTATACACAAGGGTCTTGTTACACCAACCGCTTGCCGACCGATGAGGTTACCGGTGGCTGCGACCTGAGCGATGACACCTTACCATATGCGCCTAGACTGAATGTTAGTTTTGCTGGACGCTGGCAGCAAGATCTGAGTTTTGCTTCTGTTTATGCCAATTTAGGCATACATTGGCAGAGCAAACAAAATGTGACTGGCGAATTAGACCCTAAACATGGTGTTGAACCGAGTTATGCTGTAACAAATGTTCGCTTAGGGCTGAAAAGGCATAATTGGGAGTTTGCGCTTTGGAGCAGAAATATAGCTAATAAAACATACAATATACATAAATCACAATCAAACTTATTTGCTTCATTACGAGATGGCACCTATCAAAGTTATCTTGGTGAAGCGCGGGCTATAGGTATATCACTGTCAGCGCAATTTTAAATCTATTGGCTGTACAGTCTACATTGGACGGTAATCAAACATATGCAAAAATTTGAGTTTAATCTAGGAAGTGCAGGTGCATCTTTAGCTGTATTAGTCGCAACTTGTTTAGTGGTGCTTGTGGTGTTAAATGCAGCACAAGATAGAGCAGTGTCAAATCAAATGGACGCACAGTTAAACGGCCTAGTTGCAACGATTAACTTAATGCAAGATAGCCAAGTTAATTTAGCTAAAGTGACTGCCAACACCCCTCAAATTCTCGAATTATCCATCAAAGTATTAAATGAACCAGACAATTTATCTGCACGTGAGATGCTGGAAAAACAATTAGATTTTGTTGCAATTCGTCATGACTATGTTGCTTATGCTTTGGTGTCTCCCGATCTTAGGTTTGCAGCTATGGCCAATGAAGAAGTGGTAGGCAAACCCTTGTTAAACGTATACTCACGGGAGCATGCCCAAAAGGTTATCGAAACAGGAGAGACAATTTCGACTCGACCATTATTCTCAAAGTATCACCAGACTTTTAAGTGGGGAGTGTATCCCGTCGGTACCCCCTACCAAACAACCTGTGCTCCAATCAGTCACAGTGGCGTTACTTATGGCGCTTTATGTCTTATTTTATCTGCAGAAAAATCACTGTACAAATTGTTAGAGGTGAGTAAATCTGGTAGCACAGGCGAGGGTTATTTAATTGCTGAAGACGGAAGAATAATTTCACCTACACGTTTCATCAGCGCCGACAAACCCAACAAAAAATTTATGTTAACTTCAAACGTCTACGCACGCGTACCTACCGAACAATCTGATGCAAACGAACCTGCCGCTTTAACTTTGGTTGCGCAAACACTGTTGAAAAATCAGGGGGAACCGACGAAATATCTTAAAGACTATACTGATTATCGCGGCATAAATGTTGTTGGCAAAGGCATTTGGTTACCTGAATTTCAGATGGGAGCAATTGTTGAAAAAGATTTAGCAGAAGCTTATTACGTCAATAAAATCGCTACATTTGTAGTGATTGGCTTAACCGGAGTTGCGGCTCTGCTTATATTGACGTTGAAGCTAAAAGCGGACCAATCTAAACGAGAAATCGCGCGCGAAGAATATTTGGGGAGGGTTTTCCGCGAGCATACCCCAAATGGTATTGCGATGTGGGATCTGGAGGGGAAATTACTGCTATGTAACTCAGTTTATAAGGACATGCTTAATCTCAACCAAGTTGAGTTGCTAGGGGCTAATATTTGGGAAGCTTTACCAACTGAATTGGTTAATTTATATAAATCATTACAGCAAGTAATGTTAGACAAACAACAAAAACAGCAACAGCATTTCCATATTAAACAGGCAAATGGTGAGACATTAACCGTAAATATCACAACTTTCCTTGTGAGAAACGAACAGCATGGACCAATTGTTGGAATAGGCACAACTTTAGTAGATATTACATCGCAAATTAAAGCACAACACGCGTTGGAAAATATCAATCGTGAACTTGAAGAGCGAGTTGCCACTCGTACACATGAACTTTCTGTCGCGCGTGATGCGGCTGAATCAGCCGCACAAACAAAATCAGACTTTTTAGCGAATATGAGCCATGAAATTCGCACCCCAATGAACGCGATTATTGGCATTTCGCATCTAATGCACAAAACGACTCTTAATGCCCAACAAAATGATTATCTAACTAAAATTCATAATTCGGGCAAACACCTACTCGGTATTATCAATGACATCTTAGACTTTTCTAAAATTGAAGCTGGAAAGCTATCAATTGAACACGTTGATTTTGAGCTAGGCAAGGTGTTAGATAATGTCGCTAATTTAATAGCCGAAAAAGCCAATGCCAAAGGTTTGGAATTTGTATTTGATATAGACCCAAATGTACCTTATCACTTAAATGGTGATCCTTTACGTGTAGGGCAAATTTTAATTAATTATGCCAATAATGCGGTTAAGTTTACCGACCACGGCGAAATCATTGTTTCAATATCTGTACTTGAGCATAAAGAAGACAAATATCTCCTTAAATTTAGTGTGATTGATACAGGGATAGGTCTAACCCCTGAACAGAAAAACAAACTGTTTCAATCTTTTCAGCAGGCTGATATGTCAACGAGCCGTAAATATGGGGGAACCGGACTTGGCTTAGCAATATCAAAGCAACTGGCCCAGCTGATGGAAGGTGACGTTGGGGTTGAAAGTGAATACGAGAAAGGCAGCACGTTTTGGTTTACCGCTTGGTTAGATAAAAGTAAACGTCATTTTAAGTCTTTAATACCAGAGTTTTCTTTACAAAATTTACGAGTTTTAGTTGTTGACGATAACGATGTAGCCCGAAATGTCATTGAATCGTTATTGGTCAACATGATGTTTAAAGTTGATCAAGCAGATAGCGGTGAGCAAGCACTGAAGATGATCAAGCAAGCAGAGCAAGACAATGATGCTTATGCTGTCGTTTTATTGGATTGGTGCATGCCCAAGTTGGATGGAATCGAAACCGCTCAAGGAATTCATGCGCTACAGCTTCAGTCACCACCACAATTGATCATGGTCACTGCCTATGCCAGAGAAGAGATTGTTCAACAAGCGCAGGCTGCGGGTATAAAAGAAACACTACTCAAACCTATAAATCCTTCCGGTTTGTTTAATGTGTTAATGCGCATACTTGGTGGACATTATCAAGAAGACAATCAGCATTCTAGTGATGATTGGGACTTAAACGCAAAACTAGATTTAATTCGCGGAGCATCCGTATTGGTAGCAGAAGACAATGAATTAAACCAAGAAGTTGCGATTGGCTTATTAGAAGACGCTGGTTTTGTTGTAACAATAGCCAATGATGGCAAAGAAGCCCTTGCCTTGTTAGCTGAACATAAATTTGATGTTGTATTAATGGATATGCAAATGCCTGTGATGGACGGGCTTACCGCGACCCAAGAAATACGAAAAATAGAAAAATACAATATGTTGCCCGTGATAGCTATGACTGCAAACGCAATGCAACAAGATAAAGAAAGATGCACTGCGGCTGGTATGAACGGACACATTGCAAAACCAATCGACCCTGAAGAGTTATACAAAACTTTATTGCATTGGATTCAACCGAGTGGAGATAGAAGCCTTAATCCAAATACAAAACGCGTACCAATAAATGCTAAAGACATGGATGAGCAGCCGCTACCTGATATAGTTGGATTGGATGTGCAATTAGGACTAAAACGCGTGCTAGGCAAACCGGCGGCTTATATTGCAATGTTGCGAAAATTTGCAACAACACAAAGTGATACTGTTACTAAATTGGATAATGCGTTGAGCGCACAAGATTTTGTAACCGCTTCTAGAATTGCTCACACAGCCAAAGCTGTCTGTGGAAATATCGGGGCGTCTGAATTGCAACAAATTGCCCTCAAAATGGAGCAGAATCTTAATCAAAATGAGATTGAAGATATCGCTAGTTTAAATCATTTATTTGCACAAAAACTTACGAATTTGCTTTCTGAATTACAAAGGTTTTTACCAGAAGAAAATCATCCTGAAAGCGTGGATGTCGAGTTTGCTCAAGCACAAAAAATTGTCGATAAGTTGAAGAATTTGTTAGCAAATGATGACAGTGAAGCGTGTGATGTATTTGATGAAAACAAAGCTGTAATCAAGAGTATATTAGCGAGTGCGTCTTTTCATAAATTCGATAATGCGATGCAGCAATTTGATTTTCAGCTTGCGTTAGTCGAGCTTAATCAGTTGAAATTAAAAGTGGGCGGTAACTCCCACAGCCTTGAAGGAAACGGGGAGTGAGCATATGAGTAGCAATAATTTATTGGTTTTACTCGAAAAACGCCGACTGTCGACCAAGTTATTTTTTGGTTTTGCAACACTATTAACCGTCGTTCTGTTTGTCGGTATTAAATCCATTTCGAGTGTTCAACAAATGAGTGCGGATACTCGCGATTTATATGAGCAAAAACTGCTTGGGATTTCACATGTAAAGGAGGCCAACGTAAATTTAATTTTAATGGGCAGAAGTGTAAGGCAGATGGTACTTGCTCTGGATCAAAATGAACGTGCAATCGCTAAACTTAAGCTCGAACAAGCTGCCCAAAATGTACAAAGCCAATTAGATAAAGCGCGCGCGAGTATTTTTCTTGAACAAAATTATAATTTGTTAGACAAATTTGACCGAGAGTTCGCTGAATATAAACGCAATATCGACCAAGCTGTTTCTTTAATAGAAGCAAGCCCATTAGAGCAAATTACTGCTAGAGAATACATCTCTAGTTTACGTTACAGTGAAGTTGGTGATGCGGCTGATACAACATTGGACAAAATTGTTGATTTGAAAGAACAAGCTGCGAGAGAAATGGCAACCGCTATGGCTGACAGACAACTGCAGACGGAGCAATTCCATATTGCCTTCATGTTAATCAGTTTAATTTTTGGCATACTTATCGCGTTGTCTGTAACTTGGTCGATAACCAAACCTGCAAATAAACTGAGACGAGCGATTGATCAACTTGCAAGTGGCAAGAGTGACACAATCATCCCATATACCGACTATCCAAATGAAACAGGCAAAATCGCTCAAGGTGTTGCTGTCTTAAAATCACTTTATACACAAATGGATGAACAAAAGTGGTCAAAAACCCACTTATCAGAGATAGCGACATTATTACAACAAGCAGATAATTTTCCTCAATTAGCACAAGAATTTTTATCCAAATTATGTCCACTACTTAACATTGGTTGTGCCGTTATGTACCACCAAACCGAACAAAAGCTTAAAGCTATTAAAGGATATGGCTACCATACTTTGTCGCAACAAGCTCAGAGTATCGAGCTTGGAGAGGGGTTAGTTGGTCAGTGCGCGTTGGAAAAGTCAGCTATTACTATAGTTGATCCGCCAAACGACTATATGGTTATTGAATCTGCGTTAGGCAGTGCCAAACCTAACCAAATTATAATTCTGCCAATTTTGCACAATGAAGAACTGCTAGGTGTATTAGAGCTTGCTACGTTCCAAGAATTTAGTGCGAAGGAATTAGATTTACTCAATCACTTAATGCCAATTTTAGGCATGAGCATGGAATTATTAGAACGTAATCTACATACGCAAGATTTGCTTTCTGAAACTCAGGTTCAAGCACAAAAAATGGCACAACAAGCTGCTTTGTTAGAACAACAATCAACCGAGATGGAAGCCCAGCAAGCAGACTTAATGCAAACCGAAGCTTGGTTTAGAGCAATTGTTGAAACTGCGCCAGATGGTATGTTGGTCGTAAACGCGCAAGGTACAATAATTTTATGTAACCCTAAAGCTGAAGCACTATTCGGTTATTCATCAAACGAGATGTTGGGCATTAATGTTGATAGCTTATTGCCCGAAGCCGCTAGAGCAGGCCACGCGCAAAAGCGAGCCAGTTTTATGCAAGCCGGCACGAGTAGAGCAATGGGCGCAGGACAAGATCTGTTAGGAATACGTAAAGACGGCAGTGATTTTCCTGTCGAAATCGGTTTAAGTGTGCTGCCGGATATGGCCGGTCGGGGAGTCTGTGCTTGTGCTTCAATTCGTGATATCAGTGATCGAATTGCAGCACAGAAACAATTGCAACATGCAAAATTTTTAAATGAGCAAGCGTTAGAACTAACCCAAGCTGGTTATTGGCATGTGCCTATTCTCAATTCGGATGGTTACTATAATTCGTCTGAACAAGCCGCATCTATCTTTGGAGACATCCCAAATGAAAATTGGCGTTATCATTTGATGGAACATTGGTTTGTACAGGTAGAGCTGGGAGATAAGCAGGCAGCTGAAGCTGCAAAAGCCAGCTTTGAAGCGGCAGTAACAGGTAAAGCGCCAAGATACGATGCTACATATGCTTATAAACGTCCAATTGATGGGCGAATTGTTTGGGTTCACGCAATAGGGCAAGTTGTACGTAATGAGCAGGGCGAAATATCAGACCTATACGGTGTCGCTGTAGACATAACAGCCAGTCGGTTAGCTGAACAAGCGTTACAAAAAGCCAAAGAAGTTGCCGAAGAAGCTACACAAATGAAATCTGATTTTCTAGCTAATATGAGTCACGAAATTAGAACTCCAATGAATGCTATTATAGGTATTGCTCATTTAATGTTAAAAACTGAGCTTAACCAAAGGCAAGCGGAATACCTGAATAAAATACAAAATTCTGGCCAACATTTATTAGGGATCATTAACGATATATTAGATTTCTCTAAAATCGAAGCGGGCAAATTAACCATAGAGCATACTGACTTTGAATTGGCTAAAGTGCTAGACAATGTTGCTAACTTAGTTGGTGAAAAAGCGACGGCCAAAGGATTAGAGTTAATTTTTGATATTGATGCACACGTACCCTATTTTTTAAATGGTGATGCGTTACGCATTGGCCAAATTCTGATTAACTATGCTAACAACGCTGTTAAGTTCACCGAACAAGGTGAAATAGTTATCTCAATTAAAATTGTCGAGCAAACAGACCAACAATATTTGCTTAAATTCAGTGTAGCGGATACTGGTATAGGTTTAACTGAAGAACAAAAGAGCAAACTATTTCAATCATTCCAACAGGCTGATATGTCGACAAGCCGTAAATATGGTGGCACAGGCTTAGGTTTAGCTATATCCAAACAGTTAGCTGCACTAATGGGTGGAGAAGTTGGTGTAGACAGTGAATTTGGCAGAGGCAGCAATTTTTGGTTTACTGCGAAACTGGCTAAGAGTCGCAAACGGTTTAAATCTTTAATCCCTGATTTCTCGTTACGTGGACAAAGAGTGTTAGTGGTTGATGATAATGATACCGCGAGATCTGTATTGGAGTCTTTGTTAATAGGCATGGCTTTCCATGTTGATCAAGCAGATAGTTGCGAGCGTGCAATTGATTTAATCCACCAAGCTGAACAACAGGCTCAACCCTACGCTGTTGTTTTGTTAGATTGGCGTATGCCTAATCTCGATGGTATAGAAACGGCTAAAGCCATTAGTGCATTGCAGTTAGATAGCTCTCCTCATTTTATTATGGTGACAGCTTACGGGCGAGATGAAGCAATGCAAGCTGCCAGTGCTGTTGGGATAGCAGAAGTTATATCTAAACCTGTAAATCCATCTATTTTATTTGACACCTTAATGCAGCTGTTAGGGGGCCATTATCAACAAGTTAACCAACCTAAAGAGACAGAGTTTGACTTAGAACAAAAACTTAACTTAATCAAAGGTGCTGAAATTTTAGTTGTTGAAGATAATGAACTAAATCAAGAAGTGGCAACCGGGTTGTTAGAGGATGCTGGATTTGTCGTTACGTTGGCCAATCATGGTAAAGAAGCTCTGGTTAAATTATCTGAAAAGCCGTTTGCAATCGTGTTGATGGATATGCAAATGCCCATAATGGATGGTGTGTCTGCAACTAAAGAAATAAGAAAACTTGAAGAGTTTAGCATGTTGCCTATTATTGCTATGACGGCTAACGCAATGGCACAAGATAAAGAGAAATGTTTAGCCGCAGGTATGAATGGACATATTGCCAAACCGATAGATCCAGAAGAATTATACCAAACACTATTACACTGGATTAAGCCGAGTGTTAGCACAACTGAAGCTTCCAAAACGCTGGAAAACAAAAATGCCCAACAGAGGTTGCCACAAGCGAATGAACCTAAGATACCAATTGTTAATGGTTTGAACATTGAACTGGGTTTAAAACGTGTATTGGGCAAACAAGCTGCTTATTTGTCTATGCTAAACAAGTTTGTTATGAGCCAAGCAGATGCCGCTGAACTGTTAAATAAAGCACTCGAATCTGGCGATTTTATTTTGGCCGAACGGATTGCACATACTGCTAAAGGAGTATGTGGCAATATTGGCGCGACTGAATTGCAGGATATTGCAGCGACTTTAGAAAGTCGAATTGCCAATCGGCAGCTGCAAGATATAACTAAATTACAGCAGCAATTTGGCCAAAAACTAACAAGTCTATTGTCTGAATTACGCTCCGCATTACCACAAAAGGTCGATTTTGAAATCCAGCATGTGGATATAACTGGCGCAAAAGCTATCTTTAGTAAATTACAACGAATGTTAGCAAGTGATGACAGTGAAGCCTGTGAAGTCTTCGAGCAAAATAGTTTGGTCATTCGTAAGGTGTTAGCGAGCCATGTGTACACAAGATTTGAACATGCGATCCAACAGTTTGATTTTCAACAAGCACTGGCTGAACTTAATCAACATTCCGCTGAAATTGAAGCCGTGTTACAGCCAGTTGAAAGAACCTAGTTGTTTGATTAAGAACAATTAATTTGCCATACAATGAATTTGTGGCGCATAATCAAAGTTGCCAGCGTAGGTAAATATTATCGCAGGCATGCAGTGGGAATTGAAGCAAAGGAGAAAAGTAATGGTTGAGCAGGATAACTATCCGACAAAAGCAACAATTTTAGTTGTAGATGATACTCCAGATAATCTGACCTTGATGGCAGGGTTATTAAAGTCACTATATAGAGTAAAAGTTGCAAATAGTGGAGAAAGAGCATTAAAGATAGCTCAAGCAGACCCAGCGCCTGATTTGATTTTATTGGATATCATGATGCCAGGCATGGATGGATATGAAGTCTGTCAGCAACTCAAGGCTGATATTAAAACGCGTGACATACCTGTAATATTTCTAACTGCTAAAACAGAAACTATTGACGAGACTACTGGCCTAGAATTAGGTGCAGCTGACTATATTACCAAGCCTATTTCGCCACCAATTGTACTTGCTCGAATTAAGACCCACCTTTCTGTCAAATCAGTTCAAGATTTTCTTAAAGACAACAATAAATACTTAGAGTCTGAAGTGGCGCGCAGAACTTCCGAAATCACAGCCTTACAAGATGTCACTATTCATGCAATGGCATCTTTGGCGGAAACTCGTGATAACGAAACTGGCAATCACATTCGTCGCACTCAATACTACGTAAAAACGTTAGCTGAAAAATTAAGGTTTCATCCAAGGTTTGCTCACTTTTTAAATGATGATGAAACGATAGAGCTTTTGTTCAAATCTGCTCCATTGCACGATATAGGGAAAGTTGGCATACCCGATAGAATTTTATTAAAACCGGGAAGGTTTGAACCTGAAGAGTTTGAAATCATGAAAACGCACACAACTTTAGGACGAGATGCCATTATTCAGGCCGAAGAGCATTTGGGTGTGCAGTTGCCATTCTTAACATTTGCAAAAGAAATCGCGTATGGGCATCAGGAAAAGTGGGATGGCTCAGGATATCCAGAGGGACTATCAGGTGATGACATTCCAATATCTGCACGTTTGATGGCTGTTGCGGATGTGTATGATGCATTAATTAGTCGTCGAGTATATAAAGACCCTATGCCTCACGACAAAGCGGTACAAATTATTATCGATGGTAAGGGCAGCCATTTCGACCCAGATATGGTTGATGCGTTTATTGATCTAGCTGATGAATTCAAAAATATTGCCGCTCGTTATGCCGATAGCGATGAAGATATGGAGAAAAAAGCAGACTATATGGCCAGTGCAACGGGTAAAAACGCCTAAAAATTTTAGCGAGTAAAAACGGAATCTATGAAACTTACTAAAGACACTAAGATATTGATAATCGACGATTTCGATTCAATGCGGCGTGTGACATGCTCCCAATTACGCAGTCTTGGCGCAATGAAAATTGTCCAGGCCAAAGATGGTAGCGAAGCAATGAGTTTGTTATTAGAGCAATCCTTTGACTTAATACTGTCTGATTGGAATATGCCTGTGATGAGTGGTTTAGAACTGCTAAAAGCAGTAAGAGCTAATAAAACTTTGTGTCATATCCCGTTTATTATGCTAACTGGTGAAGCTGGTCGAGAGCGGGTGATTGAGGTTATCGCTTGTGGGGTCAGTGAGTTAATTGTCAAACCATATAGCACAAATTGTTTAGCTCAAAAAATAGATAAAGTTTCTCGTTGGAAACCTCGTAAACCACCTAAAAAAGAGCCAGAAAAAACGACTCATGAGCCTGTTGAAGCTATCGTTCCACCAACTGAAGCCACTAAAGTTATCAGCTATAAACCCACGATTCTAGTAGTCGATGACAACTCAGACAATGTGGCCTTGTTACACCAACTATTTAAAGATGAGTTTAGGGTATTAATCACCTTAAATGGCAAGCGAGCCTTAGAAATTTGCACTTCAGATAACCCACCAGATTTGGTGTTGTTGGATATCATGATGCCTGACATGGATGGATTTGAAGTCGCAACTAAAATGCGTGAACACCCAAATGGTGAAAATATTCCAATCATATTTGTGACAGCAATGGAAGGTGTTGAGGCGCATAGTAGAGGGTTAGCATTAGGCGCAGTAGATTTTGTGACCAAACCTATAGAGCCTAATTTGTTGGTTCCCAGAGTACGCAATTTTTTACGTTATGTGCGTTTACACAAACAATTGCAAGACGATTACGACACTTTGCAAGAAAATGCACAGCTGCAAGAACAAGTGGAATTTACCTCTAGACATGATTTAAAAGGTTCACTTGCTGCTGTGATTGGTTTAATTCAATCGCTTAGTGAAGGGAGTTCGCTGAAGAGTAAACAGCTTGAACAATTGCATATGGCTGAAGAGGCTGCATTGCAGACTCTCAATATGGTTAACTTGTCTACCGAATTATACAAAATTGAAAAAGGTAACTATCAACTTAATGCCCAGCCTGTAGAAATCGGTGAAATATTACGACGTATCGTCACTTTAACCCGCAATACGTTCGCAACCAAAAAGCTGACAATTTTGATTGATACAGATGTCACTGGGGATGAGCATGCCCCTCAAATATTAGGGGATGAGATGTTCTGTTACTCCTTATTTCAGAACCTAATTAAAAATGCCTGCGAGGCAGCGCCTGAACAGAGCAAAGTAGAAGTGGCTCTTCACAATGAATCGCCATTGTGTGTAACTATTCGTAATTTTGGGGTTGTGCCAGCAGAAATTAGGGCCAATTTCTTCGATAAGTTTGTCACCCATGGCAAAGAAGATGGAACAGGGTTAGGGACTTATTCGGCTAAATTATTAACTGAAGCTCAAGAGGGGCAAATTGCACTTGATGTTTCAGATGAAGATAACAAGACGACTATATCAGTGCGCTTACCTAGAGTGTGAGATATAGAAGACTAGTATACTAGCTAGCCTGCTAGTCGTATTTAGCATTTTCAGTTCGAACTTCTTTCGCACCTGCAAACGCCTTATACAGCTTCTTGTGTGCAGCTAGTGAAAAGGTATCGTCTCGATTCGGATATTGTTTAATCCATTCAATCAGCATAGCTAAATTATCATCTTGCGCTTGTTTGCTTGGGTATTTATGCGGCTCCCAAGGGCGGTTTTTTGCATTGGTTATGCAGTCAGCCACAGCTAAGTTTAAAAATATCAGCTTGTTTACTTGTGGCATTACATATTCAAGTAAATCAGCATAACAACCTTCAATCACCCAGTTGCTATTTTGCTGTAAAAAGTCATCGATAAACTTAACCGATTGTGCCATCGGCATACGCTGAGGCGGTGTCGTATCTAACCAAGCAATTGTGTCTAAATCTAAATGTGCTAACCCTTGGGTATTTGCTAATTGTTTTGCTAGGGTTGATTTACCTGAGCCTGAATTTCCAAAAATAATAACTTTATTCAAAATAGTTCCTTATCAAAGCGTGTTGAGTTAGCGGTTATATATCACAGGCATTTGCATTTTCCATCTATCCCATAGCTCAGCTTGGTTGATTAAACTTAGCATAAAATGTGCAACGTTAATTCTGCTGGTTGTGCCCGCATTAAAAATAACATTTCGAATGGGTGCTGGGTATATATCGTATGCACTGTCGCTTATTTCATTTATTAAGGTATCAGGCCGCACAGCGACCCACTCAATAACATTCTGTTGTTGAGGGTAGTTTGTTTGCAAGTAATCAGCGGCGGCTTCGTTGTCGGCATGTGGTGGGATTAAATAGCGAATAATACTTATGGCTATTGCTTGTGACATAGGTATTTTTTCACCAGCTTGTTGATTTTGCTTGCCCGATGAATTCATTAAAATAAATTTGGTTGGCACATCGGCATTTTCTTGTCGAGTGTGCTCAATAGCTTGGCACAATCGCTTAACTGCATTGGTTACAAGGCGACGAGGCTGGCCATAAATCCCTTTAAAACTGAGATTGTGCCCTAAACAACAAACTACCGCGTGACAGCCTTTTACTTGAGTTTGTAATTCTTCATCAGTTAAATCAAGCAGGCTTGCTTGTGTTATGTTTAACCTTGAATTTTGTTTCTGGCTATTGGGCAAATATTCAGTTGAGCGAACAATAATTTTAACCCTTTGACCTTCAGCCAGCAGTTTTTCAACGACTAATCTGCCAGTAGCACCACTTGCACCTACAACTAAGATTGTCATATATCTCTCCATATCGTTATGTACTTCGGCTACTTTACCTATACAATAATTAAATTAATACGCTATAAAATGTATGGTTGGTATACAAAAACGCATGAACTGGAATTCAATAAAATTCGATTGGAACCACATTCGCTCATTTTTAGCCACAGCGGAAGAAGGTTCCTTGTCGGCTGCTGCCAAAGCGCTTGGGTTAACTCAACCTACACTAAGCCGGCAAATTTATGCATTGGAAGCTGAGCTGAAACTTATGTTATTTGAGCGAGTCGGTCAGCGTTTAGTATTAACCGAAAGTGGCGTAGAGTTATTACAACATGCCCGTTCAATGGGCGATGAAGCGCTAAAATTTTCACTAGCAGTAACAGGGCAATCACAACAACTTGAAGGAAGGGTTACGCTTTCTGTTAGCGAACTAACGGCAACTTATGTATTGCCAAAAATTTTGCGCACGATTCGCCAGTTAGAGCCCGGTATACGCATTGAAGTTGTAGTAACTAATAACACCAGCGATTTAAAAAAGCGTGAAGCTGATATCGCAATTAGAAGCTATTATCCAAAACAAAATGACTTGATTGCTAAAAAACTTGGCCAAGAAGTTATTTGGTTATACGGCACAGCTGAATATCTACAAGGCTTTTCTGCTGCCAGCAAACTATCCGAGTTAACGGATATTCAAATAATCGGATTTGACGATTCAAACACAGTAATTGATATTCTGAATCAACAAGGCTGGGCACTTAGCCAGAAAAATTTCTCATTATTAACTTCGTTTCAACCTCTTCAAATTGAGTTGTGCAAACAAGGACAAGGTTTAGTTTTTATGCCAGAAGATATGGGCAACCGTGAGCCAAACTTAGTCAAAGCTTTTGCGGATATGGGCGCAACCATGACATTGGATGTTTGGTTGGTAAGCCATCAAGAACTGCGCACCAGCTTAAGAGTGCGCAGAGTTTTTGATTTAATCGCACAGCAATATAGCAGTGCGGTTATGGACAAAAGTTAAATACTTGTAAATTTTCATTGTGTGCTGTATTGTTTAAACAACGTTGTTTTTCTTTTGTTCAGCACCATTGGAAAATTTATGAATACAAATAATATATTAAAATTAAGCCTAGTTGCGTTGGCAACTAGTTCGTTAAGCGGTTGTATACTCGATAATAAAGCAACTATCGACGCGTCGGATGTAGAGGTTATTGGACAACCAACACCAGAGCCGACACCATCACCTGAAGAGCGTGTCGCTTTAACAGAAATGGTTTATCTAAATTTTAACGAGCAAACCGGAAGCACAGAAGCTATAAATCAAGTTAATCAAGCTGCTTATAGTGTAAGCAATACGTTTTTAAAACCAGAGCGAGTGTTAGGTGTGCAAGGGAATGCATTACGCACCGATGGTTTTTCTACTTGGGTGACGGGCAACCCTGATTTAGCCAATTTATCTGAAATGACCATAGAGACTTGGGTTGCATTAGAAAGTTATCCGAGTGACCACGAAACCGGCCATGCGAATTTATCGCCAGCCTCGTTCATTTCAAAAATGAAAGATGGCAAAGGTTTTAGTTTAGATATTAATACATTTGGTCAATGGCAATTTAATGTATCAATTGACGGCACTATGTATAACTTACCAGCACCAGAAGTTTTCCCTCTGTATAGCTGGAACCACGTAGCCGCTGTGGTAGATGGTTTTAACGGTAGTATCAAACTTTATTTAAATGGAGTAGAAGTCGCTTCAACAGAGGCTAACCCTATTGGTGGTGAAATTGACAACGTTGATTCTAGTTTACTCATTGCAAAAAGTCATGCAACCACATCTTCTGGGCCTTTTTCAGTGATTAATGGATTAAATGGCGCTTTTGACGAAGTTAAGATATATCAAGGCAGTAAATTGGCTGAAGCATTTACCGCAAACATTCAGATAAAAGATGACAATCATCCGTTAGGTACAATCTCGTTGGAAACACCGGAGAGCCGTTTTATTGACGACCCACTTCGACCTATTTTTCACGCTATGCCGCCAGCCAATTGGGCTAACGAACCACACGGTTTAGTAGAGTTTGATGGCAAGTATCACATGTTTTACCAACGTACTCCTAACGGCCCTTTTAAAACACAAATGCATTGGGGCCATATGATGTCGGATAATTTTGTTAATTGGACACATATGCAAGATGCACTTTGGCCTGAGGTAGAACAGGGCGGTACTAACGGGTTTGATATGAAGGGTATATGGTCAGGTGATGTGGTTGTTGAAGGTGACACAGCCTATGCGTTTTACACCAATGTGAATCATACTGGGCCTTTTAACCCAGGGGTCGCGGTCGCAACCAGTCAGGATAACGATCTAAAAAACTGGACAAAGTTAGGACCGATTATTGATCGAACTGGGGTTGATGATATGCGCGACCCTTATCTATGGAAAGACGGCGATACTTGGCACATGATAGTTGGCGCAATAAAGAGCGGACATGGTGCCTTGCTGCATCTATCTACCTCTGATATTTCGGACATTAACAGCTGGCAAAGCAGTTCCTTCATGGCTGATTTTTCAGTTCTTACAGCCCCTGATGGCTCAAAAGACGGGTTAGCCAGTGTTTTATGGGAAATGCCTGTTTTTGAAAAAATTTCTGACGACAAGTATATGCTGTTAGTTAATCCGGTTGGCAATGGTTATAAGCCTAGAGGTTTATATTGGATTGGTAGTTGGACCAATGGGCAGTTTGTTCCGGACAATACCCAAGCAAAATATTTAGATTTAATTGTCGGCCATATATCCCCAACGGTTGCGCGCAATGCTGATGGCCTATTAACAGCAATTGGTATAGTCGACGAAAGACGTTCATCTGAAGCTCAATTAGCGGCAGGTTGGACTCAAACTTTTTCGGCGCCTCGAGTTTGGTCGTTAGCAGCAGACGGTGCGACAATTCAACAAGCGCCGGCAGCGCAGTTGAGTGATTTACGTTTAAACAACAGTGTACGCGAGCAATCTAACTTGGTAGTGAATGGCGAAACTTTGCTAGAGGCGAAAGGGCGCCGTGTAGAAATTATCGCTGAATTAGATGCCAGCGAAACAGCGAACAAGTACGGTGTGGTAATTGCTGCTTCTGCTGATGGCGAAGAAAAAACGGTTATTTATTACGATGCGATCAACAAAAATATTGTATTAGATAAAACAAAATCAACCACTTCTAGCAGCGCGTTTGAGTTAACCGAACAAGCGGGCAGTTATGACGAAACCGCTTTTGGTAAACCAGAAAAATTCCATATATTTGTTGATGGTTCAGTAGTAGATGTATTTATCAACGACAAAGCTGCCTTTTCTTTTAGGATTTATCCAACAAAAGATGACAGCAACAATATAGCTCTGTACTCGCAAGCAGCAGATACCAGATTTACCCAAGTACAAGTGTATCAATTGGCTGACATGCAAAATAAACGCACCTTTATTGCTGCGAAAGCTGATGCCGATGGCATTGTTGAAGAAAAAGAAGATGGTGAAATTATTACCGTTAGTGTTGCCAATAACACCTTTGCGCAAACGCTCAATATTGCTGGCTGGCAAGCTACAAACTTACCAAATGGTGTGAGCTTAGCTAGCATTAATCGCATTGACGACAAGACAGCTGAAATTACCTTATCTGGCAATTCGAGTGATGACTTTGATGCCAATATTTCTAATATCGAGCTGAGTATTGCGGCAGGTCAGTTTGTCTCTATGCCTGTTCCGGCAGACGTTAGGGGATTCGGCCCAACGATTACCGCTGAAGTTGAGGTGGTCACCTCTGCCGAGTTAACCATAGGTGGAGATACGCAAGCTAGCATAAGTGAAGGTTCTGAAAGTGGTCAGACTATTTCCGTTGCGTTAACCAATAACACCTTTGTCGACCCTGTTGATAAAGCTCATTGGACAACACAAAACTTACCAACAGGTCTAGATTTTACTTTAACTAGAGTCGCTGACAATCAAGTCGATATTCAACTTTCAGGTACTGCTGAGGGCTATCAAAACCAAGATCAATTGGTCACCTTTAGCATAGCACCGCAAGCTTTTACTCAAGTTGATCCTGAATTATTTGGTCAAGCAGCAATGTCGACTTCAATTTTGTTTAAAGCCAACAAAGTATTTAATGCAACTTTGCCTGCTGACGGTCAAAACAATTCTTTGGTGATTGGTAGATTTGACGGCGCACAAACGACGCTTGCACAAGGCTGGTCGGCTTCTGGTGATTTTGCAAACCCTGCTACCGAAGGGGTTTGGCGTGGTACAACAGTAAATAGTGCGTCGGCACAAATAGGTGATGGCGCAGTAAGCACCTGTGAAATGAATGGTAATGCCAAAGGATGTGACCCAAGCACTGGTCGTTTAACTTCGCCAATATTTACCTTAACGAAAGACAACTTATATACCTTGCTCGCGGGTGGCGAAAACAATAGCAAGGCTGTGGGTATTCGAGTGTTAGATACAGCGGGGAATTTATTACATAACTATTCACCAGCGAGTTGTGGCCCTGCAAATATTGACGGTGATGACGATTGGACGGTAATACAAGCCAGCGTATTAAAAGGCGCGAATATTCGAGCACAATTTTATGATGAAGAGTCGGGCGGTTGTGGTTTTGTCAGTTTTGACCACTTGTTCCAAAGTGATATAGCCAAAGACGATAGCATGATTGACGGCGGCACTGTCACTTTAACTGCAGAGCAAAGTGCCAACTTAACATACGGCGTAAGTTTGCCATATCAAGATTCTGATTCAAATGTCATTGGCTCATTTGATCATGCACAAGCAATGATTATGGATGGTTGGGTTGCAACCGGTGATTTTGCGATTCCGGCATCAGCAGACGCATGGCATAGTTTAACGACCGCTAGAGCAGATGCTGCGCGAGTAGGTAATGGTGGCACAACAACTTGTGAGTTAAACGGCAATCCGTGTGATGCGAGTACGGGGACGCTTACTTCATCGTTATTTGATGTAAGCGCAGATCAATCTACCCTAGCCATGTTAATTTCTGGTGGTAACGCCGAAATGACGAATGATGTCGGCATTCGGGTGTTAGATGCAACCGATGCTGAACTAGCAAGGTTAAACCCTGGTACTTGTGGCGATGCTTACGTAAAAAACGATAGTCATTGGAAAACCATTGATTTGTCGGCGTATGTCGGCCAACAGGTAAAAGTACAAGTGTTTGACAATGAAACCGGTGGTTGTGGTTTTATCAGTGTTGATCATATTCACTTAACCTCAGGCCAAGCCGTTGACCCCAACTATGTAGATTTCAACTTTACTGCGACAGATTATGCTGAAGCAAACCCTGATGAAACATTAACCAATGTGACAGTCAATGCTGATTCGTTTACGCAAGTGATAGGTAGTTTCGACAACCCTTCAGCTATGCTCGCAGATGGCTGGGTCGCGACAGGTGATTTTCTAAACCCAACCGATGATAGCGCTTGGGCTGGCACCACTAGTTTTAATGATGCAGCTAAAGTGGGTACAAATGCGGTTAGTACTTGTGAGTTAAACAATAATGCGAATGGTTGTGACCAGCCAGTGGGTACGTTAACTTCTCCGACATTTAAAATAGATGCAGCTAGACCGCACTTGAACTTTTTAATGTCAGGGGGGAACGGTGGTGCACCTGTTGGTTTAAAAGTAATTAATCCTGCAAACGATGCTGTCATTACACAATTTACGCCAAACTCCTGTGCTGACTCGCGTATCTTAGGTGACCAACATTGGCAAACAATCGATTTAACAGATTATATTGGCCAATTTGTGCAAGTGGTTGTGTTTGATGAAGAACAAGGTGGTTGTGGGTTTGTTAGTTTTGACCATGTGCATTTGAGCAGCAGCGCGAAATAACAAAAAAGGCAAGCCATTGGCTTGCCTTTCTTCAAACAATTGTTAGCTAATATTAAATAGCAACAATGTTTTCAGCTTGAGGGCCTTTAGCACCTTGAGTTACATTGAACTCAACAGCTTGACCTTCAGTTAATGTTTTGAAGCCTTCGCTAGCAATTGAGCTGTAATGTGCGAATACGTCAGCGCCAGACTCTTGAGCGATAAAACCAAAACCTTTCTCTTCGTTGAACCACTTAACGGTTCCTTTAACTTTATTAGACATAATATATCCTAGTTCTTAAAAAAATAATGCCGTATATCGGCGGGTTTAGCTTGTGGAGACATGAACTTAAAACTGCAGAACGAGGTATTTATTACGAATAAAACAGCGAAATGTAGGATGTAAATTTGATTGCTTCTTCAAGCTGCGGAAAGTGTACAGTATCTCTGCGTAATGTCCAGTATAAAATTTAAACAATATTAAAATGTTTTTGTACTATAACAGTTTTGCTCGGTTGATTATTGTTAAAAGTTTGGCATCTGTACAAAGATTAAACTGTTTAAAAGGATTTACGATCAAACAACAAACACGGTACTTTGTAATGAGTCGGTTGCTCGGCTTTGTTGTTATTCGTTATTAAGCTCAATATTTGCGCAACGGCCATGCGCCCCATTTCATAGTAGGGAAGCGCCATAGTTGAAAGTTGTGGTTCTAATATTTCTGGAATATCGTGCCAATTATCAAAGCTGGCGACTCCAATATCTTTACCTATGGTTAAGCCTAATCGCTCCAATACTAGATATACTTTTATCGCGGCTAAATCTTTGCCACATAATACCGCATCGGGTTTGAATTCCTGTATAACTTGTTTAGCCACTTCACCGGCAATATTGACGGTGCGGCCTTCAACAACTTGTTCAATAGTATCGATACGCCATTGCTTTTCAGGAATACCATACTCTTGCATGGCTTTTAAAAAACCTTGCTGGCGTTGTTGTGCCGCCATTATTTCTGGGTTTAAGTTTAAAAACGCGATACGGCGATAGCCTTTGTACAAGAGTTGTTTGGTGACGTAATAACCCGCAAGTTCGTCGTCTGGTACTATTGAGGTAAAGTCGTTATGGGTGCTAACACAATTCACCAATACGGTCGGCAAGGTTTTAAATAATTCAGAAAATTCGACTGACTGATGATACATAGCGCCATAAATGATGCCTTCAGAGCGGTGTTGCAAACACTCTTCATACAGTTTGTCTTTGTTTGGACGTTTAGGATCTAAGTTAAACACCATAAGGGTTTTACCTTGCTCCCAAGCCATATCTTGGGCACCTTTTAAAATGGCAACGGAAGCAGGTGTGGTAGAAATTTCGTCAGATATAAAACCAATAACGTCACTTTGTTTTTTGCGCACTAAACTGGCTGCTTTATTTGGCCTATAACCCAGCTTGGCAATAGCATCTTCAACTTTTTCAACATTATAAGCTTTAACACCTGGCTCTTTGTTAACAACTCGAGCAACAGTTTTAAATGAAACGCCTGCCAATTCAGCGACTTGTTTGATCGTAACCATTGGGCATTATTCTGTAAAAACAATGGCCTATTTAACTATATAATGGGCAACGTTGTCAAAATTTACCTAGCTATTGTGCAAAAAATGCTTAAATTTTTGCTAAATTTTGTAAATTATATTTGATATAGGCCATTTATTAGTTTATAAATAGACAACGTTGTAAAAATAATTGCGGTACACAAGATAATTTACTCTACATATTCGTCTAGTTTTACTAAGCTGTATGGATGTTTAACGAGTTAATTTAAAGTTTTATAGCACAACAAAGTCATCCTTAAGAATGACAACGTTGTAAAAATAAATTAAAGAGGCTAGTAAAATGCTTAACAAATTTAAACTTAACAAGATAGTACAACAGTGCACATTATTGTCTGGGGTGGCAATTTTATCTGCATGCGGCACAGGCACTGCCGATCCGGGAGACAAAAGTGTCAATAATGACAATGTTGAAGTTGTTATTTTGCAAGAAGGGCAAACCGCAGACGATATCCTAAATCCGGGAGGCGACAACAACGGTGGCGATGATGGCGACGACGGTGGTGATGGTGGAAACGGCAGTGACATCGTTTTAACCGATACACCTGAAACAGAAGGCGCCAGCCTTTTTGTGCGTGCAAATGATGCAAACCAAAATATTGCTGGGTTTGAGTTTTGTTGTGGTGGTTACGACACATATCAAGAACACGAGTTTACCAATGCTACCGGCGATTTTATTCAATTAGATGGTGGTTTTTGGGGCGCAGATGTAGCCGGGCATATTGGCGAAAGGGTATTTTCTAGTTATGGTGATGGATACGACAACGATGATGACACCTCAGCCGCGCAAGTGGGGCCAAGTGCAACAGGGAGCATTCGCTCACCAGAATTTAGTATAGAGAAAAAATATATTAACTTTTTAGTCGGTGGTGGTAGCAATCAATATGGTACTGCCAATGCAACGAGTGTTTTATTGGTTGTTGATCAACAAGTTGTCAGAAGTGCCAGCGGTAATAATCAACACAATAGAATAGATTGGCAGACTTGGGACGTTACTGACTACCAAGGTAAAACCGCATGGATCGAATTTGTTGATATGCATATAGACGACCGTTCTGATGCTGCATTAGCTTATATTCTAGCGGATGAATTTAGAGCAGCAGATAAAGCTGCAGTGCGACCTTCGGCGAATAATATAGTTAAAACCTCAGCCACGTTAACCAGTGCTCCGGCAACAACGGGCGAAGCTGCATTTGTTCGTCAAACGGATGTAAACCAAAATATAGCGGGTTTTGAGTTTTGTTGTGGTCAATTTAATAGTTATCAAAACCATAGTTTCCGTGCTACTGGCGATATGATTAAACTCGATGGTGGCTGGTGGGCTGCAGATGTTACCAACCATGTTGGTGAACGTGCTTTTTCTAGCCGAACAGATGCTTTTGAAGCAGATGGAACCAATTTAGGTTGGCTGGGTGATGCTGCAACAGGCTCTGTGATCACGCCTGAGTTTGTCATTAATAAAAATTATATTAATTTTTTAATTGGTGGCGGTACTAACCAATATACGTCGGACAAAGCAACAGCCGTTGTATTGCGAGTAAACGGCAAAATTGTTCGCCACGCAACTGGCAATGGTGAAGAGAATAAAGTTGATTGGCATAGCTGGGACGTAGCAGCACTCAATGGCCAACAAGCTGTAATTGAAATAATCGACCAGCATGATGCAGTCGAAGATGATGGTTCACTTGCATTTGTCTTAGTTGATGAAA
This sequence comes from Catenovulum agarivorans YM01, assembly GCF_000281085.1. Classification (GTDB taxonomy): domain Bacteria; phylum Pseudomonadota; class Gammaproteobacteria; order Enterobacterales; family Alteromonadaceae; genus Catenovulum; species Catenovulum agarivorans. The sequence continues at coordinate 60,964 of NZ_JH767538.1, forward strand.
TTCGCCAAGCCGATAGAGCCGCGGCGCAACCTATTGCATCCGCAGTGGTTACCAGTGATTCTGGCCACAATCAAAACCTAGTATTAGATTTAGGCGATCCAAACCCGTTTTATGATAATGGTGAATACTATATTTATTATCTAGAAAACCTTGGTTTTCATTCTTGGGCAATGGCCAAAACTTCAGATTTAATAACATCGAGCTTCCCACAAACAGTATTGCCTGCTTCAGGTAATGCAAGCAAAGCAGATCAGTGGATTGGCTCAGGTAGTGTAATTAAAGCACAAGATGGCAGTTATCATATGTTTTACACAGGTCACAATCGTGATTTAACTCCGGTTGAAACTGTGATGCATGCTAAAGCGACCGATAACACCTTAACAAATTGGCAGCCAATACCAGCAGACACTTTTAGTGGCTCTGATGGTTATAGCGATTTTGATTTTAGAGATCCGTTAGTTTTTTGGAATGAAGCGGAAAGCAAGTATTGGATGTTAATCACCACGCGTTATCAAAACAAAGCAGCAATTGGTTTATATACATCAGAAAACCTAACAAGTTGGAGTGCGCAGCCGCCACTTTATACTGAAACTTCAAACCTAAATTTAGAAGTGGCTGATTATTTTGAGTTAGATGGCACACCATTTATTGTTTTTTCTGACCAACGTGACAATTCACGCCAAGTTAAAGTCTTAACCAAACAAAATGACGCTTGGGTATTGGCAAATAATAGCGCATTAGACGGCAGAGCTTATTATGCAGCGCGTACAGCTGGGCATGCAGAAGAACGATTATTATTTGGTTGGGTTGCGCATAACTTTGGTCGTAAAGACGGTGCAAATCCTGACTGGGGTGGCGACTTAATGGTTCACCAAGTTAAATTAAAAGACGGTGAACTGGCCGTTGAGCTACCGGAAAAATTACGTACAGGTTTAGCCAAAACAATGGTAACAGATTCTGTATTTAGTGAAGGTTCGGCCTCGGCAACCGCAACAGGTTTTGATTTACAAGCGCAAAGCTTAACCACGCTTGCAGCTTCAGATGTTAAAAATCGTTGGAGCTTTAAACTATCAAGCTCGAATGCAGATGCTAAGTTTGGTTTAGCGCTGGTCAAACCTTTAGCTGAAGGTGGTGATAAACGTGCGTATGTTGAATTAGATGCGGCAAACAATCAGGCAAAATTCTATTTTAATGCGGATGAAAACAATCAATTTAATCCTAAAGTCAGTTTGCCGTTAGACGCAGCCAGTGGCATTGATTGTGAGTTAATTGCTGACCCTGAAGCCGGTGTTGCTGCGCTATACTTAAATGGTTATAGAGCCTTGAGCTTCAGATTGTATGAACTTAAAGACTATCAAATTGGTTTTTATAGCACAGCCGATGGCGTTAGCGTTACCGATTTAAACCGATATTCACGTTAATTTAGTGCAAAAAGTTTTCTGATCCCCATGATCAGAATTGGCGCCACCAGTCAGTGCTGAGTCTGGTGGCGCTGCTTTCTTTACCTTTTTATTGAGTTGTATTGTTATGAAGCTTAGAAAATTAACTTGGTTAGTTGCACTGTCGATGACTGCGGGGTTAACCTCCTTACCCACGGCGGTTAACGCAAATCGAGCAGTTAAATTAACCACATCAAAACCTGAATACTTTCAACACCATAGATTACAATTTCACTTTTCCCCGCAACAAGGTTGGATGAACGACCCCAACGGCATGGTTTATCACAATGGTGAATACCATTTGTTTTTTCAACATTATCCAGATGGCACAAAGTGGGGGCCGATGCACTGGGGTCATGCGGTTTCTAAAGATTTAGTTCACTGGCAAGAATTACCCATAGCGTTATTTCCTGACGACAAAGGTTGGATATTTTCCGGCAGTGCAGTGGTAGATACACACAACACCTCAGGTTTAGGTACAGCAGAAAACCCACCGTTAGTTGCCATATTTACCTACCACAACAAAGTTGCCGAAGCTGCTAGAGCGGAAAACGTGCAAACACAAGCATTAGCCTACAGTTTAGACAATGGCCGCAGTTGGCAAAAATACGCGGGCAACCCAGTATTAGAAGGTGGCAAAATTGCCGATTTTCGTGACCCAAAAGTATTTTGGCATGACGAGTCAAACCAATGGGTAATGGCATTAGCCGTGCAAAACCGCATTGGCTTTTATGCATCAGCCAATTTAAAAAACTGGCACCACCTAAGTGATTTTGGCGCAGAATACGGCGCGCATGGTGGTTATTGGGAATGCCCAGATTTAATTAAAATGCAGGTTGAAGGTTCAACCGAAGAAAAATATGTGCTGTTAGTTAGCTTAAACCCAGGAGGGCCAAATGGTGGCTCGGGCACACAATATTTTGTTGGCGACTTTGACGGTAAAACCTTCAAAATGGACTCACAGTTTAAAGCTGAAGTAAGCAAAATTCCGGCTGTATTCCCGCAAGACTATATATTCGAAGACTTCGAAGGCAGTTTAGCTAAATGGCAAAAACAAGGTGACTCGTTTAAACAATCGCCTATTCGTGCAAGAGAAAACGAATTTATCGGCCGTTATGGTATGCAGCTTGCCAACTCGTTTAATACTGGCGATGCATCACGCGGCAAACTTATTAGCCAACCATTCAGTATAGAGAAAGCTTACATTAACTTTGTGATAGCTGGTGGTAAATATCCAAAAGATGCGGCCATGAACCTAATTGTTGACGATGAAATTATTGCATCAGCTACCGGCAAAAACTCAGGCAGTATGTCTATTGCCAGTTGGGACGTAAGCAAATGGCAAGGCAAACAAGCGCATTTAGAAATTGTCGACAACGCAATTGGCCCTTGGGGACATATTTCAGTAGACCAAATTGCATTTGCCGACGCGCCTGCAAAATCAGCAATAGAGCCAGCAGTATGGTTGGATTATGGCGCAGATAATTATGCCGGTGTAACTTGGTCGGGCATTGAAGATGGCCGCCACTTGTTTATAGGCTGGATGAATAACTGGGCATACGCCAACGAAGTACCAACCGACCAATGGCGCGGTGCAATGACAGTACCAAGAGAACTGAAACTGCATAAAACAGCCAAAGGTTACCGTGTAGCCTCAGTACCTACTGCAGAATTAGACGCCTTGCAACAAAACACTGCTAAAGGTAGTAACTTAGCAGTAAAACAAACAGTTAGCTTAGACAAAAAAGCAAAACTGACCACTGAGTTGGCCGATATTTCGCTTGAAGTAGATATGCAACAAGCGAGCGAGTTTACCATAGTGTTAGCCAATAATTTAAACGAACAAGCAGTTATTAGTTTAAACAAAGCAACAGGTTTGCTGTCGGTAGACAGAACCCAAGCAGGGCAGCAAAGGTTTGATGAAGACTTTCCTATGGTACAAACCGCACCAATTGAAACTAAACAACAATACTCAGTGCGCATAGTGCAAGACGTTGGTTCAATTGAAGTATTTGTGGATGACGGTAAAGCAACCATTACCTCGTTGGTTTTTCCAAACAAACCATTTGAGCAAATTCAATTGCAATCTGATAAAAGCAGCTTAGTAACAAGCTGGCAAATTAGTCAGTTAAAGTCTATTTGGTAGTTCCTCTATAAAAAATACCTATTTGGCGCAGTTGTGAAGATTGCGCTGAATGGGGTTTTTCCTTCAATTCTTAGTTCTTCTGAAAATTACTAAGCTGAAGTTTTTAGTATTAAAAAATCATTATGTTAACTAAGCTTGTTCGCTCAGTTCGCCCCTTACTTTCCTTGTGAAAAATAAAGTTGCAATCGGAGGCCCAATTGGCTTAAATTGATGGAACTCAACGCGTAAATAGGCTTTTGATGGATTTATGAAATGCAAATGACAAGGAAAGAATCTGGTAGACCAATTAGGCTTGAAAAAGCAAATTCCTATAGCATAACTCAAACCAAAGAACAGCTCCGTTTGCCCCTTCACAAAATGATTCATTCACGCAAAATACGTGTGAATGAATACTAAAACGTTATGCATAAAAACGAATCAATATGAGTATGGACGTTTCTACAATACTGGCAGACCTGATATCAGAGTCTTATAAACGAAATCCTAAGCTTACGATCTTCGGTATATTTTTCAGCATTACCCTTGTAGTTGTAGCTGTTTCCACCACTGAATACTTAAAAGATCGTGATTTTAAGAAAAATGCTCCAAAAGATGTTGTGGTTCAAATTCAAGAGCTGGAAAAGCTAGACGAAGGCTTAACTAAGCTATCAGCATTTATACAGCTTCAAAAACAACAGCTGAACGAGAAGCAGGCTGTAATTTCTTCGCTTGAGAAAAAACGCTCTGAACTTGAGCCTATCGTTAATTCTCAATCAGAGGTAGTCGAAGCTATTTTCAAGGTTCAGGAGCAGCGGGCTCAACAAAATAAGTGGCTTGATTTAGGTATTGGTTTTGCTCTTGGTATCTTAGGCTCACTTATCGCATCAGTAATTTTTAAACTCATTGATCGTAGGCGCGGCAATATATGACATGCGCAGGCTGTCGGAACGTCTTTCCGCTGTGTTCCAAATTTGCCGCAGAGTGCGGTGTTAGGCTATTCATCGGCCAAGGGGTATAGATGGGCATTGAAAATGAATTAGCAGAATTTCTAGAAAGCAGCATCAAGAATGGAGCCAATAAGGCAAGGGATGTTGAAATTGTCAAATTTTACTATGGCCTAAATGAATCGCCTTGGCCTACATTAGAGGAAACTGCAAACCGGTTTGGTGTTGGTAGCAGAGAAAGAATTAGGCAACTGCTTAATTCCAAGTTCAGAGACAATGCCACCAAACATTCTATTCCTTCTTTAAATGATTTTGTTCAAATTTTGCAGTCCAAAGCGTTCTGGCTTTTCTCAGATCTTGAAAAGGAAATATATCAAGCTGAACTAATCGATAGGGGGCGTCATTTAAAGGGGATCTTTAATCTAATTGATGATGTAAACCTTGATTGTGATTTTGACTTTTACACTCCAGAATTAAAGCCCGCCACGAGAAACTCGATTGAAACCAACAAAAATTTGTTCTTAATTAGGGATTCCATTGTTAAGGATATTCGGAAGTTGCTTAAAAAAGCACAAGGTTTACCTGGTCGTTGTGGTATTGCGAACTTAAATTATTTAAGAGATGAGCTTGGTCAATATTATTCGCTCATTGCATTATTAAGAGATGAGCTTGGTCAATATTATTCGCTCATTGCATTATTAATTGAAAGCTCGCCTACGTCTTGGGTTCGTGTAATTAGCGATGACTACTGGTATATTTTTGAGAACAGAGATAACACTATTATCAACTATAGCGAAAAAGTTTTTGGGATTATTGAATATTGCAACCCAACTAGGCTGGCTGAAACGTATAGAAATGCCCTTGATGGTAGGAGCTACAAGTATCCGTACCCACCCGCGGAAATTATTGAGGAATACTTAAGAAGTTCTGTATACATGGTTAACACAGATCTTGGATTAAAATTTATAGGCGAAACCACAACGCTTAATAAAATAGAAGAGGATTTGATATCTTTTTTTAACTATGGGCAAAGCGCATCATTTCCAGAGCTCGATAAATACTTAGATAATAAAAATTATGGAAGACCACATATACTAAAAACGACAAATTTTTCACCTTTAGTATATGTAGATAAGACTAAAGGTCGAAGGCATCATGTATACAGCCTTATTGGTAATAGAGGTGCCGTACAGGGTGATGATTTAGATATTGATGCCTATGAAAGTTATCTTCGTAGACTAAGAAAGCTTTTAGAATCAGGGACGGATGAAACAAGAGAACAAATAGCAAGAAGAGAACAGCACATATTACAAGAGTGGCTATTTAAAGATAAAACGCATGAAAACTGCGCTATTTGCGGATTAGAGTTCAGCGTAAATACATTAGTCGCCGCTCATAAAAAGCTGAGAACAGATTGTAATGATGCAGAACGACTAGACCCGTATATTGTAATGCCGGTGTGTTTGATGGGGTGTGATTATCTTTATGAAAATATGTATGTCTATATCTCGGGTGCTGAGATAAAGCGTGGACTGTCTTTTCCGAATGCAAGTGCTGAATCTAGCGTTATTGAAAAACTTGTTGGTCGGACAGTTGATTCAAAATGGCTATTAGGCAATCAGTCATATTTTCGTTCGCCTAACAAAGCATTGCGGCGCATGAACCGATGAAGGAGGCGTAAAACTTGTTGTTTCGTATTTTGATTAAGTCCGCTAAACTAGTTAGCCGATGCATAATACCCTACAGCTAAGCTTCTGCCTCTGCAACACAAACACCAAACCAAACACCACTAGGTAGCCAAAACCGACTACCTAGTTTATTTATCACCTAATCTACAAACCAATTCGAACCATTTCTTTTACTTCAAACATTCCTTTTATTGCTTCAAGGCCAACTTGGTAATCTTTGAGTTGGTATAACCTAAAGCTTAGGGCTTTGTCTTGGTTGATATAGAGCGAGCCAACGCCCGATTGCGGATCAGAATACAGTTGTAGTTGTATATCTTTTTTCGGGTCAAGTTGTACTGCAACTTCAGCAATCATATTTTGCTGGCCATTAATCTCTTGCAACAACATCGCTTTATTTTGGGCGCTGTTAAGCAGTATTTTGTACTGAACAGAGTGTTTATCGCTGCTTAGTAGCACTGCCAATTTTGCATTGGTGTTTTTGCTGACTACCGACAGTTCAATCAAGTTTTTATTGCTGGCTGCAGGTAACAAAAATTGTCCTTTCGGCAGCACAAGTAACGCTGAGTTTGCGAAACGACCCTTATTAAAACTGCGTACACCTTTATTTGCTTGTAGGTTATCTACTGGCATTTGTTGGCTCATTTGCTGTTTTAATTTTTCCGGAAATTTAACTGCTAACTCGCCAGTTGGTTTTTTGTGCAATTGGTGCATCAGTAAATCGCCACCCCAGTTTGGCGCAGCACCATCGTTGCGGCCATCTGTGTGCGGCACCCAACCAAATAATAAACGCTCATTTTCTGGCCCAGCTGAGCGTGCAGCATAAAAGTATCTGCCGTCTAGCGCATCAAAACTTGGTTTAATCCACTGATTATCTTGGTTAATTAAATATTTAACTACGGGCGATTCGCTGCGTTGGTCGGAATACACAATAAAAGGTGTTTCGGTTAATTTAAAATACTCAGGCACTTCTAAATTTAATGGCGAACTTTCGCTATATAGCGGTGCTTGCGCAGTCCAGTCGGCTAAGTCGGTAGATGTATACAAACCAATAGCCGCTTGGTTGTTGTAGCGTGTGGTAATTAGCATCCAATAGCGTTGCTCGTCTTCATTCCAAAATACAAATGGGTCACGAAAATCATAATCGCTATAGCCGTTGTTACCGCTAAAAGTATGCTGGCCAATGGTTTGCCAATTTTTTAAGGTATTGTCTGTGGCAACAGCATGCATTACCGCTTCAACAGGGAAGTGGTTTTTATTGTGGCCGGTATAAAATAAATGATATTGACCGTTTTGGTCTTTCATTACACTGCCTGAGCCAGTCCATTGGTCTTGCGCTGTATGGTCGCCCGATGCGGCTAACACTTCTTCAGTAAAAGTGCCGGCTAATAAATCATCTGTTTTAGATAAATACCAAGAATGATAGCCCGAGTTTTGTAAGTAGTAGATATAAAACTCGCCGTTTTCATAATATGGGTTTGCATCACCCATATTCAGTTGCAGTGGCACTTTATGGCCTTCAACTTGGCTGACAATTGATGAGGTAAGTGGCGTGGCCGCTGCTTTATCTGCTTGGCGAATTTCATCGACTAAAATAAACGGCAAACTGCCATCGTTAACTGTATTGTCGTGTTGGTCGATAATTTCAATTACCGCTTGTTGGCCGACTAATCCGCTGGTATCCCAACTCGTCCAGGCAAGCTCTGTTGCTAAGCCGTTGCCAGTTGCATGGCGAACAATTTTGCCGTTAACGCGTAAAACAATTGCAGTTGGGTTAGCTGTGTCAAACTGATTGGTGCCGCCGCCTGTTAATAAATTAATGTAAGCTTGGGTGATGGTAAATTCAGGCGAAATTAACTGGCCGGTTGCTTCACCACCGTACCAACGGCCAGTCGCGTCTGTACTGTTCGCATAACCTTGGCCGTAACTGGCAAAAATACGATCACCGACGTGGTTAGTTATGTCAGCCGCCCATAGTCCACCGTCAAACCGGATAAAATCACCAGTCGCACGAAAGTTATGTTGATGGTAAGCATCATAACCACCACAACAAAATTCAAAGCCTGCAATATGTTGTTGCGGGTAGTTTAAACGCGAAAATGCCGCTTCGCCAGCAAGTTCTGGTGATTCAATTATTTGCGCCGCAGCTAGGTTAACCACACTGTCTGCAATTGGGGTAACAACTGGGCTATCAGCGGCACGAAAGTGATCTGCTAATAGAAATGGTAGACTACTGTCTGATTTATCATCTGGGTGGAAATCTATAAATCTGAGCTGCGCTGTTTTACCCAGAAGCTCACTAACATTCCAACTAGCCCAGTTCAGTTTATTTGTTTGGTTATTGCCGCTGGCGTGTCGCACTATTTGGCCATCAACCATTAGTACAACTGAAGTTGCGTTGGCCGAGTCAAAGCGGTTGCTGCCACCGCCAACTAAAAAATTAATAAAATTATGCTTAATCGTAAATGTTGGGCTGTCTATTGTGCCGGTTGCTTCGCCGCCGAGTTGGGCGATATTACCTAATTCGTCAATTGCACCGTCGCCGTAACTTGAAAATACTCGCTGGCCAATTGCGCCGTTTATTTCGGCTGCCCAAAAACCACCGTCTAGTTTATTAAAATCGCCAGTTGCATTGGTAAATCCGTGAGCTGTGTATGTGCCAGCACCTGCGCAACAAAATTCGAAATCAGCTAAATGGTCTGGGCTAAAAAGCGCCACGCCTGAATAAGCGGGGTTAACCCAATTTGCGATTGAAGGTTGGGTGGCTGCCACATCATCGGCTCTAAATTCATCTGCCAATAAATAGGGCAGGGAAGTGTCTGAGCCATCTGCCGGGTGCATATCTAAAAATAAAACATAAGCTGTGCTGCCAATAAATTCGCTTACATGCCAAGTTTGCCAGTTTAGTTGATTGGCAATGTTTTGCCCGCTGGCATGGCGTACCCATTCACCATTTACAACTAACACCACCGATGTGGCATTGATATGGTCAAAGCGGTTGTTGCCACCGCCTATTTTAAAGTTTATGTAGTTGTGCTCTATGTTAAATTCTGGGCTTCGTATTGAGCCAGTGGCGTGCCAACCAATATGTTCGGCGCTGTTGTCCCAACTGCCGTCAAAACCGTCGCCATAACTGGCAAAAGCGCGCTCACCAATAGCACCAACTATATCAGCCGCCCATTGGCCGCCATCTAGTTTAATAAAGTCGCCGCTGGCTTGCGTAAAACCATGTTGCTGGTAAGAGTTAAATCCCCCGCAACAAAATTCAAAGCCTGCGATGTTTTGCCAAGGTGCAGATGGCCTAATAAATAAGTTATAGCCCGATTGCTCTGGGTTTTCAGTTATGGGTACGTCAGCAATGGCTAAATTTGTATACAAGCTACTGCCAAATAGAATGCCCATTAATAAGTGTGTGTTGTTTTTTATCATGGTTATTTCCGGTTTGTAGTTGCAGGAATTAGGTGTACAAATCACCTAATTCCTGTTTGAAGGGTTATTCGCTATAACGTGTTAAGCCTGAAGCTGTTGTTGCACTATTTTCGCTAAATAGACCTATTTGATATTCAGCTAAATCGTATAAACGGAAGCTCAATGCTCGGTAGTGGTTTAGGTAGATTGCGCCTACACCCGATTGAGGATTTAGCCATAAATCAACATGCACACCTGATTGCATGTCTAAATTAATATCTATGCTTGGGTTAGTGCTATTTTCTTCGTCACCGTCAAAATAGAACTTGGCATTGCCATTCGTTGGGTCGAGTTTTAAATACGCGAGTTTGTCAGCTTGGCCTGCTACAGGCATTCTAAATTGAATACCGGTAACCGCGCTGGCAGATGCACTTGATATATTAAACTGCAGTCGATTAACTTGGCTGCTTGCTGGCAAAGCAAATGCACTATTGGCCTGTAAGCTTGCGCTATTTGTTTGTAGTTGCACACTGCCTTGCGTCCAAGTTGGGCTGATAGGCATAGCTGAGTTTAGTTGGCTAATTACTTTATCTGGCATTTTTACTGCAAGTTCACCACTTAGGTGTTTATGCAATTGATGCACAAGTAAATCACCACCCCAGCTTGGCGCTGCACCATCATTGCGGCCGTCTGTGTGTGGTACCCAACCAAACAATAGGCGCTCATTTTCTGGCCCAGCTGAGCGTGCAGCATAAAAATATCGGCCATCAAGTGCATCAAAGTTTGGTTTAACCCATTGGTTATTTTGCTTAACTAAATATTTAACCACTGGTGACTCATTGCGTTGGTCGGAATAAACAATAAAAGGCGTATCGGCAAATTCAAAATACTCTGGTACTTCTAAATTTAATGGCGAAGTTTCTGCGTATAGTGGCGGCTGTGCCGTCCAGTTGGCTAAATCGGTTGAGGTATATAAACCAATAGCCGCTTGATTGTTGTAGCGTGAAGTTAGTAACATCCAATAACGCTGTTCATCTTCATGCCAAAATACAAATGGGTCACGAAAATCATAGTCGCTATAGCCGTTGCTACCTGTGAAAGTGTGCTCGTTAATGGTTTGCCAATTTTTTAAGGTATTGTCGGTTGCTACTGCATGCATTACCGCTTCAACTGGATAATGGTCTTTATTGTGGCCGGTATAAAATAAGTGGTATTGACCGCTTTGGTCTTTCATTACACTACCTGAGCCAATCCATCTATCTTGTGCGTTAACGTCGCCAGATGCTGGGATAATTTCTTCGGAGAAAGTGCCGGTTAACAAATCATCTGTTTTAGATAAATACCAAGAGTGATAAGCCGAATTTTGTAGATAGTAGATATAAAACTCGCCGTTTTCGTAATATGGGTTTGCATCACCCATATTGAGTTGCAATGCCACTTTATGGCCGTCAACTTGGCTGACGATAGATGAGGTAAGTGGCGTAACTGCCGCTTTATCCGCTTGGCGAATTTCATCTACTAGAATGAACGGTAAGCTGCCATCGCTAACTGAATTGTCGTGTTGGTCGATAATTTCTATTACAGCTTGTTGGCCGACTAATGAGCTGGTATCCCAAGACGTCCAAGTAAGTTCTGTTTCTGAGCCGTTACCAGTTGCATGGCGAACAACTTTGCCGTTTACACGTAAAACAATTGCAGTTGCGTTGGCTGTATCAAAGGTATTGGTGCCACCTGCGGTTAACAAATTAATGTAAGGCTGTGTGATGGTAAATTCAGGCGATAGTAATCGCCCAGTTGCTTCCCAACCATACCAGCTGCCAGTTGTGTCGGCATAATTTGCATAACCTTGGCCGTAGCTGGCAAAAACGCGATCACCCACATAGTTGGCTAAGCCGCTCGCCCATTGGCCACCGCTAAACCGAACAAAATCACCATAGGCTAAAAAGTTAAATGCATGATAGGTGTCGTAGTTGAAACAACAGTTCTCAAAACCTGCAATGTGTGTTGTTGGAAACTTACTTGAACTAAAGGCTGCTTGACCTTCTGTTGCTGGTGAACTGGTTATTGGCGCCGCTGAATAATCAATTTCGCCTGCAATATTTTGTGTTGCAGGAATATCTGATGCACGGAACTGATCAGCAAGTAGATACGGCGTTGCTGCGTCTGAATTGTCGGCTACATGGTAGTCTAACAAACGTATTTGTGCAGTTTGGCCGATAAATTCTTCGACATCCCAGCTATGCCAACTTAAGTCTGTTGAGTTGTTGCCACTGGCCTGACGAACAATTTGATTGTTTATTATTAGCAGCGCGGCTGTTGCGTTAGCTGCGTCAAACAGCTGGTTGCCACCGCCTAATAAAAAATTAATGTAAGATTTGCTGATCACAAATTCAGGAGAATCTAAGCTGCCAGTTGCTTGCTCGCCGATAGGTTCTAAGCTGGTGTCGTTGATATCTTGGTAGCCATCACCTGCGCTAGAAAATACTCTGTCACCAATTGCGCCGCTGTAGTTTGCCGCCCATTGACCACCATCTAATTTAGCTAAATCACTTACAACGTTGTCAAAATTGTGTTGAGAAAAACTAGCATAACCTGCGCAGCAAAACTCAAATCCAGCAATGTCTTGTGATGGATTACTTGCATTAATAAACAAAGGTTCACCAACTAGCTCTGGTTGAACATAATCGCTGGTTGTAGGCATTGCTGCTGCGAGATTAGCAGCTCTAAATTCATCCGCTAATAAGTAGGGCAGAGCACTATCTATGCCGTTATCTGAGTGATTGTCGATTAAACGAATGCTTGCCGTTTGGCCTTGTAAATCGCTAACATCCCAACTGTGCCAAGCCAGCGTATTATCAAGGTTTTTTCCGGTCGCATGGCGCACAACTTGGCCGTTAATCAATAATACCGCAGCTGTTGCATTGGCTGAGGTGTACTTGTTGTTACCGCCACCAATTTTAAAATTAATGTAGTTAGTATTTATGCTGAACGTTGGGCTATCTATACTGCCGGTTGCATCGTAGCCAAAGTAACTGCTGCTGCCGCCTTCAGATGTATAGCCTAAACCAAAGCTGGCAAATAGACGATCGCCCACCACGCCTGCAAAATTGTCTTTCCAGTGGCCACCATCTAAATACAATAGAGCGCTAGTTGCGTTGCTAAATGAATGTTCTTGATAGGTATTGTATTGGCCGCAGCAAAATTCGAATCCGGCTATATTTTGTGTTGGTGTATTGCTGTTGGTAAAGAGTGCAGAACCTTCTGTTTCTGGTTGTTGAGTAAGTTGTGGTGCCGCAATAGTGCTGTGTGTTCCTGCTAGTAATAGCGTTAGAAGTCCCGTTCTCGCTAGATATTTTGTGTGTATTGGTTTCATTTTAGACTCTCTAATTAAATCTGTGCCAATTACATCTAGGCGTAATCAATAGTTTATTTTTTGTAAAGCTTAATTTTCTACTTCCTCCTTTGCTATTTTTAGCTATTTATTTACAACGTTGTCAAAAAATATATACCAAAAACATTTTTTTAACAATGGCCAAAATTGAAATATTCGTAATTAATAAAATTTGCCATCTACAGATGAATTAAATAGTAAATGCAATGAGTCCATTAGGCTTTAACACCAGTTTTTACAGGGTCTTAATACATTAAGTTTGGCGACCCCATATTTATAATTTATTAAGTGTTTAATTATTTGGATAAAAAATTATGTGTTGATTTTATTTTAAAAATATACTTTAATTTAACTTAAACGATTAAGATGAGTTTTTAATTAGAGTTTTTAACTAACCTGAGATCCCTATGAAAAATAATGTGCAACTAATTACCTATGCCGACAGACTTTCCGGCAGCGACTTAAAAGGACTAAATTCGTTATTAACCAATCAATTTGAATCGCTGTTTGCTGGCGTGCATTTGTTACCATTTTATTATCCAATTGACGGTAGTGACGCTGGCTTTGATCCAATTGATCACACACAAGTAGACAGTCGTTTAGGTAACTGGAGTGACATTGCCAACATAGGTGACAGTTTTGACACTATGGCTGATTTAATTGTTAATCATATGTCAGCTCAATCAGAAGCTTTCCAAGATGTGTTAAAAAACGGTCGTAATTCAAAATATTGGGACTTGTTCTTAACCAAAGATAAAGTTTTTCCGAATGGTTTGTCTGATGAAGACAGAGCAAAAATATACCGTCCACGCCCTGGTAGTTGTTTCACTGAATATACTTTGGCGGATGGCACAACTTGTGAATTTTGGACCACTTTTACCTCCAATCAAATTGACATTGATGTGCATTCAGCTGCAGGGAAACAGTATTTAACGGATATTTTAACTAAGTTTGCTGAGAATAACGTCAATATCATTCGTTTAGATGCTGCGGGTTACGCAATTAAAAAAGCTGGTTCTAGCTGCTTTATGCTTGAGGAGACTTTTGAGTTTATTAACCAATTGGCTAAACAGGCAAGTGAACTCGGCATACAGACTTTGGTTGAGATCCATTCTTACTATAAAACACAAATTGAAATTGCAGAAAAAGTAGACCGCGTATATGACTTTGCATTGCCACCTTTGGTGTTGCACAGCATATTCAGCAAAGATTTTTCTGCGTTGGTCAAATGGTTAAAAGTTTCACCAAGAAACTGTATTACAGTGTTAGACACACATGATGGCATTGGCATTATTGATGTTGGCCCTATGGCGGGCAAAGCTGGCTTATTGAATGAAAATGAAATTGATCAGCTGGTTGAAAAAATTCATAACAATAGCCAAGGTCAAAGTCGATTAGCTACGGGCGCGGCCGCCAGCAATGTCGATTTATACCAAGTAAATTGTACTTATTACGACGCACTCGCGCAGAATAACTTTGATTATTTACTTGCACGAGCTATCCAGTTTTTTGCACCTGGTACACCACAAGTTTATTACACAGGCTTGTTGTGCCATGAAAATGATATGGCTTTATTGGAAAAAAGCAAAGTTGGTCGGGATATTAATCGCCCATATTTAAATACAGCTAAAGTTGATAGTTTAGTTAACAAAAACATTACTCAAGCTTTGTTTAAGTTAATTAAAATTCGAAACAACAGTGAAGCATTTAATGGTGAGTTTGTGATGCAAGCTGATAAATCTAAACTGCAAATGTGTTGGACAAAAGAGCATGCCAAAGCTGAACTAACGGTTGACTTAACCGACAACAGTGCTGCGATTTTCTTGTCTGATATTGGCAAAGAAGAAGTATTTGATTTACAGCAAATACTAAATCAATAACTTTTTTATTGCGCTTAAATAAACCACAGCTAAAGCTTAAATAACTTTAGCTGTTTGCTTTAACCTTCATACTAGTTCGCTACAATTTAATTGTTTATCTATTGGTGACAACGTTGTTTATCTTGTTTATACTCATTGAACAATTTTTTAACAAGTGCATGAAAGGTGGGTATACAATGGGTTATAAAAAGTTAACTAATCATTTTTTGCTGATAGTCGGCTTATGTATTTTGGCATATAGCCAAAAGTCGTTAGCAAATTTAACCGTTGGCGTGGCGATCAACGACCTGAGTAATCCATTTTTTTTGCAGATAGTTAAAGGTGCTAAGCGCAAGGCGGATGAATTAACCAATGGCACGGCAAATATATTGGTGGTTGCAAGCGACTATTCGTTAGATAGACAACGTTGGCAGTTAGCACAGTTAGTTGAACGCAACGCAGATATTGTGGTGATAACCGCCGCAGATCAGCAAGCTTTAGCACCTGATATAAAACAAGCAATTAAACAAGGTACTCAAGTTATCGCGGTGGATGTTGCGGCTGAAGGGGTTGTAGCAACGGTCGCCACTGATAATGTTAAAGCCGGATTTCAGGCATGCAAACATCTAATTAGTCAACTTGGTGGTGTTGGCAAAATCGCGATAATTAATGGCCCAAATGTATCTGCTGTAGTTGATAGGGTAGAAGGATGTAAACAAGCTATTGCGCAAGCTAGCGGTATTCAGCTGTTACAAATAGAAGCGCAAGGTCAAGGCAGCCAAGCAGGTGGTGAACAAGCTATGAAAATAATTTTAGCTAGCTATCCTGATGTAAGTGGTGTGTTTGCAATTAACGACCCTAGTGCAATCGGTGCTGAGCTTGAAGCGCAGAATCGTGGTAAACGTAGTTTGGTGATCACATCGGTTGATGGTGCACCTATCATGCAGGATGCGTTAAAAAATGCCAATGCATTGGTCAGTGCTACTGCTGCTCAATACCCTGATTTAATGGCTGAAAAAGCCGTTGAGTTAGGTTATCAACTTAAACAGGGTAAAAAACTCTCACAGCAAATATTTTTAATAGACCCAAGTTTAGTTAATAAAAACAACCTGATGCAGTACAAAGGTTGGGCGGAGTAAAAACTATGACATTACAATTTAAAATCACCAGTGTTTTTAGTTTTTTAGCTTTGGTCATACTAGTGGTGATAGCCGCGGGTGTGCAAAATAGTCAAACGATTAGCAATAGATTTGATCAATTTTCCGAACACGCAACTGAGCTATTACTCAATTTAGCTGATATGCGTGAAACCTTTCAGCAGTTGGACAATAAGGTTTTACAACACTATCTTGCTCGCTCAACTCATCAACAAAACGGCTTAGAGCAGCAGCTCAAACAAGATGATACAAATTTGCAGCAGCTAACGCGCAAACTGCTAAATAAAGCTGAGTTGCTATTTACTAACAATGATATGCAGTTATCTGATGTTCAGCCAAATCTAAACGCGCAGCAAGCACTGATTTTAGTTAATCGACAAGCTTTATCTTTGGATGTGCAATTGCAAAACAAACAGGCAGATTTTTTACAACATTGGTTACAAGTGAATGAGCTGGTTGAGCTGAAGCTGAAAAACTTAAACAGCCAAAGTTTTATTTGGTTGTCGTCATTGATGGCGATTAAAGATGGTTTAGATCGCATTCGTGCCTTAACTGAAATGGTGGCGGTTACCCAAGATCCGGAAGTGTACCCGACACTGATACCAACGGCGTCAGATACAATGAAAACACTGCAAACCAATTTGGAGATTTTGACTTATCAGTCGATGTTTTCGGTCAGTGACTTGGCACTATTAATCAACAAGATGGAAAAATCTCTGCTGGCACAAGAGGGTATGTTGCCAATTGCGGTAGATTATTTAACTGTGCGTGACAAACAAGTTGCACAGCTTGAGCAATACCGTCAAGTGTGGCAAATGGATTTAGCTAAGATTGATAAATTTGCCGATTGGATTAACCAGCAAACTTCACAAAACGCACTGCAAAGTAAACAGCAAAACGCATCGGCCACCCAATGGTTGATTATTGCAGGGGGGATCTCTGTAATTGTTACGGCAATCATCAGTTTTGTTATGGTGATGGGGATACGCCGTCCAATTAAGCGCTTAACCAAATTTAGCCAAAAAGTCAGTAGTGGCGACTTAACGGAAAATATCTCAAAAACGTCAAGTGATGAGTTTGGCACCATAGGCAAAATGCTCAATAGCATTTCAGAACATTTAAATGCGTTGGTGGTGGAAGTTATTCATACCAGCCAAAGTGTTAATTCGGCGAGCGATAATTTGCTTAGCAATAACCAGCGCAGTTTAGACCGAGTTTTTAAAATTAGCAGTGATATTGAAACCTTGTCTGCCGCGTTACAAGAGCTTGGAACTTCGGCCGTGCATATTGAAGAGCGCACGATCAATACGCAAAAAGAAGTGGACAATATAGATAGACTGATAAAACAAAGCCGTGATTTATCTAAACAGAATGCAGACAAGTTAACCGAGCTAGGCATTCAAATGAAAGATGCTTCAAATATTGTGCGCTCACTGCGCCAAAGCAGTGAAGACATTAGCAGCATAGTCGCGATTATCCGCGCGGTAGCAGAGCAGACAAATCTACTTGCGTTAAATGCTGCGATAGAAGCGGCGAGAGCAGGTGAGAATGGTCGAGGGTTTGCTGTGGTTGCTGACGAAGTTCGTGAACTAGCGGCTCGAACACAAAGGTCAACTGAAGAAATAGAGAGTATTGTTAGTCGATTGCAAGGTGAAAGCCAAAAAGCGGAAAGTATGGTCGACATAGGTGCAGAAATTACCTTGGCCAGGATTGAGGATGCCAATGATCTGTCTAAGGACATGCGTTTAATTGGTGATGCCGCGGCGATTATTAAAGATATGAGCGCATCTATTTCGACGTCAGCAACAGAACAAGGCACTGTCATTCAGGATATTGCACAAAATATTGCAGCACTAGCGGAGCAGATTAACGACAATAAAGCTGAATTTAATGACAATGTAAAACAAACCGAAGACTTGGTTGAGAGAGCACATACTTTACGTGGTTTAACCGCTAAGTTTACCACCCGTTAATTGACGGAAGTTTGTGCTAGGTGTTGGTAAATGGCTTGGCAATTAGCTTCTGGCAGCTTTTGGATAAAGGCGTAATCGATAAAAATTGGTTTAAGGTATAAGCTAGAAAGTGTGGCTTTAGACTCAATATTACTGATGAGTTTAGCCGCACTAGCATAGCCAATTTGAAAGGCATTTTGGCTGATAAAGCCGAGCATTTTATTATCTGTTGTTGCTTTAATCAGTGCTGGGTGGCAATCAAAACCAACTTTAATATTGGATATTTCTGCGAGATCTTGATTAATGGCTAAACTGCCTAGCTCATTGGTAGCATATATCACTTGTGCTTTGCGAATTAACGCTTTTTCATGAAAGATGATTTCTCTAGCGGTGCCGACAGACCGACCAGAATGTAAGTGTTTGATATTAACTGAACTGAAGGTTTGTTTTAATTGATTGGTAAAACCAAGGGCGCGTTGATTTAAATGTGCTTCGGTTTGATTGTTGATTACAATGGCTAAATCAATCGTTTGTTGCGAAAGCTCGATAAGTTGTTTAGCTGCTAATTCGCCAGCAAAATAGTCGTTTGTTTTTACCACTGGCAGTTGGCTATGCTCGGGTTTACGATCAATCAGAATTATCGGTTTATCATAGTCTTGTATAAGTGCGTCAACAACTGATTTTTCATTTGGTGCGAGGATCAGGCCTTCGCACGCATAGTTTTTGAAAAAGTTAATAATGGACAGTTGTGCACTGGCAGTGGTGGACTCATAGGTTCCTCTTGATATGATCTGGTAACCATAATCGGATGCAGCTTGTTGCGCGCCTAAGGTTGTTGCACGCCAAAAGGTATGGCCACCACCTGCGGTTACCATAACTAAGCATTTACTCTGAATATTACACGAGAAGATAAGGGCACACACAGCGATTAAAACCGTGAAGTTTTTGGTCGAAGCTACTATCCTAGATGCAACAGAGAGTAGAGGTGACATGTGGTGGCCTGATAGTGTTTGAGCAAATATTACTCTAAATATTAGTTGATGGAATGTGTTTTTGTAAGTGCGTAAATAACGTTGTTTTTTCGCTTGATAACACTTGGTGGTAAATCTAAGGCAGTACTTTGACAAAACTAACATTAAAAAACATATCTAAGACCTATGCTTTGGGTGAAAACAGTACGATAAAAAATATCGACCTAGAAATAACATCTGGCGAGCTTATTGTTTTTATCGGCCCTTCTGGGTGTGGGAAAACCACTTTGTTACGGCTAATTGCAGGATTAGAGCCACTCAGTGACGGGGAACTGTGGTTTGGACAGACCTTGATGAACCAAGTTATTCCGAGCGAACGAAAAATCGGCATGGTTTTCCAAAATTATGCTTTATACCCGCAGATGACTGTTTTTGAAAATTTATCTTTCGGCTTAAAACAAAAGGGGATAAATAAAAAACTTATCGCCAACCGGGTAAACAAGGTTGCAAACAAACTTGAAATTGCACATATATTGCAGCAGAAACCTGCTAGTTTATCGGGTGGGCAGCAGCAAAGAGTCGCGATTGGCCGCTGTATAGTGCAGCGACCACAGTTATTTTTGTTGGATGAACCTTTAAGTAATTTAGATGCTGATTTAAGAAGCAAAACTCGAAAAGAGATCAAACAATTGCATCAGTCGCTGGGCACAACCATGATTTATGTTACACACGATCAGCAAGAAGCCATGACGCTCGGAGATAGAATTGCAGTATTTGCTCCGTTATCGCTCGCAACCGATAGCAATTTGCAACAGGTTGGTACGCCGCTTGAGTTATATAACCAGCCTTGTAATCGCTTTGTAGCGCAATTTTTGGGTCAACCTAAAATCAATATGCTAGCTGCATCGGTCACAGCCATATCTTCTGAAAACATCTCGATTAGATTAACTGCGAGTGAACAGTTGATAACATTAGCTGTTTGTTCCGTTAAGGAACAGCAAGAAGTTGAATTAGCCTTTCGCCCCGAGCATGTTCAACTTTCGCTTGAATCTTCGGCTAAAAGTTATTGTACACTTGAAGCTGAGCTGACTTCATATGAGCAGCTTGGCAGTGAATGTATATTATATTTTGACTATGCTGGCACACAAATTATTAGCAAAGTACAAAAACAGTTTGATGCTGAGGCACTAACGCCGGCAACTTGGTTATTGTATATAGAAACCAGACATTGCCACATTTTTGATAAGGCAAGCGGCAGCAGGTGTAATTAATTTTACGTCAGTATTAGATTAATTTTAATTTTTAATATCTAACTTGTTAAATAAGACAACGTTGTTATAATGGTTGGAGTGTAATTAAATTGAGAGTAAATGTATGCCAAAACTACTACTTTGGTCGATAACAGTCGCGGTAGCCGGGTTTTTATTCGGTTTTGATACTGCGGTTATTTCTGGTGCGGAACAAAAAATCCAAGCTTTGTGGAACTTATCTCCTATGCAGCATGGGTTACTGATTGTTTCTTCAGCGCTGTGGGGCACTGTAATTGGTGCTTTGTCAGGCAGTTATCCATGTGACAAATTTGGCCGTAAACCAACCCTTATTTTTATTGGTATTTTGTACGCCTTGTCTGCTTTCGGCTCTGCAATTGCGCAAGACCCTTATACATTTGCCATTTTGCGTTTTATCGGTGGGGTTGGTGTTGGTATATCGTCGGTTGCCGTACCTGCTTATATATCTGAGGTAGCACCTGCTAAACGCCGTGGCCAGTTAGTTGCTTTGTATCAATTCCAAATTGTTTTCGGCATTTTAGTGGCTATGTTGTCTAATTATTTTATCTCTGGTGTAGCCGACTGGGATTGGCGTTTAATGTTGGGTATAGAAACCTTACCCGCCTTGTTATACCTAATGTTTGTCAGTCGAGTACCAGAAAGTCCACGTTGGTTGGCGATTCATCGTGACGATATTAGTCAATGCCGCAAAATTCTCAATGAAATAGGCGAAGAGAATGTTGAGCAGATCATCAGCGAGATACAAGCATCAAAATCTACTAAAGCCGATTTAGCCAAAGCAAAAAATGCCTTGTCAGAGCTAGAGCATCACAATGTTGAACAAGAAGTTGAAGACATAGTTGAAGAAAAACAATCTGAGCCTAAAAAGTTATTTAGCTCAGTGTATCAATTACCCATTTTGTTGGCGTTTTTAATTGCCTTTTTTAACCAGCTATCTGGTATTAACTTTATTTTGTATTACGCGCCGCGAGTGTTTTCTATGGCAGGGTTAGACTCTAGCAGTGCATTATTGTCTTCAGCTGGCATAGGTTTAGTTAATCTCATATTTACTATGGCAGGTTTGTGGCTCATTGATAGAGCAGGGCGGAAAAGCTTAATGTATATAGGCTCATTAGGTTACATTATTTCGTTAGCTGTGGTGGCTTGGGCATTTGCCAACAACATAGGCGGTGCGGTTGTAGTATTTTTTGTCTTTATGTTTATTGCGTCGCACGCTATTGGTCAAGGTGCGGTTATTTGGGTGTTTATTTCAGAAATATTCCCGAATGCGGTACGAGCAAAAGGGCAAGCTTTGGGGTCAGGTACGCATTGGGTATTTGCTGCATTAATTAGTTTATTAATGCCAACAGCTCTGGCTGCATTTGAAGCATCTACAGTGTTCTACTTCTTTGCATTTATGATGTTGCTGCAGCTAGTTTGGGTGAAATTTATGATGCCTGAAACTAAAGGTAAGTCGTTAGAAGATTTAGCGCTTGAGTTAAAGCGCTAAATCGTTTCGATTAAAGCTTCTCAAACATTAAGTCCCATACGCCATGTCCAAGTCTATGACCGCGCTGCTCAAATTTAGTTAGCGGTCTATGCTCTGGGCGTGGCATATAATCACCGCTTGGTGATTGGTTTTTGTAGTTTGCTTGTGCCGACATCACTTCCAACATATGTTCTGCGTAATTTTCCCAGTCGGTCGCCATATGGAAAACCCCACCTGTTGTGAGTTTTTGCGCTAACAGTTGGGCAAATTCTGTTTGGACAATACGGCGTTTGTGGTGGCGTTTTTTATGCCAAGGATCAGGGAAAAACAATTGCACACAACTAAGAGAGTTGTCAGCAATACAGTCTTTTAAAATTGCGACTGCATCATGGTTGATTAAACGTAAGTTTTTTACACCTTCTGTGGTCGCATCTTTTAAACAGGCGCCAACACCCGGCAAGTGCACTTCAATACCAACAAAGTTTTTTTCTGGAGCATTTTTGGCCATTTCAACCAAGGATGCGCCCATGCCAAAACCAATTTCTAATACCACAGGGTTGTTATTGCCAAATATAACTTGCCAGTCAAACGCACCTTGTTCGTGAGTTAAGCCGTATTGATCCCAATATTCGTCTATTGCCGCTTGTTGGCCTTTGGTTAAACGCCCTTGGCGGGTTACAAAACTTTTAACTTCACGAATAAAACGGCCTTTTTCTTTGGCTTGTTCGAGTCTGTCTTGCGGCTGGTCGGTCATGGGATTCAGAACTTTTATTGGTTTAAATATCAAACCGCACATTATTGTGATCCAGCAACTGAGTGCAAGTAGTTTATTTATTTGCCGATAAAAACTTGTTGCTTTTGCTGCTAGCTTATAAGGGCTTAAACGTTTAAAATTGCTCTTTATGAATATAGTTGAGGTTTTGATGGACAACTTAGTTCACAAATTTGTTTTATTATGGGCAGTAATTGACCCCATAGGCACTATTCCTGTGTTTATTGCAGTAACAGCTGCATTAAAAACCACCGCAGAAAAAAACAAAGTCGCAATAAAAGCTATTGTTATCGCGGCATTGGTGTTGGTGTTTTTTGTTGTGCTTGGTGAAATATTACTTGATGCGATGGATATCCCATTGCCAGCATTCCAAGTCGCTGGTGGTGTTGTACTGTTTTTATTCGCACTGACAATGATTTTTGGTGATAGCAAACCGGAACAAGAATTAGGTCTGGTAGATAAAGCACACAATGCCGCAGTGTTTCCGCTGGCTATTCCTTCAATCGCTTCGCCTGGTGCTATGATGGCAGCTGTGCTCCTGACAGATAATCACAGATTCTCACTGGTGGAACAAACAATAACCACCGGCATTATACTCGTTATTTTGTTGATTACTTTAGTACTAATGCTAGCAGCCAATAAGATTGTTAAATTAATTGGCGAAACCGGTGCGAGTGTAATTAGTCGAGTAATGGGGCTTATATTGTCGGCAGTTGCTATGAACGCCGTGTTATCAGGTTTATTCACTTACTATAGTTCAGTAAATGGTTAGTCTATCTTATGTGCTCTAGACACTCGGATAAGTCCCACAACAAAGTGACCAACATTGCGCAATTGGCGCAGTTGGTTGACTATTCCTTGTTAGATTTTTTAACTGCAGATCCAGAGGCAACAGAATCTGGTGATGATTATAATCCCCGTGAGGTCTTTTCTGGCCATTATGTGCCGGTTAAACCAACGCCGCTTGCTGATGCTGAATATATAGCGCACAGCCAAACGCTATTTGCAGAATTAGCGTTTGACGATAGTTTGGCGCAAGATCCTGATTTTGTCCGCATGTTTTCTGGTGATCTTTCGCAAATGCCACAGGCGATGTCGCCAGTTGGTTGGGCGACTGGTTATGCACTGTCAATTTATGGCACTGAATATACTCAGCAATGCCCGTTTAGAACCGGCAATGGATATGGTGATGGTCGCGCTATTTCTGTATTGGAGTTAGTCAGTCAGGGCAAACGCTGGGAAATGCAATTAAAAGGTGCGGGCAGAACACCTTATTGTCGCGGTGGTGACGGCCGAGCTGTGTTGCGCTCAAGCGTGCGCGAATTCCTCGCGCAAGAGCACATGTATGCGTTAGGCATTGAAACTTCTCGTTCACTGAGTTTGTTTGTGTCTAAAACAGAAAGGGTTGATCGCCCTTGGTATTTTGAAGGTTCACATTCACACGATCCTGAAACTATGGTGGCTAATCCAGTAGCCATTTCTACCCGAGTTGCACCGTCGTTTTTGCGCGTTGGTCAAATAGAGTTATTCGCCCGCCGCGCTCGCGTGAATGAATATGATAAAGCATTAGAAGAACTTGAGCTGATTATTCAGCATTTAATTGACCGCGAATACAGTCAACAAATAGACCCGAAGCTTGAATTTGCCGACAAAGTGCTGCTACTGGCCAGTGAGTTTCGCGAGCGTTTAACCGCGTTGGTTGCTAACTGGATGCGAGTTGGATTTTGCCAAGGTAATTTTAATGGGGATAACTGTGCAGCCGGTGGTTATACGCTAGATTACGGCCCCTTTGGTTTTTGTGAATTGTTTGAGCCCATGTTCCAACCATGGACAGGTGGTGGTCGTCATTTTGCCTTTTTCAATCAGCCTGTGGCAGCAGAAAAGAACTTTGCCATGTTCTGTTTAAGCTTAGAGCAAGTTTTGCAAAATCAGCCTGATGCGCGAGAAAAACTCGCAGAAGTTCAAGCAGGTTTTTCGCACCTAATGCATCAAAAGTTGGAAGCCATGTGGGCTGCAAAACTAGGTTTGGCGCAATTTGACGAAGCACTCTTGGTTGAGCTACTGCAACTTATGGTGAAAACACAGGTAGACTACAATATGTTTTTCCGTGAGCTTTCGCATGTGCCACAAGATATCACTCGTTTGCAAAAATCTTTTTATGCGCAAGCGTCAGATGAGCTAGAAGCTCAATGGCAACAGTGGCTACAAAAATGGCGTGTGGCGGTTAAGGCTGATGAAAATACCGCAGCTTTGCGCGAAAAAATGTTAGCGGTTAATCCTAAATTTACTTGGCGAGAATGGCTAGTTGTGCCTGCTTATCAGGCGGCTGCCAACGGTGATTATTCGTTAATAGCTGAGCTTCAGCAGGTGTTGTCTAACCCATATGCTGAACAATCAAAAGAACTAGAAGATAAGTATTATAGATTACGTCCGCAAGCTTTGTTTGGCGTAGGCGGAATTAGTCACTATAGCTGCTCGTCATAAACTCATTTGGCTATAGCGCAGCTTATTGCTGCGCTATCGCAAACTTGCAAAAATGCTCTACTTGGCTAAATATTAAACAAGCTAAAGCAAGTATGGTTGCGCAAGTGCATGGGACAAAACGTCAACAAACAAAGTTTTTCGCCGGAAGATTTTGTTCAGTTTAAACAAAGGCTGCACCAACAACTCGACGAACTTAAATTAATAATGGCGCGGCCTAATTTTGGCCAAGCCTCGTTAAAACTAGGTGCCGAGCTTGAACTCTACCTCACAGATTCCGAAGGCCACTGCCAACTGAGTAATCAGCAAGTTTTGGCCAAGTTGCACGACTCGGTTTTTCAGCACGAAATTAATCAGTACAACCTTGAACTTAATGTTCCACCTGTCTCGTTAGACGATAAAGCTTTTAGCCATATGGCGCAGCAAATGAACCAGAGATTGATTCAGTTAAATGATTGTTGTCGTGATTTAGGTACCCACGCAACCGCTATAGGTATTCTGCCAACGCTTAGGCCAAATGATTTACTCAAACAAAATATGACAGATTTAGAGCGCTATCATATTTTGGTTGATCAATTAAAAATTAACCGTGGTGCTCCTTTTCAAATAGATATTCATGGTGAAGAGGATGTACATATGCAAGTGGAGGATGTAACCGCCGAAGGGGCGAATACATCTTTTCAAGTGCATATGATGGTACCGCCAGGCGCTTTTGTTGATGTGTATAACGCGGCTATGTTGAGCCAAGCTTTGGTCACGGCTGCTAGTGGCAATTCGCCAATTTTTTTAGGTAAAGTGGTTTGGGACGAAACACGTATTGCTTTACTTAAACAGGTATTAGATTGTCGCGTACGTGATTTAGTCGCGCGCCAATTACCAGCACGGGTCAATTTAGGTTTAGGTTGGTTAAAACAAAGTGCTTGGAGTTTATATGCCGAAGCAGTTGCACTTTACCCAGTACTCTTACCAAACTTATTCCCAGCACATCAAGGTGAAGGTTTACCCGAGTTATCTGAATTATGTTTGCATATGGGCACAGTATGGAATTGGCACAGGCCTGTATATTGCCACCAAGCAACAGGGCATATCCGCATTGAATTTCGTGCATTACCCGCAGGGCCTACGGTTGAAGATATGGTTGCCAATGCGGCGTTTTCAGTTGGGTTAGCTTATGGTTTGAGTCAGCAAATGGAAGCTTATTCGGCGATTATGCCGTTTGAAATAGTCGACAATAACTTTTACCGCGCAGCGCAACATGGTTTAAATGCATCCATTTATTGGCCAGACGTTGAACAATACCACGTGACTCACCAACCTATTAAACAAGTGGTGTTGAACTCATTAGAAATTGCCAAAACTGGGCTGATTTTATTAGGTATTTGTAATGCAGAAGCTGAACATTATTTAGCGATTATTCAGCGACGGGTAGAACAAAATGCAACAGGTGCAAATTGGCAAAAAGCCGCGCTGCATTATTTTGAGCAAACGCAACATAGGCACTATGCTTGTATTGAGATGTTGAAGTTTTACCAGCAACAAAGTGTATCAGGTGCGCCAGTGCATCAATGGGAGCGACCATGGCAATAACATTAAAAAAATTACGCTATACCCATGCAGAAAATTTACATTTACCCGCAGACCCAACCGAATGGTTGTTGAGTTTACACGGCCCTACTGTGATTGATATGCAAGGGCATATCACCAATAGAACAAGGGTTGTCAGTGTGTTGGTGCATGGCAATGAGCCTTCGGGTTTTATTGCAGTGCATAGATTTTTGCAAAGCAAAATTACCCCTATGACCAATGTGCGTTTTGTGATTTGTTCGGTTGAAGCAGCGCAGCAGCAACCTGTGTTTACCAATAGATATGTTGACGATGTACATGATTTAAATAGGTGTTTTAATTTAAATAAAGAAGATGCTTCGGTTACTCAAAGAGCAGGCAGTATTTTACAAGCTATCAATGAAGTGAAAGCCGAAGCTGTGATTGATATGCACAATACTTCTGGTACTAGTCCGTCATTTTGTGTGGCAACTCGGATAGATATGCAAGTGCAAGCGTTAGCCTCGTTCTTTTGTCAAACCATGATGTATACACGTTTATCACTTGGCTCTTTAATGGAACAAAATTTTAATTGTCCGATAGTGACGGTTGAATGTGGTGGCGCGAGAGACCAACAAGCGCATGAGATGGCCTATCAAGGTGTGCATGAATTTTTGATGGCAGATAATTTATTTGCAGGTCATCATTATATGTTGGTGGATATTGTTGAACATCCACTGCGCTTGGAGTTAGATCCTAAAACCAAAATGGTTTTTGCCGATAAAAATGACCCTGATGCAGACGTCACTTTAGTTTCAGATATTGAACAGCACAATATGGGGATTACTCGTGCCGATTGTTTAATTGGTTGGTCAAATATTGGCTGTGCACCTTTTACTGTGCGGAATGAAGCGGGCGAGGTACAGTCCGACAGCATTATTTATTGCCAAGACGGCCAGATATTAACTCGGCATAAATTGCGTATATTTATGGCAACCACTAACCATAGAATTGCGTTAAATGATTGCCTGTTTTATGCGTTTTGTGAGGATTTACAAGCTGGTGCCAGCGGCACATAACTGTGGTATTTCATTAACTATATTGCTGCAATTGCCATTACGCACTTTGGCTTTGCGGCAAACCGACACTGACCAACTTACTTTTGCTAAGTAGTCGTGCTGCTCTGGCACACCGTCACACAAATTAACATTTTTCTCTGCATGTTGAATACAGTGGCTTAAAAATACTTTCAAGCCGACCGTACAGTTGGCTTCTCGGCAGTTTTCACTTTGTTGGATCACTTGACTTAAACAAGCCATTTGATCATTGTTTTTTGCAAATTCAAGCGCTGCTTGTGTTTGCTGCGCTTCAACTTGGGCTAAAACTAGGTGGTTGTCTTGCCAATAAAAATAAAACGACAGACCTGTTAAAACGGCAAATAATGGAATGCCAATTCCAAAAATGTATCTAAGCTTCATAATAAGTGTAAATTGCTTTGTTGCAGGCTATTCGCCAGTAGTGGAGCTGACGGGGCAGCAAAAAATGCATGATAAATGTTTGGCTTTATCTCGGTCAAATAACATTGACGATAATGAGCTGTTTCATATTCAATTACTTGTGCTTGATCAAACAACAGGTGTTGTTGCTGCAAATATTGATATAACTCGGCGGTAATATGTTGCACGGGTTTATGCACAATACAGCGCAAAATTCGCACATAAGCACCGAGTGGATTTGGATTATCGGCCAATTGTAAGTCTAACGTACCGGTTTTAATCGCCGCAAAATAATCATCATTATGGATCAGTTGCTGGGTTTGGGTGTTATAGACAATCGCATCCCAATTTAAAATTGTGGTTTTTAATAAGCTTTCCACCGCTTGATACTTCACTAGCTGTTGCTTAAATGCCCAAGTGTGTTCAAGTGGCCACACATCTAAATACCATTTTTGGCAATACAGCCGATAGCCGCCAAATTTATTAAAGTGCACTGGCATATCTTGGGCAAAACCTTGCATTAAGCTTTTGAGCTTTTGTGCATTGCAGTCAACAACAAAATCTAAGTCGCCATAAAAATTGCGTATGCCTTGCAAAGCTATATCGCGGATAGCGCCACCAAACAGATATACAGTACCTAGCTGGTTTAACGTATTGACGATTTGTTTAACCTGTTGACGACCACTATTGTTGTGCTGGTCAAAAAAACGCTGCAAACGTTTTTTGAGGATAACGTCAGATTGCGCGATTTTAGCCATGGAGGTTTTTTAACTCGTCGTGCAAATAAATCAGGTAGCTGTCGGTCATCCCTGAAACTGCATCTGCCAGAAGTTGGGCTTTGCGATAATTATCACTCATTTCTGATTCAGCATATATACGGCGATAATTTTCGGATAATCTCTGATAGGCATATTGTGAAAATAAACTATCTTGCCCTTCGTTGCTTATGCCTATCCATAACATATCCATAATGCCGGATATGTAGTTATTGCCTTTGAGTTCAAGCTCTAACACTGATTTATGTCGATAACCATGCACATAGTCAAATTTACGCATTGCTTGACAAAATTGTGCCGCTTCACTGGTATCTAACAAGGTATAACTTGCGGGTGTTTGCCCTAACATAATATTGTTGATGTCGGTTACTAGGGTATTGAGTATCGCCTTAACCATAGCGCTAATGGCATACACTCTAAACATTTGCATTGATACATCATTGAGTTCTTTTGGGCTTAAACCAGCATTTTTAAATTCTTTATTTTTACTTTTTGCGGCAGTTAAGACACTTTGCGTCACAGTGTCGTCAGGGTTCATATGCTGCAGGTGGTCAACTATGTCAGAAAATGAAGCTATGTCTTTTTTAACTATGTCTTCTGCGTCCAGCACTATATAGGCGATGTCGTCGCAGGCTTCCATGACAAAAGTGAAGGGGTGGCGTAAACCTTCGGCTAAGCCGGTTTGTTGCCAAACGTCTTCAACAATGGCTTGTTCAGAAGCAAAATATCCTGCTTTTTTCCAACCTAATGGTTTCGCCGCTTTATTCGATACCGGGTATTTAAGCATAGAGGCTAAAGTCGCGTAGGTGAGGTTTAAACCAAAAGTGTCATTGAGAATTTGTAAGCGTGTGACTAATCTGAAAGTTTGCGCGTTGCCGTCAAAGCCCAAAAAGTCATGGCTATCAGGATGTTTTGATTCACCAAATACTTTTGTTTCGTTGCGTTTAAACCAGTTTTGAATGGCTTTTTCGCCTTGGTGACCAAAAGGTGGGTTGCCTAAATCGTGGGCTAGGCCGATTGCCGCTAACAGTGCTGGTACACAGCGTTCAATGTCTTTATCTGCGTCTTTGCCAAAAATTTGTTCACTAAAATCAAAAGCTAAACGAATGCCTATGCTACGCGCTAAGCTAGACACTTCATGCGAATGGGTTAGGCGATTGCGCACGCTGTCGTTACGTTCTAGCGGAAATACTTGGGTTTTGTCGCCCATACGCCGGGTAGGGGTTGCGAATAAAATACGATCATAATCACGCTCTAACTCAACTCTGCCATTGGCAGATAAAACTGTACTGCCGCTGCCATGTCTGTCTTTGCGGCGTTGGCCGTTTAAAAGTAAATCCCAATTCAACATATTTTGCTTAACCCTGCACTTTATTGATTATTTAGAATACTACTCTTGTTGGCTAGATGCTATTTCATTAACAAATTAATTGGCGTGCTGTTTAGCTGTCTTCTATACTGAAAAAAATGCCCTAAATTTCAAAAGTTAGGAGATGATATGGACCAGTCGGATACGGATTCATCACCAGCGTGTTTTCGCGCCGAAACCGCTCGATTATTGTCGTTGTCTGTGGCACAAATTCATTTAGGTTTATCTGACGGAGATGTCTCTATTGGTAAGGTCATAGAGTTTTGCAGTGAAGTGTCAGCGCAATGTGAAGCGCTGCAAAATAAACTGGATAGTCAAGAAACCGCCCAAGCGACTGAAGCTATGAACCAACAAATTAAAAAGGCCATTATTGCATTGCAATTTTACGATAGGCTTTCTCAGCGCTTGGCGCATGTATCTTCCGGTTTGGAAGAGCTCGCAGACTTACTTGCCATGGAGGAGATGATCCGAAAAGCTGCCCCTTGGTCAAACTTACGCGAAAAGCTGGTACAGCAATACTGCTTAGTAGATGAAAAAGAAGTGTACGATTACATAATGCAAGGGGCGTCGGTTAACCAAGCAATAGCATTAATGCAGCAGAAAAAAGACCAACAAAAAGCCTCAGGACAAGAAGATGAGAGTGATATTACGCTGTTTTAAGTTTAAATATCAACAGCTTGTATCACTTTTATGGTACAAGTCGGTAGCAGCAAATGGCTATTAAACTTGTTTGATGTTTAACACTTGAGCTGTTGTTGCTTGAATGCTCACTTTAACCTTGTTTTCGTTGCGGTGGGTAATGCCCCAAACCTGTCTTGATTCTAAATCTACCGCTATGTAGATTTATCCTCACAATATGCCCTTACAAAATACAGCAAGAATCTGACATTTTTAAATATCAAGCTGCATATTTTTCTAATTTTACTTTCCTATAATGGTTACAGTTATTTAACAAATTCGGCGCTTAGATTATCGCGCTGATTAGTTGGGGTGAGTTTGATGAAAAGAAGTGAATTTGCAGATCCGTTTGAACAAGCGCGTAATGAGCAAGGCATTGGCAAAATGCAGGATCAAGACGATCCTGTCACTATGGTACTGGGTTTAAAAGATGTGCGTAAATGTGCACACAATTGGCAAACCTTTCAGTCTGGCGCTAAGCCTGGTCGTATTGTGGTGCCGTCGGAAGTCAAGATCCGCGATACTAGACAAATTCCTTTTGAAGTCGACCCACCAGAGCATGGCGACTACCGCGCAATTGTAGAGCCTTGGTTTAAACGTCCGTTGGAAGATGAATACCGTGCCCAATTGCGTGCACAAATTGAATCTTTAGTTGATCAAGTATTAACACAAGATGACGTTGAAGTGGTTGGTGAGTTTTCACTTAAATTACAATCGCGCGCGTTAACCTTATTATTAAATACGCCATACCAAGAATCAGACGTGTGGATAGGCTGGGGCACACATGTATTTAGAAGCGAAGGTGAAGCTTTAGACGGCGATAAAGCTTCTATTCTGTACGATTACATAGATGCTCAAATTGAGCGAGCAGCAGAAAATCCAACCGATGATTTATATTCAGTGTTGCTCAATTCTGAAATTAACGGCCGCAAACTAAGCAAAGAAGAGGTTAAAGGCGTGATGATTTTAACCTTTGCTGGTGGGCGTGACACAGTGATTAATGCGGTAACCAATTCGATTGCTTATTTTGCTGATCATCCTCAGTCGTTGGCACGCCTGCGTGATCAACCTGAAATTACCAACCGAGCGGTGGAAGAGTTAATTCGTTACTTCTCACCATTAACTCATATGGGACGTGTAGTCACTGAAGATACAAAAGTGTGTCCACATGGGCATGATGTTAAAGCCGATAGCCGAATTTCTTTATGTTGGGCTTCCGCCAATCGTGACGCTAAAACCTTTGAAAATCCGAATGAAGTGGTATTAGACCGCAAGGTTAATCCACATGTGGCTTTTGGTTTTAGCCATCATAATTGTTTGGGCGCGACCCATGCACGACAAATTATGCATATTTTATTAGAAACTTTGGCGGCTAAAGTCGGTTCAATCGATATTTTAAATGCGAAAGAAAACATTGAAGACTTAGACCAATTTAAACGCAAAGTTGGTTTTGACAGCATTAACGTAAAATTTAACCCAAGATAAGAGGTAGCTAAGCCATGGCGAAAATTATTTTTATTACCAGTGATAGCGAAAAAATTGAATTAGAAGCAACTTCAGGCAGTGTCATGGAGCTTGCAGTGCAAAATGGAGTGCAAGGTATAGACGGCGATTGTGGTGGCGTATGTTCGTGTGCAACTTGCCATGTACATGTAGCGCCAGAACATTTTGCTAAAACCGGGCCGGCGAGCGAGATTGAGCAAGACATGTTGGAGTTAGATGACGACGCTAATGAATACAGCCGTTTATGCTGCCAAATTGAGGTGTCTGAGCAGTTAGATGGTGTGGTTTTACACGTAGCTAAGTAGTGGTTTAATCTTTGTGAAAAGGGGGCAAGTTATGTCAGAAAATCAAACATGTGTGGTCGTGGGTGCAAGTCATGCTGGGGTTAATTTTGCATTTGCATTAAGAAAAGCAGGCTGGCAGGGCAGTATAAAATTGTTTGATGCCGACCCAAGTTTACCGTATCACAGACCCCCTTTATCTAAGGCGTATTTAACCAGTGCGGATGCAATTGATAAAAATTTGCTCAAAGCAGCAGAGACGTATCAAAAAGACGATATTGGGCTGAATTTAGGTGTGAAAGTGGGCAGCATTGAGCGCACAGCTCAAGTGCTTCAACTTGAAAATGGCGAGCAAGTTGCTTTTGATAAATTGGTTATTGCCACTGGTGCACGACCTTTTATCCCACCAATTGAGGGGTTAGATTCAGCTTCGAATTTGTATCCGTTACGTACAGCGCAGGATGTAGAAAATATTCGCCAAGCATTTGCACATTCAGCGCAAAAGCGTGTGGTGATTATTGGTGGGGGTTATATAGGTTTAGAAACCGCAGCATCACTTAAAAAGCTCGGCGGCGAAGTTACAGTGCTTGAGCGAGAGCAACGCATTTTAGCCCGTGTTACCGCACCTTATATGTCTGACTATTTTCAACGCTTGCATGCTGATAATGGTGTGACAGTAGCTACCAGTAAAAATGTCGTGCGTATTGAAACCACAGATGGCGAAAACTCTGTGCAGTGTGATGATGGTACTCATTACCCAGCTGATATTATTATTGTAGGTGTGGGTATTCGCGTAAATACTGAATTGGCCGCGCAAGCGGGTATTGAGATAGACAATGGCATTAAAGTAAATGCTCAAGCGCAAACAAGTGATGAGAACATTTATGCTATTGGTGATTGTACGTATCACTACAATCCGCATTACCAGAGATTTATTCGTTTGGAGTCGGTACAAAATGCGGTTGATCAAGCAAAAGTGGCGGCCGCATCTATCTGTGGACAAGAAGTTGAATACGATACTTTGCCTTGGTTTTGGTCAGATCAGTACGATGTAAAACTACAGATGGTTGGTTTATCTCAAGGTTATACAGATATTTTGGTGCGTGACGAAAACGAGCCGAACAAATTCTCAGTTTGGTATTTTAAAGGCGATGAATTGTTGGCGGTAGATGCAGTAAACAATGCAAAAGCTTATGTAGTTGCCACTAAGTTTATTAAATCGGGTGAGCAAATTGATAAAGCTAAATTAGTTGATGCCAGCGTCGAATTTAAACCAGCTAACTTGTTATCCAGAGTTCAGGTTCGTTAGTTTAATGTGTTGACAAGAGGTGCTAAATAGCACTTCTTGATCTTTTAGTGGATTTTTAATCAAAGTCAGTGCGGATATAAATCAACTCTAGATTTAAGATCTTGTCTAATTTTTTCAGTTGGAAATAGCATTAACTCAATTTCCCCTTGCTGCTGTAGCTGAGCTAGTCCTTTTTGCAGTGCGTTAAATACAAGCTGACCGTATGGATGCTGCTTTGACACAGCAAAATGGCGTGAGATTGGAAAAACAAACTTAATCCCTTCAATTGGTGCCAAATTTACGCTTTCACAAGGCACACTGGTTTGCTCTGGACCTACCATGACTAACTCGCCAATAAAGAGTTGTGCTCTTCCTGCAGTAAGCATTAAACACAAGGTATTGTCTTGCGAGGCATTAACCGCCGGTAATTCAAGCTTTTCTAACATGGCCCAATCGTGCCACCATTGGCGTGATGACAATACGTGATAGTTACGCAGAGTATGTAAAATAACACGCTCGCTGTGTGCATGGGGCAAACCCGCCAGCTTTAGTTCAATTTGTTGTTTATACTCTGGGGTGGTAAATAACCCTTTAATAAATTGTCCTGGTTGAAAGACCGCACTGGTCACATGAAAGCTTGTTGTGTCCATGTCGTCTTGCCATACAGTTGTTGCCGACATCACCACATTGCCTCTCTCCGCTTCTTTTAGTGCTCTGGCGTAGTTTGGAATATCAAAAAATTTAAAATTGAAATCGAGCTGGCTGTAGGTTAATGCTTTACAAATAATCAGTAGTTCTAGTGATAGCCTATATGCGGCGGGATGGGAGTAGTGGTTAACAGTTTGACAGTTTTGCTGTTGAACTAACTGCAAATACTTTTGCTGTTGGTCTGAATTAACTGCAATGTCTATCGTAAGCGAATTGCTAAAGCTAATTGATGGCACTAAGGCCATGCAAATTAGCAAAAACTGTTTTAGCTTTGACACATAGTTCTCCAACAATAAATGAATATTCCAACTAGAGTATAGTTCAAATTTGTTGCGCAGCTATTTTTGTCAGGTCAGTTGTTAGTCTGTTCAATATTGGCGAAAAATTTGAAGGTCGTTTGCACATGCTGGTGCCAATATTCCCAGCTATGTTCCCCACTAAAACTTGCTAATTCAGCATCAATATTGAGTGTTTTTAGTTTTTGCGCAAAGTCTAAGTTACTCTGGTAGAGCACATCATCTAGGCCACAATCAAAACGTATCGGCGGCAACTGGTTTTTATGTTGTTGTAGCCAATAAAAAATATCGGACTCTTGTGCAGTTTCGCATTGGTATTCAGTTAACTCTGTTGTGACAAAGTGCCGCATATCGTCAATTTTAGTAATAGACGAGTGCGCAGAAATACCACTAAATAAGCTTGGATATTTAGCGCCTAAACGCAGTGCACCATAGCCGCCCATAGATAAACCCGAAAGGTAAAAACGGCTATTGTCGGATACAGAGTTTTGCACTTGTTTAACGGCTGCAATTACATCTTCAGTTATCCATTTATCATAGTTAGCGTGTTTTGCTAGCGGCAGATACGCACTTCCGTCGTACAAACCGCCGTCAGATGGCATGGCTAGTACAAAGTCTATGCCGCCTAATTGAGCTTTTACTTTTTCATAGGCTAGGTGAATACCACCTAAGTACATCCAAACCCAAGCATTGCCATAAACACCATGCAACAGAATAATTACTGGTAAATTTTCACCTTGCGCATCACTATTGTATAAAACTATGTCGTGGCGCCGCTGCAAATTCGACGAATGCACAGTGACAAATTTAGTATTGTCCGGCGAATACGCCGGATTAGAAATTTCTAAACGATTTATCGACATTTTAACTCACCTTAATAACACCCTTAGCGATTCGGCCATTGAGCATGTCGTCAAAACCTTCTGCAACCGTTTCTAGTGTGTAAGTTTTAGTGACCAGTTCGTCTAATAATAATTTACCACTTTGATATAAAGACAAAATACGTGGGAAATCACGCTCTGGGTTACATTGACCGTACAATGGGTTGATGTAAATTTTATCCCATTCAAACAATTCACAGTCAAAGTCAATGCGTTGCTCTATACCACTTACTTGTACCGCTGTACCTGCACTACGAATTAATTTAAGTGGGGCAGAGCCTAAAGCCGGAATGGCGGTACATTCAAAGGCGTAGTCTGCTCCTCTGCCACCATTTAACGCTTTCACATCCGCTGCAACTTGGTTGAAATCAATATCTTCGCGGCTAGCTATTACGCCATGGGTTGCCCCAAATTTCTTCGCTTGTTCAATGCGCTCTGCATTTATGTCGATGGCGATTATTTTCGCTGCACCCGATAATTTTGCACCTTGAATAACATTTAAACCAACACCACCACAACCTATAATACAAGCGGTTGAACCAGCTTTTAAGTTGGCTGCATTTACTACAGAACCCCAACCCGTCATAACACCACAACCGACAATAGACGCAGATTCAAAAGATATATCTACCTCGGTTTTTACCACCGCCGATTCTTTTACAACTGTGTATTCGCACATAGTGCCTAAATGGAAAGAACGTTCGACTGGCTGCTCATTTTTAGTACATGCCTGCGCATGTGCATGGCCTGCTAAGTCACAACCGCACACAGGAGAGTTAGTTTCACAAATATGCGCGTTACCTTCTAAACACTGAAAGCAGCTACCACAAGGAATCGCCCAATTTAGAATCACTTTATCACCAACTTTGACCTTAGTGACTCCTTCGCCTATGGCTGTGACAATGCCCGCGCCTTCGTGACCAACAATAAATTCTTTGTTCCAATTTTGAATCGAATCCCAGTCGGTATGGCAAATACCGGATGCTTTAATGTTAACCTGCACTTCTAATGCACCTGGCTGACCCACTTCAACCTCAGTTAGCTTAAAATTGCCTTTGCCGTCCGAAATAATCGCGCGTGACTTGATCATAAAAACCTCTATCCAAATACGAATATGTAATTGAATAAATTTAAACATGATTTTTACAACAAATCTGTTATATCAGAATTCATAAATGTCAAAATATTGCTGTTTTTTGGCAATTGCATGTAAACTAAATTATCTAAGAAAAACTTTGCACATGAGTCAGCTGTGGCAAAACAAAAAGTATATTGCGAACCATTTTGCATTCAAAAAGGTTATGATTTTGAAGTACACCATGTCAGTTACGAAAGTAATTTAGGCTATTCGTGTTTTATGCATTTTCACGAAGTGCACGAATTAATTGTATTTGAACAAATAGATGGGGTGTACTTTTATAGCCAAGGCCAATCTGAACTACAAGATCACGATATTGTGTTTACCCCTAGCATGGAAACACACGATTTTGAGTTAGTCGATAAACCCAAATCTTGGTTTATTATTCAGTTTTTACCGGCATTTTTAACCAAAGAAAAACTGCATAATGCCGCGGCATTTTTTCAGCAAGGCATGCATTTACGCATGCCGGTAGAACATTTTGCAGCAGTAATGACTCAAGTAAAATGGTTGCATCAGGCCTACGAGCAAGATCCACAAAGTGATAAAAGCAATACATTATTAAAACTATTGTTATTGTGGATCAGCGAACATGCGAGTTCGGTTACATCTACACAAGCGCAGGGGCTCAACCAAACCAAAGGTTATGAGAGATTATTACCAATTGTTGAGTTGTTTAAGCAACAAACAGCAGTTGAACTACAGCTAGAGCAAGCCGCTGACTTGTGCCACCTATCGCCGTCGTATTTTTCAAGATTGTTTAAAAGTGTTTTTAGATGCAATTATTCTGAGTACGCCAACCGCCATAAGCTGTATAACGCAGCGCGTATGTTGTCACAAAGTAAACTATCTATCACAGATATTGCGTTTGAGCTGAATTTTTCAACACCATCTCATTTTATCGCCTTGTTTAAAAAACAATTTGGGGTCACGCCCAAAAAATACAAAATGCAGTTAGAGACAAGACTGGAGCGGTGAGCGTCACCTGAACTCTGGTGAATAGCTTATCCAGAATTCAGGTGAAGATAGTTTATTTGCAGCCGGTATGGCCTGCGGGCAATGCGACTAAATAAGCATTAGCAATGTCGAGTTCCATTTTACCTTGGGTTGAAATGGCAAAAATATCTGTGAGGTTTTTAAAATCGAATTTACCGTCTTGGTTAAAACAATTGAGTGGCAGGGTTAATTCTGTCCATTCATTTTTAGGCATTTGTTTCAAAACAGGATTTAAAGCAAGCTCGCTATCACATTTGTTTGACCAGTTACAGCGCATCGATATTTTAGCAACTGAGGTGGGTTGTTCTACAACTCTAATTTGTAGTTGCAAGGCGCTGGTATCTTCTACCGATGATAAATCTATTTTGTGGCCATTTAAGGTAATATTCGAATACCAAGCCGCTTTTTTATTGCGTCCTCGCCACTTTACTTTAATGGCATCGTTTGTGGTTGTTTTGCTTATTGGCTCTACTGTAACGTTACCACGTTTAGTTTTACCAACTTGATTTTCAACAGCTATGCCCCATCCTAAAGCGTTGCCAACACTAAACTTCCACGGTGAGTTTGGCTGTCCTTGCGCAACAAAAACACTGGTTGGGTCAGCCGCAAAAGCAACTGAACTCAACACAAATGACAAAAGTAAGCTAATTTTTGTAGACAGGGTTAACACAGGTGTTTTCATAATATACCTAACCATTAGACAACAAATTAACATGTATATTGTATACAAATTACAATTTTGTCAATATTCTTGATATTTGCTTTACATTTTTCTATGGTTATTGTTAACTATCTACAATGTTTGTTTAGTAGTTTATACTACCGAGGTAATAAGTAATGAAATATCTAGATTACGGTTATAGCCGCATGAGTCACAATTTTAAATTGTCGGCACTAGCTTTAGCGACTTTAAGTGTTGTTGGCTGCCAGTTAACTGAAACTCAAAATACAGCGCAAGCGCCTATCGCCGAAAGAATCTTATTCGATTTTGAGGCCGACGTGCTGCCGCTTGAAGTGAAACTAATTAACGCTGACGGCAACCTGGTTTCGCACGGAGCGACTGAAGGTAATACAGCGCTGAATGTTAAATTTCATTCTAAAAAACATGAGTACTCGGCAATTAATTTTACTCCGACTCAAGCTTGGGATTGGAGCGACTTAGATAGTTTCAGCATTGCGTTTGATATCTCTAATCAAGGGCAATATTCAACGCAGTTGTTTTTGAATGTATATGATCACAACGGTCAAGTTTATACCCGCAGTGTCAATGTGCCAGTGGGTAGCGCTAAAACTTACTATTCAAAAATGGCCGGTCACGATTTAGTTAGTCCAGACAATAAACATGGTGAAAACGTTGAATTGAATTTAAGTTCAGGTTTGCGTTCTAACCCTGCTACTTGGGAATCAGACCAAGTACAATTTATCTGGATGTGGGGTACAAAAAATCTCGATACTAAAGGAATAAAACAAATTTCATTAAGTGTTCAATATAACTTACATGACAAAGAAGTAACAATTGATAATGTAAGAGTGATGCCGAACCCTAAAATGAATCAAGAATACCTTGAGGGTATAGTTGATAAATTTGGTCAACCAACTCGTTTGGAATATGAAGAAAAAATTCATTCTGAAAAAGAGCTGCTTGAAGTAAAAGAAAAGGAACTTGCACGTTTAAATAATGGCGAAAAGTTATCTGACCGTTCTAAATTCAGCGGCTGGAAAGAGGGCCCTAAATTAGCCGCAACTGGCTATTTTAGAACTGAAAAAGTCGGTGATAAGTGGTCGTTAGTTGACCCAGAAGGTTATTTATATTTCACCACGGGTATTGATAACGTTAGGATGTCGAACGCGACCACACTAACAGGTTATGATTTTGATCAAAACGCTATCAACCAACGTAGTGCTGACGAGCTGACCCCAGAAGATTCTCAAGGGTTAAATCCACCACCTAAACACGCTATCCCAACACGTAAGTTAGTTTCTGAAACGCGAGCTAACATGTTCGAGTGGTTGCCTGATTACAAAGATCCATTGGCTAGCAGTTATGGCTATCGCCGTGGTGCACACTCAGGTCCACTTGAGCGTGGTGAAGTATTTAGTTTTTATATGGCCAACTTAGAGCGTAAATATGGTGAAACCACACCGTATTCTTACCTAAATGAATGGTCTAAAGTGACGGTAGATCGTATGTTGAGCTGGGGTTTTACTTCGTTCGGCAATTGGATCGATCCTATGTATTACGACAATGCTCGTATACCATACTTCGCAAACGGTTGGATAATTGGTGATTTTAAAACTGTCTCTAGTGGTAATGATTTCTGGGGCGGATTACCGGATGTATTCGATCCTAAGTTTGAAGAGCGTGCTGACGCAACAATTAAACAAGTTGCTAAAGAAGTAAACAACAGCCCTTGGTGTGTCGGGGTTTTCATTGACAATGAAAAAAGTTGGGGTCGTCCAGAATCGAAAACAACTGAGTTGGGTATTGTCATCCATACGCTCACGCAAAATGGTGCTGAATCACCGACTAAAAACATGTTTACTGAACAAATGCGTGCTAAGTATGCAAATATTGCTAAGTTAAACCAAGCTTGGAATACCAATATTGCTTCTTGGGATGCGTTCCAACAAGGTAGCTTCAATAGTAAATTAGACGAAACCAATGCGCAGCAAGTTGCCGATTATGAAAAACTCTTGTTTGAATACGCAAGTGAATATTTCCGTATCGTCGACGCTAAGCTCGAAAAATATATGCCAAACCATATGTACATGGGCGTTCGATTTGCCGATTGGGGTATGCCTATGCCAGTTGTTCAAGCATCGAAAAAATACGTCGATGTAGTCAGCTTTAATTTATATAAAGAAGGTTTAACCAAGAAAAAATGGGCGTTTTTAGAAGAGCTAGATATGCCAACTGTGATTGGTGAATTCCATATGGGTACAACAGCGTCAGGCTTCTTCCACCCAGGTTTGGTTCATGCTGCTAACCAAGAAGACAGAGCAAGAATGTACAAGGATTACATGCACTCAATTATAGATAACGACTATTTTATTGGCGCACATTGGTTCCAATATTTAGATTCTCCTATCACTGGTCGCGCCTATGATGGTGAAAACTATAATGTTGGTTTTGTATCTGTAACAGATATTCCATACAACGCTATGGTTGATGCCGCCCGTGAATTACATTCAGAGCTATACGAGCGTAGATTTGGTGAGTTAAAACAAGTGCAGGCTGACAGCAAATAAGCTGAGGTCTATTTGTCGAAGCATCTAGTCTAAACGCTAAAAAGAGCTGACTTAGGTCGGCTCTTTTTTTGTTTGCCCAGCGAAGCTGGCAAACCCGTCAGATTGAAAGAAATCTGAAT
>NZ_JH767539.1:0-35673 GCF_000281085.1 Catenovulum agarivorans YM01
TGAATCAATCATAACATCCTCTAATTAGGTGGCCAAAATCACTCTACCACTACAAGGCTTTTAAAGATAAGCTGAAAGGATCTTTAATAGGCGATCGAACAAAGCTAGCCATGCTTCTGTCAAACTTCTTTTTAATTGAAAAGTCTGGTTCACCTAGTTTTCTAATTAATGCTAGATGCAATGATGCACACTTAGCTGATATTCGTTTTTTGGGCAAGCGCGGTATTAACTGGTGTTGAGCAAACCCCCAATACGAATAAATGTACCTGTTGTCACAGCATTTCTTGTTGCTCTCTAAAATCCTTTTAACATGCTCTAAATCAAAAGTAACTTTGTAATCGAATATAGTTTTTTCTAATTCTTCATAAACGCTGTCTGAGCATAGATTGCTATACTTTTCGATTAGTCGTCCTGCTAGATTATATGGGTTCTCAAGATCGTTGTTACCGCATGAAAACCTTAAGCTTGGATTTTGTAGCAACCACATTAACACTTTGTTCGCGTTTAGTTCTGACTCAGGTAAGGTATAGAAATAGTTAGCAATAAGGTAATTGACGACTATAGAGTCTGATTCTAATTGCATTTCAATATTAGAGTTTAGAGCAACGTATTTATTTTTTAGCGTTTTAAACGCTTCAATAATCAACTCTATAACTCCAGTAGCTAACCTGTCTCCATTATCAGCTATGTAACTTCTGTATGATAGCCATGTTAATGATTGAAATGAATTTGTAGCCCCTTTAATGTAATCAATAACGATAGGGAACAAAGTTTGAACGACCTTTTCCGGAATCCGACTAGCTAAAGAGAGAACCTCTTTAAATTCATCCTCTGACCAATGTTTTTGTTGCTGGCTCAACAATGTATTATGACTGTAGGTGTATTCAGTTTTAGTAGTTGTTAATTCATCCTTATTCAATCCCAACAGTAATTCGATTAATTCTAATGCATGCTCAGGTTTATGCTTTACTAGCTCCTCCCAATAAATATCGTGTGGTGCTATTCCTATTGACATCAAAGTTTTTCGAAATGTGAACATTTCATCACTATCTTTCTCTATTCTCCAATTTAGTGCCCAGTTAATTCTATCGTTCCAGTCTTTTGAGGCGTTAAAATAGGGCTTTAAGTGATTAACAACAAAGTTTGGGTTAGTTTCAGATATACTTTTTAAGAAAGAAATCATTTCATCGGCACTTTGTTCACAAGCCAAACTGTCTCGGACTAAGTTAATTTCAGCCAATATCCCCAAAACACAGTTATTGTGTTTCGCAACATGGGATAAAAAATTATTTCTCCACTTAATGGAATTAAATAACCTGGTTATTAAACTTACTAAATAATCTGATTTATTTACGACATTTCTTAAGGACTGGATAGCAACAAATTTAGCAAGGTAACGAACTTTTTCGTCAGACAATAATGCTGAAATTAGTTTCAGAGCCTGCAATTCATCATACTCAAATAGCATTATTAATGCATATTTAAGGTGCTCCCTTCTGGCTAGATAGTTTTTATTGTTTTCTGTATCTCGACTCAAATAGGAAAGAACTTTGTTGGTGTCTTCAAGTGCGTATCGAAACACACTTTCTCCAACTTTAAAGTCGTATAAACTCTGATGTCTAAAGCTAATCCGTTTGTTTTGTAAAAGTATTACGCCAGCAGATTGCAACGCATATATAGATGTTTTGTGCTCATTTGAAAACATACGTTCGGGTATGCTGAGCTCACCTTTTAGTGACATTTTGTCAACGAGTAAGTTAACAAAACTCATAACAGCATTTGAAGTAAGAGATATATCATCAAATTCTGA
Organism: Catenovulum agarivorans YM01; assembly: GCF_000281085.1. Classification (GTDB taxonomy): domain Bacteria; phylum Pseudomonadota; class Gammaproteobacteria; order Enterobacterales; family Alteromonadaceae; genus Catenovulum; species Catenovulum agarivorans. Next base: position 1,811 of record NZ_JH767539.1, read on the forward strand.
AACTTTGGTATCCCAATATCTTGATACTAGCTCTAACTTAGAATTAAAGCATGGTGCTGATCCTTGATCTTTTGCGATGATTACGTAAATGCTGAGCCACAAAGGAGTTCTTAAAACATCTTGTTGTGCTGCACTTAAATTTTCAAATTGCTCATATGTAGAAACAATTTCTTTAACTTTATCTACAGGCAATTTGGATAGGGAAACTTTACCTAAGTTACTAGATAAACTCTTAAGCCAAGCACTTATGCTTTTGTCATCTTGAGCATCAAATTTTCTGCAAGCGATAACAACAGAAATATCGAAACCTTCCTTCCTAAAATGTAAAGCGTCATCGACTAGCTCCATACAGATCTCTAAGGCTCTACGAGAGTGCATTGCCCCCCACCTCAACGCATCAAGTTGATCAAGTACAAGAACACACCTTTGGGATTTAGAAACTGCTTTTAAACTAAACACTGGTGATGTGGGCAAGCCTAATTTTCGACCGTATTCCTCACTATTACTATCTGGCTTTTGTCTATCTAGCCTTACAGGCAGGCAAAGTGAGCCATTTAGAACCTCCTGATTTACAAACTCATATAGAAACGCACTTTTACCTACCCCGGAATCGGCTTCAACTAGTATAATTGGAAAGTCTCTTATTTTTGCTGACAGTTCTTCTAGTTCATCACGCTTTATTAACTCGTTAGTAATTAAAAATGGCTCTATTGACTGTTTGAATGAGGTCTGAAGCTTTTCAACCTTTGGAACTATTCGACTATCTTCAGGTATCAACTTAAATTTAAACCCTAACAGTTCTAAATGAGCCTTTAACGCTTTGAATGTGAGTTTAGTTCGTAATTTTTCATGGTCGGAGGGATAATTTTTAAGCGTATTGATAAAATTATCGATATTTCCAGAGATTAGCTGCTTAGCCATAAACTCAAGATGTGATTCTTGGGTAATACTTTCTTGGAAAATTTCAATTCTAAATTTTTTCAAAAACAATAATATTTCATCATAATCAGCATGCTGATTATTGGCCTGCGCAAAGTGTTCACATAGTTGTATTAGTAACTTTTTAGATTGTGACTTTTTGTCCAAATGATTTAAAAAATGTTCACCAGAATAGTCAAAGTTTCGAGCGCTGGTACATAAGTCATAGAGGTTTTTACTATTAAGTGGGGAAACTAAATGATATTCGGCGTTATTAGTTAAAATTTGTTTATACGATTTGTCTAATATCTTTTGACTTTTTAGATCTGACAGTCGCCATTGTTCTTGCCCTCCATTAGACCCCTTGCATTGCTCATAAATTTCAGAGTGATCATTGTTCTCAATAACAATATCGACGCCTTCTTCTTTGTTACCAATAGTTTCAACTTCTACAGATAAAATTTGCTCATGTAATAATCTTAATAATTGATAAGCAACACGAGTCCCCTCATAGCGGTTGCCTAGCTTATCTGCCATTCCACCAATTTCATATGCCATAAAAAGTTACTGCCTCGTTTGCCAAATTACACGAATAATCATTCCAATTTCTATATTGAGGGAAAATTCACTAAAAACAAGCTGTTAAATCAGATTAGTAAGAACTTTGGAGAATTGCGAAAAAGTGAGCGAATCAGGTAGCCGTGGGTATCTAGCCCTCAGATCCCCCGACTTGCTGGCAAGCAGACGCCCGATTACAGCCGCCTCAGTATTGAGTCGTTCTACCATCCCAACCCCACATCACCTCCATAATCCTTCCATATAAATTAAATGTGTATAAAATTCACTCTATAATTGCAATAACTGCAGAATAGTTCCGAATAAGAGGGGTTATGGCGACAGCACGTTTAGGTATCCGCCTTGATGAAGAAATCAAAGCGAAAGCAGAAAAAGCATCGGCTTTACTCGGTATTAAAAGTTTAACTGAGTACATCGTTAGGCTTATAGATGAGGATGCAACTCAGGTTATAGAAGAGCATGAAACCACTGTAGTTAAAGACAATGTTTTTGACGAATTTGTAGCGGCATGCGACAAAGCGAAAGCACCAAACTCAGCGCTACTTGAAGCGGCAAGGTTTACCGACGAGAGTGGTATTAAGTGAGTTGGGGTAAAGAATTCGCATATCAGCTTCATAACTTTTGCAAAACCTTATAACGCTCACGTAAATAACCAATATCCTCAACCGATATAACTTCATCCAACACCAACCTTTTATCTTGGCTAAATAACGGCCACTTGGGCATATCTACCCTATTTGGATTTAGGGTTTTAATAAACTGAATAAAGTATTTTTGCATCTGTTCTGAGGTTTTATAATCCGCTGGCTGCCAGTCGTAAACTTTGTTATAACGCAAATTACCCAAGGCATATTCTATTTCAGCCGCATGTGCTGCGCCCCTGTCTGTTGACGGGCTTGGGCGGGGTCTTGCGTATAAATAATAATAAACTTGCGTAGCTTGCTTTTGGCTAACCGCATCCGCCCATAACCAAGTACTCATACTTAAAAATCTATCACTCGCCAGTTGTTGCGCCATTTCAATTATTTGTTCTGGTGTTGAAGCTGGATATAAAACTTTAACTTTATCGGCGTTTTCCGGATAGAGTTTTTCAATAGCAGCATGCCAATCTTTTTGAGTGAGTTTTTGTTTATTGGCAACTGGCCCGAGTACTGCTTGATATGCCGATTCTTGGCTATTTACACCAGTTAATAGCGGCACTTGGTTATATTTGCCCTGCGCATACAATTTATGCGGGTCGTCAGTAAAAAAGTTGCCATCAATCACAGGTCTAAACCAAACAAAGCGTTTTTCTGTAGCCTGTTTAAGTAATTGCTCAGCAGTTAGCTCGCGCATTTGTTCAAGGTTTTGCAACCCCAGGGCTTGCTGTAGTGCCAAACCTTCACTTTCACCAGTAGAGAGGCTTCTAGAACTAAAATCTAATCCAAGCATAGAGCCACTTTGTGCCGTGGCACCTTTAAGCAGGTTTTTATTTAGTGAGGTCAGCAATTGTGCACTTACAGAAATCGAACCTGCAGATTCGCCACCTAAGACTATATGCTCAGGGTTACCACCAAACTGTTTAATATTGTCTTTTACCCATTGAATAGCCGCTTGTTGATCGTACAAGCCATAATTACCTGAGCCTTGATACTGTGTTTCTTTGGATAACTCAGGGTGTGATAAAAAACCAAATACGCCAAGGCGATAATTGACCGATACAAATACTATGCCTTGCTTGGCAAATGCTTCACCGTCGTATCTTGCTTCATCACCACTGCCAACAATAAATCCACCACCGTGAAAATAAACATACACAGGTGCATTTTTGTTATCTGACCTGCTCCACACGTTTAAGTAGAGGCAGTCTTCACTCTGCTGTTGTGAACGAAAAATAATGTCGTCAAACACGCGGTTTTGCATGCAGCGCGCAGCAAATTCATTTGCCAAATTTAGCTGCTTTTTAGTTTGCTTACTGGTTGTTAGCGGCTGTGGTAATTGCCAGCGCAACTGACCAATTGGAGGTTTAGCGTAAGGAATACCAAGATAACCAATTACATTTTGCTCCAAAGCAACACCTTGGTATCGCCCTTGGGCAAGCTCAACATTTTTGCTGGATAATGCAGCTTGTGTATATAGTGGCGAGAGCATAACAAGTGACAAGAGTATAGCTTTGATAATTTTGATTGTTTTCATAGTTCTATTCGTGTGTATTTTAGAGCCTGTCATAAAATAGCTTAGCAAGATTTTATTTATGACGACAGCTAGTTGGTGTGAGCTATCTTAAACTTTAGTCGGTTACACTCTGGTTAACTTTAAATACTCCGATAAAAAGTAAGCCCAAGCACACATCCTTTGTACTTGAGCATTACTTTGACACACAACAAGAAAACTGATTTCGGATTATTTACAGGAAGCTATCTAAACCCTTTTTCGATTCAGCAACCGCTTGTAATGGGGTTAAACCATTTGGATATTCTTCTTGCTCAACCACTAACCACAAAGTGCCACCTACTTCTTTGTTGGCTTGAATTAAACTTGGCCAATCAATGGTATCTTTACCAATAATTGGTAATTTGCCTTGTGTCCCTTCTGGTAAACGCACTTTGTAATGTGTGGTTAAAGTACGGCCTGGGTATTTGCGTACATAAGCTACCGGATCGTTACCAGAATAGGTTGTCCAACCCACATCTTGCTGCAATACCACGTTATCTAAAGTGTTTTGCGCTAAATAATCCCAATAAGTAGTTTGTTTGTAGGCTTCAAATTCTTGCGCATGATTGTGATAACCCACTTTCATGCCATAAGGTGCCAATTTTTTCGCTAAGCGGTTTAATTCAGTCACTACCCACTCAATCCCGTCAGCACTGAAAGCACGCTCGTCGTAAGGTACAATTAACATGTCGCAACCAAGTGTTTTATAAAAGGCGACTGTACTTAAGAAGTTTGCATCATCCAAATATGAAAACGGAATATGTGCACCACTCGCTTGTAAATTTAACCCAGCTAAAAACTGTTTTAACCCATGCGGATCATTCGCAAATGGGCCAAAATCACGGGCAAATTCAACGCCTTGAAAACCCATTTTTGATAACTGAGTTAAAGTGCCTTTAAAGTCCTCTTTAACATCGTCTTTAACTGACCAAAGTTGCACACTAATTTTTGGCATCATATTGTTGTCATTCTCATTGTTCGAAACAGCTTGTGAAGTTGCGTTGCAACCTATTATCAAAACACTTGCAGCTGCTACGCAGGCAAGTTTTTTTATATTATGAATAAATTTTTTCATGTTTAGCCCTATATATTTTTTAATCAGTAATTGTTTTAACTTGTTTTATAGTCGTCGGTTCTTCACTTCTTTTACCGCATAATCAACTGCGCGTGCAGTTAGTGCCATAAAAGTTAATGAAGGATTAACCACTGCAGACGAGGCGAAACTCGCACCGTCAGTAACAAACAAATTAGGTATATCGTGCGACTGGTTGTAGCCGTTTAGCACTGAATCTTTAGCATCTCGTCCCATACGTGCCGTACCCACTTCGTGTATCGCTATACCTGGTGGTCGCTCTGTTGCTTGACCTTGAATATTTTTAAAACCCGCTTTTTCAAACATTTTGCTCGCAACTTCAACCGAACTTTCCATCATGCGTTTTTCGTTATCCGACCAAGAAACATCAAATTGAATTTGTGGTATGCCCCATTTATCTTTTTTCGTAGCATGCAAAGTCATTTGATTATCACGATTTGCCAGCATTTCACCTTGTGCTTGTAAACCAATTTTCCACTGACCCGGATGCATTAATTTTTCTTTAAAATTAATACCCAAACCATCGGTGTAACCATATGACTGCCAGTCTTCTCGATAAGCGCCACCCGCTAATGCATATCCTCGAATAAAGTTTTTATGGTAACGAGTTGGCTCATAATGGAAATTCGGTACATACAAACTTGCAGGACGCCGGCCGATGTAATATTCATCTTCAAAGCCGTCTATGTCTGCGGTTGTGCGCGCATTGTAATTGTGATCCATTAGGTATTTACCCAATACACCTGAGCTATTCGCCAAGCCATTTTTGAATTTGTTGGTTTTACTATTGAGGAGTATTTGGGTGCTGCCTATGGTTGAAGCACATAAGAAGACTAATTTGCCAAAGTACTCGCGTTGACTTAGGTTATCGTTGTCAATCACTCGCACACCTTTAAGTCGGTTGGTCGCTTCGTCATAAATTAAGCTTTCAACCACACTATTCGGCGCTATGTGTAAGTTGCCGGTTCTAGCTGCTGCTGGCAAAGTTGTGCTCTGCGTAGAAAAATATGCACCAAACGAACATCCTTTTTGACATTCGTTTCTAGCCATACATTTCATGCGACCAAGCTCGACATGAATTTTCTGCGGCTCGGTTAAATGGGCGCAGCGGCTGATGATCACAGGTTTGTCCGGAAAATCACTGGCCATTTGTTGGCTAAATGCGCGTTCTGGCGCATTCATCTCAAAGGGTGGTAAAAATTGACTATTTGGCAATTGTGGTAAATTGTCGTAGTTGCCGCTAATACCGACAAATTTTTCGACATAGTCATACCAAGGTGCTAAATCTTTATAGCGAATTGGCCAGTCGTTACCGTGTCCATCTGCTTTATTTGCGGCAAAATCAAAATCGCTTAAACGATAACTTTGTCTGTGCCACAACAATGATTTACCACCTAACTGATTGGCTCTTATCCAGCTAAACTCAGTTCCTTTTTTGGTGTTGTAAGGTAAATCTCTGTCGTTGCCAAAAAAGTGTTTAGTGCCATCGTGAAAGGCATAACATTGTTTTTGTATTTTGTATTGCTCTTCAACTAATAGGTTATCCACTTTGGTCCGATTGGGAAAATCCCACGGGCCTTTACCTTCAGCAATATAGTCTTTGCGATGTTCAACCACACGGCCGCGCTCAACCATTAGAGTTTTAAATCCTTTTTCACAAAACTCTTTAGCAGCCCAGCCTCCGGTTATACCGGAACCGATTACAATGACATCAAAAACTTCTTTTGATTCATTGATATAATTCACATTCTTCATTTTCTAGCCCAATTTTAGGTCGCACCTTATTGCTTTTATTTTTGTGTGCAACTTTATTTAGTTTATTTGGTTTTAATAATAAGCCTTAGAACTCCAAGCTCGACCAATTTGTTGATACGGCACAGAGCCTTGATAACCACCAGGCACATACGAATATTTTAAGGCTTGGGTTGCGCCCTCTTTCGAGGTGCAATAACCAAATACAGTTAAATTTTTAACCACTTTGAAGTTTGCTTTATCATTGTGATCAAAACCCATTTGCGCTTGTTCAACTGCAGTTAACACTTGTAATTGCTGCGCCGAAGAACACTTGGCAAAGCTGAGTTTGTATTGCTGTAAACTCACCTGCTCTACTTTATCCACTATTGCCACTGCCGCTTGTTTTTCGTAATTGCCGTGTGTAGCCACTAATTGGTGGTCAATAAATCCGTGGCAGTCAACGTCTGCAGCACCTACTGTATCTGTCGTAGGAATAATCTGCTTAACTATGCCGCGCAAAACCATCATCTGTGCTTGAGAAAATAATTTTCCTTTGGCCAAGTGACTATTTTTGTTGGCTGTGTACGCAAAGGCAGACTGTATAGCCCGCTCCCCGAGCATTTGGCTTGCGGCAGCTGTGCCAAGCACAGCGCCCAAACCTTTTAACAGCCGTCGTTTTTCAATTGAACTGACTGTTTCGCTCATAAAACCTCTCCAGCAGGGTTTGCTGTTGTTTGTGGTTGGTTATTGTTTTGCTGCTTTTTCATGCAGATGTATAAAGCCGCAAACGCCACAATTAAGACAATTGGAAATATAGTTAAATTTGATAAGGTGACTTGTCCAGCAACTAACTCAGCTTCAACTCCAGTCAAATTTTGTGCTTCAGCAGCTGCACGCGCTGAATCAATCCAACTGCCAATAATCGGACTCCAAATACCAACACCTGTCATTCCAACACCACCTATTATCGACATACCCAATGCACCGGTTTTAGGTTGATACTCTGCGATAAAACCTATCATTGTTGGCCAAAAGTAAGTGACGCCTAAAGCGAATAAAATAGCCGCGATATACACCATACCGCCAGTTGCTATACTCATTGCGTATATACCGACAGCTGAAACCACAGCGGACATCAACAAAATTCCGACCGGATTTAACGTATGTACCAAGGGTCCAGCAAAATAACGACCAACCGCCATCAAACCTGCACCAAGCGCTAATATCAACATTGGCGAAGCACCTGACGCACCTAAAATGCGATCTATCCATTGCTGCGTACCTAGCTCAGTTGTCGCGGTAAACACCATGCACAGGCACATAAAAATAAATAAAGGGGCAAACAGAGCTTTGATATTGGAAACAGTAGAACTTTCAATATGAACTGCTTCGGGAAATTTCTGCGTGAACATCATAAATCCGTAAATCACAGTTGGAATTAACATAACGGCAATTTGCAGCTCCCATCCTAATCCCATATCAGTCATAAATTTAGAAACTAACGCACCAATTACAATGCCACCTGGGAACCATACGTGGAAACGATTTAGCATAGTGGTTTTATTTTTATGATAAATATCAGCTATGAGTGGATTACAGCCGGCTTCCACTGCACCATTGGCAAATCCGACACAGAAGCTTGAAATAAGCAAAGTCCAAAAGCCATCTGCCATCATAGTTAAAACTAACCCAACTAAATGACCTACAAAGGCAATTAAAACCAACTTACGTGCACCTATCCAGTTGTACAACAAACCGCCAAATACAGTGGCGACAGGAAAGCCCCACAGCGCCATTGCGGTTATCCACCCCAATTGTCTGTCGGACAAATCAAAACTCGCGCTTAATTGCCCTAGAATACCGGCGCGAATTGCAAAAGTCATTGCGGTCACTGTTAGTGCGATACAGCTCGCAATAAAGAGCCTATTGGCTTGTTGTGTATTCATTTTTGTAGCCTCATAGTCCAAGTATTTTGTTATTAAATTCGCGATCTGCCGCTACGCCAGCAAAATCGTCAAACGCTTTATCAGTAGTGCGAATTAAATGGTTAGCAATAAAAGGCGCTCCTTCTTTTGCACCTTGTTCAGGGTGTTTTAAACAACATTCCCACTCAAGCACAGCCCAACCTTGGTAACCATATTGAGTTAGCTTGCTGAAAATGCCGCCAAAGTCGATTTGTCCGTCACCTAATGAGCGAAAACGCCCTGGTCTGTCTTGCCAACCTTGATAACCACCATAAACACCGGCTTTACCATTTGGTAAAAATTCTGCGTCTTTCACATGGAAAGCTTTAATGCGCTCATGGTAAAAATCAATAAACTGTAAGTAGTCTAGTTGCTGTAATACGAAGTGACTTGGATCGTACAAAATATTCGCACGCGCATGATTGTTAGTTGCTTCTAAGAAACGCTCGAAAGTTACACCATCGTGTAAATCTTCACCCGGGTGCAACTCGTAACAAACGTCCACGCCATTTTCATCAAAGCTATTTAAAATTGGTAACCAACGCTCAGCTAAAGCTTCAAAACCTTGCTCTACTAAACCAGCTGGACGCTGCGGCCAAGGGTAAACCGTATGCCATAAAAACGAGCCAGAAAAACTCGCATGCGCAGTTAACCCTAGTTTATTACTGGCAACAGCTGCGTATTGCATTTGTTGAATTGCCCATTCAGTACGAGCAGCAGGATTACCTTTAACTTCGTCCGGTGCAAAACCGTCAAACATAGCGTCATAAGCTGGATGCACAGCAACCAACTGACCTTGCAAATGAGTTGATAATTCACTAATAGCTAAACCTTGTTCAGCGGCAATGCCTTTAATTTGGTCGCAATAATCTTGGCTTTCGGCAGCCAATTCCAAATTAAATAAACGCTTGTCCCAAGTTGGAATTTGTACTGCTTTGTAGCCCATGCCTGCTACCCATTTACAGATACTTTCAAACGAATTAAATGGCGCTTCGTTACCGGCGAATTGTGCCAAAAATATACCTGGGCCTTTAATTTGACTCATTGTGATTTGCTCCCAATTAAATTGTTATATTCTGAGGTTCAATGACAAAGGTGTGCCATTTAGTTTCTGCTTGGCTTGAAACCACGGCGTTTTCAATAAAGGCCATACCACGGACAGCTTCTTTAATACCTGGTACATCCTGCTCTGCTGCCGTTGGTTGAACGCCAGCTGCTTTTGCTCTAACTTGCCCAGCAAAATTGCGGTAAATATTGGCAAAAGCTTCGATATAACCTTCTGGATGACCTGCTGGTACACGTAGGTTTGCGTTGGCAATGTCGGATAAAGGCCCTACACCAGAGCGAACAACTTGAGTTGCTTGGTCGTTGTATTTAACGATTAAAGTATTGGGTTCTTGTTGCGACCATTCCAGCGCGGCTTTAGTACCATAGGCACGAATGCGCAGGTTGTTTTCTTCACCTACAGAGATTTGGCTTGCCATTAACACACCACGGCTGCCCGATCTAAATTTCAGTAATACAGTGCCATCGTCATCTAATTTTCGCCCATCAACCACACTACCTAAATCTGCACATATTTGAGATATTTCATCACCACACACATATTCAGCTAAATTGGCGGCATGCACGCCGATATCACCCATACAACAACTTATGCCAGCTTGTTTTGGATCTAACCGCCAGCTTGCTTGTTTGTTATCTTCACCCGGAGCTTGAGCCAACCAGCCTTGCGGATATTCAACAACAACTTTGGTGATTTCACCTAAATCACCATTGGCTATACGTTGGCGAGCTTCTTTAACCAGTGGGTAGCCTGTATAGGTATGGGTTAAACCGTATAAAACATCATATTTGGCAAGCAAAGATTGTAGCTCTAGCGTTTCCGCTAAATTGAATGTGGCCGGCTTGTCTGACATAACGTGAAAACAGTATTCGAACGCCATCTTGGCAACCGGAAAGTGCATATGATTAGGCGTAACTATGGCAACAAATTGCATGCGCTGCTCTGCAGGTAACTGGGCTTCTTGCTCAAACATTTGTTGATATGAGGCGTAACAACGAGTCGGCTCTAAATACAAAGCTTTGCCAGACTCAACACTGCGTTGTTCGTTACTGCTAAAAGCACCACAAACCAGTTCTATTTCGCCATCTAAATTGGCTGCCATTCGATGCACAGCACCAATAAATGCCCCTTGGCCGCCGCCAACCATTCCCATTCTTACTTTTCCACTCATACAAGCCTCTCCAAGTTAACTTTATGTTAAACATGTTAGAGCAGGTTAAATAAATTGAGTTAGAATAAATTCGGTTTATACTAGGACAAATTCGGCGTGACTTTTTTGGTTATTGACAGCAGCAAGCTAAATTTATCACTGCTAGCCTAATACTTTAAACAGCCACTGATGCCCAATAGAATACGGCTTTGAGATTTTTTGTAACATTATGAGTTCAACAGATAAACTAAATCAATTACACACTTTTCTACAACAAAGCAGCCTAATGCAATTGGTTAATATGTTTGACCTAATGCCGGATATGTTGTTTTGGATTAAAAACACTAACAGCGAAATTATTTATGCCAACAGCGCGTTCCAACAACACATAGGCGTTAATAGTTTAGAACATGCAATTGGCTTAACTGACTACGATTTTGCACCAGCTCACTTAGCACGCCAATATGTAGTAGATGATCAAAGAGTGATGGCAGGTCAAGCAGTTGATAATCGCTTAGAAATGAACATATTGAAAAACGGTGAGCTAAGATGGTTTACCACGTCCAAACGCATATTACTCGATAGTAATGACCAACTTATTGGTACTTATGGGGTATCTCGCCACCTTGAAAAAACCTCACTTGCGTTAACCGGCATGCAAGCATTAAAAATACCTGTGGAATTTATTCGCGCAAACTATATGCACGACATTTGTATTGTTGAACTTGCTGAGTTATCGCACTTGTCTATTAGCGCATTAGAAAGACGTTTCAAGAAGTTTTTACACAAAACGCCAAAACAGTTTATTAATGAAGTAAGGTTAGAAAATGCCAGGCGGCTATTAGTAGAAACCACCTTGCCAATTGCGATAATTGCTGGCGAGTGCGGCTTTCCAGACCCGAGTTATTTCACGCGGCAATTTACTAAATTGTTTGATGAAAAGCCGTCTGATTTTAGGTTATCTTTTAATCCTAGCTAACCTAAACTCTGGGTAACTAAGCTGGTGTTTGTGTGGGTGAATAATATATACGTAGTATGGTCGAAATATTGATACCAATAACCATAGTTTCTAACATCACCCCACCAATAGAACCAACAACAAAGTTGTTGACTAACCAACAAATTGAACCAACCAACAAGGTTAGGCGCATTTTAATGCCAGTTAAACAAAATAGGCCAAAAGTTCCACAGCACGCGCCCATAACAGCTAACCAGTCATACCAATGCTCCGCCCACATGGTGTTTAAACTAACCAAGCTGACGATAAAAAATATCGCAACATAAATTGAGCTAGTTTTCATCGACAATGCTGTTCTAAAAACACTCAAAGCGCTTGCTAAAGCTGAAGACATAGCGTTCATTAATAGGAAATGCAGCGTATGATTTAAATTTAAAATAAGCATGATTATCTTAAATTTTTTGTCGTCTTTTTGCGAAAAACAAACAACACCAAGAATAAAACTAATTATGCCGAACAATTGGGGGATAAACGACTCGCCCATTTCTTTTATTGACCTTGTAAAAACAGCTACCGATTTAGCGCGAATTATCCCATTGGTAAAGGGGATTGTCCATCGGTAGCAGGGCAATAAATAAATAATTTTTAATGTAAAATCAATGCTTTATTTGTTGCAATTCTGTAGCTATCAACTGCATACTATCTTGGTTAACTTTTATCAGTCCACGCTTTGGTCTATCTAAATCTATGATGATAAAGACAATCATGGTTATTAAGAACATCACCATAGTTGTTGGAATAATGATCCGTTTGCTCGCCAACCCACTCGAATACCCTAAAATACAAAAAGCACTGACAAAAACTGTAAACAGCAAGTAAATAACAACTTCAGGCACGTGCATCATCAAAAGCGCATTTCGCTTGTTATAGGTTTCAAAAACCAATTGCAATTGTTTAGTAATGACCGACATATCTAAATTATTTTGCTGAGCAATTTGAGCAACACTGAGCCACATAGCCTGCTGAATTACTTTGACTTTGGCTTGATAAGCCGCCCGCTCGTCAAAACGTGTGATATCAATTTGTCCAAGTTCAAGGCGCTGCTCGACATATTTGTGGATCATAGGTAAAAGTTGTTGTTGATGCTGTTCAGGCAAAAGCTGAACTTGTAAAACCAAATTTTGTACCTCGTTTGTTTCAGCAATCATAGCTTGGTTACGCTGGTCGTATCTTTGCATCGACATGCTAAATGTAAAGCCAAGCAGTAATGCCAGCAAACCCAAAGTACTGGTTTGCACTGCATTGGTTAAAGCCTTGATATCACCATCATCGTCGTTTTTATACTTTTGCCCTAACCAATAGCCACACTGGTTAAACACCACTAATAAACTAAATAGCACTAAAACGATTGAAATACTGGATAAGCTATACAAAAAATGTTCTCCCAACATAAAGACTCCACTCAATTTATGTTTTACTTGTATACAACACAAGTAAAAACTGCTGGGTTAATAATTGTTGTTAATAGTATAGGCAAATTCCTTGTATTTTAACTACATGCAACTAGAGTTAATCATGACAGAAAAATTTAGCTAGGAATAATAAATGGAAGTTGTTAATTTTAGAGTTGGCCATCGAATTGTATCTTTTAACATTCTGGATATTCTTCTAACCGAAAAATTTGCTAACGATCAGACTCCGGTGCCAACCAAAGATATTTCGTTTTTGGGTGTCAAAAACTTTATGAATAATGCAACGCCTATTTATGATTTAGGTGCAGCGCTCAACGGTGAAACCACCCAAGTTCATAATAAAGCCCAACTTAAATTTATTAATCAAGCAGAAGAAATTTTGCAAAATGACAACCTCTCAGACAGTGCCAAACTGCATAAATGTGAGCAAGAATTAAGTCAAATTCAAAGTTATAACCATGAAGTCAGCGAAGTGCTAAATCAGGTTATTAATAACTTGCTGCAAAAGAAAAAATTCGACCCTACCCGATTGAATCAACAGTTAGTTATGGTAGAAGAACTGATTATCTCTAGCCATAAACCTGTTACCGTGTATACAACCACTAATGGCCGTTATGCCAATGCTGGCTTTGTAGTTGACAAAGTTGAAGATTCAATGCATATAGATGCACAAAATATAAGAAAACTAAACGACTTAGAATTCCATACAGGCAATATAGATAAGCGTGTGCGAAATATGCTAAAAGGTTTAATTTCCAACGAAAAAACGGCTAGTTTGCTACTCGACCCCGCAGCCTTCTATCAAGAGATAGCTTACGCGCCAACATAATAAAACATTGCAGTGAGTAATATGAGTAGCCCAGACTTAGAAATAGAATGGATTAGTTTAGAAAATGCTTCAGACATAACCGGCGCGTCACTGGCTATCATTCAAGACACAATTCGAAAGTATCAAGGCAATCCACTGGCTTTGCGTTGTCAAAGCATAGACGGCGAAATGTACGTGGATAAAAAGCAAATTATCAATTTATTTCCTGCATCCGCGAGTGCCGTTGAAAAAGAAAAAATACCTGGAACCCTATTCCGTTGGTTTGATGATTTGCGCAGAGCATATGAAACCAGTATGAACACTATGTTTAAACGTGTTGAACAAGTAAAAGATCAACACAAATTAGACGTAGAAACTCAGTACAAATTGCACATAAAAATGCTCGAAAAAAAGCATCAGCAACAACTTAAACAATTTGCTGTGCACTACAAACAAATGATGGTGCAAAACAAACAAGCGATGCAAAAATTGGAGCAAGACACTGAGTTTTACCAACAACAAATTACCGCGCAGCAAGCTACCATAGCCAAACTAAACTCTCGCTACGATGCTGTTATTCTCGCTCTAAAAGAAAAAGAACAACTGGCTGAAAAAGACATTACACCGTCACAAGTCGCATTACAGCAAGCACAACATATGGCGGAGTCTGATACTGAGGCAGCAGAAAAAGAAGCAGTAGAGCAAGAGTCAATTGAAACACCTTTGCCTACGGCGCATGAAACACATGTGACAATTGAAAAAACGGCTTCATCAAACAAGAATCAAGACATTGAAAAAATTCTTAACCAAGCTTTTGCCGCACGTAACGATAAAGATGTAAATCTAGCAGCAGAGTTATTTACTCAAGCGGCTTATTTAGGTAATGAAAAAGCCATGGGCGCACTGGGCAGGTGCTATTGTATCGGTGAAGGTGTTGAAAAGAGTTTAGAGCAAGGCCTTGCTTGGTTGCACCTAGCAGCAGAATTTAATTTTGAACCAGCACAAATTAAAATAAACCAAGCAAAAAGTAAAACGCCTGAAGCGTTAGAAAAAGCCATACAATTAGCTGATGCGTTAGCAATTCAAATTAAACTTAAGCAGTCTGAACAAAAATGAACTTAGCAGATAAAAAACAACTATTTGATGCATTTTTTACCTTACCTTTTGGGGTAAAAATTAATTTAGAGATGTTAGCCGATACAGCTGAATTAACAGAAGCAAATTTAGAGGCTGAAATCCCCTACCCATTTAGATTGGCAACCGAATTAAATCGATTAGATGCACACAACGCATTTATGAGCAAAGGCCAGCAGTTATCAAGTGATGTGGCTCGTGTACTTGAAGTACAAAATAAAAAAATCGACTTGATGTTGTCGTATTTATTGATGCAAGAAGACAAGCAAAAACATAGATATGTTACAGATAGGTTTGGCGCGGGTGGTTTAACCTTAACAACTGAACAAAACTGGCAACTTGGTGACAAATTTAAGTTAAAAATATTTATGCCAGAAGAAGCTTGTGCCGTATACTGCTACGCGGAAATTATTGCGGAAAATGATGCAGATTCAGGCAAGGTTTTTGACGTGGTTTATAGCGTAATTCGCGATGAAGACAGAGAAGTTTTAGTACGTATGGCACTGCATCAACAAAGCAAACAACTTAGGCAAATTGCGCTTGAACGCGCTAACCAACCGAACGAGAAAGAATGAATAAGTTTTACCTACCTGCTGAGTGGTACGTACAAGATGCGGTTATGTTAACTTGGCCGCATGAACAAACAGACTGGCAGCATATTATTAAACAAGTTGAGCCTGTTTATATAGAAATAAGCAAACACATTACAACAAGACAAGATTTAGTGATTGTTTGTGATAATGAACAACTACAAGAGTCTGTCAGCCAGCTTCTCCAACAAAACAACATTGATTTACACAAAGTGCATTTTGTTGTTTGTCCAACCGATGATACTTGGGCAAGAGACCACGGACCTATCACATTAGTGAATGACCAAGGACAAACACTCGCGCTTGATTATGTGTTTAATGGTTGGGGCAATAAGTTTGCAGCAGCAAAGGATAATCAAATCAACCAGCATGTTTTTGCCAAATTCAACGTAAATAATAAACCACAAGATTTTGTCTTAGAAGGTGGTGGCATTGAAGTTGATGGTGAAGGTTGTTTGATGGTGACGTCTGAATGTTTGTTAAATCCAAACCGCAATCCTGACAGCTCACAAGCGCAAATTGAACAACAATTGATGGAAAGTTTTGGTTGCACAAAAACACTCTGGTTAGACTTCGGTGCGTTAGACGGTGACGATACCGACGCACACATAGATACTCTTGCTCGTTTTGCGCCTAATAACAGCATAGTTTACCAAGGTTGCGATAATAGCGAAGACAGCCATTACGCAGGCTTAACACAAATGCAAACCCAGCTTAGCCAGTTTACCAACGCACAGGGTCAAGCATACAAACTTTATCAATTGCCATGGCCAAGCGCGCAATTTAGTCAAGAAGGTGATCGTTTACCAGCAACTTATGCTAACTTTTTAATTATCAATGGTGCGGTATTATTGCCTGTTTATGGTGTTGAACAAGATCAGCAGGCCGTTGATGTGATGCGGCAAGCATTTGCTGGATATGAAATCATACCAATTAACTGCCGTCCCATTATTGAGCAATTTGGTAGTTTGCACTGTATCACAATGCAATTACCGAAAGGTTTTTTTCAACAAGCTTAAACAGAATTAAATTATGAAAAATTTAAAAGTAGCCTTAATTCAACACAGCAATAGTTCAGACGTTGCACACAATTTAGCGAAAAGTATTGAAGGCATTAAAGAAGCGGCCAGCAAAGGTGCAAAATTAGTGGTTTTGCAAGAGTTGCATCGTTCTTTGTACTTTTGCCAAACAGAAGACGTTGATATGTTTGATTTGGCCGAGACAATTCCAGGGCCAACGACAGACGCACTTTCAGCAGTCGCTAAAGAATGTGGAGTGGTGATCGTCAGTTCATTATTTGAGAAGCGCGCAGCAGGCTTATATCATAATACCGCAGTTGTATTAGAAGCAGACGGTACTATTGCAGGTAAATACCGCAAGATGCATATCCCTGACGATCCGGGCTTTTACGAAAAGTTCTACTTCACTCCTGGTGATATGGGCTTTCAACCAATACAAACTAGTGTTGGCAAACTCGGAGTATTAGTTTGTTGGGATCAATGGTTCCCAGAAGGAGCACGCTTAATGGCAATGGCTGGCGCCGAACTGCTAATTTATCCGACGGCAATTGGTTGGGACCCGCGCGATGAGCAAGACGAACAACAACGTCAACTAGACGCTTGGGTTATTGTACAAAGAGCACATGCTGTAGCAAATGGTGTACCTGTTCTCAGTTGTAATCGTGTTGGCCATGAAGCAGACCCAACAGAAAGTAGTGATGGCATATTGTTCTGGGGTAATAGTTTTGTTGCAGGTCCACAAGGTGAAATTCTCGCACACGCAGACAGCCAACAAGAAGAGATTTTATTCGCTGAAGTTGACTTAAATCGTAGTGAAAATGTTCGCCGTATTTGGCCGTATTTACGTGATAGACGTATCGACCACTATCAAGACCTGACAAAAATTTACCGCGACTAATCCGCGAGTCGCTAACAGATCTAACGAGGAAAACAAGTGGTAAGCGCTTGTTTTCCACATTTTTTCACAAAATTCCCTTTAATTGTCTAACTGACTTTACCTTTGTCCAATCTGGTCTAATGTTATTAATATACCAAGTTAGTTGAAGATACGAGCATTTAGCTTTGCCCTTCGGGAGCTTCAATTAGTTTAGGTATAAATTTACTTTAGAGAGAATTGCCGGATAGCTCAAGGTATAAATTATGGCTCAGTTGCGACAATTAAATAAAAGCAAATGGTTTTGGTGTTCAATTGTCATTTTCGCTGGGTCTATTGGCCTGCTGCAATTTTTTGTCGAAAGTGAACTAGTCGATTCACACCAACGGCAGTTAGAGAAAATCGCCAAGCTCAACATTACTATATTTAACCAAATTTACGTAGAAGAATTAGAGCCGGCGTATCACGAAACCCAACAAATATTCTATCAAGGTCGCCAGGCAGATCTCCAAGTAACAATATTGGATGAGCAAAGCAATGTAATAGTACACTCACCTGTTCACTGGAGTGAGATAAATCAACTTCAACAGCAAAACAGATTCCCTGAAATTCAACGTCTAACAACCGAAGAAAAAGTCTATCTAGACCGTACGGACCCCAACACCAACCAAATAAACTACTATTTTTCAAAAAAGTTCCAGTCGCCTGACAACAAGGATTATATTATTCGTATTGCAGTACCGAAAAAAACCTTTAGCACAGTGCTAAACAACTTTCGTATGCAGATAGCTGTATTTATTATTGTATTTACCTCATTCTATTGGCTTAGCCACAACTTAGAACGCCGAAATATATTAAAACTCGCTAGCCAACATAATTTAGATTTAAAACGAAAAATTGCCCAAACCGCCAATAACTACATAGAACTGCAAAATGCCAGCTCTTGTCTCGCCGTAGCTAACTCTGCAGACGAAGCGGTAAACATTAGCCAACAATTACTTAAAAATATCTTTGACGGTACCTATTCAGCAATAGAGCTGGCTGACAACATAGGTAAAGGTGATTCGATTCATTGTTGGGCAATTAGGACAGGTCATAGCTACAGTGCCACCAGCCCACAAAGCTATTGCCAGCACGCCATCGGACCGTTAAAAAAGTATAACTGCAACAACCATTTATGTTACCCGCTACTGGCAGAAGGAAAAACTTTTGGTGTGTTAACTATAATGTTTGGTCAAGATAAAAACCAAATGGTTAAACAAGAGCACGAAATACAATTTGAATTTATCGCGCAAAATTTAGCGTTAAATCTAGCAAGGATAGAACTTAAAGATAAACTCAATAAAAAAGCTAACACAGATCCATTAACGCATTTATGGAACCGACGCTACTTTTTTACCCATTTGAATTATTGGCGACAAAATCGAGAGAATGTAGATAAGTCAGCTGCTATTTTAATGGTGGATGTTGACTATTTCAAAGAAGTTAACGACACCTTGGGCCACGATGCAGGTGATGAAGCGCTAAAAATTATCGCTCAAGCGTTAAACAAAAACACCCGGGACAAAGATGTGGTCGCTCGAATTGGCGGGGAAGAATTTGCAATATTTTGTGAAAACATTGAAGTTGAACAAGCAACCTTAATGTTTTCTCGCATCAGCAAGTTTCTGGAAGAAAACCCACTGCGCGATCAACGTACAATTACTATTTCTATGGGCGTCGCGTTTTACCCCAATATTCCAATTGAAGGCGATGAGTTGATACGTCAAGCAGATAAAGCTTTGTATGTAGCAAAAGAGCGCGGACGCGATCAAATATGCTTTGCCCCATCAACTAAAGCTGTCCGCGATGTGCAAGCGACATCAACTCGTAAAACCTAGTTTGCACCTAGACTTTAAATTTACGGATGCCCTATCACTCTAGCAGGCTCAACTTTGCTTGCCTTGATGGCCGGGTATATAGTTGAAACTATCGACAATAACAAGGCTACAGCAAGCGTTAAAATCACATCAGTCCAAATGAGCTGCGTCGGTAAAAAGTCAATAAAATAAATATCACCGGATAAAAACTTACTGCCTAATACTGATTCAATAGCAGCGAAAATATTGCCTAAGTACAAGGCTCCAAATATGCCAAAAGCACAACCAAACAGAGTGCCAGTTACACCAGAAATCAAACCTTGAAAGATAAAAATTTGCACTATTTTGTGGTTTGGCATACCCATAGTTTTATAAATTGCAATGTCACCACGCTTTTCGTTTACCGCCATAACTAAGGTAGAGACGATATTAAAACAGGCTACTGCAATCACCAAGGTCAGTACTATATACATAACACTGCGCACTAACTGTATGTCATGGTAGATATGGCCGAACTGGTGAGTCCAATCTTGGATATATACATAAACGGGCAAAGTAAAACCAATTTGACGAGCCAAAGTAGGTGCATTAAACACATCACCAATTTTTAACCGAATGCCCTGTACTCCGTCTTGCCAACCAGACATTTCTGCCGCTTGTGATAAATGCACGTAACCCAATAGATGATCTAATTGGCCGTTCGACTTAAACACACCAACTAAGGGTATGCGCGTCAGTTTAGGCGGTTTAATCCGAGTACCAGAGTCGAGCTGTGGCACTAAAATTTCTACCCAATCACCAGTTTCAAGGCCGAGTGCATCCGCCAGTGCCGAGCCTAAAATCAAACCATCTTGTTGTTGAAAAGCTAATGCAGTTTCTGGCGAAACATAGTCTGTTAACGACGAAACCGCCTTTTCCGCTTGCCAATCTATGCCACGTATTTCAACCGGTTTGAGTTCAGCGCCATTTTGAATAAGCGCGCCCAAAGTAATAAAAGGCGCAACAGCTTCTACCTGTTCACTGGTTTGCATGATTTGTTTTTTTAATGCCTGCCAGTCATTTATTCCTGTATTATCAACAGCCGTATATTCGACATGTGGAATGACCGACAGTAAACGCGTTTTTAACTCACGTTCAAAGCCATTCATAACAGATAACACCCAAATCAACACACATACACCTAATGCAATACCAACTACAGATGAGGCTGAGATAAAACGAATAAAACCGTTTTGTTTACGGCTACGTGCGTATCTAAATCCAATAAACTTGGCTAATGAACTAAACATTTTGTTGTGCCAACCCTTGTTCAATTTCGCCTTTAACTAAGCGATATTGTTTATCCATTCTGGCTGCAAGTGCTAAATCATGCGTTACAAAAACAAATGAAGTCGACAAGTTAGCTTTTAGCTCATCAATTAGTTTAAAGATGCTTTGTGCGTTTTCAGCGTCCAAATTTCCGGTAGGCTCATCCGCCAAAACAATTTTTGGTTGATTAACAATAGCGCGTGCAATCGCCACACGCTGGCGCTCACCACCCGATAACGCCGAAGGGAAATGCGCCTGTCTATGCGTTAAACCAACTAGCTCCAACATATCCTGCGCTTTTTTCAGAGCCTGATTACGCTTTTCACCCGCAATTAATAACGGCATAGCGACATTTTCTACTGCACTAAACTCAGCTAATAAATGATGAAACTGGTAAACGAAGCCTAGCGACTGATTGCGAAACTCTGCTTGTTGATTAGCCGACAATTTATGAATATTCGTGCCTTGGTAAGTTACCTGACCAGAAGTTGGAAAATCGAGTGCACCCATAATATGTAACAAGGTACTTTTACCAGAACCAGAAGAACCGACAATCGCTACATGTTCGGCGCTGTTTATCGTTAAATCAACGCCTTTTAATACACTAACTTTATTCTCACCATCTACATAAGTTTTAGTTAAATTTTCGCACTGCATTACAATGTTTGAATTAGTCATGTTTTAAAATCTCGGCTGGTTGCATTTTTGCTGCGGTCAACGCTGGATAAATAGTCGCCAAAAAACTCATTAAAATAGCTGATATAGCGGTCAGTAGCACTTGTTGGGCTTCGATAACAATAGGTAAACCTGTACTGTCGTAGGCAGGGTTAACCATAATATGAATACCCAGCAATTGCATAATTTGATTCAAATATATGCACAATAACAAGCCAAAAATGGTGCCGATAATCGCGCCACCTACGCCTTTATACATGCCTTGAAAAATAAAGATATTCACTATGTCTTGATTGGTCATGCCCATGGTTTTAAGTGAAGCAATTTCAGATTTTTTATCATTGACCAACATGACCAGAGCAGAAACAATATTGAAGGTGGCTACGGCAATAATTAACGCAAGCATCAACCACATGATGTTCTTTTCCATTTTAACCGCTTGGAATAACTGCCCTTGAGTTTGCCGCCAATCCACTATGTTCAAGTCTGTTTCTAGCTGCTGTAATTGGCTAACAACTTCATCAACAGCAAAAGCGTTATCTAAATAAATCCTATAAGTCGAAATTTGCCCAAGGGGTTTACGTAACATACGGTTTAAATCATGCACATTAACAATAGCAACAGACGCATCAACATCAGAGCCTGCATCAAAAATACCGGCAACCACAAATTTACGCTGCACAGGCATACGCCCCATGGGTGTATAAATACTTTTTTCAGCGAGCATAATACGTACTTTGTCGCCCACTCTAACATTTAAGCGAGTGGCTAATTGCTGGCCCAATACCAGTTGGAATGTACCTGGAATAAGTGCAGTGTAATCACCAATCAGCATGCTTTTAGCAATAATTGACAGTGCTTTGGCATCTTCAGGTTCAATACCTTGCACACTGATTGCTTTCATATGATTGCTTGATTGAATTAACCCAGAAGTTTGGGTAAACGGCGTACTACCAACAACATGCTCAAAAGTAGCTATAGATTGCTGAATATCTGTTGAATGGTTTTCTGTTGTTTGTTCAATCACTATATGAGGGATCACCCCTAAGATGCGATTTTTTAATTCACTTTCAAAGCCATTCATCACTGATAATACAGTTATCAGCGCCATTACACCTAAACCTATGCCAGCAACAGAAAAAAAGGTAATGAAAGAAACAAAACCACTGTTACTTTTACTTTGACTGTACCTGAGCGCAATAAAAAAACGATTAGCTTTAAACAATTGTATTTCAGCTTTTATAAGAAATTTTATGGTCAAGCACTATACTGAAACTTGCCAGAGTTTCAATTAATTATCCTACTCTTAGAGCTAAATCAATATCCGTCCTACTCAAGTGCATTTCCCTTTATCAAAATGTTAACTTTTTATGAAATCAAGTTTAAAAAACATATAAAAAAGTAAAATAAAGAATATTTTTTCACTGAATGGTTGCTATTTAAGCCAATTTCTATTTTAATCTCGCCGCGAATTTTTATTCACCATAATGGAATATATTTTTAAATCACACACCTTCTATGAGGAATAAAGCACATGATTTACACCATGCCGCAAGCGCTGGTTAAAAACTTCTTGGGCCAAGCGCCTGAGTGGTACAAATTTGCAATTATTGCTTTCTTAATCATCAATCCAATTTTATTCAGTATCTCACCTTATATAGCAGGTTGGGTATTGGTCATTGAATTTATATTCACTTTAGCAATGGCGTTAAAGTGTTACCCGCTCCAACCTGGTGGACTGTTGGCAATTGAAGCAATTGCCATTGGCATGACATCTGTAGATCACGTAATGCATGAAATTCAAACCAATTTAGAGGTTTTACTCTTATTGGTATTTATGGTTGCAGGTATCTACTTTATGAAAAGCCTGCTGCTGTTAGCCTTTACCAAGCTACTATTGCGTGTTCGCTCTAAAATGCTGCTGTCATTGGCCTTTGTATTTTCATCTGCCGTTTTGTCGGCTTTTTTAGATGCTTTAACTGTAATCGCAGTAATCATTTCTGTTGCAGTTGGTTTCTACTCGATTTACCACAAAGTTGCATCCGGCAAAGATTTCTCAGCTAAACACGACCACACCAGTGACGAAAAAATAGAACCTTTGTCACACGAGCAACTTGATCAATTTCGCGCATTTTTACGAAATTTATTAATGCACGCAGCCATTGGTACAGCGCTCGGTGGTGTAACCACTATGGTAGGTGAACCACAAAATTTAATTATTGCTGACAAAGCCAGCTGGGGTTTTGCTGAATTCGCCATTCGTATGTCACCTGTTACCTTGCCAGCTCTCTTCTTCGGTTTATTAACCGCAGCATTAGTCGAACATTTCAAAGTATTTGGTTATGGCGCGGAACTGCCGCAAAAAATACGTACAATTTTGACTGACTACGATAAATACCAAGATCAAAGAATGACCAAAGTCGACACAGCAAAATTTTGGGTGCAAGGCATTATCGCTATTTGGTTAATTGTCGCTTTAGGCTTTCATCTAGCATCAGTTGGCTTAATAGGTTTAAGTGTAATCATTTTTGCCACTGCATTTTGTGGTGTCATTGAAGAACATGCTATCGGTCACGCCTTTGAAGAGGCACTGCCTTTTACCGCGCTATTGTGTGTATTTTTTGCAATTGTCGCCGTTATCATAGACCAACAATTATTTATTCCTGTCATTGAATGGGTATTAACCTTTGAAGGGCGCAATCAATTGGCGGTGTTTTATTTAGCCAATGGTGTCTTGTCTATGGTTAGTGACAACGTATTTGTTGGTTCTGTATACATTACTGAAGTTAAACAAGCTTTATTAAATGGACACATTACTCGCGACCAATTCGATTTATTGGCTGTTTCTATTAACACAGGTACGAATTTACCGAGTGTTGCGACACCAAATGGTCAAGCTGCATTCTTGTTTTTATTAACGAGTACGCTGGCTCCATTAGTGCGACTGTCATACGGCCGTATGGTGTGGATGGCATTGCCGTATACTTTGGTATTAACCATAGTGGGTTTAACCTTCACATGGGCATTTTTACCAGAAGCGACCGATGTACTATACGACGCGCATTTGATTGAACACCATGCGGAAGTTGAATCTGGTGATGTTGAGTCATCCACTCATCATTAAGCGGATCGAATAAATTAAGTTTAAAAAGCTAGTTGAGATTTCAGCTAGCTTTTTTTTTGCAACTTATTGCATAATCACTACTCATAATTGGAATTGCACAAATCCTCCATGGAGTCTTTTTTTGAAACAATTTATTCAGCTCGGACAAAACCTTAGTCAACAACGCCTTTTTTGGATATTTTTAGCCAGTAGCGTATTCGCGCTCGAAATTGCCGCATTAGTTTTTCAATATGGTTTGGGTTATGAGCCTTGCATAAAGTGTATTTATCAAAGGCTGGCGTTATGGGGTGTCTTTGTTGCGTTATTACCAGCCTGTATTTTCCCACAATCCAAGTTAGTTAAATCAGTCAGTTGTTTATCCGCCGCTTTTTTTGCTGCTTGGGGTGCAAAAATTGCCATTGAGCATGTTGGTTTGCAAAACGCGCCAAACCCACTTTTTGCTTTTTGTGAGATGGTGCCAAATTTTCCAGAGTGGTTTGCTCCAGATATTTGGTTTCCTGCGCTATTTGAGCCTAGAGGCGATTGTAATGCGATAGATTGGACGTTTATGAGCCTGTCTATGCCACAGTGGATGCAGGTTATATTTATTGGTTACGCGGCGCTTGCTGTTGTGTTGTTTGGGTTAACGCAACTTAAAACAAAGACTACTTCTTAACTTTTTTCGCTTTGCGCTGCTGTTGCAGTTTTTTGATAAATTGTTTTTCTTGGTATTTGCACCAAATACGGCTAAATACCGAAATAACACCAACCAGTAACACGACAAACCACAAAATTGGGCTCATAAAGGGATTTTGGCTATGAGCCCCATCTAACCAAGATTGCCCTTCATCAAATAACCAGATAAATCCGAATGCAATAGCTAAGACTAAACCAGCCGTTAACAGTCCAACCATAATCTGAGCAATAAAAGTACGCAGTTGAATTAGTTTAATAATGTGTATTCCTGTTTATTGGCTGTTCGCTGGATTCAGGATATATGTGGGGCTAATACGAGAGAAAACAAGTGGGTTTAGCCAACAGGCTAAACCCACACTGTGGATCGGATAAGCTTTATGCGTGATCAGAATAGAAAGATTTACCTTGAGCTTCGTAATCTAACAAGATCTGCGCAGGTTCAAAGCGGCTCCCAAAACGAAGTTGATAACTTTGTAAACGCTCAACTAGGTTTTCAATGCCATAGCTATCCATATAACGGAATGGGCCACCTAAGAATGGCGGGAAACCAATGCCAAATATAGCGCCAATGTCACCGTCTTGAGGTGAAGCTATAATGCCCTCTTCCAAACAGCGTGCTGCTTCATTAAGCATTTGAATAATACAACGCTCAACGATTTCTTCTTGATTAAGTGTTTGTGCAGCATCAATCGCTAACAAGTCATAAATGCTTTCGTCGATAATGCTTTCTTTACGCAAAAGCTTTTTAAGTGGATTGGATTTTTGGTAGTTGTAAAACCCTTTGCGGTTTTTCTTACCTTTGCGACCATCTTCCAAAATACGTTGGAATGCTTTTGGAGCTTTGAAACGCTCACCTAAATTTTCGGTTAAAATAGGTATGATTTTAGTGCCTACATCAATGCCCACTTCATCTAACAATTTAAGTGGACCAACTGGAAAACCAAATTTAACTAAAGCGCGATCTATGACATCAACAGGCTCGCCTTCCAATAAAATTTGTGCAGCTTCATTAATGTATAAAGCCAAAATTCGGTTTACATAAAAACCAGCACCATCTTTTACCACAATTGGCGTTTTGCCTTGTTTACGCGCAAATTCGATAACACTAGTGATGGTTTCTTCACTGGTTTTTTCATGTGGAATAATTTCTACCAAAGGCATTTTATCTACAGGTGAAAAATAGTGTAAACCCACGACATTTTCGGGGCGTTGCGCCTTTTCGCCAATTTGCGTTATTGGCAACGACGATGTGTTAGATGCAAATATGGTGTTTTCATGGCAGTTGTTTTCTACCGCCTCAACCATTTGTTGTTTAAGAGCTAAATCTTCAAATACAGCCTCAACAACAATGTCGCGGTTTTTAAAACCACTCCAATCGACTGTACCAGTCAGTTTATTTAAATCTTGCTGCATTTGCGCAGCAGTTATAAAACGACGTTTAACTTTTTGGCTTAACAAATCGTAGCTATATTTGAGCGCGTGTTGAATGCCTTCTTCACGAATATCTTTAATACGTACTGGAAAGCCAGCTTTAACCGCACTGACATAAGCAATGCCGCCGCCCATTAAACCGCCGCCTAAAACTCCAACTTTTTCACAACTACGGGCTTTATCTGCATTGGCTTTAAACTGTTTTTTCTGCTCAGTTGTGGTTAAAAATAAATGGCGCAATTGAAAGCTTTGCGGCGTTTGGCACAACTCGGCAAATCCACGCGCTTCAGTTTGGTATCCTTGTACTATGCCATTTTCAATACCAATACGCACAGCTTCAATAATGCGCGCCGGTGCTGGATAGTTGCCTAATGTTTTCTTTTCAACCGCTTTTAACGCTTGGTCAAACAAAACACCACGACCGAATGAATTGGTTTCTAATGCTTTGCCGACTAAATTAAGTTTAGCTTTCGCAGCAGCCGGTTTACCTGCCATTACGCGATTTTTCGCAACGTCTAATAAAATAGAGTTAGGTACAACATCATCGACTAAACCCATTTTTAACGCTTTTTTCGCACGCACTTGTTTGCCGGTTAACATCATGTCTAATGCGTTTTGAATACCAACCAATCTAGGTAAACGCTGTGTACCACCACTACCAGGCAATAAACCTAATTTAACTTCAGGTAAACCCAATTGGGTTTTTTCATCATCTGACGCCACACGGTAATGACAAGCCAAACTAAACTCTAAACCACCACCTAAACAAACACCATGAATTGCTGCTGCAAATGGCACGTGTGATTTTTCAACACGAGCAAATATCGCTTGGCCGCGGCGTGCCAGATCTTCAGTTTCATCAATTGTGGTGCAAGCCGAAATCATATTAATGTCAGCACCAGCAATAAAAGAATCTGGCTTGCCACTGGTCAACACCACACCTTTAAGTTCGCGATTACTTTCAATTTGGTTAAGGATAATTTCAATTTCATCCATGGTTTGGCCAGACAATACATTCATGCTTTCTTCTGGCACATTCAACGAAATAACCGCAACCTTGTCCTTATCGATACTCATTGAGAAATGTTGAAGTTTACTCATTACACTGCCTCCACAATCATAGCTGCACCTAGTCCACCCGCAGCACAAGCTGTGGTTAATCCTAAACCGCCACCTCGGCGTTTTAACTCACGTAAGGTTTGGGTAATCATACGCGCTCCTGTCGCGGCAAACGGATGGCCGTAAGCGATAGAGCCACCATTAACATTAAACTTGTCCATATCTATTTCACCAATTGCTTGGCTTCGATTTAGTTTTTCTTCTGCAAACTTTTTGCTGCCAAACATCTTCATATTCGCCAAAGTTTGTGCGGCAAACGCCTCATGCATATCTACTAAATCTAAATCAGATAACTGCATACCCACTTTATCCAATACTTTAGGTGTTGCATATGACGGCCCCATTAACATGTCTTCCCACACATCAATTGCGGTAAATGCGTAACTGTGAATGTAACCTAAAATTTCTAATCCGAGCGCTTTAGCTTTTTCTTCATTCATAAGCAGTACAGCAGCCGCTCCATCCGTTAATGGCGTTGCATTTGCCGCGGTAACACTGCCATATTTTCTATCGAATACAGGGCGCAATTTAGCGTAAGAATTTAGCTCAGAATTTGCTCTAACATTATTATCTTGTTTTAAGAAACATTTATAAGGCTCTGGGTAAGCTGTCATTACTTCATCATCTAACAAACCATCAGCCCAAGCTTTGCCGGCTAACGTATGCGACCTATGCGCAAGCTCATCTTGTGCCTGACGAGTTATGCCATGGGTTTTAGCCATTTGTTCAGCAGTTTGTCCCATACTCAAACCTGTAGAATACTCTGCGACAGCTGGCGGTACTGGTGCTAAATCTTTTAAGCGTAAGCGTTTAATTATGTTTAAACGTGCGCTTAAACTGCGCGCTTTATTTAAATCAACTAACATTCGTGCAAGGTTTTTCGACACGCCAATAGGTAATACAGAAGATGAATCAGCTCCACCTGCGATACCACATTCAATCGTGCCTGCCATAATAGACTCAACCACATTAGCCGCCGCTTGAAAGCTGGTTGCACAGGCTCGGGTAACACTATAAGCGTCTGTGTGCACATTCATGCCTGTACCTAAGACAATTTCACGTGCAATATTTGGCGCGGCAGGCATTTGTACAACTTGCCCAAAAACAACTTGGTCTATCCATTTTGGATCAAAGTCGTTTTTAACCATCATTTCGTTTACAACCATTTTTGCTAAATCGAGAGCTGGTACGCCGTGAAACTCGGTCGCTTGTTTAGCAAATGGGGTTCTTAAGCCGGAAACAACTGCAATACGTTTTCCGCTTGATGTAATGCAAGGTGATGCTTTAGACATGTCGATTGCCCTTTTAAGGTGTTGGCTATAATTTTTAGATTTAAGAGGTCAGACCTGTTAATCCATTAATCGATTCTATTTCTTTATTTACAAATTTAAAACACTTGTTTGAATTTTTCCATGACTGATTGATTAAATTGAGCATTATTTGCGTTGACACAGTGCGATAAAGCGCGAAAACCAAGTTTTAAGTGTAATTTTAGTCTAGTCAGATTAAAATGCTGCGTTTTTAAAATCTAACCAAGAGAAAAACTATGTTTGATGTAAATAGCTATTTCGACGGTAAAGTAAAATCAATTGCTTTCCAAGGCGAAAAATTACCAGCAACAGTTGGTGTTATGGCAGCTGGCGACTACGAATTTGGTACAAGCCAAAACGAAGTTATGACAGTAATCAGCGGTGCGTTAACTGTGTTATTACCAGGTTCAAGCGACTGGCAAACTTTTACCGCAGGCCAATCATTTGATGTTGCTGCGAACCAAAAATTTGGTGTTAAAGTTGCGCAAGACACTGCTTATTTGTGTACTTATGAGTAATAATCACTAAGTGCAAGCTAATACCCAAGTGATTTTGCTTGGGTACGCCCCTCCATAAAACTTACATAAAATACCCACATAATATACTCGCCATGCAATAGCAGCTTAAGTTTGCTAAAATCACCCAGGGCCTGTTGAACTTTCGAGTACAATTTTGCAGCAGTTTGTTTGGTATTTATACAAGGCATAGCGATTGAGGTGTAGTGGGCTACATAAATGAGCTATAACGCAGAAGAAATACCAAACAAACGCTGCCCTTCGGGTTCGTCCTAAATGCTTTTTACTCTTTGTTGCAGCATTTTGACTTAATCCATTAGGCCTTCAATGCTGCGCCTTGATTAAAAAGCATTTAGTTAGAACAAAATTTGTCCACGAGAGATCAACAGGCCCTAGCAAGCTGGAGGATACATGAAGTTATTATATTGGTTAGATGATTGGCTAACCCAAAGCCCAGAGCAACAACAAGCCAAATTACCTTATACGGGTGACGACTTACTGGGTGATGTGTTTGTTAAATACAATTTTGTTGACCTGAATAAACCATTACTTTTTACCTTCTCTCCTGCTGGCACCAATTTACAAGAGCAAGATTTACACCAAGACTACAACCCATGGGGTTACAAACTCGCCCGCTCGCAAAACGTCAATATTATTGCTTTCCAACATTTAGGCCGGAGTAATTGGTTTCGCAGCCGCAATTTAATCTTCTTTATCGAACAACTGGCTGAATTACTCACACCATTTAAACAAAGATTAGGTTATGGATTAAGCCGCGGTGGTTTTGGCGTTGGTGCATTTGCTAACCTGCTAAAGCTTGATCAGGTATTACTCTTTCATCCAGTAAGCACCAAAAACAAAGATAAAGTACCTTGGGATCAGCGCTCTAGCACAGACATAGCCCAACAATTTGATTGGCAAGGTGATTATCACGACCTGGATTTGGGTCATGCCAAAGGTTATATAATTTACGATCCGACCAATTCGACCGACAGACAACACGCCAAGCGTTATCCACAACTAAATCATTTACGCGTATACGGTATGGGCCATGGTACTCACGCAACTTACCTAACTAAATTTGGTTTTTACAAACAAGTCGCGATCGACTTTATTGCCAATCAACAAATAGACGTTGCTGCATTTCGCCAACAAACCCGCACACTGCGCTTTAAAGAGGACTATTACAAAAAACTCAATAAAGCCAATGCAAAATCTGAGCATAGACTTGGCTTATTAAGTAAAGCGCACCAAATTCTGTTAGATGAAAAAGAAGAACATATTCAAGAACATCAAGCGCAAATTGATGTGCAACCTTTGGTTGAAATAGCGCTTAAACATGAAGAAGAAAATCCTCAAGACGCGATTCAGCTGTTAGAAGTGGCGCAACAATTAGCGCCGGATGATCCTCTGATTGATCACAAGTTAAAACAGCTTAAATAACCATTAAGCTATATGGCATTAAAAGTTATAGCCAAGACTTATAGTGATATTGTGTGATTTATATGCAGAAAAGTCCGCACTTTTCGCATTAAAGCGGAAGCTAGAATAGTCTAAACCCATGTAAATGTTCTGGGTAAATCTTCTTTCTATACCCAATGAATAATAACTGCCTAAACCACTAGTACTAGCTGATTGTTTCTCTGTTCGTTTTGGATTGGCAACATCCGATTGCCAAGGCAGGGTTTGGCTGTAGTTTTGTTGTTGCAACTGCGAATATGCTAAACCTAAACGCAAGTTTAATGAGTAACTCGTAGAGATTTCGGTGCTACCTTTTATGCCAAAACTGGTAGCGGTATAACGCTCAACGTCAGTGTGCAAAGAGGTATCGCCTTCTTCGTCGTATCTGCCTTCCACTTGGCTATAACCTAGTTCAAACGAAAGCAAGTGATTATATGCATAGGCTGCTCTGGCACCATATAATGAAGCAGGTTCTAAAGTGGATTTTTCGCTACTTAACGAACCTCCATATAATAAATCGACTGAAAGATCCGACTCAGCGTAAACTTTAGGTGCAAATGCTAACACAGCAATAACTATCCCTGTTTTCAATTTATTCTCCGTTTAAAATGTTGAATGAAAAGGATTATTTAACCTGAACTAGCGCGAGATTCTAATGTAGATAAAACTTTATTTAAAGCATTTTGGTTAATATGCTCAATTTGGGTGATGCGAATAAACGCAAAGCGCCCTTGCATTAAATTTTTCAGCCATTCACCTTGTTGTTTGGCAGATTCGTTCAATGCAAGTTCAAACACCACAGTAACTTTGCCATGAGCATCAGTTACCACGGCATCAAGCGCTTTTTGCTGACAGTATTTTTGCAACGCTTTGTCTTTTACATCCAACAACTGACTAAGTAAGACATCTTGATGAACATGATATTGCTCGCCCAACATCTGCTTTAATAACAAAGTCAGTTTGTGTTTAGCGGACAGTTCCAAAACGTCTTTAGCTTCTGCTTGGCTAAACTTGAGTGAGCCTCGCGTTTGGTTATACACCTGCCAAAGTTTGACACCTACAAGCAAACTAACAAATACCGCAACTACAATTAAAATTTGCATAAAACAGCCAACTAAATTTTTTTCAACATTTACGACAGCGAGCGCAACAAGGCTTGGGTATTAATTTGCATCATACGCCAACAGCTCATTAAACCTAAACAACCGACAAGCACAGCTCCGGTAATTATGCCAACTAACCAGTATTCAAGGTGGAAACTCGCTTGCATTTTAAATACTTCAGTTTGCAGAATATACAAAGCAACCTCATTGGCAAGCGCGGCAAACAAACCAGCCAAAGCACCGAGCACCACAAATTCTATTAATACACTGGCGCGTAAAAACTGCGAAGATGCACCAAGCGTGCGTAAAATAACTAACTCTTGTTTACGCTCAAACATACTCGCTTGAGTTTGCGCGACAAATACCAGAATACCAGCACAAACCACTAGAATTAAAATAAACTCAACCGCAAGCGATACTTGTTGAATAATCTCACGAATTTGCTGAATAATCGCATCAACGTCTATCAAACTGACGCTTGGATAATTCATCAACAAACCTGACAATTCTGGCTTTTTATCACTCGGCACGTAAAAACTGGCAATATGCGTTGCTGCAAAATCTTGCATTGTTTTTGGGTTAAAAATCATAAAGAAGTTAGGTTTCATCGACTCCCACTTGACAGTACGAATACTGCTAATGATTGCGGTAAACTCAATGCCACCAACATTGAAAGTCAGCTCATCACCTAAGTTTAATTTCATACGTTCAGCGAGTCTTTGTTCAACCGAAACATGATTTTGTGCTTGCTGCTCTGCTGGTAAATCGCTGAACCAAGTACCCTGCACTATTTCATTTTCATCGGGTAAATCCGCTCCAGCAGTTAAGTTGAGCTCGCGGCCAATTGAACGCGGTGCATCTTCATCTGCCACTTGCTCTTCTTCTTTACTCACTCTATCTCGAACAAACTCACCATTAATAGCGATTAAACGCCCGCGAGTAACAGGGTAAGTTTGCTCAATTTGAATGCCTTTTTCAGCGAAGTCTGCTTTGAAGTTTTCTATGTCAAAATCATTTACGTTAATCACAAAATGATTGGGCGTTTGTTCTGGTAGCTGCGACTGCCACTGGGCTAATAAATCGTTGCGTAATACCAGAACAATTAACAACAGCTCAATCGCCAAAGTAAAACTAATTAGCTGCACACTATTAGAAGTTGCGCGACGATATAAACCCGCAACTGCAAGTTTAAACGCACTACCTGCATTAGCGCCTGCTTTGCGGCTAGTCCAAATAGTGCTGCGCGCCAATAATAATAATACTAAGGTGATGCCACCAGCTGACAGCAATAAAGCTAAACTGAGTTTAATATTTTGGCTATAAATCCACATTAATAAGAAAATTGCCAATGCAGAAACCAGCCAATTTAACCAATCTTTCGCTTGAAAGCCTTCAATATCGCGGCGTAATACGCGAAGTGGCGGAATGGCAAAAAGTTTTAATAACGGATAAACCGAAAATAACGCCAAACTAATAGAGCCAGTTAATACCGCGAGCCACCATGGGCGCATCCCCACTTGCGGAATTTGTTCAGGTAAATATTCAGCCAATAGCTGCATAATCACAATTTGCCCGACATAACCTATGCTCAATCCCAGCACAATGCCGATAACCATTAATGAAACCAGTTGGCTGTTAAAAATCCATTTAATTTGTTTGGTTGAACCACCAAGTGTTTTAATTATCGCAACTAAGTCAAAATGGCGCTCACAAAAACGGCTAGCCGCAACAGCT
>NZ_JH767539.1:35758-88802 GCF_000281085.1 Catenovulum agarivorans YM01
CGCTCGACTGCCCTTAACATAGCCGACTCGTCAGATTCAGTTGAACGCCAACGGTGAATATCTCGATTTAACAAAGGCATTAAGTAGTCTTCGTATTCAGTTAACTGCTCAAACTCGCCGGAAAAACTTAATAAATATCCTATACGCGAAGCTGGCTGAATTACTTGGGTCGCGGCAACATCGTCAATATGCATTATCGCCATGGCGCTGGCGTTAAATACGTTTAAATCAGCATCTGGCACTGTATCTATAATTTGACTGAATTTAAGTTTAGTTGCGCCAATTTCTATCCAGTCACCCAATTTTACCTTGAGCTGGGCAACTGATTTGCTATCGAGCCAAATCTCACCTGATTTTACATTTAATTCAGTTTCTTGACCTGATGTCCAAGCAGCGTCAGTTAACATCACTTTGCCGCGCAACGGATAATATTCATCAACCGCCCGAATTGCTGTAAGCTGCATATAATCATTGGCAAATAACATGGAAGAAAAGCGAATTTGCTCAGAGGTATTCAGTTCTAATTGCTGCGCTTGAACCTGCCAACTTGGGTCTATTTCCCGCGATGATTCTAAAACTCGGTCGGCGGCTAGAAATTCCGCGCTTTTAACCTGCAAAGCCATTTGTAACCGTTCACTAAACATAGCTAATGCAAATACACTGGAGACAGACAGCACTAGCGCCAACAACATAATAGTTAATTCACCACGTTTAAACTCTTGTTTGAGTAAACGCCATGAAAGTGAAAACGACACAGCTAGTTGATTCATTAAAAACTCCTAAATCCTTTTAATCTTATGCGACTTGCACATTTTTATCTGTAGCTTGCTCATCTGCATCACTAGCAACTTGGTCACTTTCATCTACTACTGTGCTTTCGGTTAAATGCCCTGCTTGCATAGTTAATTGGCGCTGACAACGTTTCGCAAGTTGAGTGTCGTGTGTGACTAATACCAAAGTTGTACCTGCTTGTTGATTCAATTCAAATAATAGGTTTTCAACTATTTTGCCGTTTTCAGCATCTAAATTACCTGTAGGTTCATCGGCAAATAAAATTTTAGGTTGGCTAGCAAATGCTCGGGCAACCGCAACTCTTTGTTGTTCACCACCAGATAACTGATTCGGGTAATGATGGCCTCGCTCTTTTAAACCGACTTTTTCTAGTAGCTCAAGCGCATGTTGTTTTGCATCCGTTTTGCCTGCGAGTTCTAATGGCAACATCACATTTTCCAGCGCTGTTAAGCTTTGCACCAACATAAATGATTGAAAAACAAAGCCAACATATTGTTTGCGCAGCGCGGCTCTTTGTTCTTCATTTAGCTTGTGCAGCGCGTGTTCACCTAAACTAATTTCGCCCGATGAAACCACATCTAATCCAGCCAACAAACTTAACAAAGTAGACTTACCTGAGCCTGAACGACCAATAATAGCAACACTCTCGCCAGCAGCTATTTGAAAACTAATCGGGTGTAATATCTTGAGATCTTCTCCATTTGACCTTACTGTTTTAGTAATCTGCTCAACTTTTAATAATGTGGTCATATGTACAATCCTGTATCTGCTAAGTGGTTTCGGTTTATTTTATTCATTACGTTCAGTGTACCTTTATTGGTTCATTCTGCCCAATCACAAGTCAAAATATTAATTTTAGGTGACAGCTTGTCAGCAGGTTATGGTTTAGAGCTAAAAGACGCTTGGGCAAGTCAACTCGACCAAGCCACACCCAATTGGCAAATTATTAACGCCAGTATCAGCGGCGACACCACCCAAGGTGGTTTAAACCGCTTACCTAAACTATTACAACAATATCAACCCGACTATGTTTTTATTGAACTCGGCGGTAATGACGGTTTACGTGGATTTCAGCTCCCTGTTATTAAACAAAATTTAATTAAATTAGTTCAATTAACTCAAGAAAATGGTGCAAAACCTATCTTAGCCGAAATTAAAATTCCACCGAATTATGGCCAAAGATACCTAACCAGCTTTATTGCTCAGTACCAACAAATTGCTGAACAATTTCAAATTCCACTGATCCCATTTTTTATTGAACAAGTGGCGCTTAATCCTGACTTGATGCTAAAAGATGGCATTCACCCTAATTTAGATGCACAAGCGATTATCGCCGAACATATGAAAAAACAATTTAGCAAAGTGATTGAGGGTTGAATACTGTTAAGCCTTTAAGCACAATACGCGACAAATATACCCAGCTACTTGAAGATGCATCTTCTAGTAGCTTAGGTAAAGATTCATCGAGAATAATCAAAAACTGAATTACGAGAACAAACAATGGCTAAATCACTCGCAGAACAGCTTATGCAAGCTGGTGTTGTAAACCAAAAACAAGCTAAAAAAGCTTCGAAAAAAAGCAAAAAGAACCGCGAACTTAAACGTGAAGTGCAAGCAGCTGTGCAACAAACTCAGCAACAAAATGTGCAAAAATCTGATGAACAAAACGAAAAGATTCGTCTTGAAGCACAACAAAAAGCCATAGCTGCACAAATAAAACAATTGATTGAAGTGAACGCTATTGAAAGCAAAGGTGATGTTGAGCATAACTTTAGTTTTGACGGCAAAGTAAAAACCTTACGCGTTTCTAACCAACAAAAACAACAACTGGCCAATGGTTTTGTTGCGATAGCCCACTTAGGCGACAAGTTTTATATGTTACCAGCCGCAGTTGCAGAAAAAATTGAACAACGTGGTGAAGGTTATATTGTGTTACTTAATGACAAAATTGAAGAAGACGAAGACGACCCGTACAAAGATTACCCAATTCCGGATGATTTAATGTGGTAAAACATTAAGGATTAGTGCTTATGACCAACCACCAGCAAAGCTTAAATAAAGCAAGCAAGCTAGGCCGAATTAGCCGAGTTTTAGTATGCGCCGGTTCGCTGTTATTGCTCAATAGCTGCTCTAGCCTGTTGGAGTTGGTTCAACCTAAATTAGCCACGGATATGGCAGTGTTTAAATCTGGCGACTTTCAATTAGACACAGCACATAGCTCACTTGTTTTTAAAGTAAAACATATGGGCTTATCGTATTTTGTGGGTCGCTTTAACCAGTTTGACGCCAACCTAGCTTTTGATGCGACTAAGCCAGAACAAGCAAAACTAGGCGCAGTGGTTGATATGACATCACTTGATGTTGTAGATGATGACTTTGAAGAAACCATTAAAAGTGACGAATGGTTAGATACTGAAAAATTTCCCAAAGCTTATTTTGAAACAAGCTCAGCCAAACAAATTGACTCTGAAACCCTAATATTTAACGGCAACCTGACCTTTTTAGGCGTAACCAAACCTGTTGATGTAGCTGTTAAATTTCACGGTGCAGGCACTAACTTGCTAACCTACAGTTATACAATCGGCTTTTCAGCCGAAATGAAATTTAACCGCTCTGACTTTGGGTTGGATAAATATATACCAACTGTTGGTGATGAAATTTTAATTGAGGTAGAAGCTGAGTTTCAAAGAGATTAGCACCAATTATTGACAATTGTTCACAATCAACACAAATACTCTAACAATCTATTTGCATTACTTAAATTAGGGTGTTTCTAATAATGACAAACGTTAAACAATTATTACCTAGCTGCTTATCTATAATCACTATCGCCTTGCAAACAGCATGTGCCTCAACTAGTCAAGCCGAAGTTGAAGAGAGAAAAGACCCCGTCATCTCTCAACCTGAAGAGCCTGAAACACCAAAAGAGCCAGAGGCACCAGAGCAACCGCAAGCTAAAGTAATTCATGTAAACACGGCAAACCCTGCTTACCCTTCATTTGTATCTTTTGAAGACAACACTCCTGATGGAAA
The DNA here is from genome assembly GCF_000281085.1 of Catenovulum agarivorans YM01. Taxonomy (GTDB): domain Bacteria; phylum Pseudomonadota; class Gammaproteobacteria; order Enterobacterales; family Alteromonadaceae; genus Catenovulum; species Catenovulum agarivorans. The sequence goes on from NZ_JH767539.1 coordinate 39,584, forward strand.
AAGTGGCAAAAAGTTGAAAACCTGTCTGACGAGTTTGATATTTGGGACGACTCTAAATGGATGAAAACTTTTTGGAATTATGGTGGTACACCAGTCAATATGATGGCTAAAAATGCAGGTGTCAGTGATGGTTATTTGTGGATCAAAGCCACCCTAGATGAAGGCAGTGCCGACCAATGGTTTGAAACTGCCAGAGTACGCTCTAAGGCTAAAATAAAATTTCCAATGTACACAGAAAGCCGCATTAAAACTGCACACATTTCGGCTTACAACACCTACTGGTTGAACAATGGCGATTCTAACAACCACGACGAAATAGATATCATTGAAAATAATTCAAACCCTTCAATGAAAGGTGCTAAATACGACAGATACCCATTGGAAATGCACTCCCAGTATTTTATTGTTAAAAACGGGGTTGTAGAGCGTGCGGGTGATAAAAAACCCTCGCATAGCAACCAGCTATCAGAGGGTAATACTTTACGTGGCGTTCCATGGAATGAAGATTACCATGTATATGGCGCTTGGTGGAAAGATGAACATACAGTGCAGTTTTACCTAAACGGTGAGCCGGTAAACTCAGTGACTTCAACCCAAGAATTTACGTTGGAACAGCATATTATTTGGGATTTATGGACTCAAGACTCATCTTGGGTGGGTGGATTGCCAGCTAAAACAGATCTGTTAGATGAGACGCGCAATACTATGAAAGTAGATTGGGTTCGAACTTGGCAATTAGTTGACGAATAACCATTGATAGCTAACCACAGTAAAGCTGTGGTTAGCTTATATCTTCATTGAAAAGCTTGTTAGTTAGATTTACCTAAACTGAAATCTAATCTCATCGTGTAATTTTTTGTATCTAGTGGCTGTCCATTGACCACCTTTGGTTGATAAAACCATTGCGATAACGCTTCTTTTGCTGCGTCATCAAATACTTGCTTAGGCAAAGAGTCGATTACCAAAATGTTGACTGGCTTACCCTCTTTACTAATATCAAAAGACATTTTCACCCACCCTTGCACACCAGATCTAGCGGCACTTTTCGGATATTTAGGTGGTACTCTTTTAACAAGTTGAGGTTTTGTTCGGTCGGTTAGGTCAACTTTATGCCCTTGTTGTGATGTAGCAGCACAGCCAGAAAATAATGTAAATAACACCACCAATGGGAAAACTTTACTGAGTATTCTGTTCAATTTATCAATCCTTAACGTTTGTATGATTTTCTGAAAATGTAACAACCAACCAAAAAAAGATCAAATAAAATCAAATGGAATCATAAAATACCACAAAATTTCAAACTAGGTGATTGGCTCAGTGATGCACTTCAGACAAAATTGATATCAGAGTAAACTCCTTTAGCTAACCGGTAATCGCATCAACTGTATATCACCAACATCAGCTGAAAAACCATGTTTCTGGTAAAACTCAAACATTTCAGGCAGGCAGTACAATTCAAAACTATTCACGTGAGACAAAGCGGGATGCTGCTTAATAGCATTCATTAATAGCTCACCTACCCCTTTACCACGATGCGGCTGTGCAACTATTACATCAAAAATAAGCGCTTTAAAAATATAGTCAGTTAAAACTCGGGTAAACCCTTGTAAATTTCCACTAGAATCAACCAATCCAACTATTATTTGAGAACCCGCAACACATTGTTTAGTTTGTTCAAGCGTCCTACCCTTAGTCCACCATTCAGATTGATATAAAACATGCAGCTGACTAATTTGATGTGTGTTTAGTTGGTAAATAATTTCCATATCTTTATGCCGTCCACCGACCTATAGGGCTCGCTTCTTTAACTTCAAAGCCATACATATTTTCAAAACCTGGAATATTCTTTTCCCAACAAGGAATACCTTTGCCAATATAATCTCGCACCGCTTCCAAAAACAACTGGGTGCGCACTGGTAATCCCCTGTGCGGGTATACGGCTTGCACTGTATGATAATCTGGTAATTTAATATGGGTTAGAATGGGTTTGAGTGCGCCACTTTTAACTTCATCGTTAATGGCAAATGCAGGTACTGCACAATAGGCTGTGCCAGAGACAGCTTTGGCAATCAGTACATCACCGTCGTTAGCTCTAAACACACTGTTTATGTCAATTGTCGTGTCATTGCCTTTATCGTCAAAGTAAGGTAATTCGGATATTCGCAAACCATCACTAGCATAAGTCGCAGCTGGTAATTTCGCTAGCTCTTGCATAGTTTTGGGTTCACCGTATGTTTGCAAAAATTTTGGCGCGGCAACTATCAGCATACGGTTACGCGCAATTGCGCGTGAAATTAAACTTGAATCGCGTGGAGGCCCTACTCTAAATGCCAAATCGTAGCCTTCTCCCACTACATCTACCAATCTATCTTCAAGGCGCATTTCAACTTGCACCTGTGGAAAGCGCTGCTGAAACTCAATCAGTACAGGTAAAATATAACGTTTGCCGATAATGGTTGAGCTGGTAATTTTTAATAAGCCTTTAGGTTCTGTGTGGTAGTTTTGCGCAATCGTTAGCGTTTCACCGAGTAAATCCCTTAACTCTTTGGCTTTTTTTAACATTTCAGAGCCCGCAGCCGTTAGCGAGAATGAGCGAGTTGAACGATTTAACAAACGCACGCCTAAGTCGTCTTCGAGCTTATTCATTTGTTTTGAAACGACGGATCTATCTATATTTCTCAGTTCGGCAACTTTAGCAAACGAGCCCTGCTCGACCACTTCAAGAAACATTAAAATTCGACTGGTTGTATCCATATCATTGCCTATGAAAGCGTAAACACAAAATCTATTGTTGCCATTGTGGCACTAATAAATGGAAAAATGAATGCTTTTTCTTTGCTTGGTCAGTTTTTAATATGGTGTCATTGATATTAGGAGAAAAAATATGTTCGTATTAAATAAGACTATCACCCAGCTGGTTATCGCAACTGGTTTTGCTATTTCAGTGGTAGCTTGTAGCCAACCGGAGCAGAGCCAGCAAGCACAAGCGGGCCAGCAAATGGCTTTACCAATAGAAGTTGCGCAAGTGGTATATAAACCATTACAAAGTTGGTTTACCTATTCAACTCGCTTAGAAGCGCCAGAAAGAATTGCCTTACGCCCACGTGTTTCAGGGGTAATAGATTCAGTTGAGTTTACTGAAGGCCAGTTGGTTAAAAAAGGTCAATTATTATTTACCTTAGACCCTCGCCCATTCCAAGCACAAGTTGCACGTTTAACAGCTGAATTAGCCAGCGCACAAGCAGCTTTTGAGCAAGCACAGAATGAAGCTGAGCGAGCACAAAGATTACGTAGTCGCAATGCAATTTCAGCCGAAGAAGCGGAAGCGCGCACTACAGCCGTTAAACAAAGTGAAGCCCATATTGCTGCAGTTCAAGCTCAGTTAAACACAGCTGCACTTGATTTAGAGTTTAGCCAAGTACGCTCACCAATTGATGGCATTATATCACGCGCTGAAATTACTAAAGGTAATACGGTAAACGCCAATCAAAGTGTATTAACTAGCATAGTTTCAGATGAAAAAATGTATGCGTACTTTGATATTGATGAACGCACTTGGAATCAACACTTTGGTCAACAAGCCTATCAAGCAGGTTTATCTGTGGTTATGCAGTTGTTAGGTAATGACAGCTTCCCACACCAAGGTGAAGTCGACTTTATCGATAACCAAATTAATACTTCAACCGGCACTTTGCGAGTACGTGCTGTATTTAGCCAAACAGATGGTGATTTACGCTCAGGTGCCTTTGCACGGATAAAAATTGCTGGGCAAAAAGCCACTGAACAAGTGTTGATACCGGAAAAAGCCTTAGGTACAGATTTAAAAAATCGTTTTGTATTAATTGTTGATGAACAAAACATTTTGCAATACCGACCTGTTACTTTGGGCGATAGATATGGTGAATTTAGAGCCATTACCTCTGGTTTACAACCGCAAGATACTATAGCGGTTAACGGACCTGCACGTGTTGGTCCAGGTATGCCAATTGCGCCACAAGTTACCCATTTAGATACGTCACAAATTGCTTTAACACTTGAACATTTTCTGCCGAATAAAGACGGCGCGACAACATTATTAACGGCTCAAGCGCAATAAGGGTCTGCTACTTCATGAACTTTTCACATTTTTTTATTAAGCGGCCGATATTCGCGGCCGTGCTTTCAATGATAATTTTCATTGGCGGCGCAATCTCTTTGTTCCAATTACCTATTAGTGAATACCCTGAAGTTGTGCCTCCAACAGTTGTGGTGAGTGCGTCTTACCCTGGTGCTAATCCAAAAGTAATTGCTGAAACAGTTGCAACGCCGTTAGAGCAAGAAATTAACGGTGTAGAGAGCATGTTATACATGTCATCTCAAGCAACTGGTGATGGTCGTATGTCTCTAACTGTTACCTTTGCCTTAGGCACAGATTTAGATAAAGCACAGCAACGTATTCAAAACCGGGTAAATGCTGCATTACCGCGTTTACCTGAAGAAGTTCAGCGTTTAGGTGTTATTGCGCAAAAATCTTCACCTAACTTAACTATGGTGGTGCATTTATATTCGCCAGATGAAACGCGCACTTCTGACTATTTATCTAACTACGCTGATTTATATGTAAAAGACCAAATTGCACGCATTGGTGGTGTTGGTCAAGTACGTGTATTTGGTGGAGGTAAATATGCTATGCGTGTGTGGTTAGACCCTGACGCACTAGCCGCACAACAGTTAACCGCATCAGATGTCGTATCTGCTTTGCGTACACAAAACCGTCAAGTTGCTGCTGGTAGTTTAGGCTCGCAACCTGTGCCGAGTGATGCACAATTTCAATTATTGCTAAACGTAAAAGGTCGTTTAGAGAGTGTTGAAGAATTTGAACAAGTTATCATTAAAGTTGGTGAAAATGGCGCAATTACGCGTTTACAAGACGTTGCACGGGTAGAAGTTGGTCAAGACAGTTATGCCCTGCGCTCGTTATTAAACGGCCAACAAGCTGTTGCTATGCCGGTTTTCCAACGCCCGGGTTCAAATGCAATAGAATTATCCGATCAAGTTCGTGCAACTATGGCTGAATTGGCCAAAGAATTTCCGGCTGGCATGACCTACGACATAGTATACGATCCAACTGTATTCGTGCGTGGTTCAATTGAAGCGGTAATTAAAACCCTAATTGAAGCCATTATCTTAGTTGTTATTGTGGTTGTGGTGTTTTTACAAACTTGGCGCGCATCCATCATACCGCTAATTGCTGTACCTGTATCTTTAGTTGGTACTTTTGCGGTAATGCAATGGTTAGGTGTGAGTATTAATACCCTATCTTTGTTTGGTTTGGTATTAGCCATAGGTATTGTTGTTGATGATGCCATAGTAGTTGTTGAAAACGTTGAGCGTAATATCGCCAATGGTTTGTCGCCTTTTGAAGCGACTAAAGTTGCGATGACAGAAGTAACAGGGCCAATTATTGCGATTGCACTGGTATTGTGTGCGGTATTTATTCCAACCGCATTTATTACCGGCTTAACAGGACAGTTCTACAAACAGTTTGCATTAACCATTACCATTTCAACCATAATATCTGCGGTTAACTCGTTAACTTTATCACCGGCATTGTCTGCAATATTGTTAAAACCGCATGGGGCTAAACCTGACTTATTAACCCGTGTGTTAGATAAATTGTTCGCTAATTGGTTATTTAAACCCTTTAACCGTTTATTTGATCGCAGTGCCAATGCGTACCAATTTACCATTAAAAAATTAATCCGCTTTGCAGCTGTTGTTGGTGTGGTTTATGTTGGTTTATTGGCCTCAACTGGCGGTCTGTTTAATGCAGTTCCGGGTGGCTTTATCCCAGCACAAGATAAACAATATTTGGTTTCGATTGCACAATTGCCTGACGCATCTAGCTTAGACAGAACCGAAGCTGTAGTTATGCAAATGTCAGAAATTGCTCAACAAGTTCCAGGTGTGGCGAATACAGTTGCCTTCCCGGGTTTAAATATTAACGGCTTTACCAATAGTCCAAACAGTGCAGTAATTTTCACCCCACTTGAAGATTTTGATAAACGCCAAGACCCGAGTATGTCTGCCGCAGCTATTGCCGCTGAATTAAACAAACGTTACGCCGTTATTGATGAAGCTTTTGTCGCTGTATTCCCACCACCACCGGTATTGGGTTTAGGCACAACAGGTGGTTTTAAACTGCAGCTAGAAGATAGAGGAAATTTAGGTTTTGAAACTTTATTTAATAGCTTACAAACAGTGATGGCTGAGGGTAATCAAAGACCTGAATTAATGGGCTTGTTTTCGAGCTTCCGTATTCAAGTGCCACAAATGGACATTGATATCGACCGTGAACAAGCTTTATTACAAGGCATTCCGCTAACTGAAGTATTTAACGCCTTGCAAGTTTATTTAGGCTCAGTTTATGTAAACGACTTTAATATGTTTGGCCGTACTTATCAGGTAACAGCGCAAGCTGATGCTGAATATAGGTTGGATGCCAAACAAATTTTGAGCTTAAAGGTGCGCAATAACCGAGGTGAAATGGTACCGCTGGGCGCAGTTATTAAAGTAACGCCAACAACGGGGCCAGATCGCGTAATGCATTACAATGGTTATCCGAGTGCTGAATTAAATGGTAGCCCTGCTTTTGGCTATAGTAGTGACCAAGCTAAACAAGCGATTGAACAAGTATTGGCTGAAAACTTACCTGAAGGAATGGCTTACGAGTGGACAGAAGTAACTTATCAACAAATATTAGCGGGCAATACCATGATATATATCTTTCCGTTAGTTGTGTTGCTGGTATTTATGGTGTTAGCGGCTCAGTATGAAAGTTTGCGTTTACCATTGGCGATTATTTTAATTGTACCTATGACGATATTCTCAGCGCTTGCCGGTGTTTGGTTAGTTGGTGGCGACAATAATATCTTCACCCAAATAGGTTTAATTGTATTGGTAGCCCTTGCCTGTAAAAACGCGATATTAATGGTTGAATTTGCCAAAGACCAACAAGATGCAGGAATCTCAAAACTGCAAGCCATTATTGAAGCAGGTCGTTTACGTTTACGCCCTATTTTAATGACGTCAATTGCCTTTACTGCTGGTGTAGTGCCACTTGTATTAGCATCTGGTGCGGGCTCAGAAATGCGTCAAGCCATGGGTGTCGCTGTATTCTCAGGCATGATTGGGGTTACTGTGTTTGGTTTATTATTCACTCCTGTGTTCTATGCATTAGTTGCAAAAGAAACAGACAAAACCATTGAATCGAAAGAAAGTTTATCAAGCGAGTCGAAATAAATGAACAACTTGTACACTAAGCCAAAAGCGATATTTGCTGCAGTTGCAACCAGTTTATTATTGGCAGCTTGTAGCAGTACGGCCGATTACCAGCAACAAGTGGCAACAGAAACAGCTAAACATAGTTATTTTAGTAGCCACCCTCTGTTGCAACAAAACAAAGCAACAGGCGAAATGAGCCAAAACAAACAATGGTGGTTTAACTATCAAAGTGAACAGTTAAACGCCTTGGTGGTAAAAGCACAGCAAAATAATCTTAATTTGCAAAGCGCGGCAAAACGTTATTTGGCGGCGCAACAGAGATTAGGTGCCAGCGAAGCGCAATATTTACCGCAAGGTGGATTAAATGCTGAAGCGACCCGCGCATCTGTTGCCAATCAAATTAGTGAAGAAGCCAGCTTTGGCGTTGGTTTATCTTGGCAGCTTGATTTATTTGGCCGCATTTCCGCCCTTGTAGATGCGGCGCATGCGGCAAAAGCGAGTGCATATGAAACTCAAGTGGCAATCAATACACAAGTCACCTCTGGTGTTATCCGCAGCTTTATTGAGTGGCAAGGTTTGTCACTCAAACAACAAATTGTTCAAGCGCAAATTAAAGCGTTAGAAGAAAGTGTTGAAGTATTGCAAGCACGTGTGGAAGAAGGTTTTGCGTCTAATTTAGATTTAGACAGAACCTATGCTCAGTTAAATCAACAACTCGCAATATTGCCACAGTTAGACAATCAAAGGTTTAACTTGCAAGCAAGCATTGCTGTGTTTTTAGCAACCACACCAGAGCAAATTAAGCTTAACTTTGAACCTGAGCTATTCGCTGATGGATTATCCACTCAGTTAGACATAGCCGACAGCAAACAAGCTTTATTACTGCGCCCAGAAATTGGCCAAGCATATTATCAACTTATGCAACAAACGGCTTTGTCTGATTCAGCTAAAGCCGCGCTGTGGCCGGATATTTCGATTGGTGGTTTTGCTGGCTTATTAAACCCAACGAATGTGAGTTTATCGACAAGTGATGATGCTTGGTCGGTTACCCCAAGTATTAGCTGGTCTATTTTGAGTTGGCCTGCGCTTAAGCAGCAAGCGGATGCGCAACAGACCTTAGCAAAAGCGGCTTACGACAATTACCAACAGAGCATTGTTGAAGTAATTGCCGAGTCTCAAGTCGCATTAAATAGTTTGGCACAATCGCAAAAGCATACCGAATATGCAGATGCCAGATTGGGTTTTGCAGACAATGCGTTAAACCAAGCACAAGCTATGTATGAAGAAGGACAAGTTCCATATTTAGATTTATTGTCGGCTCGGCAAGATGCTTTACTTGCCAAACAGTCTGCAGTAGATGCTAAAATTAACCTAATGTTAGCTAAAGTTACAACGTACAAAGCTTTTAGCGGTATGTGGAGTCGTTAATCATGCAAAATTTACCCAAGTTTATGCAAGCCATAGCGCTTGAATCAGCTAATGAAAACTTTAAATTAGTTGAAGTTGAATTGCCTGTCCCTACTCCAGCTGATAACGAATTATTGGTTAAAGTTGAGTATGTAGGTTTGAATCCAGTAGATGCTAAATTGGCTAAAAAAGGATTTCCAGATTGGCAATATCCACATATTCTTGGGTTAGACGCGGTTGGCACTGTAGTTGAAGCGCCTGTTGGCGCATCCCCTGGTGTCGGTGAGCGTATCATGTGGCATGCTGATTTGTCTGGTCAAGGTGTGTTAAGTGAATACACCACAATTGCCAATTACGCAGCAACCGCGGTTGCAAACAATATTGAACCACAAGATGCAGCAACATTACCTTGTGCTGGATTAACTGCGATATTTGCATTAGATAAAATGCAAATTAAACAAGGTGATTTATTTTTTGTTGATGGTGGTGCCGGTGCTGTTGGTCAATATGCAATCCAACTTGCAACAAAACGTGGTGCAATCGTATATGCAAGTGCTTCGAAAAAGAATCATGCATTATTACAAAAGCTCGGTGCAGAAATGGTGTTTGACTATAAAGAGAAAGACTTTGCTAAACACATACAACAGCAAATTGGCCAAACCCAGTTTGATGCTGTGTTAGATACCATAGGTGGTGAAAACACTGCACGTAATATTGAAATGATGCGCTTTTGTGGCCGCATTGCCTGCTTAAATGGTTTACCACCACTAGACAATAATATGTTATTTAGGAAAGCACCGAATATCAGTATTGTTGCTTTAGGCGGTGCATGGTTAACCAAAAGTTTATGTGCACAACAATGTATGAGTATGTGTGGCAAAAGTTTAATTGAAGAAGTGCAACAAGGAGAGTTGCAAACACTTGAAGTGATCCCTGTTGATTTTAACGCCTCTGCTATCACCCAAGCTCTGCATGATCAATTAGCGTTTAAGCAAGTTGGTAAGCGAGTGGTAAAGGTAAGCTGAACTCGGGATAAGCAAAAATAAAAGCCCGCGTTAATCCAAACCGCGGACTTTGTTTTAAGCAAGTTTATCGGAACTTGTTAAATCATTTCAAAGTTAGAAACTACCTTGAGCTTGAGTCACGTCACAATTACCTGTGTTAAAGTTATTGTTCGGATCTTGCTCCCATTGACGCACAGTAAATGGTGAATCTTCTTGACGAATAATACATTTCCATGAAACTTGAGTGTTTTTAGGCAAGTTGACTGTGCCTTCCCAAGTTGGGTAGTTAGTTGGATTTAACTTAACCGCGCTCGCCGCGTCCCAACTTCCTAACTCAGTAGCACTACCAACAACATACACACTGTCACCCATATTGGTATTACCATTTGCACAACTGAAAGTAATTGGGCATGAACCACCCGTGATTGGCTGCTCAACTTCTACTGATAACCCAGCGCAGTTTGCTACAGCAGGATCAAAAGTGATTTTGTAAGTCGTATTAGCATTTACGGTAAAATCAGCAGTTGGGCAGCTATTGTTCCAGTTAGTATTTGAGTCACGTACTTTAAAGCGAGGTCCGCCGTTCGCATCACCCGTACCAAAAGTTTTAGTGATAGTATAAACACTGCCTTCTTGGGTCATAACATCAGCGCCCCATTGGTTTTCAGTGCCACTGAAATACCAAGCAGCCGGAGGTGGTGGAGGTGGGTTTCCGCCGCCTAACCACATACGAGCCGAACGAGCCGGAATTGTTACGCCTTGGCTAGCACCAGAAATGTCTAAAGTTGAACCAGAAATTTGATCTGTGTAAGTACCTACATTTAAGCCTGTGGTATTAAGTGTATGAGTAACCGCATTACCACATTTGTTTATACCAACTAAACCAGAATCACCACGACGGAAGTAGATAACACAGCCATCAGAAGACAAGACTTCCATAGTAGTGCCTTGCACTGTGTTATGGAAATTAATCATGCTAGTTAGATCAACATCTTTATATGCATCAACCCAACGGCCGTTAAATTTAGTTGTTTCATTGTTATCGGTGTAAACCAATGGCACACCACCATCACGACCTAAAATATAGGCATAGGCTAGCTTTTCGTCTTCTTCCGAAAATAAGAAGCCATTAAAACCATCGTTTTGTGGCATATCATGAGTGATTACAAAGGTAACAGCTCTATCGTTTGGTAAGGTGTTCGGTTGAGCTAACGCAGACAAACTACCACTCACATCCATAGCGTGGTCAATATCGTTAAATAAACGGAAATCGTACGCGCCCATGCGCACATCAGTATTATCTAGATATGGCTGTAAATAAGTACTGTCGTCCGCACTGCTGTGCGAAATAATTTCAGAAAATACGTGAATACCATCTAATACATCTGAGTTAAATACCCAATTTAAATGTTCCCACTTCATGTGCTTAACCGCATCAATACGGAAACCATCAACGCCCAAAGCTTTTAACGCTTCTAAGTAAGCGATTTGATTAGTACGTATCCATTCGCCGGAGCCATCAGTCGCTTCGCCACGTAAATCTGGTAAACCAACATCTGGAGCCGCTCCACATAAACGGTTCCAAGTTGAATCCCACCAGTTGCCCCAATCAGAAATACAATTTGCATTTGCACCATCATGAAAATCACCCGGGCCAAATAAACCACCTGACAAATCGCCATATAGTTTGTTCGCATTGTATTCAGGCGTATTAACATCAAATCCTGGATATTGCTCTTGCCCTTTGGTCATGCCCATATTAGCCATATGGTTAAAAATAACATCAACATATAAATTAACGCCACGTGCTTCTAGAGCGTTTACCATATCGATAAAGTCTTGTTTGTTACCTAAAGGGCCTAACAAAATTCGGTAATCTAATGGCTGATAACGTGCCCACCAAGAGCTACTTGGATTTGAAAGATAAGGTGGTGACACTAAAACTGATTTGTAGCCTAATGCTGCAATTTCATCAGCACGCTCAGTAACTGAGTCATATTGCCAGTTAAATGCATGTAACATTACGTCTGCCGACGCTGTATTGGAAAAAGTGGTTGATAATACGGCGGCCGCAAGTGCGCCCTTCACCGCTTGTGTGAGTTTTTTGTTCATTTTAATCCCTCGGTTTTTGTCATGTGTATGTATGCTTGTTAGATTCAAAGAAACATTTAAGTAACATTTAAATCACATACATTAATACCTAACTAAACCTAGGTCTGGCAATTTGAATACGTATGCATTTTTGTAAGTAAAATATCATTTCCATCGAAATTTAGAGCTGGCTTAAACATTGCTAAATCTGAATTAACGACTTAACATCATGATTAATATAAATATTAATTAAATGGTTAAACAGAACCTAATGAATCTAGTGTCCATTCAACCTTAAATATTTTTTATATAAAACTAAAGTTCGAATAAATAATCACTTGCATAATTAAATTTAACGCAAGTTTAACCGCGAGATAGAGTTTACATAAAATATACATTAATTTTTTATACGAATGCGTTGACACGCCAACTCCAGCACCTGATGGAAGCAAACGCTAATAAAAATAACGATGCCACCGATAGACAACGTTAGGCAAAATCAGTATATTTGGTCTAGAGTGTTAATAACTCTTTAAGGTTTTGTGTATTATGGTGCAAATAAACAAGTTAAAAACAATTCGTTCGTTACTGCTAATTGTCATTTCAAGTTGGAGTTGTAACCTCGTTGCTGCAACTGATGTTGTAACCAACAAAAAATCAAACGCAAAAAGCAATTATATGACAGGCTTACTTGAACTCGCACTGTCATATTCAGATAAAACTTACAGACTAACCGACACCGACGAATTGTTATCAAAATCTCGCGCATTAGAGTCCATGAAAAATGGAAGTATTCATGTGACTTGGGGTGGTACGTCTGAAAAAATGGAGTCGGATTACATCCCTGTTCGAATAGATACATATCGTGGCCTTATGAGTCACAGAATATTGTTAATCCGTAGCGGCGATCAAGCAAGATTCAGTCAAATAAAGACAGCCGCAGACTTACAAAAAATTAAGTTCGGCCAAGGGCATCGTTGGCAAGATACAAAAATTCTTGAAGCGGCAGGATTAAAAGTTATTAAATCGAATAAAAAAAATAATTTGTATTTTATGTTGGATGGCGACCGTTTTGACGCTTTTCCTCGAGGTGCAAGCGAAGCGATAGTAGAGGTAAACAGCCACCCGGAATTACCACTGGCAATCGAACAAGATCTAGTGATTATTTATCCCTTGCCTACCTACTTTTTTGTGTCCAAACATTATCCAGCATTAGCTAAAGATCTTGAATTTGGAATGGAAGCTATCTTAGCAGACGGTAAATTTGATGAATATTTTTATGGTAGTCCTGAAATACAAGCAACGCTTGAGGGCGTCAAGCTAAGTCAACGCCGCGCTATTCGCCTGGAAAACCCATACTTACCAAAAGCGACCCCTTTGCACCGTAAGGAGTTATGGTTAAATTTAACCAGCAATTAGCGGCTGCTGAGTCGCAAAAAAAAGCGTATATTACCCAAGTGAAAAATCACTTTGGTTAATAACAATGACGGACAAACTACAGGCATCTCTTTCAAACGACACCCCAACAGCACTTTGGGGTGACGAAGCTATTCTTTCCACCACTGAACTCGGTTTTGTGATCCATGGTGCATTTAAAAAATCCGAACAGTTAGAATTAATTCAAACATGCGCACGAAAAATTCAAAGCTTTGGCGTAAATAACATTAAATTAGCCGGTCCTTGGAGTGTTGAGCAACAATGGGCTTTTTATCAAGGTTTTACAACAGCAAAACTTAAGCAAGATGTTGAATGGACCGCGGTTGGCGCACCAATTTTGCAAGATTATAAAACAGTATATGATTGGGCAAAATTACTTATTAACCTACCACCACAAGACATTTATCCACTAAGTTTAGCAGAGCAAGTACAAAGCTTTATATCTTTGTTGGCACCTGATTATGTGTCTAGCGAGATATTAGTTGGTGACGAATTGTTAGAGCACGGCTGGGTTGGCACCCACACTGTTGGCCGTGCCAGCGTTAAACCACCAGTTATGCTAATTTTAGATTACAACCCAACTGGCAATGACAATGCGCCAATTGATTATGCTTTGGTCGGCAAAGGCATCACCTTTGACAGCGGCGGTTATTCACTTAAATCGTCAGAAGGTATGCTCAGTATGAAATGCGATATGGGTGGAGCGGCAACAGTAGCAGGTGCGCTGGCATTAGCAATTTTGCAAGGCAGTAGTAAGCGCATCAAGCTTATTTTATGTTGTGCAGAAAACCTAGTGGCGGGCAATGCAGTTAAGCTAGGCGATATAATTACCTATAAAAATGGCACAACTGTTGAAGTCGTTAATACTGACGCTGAAGGAAGATTAGTATTGGCCGATGGACTTATTTTAGCGACTGAACTTGGCGCTAAACATATAATCGATGCTGCTACTTTAACCGGTGCAGCAAGTGTTGCTTTGGGCCGAGATTACAATGCCTTATTTGCGCTGGATAAACAAATGCTTAAACGTGCAATAGATGTAGCCGAAGAATGCAACGAAGGTGTTTGGCCACTCCCATTAGAAAAGTTTCATCGTGACAGGTGCCCTTCTCCATACGCAGAAACAGCCAATAGTCGTGCGGTAAAAGGTGGTGGTACAGGTGGCGCATCGAACGCTGCCGGTTTTTTATCCCGTTTTGTTAATGAAGAAGGCACTGGTTGGCTACATATTGACTTAGCTGCGGCGTTTAATCAGGCAGATACACAGTTATATGCTGCTGGCGCAACAGGTGTCGGCATTAGGACAATCGCAAACTTGATAGTTTAAACACTAAACCTTAGACCAATTGTAAAATCGTTCGCTTTAACTGCTCTTTATCTATAGGTTTAGATATATGAGCATTCATGCCCGAAGATAGATAATGTTTCACATCTTTGGGCATCACATTGGCTGTAAGTGCGATAATAGGGAGCGTCGAAATCTTTATATTAGCGCTCTGTCTAATCTGCTTGGTCGCCTCTATACCGTCCATTTCCGGCATATGAATATCCATTAATATTAAGTCAAAAGTTGACTCGTTAAACAAAAAGCTCAAGCACTCCTTACCATTGTTCGCCACTTGGGTACTCACGCCCTCCGATTCTAATATTTGCTGAATAATTATTTGATTAATTTCGTTATCTTCAACAACCAAAATATGAATGCCTTCAAGTGACTGTTTTTCATTCTGCGCTAGTGCCAACTCATTGCTTTTTTCAATAACACCTTTTTCAATACAAGAAAATAACTGCTTTTCGCTGCATGGCTTTTGCATAATAGCTAAAATGGGTAAGTTTTTTGCGGCATGTTCAATTTTTGCAATATTGTAAGCTGTGATCACAATAACCTGAGGTTTTTTCTTTAAATCCAGCTTAACCAGCTCTAACATAAATTGCAGTCCATCTACTTCCGGCATAGCCCAATCGAGTAAAATTAAATCGAAGCGTTGTGGGTCATCAACAACTAATTTGAGCCCTTGTGTCGCATTTAACACAGGCGTTGCTCGCGCATTCATATTCTCGACAAATTGAGATAACACACTTAAAGACATTTGATTATCATCAATGATCAAGACTTCAATAGGCCTAGCCAAGGATTGTTTTTCACCATCATAGATTAAAACTTTATTATTTTGTCTGAGTTTCATCCTAGCAGTAAAGGTACTGCCCACCCCCTCTTCACTTTCAACCTCAATCTCACCGCCCATTAACTGGCATAGCTTTTGGCTAATGGTCAGACCTAAACCTGTGCCACCAAAACGCCTAGTAGTTGAAGTATCAGCTTGAGTAAAAGCTTGAAAAAGTTTAGCAACTACTTCTGGTTTCATGCCAACACCAGTATCTGTGACCTTAAAACTGACTTGATAACATTCTGGCTCTTCAACAATTTTGTTCATCCAAATATCTAGAGTTACGCCTCCACTACTGGTAAATTTAAATGCATTTGAGCATAAGTTAAGCAGTACTTGATTAACCCTGACTAAATCTCCCATCAAGTCTGGATGGAAATTATCCGCAATATTTATAATGAAATATAATTCCTTCTGTAATGCTAAATCTTCGAAAGACATTTGCACATAGTCTATGATGCTGTAGATAGACATAGGTGCTTGTTCTAATTCGATTTGGCCCGATTCTATTTTAGAAAAATCTAAAATATCATTTATTACAGTCATTAAATGTTTAGCCGAATACTCCATTTTATTGAGATACTCAGATTGCTCTTTATTTAGCTCTGTGTCTTTTAATATTTCGGTAAAACCAACAACCCCATTCAAAGGCGTCCTGATTTCATGGCTCATATTCGCCAAAAATTCAGACTTAACTTTTGCCGCTTGATTGGCTCGCTCAACTGCATTTTCTAACTCTAAATTTTGTTTTTTAAGTTGTTTAGTTTTTATTGATACCTGACGAGCTAGTACTTCTTGCTGGACAAAAATCACTTTAGCAAGCATGGCCAAAGTTACAGAGATTATGCAACCGAATAACCAAATATTTGATAATAATTCGTTAGAATGCTCAGATAAAGGTCGTTTTGGCAGAATAAATAATTGCCATTGGTTTCCGACTATATCTATCGGATGGCTAAACACGGTTGTAGCATTGTTATAGATTTGCGCCCTCTCTGCTGGAACATACACTTGCTCTGGGTACAGGTATTGGTTGCCATTGCTATCTTCAACCACATAGTCATATTTACCTTGTTGCTCTGCAACCAAATTACTCTTGAATACATCAACTATATATTGACTAGAAGTAACTATGCCAGCTAATGCCTGCTGACCCTGCTCATCAAGTTTTATTATTGGATATAAATATAGAAAAAATGGTTTTAAAGTAATTGGTACAATTGGCTCAGCTAAGTCGGTAATTAATGCTTTTTTATCTGTTATTACTGGCAGCAGCTTAGAGTAGATTGGCGACCAATTATTAATCACTCGTCCATAAAAATTGAGTTTGTCAGCAATCGGATAACTATAGGTCAACACAATTGTTTTTTGCCCCTCTATTGTTGGCGAAAGCCTACTCTGTTGGCGAAAGTCAAATAAGTGAAAGTTTTTAAAATAAACCTCGGTGTTGCCACGCATCCTATCAATAAACTGAGGTAACTTTTGTGTATCAAGATAGCTAATAATCGACAATCTTCTGCCTTGTGGGAATTCAGGATACACCCGCTCAACAAAATGGATAAATTCTTGATGATCAACCCAGGACGATGATGAAAATAGATTACCAACGGATGCGACTTGAAAAAAAGAGCGCTTAAATTCAGATTCTATGTCTTTAGCCCTAAGTTCGGCTTCTTTCTCAAACACAGCGAGAGAAGCTTGTTGAACTTCAGTGAGTTTGTTCTGATACAGCCAATACGTAGCCAGCATACCAAACGCAAATGCGATAAGTGCGTAAATACTCGAACGACCATTCCACCGATACACCAATCACTCTCCGCTTGCTAATAAATTAAAACAAAACCTTGATAGCAGCACCCAAAGTTTTAGGTTGCCCCTGCACACACAATTTTGCCGTGTCAGCATGTAAACCAGGAATAGTTGCCCGCTCAGAACAATATGCTTGGTCTGTGATATTTTGTCCCCAAAAGCTTAGCTGATATTGTTGTTGCTCGCCAAACAGCCAGTTGGCGTTAAACCCAAATAAACTCACCGCTTGCTCAGAAAAATTATATTGCCAATCAGCTGAAGATGTTCCAGCCAACTGGTGAATATGTTCATCGATATAATTGTAGAACAAGGTTAAGTCTAACTCTGCGTCACCGATAAAAAATGTTTGTTGAATAGATGCGTTAATTCGCCACTCAGGTGAGTTTGTTAATTTATTGCCAGTAACCACAGTATTTTGAAAGTTCTCTTGCTGAGCTACTGGTATGCCTGTTACATCCAAGCTACCGTCTACAACCTTTGCATCTAACCAGGTTGCTGAAAAGTTAAAACGAGTAGTATGAGTGGCTAACCAGTTAACGTCGATTTCAGCCCCATTCGCTTCTGCTTTAGGCATATTGATTAAAGTTGCAAATAAATCTGCCGGATTACCTGGGTTGTAAACTTGATAAAACTGATAATTGTCCCAACTATTTTTAAATAAAGCACCATTAACTCTTAAGCTATCGTCAAATAAATCAGCTTTCCACCCTATTTCTGTGGTAACCAATATTTCAGGTTTAACAACTCTATCCATTAAAGCGGCATACGCAGTTGTTGTTGGGTTAGAGTTAACCGCACCCATTTTAAAGCCACGCGCAATAGATACATAAAACAATAAGTCTTGATTACTTTGATAACTAAGTGCCAGCTTGCCGCCCCACTCATCAAATGTTTCATCTATTTTGGCCGATGCAGGAACACCGCCATTGGCATTAATAAAATTATTAACCACCTCAAAACCAGCGTAGTCAGTTAAAGGATTAAACCCTGGGTTACCCAAGCTATACCAACCAAAAGTGCCGAGCGGGAATGGCTTTTCAGGCAAATCCATCATCATGCCAACTGAATTAACAACGGGCGACAATTGTTGTTCGGTCCAGCGATATCCAGCTGAAAGTGATACCTTTTCGGTAATTGAATAATCAAGCTGCCCGTATACTGACCAAGTTTTGTTATTTAACTCAACCCAAGCACCTCTATCAAATAAAGGGCCCACACCCGCATCATCTATCGCATCGTCAGGACGTCCTGGGCCAACAGGATCAATAAACGCAGTTTGAACAATATCTCCTTGCTCTTCATTATATAAAAGACCTGCAATCCAGTTTACTGACCCAGAACTAGTCGAGACCAATTGCAACTCCTGAGACCAATATTCAGTATCTGACGTGTTATAGGTTACTAATGTAACAACATTGGACGGGGCTGATTGGCTACTCCAATCGTCTGCTCTACGAGATTCAACATTTTCAAACGCGCTAATAGACACCAACTTGGCGAACTCAGCTGACCATTCTAATTTTACATACCCACCAATCGAGTCAATATCATTCGGCGGCTTGATTAATGCAGAATCGTTTTTAGATAAATCAATATCATCAAGCTTGATACGAGTTTCGCCATCACCTGCTTGCATAAAGGTTTTAACTTCAGCAATTTGATCTTGTTTTCCACCATAAACACTCGCAGTTAACGACACGTTATCGCTGATTTGGCTGTAAAATTGACCGCGCAACCCATAGCGATTGATATTGTTATACTCAGAGTCATTGCCTTCAACTGTACTGGTTACTTGACCATCTCGAGTATGGCTAAAACCTGACAATCGTATTGCTGCAGTGTCCGAGACAGCTAAAGAGGTTGCAAAATCTATATTTCGTTGGTTAAAACTGCCAAGTGTTAGTTTGGTGCGGCCTTCTAAGTCACCGTTTAATTTAGCTTTGGTTGAAATGAAATTAATTGCACCACCCGTAGTGTTTTTACCAAATAAGGTGTTTTGTGGCCCACGTAAAATTTCGACTCTTTCGATATCAAATAATGCGAAATTAGCTAACATAGGGTTGTGCACAGCGACATCATCCAAATACAAACCAATCGCAGGTACAGACGATAAATTAAAATCGTCCATACCTATGCCGCGAATAAAATAATTGCTGCGTCCACCAATAGAACGTGTTGCATGCAAACTTGGCGAAACCATACTTAATTGGTCAACTTGTGCAATGTTATACTTATCCAGTGTACCTTTATCAATAGAAGTAACCGCAATAGGTACGGTTTGGATAGATTGAATACGCTTTTGCGCGGTTATTTCTATAACCTCAATTTTATGGGCTTCTTCAGCAAAAATAGGCCGCACTAGTGCAGTTGATAACAAAGATATCGTAAGTACTTTTAGTTTATCCATAATAGCGCTATTTAGAGTGTCCTAACGACAGAAAGAATCTGCTAACTAAATTAATGATAGTCTGTTTTTATAGCCTGTCCTGCTATTTTTTTGGCGGTAGACTTTTAAATAGCTCTAACTATAGCTTTTATTTCTGTATGTTCGCAGCTGTTTACCACTCATAAACTAGATTAGTTCTCCCAAGGAAAATCTATCCAAATCTCTTGGGCCACTTGTTCCACACTGTACTTAACTAACTCAGCGCCTTGAGGTTTTACATACACGCAGGCGAAATCAGCACGAGGATAGTATTGTTTTAAAAACTTCACAGTACTGCCGGTATCCACTAAATCTTCAACAAATAACCAGCGTTGTGGCTGTATTTGCTCACTTTCTAACAAATAAGCAGGTTTAACTAACTCTAATTTACCTTGCTGCCTACCTCGATAACTTTGCACACCTATAGTTTCGACCATACGAATATCTAACTCACTCGATAAAATAGCCGCCGGAACTAAACCACCACGGGTAACGGCAACTATACCGTCATATTTTTCTAGCGGAATTAATTGTGCAAGCCGTTTACAAGCTCCATGCAAAGTTTGCCAATCTAATACTAATTTTTCTGTCATTTTATGCTCTTTTGAACACCTTTATTTCAGTATGAATTTGATATAAAAAACCGATGTTAGTGGAAGTGATGGGGTAGTTATTTAGAGCAAAACTTCTTTTTCATGGATGAAAAAGCAGAGCGTACAAGGACGTATTCACAGCGTTTTTGCGAAAATAACTACCTCATCACTTCATTTGCACTATCTATTCCAAACACAAACGCCAAAACACAAACAAAAAAGGCGTGATCTTCAAGATCCCGCCTTTTAACCATAGTCAAATTGTCGAAAGAATTCGACTATTAACCCGCAAATACTCGCGCATTACGGAACATACGAACCCATGGGCTATCTTCTTTCCAGTCATCTGGATGCCAAGAGTTACTTACAGTTCTAAATACACGCTCAGGGTGTGGCATCATAACTGTCACACGGCCGTCTTTACTTGCAAGTGAAGTAATACCAGCAGGCGAACCATTCGGGTTAGCTGGGTATTGAGTAGTTGGTTGACCATAGTTGTCTACAAAACGTAATGCAACTGTACCACTAGCTTCAGCTGCTTGTAATGCTGCATCGTTAGCAAATTCTGCACGACCTTCACCGTGAGAAACAGCAATTGCCATACGTGAACCTTCCATGCCTTGGAAGAATACAGAGTTAGACTTTTGTACTTCAACCAAGCTGAAACGTGCTTCAAAACGCTCAGAAATATTGCGAACAAAACGAGGCCAATGATCAGTACCAGGAATTAACTCTTTTAAGGTACTTAACATCTGACAACCATTACACACACCTAATGCGAATGTATTATCGCGCTCAAAGAATTGTTGGAATTGCTCACGCGCGCGGTCGTTAAATAAGATTGATTTAGCCCAACCTTCACCTGCACCTAAAACGTCACCGTATGAGAAACCACCACAAGCCACTAAACCAGCAAATTGGTCTAATGATATGCGGCCAGATAAAACGTCACTCATATGTACGTCAATCGCTTCAAAACCTGCACGATCAAATGCTGCTGCCATTTCAACATGAGAGTTAACACCTTGCTCACGTAAAATAGCCATCTTAGGATTAACACCTTTAGCAATATAAGGTGCAGCAACATCTTCATTTAAATCAAAAGTTAGTGAAGGTTGTAAACCAGGGTCTTTCGCGTCAGCTTTAGCATCAAATTCTTGTTTAGCACACTCAGGGTTATCACGTAACGCCTGCATCTGATAAGTTGTTTCAGCCCAAGCTAAACGGAAATTTACACGGCTATCTGCTAATACAGTTTCACCGTTAAAGTTAAACTCAACTTGATCAGTGTCGTTTAGTGTACCAATATCTGTGCTTAACTCAGCTAAGTTGTGTGCTGCTAATACAGCTTCAACTGCAGCTACATCTGTTGCTTTAACTTGAATAACAGCACCTAACTCTTCTGCGAATAAGGTAGATAACGCATCAGCACCTAAGTTAGAAACATCAACAGTTACACCAGTCTTACCTGCGAATGCCATTTCAGTAACAGTTGTGAATAAACCACCGTCTGAACGGTCGTGATAAGCCAATAATTTGCCATCTGCAATTAATGCTTGAATTGCATTGTAGAAGTTAGCCAATAGTTCAGGTTTATCTAAATCTGGACCTACAGAACCAAGTTGTTGGTAAACTTGCGCTACACAAGATGCACCTAAACGGTTTTGTTTGTTACCTAAATCGATTGCGATTAAACGAGTTTCACCTTGGTCAGTGCGTAATTGAGGTGTTACGGTTTTACGTACATCTTCAGTACGTGCAAACGAAGTAATAATTAACGACATTGGCGCAGTAACAGATTTGTCTTCACCACTTTCATTCCAAGCCGTTTTCATCGACATTGAATCTTTACCTACTGGAATGGTTAAGCCTAATGCAGGACATAACTCTTCACCAACGGCTTTAACCGCTTCGTATAAACCAGCATCTTCACCTGGGTGACCGGCAGCAGACATCCAGTTAGCAGATAGTTTAATACGTTTTAATTCACCAATGTTAGCCGCAGCAATATTGGTAATACTTTCAGCAACCGCCATACGCGCTGAAGCACCAAAGTTAAGAAGTGCAAGAGGTGTACGCTCACCCATTGCCATAGCTTCACCGTGGTAGCTATCTAGAGATGCAGTGGTTACCGCAACGTTAGACACTGGCACCTGCCAAGGACCAACCATTTGGTCACGTGCAACCATACCAGTTACAGAACGGTCACCGATTGTGATTAAGAAAGTTTTTTCTGCGATAGTTGGTAAACGCAATAAGCGATAAGCCGCTTCTTTTACATCAACATCTAAGGATAAATCTTCAGCAGCTAATTTAGCTGACTGAACATCACGATGCATTTTCGGCGCTTTACCTAATAATACTTCTAATGGTAAGTCGATAGGTTTGTTATCAAAATGGCTATCGTTAAGGGTTAAATGACGCTCTTCAGTCGCTTCACCAATCACAGCATATAAGGCGCGCTCACGCTTACAAATTGCGGCGAAGATATCAATTTTTTCAGCAGGAATTGCTAATACATAACGCTCTTGTGACTCGTTACACCAAATTTCTAATGGTGACATGCCAGGTTCGTCGTTTAAAACGTCACGTAATTGGAAATTACCACCACGCTCACCGTCGTTTACTAGCTCAGGCATAGCATTAGATAAACCACCCGCGCCCACATCGTGGATAAACGCGATTGGGTTGTCATCGCCCATTTGCCAACATTTGTCGATAACTTCCTGACAACGACGTTCCATTTCTGGGTTTTCACGTTGCACAGAAGCAAAATCTAAATCAGCACTTGATTGACCAGAAGCCATAGATGAAGCAGCACCGCCACCTAAACCTATGTTCATTGCTGGGCCACCAAGTACAACTAACTTAGCGCCAACAGGAATAATACCTTTTTGTACGTGATCAGTACGGATATTACCTAAACCACCCGCCAACATAATTGGTTTGTGGTAACCACGAACTTCTTTACCGTTAAAGCTAGATACTTCAGCTTCGTAAGTACGGAAATAACCTAATAATGCAGGACGCCCAAACTCATTGTTAAATGCTGCGCCACCAAGTGGGCCTTCAAGCATAATTTCTAATGCGTTAACAATGCGCTCTGGTTTACCGTAGTTGATTTCCCAAGGCTGAGTGAAATCAGGAATATTTAAGTTAGAAACTGTGAAACCAACTAAGCCAGCTTTTGGTTTAGAGCCACGACCCGTTGCACCTTCGTCACGAATTTCACCACCAGAACCTGTTGCTGCACCTGGGTATGGAGAAATTGCAGTTGGGTGATTGTGCGTTTCAACTTTCATCAAAATTTCAATATTTTCTTGATGATAGTTATAAATGCCAGTATCCGCATCGGCGAAGAAACGACCACCAAAAGAACCGTCCATTACCGCTGCGTTATCTTTATAAGCAGACTGAACATAATCAGGTGTAGTTTCGAACGTATTTTTGATCATTTTGAACAATGATTTAGGTTGTGCTACCCCATCAATTGTCCAATCAGCGTTGAATATTTTATGACGACAATGCTCAGAGTTTGCTTGTGCAAACATGTATAATTCGATGTCGTTCGGGTTACGGCCTAGTTTTTGGAAGTTTTCAACTAAATAGTCAATTTCATCTTCCGCTAATGCTAAACCCATTGCAACGTTTGCAGTTGCCAACGCTTCGCGGCCACCAGCTAAAATATCAACCGAACGATGTGGCGCTGGTTGCGCTTTTTCAAATAATGCATTTGCTTGGTCAAATTCAGCAAATACAGTTTCCATCATGCGGTCGTGTAATAAATCTTTTAATACATCAAGTTGCTCTGCAGATAATGCATCAACACCTTCAACATAATAAGCAATACCACGTTCAATGCGTTTAACTTTGTCTAAACCACAATTGTTGGCAATATCAGTTGCTTTAGAAGCCCAAGGCGAAATAGTACCTGGACGTGGCGTTACCAATAACAAAGTGCCAGCTGGCTCATGTTCTTCAATAGTTGGGCCGTACTTTAATAAGCGCGATAACTTTTGATATTCATCTTCAGTTAGCTGTGCAGTTACATCAGCAAAGTGCATGTATTCTGCATAAATATTGGTAATAGCTAAGTTGTTTTGTTCGCAACTGGCAAGCAGTTTTTTAACGCGAAAATCGGACAATGCGGGAGCGCCACGCAAGATTTCCATAAGCAGTTTCACCTGAAAAATATGTCGATGGGATGTAAAGGCGCACATTATACTCAAGATCCACAAAAATGCACGTAAACCATAGCTGCAAATCAAGCTTTGATTGACCAGCTAAACTAGATTCAGCTACTCTTAACACTCAACTCATAATTTTATAAAAATAAATTTTGCAAAACAAAGCAGTTAACCTAATAAAAATAGCCACCTTGATACTTACTTTTATGCTTGTTGGATGCGAGCAAGATAGCTATCAAAGTAAAGCTGAACAAATTGTTGAAGCAGGCAAAGTGCGTGTCGGTACTTTGTATGGCTCGTCAACCTATTACCTAACCTCGGATGGCGCGGCTGGTTTTGAATACGAGCTGGCTAAATCTTTTGCAGACTATTTAGACGTCGAATTAGAAGTTGTGCCTGTTTACGATTTATCTGATTTATTTCCACTGCTAGACAACAACAAAGTTGATTTTTTAGCCGCAGGTTTAACTGCAACCCAAACACGCGAGCAAAAATATCGTTTTGCCCCAGCTTACCAAGATATCAGTGAAAAACTGGTGTTTAAACAAGGCAAAGAGCGCCCGCGTGATTGGACTGATTTAGCCGGCAAGCTAGTTATCACAGAACAAAGTAGCCACCAAGAAACCTTAGAAGCGCTCGCTTTAGAAGGCTTTGAATGGCATGTTACCAAAGAGCAAGACGTCGAAGAGCTGATTCAAGCTGTACTCAACGAAGAAATAGACTACACCATAGTCGATTCTAATTTACTTGCAGTCAATCGCCGTATTTACCCTGAACTGAGCATAGGTTTTACCGTATCAGACGACCAACGCATTTCATGGGCCTTAGCACGTGAACAAGATGATAGTTTATACGCTTTATTAATCGACTTTTTCGGCAGTGTGCATGCAAGCGGTCATTTTGCCCATTTAGAAGATAAATATTTTGGCCATGTACGTGATTTTGATTACGTTGATACGCGTGTATTCATCCAAGAAATAGATAAAACTCTGCCAAAATACCGTGCTTGGTTTGAACAATATGCCGAAGAATACAAACTCGATTGGAAATTACTCGCGGCGCAAAGTTATCAAGAAAGCCACTGGAACCCCAGAGCTAAATCCCCTACTGGTGTGCGCGGTATTATGATGTTAACCCTGCCAACAGCCAAACAGATGGGGGTTAAAAGCCGATTAGATGCTGAAGCGAATATTCGTGGTGGCGCACGTTATTTATCATCGCTGATAAAACGCATACCTGAGCGCATTCAAGAGCCCGACAGAACTTGGTTTGCCCTTGCTGCATATAACCAAGGCATGGGACATATGGAAGACGCTAGACGCATTTGTCAAAGTTTAGGCGGCGATCCAGACAAATGGCATGAAGTTAAAAAATACCTACCACTGCTACAAAAGAAAAAATACTATAAATGGACACGCTACGGTTATGCCCGTGGTCAAGAAGCCGTGACTTATGTAGAAAATATTCGCCGTTATCACGACTCATTAATCTGGTTTTTTGGTAGTCAAAACCAGCAATAATTTTTAGTCCAACACTATTGGAATTTGCAATTTCGCTGTAGAATAAACCATTGTTATTTTGCAGCAAATTGCTGCTGTGAGTGTAGAGATTTGACCACAGAATCCACCAGCCAACTATCCCCTACTGATGCTCCAATTGATGGACAAAACATCCGTATTGAACGTGCAAATTTAGACGATTTAAAAGCGCTAGTCGCACTAGAAAACCAAGCGTTTGAAGGTGACAAACTGACTAAACGTCGTTTAAAACACTGGATAACAGCGCAAAATGCGATTTTTATTGTGGCCAAACATCAACAAGATATTTTGGGTTACGCCCTAACTATTTTGCATAAAGGTAGCGCGCTCGCTCGACTATATTCGTTAGCAGTTTCGCCTCTCGCTCGTGGTTTAGGTATAGCGGCAAAACTGATTCAAAAATGCGAGAAATCGGCGTTTAAACAAGGCCGGTTATATTTACGTTTAGAAGTTGCCGAAAACAACCAAGCGGCAATTTCCCTGTACCGCAAACTTGGTTTTGAAGAATTTGGTTTTTACCAAGACTATTATCATGATCATCAGGCGGCATTACGTATGCAAAAGCGTTTATATTTCGCCCACGACACTATTGTTGAACAAGATAATTCACAACAGTCGATAGCTGTACCTTGGTACCAACAAACCACACCTTTTACCTGTGGGCCAGCTGCTGCCATGATGGCTATGGCAACATTAGATAACAACTACACCCCTAACCAAAATGACGAGCTGCATTTATGGCGTGAAGCAACCACAATTTTTATGACATCAGGCCATGGCGGCTGCCATCCAGTGGGATTAGCGTTAGCCCTGCAAAAACGCCAATTTAACGTTAAAGTATTTTTGAACCAAAGTGATACTTTGTTTTTAGATGGCGTACGCAGTGATGAAAAACGCACCATTATCGAATTAGTCGAAAAAGATTTTAAACAAAGAGCTGTAGAACAGCAGATTGCCGTTGAATATTATGGATACCAATTACAAGATTTAGAAACTTGGTTCAACCAAGGCGCTATGATTATATTGCTAATATCAACCTATCAACTAGACGGTACTAAAGCACCGCATTGGGTTTGTGTATCTGGTATTGATAATGAGTGTGTATACATTCACGACCCAGACCCAACAGACGAAGACGACAACCAACTCAACTGCCAATATATGCCAATAGCGCGTGACGTATTTAGCCGTATGAATAGATATGGTAAAAATAAGTTAAGCTGTGCGATTGTGGTTGAGCGTGAAAGTTAGAATATTGTGTAAACACCCCCAACGAGTTTGCTACTCTTGAATATCAATCATATGTCCGACAGCGCATGCTAGTTCTTCCCAGAGCTAGCGGGTACTTCACCTGTCTTCACAAAACTCGTCGTATTTTGGCTTACTCTTGCCATAACCTTGAATGATGGATACTTCGAAATAGCCACATGCTGAATCTTTATCCCCGGCCACCAAACTGATTAATCCCAAAGAATGAGCAGCTTTCGTTAGTCCCAGTTTATGCGATTTATAAATATTTTGATAAGCGAGTTCAATATACCGGACGTCATCGGTTTCCGCAAAAAGCGAAAAATAATAAGAGCCGAGACTGAATAAAGCGTCTTCAATATTAGCTTGTGCCGCTGCTTTTAAATGGGCAATAGCTTGCTCTTCGGACATAAACTCACGTCCTTCGCTAAATTCACTGTACAGCTTATACAGAAAATAAGAAGCTTTCGGGTACTTTTCAATAACAGCTAAGCTTGAAAACTCATGGTAGATACTTTCCCAAGCTCCACTTGTAATTAGCGAATACATTTTCATCTGATTCAACATTAATCTAGCTTCTAGATGATTCGCATTTGCTGCAAACTTATAATGTTTTCCAGCCAACTCATAGTTGGCTATACGATGGTAATAAGTCGCTAACAAATAGTGTGAATTTATTTCGCCATTTCTGGCGCTTTTTTCTAACAGAGAAACACCGATTTCTTTCTTCTCTGCGGAATATTGAGAAAATACATACAAACGTCCTAGAAATTCATTTAGCCGATCACCATTTAATTTACCAAACTCGATAAGTAAGTCTTCTACTCGTTTTTTTAATTTTTCATCCTCAAGGCTATGCGAAATTATGATATTGACAACGCTTTGCAATATACGTGGTAGTTGCTCTATACAACTGGCTGAGTAATTTAAGTACTCGTCCGTTAAAGATAATAATCTCTGCCGATCTGTGGTTTCTAGTAATTCAATTTCCAGTTTGTACAAGTTTTTACAACTATCGCGTAAATTTGAATCACTAGACTTGAATGCTTCAAGGGGAAAAGAACACAACAACAAGAAAAATAAGGCAGACGAAGTTACCCAAATAGAAGAGTTTGTATTCATAGTCATAATGCTCTGTTGCTTGGCTAATTGACGTAATGCGAGGATACCTAAGCGAATACCAGAAATTTTAACCATAAGGCTCTGAATTAAAAAGCCAAATAAATAAAAACAAACTCGTCAATCTTTATGCAAGGTCAGCTTTAAAATTAAGCAGTAACTAATAGTGTGAAAATACTTTAGATTGTTCGACGTATCTCAATCAACTCCACGGTCAAATCAGTTACCTCAAGTGCAACCAATACATATCCATCAATCTCAACCGTATCAGTTGCTTTTGGTATGCGCTTAAATTCATGGATAAACAAGCCGGACAAGGTTTCTATGCTTTCATAACAATCAGGCGCAAAGTCGGCAGCTATTTGTTGAAAATCGCGCACAGCAAGATCGCCGGGCACAGTCCAACCGCCATCAGAATTTTGTTCTATTTGGTTTTGAATCGCTTCAACATCATTAAGTGCAACTAACTGCAATACTTGCCATAAAGTTACCATACCAACAACTGTGGTAAATTCGTTAATGACTAACGCAACTTCAACTTCTTGTTGTTTAAAGTTGGTAATGGCATCGGCTAAAGTTAGCGTATCAAGTAAATATACGGGTTGAATAAGCGCGGATTTGTCTGCTAATAATGGTTTGTTTTGTAGCAGTTGGCTCAAAATTACACTTGATTCAACCAAACCCAAAACCTTGTATAAACCACCGTCACAAACTAAATAATAACGCTGCGAGCTTTGTTCAATTTGCCGTTTAAGTTCAGTTTGATCCGCGTTTATATCAAGCCAATGAATATCCACAGGCAAAGTCATAGCTTGGGTTATATTAGTACTCGGTAGCTCTAATACATTACCTATCATGTGATATTGCTGCTGCTCAATACTGCCGTGTTCTATGCTTTGGTCAACTACTGCCACTAGATCTTCAAAAGTTATTTGGTCATCTCTGTGCAGTGGTACTCTAAACAATTTAAGCAGTACATCAGCTAATTTATTAAATAACCAAATTATCGGTTTAAATAACCAGACACTAAAACGCATTAAATAAATCAACCTAAGCGCCGCGGCTTCTGGCAGTACAAAGCCGATGCGTTTTGGCAGTAAATCACCAAATAAAATAAATAATCCAGTTACGGTTAAAAAAGATAAGGTAAAAGCGGTTTTGTTTAACCAAGCTTCGCCTACCCAATTTTGTAATAGGCTTTGAAATATCGGGGTAAAAGCAGACTCACCTATGATACCGGCAATAATCGCCAGCGCATTCAGCATTATTTGTACTGCGGCGATAAAGTCTTTCGAATTATTTTGCAGGGTTATCACAGCAAGCGCTCTTGGGTCTTGCTGATCTAACAAAGGTTGTAATTTTACTTTGCGCACTGCCGCCAATGAAATTTCGCACAGTGCGAATAGCGCACTTAATACAATTAAACCCACTATCCACACGAGTTCCATATAATTAACGACCTCTGTTTTCTAAACGACGTGCCATTTCTGACATTATCATCATGTATAACTCGTCACCTAGGTACAAATCTTCTACTTCCCAATCTAAACTTGGGTTGTCGTTAATTTCAATGACATAAGCTTGGTTGCCATGCTGTTTTACATCAACACCATACAAACCATTACCTATTACTTTAGAGGCTTTAATGGCTGCATCTAACACAACTCTTGGCACTTCAAAGGTTGGTAAAGTTTCAAAACCGCCGGAATCTGCTGTGGCGTTTTCGTGTTTGTAAATTTGCCAATGGCCGCCCACCATATAGTACTTACAGGCATACAAAGGTTTGTTGTTTAAAATACCAATGCGCCAGTCAAAGTCGGTATATAAGTAAGTTTGAACTAACACCAAAGCGCTTTGTTGCAATAGCTCATCTAAACGAAGCTTAAGCTCGTCGCGATTTTTAACCTTGTATACGCCACGTGAAAAGGCGCTTTCTGGTACTTTTAATACGATTGGGTAATCAAAGTTACTTTCAATATTGTCTAAATCATCATCATTCGAGCTGCTAACAGACCAAGTTTTTAACGCTGGTACTTTGTTGTAAGTAAAGGCGTCTTGTAAAAAAACCTTGTTACAACAGCGCAAAATTGAAGTTGGATCGTCTATTACCACCAAACCTTCTAATTCTGCCTTGCGCGCAAATTTGTAGGTGTAATGGTCTATCGCTGTGGTTACCCGAATAAATAGTGCGTCATATTCGTTTAAACGCGCATAATCTTGCTCACCAATAAACTCGGCTTTAATCCCTACTTTGGCCGCTGCTTTTACCATTTTGTTTAACGCAACTTTGTCACTTGGTGGCAATTGTTCGCTTTCATCCACCAATATCGCCATTTCCCAACGGTGTTGTTTTTTCGGCTTTTTCGGTTGCCATAACCTGTGGTTAAAACTTAACAATGCATCGGCAAATTTTGCGTATTGTTGTTCATTTAACTTGTTGTAGCTTTGGCAAGAAATTGAGTTAATTTTCCAGTTAACTGTATCTATATCTAAGGCCAAAATAGGCGCTGGAAATTGGCTAAATAACTTTTTCGCTAATGCGTCAAACCCTTCAAAATCAGGAATGCCAAAATAAATGTATAGAGTAAATTGCACTGGGTGCAACGATCGCACTTTTTTCGCAACACTTGGCAACACAGTATCGGATAATTGAGGTTTGTATAAAGCTTCGTTGCGTAAGTCATTAATGGTATTAACTGACGGCAATACCTTGTGACCACGCGCTTCAGCTAATAACGAGCAGTAATAGCCTTTACTTAAATATTGTTCGATATCACACAAGTTAATAATTTTAACTTTGCGTAAGTCTTTGCGCGGATGTTCGGCAAGATACTGCTCGAAAGTTAAGACAAAATCTTCGTGAGCTTGTGCATCGAATGAAATTGGTTGGTCGGCAACTACAAAGCTGCTAATCATGGTCGCTCCTACAAATAAAAATTAAACTAAATTTACTGATGATCTAGATGGGAGAAACGACACTTAACACTCTTGCCTAAATCCATAATTTCGCGAAGTTTAAGGCAAATTTTTCAAATCACAATATTAATTTTAATTAATTTGTTTAAATTTTTTTGAACACAGATTAGACTAACTTTATCGCCTAAAAACAGAGCGGCGCAATGCTAATACGAGAAGCCCAAGCATTTGATATTGTTGATTTTAATCGCATACGTAACCAGCTAAGTGACAACACCCTACCAGATGACATTTCCATCTCTCAAAACTGCTATCTAAACTACCTGACTAAATATGGCAAAGGTTGGGTTGCAATGCAAAGTAACAGAGTAACGGGTTATGTTATTTGCTCTAAAAAAGAAAGCAGTATATGGGCGCTGTTTGTTGACCAACATCATCATAGACAAGGCATTGGCTCTGCCCTACTCACCCAAGCAATTAACTGGCTTAACCAAAATGGTATAAATAAAGTTTACCTATCAACTGGGCAAAATAGCCAAGCCGAGCACTTTTATCAAAAACAAGGCTGGCAAAAAGGTAGCTTGTTAAATAATGGCCAAGTCACTTATAGCCTTTCGACTGTGTAAAACCACTCTTTCTCGAAAATACTGTTTGACTATACAGTAAAAGTCACCTTTAATACTGGTTATACGAACAGTGCAATTCGATAATTGGAAAATTGGATTATGTTGACTCACTTATATGTTAAAGACTTTGCCATTGTTGATAGTTTAGATATTGAAATAGATGCAGGTATGAGCACAATTACCGGCGAAACAGGTGCTGGTAAATCTATTTCAATTGATGCTTTAGGATTATGTTTAGGCAGCAGAGCTGAAGCTGCTATGGTTAGGCCTGGTGCGGATAAAACAGAGATAAGCGCAACCTTTAACATTCAACATATTCCATCTGCAAAAAATTGGTTGGCCGAGCAAGACTTTCTACAACCAGAGCAAGAAGAGTGCATTATTCGCCGTGTTGTTACCGCCGAAGGACGTTCGCGCGCATATATCAATGGTGCACCAGTTCCTGCGCAACAATTACGTAGTTTTGCTCCTCATTTAGTGAATATTCATGGACAGCATGCTCATCAGTTATTGATGAAGGCCGATTACCAACTGAGTTTACTTGACCAATATGCCGACCATAAACATCTATTAGCACAAACTGAACTGGCTTATAAAGGCTGGAATAAGCTTAAAACTGAATTAAAACAATTAGAAGAAATGCAATCGCAACGCGATGCACGTTTACAGTTATTAGAATACCAAGTTGCTGAATTAGATGAATTCGCACTCGCTGAAGGCGAATTTAGCCAAATTGAGGCTGAGCATAAAAGACTATCTAATGCAGTAACTTTGCTCGCTGACAGCCAACAATGTTATAGCTTGTTATACGAAAATGATGAACAAACCATAGTCAGCATGTTGCAATTGGTTCAACATAAACTAGCTGATTTATCCCGCTACGATGAATCGCTATCCAACATAGCTGGAATGTTAGATGAAGCCGAAATTCAAGTGAAAGAAGCCAGTTATGAATTGCGTGACTACATTGACAGCCAAGAGCCAGATCCTGAACGTTTACTGCAAATTGAAGAACGTATGTCAACCGCATTAGAGTTAGCGCGTAAACATAAAGTAACACCAGAAGAGTTGCATATTGAACATGAAAAATTATCGGCTGAACTTGCAGAAATAAAACGTTGCGACGAACAAAACGAAGCTTTAGTTCACCAAGTAGCAGAAGCTGAAGCCCATTATTGGCAAACTGCTGAGCAACTGCGTGAAAGCCGTTTAGTTGTAGCAGAACAATTATCTGAGCTAGTTACCCAAAGTATGCAAAAACTCAATATGAAACAAGGCCAATTTAAAGTAACGGTTAACTCAATTGAAAAACCATCAAAGTTAGGCTCTGATGCAATTGAGTTTTTGGTCAGTGCTAACCCAGGTCAACCTTTACAAGCCATGCATAAAGTTGCATCTGGTGGTGAATTATCACGTATCAGCCTCGCAATGCAGGTTTTAACCGCGGAAAAATCTGATACACCTACGCTCATTTTTGATGAAGTTGATGTAGGTATTAGCGGCCCAACTGCAGCGGTAGTCGGACAAATGCTGCGTAAAATTGGTGAATCTACTCAAGTTATTTGTGTAACCCATTTACCGCAAGTTGCAGCTTGTGGTCATCAACAAATGTTAGTGAGTAAATCTAACGACGAAACCAGCACCCAAACAACTATGCGTAAACTTTCTACTGAAGAGCGCATTTACGAACTAGCACGTTTATTAGGTGGTGATACCATTACCAATAATACGTTAGAAAATGCACGTGAGTTGTTGGTTGGTTGAGTACGGCAATAACCACGCCTAGAGGCACTAAAGCATAAATATCTCTAGGCTAAGTGTCATAGATTCTGCTAAGTACAGCATTAATCTAAGGACAGAAAATACTACCACTCAAATAAAAACGGGCGTATCGATACGCCCGTTTTTAACAATCAAATCAATAAATAATATTTAACTATTCAACAACTTCAACAAAGCCTGTACAGGATGTTTAGGTTTAAAACCATCTTCACGTTTAACTTGTGAGCGACAAGAATAACCAGTTGCCAATACAACTTCTTGTGGCAACTTAGACACTTTGTCTCCCCAGCTCATTTGATAAATTTGCTGAGAATTTTCAAGGTGTGACGCTTCATGCCCATAAGTACCAGCCATACCACAACAACCAACAGCAACAGGGGTTAATTTAGCCCCCACTTTTGCAAATATGTTTTGCCAATCTTTTTGACTTGCTGGCACTGCTGTTTTTTCTGAGCAATGGCCAAATAGTTTAAACTCTATGTTGTATTGTTTAGCTTCAGGGAAGGCAACATCTTTTAACCACTCATGCGGCAGTAAAACTTCAAAATCGCCGCGGTCTTCACCTAATGCTTTGGTGTATTCATCCCGATAACATAAAACTAAACTAGGGTCGGTTCCCACCATAGTAATGTTTAATTCGGCAAGTTGGTTTAAAAACTCTGCGGCTGTTTTAGCTGTATTTGCAAAACGTTTTAAGAAACCTTTTACGTGCTGCGGTTTACCATTTGGTACAAATGGCAACAAAATTGGCGTGTAACCCAGTTTGCTAATAAGTTTTACCCAATCTGCTACAACATCCGCATCATAAAACGATGTAAATGGGTCTTGTACTATAGCAACCACTTTTAAGCGCTGAGCTTCTGTTAGATTGCGAATGCGATTAATATCCCAATCTAATACATTTAATTCACCTACTTTAGCCACCTGCTGCTCAAGTGTTGGATAACTTAGCGTTGGTGTATCCACATACCCTAAGGTGCTTTTAATTAAGCCTTGCACTAACTTAGTATTTAAAAAGAAGTTAAAAAATCGCGGAGCTTTTGCCATTAATGGCGCACTATTTTCGATACCCGCAACTAAATAATCCTTTAATGGACGGCTATAACGCGAATAATATAGCTGTAAAAAACGCGCTCTAAAACCAGGTACATCGACTTTTATTGGACATTGGCTAGAGCAGGCTTTACAAGCTAAACACTCGTCCATAGCTTCCATCACTTCGTGCGAATAATCGTATTCGCCAGCGTTTTTATTTTTAGTGTTTTGCCAACGAGCGAACCAAGAAGAATCATCTTCACCTTTTAATAAAGCTTTTTCTTCGTTATTAAAGTCTATGCCTTGGTTACTTAACTGGCGCAACCATTCACGCATTAATCCTGCTCGGCCTTTTGGGCTATGGCGGCGATCACGAGTCACTTTATACGATGGACACATTGGGCTGTTAGCATCCCAGTTAAAGCACAGGCCATTGCCATTACAGTTCATCGCTGTTTCAACACTTTCTTTAACTTTGACCGGAATTTGTCTGTCGTAAAAACCGCGTTTAGTATCGTCAACTGATACAAGCTTTTCATTCGAGTCAACTGGTGTACAAATTTTACCTGGGTTAACCCTATTTAACGGGTCAAATGCCGCTTTAATTTTACGTAACTCTAAAAATAACTCATCACCGAAAAACTCTGGACCATATTCACTGCGATACCCTTTACCATGTTCACCCCACATTAAGCCGCCATATTTTGCGGTTAACGCGACTACTTGGTCGGATATTTTGCGCAAAGTCACTTCTTGTTCAGGATCGCACATATCTAAAGCTGGGCGCACATGTAAAACACCTGCATCAACATGGCCAAACATACCGTAATTTAAACCATAGCCATCTAATAAGTCTCTGAACTCCATAATGAAGTCAGCTAGGTTTTCTGGTGGTACAGCAGTGTCTTCAGCAAAAGCGAGCGGTTTTTTAGTGCCTTTAGTATTGCCCAATAAACCCACAGCTTTTTTGCGCATCTCATAAATGGTTTGAATACTGGCTAAATCAGAAGTAACTTGGTAGCCAATAATACCAGCTTCATTGTTAGCAACTAATGCGTCTAATTTGTCGGTTAACGCAGTTATTTTGGCTTGACTGTCAGCCGCTTCTACTGCGTTAAATTCAACAATATTAATGCCTTCCATGGTTTTACCGGGTACATCAGTAATTAAATGTTTTACCGACTCCCAAATAATATCTTCACGCGCTAGGTTTAAAACTTTGCTGTCTATGGTTTCAACAGATGTCGCGTTTGCTTGAACAAGGAAAGGCGCATTGCGCAAGGCTGATTCAAAGCTATCATACTTAACATTTATGAGTGTTTTGAATGGCGCAATCGGCGTGACGTTTAATT
The DNA here is from genome assembly GCF_000281085.1 of Catenovulum agarivorans YM01. Taxonomy (GTDB): domain Bacteria; phylum Pseudomonadota; class Gammaproteobacteria; order Enterobacterales; family Alteromonadaceae; genus Catenovulum; species Catenovulum agarivorans. The sequence goes on from NZ_JH767539.1 coordinate 75,584, forward strand.
TAGCTTCAGCAACAAAAGCTAGTGAACCTTCTGAGCCTGTAATCACTCGGCCTAAATCGAATTCGGTTAAATCTTCATTAAAAACGTGTTCTAAATCGTAACCAGTTAAGAAACGGTTTAAACGAGGGAATTTTTCTAATATCTGCTGGCGTTTATCACGACAGCTAGTTAATACTTGCTGGTAGATTTTGCCAATATTGGTGTCTTGTTTCGCAAGCTCTTCTGCTTCAGCTATTGGCATTTTTGCAGTTTCTAAAACATCTCCACCTAATAAGATGTTTTTTAGCGCTAATACATGATCACTGGTTTTACCATACACCAAAGAGCCTTGACCTGATGCGTCAGTGTTAATCATGCCACCAATAGTTGCACGGTTACTGGTACTTAAATCTGGCGCAAAGAAAAAACCATGTGGTTTTAAAAAAGCATTCAGTTGGTCTTTAACCACACCGGATTGAACGCGCACCCACTTTTCTTCGGCATTAAATTCAAGAATTTGATTCATGTGGCGACTCATGTCAACCACTATGCCTTGGGTTAATGACTGACCATTCGTACCTGTACCACCACCGCGCGGCGAGAATTTAACAGCAGCAAATTCAGTTTTGCCTGCAACTTTAGTCACTAGTTGTAAGTCAGCAACATCTTTAGGCAACACTACAGCTTGCGGTAGGCTTTGATAAACACTGTTATCCGTTGAAACCGAAAAACGGCTGGCATAACTGGTTTCTATTTCACCTTTAAATCCGTTTTGTTGTAGTTCTTCTAAGAAATCTAGATAAATTTTTTCTATGGCATCAACTTGGGTTAAACGTGGGATCATCTGTCTATCAAATTCTCTAAAGCTTAGTGAGTGCGGATTATATAGAAAATTGGCCATGGAAGCTAAGCTTTGTTTGGCAAAAGTATTGGCTTAGGTCTAGGCTAATATAAAGCTAACTTTGAGATGGTTTTTATGCATTCAATCACCATGTGGATATTGTTTTTAGCAGCTCTACTTCCGAGTTCGGCTTGGGCAAAAAATCCTGACGTGCTTACTTTTGCAGTACCTCAGTTTCCCCCTTACACATATGAAGAAAATGGCCAGTGGCATGGAAAAGGTTATAAACTCGCAATTGCTGCGCTGGAAAAGGCTGGAATCAAATATCAAATTAGGCCTGTTGCCAACTACGCGCAAGCTTTTGAACAACTAAACCGCAATTTAGTCGATGGTTTCTTTTTAGCTTCAAAAAACGATGCAAGAGACAAAATAGCTGTATTTTCTGCACCGGTAATGATCAACAAATGGAATTGGTATGTGTCACCGCACATTATTGAATCGCCCTTGTCTGAAACTTTTATACAAAAATACCGAATTGCCAGCCATTTCAAAACCAATACACACCAATGGCTTGTAAAGCACAATTATCAGGTTGAACCTGTTATTGAACTTGCTAACATCCCAATTATGCTGGATAAAGGCCGAATTGACGCCGTTATGCTAGCTCAATGGGTATTTGAAGATGCAGCAGACAAAGCTGGAGTGTCGAAAGATAAGTTTAGGGTGTATTTACACAGTAGTCGCGATTTTGGTTTTTATGTCAGTAAGCGTGTCATCAAAAAACATCCGAGGCTACTGCTCACACTAAACAGCGCAATTTTATTAGTTAGAGAGTAGTTTAACTAACTTTTCTCCAGATTTTTGACGTGCACCAGCATACACCACAGATTGGTTGCGACCGAGCTTCTTCGCTTGATATAAAGCTTTATCTGCACTTTCAATAAAACTAAATACCGTATCACAAGAATCTGGAACGGCTGTGTAAGCACCAATAGTAAGCGTGATAAAGTCATCGATCAATGAAGCTGAATTCGACAAATTCAATTCGGCCACCGCTTGGTGGCATTTTTTCGTCAGCTTTTCAATATCCGCTTCGGTTATTCTACTTAGCGCCACAATAAATTCATCACCGCCAAACCTTGCTACAATACTTTCGTGTTCACAAAACACTTCATCTAAAGTTTGCGCGATCCGCAATAAACAATCATCCCCTGATAAATGTCCATATCTATCGTTATATTGCTTAAAATAATCAATATCTATTAATAAAACCCCCACTTGAACCTGTGAAATCATTGCATCCATAAATGTAACTTCAAACGTTTCATTAAAATATCTACGGTTATGGATTTTGGTTACAACGTCATGATTTGAGGTATATAGTAGTTTTTGGTTTAACAATTCGATTTTTTCGAGACAGCGTTTTTTCTCAGTAATATCTCGGCTAATACCGACTAACGCAATTGTTTGTCCATCTTCGTCTTTGAAAGGGTACTTCACAGTGTCGAACAATACTTTGCTACCATCAGGTAAGGTACACCATTCTTCTGTTTGCTGAGCGGCATCTTGTTCGAATAATTTAGCGTCCCATTCTCGAAACCACTCTACAACTTTGGGATCTGGAAAAAGGTCTTCATCGAACGAGCCTACAACTTGGTTATACTCTTTACCAACAAAATCGCAAAATGCTTGATTACAGGCAATATATTTAAAGTTTTTATCTTTAACGAAAACCAGATCATCAATGGAATCTATAATGTTTTGCAGTAACTGTTGCATAATTGTATAGGTTAGAATCTAACCATCTCCTGTACTACTTTGATAAGAGTTGAATTTAGATCTCAACTTTGTTCCGTTACCATTTGCTTAAAGATTAACCAACTTTTGTGGCTTTTCAAATTCTTTAGCTAAAATATTTCAGTCTAATTTATTACAAATAAACCCAAGCTACTTTCTATACAGCTTTAATATGAATGTCTGTAAACACTTGGTTCTGAATCAATACAACCAACTTTTCTTTGACTAATTCAAGGATAGCCAAGAAGGTGACAACTACACCACTTTTTCCTTCTTTTATTTCAAAAAAATCGGCAAAAGGTTGATAAGTCTCGCTAGACAGCTTTTCGAGAATAGCCGTCATTCTAGCGCGTGTCGACAGCAACTCGGGTTTAATCTGGTGATGTTGAAAATTAGCGGCACGTTTTAAAATAGATGAAAACGCCAACACGAGCTCTTTTAAATCCACATCTGGCTGAATTACCACAGGTTTGCAATTTTCCGCCACCATCACAGTGCCAGCAAAAAAATCACGTTCTTCGCGCGGTAAATTATCAATTTCTTCCGCCGCTTTTTTAATAATTTCATACTCTTGCAGACGACGAATAAGCTCTGCACGGGGATCTTCCTCTTCGTCTTCATCTTGCTTCAATTTTGGCAGCAATACACGTGATTTAATTTCGGCCAAAACTGCAGCCATGACTAAATATTCCGCTGCCAATTCTAAGTTTACGTCTTTCATCACTTCTACGTATTCCATGTACTGCGAAGTTATTTGAAAAATTGGAATATCGGCTACTTCAAACTTCTGTTTGCGTATTAAATACAGCAATAAATCTAACGGTCCTTCAAAAGATTCAAGTATTACCTCCAAAGCTTCTGGTGGAATAAATAAATCTTCTGGCTTTTCTATAACAGCTTCGCCTCGCACATAAGCAAGGGGCAGCTCTTGTTGAATAGGCACAGATGCTACGGCTGTATTCATTGTTACTAACGACTGCTCTTGGGGTTTATTCGAAAGGCTCTGGATTACCTTGGCCAACACGAATAACTTCAGCTTGATCTTCTGATAAATCGATAACTGTTGTTTGGCTTTCGGCTAAATAACCACCATGGATAATTAAATCAACCGCGTGCTCTAAACTATCACGAATCGATTCAGGATCAGACTCGGCAAAAGTTTGTCCAGGCAACAACAAGCTTGAACTCATTAATGGTTCACCCAAAGTTTCCAATAACTCTTGCGCAATAATATTATCCGGAATACGAATACCGATAGTTTTACGCTTAGGGTTTTGTAGGCGTCTTGGTACTTCACGGGTTGCTTTAAAAATAAAGGTATAAGCGCCTGGCGTATTGTTTTTTAACATACGAAACGCAGTGTTACTGACTTTGGCATAAGTTGATAATTCAGAGACGTCTTTACACATTAAAGTAAAATCGTGATCCATGTCTATTCTTCGAATTTGGCATATACGCTCTAATGCAGCTTTATCCCCTACTTGGCAACCAATGGCATAACCTGAGTCAGTTGGATAAATAACCACACCACCATTTCGAATAATTTCGCATGCTTGGTTTAATAGTCTTTTTTGTGGGTTGTCTGGGTGAACATAAAAAAATTGGCTCATGAAATACTCCTTAAGCTGGATTGACCAATTGCCAGTCAGTCCATATTGGTTCACAAAATTCGGGCAATGGTAATAGGTTACCTAATTCAGTATAGGAAGAAACTCGATGAAAGTCAGAACCTTGTGAAGATTTTAATTTAGCTTGCTGCGCGTATGTGGCTAGTTGAATCAATTCGTTATTGTTTTGCCTTGGTAATCCAACTTCAATTGCATCCCCTTGGTGATCTGCAAAATAATCAACTAATTTGCGTACCCATTTGTTTTTAAGATCATAACGCGTTGGATGGGCCAGTACTGCATGGCCACCCGCTGCTTTTATTGCAGCAATAGCTTGTTCAACACTTATCCATTCAGGTGCAGCATAAGCTTTGCCTTTTCGCCCTAAATATTTATCAAATGCTTGTTGCATGCGATCAACTATACCTGCTTCCAACAGTGTTTTGGCAAAATGGACACGCGAAATACTCTGCCCTTGTGCTTTTTCTAACACCTTTTGCATAATTGTTTCTGCAGTAAAACCGTAAGATTCAGGCAATACCCGCGCAAGTTTAGCTGCTATTTTTTCAGCACGTTTATCACGGGTATTTTGTTGCTGAGTTAATAAAGCGACTAACTCTGGTTGTTTATCGTCAATATTTAACCCAACCACATGAATTTCAAAACCATGCCAACGTGTGGAAATTTCTACACCCGCAACTAACTTGAGCGGTAACTTGTGTTTGATAATTGCGTCACGGGCGGGTTCAAGCGCTGATACTGTATCGTGATCTGTAATAGCCAGCACATCAACACCTTTGTTTGATGCTCGTAATACGAGTTCTTCTGGCGATAATTCACCGTCTGAACATTTTGTATGGCTATGTAAATCAATTTTCATGCAAATCACGCTCTTTTTTCAATTAACGGTTGACTTTACCACAGATATGCGTTTCATTATGCATATATTTTTAAGTACAGATTCGAATATACAACCTTATGCAAAACTTAACTGCAAACAAATCATTAGTATGGTGGTGGAGCCTCACATAAAGTGCGGGCCGGTTGTGTATTATTTATACAAAAACAAAAAAGCCCGCAAATGCGGGCTTTTTTGTTTTTAAAGCTTAGGTACAATAGGCACCCAATTATAATAGAGCGCGGAAAATTTGCTTCTATAAACGTCGGGTACAAGGGTATGGATTTAATCCGAAAATAGGTATCAGAATGACATTAGGCACTAGATTACTAATACGATGGCGAAATTGATTAAGGTTTTTCTCATTATTTTTCTTAAACTTAATCAAGACGAAATTAAATTATGACAACACAACTTATTACCAATCAGTTAGCCACTGAATATATAGCAGACCCTCTTACCGTCTACTATAACCTGGCTAAGGATCATACCAACTCATTGTTATTAGAATCAGCTGAAATTGATAGCAAAGACAATCTTAAAAGTATTTTGTTATTAGATGCCTGTTTGCGAGTGGAATGCAACGGCTTAACTGTCAGTGTAGATGCACTTAACAGCAACGGTTTGCCCGCACTGCAATTTTTAAACAATAAACTTGCACAGCACCTTAAAAGCCAAAACAATAATCACAGCGAATTTGTTTTCACTCGCCCGCTACACAATTTAGAAGAAGACCAACGATTAAAATCTGCTAACCCTTTTGAAGTTTTACGCTCACTGTTAACCATTCCAACCGACAACAAACCTGTGTTTTTAGGTGGTGTATTTGGTTATGACTTAGTAGGTGTCGTTGAAGAGTTACCAAATGTGCCGGATGGCGAAAATAGCTGCCCAGACTATGCATTTTATTTAGCTGAAACCATTTTAGTTTGTGATCATCAAACACAAACAGCTGAATTAACCAGCTATAGTTTTTGTCCTGAGCATGCTGCAAAGGCTAAAAGTAGTTTAGAAAATTATCATCAAGCACTAAGCAAACTTGAAGATTTTCATCCAGAGTTAGCCCCCATCAGTCAAGATGATGTAAAAGTAGATGTGAGTGACGAAGACTTTTGCCAATCAGTTATCGCATTAAAAGAAAATATTCGTTTAGGTGATATTTTCCAAGTTGTCCCTTCACGTACTTTTAGCTTGCCTTGTAAACATGCAGTTGCAGCCTATCGCAAACTGAAAAAACAAAACCCTAGCCCATATATGTTTTATATGCGCGACCAAAACTTTGAGTTGTTTGGCGCATCACCAGAATCATCAGTAAAGTACACTAAAGCAAGTAATGAAGTAGAGATTTACCCAATTGCTGGTACACGTCGCCGTGGTTTTAACCCTGATGGTACAATCGACTTAGATTTAGATTCACGCATCGAACAAGAGCTTAGAAGCGACCATAAAGAATTATCTGAACACATGATGCTAGTTGATTTAGCTCGTAACGATGTTGCTCGCGTTTCAGAGCCTGGCAGTCGATATGTATGTGATTTACAAAAAGTCGATAGATATTCATTTGTAATGCATTTAGTTTCGCGTGTTAAAGGCCAATTGCGTAGTGATTTAGATGCGCTGCATGCATACCAAGCCTGTTTGAACATGGGCACGCTGACAGGTGCACCGAAAGTCAAAGCTGCGGAATTAATTCGTTTAACCGAGAAAAAACGCCGTGGCAGTTATGGCGGTGCCGTGGGTTATTTAACCAGCGATGGTGATATGGATACCTGCATCGTTATTCGTTCAGCTTTTGTTAAAGACGGAACTGCACATGTACAAGCTGGTGCAGGTGTTGTTTACGATTCAAAACCACAAGCCGAAGCCGACGAAACCCGCAATAAAGCACAAGCGGTATTAAACGCAATAATTTCAGCATCAACAGCATCGGAGGCGTAACATGAGCACAACCGTATTTTTATTAGATAACTTCGACTCGTTTACTTACAACCTCGTAGATGAACTCAAAACCATGGGTTTTGAACTTGTCGTTTACCGCAATAATGTTGACGCCAAGGTCATGTTTGAAAAAATGCAGGCTTGCGAAAACAACGTGGTATTGATGTTGTCCCCTGGCCCTGGCAGCCCATCACAAGCGGGTTGTATGCCGGAGCTTATCCAACTATGTAAAGGCCACTTTCCAATCATAGGTATTTGTTTAGGCCATCAAGCAATTGTTGAAGCTTATGGTGGCACGGTTGGTACTTCAGGTGAAATTATGCATGGTAAAGCTTCAGCTATTACCCATAATCATCACCCAGTGTTTACCGACATGGTCAGCCCACTCTTTGTTGCCCGTTACCACTCGTTAATGGCAACTACAGTGCCTGATTCACTCGAATTGATTGCCGAAGTCAACGACATACCAATGGCTGTAATTAATGAGCAAGACAGAGTTTTAGGTTATCAATTTCACCCTGAAAGCATTTTGACCACTTTTGGTTCGAAATTACTGAAGCAGAGTTTGAACTACCTAACCCGCCCAGCAGAATAATAAGGATTAATTATGCAAGATTTTATCAATAACGCGTTTGCCGGAGAAAACTCAGACAAAGCGCAAACCCAAGCATTTTTTAACCAAGTAATGTTAGGCGAAGTTGAGCCAATATTATTAGCAGGTGTGTTAGGTGCGTTAAAAGTAAAAGGTGAAACACCGGAAGAAATTGCAGGAGCTGCAGGCGCAATGCGTGCAAATGCACTTGAGTTTAATCGCCCTGATTATCTAATTGCCGATAGCTGTGGTACAGGTGGTGATGGTGCCGACACTATCAATATTTCAACCACAACTGCCATAGTTGCTGCTGCTTGTGGTTTAAAAATGACAAAACATGGTAACCGCAGTGTTTCAAGCAAATCAGGCTCGTCTGATTTGTTAGAAGGTTTAGGCATAAACCTTACACCTAGCCCAGAGCAATCGCGCAAATGTTTAGATGAAGCAGGTATTTGTTTCTTCTTTGCACCGCAATACCACTCAGGTGTAAAACACGCAATGCCAGTGCGTCAAACCATGAAAACACGTACCATATTCAACATTTTAGGCCCGCTAGCTAACCCTGCAGCACCAGATATTCAGCTGCTTGGTGTTTATTCAGGAGATTTGCTCAAGCCAATTGCTGAAACCTTAAAACAGCTAGGTTTAAAACGCGCTATGGTGGTACATGGTTCAGGCTTAGACGAAATTGCCCTGCATGGTGAAACACAAGTGTGTGAACTTAAAGACGGTCAAATCAGTCAATATAGCCTAAGTCCTGCTGACTTTGGTGTAAACGAATGTGCCTTAAGCGACATTAAAGGTGGCACGCCAGCTGAAAACAAAGAGATTTGTGTCAACATGTTATCTGGCAAAGGTGAACAAGCGCATTTAAATGCAGTAGCCATCAACGTATCTGCCCTTTTATATATGGCAGGTTTAGCAACTGATTTAAAACAAGGTACGCAAATCGCACTTGATGCTATGCAATCTGGTAAAGCGCTAACAACTTTAAACAAATTTGTGGAGCTGTCGAATGGCTAATGTATTAGAAAAAATTTGCGCGGATAAACGCGAAGAAGTTGCGACGCAAAAACTAGCAAAACCGTTAGCAAGTTTTGTTGATGGCTTAACACCTTCTGATAGAAGCTTATTTGACTCACTAGCAAAACCACAAAAAGGTTTTATATTAGAGTGTAAAAAAGCCAGCCCATCTAAAGGATTAATTCGAGCTGAATTCAATTTAGATGAAATTATCGACGCGTATTTACCATATGCCAGTGGCATCTCGGTATTAACCGATAAAAAATACTTTCAAGGGGATCACGAGTATTTAAAATACGTACGCGCAAACGTGACTCAACCTTGTTTATGCAAAGACTTTTTTGTTGATGAATACCAAGTGCACTTAGCGCGTTATTACGATGCAGATGCCATCTTATTAATGTTATCTGTATTAAACGATGAAGAATATACAAAATTGGCTGCGTTAGCTGACAGCTACAAGTTAGATATTTTAACTGAAGTATCGAATGAAGAAGAGTTGGCGCGTGCAATTAAACTGAACGCTAAAATTGTTGGTATCAATAATCGTAACTTACGCGATTTATCAACTGATTTACAAACCACCCGCGATTTAGCACCAAAAATTCCAGCAGACAGAATTATCATCTCAGAGTCTGGCATTTATACCCACGACCATGTGTCTGAATTATCTAACTACGCTAAAGGCTTTTTAGTCGGTAGTTCGTTAATGGCGCAAGATAACTTAAAACAAGCTGTGCATAAATTAGTGGTTGGTGAAAACAAAGTATGTGGTTTAACGCGTGCAGAAGATGCCATTGCTGCTAAACAAGCAGGCGCTGTGTATGGTGGTTTGATCTTCGCAGAAAAATCACCTCGTTGTGTTGATATTGAAAAAGCCAAACAAGTTATTGCTGCTGCCGAATTAGATTATGTCGGTGTGTTTGTAAACGCACCTGTGTTAAAAGTAGCCGATACTTGCAAAGAATTGGGCTTAAAAGCCATTCAATTACACGGTGAAGAAGAGCAAGAATATATCGACAAGCTACGCCCTAAATTGCCAGAAGATGTGCAAATTTGGAAAGCACATAACCCGACTATTTCGCCGTTACCTCAATTAACTAAAATTGATCGCTGGTTGATTGATTCGGGTACAAAAGCACAGCCAGGTGGCACAGGCAAAAGCATTGATTGGCAAATTTTGTCACAAATAAACTTTGAAATTCCATTTATGTTAGCGGGCGGTATTAGTGAAGAAAACGCCAAACTAGCCGCGAAACAAGGTGCATTGGGTTTAGATATTAATTCAGGTGCAGAAGACGCACCGGGCATTAAAAACCCAGCAAAATTAACCGCTATTTTTAACGAATTACGATAATACCGAGGAAAGTATGACACAGAAATTAGACGCCTATTTTGGCGAGTTTGGTGGCATGTTTGTTCCAGAGCTTTTAGTTCCAGCTTTAGAGCAATTAGAACAAGAATTTATTGCAGCACAAAACGATCCAGCTTTTAAAGAAGAATTCGAAAGCTTATTAAAAGAATATGCTGGTCGTCCAACGCCATTAACCTTAACCCGTAATTTTTCGCCAAACCCATTAGCAAAAATCTATTTAAAACGTGAAGATTTATTGCACGGTGGTGCACATAAAACTAACCAAGTTTTAGGCCAAGCGTTATTAACTAAACGTATGGGTAAATCACGCGTTATCGCCGAAACAGGTGCAGGCCAACACGGTGTTGCTACCGCATTAGCTTGTGCGTTATTAGGCTTAAAATGCCGTATTTACATGGGTGCAAAAGACTGTGAACGTCAGCAACCAAATGTATTTAGAATGAAATTAATGGGCGCTGAAGTTATCCCAGTAGATGCAGGCTCAGGCACATTAAAAGATGCGGTAAACGAAGCATTACGCGACTGGTCAGCAACTTATGAAGACAGTCATTATTTATTGGGTACAGCAGCAGGCCCTCACCCATTCCCAACTTTGGTTCGTGAATTCCAAAAAATGATCGGCATCGAGGCGAAAGAGCAAATTGTTCAAGCTGAAGGTAAACTGCCTGACTATGTTGTTGCTTGTGTGGGTGGTGGTTCAAATGCAATTGGTATGTTTGCTGATTTCATTGACGAAAAAGACGTTAAATTAGTAGGTGTTGAGCCAGGTGGTCACGGTTTATCTACCCTTAAACATGGCGCAACTATTTGTAAAGGTACCAAAGGTATTTTACACGGTGCAGTTACCTACATTATGCAGGATGACGACGGACAAATTGAAGAGTCTTATTCAGTATCAGCTGGTTTAGACTATCCAGCCGTTGGCCCTCAACATGCTTATTTGCACGCAACAGGCCGAGCGCAATATGTAGCGGCAACAGATGAACAAGCATTGGATGCATTCCAAACACTTTGTCGCTGCGAAGGTATTATTCCAGCACTGGAATCATCACATGCCTTGGCTCACGCCTTAGAAATTGCTAAAGCAGCTACTGAAGAAACCGTTATTGTTGTTAATTTATCAGGACGTGGCGACAAAGACCTTGCGCATGTTCACCGTGTATTAGAGCAAGGAGGTCACTATGAGTAATAGATACAACCAAATGTTCACCAAGCTAAAAGAACAAAAACAAGGTGCGTTTGTACCTTTTGTAACTATTGGTGATCCAAACTTAGCAACGTCTTTAGACATTATTAAAGGTTTAATTGACGGTGGTGCCGATGCACTTGAATTAGGTATTCCTTATTCAGATCCAATTGCCGATGGCCCTACTATTCAAAAAGCCAATATTCGTGCGCTTGAAGCTAAAGTAACACCAAAAGACTGTTTTGAATTAATTAAACAAGTGCGTGAATACAATGCTGATATTCCAATCGGATTGTTGTTATACAGCAACCTAATTTTCGCTAAAGGTTTAGATAGTTTTTATGGCTTATGTGCAGATGTAGGTATCGATTCTGTATTAGTTGCTGACGTACCAGCGCGTGAAAGTGCACCATTTAAACAGATGGCTGAAAAGCATGAAATTGATGCCATATTTATTGCGCCACCAAACGGCAGTGAAAAATCGCTTAAACAAATTGCCGAAAAAGGCTCAGGTTATACTTACCTACTTAGCCGCGCAGGTGTTACAGGTACAGAAACTGTTGCAAATATGCCAATTGAAACTGTTATTGCTGCACTCAATACCTACAACGCGCCACCTGCATTGTTAGGTTTTGGTATTTCTCAACCTGAACATGTAAAAGCAGCTATTGAAAGTGGTGCTGCGGGTGCAATCAGTGGTTCAGCCGTGGTTAAACTAATTGAAAAGAATTTAGATAACCCTGCAGCTATGGTTGCACAAATCACAGAGTTTGTGCGTGTAATGAAAGCTGCAACTCAAACTGATTAGCTAAATAATCGCCAATAGGAAACTAAAGCTTTATGGCTAATATTTTTGAATTTTTACATATAGGTGTATTTTTTGTAGTTTACAAAATGGTTGATATCTATTGGGCGACTGCAGCCCTAATAGGTACAACCGGGCTACATTTAATCTACGAATGGATAAAGCAAAAAACCATGCCGAAAAAACAAATGGCATTGTTTTTAATTGTGTTAGTAATGGGCGGTTTAACCTTGTACTTCCAAGACGATGCATTTATCAAATGGAAAGTAACTGTGGTTAATGGCCTGTTTGCTGTCGGTATTTTTGTTAGCCAAGCTGTATTTAAAGTTAGCCCTATGGAATCTTTATTAGGTAAAGAATTGCCTTTACCTAAAGCTTTATGGGCAAAAATATCTTACGCATGGGCGGCATTTTTCGCAGTTGTAGCAATACTAAACCTTTATGTAGCTTACAGCTTCTCTCAAGAAGTTTGGGTGAATTTTAAATTGTTCGGTTTAATGGGTTTAACTTTTGCCTTTACTGTCGCAACAATTGCATGCATCTACCCTCATCTGCCAAAAGAAAATAAAGAGGATAACCAATAATGTGGTATTTAATTTATAGCCAAGACGTAGAAAACAGCTTACCTCTACGTAAAACGTCACGTGCAGCTCACCTTGCTCGTTTAAATGAATTAAAAGACCAAGGTCGTTTATTAGTAGCTGGGCCAAATCCAGCGATTGATGCAGAAGATCCAGGCGAAGCTGGTTTCACAGGCTCAACTGTTATCGCTAAATTTGATAGTTTGGCAGATGCACAAGCATGGGCTGACAAAGACCCATACATAGAAGCGGGTGTATACAAATCAGTTACCATCAAACCATTTAAGGTTGCCTTACCTTAAAGCTTGGTAGTTAAGTAACCTGAACTCGGGATAACAACTTGCTTTCAAGAGGCTATTTTTCCTCATAACTACGTTGAATTCGCTAGTAATAGCCAGCTATTACGTACGCAAATTCGCCTTGTTCTAAGAAAAAATATCACTCTAGAACCAAATTATCTCTATTTCATAGTCAATTCAATATATTAGCTAACTTGTTATCCCGAGTTCAGGTTAAGTAGAAAAAGCCGCTAGTTATTTGAGTGAAGTGACCCCCAATAGTTGGACTATCCAATTACTGGGGGTCTTTTATGTCTAA
>NZ_JH767540.1:0-15489 GCF_000281085.1 Catenovulum agarivorans YM01
TGACAATACCATCGGTTTCTATAGGTGTAGTAATAGTTACAGCACTTGGTGCTGAATTGTCTAGTGTTATGCTTTGAGTTGCTACAGTTGAAGTATTGCCCGCTGTATCTGTTTGGGTAGCAGAGACTGTTAAGGTGCCATTGTTAAATGCACTAACATCAAATTCACTGCCCGCAATTGTCCAGTTGCCCGAACCGTCCGCTGTTACTGTACGTGATAGGCTATTCGCGTCATCAGTGATGGTAACAGTCACACTTGCATTCGCTTCTGCACCTGAACCTGCAATCAAGACATCTTCATCTTCTGCCGCATTAACATAACCATCCTCTTCAATTGGAGTCGTAATGCTTAGTGCGCTTGGGGCTGAATTGTCTAAAGTGATGTCTTGAGTTGCGGCGGTTGATGTATTACCAGCTGTATCTGTTTGAGTGGCAGATACGGTTAATGTGCCATTATTAAAGGTGCTTACGTCAAATTCACTTCCACTGATTGTCCATGCACCTGAGCCATCCGCTGTAACGGTTTGATCTGAGCTGTTAGCACCATCTGTGATTGTAACCGTGACACTTGTGTTTGCTTCTGCACCACTACCTTCAATTAGCACATCATTGTCTTCGGCTGCGTTAACAATACCATCAGTTTCAATTGGTGTGGTAATTGTGACTGCTGCTGGCACGCCGTTGTCTAAGGTAATATTTTGTGTTGCACTGCTTGAGTCATTACCTGCAGCATCTGTTTGCGTAACCGTCACTGTTAGCGTGCCGTTGGTTAATGCTGAGATATCTATTTCATTGCTTTCTATAGTCCAGTTACCACTACCATCCGCTGTGGTTTGAATTGATACACTACCAATGGTGATAGTTAAGCTTGCACTGGCTTCTGCACCACTACCTGAAATCAATACAGTGTCGTCTTCACTTGCATTAACAATATTATCAATTTCAATTGGTGTGCTGATACTTGGTGCACTTGGTGCTGAATTGTCTAGAGTAATGTCTTGTGTTGCTGCGGTTGAAGTATTACCCGCTGTATCTGTTTGTGTTGCTGATACAGTTAAGGTGCCGTTATTGAAGCCACTAACATCTATTTCACTGCCGCTAAGCGTCCAGTTACCACTGCTATCTGCTGTTACCGTTCGGGTTGTTGTGTTGTTATTGTCGGTTATCGACACAGTCACACTATTGCCAGATTCTGCACCCGAACCAGCTATTAATACATCGTCATCTTCAGCTGCATTAACAATACCGTCTGTTTCTATTGGTGTAGTAATAGTCACAGCACTTGGTGCTAAGTTATCTAATGTGATGTCTTGAGTTGCGGCTGTTGAAGTATTACCAGCCGTGTCTGTTTGGGTTGCAGATACAGTTAAGGTGCCGTTATTGAAACTACTAACATCAAATTCGCTACCACTGATTGTCCAATCTCCAGAAGCATCTGCTGTAACGGTTTGCTCTAAGCTATTAGATCCATCAGTAATTGTGACCGTGACACTCGCGTTGTTTTCTGCACCACTACCAGCAATTAATACATCTGCATCTTCAGCTGCATTAACGTAACCATCACCTTCAATCGGAGTAGTAATAGTAAGTGCGCTTGGAGCTGAGTTGTCTAAAGTGATATTTTGCGTTGCTGCAGTTGAAGTATTGCCTGCGTTATCAGTTTGGGTCGCTGATACGGTTAAAGTGCCATTGTTAAAGGTGCTAACGTCTAACTCACCACCACTTAACGTCCAGTTGCCGCTGCCGTCTGCTGTTACCGTATTGCTCACAGTGCTGTTATTGTCTGTTATCGACACTGTCACACTATTGCCAGATTCAGCACCCGAGCCTGAGATCAACACATCATTGTCTTCTGCCGCGTTAACAATACCATCAGTTTCAATTGGCGTGGTAATTGTGACTGCTGCAGGCACGCCGTTGTCTAAGGTAATATTTTGTGTTGCACTGCTGGATTCATTACCCGCTGCATCTGTTTGCGTCACAGTTACGGTTAGTGTGCCGTTGGTTAATGCTGAGATATCTATCTCATTACTTTCTATCGTCCAGTTACCACTACCATCTGCTGTGGTTTGAATCGATACACTACCTATGGTGATAGTTATAGTGGCATTGGCTTCTGCGCCACTACCTGAAATTAATACAGTATCGTCTTCACTAGCATTAACGATATTATCTATTTCAATTGGCGTGCTGATGCTTGGTGCACTTGGTGCTGTATTGTCTAAAGTGATTGTGGTTGAGGCTGCAGTTGAGGTGTTGCCTGCAGTATCTGTTTGTGTTGCTGATACAGTTAATGTGCCATTGTTAAATGTGCTTACATCAAACTCAGAACCACTGATAGTCCACGCACCCGAGCCATCTGCTGTTACATTTTGATTTAACGTCGATGTTCCGTCGGTAATTGTAACTGTAACACTTGCGTTCGCTTCTGCCGCTGAGCCTACAATTAATACGTCCGAATCTTCTGCAGCATTAACAATACCGTCTGTTTCGATTGGTGTAGTAATAGTTACAGCACTTGGTGCTGAGTTATCTAATGTGATGTCTTGTGTTGCTGCGGTTGAAGTATTACCCGCTGTATCTGTTTGGGTGGCCGATACAGTTAAGGTGCCATTGTTAAATGCGCTAACATCAAATTCACTGCCCGAAATTGTCCAGTTGCCTGAACCGTCCGCTGTTACTGTGCGAGTTAACGTAGCGTTATTGTCGGTAATGCTAACCGTCACGCTATTACCCGCTTCTGCCCCCGAACCTGCAATTAATACATCTTCATCTTCCGACGCATTAACATATCCATCACCTTCAATAGGTGTAGTAATAGTGAGCGCACTTGGGGCTGAATTGTCTAAAGTGATATTTTGCGTTGCTGCAGTTGAAGTATTACCCGCAGCATCTGTTTGAGTAGCGCTGACTGTCAGTGTGCCATTGTTAAAGGTGCTTACGTCAAACTCACTGCCCGAAATTGTCCAAGCACCTGAGCCATCAGCAGTTACATTCTGACTCGAAGTCGATGTACCGTCGGTAATACTCACGCTCACGCTAGCATTTGCATCTGCACCCGAGCCTGATATCAACACATCATTGTCTTCTGCTGCATTAACAATGCCATCGGTTTCAATTGGCGTGGTGATAGTTACACTTTCCACACTGGTGTCAATTTCAACCGATAACCCTGAGCTGTCAGCTGTATTACCTGCGGTATCAGTTGATCTTGCTGTAATAGTGTGTATACCGACTGTTAATGTTGAACTAGCAATTGTCCAAGAACCATCCGCAGCAGTTGTAGAACCAATAGTTCCATCAACACTAGAAATTAAAGTAATGGCACCATTGTTTGGCCCAGTACCAGTAAAGGTCGGTGTTGTATTATTGGTGAGATTATCAGTATTTGAGTCACCTGTATCGCTTGCCGCGGATAAATCTGGCGTAGACGGTGCTGACGGCGCAGTTGTATCAATGGTGACACTTAGTCCGCTAGAAGATGCGCTTTGATTACTACTTGAATCCGTTGCTTTGGCTAAAATAGAGTGTGTTAATCCTGCCGTTAACGCACTTGTAGTAATTTGCCAATTGCCATCTGTCGCAGTGCCTGAACCTATACTAGTTGTACCGCCGCCAACTTGATCACTATATAAAGTAACTGTACTGCCACTCTCTGCCGTGCCACTTAAGGTTGGTGTTGTATCATTGGTAATATTATCAGTTGAAGACGTCCCAGTATCGGAAGCTGCATCTAAGTCTGGTGTTGATGGCGCATCTGGCGCAACATCATCTGTAATGGTAATAGTGAATGATTCTTGGAATGTTGCTGTGCCATCACTGGTTTGCACACAAATCACATAACTGCCGCCATCGACAGTATTTTGCGATTCAAGTGTCGAGCCATCAATTTGGAAGCTACTGTTGCCTGCATCACTGCTACAAGTACCGTTATCACTTGCTCCCACCGAGACCAAAGTGAAGGTGTGGCTGTCAGCTGAATCGACATCCGTTGTCGATAAACCCCCAATATTAGCACCAACACCGGTAGCCGACTGATTAGCGGCTGTCGCTGATAATGAAATATCTGTTGGCGCATCATTTTGCGCACTGATACTGACAGACGCTTGATTAGTGCCTGTACTATTTGCAGTTCCATCATTAAAGGTGAAATCTAACGTAACGCTACTAGCAGGATCTTCCGAGGTATTTTGGTAAGTAATATTTTGTATGACCGAATCAACAATTGCCGAGGTCGCATTAGTATTAAAGGTTAATACCAAGGTGCCTGATGAGTTGGTTGTTACTGTACCAACACTAGTGCTATTAAAAGTAAAGCTACTGCTTTCAGTTAAAGTACCCAATAAACCATTGTTAGCAAAAACATCTTCACTGTTGGCGCCACCATTTCGAGCGATAGTTAACGTGGCATTGTTATAATTACCCGCGCCGCTATCCAAAGCATCGAGTTCGGTGTCAGCTACAGTTGCATCAGAATCTATGACAACTGCCGAACCATTTTCAGTGAAGGTAGAACCACCGTTTAAACTGCTAAACACAGGCACATCATTCGGTGTGATGAAAGTTATATCTGTATTAGCACCGTTGTCTGCGACGGTGAAATCTAAGTTATTTGCAGGAGAATTAGACAAGCTAATAGAAACTTCTACCGAACTAAAATCTGTCGCATTTGTATCGATTTGTAAGGTGCTAGTACCATTAAAACGCACATTACTAGTGGTTAAGCCAGTAACCCCAGTAAGTGTAACAATATCCCCAATACTTAAGTCGGTAATGGTGTCACCATTTAAGTCAGAAGCTTCACCCATGAAATTATCATTACCATCATTACCTGTCATAGAGTCAGTGCCACCACCTGGGCGAATGGTGTCTGCCGCACTACCACCAGTGAAAGTGTCTGAACCATCAAAATCTGTCGCTGAGATAATTAGCTCGTCACCACTTAACGCACTGGCATTTAAGCTAATCCCCCCAGCAATTGCGCTGCCACTAGCATTTGTAACAGTGACCGAGCTGCCATTCGAGTCGAAATTATCAGTCAACGTAATGGTAAATATATTGTTGGTACCTATGGCCAAGTTTTCAATTTCAGAAACACTAGTGCTGCTAAAGTTAAAAGTACCACCATCCATTAACTTAAGGGTTTCAGACCCACCCGAACCAGTAATAGCAGTGCTAAAATCACTGACATTGGCCGCATCAATTGCAACGGTTACGCCGCTAGTTAAAGTTAGTGAACCAATATTAGCAAAACTACCACCGGTTAAATCAGCACCATCTGAGGCACTTACTACATCTGCCGTATCAGTATCACCGGTTAAAGTACCAGTATATGTATTACTGCCAACATCAAAGGTAACTGCATCACTTGACGACAAAGCTGATACATTGGCAGAACTGCTACCTAAGGTTATGGTTCGAGTATTAGTTGAGTCATCATCGACTGAGTAATTTTCTACCGCAGTAAATACGGTAAAGTCACCATCCCCTGAAATATTAATGCTTTCTGAACCAGCAGCAGTAACAGTGCCGGTAAAGCTTTGATGTTGTGATGCTGTCATTGAAACAGATGCACCAGACGCCAGTGTTAAATTGACGATATTAGATATAGTGCCGCCGCTGATATTTGCGCCGTTACTCATGCTCAATGTGTCAGCAGTAGTGGTATTACCCGTAAGAGTACCAGTGAAGGTTAATGTACCGATATCAAAGGTAACTGCATCAGAACTTGAATTTGCTGTCACTGAATGAGCCGCACTGCTTAAGGTCACAGCTCGGGTATTAGTACTATCATCATCAACCGTGTAATTTTCAATTGCTGTAACTGTGGTGACGTCACCATCCCCAGATATGGTTAGGGTTTCAGTACCGCCTGCTGAAATAGTGCCGGAAAAACTAGACAGCTGGCTAGGTGTAATAGTAGCACTGCTATTGTCTGATACGGTTAAATTCTCAAATCCGCTGATAGTTGCACCAGAAATACTGCCGCCATTAATACTTAAAGTATCTGTACCGCTGCCACCGGCTAAAGTTCCAGTCGCAGTGAAAGAGTCGACGTTTATCGTGTCGTCACCACTGCTACCAGTTACATTTTGTGAAGCAACACCTAAAGTAAATGTGTTTGCCACACTCAGTACATAAGTTTCTACCGCTGAGTTACCGGTTAAACCATCTGATACATCACTGATGGTAATAGATTCAGTACCCGCTGCCACAACACTAGAAAAATTATCATGTTGCGCTTCGGTCATAGTCACTGCAGCACCACTTGTTAAAGATAAAGTTTCAAAACTACTGACAGTCGCACCACTGATGCTAGCGCCTGTATCTAGCTGCAAAGTATCTGTACCACTACCACCACTTAATACCCCAGTTGCAGTGAATCCTGCGACGTTAACAGTATCGTCAGAGCTACTACCTGTCACATTCTGTGTTGCGGTTGCTAAGGTAAAATTAAACCCAGCACCAAGCACATAGGTTTCAATATCACTGTCACCAGTAATACTTGCATCACCATTAGCGCTACTTAAAGTGAACTGATTGGTACCGGAACCGTTAATGGTTGTAAAGGCGTCATGCTGGGTTTCGCTGAGGGTTAAACTAGCGTCGTTATCTGGTGTAAGTGTTTCAAAGCCAGTTAAACTTGTAAAACCAGTTAAGTCAGAGCCAGTTACAGCAAATAAGGTATCCGTTCCTGAACCACCATCAGCAGTTGAGCCTGTGATATGGCTTGTATCTGCTATGGTTAAAGTTTCATCATCACTAGTAAATGTTATTGCTGGGCTTAAATTTGTGCCATTGGTGGTATTAAAACTAGCAGCCGTTGAAGAAGCGGCTGTGACATTACTCACACTAATGGTTGAAGTGCGACTGGTGCTATTGTCAGTGCCATCGTTTACAACAACAGTTACCGTACGTGCTGTCTCGTTAGGAGAGCTAGAAGTATTGTTATAAGTGATAGCCTGAAGGAAAGTTGCAACTTCAGAAGCAGACGCGGTTGCGCCAGAAATGGTGATGGTATCTTGTAAAGTGATATCAGACGAACCTGAAATGCCCGTTAATGCATCTTGCGCAGATGCTGATACATTTAAACCTTCAGATGCTCCATCTTGATCATTGGTTAAAGTTACAGTGATAGTCGTTAAATTATCACCATCTGATTCTGTCACAGAGGCATTGCTGGCAATATTTACTGCTCCACCGGCTTCTGAGAAGGATGCACTATTGTCATCACTACCAGAAGTAGAATCTAAATCCACCACAGGCGCTGTATTGACTGTACTAAAGTTGAAGCTAGTATCGTCACTAATACCAGCGAAACTATTGCCTGCTGTATCATCCACCGCAGTAGAATCAATACGAATTGAATAACTACGATTACCGGTTAAATTACTGGTTGGGTTTAAATAGATTTTATCACTGGTGATACTAACCCTGCCCGCCCCCGGTAAAGTGGTTGTTCCATCACTTTCAGATGCAACATCAAATACCTCAAAGTCACTGCTATCGGTAACATTGCGGATGGTGATATTGCCTGTGCCCAAAGCTATATCTTCATCAAAATCAATTACTATATTATCGCTAACACTAACGTTGGTGGCATTGTCATTAGGTGTGGAATTTGCACTGTCGAAAGTAGGAGCGGTTGTATCAGCTGCACCAATAGTAAATGCAGAACCTAAAGAACCCCTGTCACCACCATGTTGACTATTTGCGATATTAAAGCTGGCAGTGTCATTTGCCAACCAATTTGCAGTGGTATGTATACGAGTCAACCAAGTAGCTTTGTCTGTAGTCCCCATGGGACCGTTATATATGTAGTTATCATATTCACCAGTTGCATAAGCAGAAGCGTCTTGGTCATATACATTCGCCTGTGTCAGCATACCGTTCGCATTCGCGGTGCTTGCATTACCAGAGCCGTCTGACGTCGTTAGCACTGTCATATTATCTGGTGCCTGTGAGCTAGTAGCACCATGAGCATTGCCAGCATCTAACCAACCATAGGTACTAGGAGCTGAATTATCACCATTAAAAGCGTAAATCATGCCTGACTCAATATTGCTATTACTATCTAATCGCTGGATAGTGCCGTCGTAAGTCCCCTCTGCAGTTTGATAAATAAATAACTGGTCACCAGCACCCAAACTCAGATCACCTGAGCCATTAACTGAACTAACTGTACCATGATTTGAATCATTGATTTCTAGTGTCGTTGTCGATTCATTGGTAAATTCAATGAGAGTCCCCCCACTCAAGCCTCCACTTGGCACTGTCCATTTAAAAACATCTTCCGTACCGTTAAAAACAAAATCACTATCATCCCAGCCTTCATCGGTAATAAAAATGACTGAATTACCAGGGATATCAGCTAGTGCTACAAGTGCAAATTGATCATCATTGTCTGTATTGCGACCAACTACGGCAAGGTCAGCCGAATAAAGTGAAATTGCAGGTGTATTGAAATTAAAGCTTGTATCATCGCTAATGCCAGCGAAACTATTGCCTGCAGCATCATCCACTGCGGAAGAATCAATACGGATAGAATATGTGCGATTGAGTGATAAATCATTGGTCGGATTTATATAAATCTTATCGCCAGTAATACTGATTTGCCCAGCACTAGGTGATGTTGTTGTGCCATCACTTTCTGAAGCGACATCAAATACCTCAAAATCACTGCTATCAGTAACATTGCGGATGGTGATATTACCAGTGCCCAAAGCAATATTTTCATCAAAATCGATTACGATGTTGTTGCTAACACTAACGTTGGTAGCATTGTCATTAGGCGTGGAATTTGCGCCGTCGAAAGTTGGTGCGGTTGAGTCTGAAGCTGTAACATTGCTTATATTAAAATCATCAAGCTGTCCCCACCCCATTTTAGTACCATCGTTATTCTCTATTGTTAACTTGGTAATTCCAGTAAATCCAGATAAGTTAACCGTTTCTGACGTCACGTCTGGTATATTGCTTGAAAGCTGGGAGTCTCCTTGGTCTGAAGTAAATTTTATAACCTTGCTACTTTCTTGGCCGTTGTAAATTTTAATAGAATTAGCATCGAAGGTTTCTCCACTACTAAAATAAAGATATAACTTATCAACATCCTTATCTCCATAAGCATCAATTGACACATAACCGTAATTCGTTCCCCCTAATGCATTTCCCGTATTTGCACCAGAGCTAACCGCGACCAATTTTAATGTATAACCGGTTGATTTAACGTTCGAGTAGGTTGCATTATCCGTGTATACATTTGAACCTATTGGGAAGCTTCCCATATCAATAGTATCGCCACCGCCATCAGTGATAGCCAAAACACCAGAGAAATCAGTTAAAGCACGGACACTAAATGGCCTTGTAATTTCAATACTTCCCTTAATCAGCTCAAGCTCCCAATCACCTCCATTCTCGGGATTACCAGTTTTATCTGTTGAAGCAGCAATATCCAGATGAGTGTTATTCTTAAGTTTATTTAAGAAACTTTCGCCGTCCTGATTTGAAGCAAAGTCACAACCGAATAGTAATAAATCAGCACCTTCTCTAGTTGCCTGGTTAAGAGCTTGATACAAATCAGGCGTTAATTCACTAGAATTTAATTGGCTATTACCCAACTGTAAACTGGCTGAACTGGCGTGTGAAACAATATGAACAGCATCTAAATTTGCATACTGGGATAAAATGCTAATTAACTGTGTTTTTCCATTTTTACCAGTTTCAAGATAGGCAACATCAAAATCTGCTGGTAGGTCACGGCTAAACGCGGCAATATCATTGACAGCTTTATCGATAATAACGAGTTGGCGAACTCGGCTACCTTGTTTAAGTGATATTACCTGGCCTTCCGGTACCTCACCACGAATCTGCGTTGAGTCATTGTTATTCGTTCGATTTAACTTAATCACACCTTCTTGTTTGTACCCTGAGCTAAGACTAACTTGCACTAACTCGAAAGAGCTAAAGGTGTCAACAGACGCAAATGAGGCAGCAGGAAGAGAAGCTAAAATTGCAGAGGTTAATAAAGTTCTGTTCATAATTTTGCCTTAAAATGACAATCAAATTCTGTTTAAGTCAAAGTCGGGCACCAATACCCAACTGAGATAAATGATAAATATAGTCAAGCGCTAGAAAGTTACTGAACTTAGCCGATAAAACTAGCATCCGTTCCTTGGTTATCTGTCCAAAATGCCATTTCACTATATGTGTTAAATAACTCTGGCGGCAATATGCTGCGCCTTGGTGTAAACTCCACCTTTGTTTTGACTGTGTGTAAATCTCTAGCACCGAGTGCTAAGTCAAATTGTTCTTCGCGGTAATCTACGTTATCAACATCGTGTTCAAATGGAACGTGAGACAAAAATTGATAAATTAACTGCATTGTTTTTTGTGGGTGCTGAACAAAAATATCGTAATCAACCAATAGCATGTTTTGTGAATAGTCACCGTAATAAGCTTCTTTCAACGCGGTCCAGCTACTACCAAATAAACCACTCATGCTAGCTAAGGACTCACAACGAGAATACACAGTAGTTCGGTTCTGAGATGAGTAAATTCGACTATAATCAAAAGGGTTTTTCCGGTAGATTCTCTCAAAACTATCCATAATCCAAGCGGGATTTCGTACACAACAAATCATTTTAAAATCATCAAATAATTCTGCTAGTTGGTGCATACGAGCAGTCCAAATGCGATTGGTATCAAACACTATTCTTTTGTCTTCAACAGGATGGTAGTAGGCATCAAACAAGCTTCGCGCCATATGTTTGCGCTTTGCTTCATCAAAAAAGCTATAAAATTCACTACCAGCTCCAACCTGCTCTAAAAATGTGTTAACGAGCCCTGCTACTGGGCTTGACATAGCGGCCTGAAAGTCAGGGTTTTGCCTCAATAAACCGGCGAGCAAAGTCGAGCCTGCACGGGGTAAACCTGAAATAAAATTATATTTATGCATTTGGTCCATTAAACAGCCATTGTTATATTTTGAAAAAGTGACAGCGCACTACAAAACTACAGTATAGGCAAATTTGTTCAATAATAGTAAAAATACAATAAGAATTTTTGATGAAGAACAAGCACGACTTAACTAGTTTTGAGAGTGTACAATATTCATTCTTGTAACCATTTCAATATCACCTTAGACTCAGTAACACTTTTACCAAGCTTAATTCAAGATATCTGGTTCGATTAGCGTGCTACAATTCAACGAACTAATACAAAATGGCCTAAACTTTATCAACGAAAGCGCATTTCCACAGGCAGTAGTTCAGTTCAGCGCCGCACTAGAAATAGCGCCCAACTCACTAGCTGCCATCCGCCACTTAACCGAGGCTGCTTTAAACTTGGGTACTAGTCAGCAAGTTATTCCACATATCCACACTTGTATGCAATATCACCCCACTTCAATTTTATTGCATCAATTATTAGGGGTTGTTTATCAACAAAACAAACAGTTACCCCAAGCAATAGAGTACTATCGTGCTGCACTAAACTTATTGTTAACTACACAATTTAAACCATCAAAACCAGCGCCTAAAGCAAATTTCGATCAAAGCTTGTACGAGGCAACTTTGTGGCAAACTTTGCATTTATTCCGGCAAAACAACCTTAGGTCATTTGCTACTTCCGGTACTTTATTGGGTTTAACTAGAGACAAGTGTTTATTGCCTTTTGATAAAGATATTGATATCGGCATTGATTGGGGGCATATGCCACAAGCCATCGAATTACTCAAACAAAATGGTTGGCACGAGCATAAAGGTTCTTACGATTTAATTAATCCGCGCTGTTTTATTCATGCCAACGGCGTTATTTTAGATTTATGTGGTTATGGGGTTGAGCAAACAAGTGGGCAAACTATTTCGGGTTTATGGATGTCAGGTATACCTTTTGAGTGGAATCGCGTAACTGTCTATCCCAAAATCGACCTAGTTGATAAACAAACCGAGTTTGGCACAGTGTGGCACCCAGAAAAACCGGAAGAAATTTTGCAAGCATTATACGGCGAATGGCAAATTAAAGATGCTAATTTCGATACCATAATTTGCGCCAAGAATTTACGAGCTTTTACTTTACTCACGCAATGTTTTGCCTATTCGAGAATATGTGTTTTGTGGCAACAACATAGCTGGGTTAAGCTTAAACCCCTCATTGAACAAGTGCGCCGGTATCATCCGGCAGATGAATTATTCGTTAAATTGGAACATCAACTACATATGGAACTGAAAGATGAATAACCAGCGAGTTTTAGCATTAGGCGTATTCGATTTATTTCATATTGGTCATCTTAATTTTCTACAATTTGCTAAACAGCAGGGACATCAATTAATCGTAGGTATTGCGCCTGATCAAATGTGTTTAAAGTCGAAAGGCAAACTCCCTGTCATAGAGCAAGGCCAGCGCATGGCTATTGTTGAAGCTTTGGCTATTGTCGATGAGGTGACACTCGTTCAGTTTCCCATCATACAAACTGAAAATGCTTTGCATTGGATGTTAAGTTTGAATATAGCTAAGGTTGTTAGTGGTATGCAGTGGCAAAATACTGAACGTTGGAATAAGTTAATTCCGCAGCTTGCCAAACACAATATCAATGTCGTTTTTGCGCCAGAAACACCGAATATATCCAGCAGCCTAATCAAACAAAAAATTAGAGTACAAATTTTATGAGTTCCACCACTTATTTCAATCAAACACAAATAGACGAAATAGTCGCTTACCTAGCTTTAACTCGGATAAAAGCCGACCTAGAACTTGTGCCTAAATATCAATATTTTTCGGGCAAACCTTTTCCGCTTGGGCGCTGCCTCGAAATACGTGACGCTGTATATCAGTTGATGATTGAAGATATTAAATCGAATAAACCATATGAAGGTTTATCACTGTTGATTAATTACATGAAAACAGGTTTCAGTTTAAATAAAATTTGGGGTGGATTACGCAACTCTTATTTCCAAAACGCGATGCAAATCGGTGATTATTATTTGGATGTGTCGAATGACACTGTTAACCCAAACAAACCCAGAGTTGAAGTACTGCCAATGGTTGAATCAGGATTTGCCGACATTACTGATTTTGAAACATTTGTAGACATTGGCCAGCGTTATTGGCAAGTGCAAATGTATAAAAATTCTGTGTGTTCATCTCTCGCGCCTTTTATGCCGATTTTGTGTGTCGAAAAAAATGGCCAGAGCTGGCTCGCGGTCAACGACTATACAATCGCATTTTCGCGTGAATCAAAATTTGAAAAAGCACAAAACATATTACAAAAATTGCCAGAGCCACCAAAAGCTGTGCAGCAAAAGTGGCAAGCTGTTGTGGAACAAAGCACAAACCAGAATATACAGAATAAAACTTCACCGGAAAGCTATTGCACTCAATATAAAAGGGCAGCTTTGCACCAAGACGAAAATTTTCGCAATGAAATTGTTAAAGCGTTTATGACGTTGCAGAAAATCGTTTGATATTGTTGGTGCAGCACAAATATGCTGATTAATATGACTTTCCATCTAGCACAATCCATTTGTTTAAGCGACAATGTTAATCCCAACTGTCATTAATTTTTAATTGTTTTATGCATATACCAACGCCTGAGCTCACAGCATTAGAAGATATCCTGCCAACAGAACCCTTATTAATGATGGGTGCAGGGCCTGTGCCTATTCCTGAGCCAGTCGCCAAAGCCAATTCAATCGTGATCAACCATTTGGGTGACACAATGGCGAAAATTATTGAACAAGTAAAACAAATGTCACGGTATGTGTTTCAAACCAATTCAAAATGGATAATGGGCGTAGCTGGGCCTGGCTCTGCAGCAATGGAAATGGCGATCACCAACTTAATTTGGCAAGACACTAAAGTATTGAGCATCAACAATGGTTTTTTCAGTGGTCGCCTAGCGGAAATGGCACGAAGAGTTGGTGCACAAGTTGAACTATTTAACGTTCCCGACCAGCAAATTCCTGATTTAGCCCTGCTTAAACAAAGCATTGAAAGCTTTAAGCCACAGGTTATCACTTTAGTTCAAGGTGAAACCTCAAATACAGTTTGTAATAAAAATTTAGAAGAAATAGCGAAGCTTGCCCATAGTTATGGCTGTTATGTAATAGTTGATGCAGTTTGTACGCTAAGCACTATGCCGCTGCAAATGGATGAGTGGAAAATTGATGCCGTGATCACTGGTGGGCAAAAAGGTTTGTCGTCTATTCCCGGTGTGTCATTAATTGCTTTTTCTGAGCGTGCTTATCAACGCATTCATAGCCGTGAAAAAGACTGCCCACAATGGTGTTTAGATGCACGTTTGGCCGAAAAATTTTGGCACCAAAGTTCTTATCACTATACAGCGCCTGTTTCTGGCATTTTGGCTATACATGAGGCATTGGCACTTATTTGTAAAGAAACCTTGGAAAATCGTTTTATCCGCCATTTGCGTTGTTCACTAGCACTGCAACGTGGCATTGAAGCATTAGGGTTAAAATTATTTGTACCCGAAGCTGCTCGATTAAATTCAGTAATAGGTATTGAAGTGCCAAATGGCATTGCACAAAAAGCTTTGTGCCAACATATATCCAATCGTTATCGTGTTGAGATAGCAGGTTCATTTGGTTTAAATATTGTGCGTATCGGCCAAATGGGTGAACAAAGCCGCGCTCATCATTTATTTAGAACCTTACACGCTTTTGGTTGTGCCATTCGCGATTTGGGTGGTGATATAGATTTGCCAACCGGAATGGCTGAGTTAGAGCGTGGTTTACAGGCGCAATATTCGGATAATTTTTAAATTATTCGTAGTGAGTCCACAACCTTAATACTTTAACGGCCTTGTCGGATTCTAAAACTTGATAAACGAGACGGTGCTGAACATTTATACGTCTGGAATACGCACCGTCTAAATCACCCACTAGCTTTTCATACGGTGGCGGATTTTGATAAGGATTAATTTGTATAATATCCAACAAGTTTTTGGCCTTACTTTTTAACCCTGCCGCAGCCAATTTCTTAGCGTCTTTTTTAGCTTGTTTGGTGTAATAAATATCCCACATTACCAATCTAGATCCGTATCACATTCAGCTAAATCCGTTGCTAAACCTTCACGAATTGACTCTCGCATATCTGGAATTGACAATAAATAAAGCGTTTCGTTTATTGCAGACCAGTCTTCTTCAGACATCAATACTGCATTACCTCTTTTACCAGTAATAAGTATCGGCTGATGTGTTTGATTTGCTTCATCAATCAAACTGTATAACTTTGTTCGAGCTTCTGTTGCGTTTAAAGTGGTCATATTTTCACCTCCAACAAAAGCGTACGCCTATACGTGCGTTTAGTCAACAATTACATTCACTGCAACAACTGCAGCTGCTCAGTTATAATTTCCCCTTGTAAATAAGCCTGCCACTGTTGCATCTCCACTAAGTACAAACAATTTAAGCTGCTTTTATCACCGCCAATATAACGGTTTTTTAAGCTGACTTTTTTATGGTAGCTGCGGGGGAAT
>NZ_JH767540.1:15510-71954 GCF_000281085.1 Catenovulum agarivorans YM01
TTCTTCAATTGTACCTGAGCGTTTGCATACCAGCTGATATTTTGCTTGGGTTTTAATCGGTTCACGTGTACGCGGTTTGGGGGTTGCACCAAGTGCCCTTGCCCACTTTTGCCATGGTCTGCCATGCCCTCTATGTCCATCGGCAATATAAGCCAGTGCATGTGCGAGTTCGTGAGCTAGCGTGTCTAACTGCAATTCAATCGGGTTGTGTTCAAGAATATGTGCCGAGATACTTATCTGTTTTTTTAGATAATGGCAGCTACCAAGTTGGCGTTTTCCTTGATTGAATTTTAAAGCGTAGCCTGCTAGTTCTGGGTATCGTTCTACATCGCTTGCAATCAGTTTGTCGAAGCTATTTTTTATCAGATGTTTTTTATCCGTCAGATTCATAAAAACGTACCGAGAAATTTTGGCTGGGTATACAAACAAAAACAGCCCAGCAAATTACTTTGTGGGCTGTTTGTATAATTTTAGTTGTAGCTAAAATTTAACTTATGCGTCAGCTTGTTGCTGTAAACGGAATAAAGATTCCATGTGCTGCATAGAAGTTAAAATTGCATAAATTACTGGTAAGTAACCACGTTTACGCATTTCTAAGAAATCTTCATCAGACAACTCATTAAATTTTTGCTCGTCAAACGCATAGAAACTACCAATGTTCACACGCTCACCGTCAGGCTTGGTGTAACCAACTGTACGTGGTACTAATAATTCTTTTTCAGCGATATAACCCACAAAACCACGGCTTGCAGCTTCACGGTCGATGAAAGAATTCATAAACTCTTTAACTTGAGTTAACACTTCAGCTTCGCTGCCATCTTCTTTAAATAGCGGCTCACCTTCTTCAGTGTTAAACATTTCAGCTTCTTCGTCTAAACATACAACCATGTTTTCATCATTGCCGTTAACTGAAGCAGCAGCGAAAGGATAACGACGGATAGATGCTGGAATATAAGTTGCAGTCCATTGACCATCTTTAATTAATAAATTTTGCTCTTTTTTCAAGCCCAACAAACCAAGTGGATGATACTCGTTGGTTTCTTCGTTTTTGTGGAAAATAATTGGGAAGCTAGAAGACGCTTGTGGAAATTCATGAGCCAATAACGGTGCTACATGGACTGTTTTAGCAAAGTTATAATTCGGTGCGCGCTTAAGCTTAATATCTTTATGTTGGTTTGAGTTGATCGGAACCAATTTTTTAAACATCGGGGTTCTCCATAAATTCTTTGTATTATCGTGCTCGAGTTGAATACTTATTGTCATTATCAACGCGATGTAACTGTGTATAGCTTTAAGCCCAACCGACGTGCAATTGAGTAAAAGGTAGATACTAAGATATGCATTAGCCGAACAATTTCAAGCATAAATTCAACAAAAAGTTAAATTGAGGTAAATGATAGAAGTAAATTCAACCATTCGGGCTATTTTTTAGACGAACAATGCTGAAGCGGCGATAATTTTTGTAACATTTAACCAGCTTCCCGCAAAAACAGTTATAGTACTCACATTAAAAATTAGACGAGTTAGTCATGTCTATTGGATTAATTTGCCCTTTAGATGGCGAAAATTTACATCTGCACAGCAGCCATAAATTCGTGAGCTGTCGCAACAATCATCATTTTGATTTTGCCAAACAAGGTTATTTAAACTTGTTACCTGTGCAGCAAAAACGTTCTAAACAACCGGGTGATGACAAAACTATGGTTGAAGCGCGCTGTCGTTTTTTAAATTCAGGCGTTTACCAACAAATTGCCCAAGCTGCCATTAACTTAACTAAACAAAATCACACTGACGTTAGCTTGTTAGATGCAGGTTGTGGTGAAGGTTATTATTTGCGTCAATTTGCCCTACAGTTACCACAGGCAAAGTTAGCTGGTTTGGATATTTCTAAAGATGCCGTGTTGTCCGCTGCTCGGCAAAACCGACAGCACAATCAACAAGTGCAATATCTAGTTGCGTCGAACAAAAATATTCCTGTAGCGGATAATTCTCTAAGCCACATTTTATGTATGTTTGGTTTTCCGGTTTATGCAGAGTTTGCCAAAAAGTTGCAAACTCACGGCTTATTAATTTGTGTCGATAGCGGCGAAAAACATTTACTTGAATTACGTCAGGCAATTTACCCTGAACTCAAAGCATTTACGCCAATTAACCGTGACAGCGCCATTGCAGCTGGTTTTAAGCTAATTAATACTGAATCAGTGCAATATGCTTATTGTTTAAACCAACAACAAATTAGTGATTTGCTTTTGATGACACCACACGGGCACAAAGGCAATACCGACAAAATAACTGCGCTTAAGCAACAATCTGAGTTTACCCTTGGTATTGATGCACAGATAAGCGTTTGGCAACAAGAGAACCGTTAATGCAAGTTTCTCCTCCAACCAAACCAATAGCCCCACAAACAGAAAGTGAATTAATGCAAAGAGCAGGGCAAATCGCAGGTTTAAATTTAGCCCAGCTTGCTCATCTGGCTGGTGTCGCAGTTCCTGAAAAACTCGACCGTGATAAAGGTTGGACCGGACAATTATTAGAATGGCACTTAGGCGCAACCGCAGGCTCTAAACCTGTACCTGATTTTGAGCATATCGGCATTGAGTTAAAAACCATTCCAGTCGACAGAACTGGTACACCGCTAGAAACCACCTATGTTTGTGTTGCCCCACTCACAGGTATTGCAGGACAAACTTGGCAACAATGTCCTGTACGAGTTAAATTAAATCGAGTTTTGTGGGTACCTATTTTAGCTGAAAGAGGTATAACAATTGCCGAACGAATAGTGGGATACCCTATTTTGTGGTCGCCAACTAAAGCACAAGATCAAGCTCTGCAGCAAGATTGGGAAGAACTAATGGATATGATAGCACTTGGTCAAGTGAGCCAAATTACCGCTAAAACTGGCCAATATTTGCAGATAAGACCAAAAGCGGCCAACAGCCGAGTACGCACGCAAGGTATTGGTTCAAGTGGGCAACAAATTCAAACTTTACCGCGCGGCTTTTATCTGAAAAAAGCCTTCACGTTAGATATTTTACGCCAAGCTATGGCTGGCTAAAGCTATTGTTGTTCTAAACGTAAATTTAAACGGCGCATCGACAACTTGTTTAACTCACCTACTTCTGCTGCGGTAAAATTATTTTCTTTAAAATAAATTTTCGCTTCGTGTGTAGCGATTAAACCATGACGCTGCAACAGCTTGTAACGTGAATAACAGATGCCTTTTTTCATAATCAATGCCAGTGGGGACATTTCTCTCATATCACCTGCGGCAAATTCTTGCATTGGGTTGTGGATCATAAAGCGTTTTAAATCAAAACGTTTTATCAACTCAGCACTTAATCTAGGGGTATGTTCAAGCATAATGTTGCGCAAAGCCTCACCACTAGGTTCAAGCGCACTAATTGCTTCGTGATCGTCTTTTAATCTACGTTCTCGAGCAATTTCAAGTTGCTCTTTCCATACTTTATCAAAAGTACGTAGATACATTCGCACCAAAGCTGACTGACCTAAACCATGAAATGCACCTATGGTAAATGCTATGTTTTGGTCTAAATTGTGAATTAACGCCAAGCGTTTGCACGAAACTGCTGCACCTAAGCCTGTTTCCCACAGCTTGCGTTTCATTAATCTAAATGGCTCTGTACTGTGCGGGATCCATTTACGAATAGCAAAAGTAGGCACAACCATTTTAAGGTTATCTATACCTATATAACTGAGTGCACTTTTCGCTTTGTCTACTCGTATTGGTTTGCCTTCTTTGGTCGGTCGGTAACCTGGTAAATTAACAAACTGCACCATGTCTTGTTCTAACCAAGGCAGGTTCATGACCAAGGGTTCGATACGACCAATATTAGCTGCACGTACGGATAAAATATCTAAAATAGCCGGAATAGAGTCTTGGATATGCAATACATTTTCAAAGATATTGTCGACGTCGCTCAGTTGCTCGACAACCTGATCTGCCACTAACTGGTTAATTTCAAGGTCTTTTTTTTGCCGATGTTTTTCTTTGGCGTGTTCAAGTGCATCACGTTCATTTTTTGCAACTAATTCAACATCTAATAATTGGCGTTGCTCTTGCTCAGTAAACAAATCGGCCATTGCTTGTAGATGAGCACCATTGTGTTTACGTGCAAAATCGTAACTTATTAATAAGTCGTGGAAGCGAGTATTGATTAGATTTGAGTAGCGCGTATCAGCCATGTAGTTGAAATTTTATATCAGATCCGATGAGAGCGTGAACTTGAGTTTAGCTTACTGCTAACCCCATTACCAATGAAATCAAGTTTTACTGCGTGCCGCGACAAAGTTCTGCAAAATATGATGGCCAAACTCAGATAAAACAGATTCTGGATGAAACTGCACACCAAAAATAGGTAAGGTTTTATGCTGCAAACCCATAATCACTTTGTCGCCATTTGCTTCATCGCTCCAGGCTGTCGCATTCAACTCATCTGGTAATGAAGCAGGTTCAACAGCTAATGAATGGTAGCGGGTAACAATAAAGTCGCGGTTAACCCCAGCAAATAAACCTTGATTATTGTGGGAGACCAAAGCAGTTTTACCATGCATTACTTTTGGTGCTTTAATTACTTTGCCACCAAAATGTTGTGCTATGCACTGATGGCCTAAACACACACCTAATATGGGTTTGCGCTCAGCAAAAGCTTGGATGACAGCTAACGAGATACCAGACTCATTTGGTGTACAAGGGCCAGGTGAAATAACAATATGCGAGGGGTTAAGCTGCTCAATTTGTTCGATGGAAATTTCATCATTACGTACCACTTTCACCTTGCAGCCTAGCTCAATAAAATAATGGGCTAAGTTGTAAGTGAAAGAGTCGTAATTATCGATTAATAGAAGCATAAATAACCGCATGCACTAGATGATTTGAAGCGGGCAAAATAACAAATTTAACTCAGTTACGCGAGCTAAAATTGGTTGATTAACTCCCAAGGATTAACAACCTGCCCTTGCCAACGATTATTTTTATAACTAACAGATGAATTAACTATTATTTGTTTGCCAATTAATTCAGAGAAGGTCATTTCTGTAAAATAACGCCTTTTAACGCTATCAGGCACTTGAATATACAACCAATCATTCAGCACCAACCAAGTCGATTGTTGCTGTTCAAAAACGCGGATAACTTTGCCAAGCCAATTTTGTTTAACATCACTGCTAAAACGTGCTTGTTGTGCAGGTTTGGCTTGAAATTCAGCATGTGCCCAAACACCTGATTGTTGTTGTATTGCCAGCTTTTGCGCTTGAAAATAACAGCCCCAAAACATAGTGTTTGGCGCTTGAATATCTAATTGCACAGCGCCCTGCTCTAACAACAATTGTTGAATGTTTTGCCCATCAGCTAAAAACACATGTGCAAGCATGTGATCATCACTGTCGAGCAATTCTTTGTCTAAAACTAACGAAATACTTGGCTGCTCAGCCAAAATATCCTTCAATAACTTACTCGACTGCGCTGACAATTTTAACGCCAGTTCGTCAGTTGCACGGTTTCTAAGTGGCGCTTGTATACCAATTAAACGCACTTGTTGACCACTAGCAAGCTCAATTAAGTCTGCGTCCAACACCTGTTTCACTTTTACTTGGCTATGATAACCCGTGCTACGGCAGCTAGCAGACAGCACGTCGCTAGTAAAAGTTGCGAAAAAAGCGCACAACAAACCTAAATAAACAAACTTGCCCATAAAAATTGTTAGCTTCCCATTTCAAAACGACCACTGCGGCCAAACTTTTTCACGAAGTCATCCAAATTCATTGGTTTAGCAATGCCATAACCTTGGCCATAATTAATCCCTATACCACGTAAATCAGCCAGAATATCTTCCGATTCAACAAACTCTGCAACAGTCTCCATACCTATCGCTTTGGCAACTTCATAAATAGATTTAACCATAGCTCGATCAATCGGGTCGACTAGCATGTCTTTAACGAAACTACCGTCAATTTTTAAGTAGTCCACCGGCAAGTTTTTCAAATAACCATAAGATGAAAAACCACTGCCAAAATCGTCTAATGCAAACGAACAGCCTAAATCTCTAAAACATTTTATAAAACTTAAAGTGGCGTCTAACTGCTGAATTGCCATAGATTCGGTAATTTCAAAACAAATTTTATTGTATGGAATTTTGTAATGGTCAAAACAATCGAGAATATAGTTTTGCATGCTTTCTTCAGCAAGCGACGGCCCTGATAAATTAATTGCACACTTACCGACTTTAGCCATATGCAAAGGGTTATGTTGCAACCAAGCAAAATAATGGTTGATCACCCATTTATCTATTGATGGCATTAAACCGTAACGTTCTGCTGCCGGCAAAAACAATCCAGGTGGCACTAAGTTGTCTTCTTCGTCGAACATACGAATAAGTAATTCGTAATGCAGCATCTCTGTTGGCTGTTGCATGTTGTATATCAACTGAGCTTGCAATGCGAATCTATCATTGGCTAACGCATCGTTAATTTTTGCCACTTGCTGCATTTCGTTGTGACGCGTTTTAACATCTTCATCCGACTCGGTATACGCGTGGATACGATTACGCCCTTTATCTTTGGCTGCATAACAAGCGGTATCGGCAATACTCATAACTTCGTCAATAAAGTGGTTTTCTTCGTTAAGTTCAACCAAACCTATACTGACACCAACGGTAAATACCCGCCCTTCCCAGACAAAACGAAAATCTTGCACAGCTTGTTTTAATTGGAACGCAATCACAAATGCATCATCGCCAATTTTGTTTTTGATCAACACACCAAATTCATCACCACCTAAACGCGCAATTATGCCTTGTTTGTTTAAGATGTCTTTCAATTCATCAGTCAATTGGCGTAATAAGATATCACCCGCTTTATGACCACAAGTATCGTTAACAACCTTAAACTGGTCTAAATCCATGTATAACAGAGTGTGTTTGACTTTAGATTGACTACATTCGATTAAAGCTTCATTTAAAATGCGTTCGAATTCACGGCGGTTTAATAAGCCAGTAAGCGAATCATGCGCCGCTAAAAATTGCAGCTGTTTGTCTGAGCGTTTTTTCTGGCTGATATCAATTAATGATCCAATCAGTGCTGGGCCTTCTGGTGTTTTAGGCTCAAACCTTAAGTTGATAGAAACCCATATTTTTTTACCATTTGTACGACGCCATTGCGCTTCAAAACCATATACACGGCCAAACTCTTTTGCACGTGCAACCAGTTTTTCGCGTTCGTCTGGCGCGACATATAACTCCAGAATATTTTCTATACTATGTGCAAGTTCTTCAAAATTTATGTAACCGACCAGATCACAAAACGCTTTATTGGCTCTGAGTAATCTACCATCCACTGTGGTGGTAAAGTGCCCTTCTACTGCGTTTTCGTATATGTCGTAAAATTGCTCGTAATGATGTAACGCTTCTAACTGTGCTTTTAACCTTTGGCTGCGCTCTTGTTTAATCCGGCTAGATAAAGCCTCAAATATCACGATAAAAGCAAAAAATTGCGAAACCAACAAACTATATTCAGTCACAATATTTCTTGGGATAATGCCAAATCTATTTGCTGCAAAAAGCGCACAAGATAAGGTGATTAAAGAAAAACAAATCACAAAACGGCCAGCGTCTTGATAGCGTTTAACCCAAACGTAAACACCACTTGCGACTAAAAAGCCAGCACAAGCAACAAACATAGCCACTTGCAACTGTATTTGTTGATAATGACTTAAAAACAATCCAGCCAATGCACAAACGGCAAATACGACACATAAACCAATGGCCGATTTATGTAACCACTGGACTTTTTCACGTAAGTGCAAAAATTCTGAGGCAAATAAACACACACCAGCCAAAGAAATACCCAGCGAAAACATAGATAAGTCTTGTGATATGGCTGGATGACTTGGCCATAAAAACTCAATCGGATATCCGGTAGCGGCACTGTAATAAATAAAAAAGAAAGTCGAAAACACAGCATAATATAAAAAACTGACATCTCGATTGAGTACATAAACTATCAGCGAGAAAATAGACAAAACAACCAATAATGCAAGACCAGCGCCTAACCAAAAGCTGTTCGTCGATTTATCTGTGGTCAACCAAGTTTGCTCAACCAAATACATAGGTACCTGCACTAAACCATCGTTCTCAATGCGGATAAAAATTCGCGTTTGGCTGTTGGCTGCCAACTCAAGTGGCACAATAAAATCAGCTGAAGGCAATAAACGCTCATCAATTGATTGGCTTAAATTGGTATCCATAATTTCAACTACACCATTTGTCGAGTCTTGTTGATAAACCGTGATATGGTCGACCAATGGAAATTGATAATCTAAATACAAGGACTGCTGGGTAAAGCTGGAGTTACTAATATCAAAGTAAAACCAATAAGCTTGTTGACTATAGGGTAAAACAGCCACATCTTTGGTGAAGGATTGCCAATCTACTAGCTTAAAGCGTTCAACAACGGTTTGAATATCTACTTGTTGTTCAAGCGATTGATATTTCAGGTATTGTCCCAAAACAACTTTTTTCTGTTGTTTAAGTTGCTCGACAGACAATTGCTGAGCAATCGCAGTTTGTTGCCAAGCAATAAAACCTAGCAAAAATACTACAAGAAGGTAAAACCTTGTTACAAATTTCATGTAAAGAGTCACTTATCTGTTTTTATTGTTTGTTTTAAATGTCTTAGTTATTAGCCCATTAAAGCCTAATTGACCGTCAATTTATAAACCAACAGATACTTGTGAAATACGCAGTGCGTTACAACATCGCAAATATATCTGGTGAAAAAGTGTTATGTGTTTAGTGTGTGTCTAATGTGCGTTATTTTCTACAATTTGTTTAAGTTTAGCCAATAAATATTCACTTGTTTGGTCAAACCAGCAACTTTGTGTTAACTCATCAAAGTGCAAGCATACAATTTGTTGTTCCACTTCTAACCGCCAACAGATTCTGTCGGCACCATACATAGTTTCCTTAAAATTAAATGCATGGTCGTTTAACCAAGCCAAGATAAATTCATCAACATTGTCATAATTTAATCTTTCAGTGAAAGTACATAATATGCCGTCACCAGTTTGCGCAATAGCGATGAGCGTTAGCTGCTGCATAAACCACAAAACCCCTTAATAAAGTTGTAAATAATACCTAATGGTCCAGGCGTAGTCGACACACCAATCGACCGATTGCGAATTTTAACTTGTACAGGCTTCATGCCAAAAAGCCGCAACCAAAGGCTCAACTAAGTGTTTTTGCATGCAACAAACGCCAAGTTCAAAAGGCTCGATATCACCGGCAGCTTCAATACGCACAACTCTTTCGCGTACAGGGCTGTTCTCAATGACAATATCTGGCGCTAAACCAACACCACAGCCGAGTGCCACCATAGATACAATGGCTTCATGCCCTGCCACAGTTGCATAAATATTTGGTTTAATATGATGTGACCTAAACCACTTATCACTACGTGTACGGGTAAAACCTGAATCTGCGATTATAAACGGAATTGATTGCCAATCTGGTTTATCCACATTGAGTTTGTCTTTGACATCACAGTCCATTTTTGGGCCAATGAGCGACATTGAAATGCGGTCAATTGGATGAAAGGCTAAATTATTTGGCATTAAGTCAGGTTTGGCTGACAAAGCGATATCAACTTCACCGCTGGATATTTTTGCCATCGCAAGTGAAGCAGCACCGGTTTCGAGCTGAATTTCAATTTTAGGATGATGCTGACTTAACCGCGCCAAAATAGGAGGTATATGTGAATAACAAGCGGTTACCGAACAAAATACTTTGAGCTGACCGCGTAGCTCATGGCTGTTCACTTGGGTATGTTGTTGAAACTTGTGCCAGTTATCTAATGTTTGCCGTGCAAAGGACAAAAACTGATTACCGGCTTCTGTTAAAGCGACACTTCGGTTGTCACGCTCGAGTAAAATACAACCCGCCTCTTCTTCAAGTTTTTTAATCATACGGCTCAAAGTTGGCGCACTGGTGTGCATAGCCTCTGCCGTTTTAGCAAAGTGCAGGCTTTCAGCTAAATGAATAAAACAACGTAAAGATTTAAGTTCCACCAGCTAGTTACCCATCAATTGACCAAGAGTTATTTGAATCTGACCGAGTATTTCACAATATGAAATACAGTTTTTTAAATATATCACTTTAAGCAACGTCTGTAATTAGGTAAAGTGTGCGCAAATTTTTATCAGGTAAATTCGATAGGATAATCAAGATGGGTCAAAATTATTTCAATACCCTTACTATGGCTGAAAAGTTAGAGCAATTGGGTAAATGTCGTTTCATGGACCGCAGCGAATTCGCAAACGGTTGTGAAGCATTAAAAGGCAAAAAAGTTGTTATCGTAGGTTGTGGTGCTCAAGGTTTAAACCAAGGTTTAAACATGCGCGATTCTGGTTTAGACATTTCTTATGCTTTACGTGAATCTGCAATTGAAGCTAAGCGTCAATCTTGGAAAAACGCTACTGAAAACGGCTTCACTGTTGGTACTTACGAAGAGTTAATTCCGACTGCTGATTTAGTATGTAACTTAACACCAGACAAACAACACACAGCAGTTGTTGGTGCAGTTATGCCATTAATGAAACAAGGCGCAACTTTAGCTTACTCTCACGGTTTCAACATTGTTGAAGAAGGCATGCAAATTCGTGATGACATCACTGTTATCATGTGTGCGCCTAAGTGTCCTGGTTCTGAAGTACGTGAAGAATACAAGCGTGGTTTCGGCGTTCCTACATTGATCGCTGTTCACCCAGCAAACGATCCACAAGGTCACGGTTTAGAGTGGGCTAAAGCATACGCTTCTGCAACTGGTGGTGACCGTGCAGGTGTTCTTGAGTCTTCATTTGTTGCTGAAGTTAAGTCTGACTTAATGGGTGAGCAAACTATCCTTTGTGGTATGTTGCAAACTGGCGCTATCTTAGGTTACGAAAAAATGGTAGCTGAAGGTGTTGACGCAGGTTACGCTTCTAAATTGATCCAATACGGTTGGGAAACTATCACTGAAGCGCTTAAATACGGCGGCATCACAGGTATGATGGATCGTCTTTCTAACCCAGCTAAAATCGAATGTTTCGCTTTAGCAGGTGAGTTAAAAGACATTTTACGTCCATTGTTCCGTAAACACATGGACGACATCATCACAGGTCACTTCTCTAAAACTATGATGGAAGACTGGGCAAATGATGACGTTAACTTGTTAACATGGCGTGCAGAAACTGCTGAAACAGCTTTCGAAAAATCTTCTTCTCAAGAAGCGTCTATCGACGAGCAAGAATACTTCGACAACAACATCTTGTTTGTTGCTATGGTTAAAGCAGGTGTTGAATTAGCATTCGAAGCTATGACTGAAGTTGGTATCATCGACGAGTCAGCTTACTACGAGTCTCTACATGAAACTCCGTTAATCGCTAACACTATCGCGCGTAAGAAATTATACGAAATGAACGTAGTAATTTCTGACACAGCTGAATACGGTTGTTACTTATTCGCTCACGCTGCAGTGCCATTGTTAAAAGACTTCGTAAACGACTTAGACAGCGCGTTTATCGGTCAGTACAAAGCACCTAAGTCTAACTCTGTAGACAACGCTTTATTAGTACGTGTTAACGACGAAATTCGTAACCACCCTGTTGAGTGGGTTGGTCAAGAATTACGTGGTTATATGACTGACATGAAAGCTATCGTTGATAAAAACGAAATCTAATTTTAAGTTTTATACTTAATCTTTAAAAAATGCAGCTTCGGCTGCATTTTTTATTTGAACACCGCCCATTAAATCAGTTACTTTTTCCACCCACTTCACAATATATTTCTGCGCTCATTGATCTCAATCGAGATAAAAGGTGTAATGAGCATATGGTGTAGATAACCATTTTACGAATTAGGTAAAACATTTAGCATGCTCACAGAAATCATCACTTTGTTTGAAATCCCAACCAACAGTTTGTTGACCGATGGTGATTACAACCCATGGTTAGTCGCTCTATCTGTGGTGGTTGCGATATTATCTTCTTTTATGGGATTACAAATTGCTGATTATGCAGCGTCAAATAAAAGTCCATTAAGAAGAAATTTGGCGCTGGCAACTGGTGCATTGGCGCTAGGTGGTGGCGTGTGGTCTATGCACTTTATTGGTATGACAGCATTTAGATTGTGTACTACGGTCGACTACAATATCCCAATTACCGCTCTGTCGGTTATCCCCTCGTTGCTTGCAAGCTGGGTTGCGTTAAGAATTACCAGTAGTGCAAACATAAATGGTAAAACCTTACTAATCGGTGGTGTGCTGGTTGGATCTGGCATAGGCGCAATGCATTACACTGGTATGGCAGCTATGGAAATGGCTCCTTTGCTGCGATACGACATAAGTTTATTTTTATTATCTATAGTGGTTGCGGTTACTCTGTCTGTATTAGCACTTTCAATTAAATTTGCTTTAGGCAAACTAGCAATCCCATACGCAAACTCAACCATAAAAAGCCTCGCCGCAGCGATAGTTATGGGCCTCGCGATAGCCGGTATGCACTACACAGGCATGGCCGCAGCTCGATTTGTATTGCCACCAGGGTTAGAACTGTCTAAACAAACTGGTGAAATTTCCCTGTATCTTGGCTATGGCATAGGTTTTGTCACACTCATGATGATAGGCGCAGTTCTAGTCACTCATTACCTGTTCAAAATTCGTGATTTATCTAGGCAAACTGC
The DNA here is from genome assembly GCF_000281085.1 of Catenovulum agarivorans YM01. GTDB lineage: Bacteria > Pseudomonadota > Gammaproteobacteria > Enterobacterales > Alteromonadaceae > Catenovulum > Catenovulum agarivorans. The sequence goes on from NZ_JH767540.1 coordinate 28,242, forward strand.
CTATAGCGAGCGCCGTATGCGGGCAGTGATGAATACCGCAATAGATGCTATTTTCACCTTAGATAAAAATGGTGTAATTTTAGAAATCAGCCAAGCGTGTGAAGCTTTGTTAGGCTGGACTCAACAGGATATGCTTGGAAAACCGATAGCAGAGTATTTACCAGAAAAATTTCGTACTGAATTTGAAAACCAACTAAATACTGGGGTAAATGCCTTTGTTGGTCGGAGCCGCGAGGTGCAAGTACTCCATCAACAAGGCCACCTTGTTGATGTTCGAGTTTCAGTTGGTACAGTCAAACTAGATAACGAAACCTTATATGTCGCAATAGTTTCTGACTTAACCGAACGCGCAAAGATGGAAAAAGCGCTTAGAGAAAACGAAAGTAAATTCCGTTCACTCATTACCAATATTCCAGGCATAGCATTTCGTTGTTTAGACACTGAAGGCTGGCCTATGCTCTACATCAGTGATGCCGTTGAAAAAATTACTGGTTACCCTGCATCTGACTTTGTCTACCCTCAGCAAACACGTTACTTTTCTGATTTAATCCACCCTGACGATTTAGAGCGCGTATCCGACTATTATAATGAAACTGGGTTGTATGCTTTTGAATACCGTATTATCGACAAACATGGTGTGCAACATTGGTTATTGGAACAAGGTAGTTTAACCAAAGACCCAATCACAGGGGAGAATTGCCTTGATGGTTTTATTATGGACATTAGCGAACGTAAATTTATGGAAGATGAATTACGCATCGCCAAAGAAGAAGCCGAACAAGCAGCAGCTGCCCGTGCCGCATTTACTGCCAATATGAGTCATGAAATACGTACGCCTATGAATGCGATTATTGGTTTTAGCGACATATTATTAGACTCAGAGCTGCCATTAGAACAATACAAACACGTCAAAACCATCAATCATTCAGCAAGATCCTTGTTATATCTGCTGAATGACGTCCTAGACAGTGCCAAACTTGATAAAGGCAAACTTGAACTAGAACAAACGAACTTCAGCTTAGTTGAAGAAGTTGATACTGTGATTTCCACCCTATACCTAGAAGCGCAAAATAAAGGACTACAACTGTATAGCACTATGGATGAAAGTGTCTTACCTTATTATTTAGGTGATCCAAACAGAATTCGCCAAATTTTAACCAACATTATAGGAAATGCGATCAAATTTACATTGGATGGCACGGTTAAAGTTGAAGTGACACAACAAGACAGTGTATCGATCAAAGTGGTCGATACAGGTATTGGTATGTCACCAGAACAAATGAAACAAATATTTGAACCATATACGCAAGCAGATGCGTCTATTAGTCGCAAGTTTGGCGGCACAGGCTTAGGCACAACCATTAGCTTTAAATTAGCCCAACTCATGGGCGGCTCAATTCATGTTACGAGTCAGCCGAATAAAGGCAGTACCTTCGAAATAGTTTTACCACTAGCGCCAGGGGTTAAGCCCAAACAAAAAGTTAAACTAAGTAACCAAGTAAGCTTGCCACAATTACGCATTCTGTTAGTGGACGATATTCAACAAAATATCGACTTGCTTACAGTAGTATTAGAGCGTGACGACCATATTGTAGACAGCTGTTACAATGGTGAACAAGCTTTGACAAAACTACGCAAGAAAAACGATTACGACCTAATCATTATGGATATACAAATGCCGGTTATGGATGGATTAGATGCGAGCATGACTTGGCGTAAATATGAAGTCGAACACGGTTTAACTAGCATACCTATTATTGCATTAACCGCTAGTGTTATGGCTAACGACAAGATGAGAGCTCAACAAGCTGGCATGAATGGTTTTGCCAATAAACCAATAGACCCATTACAAATTAAACAAGAAATGGCTCGGGTGCTCAATATCACGATACCAACAGAAATTTTCCCAGCACATGCGGATACCCAAACAAGCTGCATAGATATCGAAAGGGGTATAAGCCTGTGGGGTGATAAAAATACATTTTTCTCTGAAATACAGCGGTTTATGCAAGATAATCCCAATATAGATTTACAGCTATCAAGCCTAGTGGAGCAACAAAACTGGAGTGAGCTGCAACACTATGCACATAAAATAAAAGGTGTAGCGGGCAATTTGTCACTGCCAAAACTCACCAGTTTATTTAGTCAATTAGAAAGAGTACTAAGACGACGTGACACAAAAACACTGCCAACACTAATAGAGCAAATTGCGCAGCATCAAGCTAAACTGCTAAAAACATGTGAACAAGAAAATATAGCTGAGTCAATTGAAACTCCAGTTGTTGGTCAAACAAATAATCAGTTTGTTAAAATGTTAGAAACTATTAATCAACTAGCGCTTTCGAGCCAAGTTGATGATCAGCTTAACGCAGATCTGCTCAAATTAACTCCGGTTAAATATAAAGATCAACTGAACCAAGCAATTGACCTATTGAATGATTTTGAATTTAAAAAAGCCCTTGGATTAATTCAAAGCATTCAATTAGATGCCGTTGGAGGGCAGTCATGAGCCAAATACCAAATTCAAGCCCAGCAATTTTAGTGGTCGACGATGAGCCAACTAACCTGCGGGTGCTGAAAGGGATCTTGCAACAAGATTACCAGCTGACATTTGCTAAATCAGGTGAAGATGCACTGCAAATAGTCGCAGATAAAAAACCCAATCTGATTTTGCTCGACATTATGATGCCAAATATGTCGGGTTATGATGTATGCCGAAAACTTAAAGCAGACCTCAACACGTCCTCGATACCTATTATTTTTGTTTCCGCATTAAACGATGAACTAGACGAAGCTTTGGGTTTTGAGTTAGGTGCAGTTGACTACATTACCAAACCTGTCTCCCCTGCCATAGTGAAAGCCAGAGTAAAAACCCACTTATCGCTAGTACAAGCGGACGAGCTAAAACGCACGCGTATGCAGGTTATTCAAGTATTAGGTCGTGCTGCAGAGTACAAAGATAACGAAACAGGTATGCATGTAATTCGCATGAGCCACTACGCAAAAATATTGGCTAAAGCGATAGGTTTGTCTGAGTTTCAAGCAGATAAGATAATGCATGCAGCGCCTATGCATGACATTGGTAAAATTGGTATAGCCGATAATATTCTGCAAAAACCAGGGCGCTTAACCGACGAAGAAATGGCGGAAATGCGCAAACACCCTGAAATAGGCGCAGAAATTTTAGGTGAATGTGAATCTGGATTACTTAAACTAGCCCAATCAATAGCGCTAACTCATCACGAAAAATGGGATGGCACAGGTTACCCAAATGGTCTAGCAGGTGAAGATATTCCATTAGAAGGTCGTATTGTCGCCCTTGCTGATGTATTTGATGCATTAACCAGTGAGCGTCCGTACAAAAAAGCTTGGTCAATTGAAAAAACGGTTGAATTTGTCCAGTCACAAAGTGGCATTCACTTTGATCCAAAATTAGTTACTGCACTCGTGCAAAACTTGCCAGAATTTTTAGTAATAAAAGAAAAGTGGCAAGAAGTTTAAAACGACATATATTAGCTTGTAAAAATTAGTCACTAAAGCAGATTGCCCCTCCATCTCCAGAACAGAAAAGAACAACAATGAACATTAAAACAGACGCTAACACAGTTACCGTCTGTTTTATTGTGCATTAAATTGATTTACTGAGTTATCTAGCCTATAGTTTGTACAATCATAAAGAGCTATTGGTTTCATAATGAGCAAAGTTAAATATAACTTTAGCAAGCAAACATTGTATGCGCTTGAGCACTATGCAAACTTATTGAAGATTGCACGTAAAAATAGAAATATGACAGTTGTTGAACTCACCGACAAACTAGGTGTTTCACGCACGACCGTGGACAAAATACTAAAAGGCGACCCAACCGCAAACATAGGGTACTACTTTGAAGCTTCACGCATTTTAGGGGTAAATCTATTCAACCAAGAGCCATCTAGACTCGAAGTAAGCAAACGAAGCTCTGACAAAATAGACTCTTTACTTCCAAAACGAATCAGGAATAAGAAAGAGGTTTTAGACAATGACTTCTAACAACACTTGCTATGTATGGAAATGGCTCAAAGGGAAAACGGAACCTGTGGTGGCAGGAATCATCCGAATTGATAACAACGGTGAAATGAGCTTTCGCTACGGTAATTCATACCTGCAACGCAACGATAAAGAGCCAATCTATGCCGAAGAATTGCCGTTAATTGGAGAACAAATGTTTGCTGGCAATATCGGGTTGATAAATTTTTCATCTATTCGCGATGCTGCTCCAGACGCTTGGGGGCGCCGTGTTATTCACAGTAAACTAGAACTAGACCCTGATCAGTTTTTAGATGAAATGACCTATATGATGAATTCCTCATCAGACCGTATTGGCTCTATAGATTTCCAGTCATCACCAACCCAATATGAAGCAAGAGACGTCGAGCAAGCCACTCTTGCTGAATTGCAGAGCGCTGCGGATATCATTGCAGCTGGTCAAAAGTTACCCATTGAATTAGACAAAGCTCTATTACATGGAACCGCTTTGGGTGGAGCAAGACCAAAGGCCATGATCATCGACAATGACGCCAAATATATCGCCAAGTTCTCCACATCCACAGACACATACGATATCGTTAAGTCTGAGTACATAGCTATGAAATTGGCAACGCTGTGTGGTATCAATGCAGCAGAAGTAAAACTTGTCCATACAACTGGGAAAGATGCCTTGCTGGTAAAACGCTTCGATCGCGAAAAAGTAGCAGGTAACAACTGGTATCGCCAGTCTATGATTTCAGGATTAACCGTTCTACAACTGGATGAGAGCATTGCTCACTACTCAAGCTACCCTGAAATAGTTGAGAAAATGCAACGTTTATGTAAATCATTCAGTGAAGACGCTACAGAGTTATACAAACGAGTTGTTTTTAACGTATTGATTGGCAATACGGATGATCATGCAAGAAACCATGCGTTTTTCGTTGACGGGGAGCAACTATTGCTAACGCCTGCTTATGACATCTGCCCACAAAACCGCACAGGTGGCGAAGCTGGACATGGAATGATCATTCACAAAGGTTCAAATAAATCTACAATCAAAAACTGCCTACTTGCCGCCCCGACTTTCCACGTTTCACCTAAAGATGCACTTAAGATCATTGAAAACCAAATTAAAACGATCAACCACAAATTTGAGAATTTGTGTGATGAAGCGAATCTATCGCCAGAAGGCCGTAGAATCCTGTGGAAGCGCGCTGTACTTAACGATTATATTTTCTATGAACACGACGAACTCAAAGAGTTGGTAACTTATCAATTACCTTAGTCGATTAGTAGGATCTATCACTACCACCTGAGCGGATACGCTCTATTAGCAGAGTATCGTTAATAACTCCGCGAATTGGGTACTTCATTTGTTCAGGTGATAGCTTACCAATTCGCTCGTCATTTTCTCCATCCCATAACCACCATACCTCTACTACTCCTGATTGATTCGCGACACCAGCACGAAAAGTTGGAAACGTTTTAAATTCGTCTTTGATTGGTAAATTACCAACAATATTTACGATTCCTCGATTCACAGCAGCACCAAGCGGAAAAAACGTTGTAAATTGCAACTCGAATGTGGACAACTCACTAACATTTCTGACTTTTTCTTGAACTTGAAACACTCGCAATAAAGCACCATATTGTTTGTGCTTATGTGTATATTGAGCGTATCCATACCCAGTACCAGACAGTGGAATCTCAATTATATCTCCTATTTTTGGACGTTTATTCATAGGGCACCTCTGAGAGCTAACACCGCCTGAGGCGATTCATCTGCAAGCGCTGAAACGGAGAGTTTTCGACGAAGTATGTGTTCCTGGCACGTCATATTAAGTATCCGTTGTAATTTCATCCCATTCCTGTCCGCAGTAACCCATTAACCAATTTATTGCATAATGCCTTTCTTGTACCAAGCCCGGAATAATCGCATCAGGGAGTGGCCGGCTATTTATTTGCGCGTCTCGAATTTCCCAATGGGCTTGATAGATCAACTCATTGACATCATATATTTCATCTTCAGAACGAAGCTCTGACGATTCAAGGAATTCCCTCGTGCTTTTTAAGTAAAAGCTGCAAACCGATTTAATTTTTTGTACGTCACACAGCTCAATGAAATTCGATACTGAAGGTATTTTTTGGAGCGCCCATAGCAGGAGATAAAGAGCTTCAACCCTCCAGGTTGCATTGACCTTCTGTTGTTCTGTAGGGCTTGCAGTCTCAAGCAACACCTTCTCTTCGGCAGATACAACCCTCCATAGATCTTGATTTTTAAGCCAATCTACAATTTCTGCTCTATCTTCACCATGACCTGCTGACACAACGCCAAATAACACAACGCATCGTTGAGCACATGCTAAAGCCGTCTGAAATTCGTCTTCAAAATCATCCTCTTTATCGCCGTCTTCCGCTGAAACAAGCCCATAAACATACGAATTATCAAAGCCACACTCTTTACAAATAGCATTGTCGAGATTTAAGGTTTTATCTTCCTTATCACAATTTGTGCAAAACACATTAGCTCCCATTAATACCTTGAAATTTGTTAATAATAATTCAAACTTGCAGAATTACTCAAGGATCGTTCAATGACTCATAAAATAATTAATTTCAAAAACTTAGAGTATTTAAAATTAAAGTCAATCTCAGCTCCCAACTATATGTACTAGAATCTTCATTCATCTAAAAACGAATTGACCCATTACGCAAACGAACATCGAAACAAAAGCAACTAGCTTTACAGGATTTTTACACTTAAGGGGATTAAAGTTGCTGAGTGAATAGCATATAGTGGCAGGCAAACATCTTGATTTTATTTGTCTATTTAGGCCCTTGTTATGTCTATTTTAAAGTCTAAACTCATCCACCCTTTCTGTTGGTTATCTTGCCTAGTTTTGTTGTTATCTGCCTGCCAATCAGAAGAAACACCAGCAGCTAAAAGCAAAAGTATTAACGCTGAACCTGTGTTAACTCAAGCGGTTAGGTGGCAGCAGCAATCGGTCGACATAACCGCAGTTGGCACCTCAAGGGCATTAAAATCAGTTGTTTTGTATCCAAGAATTAGCGGCATTATCGACTCGATTAATGTGCAAGCTGGCAGCAAAGTAACGGCGGGTAAAACCTTAGTACAGTTAGACTCTAGCGAACAGAGTTTATTGCTAAAACAAGCACAAATCACCTTAGATGATGCAAAACGAACTTACGATAGATATCACTCAGCCATTAGCAGTGGTGGTGTTACTCAATCTATTTTAGATGAAGCAAATACCGAGCTTGCCAGCGCACAAGTTGCGCAAAACCGCGCTAAAGTTTTATTGGATTATCATCAAATAAAAGCCCCTTTTACCGGCCATGTAGGCATTACTCAGCTAGACCCCGGCGCATATATAGATACACAAACACCTATTGTCAGCTTAGACGATAGAAGTGCATTGCTAATAATGTTTGAGGTCGCCGAAGCTTATTATCCACAGATAGCCGTCGGACAAAAAATTGCTGTAGCGCCTTGGCAAAATGCCAGCCAAATTGAACAAGCAAATGTAGTGGATATTGATAGCCGCGTAGACCCACAAAGCCGCACCTTTACTGTTCAAGCTAAGTTAGACAACCCGCTAGACAAATACCGCCCGGGCATGAGTTTTAAAGTTATGCTGAGTTTAATTGGTGGTGAATATCCACTGGTGCCAGAAACTGCTTTGCAATGGGGTGGAGATGGCGCTTACGTTTGGCAAATTGTTGATGAACACGCCACACGTTTGCCTGTTGTGGTAGTACAAAGGCTTAAGGGTGAAATTTTAGTTGAAGGTGAATTACCTAGCGGCAGCATAGTGGTTAAAGAAGGCATTCAACGTATGCGTGAAGGTAAAAAAATTACCGATGTAACCGCGCAAGTTCAACAAAGGTTATTAGGCAATGAGTGAATTTATTAAAGACGATTTAGCCTCGTTAAGCGTTCGCCGCCCTTTTCTAATTTTAGTTATTAACTTATTAATTGCGCTGGCAGGTTTAGCCGCACTCTCGTATGTGGAAGTACGTGAATTACCGGATGTCGACCGCCCAATTGTTTCGGTGCGCGGTGTTTTGCCCGGTGCTACACCTGAAACTATGGATGCCGAAGTCACCGCTATTATTGAAGGTGCGATGGCGCGAGTGTCGGGCATCAAAAATATTCGCTCATCTAGTGAAGAAAATAACTTTCGCATTCACGCAGAATTCACTTCAGAAACCGATTTAATGACTGCAGCATCAGATGTACGTGAGGCAGTTAACCAAGTTCAGCGCGAATTACCCGACAATGTTGAGCGCATCAGTGTAGTGAAAGCACAAGACGATGCGCGGCCTATTATCAATATCGCCATTACCAGCCAGCATTTAAAACAAGAAGAACTCACCCGCATTATTGAAAAAGACATAGTGCCAGAAATTATTGGCATAAATGGTGTTGCCGATGTGCCATTATTTGGCGATAGAAAACGTGTATTGCATGTGGTATTGAACCCTTTGCGTTTAGCCAGTTTTGGATTAACGGTAAATGATTTAGCCGATGTATTGCGCGATGCACCACTAGATGTACCAACTGGAAGTTTTCGTGCGCAAGACCAAGAATTGTTAGTGCGCGCCAATGCAACCACAGTAACTGAAGAACAAGTTAAAAATATCATCATCAAAGGCACTACGCGTATTGGTGATGTTGCACAAGTGTATTTTGGCCCTGAAGATGTCGACTCGCTGGTTTACTTAAATAAAAATCCTGTTATAGGTTTAGGGGTTATTCGTCAGGCTCATTCCAATACTATTGAAATATCCGACCGTGTAAACCAAGTAGTTGAACGGCTCAACAATAAGTTTGACGATATTGAACTGACCATTACCTCGGATAATGCAGTTTTTATTAAAAGTTCAGTCAGCGAAGTTCTAACCAGCTTAGCCTTAACTATAACTATAGTAGTCGCCTCTTTGTGGCTATTTTTAGGTAGTTTGCGTGCGACGCTGATCCCAAGTACCGCAATTCCATTAGCACTAATTGGCACTTTGGCGGGCATCTGGTTAATGGGCTTTTCTATTAATATCACAACTTTATTAGCCATTGTTTTAGCCACAGGTTTGGTGGTAGATGATGCGATAGTTGTATTAGAAAATATTCAACGTTTAAGTTTACAAGGGTTAAAACCTAGAGCCGCGGCAGTGTTAGGTACACGCCAAGTAATATTTGCAGTTATCGCAACCACAGCTGTGTTAGTCAGTGTATTTGTGCCGATTGCTTTGATTCCGGGCTCTGCCGGTAAAATGTTCCGTGAATTTGGTTTTGTTTTAGCTTGTGCGGTCATTATTTCGTCTTTTGTTGCTTTATCCATAGTGCCTGCAATGGCGGCGCGTTTCCCATTGGTAAAAGCGAAAAAATCGGCGCAGCCAAATTTACTTGCGCGTTGTGGCCTAGCTTTGGCAGGTTTATACGGGCGCTCAATTCACTTTGTATTAAATCACGCTATTTGGTTTTTCTTACTCGCGTTAGCTTCAGCCATTGCCGCTGGGTGGGTTTATCCAAAACTGGCTAATGAGCTATTGCCAAGTGAAGACCGTGGCGTCTTGTATGTAGATGCAACCGGCCCTGATGGTGTGGGTTTAAATTATATCGCCCGCCAAGCAGAACAAATTGAGGCCATAGCAGAGCCGTACATTCAGCAAGGCATAATTACCGATATGTTCACAACCGTGGGGCGTTACGATCCTAACCGTGCACAAGTGATGCTGCCGTTTGTACCCTGGGAACAAAGAACCGTTAGCCAACAAACGGTTATGGCGGAAATTACCCAACAAGTAAGTCAAATACCCGGCGCACGTGTACGTGTTGGCAGCCCAAATAGTTTAGCGATTCGTGGCAATGTGGGTGGCATTGAAGTGGCGTTATTAGGCAATGACTATAACGACATTTATGCGGCGTCTTTAGCTATGGCAGATGCAATTAATGAACAAAGTAGCCACATTAGCCAACCGGATATTTCTTATCGCCCTACCCAACCACAATTGTCGTTAGAAATAGACAGACGCCGCGCCGCTGATTTAGGGATATCGCTGAATGAAATTGCCAATACCTTACGCGCAGTAGTAGATGGCTGGGATTTGGTGGATTTAAGCATTGCCGATGAATCAATACCAATTATGTTAGAAACTTCATCAACACGAGTTTCATCACCACAAGATTTAGCCAACTTGTATGTTTCAAGCGCTTCCGGTCGTCAGTTACCACTTTCAAGTGTTGTGACTATGAAAGAAAATAGTGTTGCTGCGGAATTAGATCGCCACGCGCAGCGCCGCGCTATCGAAATTAAAGCAAACGTTGCTGAAGGTTATCCACTAGCTGATGCGATGCAAGAAATGCAGGATATTGCCAAACAAGTGTTACCTGACGATGTGCACATGATATTTTTAGGCGAAGCACAAACACTAGAAGAAACCTCCAACGAAGTAGCCTTTACTTATGCAATTGCTTTGTTAGTGGTATTTTTGGTGTTGTGTGCGCAGTTTGAAGGTATCGCCAGCGCTATAAATGTAATGACTGTAGTACCTTTTGGTTTAGCCGCAGCAATCTACGCTTTATGGTTAACCGATACCAGTGTGAATATTTATTCGCAAATTGGTTTAGTAATGTTGATTGGTTTAATGGCCAAAAATGGCATTTTGATTGTAGAGTTTGCCGACCAATTACGCGATAAAGGTTTAGATATACGCCAAGCGATTGAACAAGCCGCCAATGTGCGTTTACGACCCATTGCCCTGACTATGGTTTCAACCATACTGGGTGGTTTACCGCTTATTTTAAGCGCGGGTGCAGGTGCAGAAGCGCGTAGCGCCATTGGTTGGGTAATGTTTGGTGGTTTAGGTTTAGCTGCGTTATTTACTTTGTATTTAACGCCTGTTGTGTATTTAGCCACAGCTAAATTCCACAAACCAAGAGGCCATGAACAAGCGGCGTTGGAACAAGAGTTACAACAAGTTGAGCAAGTGCATTAAGAGGTCAACTTACCGTGTTTTGTAGAATAGGGTAGCAAAGGCTACCCTACAAACAATTAGAACTCTCAGGGCACAGATAAACAGAGTAAAGCACCCCATTATCTGCTCCGCATCCGGTGTTTAATTTAAACTCAATATTCTTAGTGACAAACGAATCATAGCCTTCTGCTGTCACTTCCAAATTAATTAAGAATTCGGATGCGTTGAGAGACAAAGTTGTGTAGTAAGCACCTGTCAGTGAATTTGAAAGACCATCATCTTCTGGAATAAACTGCGCATATTCCGCCACGCTGTCCGTTTCATTCTCAGAGATGACCAAGACCGTCGCATTTTCGATGATAATCGACTCATCTAACGAATCGTAAACAAAAACGTTAATCCCTGGAGCGAAAAAACCAGTACAGGTTTCAATAGGATCTTCTTCCGTTAAGCCAACCTCACTATCAGATTGACACCCAACAAGGTTTATAAGTAGCCAAATTGGAACGAATAAAAAAAGTGATTTGAGTTTAGCCAAAAGAATTCCTTATTATTTTGAGCCTTTGTTATAGCTCAATAATATGATGGCCAATCACATTGTGGTATGTTCATTTTGTAATTGATTGTTATCAAGAATTTTCAACTTAACAAAAAATCATTTCCTAAACTTAGCTTCACAGTACTCTTTTGCATACACTAAATACTGAGGCTTTTTCCTCGCATGCGCCAACGTTACAACACAGTACAACCTCCCTTCAAATAGAAGAAGATCAGATATACTGCGAGCACGCACTAACTTACCAGAAGGTAGCTCAAATTCACCAAAACGAGCTCGGGCCTTTCCGTACGTATAATTTCCTTTGAACACCAGCGTGTTTCGCTCAACTTCATAAAACACATCACTTTTGTGTTCAAATTGAAGCAACCAATAAATCACGCTGGAAATAAGTAAAACGCAAGCCGAAAACATCAGCCAGTATTTAATTAAGACTTTGCGTTTAATACGGACTCGATAATTGGTCATAAAAATAAACTTAGCCTATTCTTTCCTATACTTAGCTAACTCTGCCAATAACCAATATTTACTTTTAATCGGCGTTTGTTCAGGACAATGAATCAAATAATACTTACCGGACATTTTGCTTTTAGTGGCTGAGTATTTAATAAAATCTTCGGTGCTTTCAATATCATCAATAAAGTAGTCATATTTCTTTTTGATATGAGCAACGGCCTCTTCGCCTTTGTGCATAGTGCCGTTACGTTCGTACTGACAATTGGTATTCGCAACATAATTTAATAGGTGATCGATTTCAGCCTGCATATCAGCAAAGGCATTGCCTGTGGTAACTAAACCAATCAGTAATATTAAGCGTTTTTTCATTCAGCTAAAGTCCGTATTTTGTTATTAAGTATTGTATGCATAAAAATGCCAAGTGCTTTTGCTTGCGGCTAATTTATCATAAAGCTTTTGTGCTTGGGTATTATCCGGCGCAGTCACCCATTGTAGCCTTGCGGCCCCAGCTTGTTTTGCATATTCACGGCAGTGTTCAATAAGCTGTTTGGCAATGCCTCTGCCACGATACTCTGGATCAGTATATAAATCGTTTAGTACAGCTACTTTGGCCGTTATGGTTGAAGTGAAAGAAAAATACACAGTCGCAAACGCAACGGCTTTGTTGTCTACTCTATAAATAAATTGGCAACCTGCTGGGCTACCCTCACCGAATTGAGCAAAAAACTCAGCGTTATTTTTATCGGATATATTCGCTACTTTATAAAAGTTTTGATAAGCACGAATAAGTGGTAATACTTCAATTAAGTTTTGCGGTGAAACTGATTCAATCATTGCAGTCCTTTGTATTATTTTTGAGAAAAATGTTTGGCGTAGTTAACAAGGCAACAGAGACAAACTAGAGCCAATAGCATTTAAAATGGCGTTTATTGTTTCCGTTGTCGCCCTAGCTCGATTGAAAACTATGTCTACAAGTAGCGAAAAAATTGCAGCCAAATAAAGCAAATACCCAAAGCCCATATAATCATTGTATAAAATGCTATAAAACCAATCTTGACCAAAAATATAGATAGACGAAGCCACAATTGTTGCCACTAATAACAACACAGCCGGTAAAAATAGATGGGCAATAGCTTGTCGCCGAGTAAACGATATTATTAACAGGATACTGAACATAGCCAAGTTGGATGTAAGAAAAATCCGTAAATCAAATTTTAAGTTAGCTACAATTTCTAGGTATTTGCCCTTAACAATATCACCCAAAGTGTCTTGTGCTACGCGGATATTTTTGAGCCGGTCAAAATAGCTGGAGGTAATTGAATTTGCGAGCATCTTTTTACGTTCGCAGTCGTAGCCACACATTTTTGCTAACACATTTGCTATTTTTTCAGGAAGTTGTGCAGCAAGATCCCGCTCAATTTTCGCTGATTCAACACTCAGTTTTTCACCAAATTTAACAGCCATCTTAGCTGTTGCCGAAGATGTCACCTCCTTTTGTTGCTGTCGGAGTTCCAGCTCAATTTGATACTTTACAAATCCTCTAGCCGACTTTTCTATGTGTTTAGCAGAGCTAAAGGTCAATAACAGCAGCAAGCCAAATAAAATGATACCGCATAATCCGATTGATCTAAGAGTAATTTCCATGATCGGCTTTATCCAAAGTTTAAATGCCGAAACTACACTGACATTGATTAAAAATCAAATATCAATTGATACTTAATCTATTGTAATTAAAACAAAAACAGCGCCGATGGCGCTGTTTTAACTCGAACGTTTCAAAGAAATATTTGATTATGCTACATCAAATCTATCTGCGTTCATTACTTTTGTCCAAGCTTTTACAAAATCATTTACAAACTTAGCTTGGTTGCCTGCTGATGCGTAAACTTCAGCAATTGCTCGTAATTGTGAGTTTGAACCAAACACTAAGTCTACTCTGGTACCAGTCCATTTAACTGCACCGGTTTTACGGTCTTTACCTTCAAAAGTTTGAGCATCTTTTGAAGTTGGTTTCCACTCAGTACTCATATCCAACAAGTTGACAAAAAAGTCATTGGTTAAACTGCCTACATTGTCGGTGAATACACCGTGGCTACTTCCATTACTATTTGTACCTAATACACGCAAACCACCGACTAAAGCTGTCATTTCTGGCGCTGTTAAAGTTAATAACTGAGCGCGGTCGACTAAAATATGCTCCGCTGGCACTGCGTATTGTTGCTTCAAGTAGTTAACGAAACCATCTGCTTTCGGCTCAAGCGCGGCAAAAGATTCTACATCTGTTTGCGATTGGTCAGCATCTACTCTGCCAGGCGTAAATGGTACAGAAACGGATTGCCCAGCGGCACTTGCTGCTTGCTCAACCCCTACGTTGCCGGCCAATACAATAACATCAGCTAATGACACACCATTATTACCCGATTGCGCTTGATTAAATTCAGTTTGAATTTGCTCCAATGCAGCCAATACTTTAGCTAATCGCTGCGGGTTATTCGCTTGCCAGTCTTTTTGTGGCGCTAAACGTACACGCGCCCCATTCGCTCCACCGCGCATATCTGAGCCACGGAAAGTTGAAGCGCTCGACCATGCGGTTGCAACCAATTCGCCAACCGACAAACCGCTTGCTGCAATTTTGGCTTTTAACTCAGCAACAGCTTGCTCAGATAAAGGCGCATATTTAGCTGCTGGTAATGGGTCTTGCCATGCCAAATCTTCCGCTGGTACTTCAGGGCCTAAATAACGTACTTTTGGTCCCATATCTCTGTGAGTTAATTTAAACCAAGCACGAGCAAATGCATCGGCAAACTCGTCTGGATTTTGTAAAAAACGACGCGAGATTTTTTCGTACGCAGGGTCAAAACGCAACGACAAGTCAGTCGTTAACATAGTCGGCTTTTGTTTTTTACCTGCGTCAAATGCATCAGGAATTGTATCTGCTGCATCTTTTGCTACCCATTGGTGTGCACCAGCAGGGCTTTTTGTTAATTCCCACTCGTAGTTAAACAAGTTTTCGAAAAAGTTGTTGCTCCACTGTGTTGGTGTTTCAGTCCAAGTCACTTCTAAACCACTGGTAATCGCATCAGCGCCTTTGCCTGACTTATATGTACTCGTCCAACCAAAACCTTGCTCTTCAATACTTGCACCTTCTGGTTCAACACCAACGTGTGCAGCATCACCCGCACCATGCGCTTTACCAAAAGTGTGCCCGCCTGCAATTAACGCAACCGTTTCTTCATCGTTCATTGCCATACGCGCAAAAGTTTCACGAATATCCGCGGCTGCTAAAATTGGGTCTGGGTTACCATCTGGTCCTTCTGGGTTTACGTATATCAAGCCCATTAACACCGCAGCTAAAGGGTTTTCAAGATCGCGCTCACCAGAGTAACGTTTGTCAGTTAACCATTCAGTTTCGTTACCCCAATAAATATCTAACTCAGGCTCCCAAATATCTTCGCGGCCACCGGCAAAACCGAAGGTTTTAAAGCCCATAGATTCCAATGCAACATTACCGGTTAAAATCATTAAGTCAGCCCAAGAAATTGCATCACCATATTTTTGTTTAATTGGCCACAATAAACGGCGAGCTTTATCTAAGTTACCATTATCCGGCCAGCTATTTAACGGCGCGAATCTTTGACTACCAGAGCCAGCACCACCGCGGCCATCACCAATACGATACGTACCCGCACTGTGCCACGCCATACGAATGAAAAAACCACCGTAGTGACCAAAGTCGGCTGGCCACCAGTCTTGCGAGTCGGTCATTAAATCAGTTAAATCTTTTTTTAGTGCTTCATAGTTAATGGCATTAAATGCTTGTGCGTAATTAAAATCACTTTCCATTGGGTTGGATTTAGCAGATTGTTGGTGAAGAATTTCTAACTTTAATCGGTTTGGCCACCAGTCTTGGTTTGTAGTACCGCCACCGGCTGTTTGGTGAAATGGACATTTACTTGCTGACATATTTAGCTCTCCGTTTTTTGTTTCTTAAAGTGGCACTGTGCATGCCAAAAGCTTACGTATAGTTATAGTTTAGAGATCAATTTGTTGCCAATTGATTAACTAGGTTGGGTTAATCGGAAATTTGAAAGGTCTCGCTTTCGATGTTTGTATGGTAGTCGGCAAGCATCTTGACCAATATACCGAAAGCGCTGCTCGTCCGGTGCGCTATTGTCGGCCTGAGGATGGGTTGTCCAAACCAGAAACGCTGTAAACACGTCCTTGTGCGCTCCGGCTTTTCATCCATGAAAAGCAGGTTCTGTTTTGGACAACCCACCCTCAGTCCTCGCCAACGGAATTGCTGTGCAAACTTTGTCCTAAAAGCCGCAATAAAAATGTCGGATTGGGTGTTTGGAAGTTGATTCATTGTCTCCAACTTTCAAGCTGCTTTGCGCAAGCTCCGCACAAGCAGCAATACAAGTGTTGAAGAAGGTGAATGGGCGTGCTCCGAACAAAACTTCACAAGATAGGGACATCTTGCGCGAGCGAGCCAAGGACGGCCTTGAAGCGCTTTGTGAGGAATGCCCCATTTAACTTCGGTATTCTCTGGCACAAACTCCAAGCGCCTTTTATGCAAATCAACCCCAAGCAACAATACAAGTGTTGAAGAAGGTGGATGGGTGTGCTCCGAACAAAACTTCACAAGATAGGGACATCTTGTGCGAGCGAGCCACGGACGGCCTTGAAGCGCTTTTGTGAGGAATACCCCATTTACCTTCGGTATTCTCTGGCACAAACTCGAAGTGCTCTCACACAAATCATGAACCAGCAGCGATCAAAATATCAGATTTTGTATTTGGAAGTTGGGGACAATATATAGAAGGAAATATGCCATCCTTGGCTAGAGATCATCCTACTGCTTTAAGATCAAACCATTAATTTTACGCCAATCAACCAATTTAAAGTTCTGCGGCTGCACCGGCATAATATTGCGACCATCTTGCACAACTAAAGCACCGAATGGATATAAATCTCCCAATGGCGCAGCAATTACAGCCAAACCATCAGTTTCCGAAGCACCATCTATACCCTTCAACACATCAGCGACAATATTAAACTTAGCTACAACTTGCCCTTGGTTTGCATTTTTAGCTAAATCAAATACCACATAACTATCATCACCTTGGCTCGAAGCAACTAAGTATTTTTCCGAGCGATTATTTGGCGCATACAAAGACAGGCCTTCAACATCATCCACCAACACATCACCATCTACTTGATAAAACGGTTCTAATTTTGTGCCAGCATCAGGTTCAGCACCTATAGTCCAAATGCCCCAATCTTCTTCACCTAGATACAAAGTTTGCGTTTGTGCATCAGCCACACAGCCTTCAGGTTGGCTCTCCACTTTAAACTCACGCACTAACTTGCCTGTTACTTGGCTAGCAGAAAAGTCCAATTGGTATTGATGATAAACACCACTTTCGTCATTAATAAAAACAAAATAATCCCCCGTTATCGGCGACTGATATTGGCATAAACCATATACATCTGGCAGGCTGGTTGGCACATTCGCTAGCTCAGAAATATCGCCAGAGCGCGTAATTTTATAGACAGTGATACTGTTGTAAGTACGGTTACTGGCTGTGGCAAAATCAAAATTTTCGCCGTTAAACTCAGCGCCGTAGCTAACATCAATATTGTTAATACGGCCAGATGCTATTGTCTCAACCAACTCCCCTGCTAAGTTGTAAGCATTTAAACCATATCTTTTATCTGTCGTTAGAATTAAGCTGTCTGCACTATTGTTTGAGTTTAACCAAATTTCAGGATCGTCCGCTGCATCACCAAAACGTGCAACAGGTGCAGTTTGCATATCAGCAGTTAGCTGCGATGCACCTTGTTTAGCCATGCTTTTGTCTGCAACCGTAAGTGGCAATACTGCCGAATAATATGCCCCCGATTCATCATCATAAAAAGCCGCTAGCCAGTTATTATCCGTAGTTTGTTTTGCATCTATACTTTCAATTGTGAAACCAGCAACTGAATATACTTGTGCTAAATGCTTGCTGCCATCAGTCTGGTAGTGCTGAATTTGTTCAGCTTCTGGTAACGCAACTAACAAGCTGCCATCTGGCAGTAAACTGATATCTTTAATTTCACCGTGAATTTGGCCAAATGGTGCAACTAAGGCAATTGGCGAGCGCGATAATTCTTTTTCAGGATTGGTCGGATACGCCCACACACCTATAGTTTCTTCTGCAACATAAACTTGTTGTTTAATATCGTCGACTACACAAGCGCCAGCGCCCGGAGGCGCAGAAAAGCTGCGCACTAATACATTGCTTGCTTGTTCATTTGGCTGATTAAGATAAACAATACGTTGTTCAACTTGCTGCTGAGCAGTTAACCAAAAACTGGTTAACTGGCCATTATGATAAGCCAAACATTGGTTATCAATAACGCTGGTTTCAGGCTTAATAGTATTTAACAAAGTAATTTTATGTGCTTGTGCGTTGGCAGCTAGTGCAACTTTAAACAACAAAAACTGGCCTGCTTCTTTATCTACACTGCTGACAAACCATGTATTCTTATCTAATTGGCGAATATCTAACGACTCAAAGTTACCTGCATGATTTTGTACCATTTCGCCTTGTTGATTAATTAACATTAACCCGAAGTTTTCGCTGTTGGCTAACCAAGTTTCTTGATTAAGCTGAATAACCTTTTGGCCGTTTAATTTGTCGTGATGAAAAATTTGCTCTGGTGCTTTTGCTAACGCCTTTACAGCTGAATGTGTAGGTGTTTCCGTAGCCGATTGACAAGCTGTTAAAGCGAAAACAGCAGCTGTGATAACAATCGAAACCTTAGCTAATTTATTGTGGGCAAGCTGATTAAAATATTGCATGTTATTACTCTTACTAAATTCTTGCGGGCAATTAGCCAAACATTCGGCTAATTGCTGTTTGATAATTATTTTGTCACTGGGTGTGCTATGTCTTTGTTATATAAAACTTGACCTTCAGCACTAACCATTTGAATTAACATTGAGTTTTGTCTAAGCGACACTGCAGTAACCCCAGCGGTTGCTTTGGCAAATTGAGTAAATTCGCGTGGTTTAACATGACGCACGGCAGAGCCAGCACCCGAGATAAAATGGTGGACTGTGGTGCCTTGTGGTTGGTTGTGTTGCAAATCATGTTCATGGCCTGCGAAATAAGCATTTACCTGATACCTCTCCATTAACGGCTCTAATTTGCGTCTAACCGAGTCGGTTTTGCCATAACGTTTGCCGCTGGAATACATAGGGTGATGACCAATTACAATAATCCATCTGTCATCTGAGCCTTTCAGTTGCTGTTCAAACCAATCAAGTTGTTGCTGACTATTCTGCGAGCGCACAGTTAGATATTTGTCTTCTGTATGATATTTATCTTCAAACGGGCTGGTATCTAAAAATATCAACAACAAAGTATCGTTCGAATCATTCAGCTGCATACGCTTGCTGTAATACCGAGCAGGCATATTCCAGCGCTGACTGACTCGGGTATAGTCAATTTGCGCTTGCACATTACCGCGGTAATCGTGGTTACCTAAAACTAGATACCAAGGCTCAAATAAATGAGGGCCGGAATAAATATCTTCGTACGACGACTTCAAATAGGGATCATTTACGCTCGCCACACCATCTGGATAAAAGTTATCGCCAGTCGACAAAATAAACTCGCCGTCTAACCAATACATTAAATTATCCATTTGTTCAGCTACGGCTTTTTGTTGAAAGTGGCCATTGCGCCCCCAATCACCAACCACCAAAAAATTCAGCGCTTGTTCGTCAACTTTAAGATCAGTAATTAAATGTTGCTGATACCAAGTTTCATCTTTAAATACTTGATTTGACAGCGCCACTGGCGCTGTCAAACAAGTTACTGCTAAAAGTAACCACTTAATCATTAGAACGACGCCCAGCTAAAGCCAAGTTGGAAGGTGCGGCCATAACTTTCGTACTGTGCATTTTGATTGCGGTTATCAAAATAGTGGTACATTGGCTCGTCGTTGATATTTACTGCATTAAAGTAAATATGCGTTTGTTGGTTAATGTAGTACTTACCACTGAAATCTAGTTGGGTGTGTGCATCTTCATAACGCAACATACCGTCATCAATTTCTTCTAGGTTTTTGCTTTTGTATACGCTGGTTAAACGCAAACTAACAGTGTCGTTTTCAAAACCTAGCGTGAAGTTAGCAATAGTGTCTGACTGGTTAGGTAATTGAGTTTCAAATACTTCACCGTCAATAATTGTGGTGGCTTCTGAATCGGTCAAAGTGGCATTGGCAGCTAACAATAAACCTGAATCAAAACTTTTAACCCATGCAAGTTCAACACCGTGTAACTTAGCGCTTTGACCATTAATAGGTTGGAATACTTCATCGTAACCTTGCCACTCGCTAGTACCAGCTACGTCAACCACAATAACAAAGTTGTCGATAGATTTATGGAAATAACCCGCCGACAACACACCAATGTGGCCAGGGTAATATTCAAGTGACAAGTCAAAGTTGTCTGAGAAATATGGTTTTAAGCTTGGGTTGCCTGCTTCGGCTTCGCGCTCTGTTTCAAACTCACCATCGTCATTTCTTTCAGTTGAACTTTCAATAATTTGATAAGCGCCTACATCTTCAAATTTAGGACGAGCTAAAGTTTGTGTATATGCAGCACGGGCAATTAACTTATCCGAAAATTGATATTTTAAGTTAACACTCGGTAGTAACTTACTGTAGTCTTGCTCGCTGTTCCAAGCTTGGGTATCAACATATTCTTCGTCTTCATCAACACCATCTACTACAACAACTTCTTCAATAACTTCAACTCTATTTCCGGCAGTTGAAAATTCAGTTTGTTCGTAACGTAAACCTGCAACCACACTTAACTGACCAATATCAAATTTTGCCATAGCGTAAGCGGCAAAAATGTCCTCGTTAATGGTATATGAAGCACCCTCTGTTTCAGCTTGTGAATCTAACTCAACTTTTTCAAAACCTGCTTTATTTTGTTTGGTAAAGTTGCGCAATGCTTGTCTATTTAAACCAGGGCCAAAATCGCCTAACGACCAATCAGGTGTTGCAGTTGCAAAATCTGTTGGGTTAAACGCATCAAAACCGTCGTCAAAAATATCGATAATAGCTCGGGTGTTTTTTTCACGTTGGCGATATTTCACACCCGTTTTAAATTCGTAAGCTGTGTCACCAACTAGTAACTTTTTCGTCAGATCTAATTTAAAACTCGTCTCTTCATCTTCAGCAAAATCTGACTCGTCTGATACTTCATCTAACTCATAATTCGCAAAATCATGAACATCCGCGCCTTGGCTAATCTGCGGAATTTGTCCTTGCATATCAGAATCAAAAGTTAAACCTTCACCTTTAATTGTGTAATACAACGCATTCGGGTTTTCTTCTTCAGCTTTTGAATAACCCACTTGGTAGTTCACCGTTAAGCTATCTAATTGGTGTTCACCACCTGCGGTTAAGCTGATAATTTGTTGCGTTTCTTTTCTGTCTTTGGTTGCGCGCTCAATTTCACCTTCGTCGTCAAATACAAAAGTATTGCTTAAGCGATATTCGTCATCGCTAAATTCACTAAACAAGCTGCGAACAAAATATTGGTTATTAAAATCTGGGCGATAATCTAAGTTAACCGCTGCACCTAAACGCTCACGGGTAATTGAATAGAATCTTTGTTCAATTTCATCATCGCCATTGCTTTCAATATTGTCAGAGCCAAATTCGCGATCTGAATATGAAAGTGCTGCAGCTACGGCAAAAGTATCATCAAAAATATCTGTGTAACTTGCTGATACTTTTGGGCTCTTGCTATCACGCAATTGGTTTTGCGCCATTTCCGCAGAAAACGTAATACTTTGTTGCGCGCGGTCAAAACCACTTAGGCTTTTAACTTCAATTGAACCACCAATAGCGTCAGCGTCCATATCCGGCGTAACAGATTTTGAAACTTCTAAACCACCGACTAAGTTTGATGGGATCACATCTAATGCAACTGAACGCACACCCGACTCAGGTGACGGCACGTTTAAACCATTAATAGTCACGTTATTTAAGTTAG
Source organism: Catenovulum agarivorans YM01 (assembly GCF_000281085.1). Lineage (GTDB taxonomy): Bacteria > Pseudomonadota > Gammaproteobacteria > Enterobacterales > Alteromonadaceae > Catenovulum > Catenovulum agarivorans. The sequence goes on from NZ_JH767540.1 coordinate 50,322, forward strand.
GATCGATACCACGAATACCAACAAAACGCCCTTCACCTTGGTCACGCTCAATAAACATACCCGGTAAACGTTGCAAAGCTTCAGAAACGTTTTGGTCTGGGAATTGACCAATGGCATCAGCAGAGACTATCGACTTAATGCTATCCGCATTTTTCTGCGCGTTAATTGCACCAGCTTGACCAGCACGCTGCGCGTAGACAACTATATCTTCTAATTGAGCTTGTTCCGAAAATGTTAGGTTTTGTTCAACCGTACCCGTTTGGTTAACAGTCACAGTTGTTTCGCTGCTACCTGCACCTATATATTCAACAACCACTTTATATTCGCCTGCTGGCAAATTGGCGAAACGATACACACCAGACTGGTCTGTTGTTGTAACCAAATCTAGCTCAGCTATGCTGACTTTAGCTCCCTTGTATAACTGTGAACCATTTGCATCAGTTACTTTACCAACTAACCCACCTGCAGTTGCTGAAACCGAAGTTAATGCAGCAGCAATTGCAGTTGTTAGCGCGAGTTTATTAAAATATTTTTTGCTCATTTTTAGCGCGTTCCATAAATGTATTAAACAGTGAATCAAACAATCAATTTGTGCGCATTTAAAAAGTGTTCGGCAAACTTTGCTGTGAATGTTTTATGACAATAGGTCAATTAATCGCGCTGATAGCTGCTGACAATACCCTTTGTTAGTAAATTTGACCTGATATCACCCCAAATAAAAACCATATAAATCAACAAATTAAAATATCTCATTAATTAAAACAGTTCTAATCAAGTAAAAACAACAGGCTTTGGGCTAAATTGGCTGAGCCAAATTGACCCTTTTAACTGACAGCAGTTTAAGTTAGTTTCTGCAGCAAATAACTTAAGCTCAGCAAAACTAAATACTCGCTATGGATTTTTTATTTTTAAAACGGCACTACAAAATTGTTGCCGCAATTTTTATCACAGTTGCTGCACTATTAACTGCCGTGTTTACTCAAGGCCAGTTGAAAAGTGGCCAAACGACCGACTGGTTAGATGTATTAGGTGAAGGTGGCATATTTGTTATGACAGCTGTGTGGTTGTTTTTTCTGCTTGCCAGTCGCCCAGCAGGTAAAGTGACCTATTTATTGTCGATTGGGCTAACCTGCTTTTTATGCTCCAGCTTGCTCGATTTAACCGACGAATTTGTCAGCTATCCAAGCAAAGAATTCTGGTTGTATTGGATAGAGTCATTGCCCGCGCTAGTTGGTATGGTATTAATGACTTGGGGTTTATACCAATGGCACCACGAACAACTTAAACTGCACAAACAACTGAGCCGCCGCGAAGCCTTTTACCGCGAGCATAGCCAAATAGATTACATTACCCAATTGTATAGTGCCGACTATATGCGCGACCATTTAAGCCAATTAATCGCCGAGCAACAAAGTTATGCACTGGCTATGTTAGATATTCGCAATTTTGCTGACTTTAACCGCAGTTATTCAACCCAAGATGGCGACAGGCTGCTGCGCGAAGTGGCTGATTTGATTGTGATGAATTTACGTACCGCTGATCTAGCCTGCCGCTACGCTGGTGATCGTTTTATTATTGTGATGCCAAATACTGGGCTCGCCGAAGCGCAAGAAGTATGTGAACAAATTCAACAAGCGGTTAAGTCTCTAGCATTTAAACCTAATGGCAATAACAAAGCGGTTTACCATAAAATCGCTACAGCCGTGGTATTGTCAGAGCCTGAGCAGCAGCTTGAACAAGCAATTCGCCAAGTTAATTTAGCTTTGGAAAAATAAGCTAAATGAAGCAAGCTGTAGCGCCAATAATTTATGCCGATAGCAAGTGTTTGCCACTGCAACATTTGCCGACCAGCATTATCGACCTAGCTTTATCTCGTGGGGTAAACCCAGAAAAGATATTGCGTGGTAGTGGTATATTTTTACAAGACTTAACCGCAGAAACAGCACCAGAAAAACAACTAACCAGCCCAGAACAAGTTATAAAATTATTAGACAAAGCCAAACAAAATATCTCCGGTTATGACTCAAGTTTTTTATTAGGCCAACGTTTATTGCCCGGTCAATACGGCGCTTTTTCTCAAGCAGTACAGCACGCTGCTAACTTAGCTGATTTATTTAAAGTATTTGCCCGCTACCAGAGTTTAATCAACCCGTTTATTGGTTGTGAATTACGTACAAGTCAGCAACAAATACACCTGTATTTTTATGATGCAATAGGCCTAACTTCAGAACAATATATCTATCTGCTAGAAGTGACATTAACCGCATTAAATAGCTGTATAAAATACTTAACCAGCAGCAAAATAAAAATACACTATCAGTTTAAACATAGCCGCCCAAGGTATATTCAAGAATACGAAGAAAACTTAGGTTTTAACTTGGCCTTTGACCAGCTTGCAGATGTGGTTAGCTTGGACAAAGTTAAACTTAAACAAAGCTTTAGATTTACCAGCCCAATAAAACAACAGCTAGCACTACAACATTTAGCACAAACACCTGTCGCTCAGCCTTTTTTACAGCAGATGCGCAGCATAATTCAAACAAATCGCAGTTTAACGCTAGAAGAAGTCGCGCAGTTGTTGGACATGAGTCCTGCCAGCTTAAAGCGCAAATTGAAGCAACATAAAGCACGTTTTTTAGCCATTCAAGATGCCCAACAAAAAGAAAAGATTATTCATTGGCTACAATTTGCCAATTACACCAATGAAGAACTCGCCAACAAACTTGGGTTTAACGATTTAGCTAATTTTCGCCGTGCGTTTAAACGTTGGTTTAATATGACACCAACAGACTACAAAAGTACTTATTTGAATAATCTTAATCAATTAAGTGAATCTTGACTAAGTGTCAGTAATACATAGAATTATTGCCATGTTGCAAGGCTGACAGCCTGTATGGAAGTAAAACAATAAGCAAAGTGATTTGAAATGTCATAAAAGCCTGCCATGCTTATTAGACTAGATGTAACTTATTCTAGTGATTTGATAATTCCGTGCATATTAAGGCCACCATGTTTATTCGCTTATTGAAAAACATTTTCACAAACAAACGAACCCAGCAGCAATCTACTGAGTTAGCCCCTGCGCAAAGCTCAACTAGCGACAATTTTCGCTTTTCGTCTCAGCTTGATTTAACCAAAGATCACAACAGCCAACTAGTAGACAACAGTCTGCAACACGCTGTTGATACCGCATTTTACGATTATTTATTGGGCGCGAGTGAACCACAATCAAAAATGACTGAGATGGAACAAACCATCTACAATCAAGTTGAACAACTGTTAGTCCAGCCCGATACAATTATCAACGAATTGCCTGCAATGCCACATTCAGTCGCCACTATGCTCTCCATGATGAATAATGACGACTTCAATACCCAAACACTGCTAGACCTGATAAAGCAGGAGCCTGCAGTCTCAGCCGCGATTTTAGCTTTGGCCAATTCGCCCATGTTTCGCCGCTCGGAAAAACCTGTAGCTGGTTTAAAAAGCGCATTTGTTCAACTTGGTGCCAATGGCATAAAAGAATGTGTATTAATGAGTTTTATTAAACGCTTTAACCCTGCTGATGCGGGTTATTTTCAGTCGTTTGGTGAAAATTTGTGGGAGCATGCGCAGCAATCAGCGTTATTTTCAAAACAACTTGCGACTGAAGAATTAAACCCACAAGCGGGTAACCTAGCTTTTTTGGCCGGATTAATTAATCAACTCGGCAAGATGATTATTTTCCAATTAGTGGTAGATGCCTACAAAGTAGTGAATGCAGATGTTGAGCCTAATTCTTTTTTCATCAAAGCCATTATGCGCCAGCGTGGCAGTGAACTGATATTAGCCATAGCCAAACACTGGAACTTACCAAAAGCTTTGATTGACGCGTTGGAAGATCCAAAACGTGTATATATGAGTTACGATTCAATTGCTGCATTTGTTAGCCAAGGTTCTACCATTAGCCAACTTGAATGTATCTGCCAAGCTGAATTATTGTCGTCTGATATTTGCGTGCAATATGCCAATCAAAAGTTGATTTCACCTGAAGCATCCACTTTGTTATACGACGTATTAGGTGAAATTGAAAAAAATAAACAGAGTGATGAGTAATATCGTCACTCTGTTTATTTTTTGACTCAGTCAGTTTTTCCTTGCTTGACGATTAATTCTGCTCAAACAATGAAAGCAATTGGGCTGGGTTAAAAACGGCAAGTTCACCAAAAGCTTATGTCTCCAACTGTTCTGCTTTGAATTCTACGTAAAGGTCGATGAGACTGAATCCGCAGAGTAATATGAGAACACTACCATTGAAAAAGATCAGCTTGAACAAATCCACGTCATAAACAAGCAATAATAAACACAAAACAAAAATAAAGTGCGAAATATAAGTCGTAGTCTTATACACAACCCAACTACTTTTTAGCTTGTGATTTCTTAGAAATTGCATTCCCATTGATAAAAATAGCATTCCAAAAACATAATCGATTGGCGTAGAGTAAAATACGAAGAAACTATAGCCAATTATCACGCAAATGGTTCTAACAGTTAATACTAAAGCTTTTTTTGACATGGTTTTCTTATCTTAATAGCAATGTTCAAATGAACCAGGCGAAAAACGAGCGTGTCCAATCACGCCAACCGCAGTTTTACAATATATATCAATTACGAGCTACCAGACGATACCGATGCCAATTAATAATCTATCCATTTATATCTCCTTTATTTATATTTTGGTCTGGCTAATGAGTACTAGAAATAGCATCCATCTTAAATTTTTCCCAACTTTCATCGGTTAATTGAACAATTTGTTTCAGGGTCATTTTGCCTGAATCGTAACCGGGTTCATCTGGCTTTTGAATTTCAAACGCCAGCATATGTAACTCTGTTGGATCAAACCAAATATATCCCCCTCGATTATCCAACCCAGCGCCATCAATAGAATATTTTAAACCTAGCTCATCTTGCTTCTCAAAACGCATACTAACTAAACCAAAATTTTTCATTTGTGGTGGCGATTCGCTCAGGTCTAAATCCAAAATATGGAAGTTATAAGTCTGTTTAGGCTCATTTAAAAAGCGATAAGCGTAACTCAAGCTAGAAAAATCGAAATCATAACTATGCCAGCTCACTGGAACTTCGTTAAATATCTGCACGTTTTCACCTAAGGTTACTCGAATATCACCGTTAGCTGTGGTATCCAACATAGCTTGGCGTTTTAAACCATTTTTTAAACTAAGGCGATAAACCTCAAATTCAAGCACGTTTTTCGAGTTTTGATCTATCACTGCTTTAACTATGGTTCCCGCATGATTTCCGCTGTGCCACTTAAATGCTTCAATGTCACCTTGCTTGCGATAATACACAGCTATACTCGCGTGATTTGTACCATCTAAATTAGATTTTTCGTAGATATAAGCCTGACCAACAGGCGCTGCCATTTTGTTATGGAAAGTTTGTTTGGTCGTTTCTAAAACCCTGCAGCAGCTGGATAAAAAACAGCTTAATATCAGGAATGTAATTATATTTTTCAAAACAAAAACTCCATATCAAAATAGCTAACTTGTGAGGTTCAGCTTAGTTAAACTAGATAAAAATGCCTGCTCAATAAGTTGACCAAAATCATTAACTTCAGTTCCCGTCATAGCTCTAAGTTTGAGTAAACTCATAGAGCCAGCGCTAAATCTCCCAATCCAACTTACACAATTTATCGATAAACCATTCAAATGCTTTGCCTTCGTGGCCTTTATTCCAAGCTATGTATAAGGCTTGGTTGCCTCGTGGGATTGCGCAAGGCTTTTGGATTAATGCGCCGCTGTCTAAATGTGGCCTTGCGAAATGTAATGGCAGAAAACCAATACCTATACCTTGCAGCTGGGCTTGCAGTTTGGCATCCATATTATTTACCCGAATAACCTGCTTGCTATTAAATAACCCACTGTCTCTGCTCGGTAATAATTGTGATGTGTCGGCAACCACTATAGATGGGTATTGGCGTAAATGCTCTGCTTCTATTGTCCCGTCTATTTTGGCTAGTGGGTGTGATGGTGGCACAGCAAAAATAAAGGTTATTTCGGCCATTTTATAGGTGTGAAATAACCCCTTGGGTAAGTCACCAGATGCACCTATTACAATATCAGCGCGTTTGCTATGTAACGCATCCCAACCGCCGCCTAAAGACTCGACACTTATAGACACATCAACATCTTGTGGCAATTGAGTAAATTCGCCGAGTAGCTGAAAAAGTTTGTCTTGTGGTACCACAGTGTCACGCGCTATGCGCAATTGTTTTTCCCAACCCGATTCTAATTGGGCAACGGCATCAACCATTTTATTGGCGGCATGCAGTATCTCCCGGCCATGTTCCAGTACCAATTTACCTGCAGGTGTTAACACAGCTCTTTGTTTAGATCTATCAAACAAAGGTGCACCAATATCCTCTTCAAGTTTTTTAATAGTGTAAGTTAATGCCGATGGCACTTTGTATAAAGACTCAGCTGCCGCTGCAAAACTGCCTTTTTTGTCGATGGCGTCGAGTGCTCTAAGTGCATCTATGGTGATAGCTTGGTACATAATTTCCTTTATTCAAAAAAATTGAACTACCCCTTCAAAATGTTCCGATTTTCTATTGAAGTTAGCATACCTATACTTAATTTCAACGAGTGATTAGTCACTCATTAACCCAAGCAGTTAATTTAAAAATATTGAGGAATAAAACAATGAAAGCATTAATTCAAAAATTATCAACATCTACCGCAGGTTATTCAACTTTAGCGCTACGTGTACCAGTCGGCATTATTTTTATGGCACATGGCGCACAGAAATTATTTGGCTGGTTTGGCGGTTATGGTTTAGAAGGCACAGGCGGTTGGATGGAATCTATCGGTTTGGCACCGGGCTTTTTAATGGCGTTATTAGCCGGTAGTGCTGAGTTTTTTGGTGGTTTATTTATTTTACTCGGTTTGTTAACTCGCCCTGCGGCCATTGCACTCGCCTTTACTATGCTTGTTGCGATATTTTCAGTGCATTTTGCCAACGGCTTATTTATGTCAAACAATGGTTATGAGTTTGGGTTAGCTTTATTAGCAGCAAGTGTATCGTTAGCACTTTCTGGCTCAGGTAAAGCTGCAGTTGACCAAATTTTAGCGAAAAAGCTGGCTTAATCGCCAGCTTGATTTAGGAGAAACTATTATGATTTCCGTTCGAAAGTCGAGCGAACGTGGCCGAGCTTCATTTGGCTGGTTAGATAGCCGCCATACTTTTTCGTTTGGCCACTATTACGACCCTAAACACATGGGCTTTTCAGCACTAAGAGTTATTAATGATGATGTGGTTAAACCCGCAGCAGGTTTTGACACACATGGTCATAAAGATATGGAAATCATAAGTTACGTTTTACAAGGCAGTATTCAACACAAAGACAGTGCTGGCAATGTGCAAACTTTACCTGCGGGTGAGTTTCAATTGATGTCTGCCGGTAAAGGCATTTTGCACAGCGAATATAATGCATCAAATACTGAAGATTTACGCTTTTTACAAATTTGGATTGAGCCAAATACTTTTGGCAATAAACCCGGTTATCAGCAAAAAGATTTTGGTCAACAATATGGTTTAACCACAATTGTTACACCGAACGGCAACAATGGCACGTTGCAAATAACACAAGATGCAAAATTGCATCAGCTTATATTGCCAACTGGTGAAAACTATCAATTTGCCGCGACAATAGGCACAAAACAATACGTTCACCTAGTGCAAGGTAGCGTGCAGCTGCAGGATATAAGTTTAGCCGCAGGTGATGGCGCTAAAGTAATTGGCGAAAATACCCTAAACTTTAGCAATAGCAGCAACACAGATGTCACTGCACTAATATTTGAGTTGCCATAACAACAGCAAGTTGTATGGCTACCCGCTTGCAGCAGATTTCTTGCGAAATTGGCTAGGTGTCATATTAAATTTCTTTTTAAACAAAGTATTGTAAACAGATTTACTGTTAAAACCGGCGTCGTAAAAGATGTCGGTAATACTGCGATGGCTTTGTTTAGGATCTTCCAATAAGCGTTTTGCTTCTTGAATGCGGTAATGATTTATATACTCGTAAAAATTAACTTGGTAATGACGGTTAATGGTTGCAGATAAATCTTTCACTGGAATATCCAGCTTTTCTGCCAAACGTTCAAACGACAAATTGGGGTTTAAGAAGAGTTTGTCTTGCTCCATTGCCTGTTCGAGTTTGCCCACATAGTCCATATTAATTGGCTCTTTTTGGCTTTGCTGTCGACGCTTATGCGCTTCAGTTTTAGCCATATGTGTCACCATTAAATAAATAGCCACATTGGTTAGTGCAAATATTAGGTAATAATCGGTTAAACCAATTATCTCGACCACATCGTAATAATCTAGCCCCCAAATTGAGTGATAAACCTTAATACAGCCTAATAACCACTCCCAAGCAACAATTCCTGCATACACTTGAATGAGCGGCGACACCCACACTGGCATAACAAAGCTCGGTTGCTGCTGGGCAAAATAGCGTTTTAACAACACCACCAGCCACAGCATATAACCAAGGCGAATTGATTTAGCGACAAACTCAGCTGTGACAAAGTTAAAATCGGCAAAGGTATAGTTTTTTATCAGCTCTGTTTTGCTTGCTAACGGCAAGCTGTAAAAAGTTAAGCTTAAAAATCCAATAAACAATACTGCCGGAATAAGGTGCAATAAATGTTGGCGCTGCAATTTAAAATCTTTATTTAGACTGGCTTGGCTGTATAAATACAACAAGGGCGCGTCTAACAAATAAGAGACATTAAAGATAAAAAAGATGTTAGGCGAAAGGTCTAAAACCCAGTATCTAAAAGTACTGCCCCACAAAATAAGTTCGTGCAACGACAAGCTAGCGCGAATGGTAAAAAAGCCAATTAATAAAAAGCTTGCTATGGTTTTTGTGCTTTTATTCAAAGCTAAAAAAGCAACAATAGCTAAGCTCTCAAATGCGCTAAGCAATAGGATTAAATCGTGCAAATTGAATAAGGTTTTATCCATCGATAACAGCCAACTCTAATAGATACTCAACAAAATACATTCAGGTTAACAATTTAACAACATACCCTAAGGTAAAATCAATTGTTAGCGACTAAGTTAAATCCTAAAGTAATGCCTACAACCAATGCGATACTTAATCCCATAGCCACATATATAAATTGGTTTGAGTGTTTGTTTGCATTGGCCAAAGCTTGGGCAAAAAATATCGGCACCAAACAAGAGCTGGTTAAAATAAGGCCTAACAAACTAATGTGCTTATTTAGCTCAACCTGCGACCAATGCAGTGCACACAATACCGCGGTAGCCAATAAAGCAAATTGAATCAATACTTTTGCTTTGAGCCAATTCAACCCAATGGCCGCAGCAAACAAACCAATAAGCGAACCAACAGAGTATAGTGCTAAATAAGATAATAGCTCGTGGGTCACCTCGTTTAAAAACGCCACCTCACTGCTGCTAGACAAATATTTAACTAAAGCCCCCTGCCACGCAGCGCTTATTAAAATAGCTAAATACCAAGGTGACATTTTTACCAAAGGTAAATTGTTTTGTTGCAGCCAATTGGCTGATTTATCCACAGATTGGCTTTGGCTAAACAAAAACATAAAAGCAGCCAAAATTAAGGTTAAACCAGTATAAATAACTTTGTAATGCAGTGGGTCGAGCGGTTGCAAAACCTGAGATTTAGCCAATACAGAACTTAACAATACCAAAGCAAAGGTCGCACCTAAATATTTAAACGCATAGGACAAACATACGCGCTCGCTGGCAAGGTCATCGGTAGCGGTTAACACAACCGCAGGAATGGTTACGATAAAACTGACAATACCGGCCACAAGCAATAAGCTAAGCAATAATAGTTGCAACCAAAAGTGTTCAATTGGCGCAAACACTAAACCCAATACCAGATTAAACAGGATCAGCCAAAGTGCACTCATCAATGCAAATTTTTGTCCGCTCAACAAAATTAGCTTACCGGCACCAGCCACAGCCAACAAAATAACCGCTAAAAAAGCAAAAAGCAGGTTACCTTGCGACAAGCTATCAGTTGGTAACTGCACCATTAACAGCAATATGCTAAAAGTTAAAACAAAACCCAGCATAAAAATACAGCCAATTAACCAAACAAAATTTGGTACTGCTAACCTAGCTTCGTATTGCATATTTACCTCAAAGTTGATTTCGCCAAGCTAGTAACAAAACTATAACAATGAGTATCAACTTACGTCTGCATGACCCATTTTACGCCAATCAGAACGTTCGACTAAGTCCCAAAACGTTCTAATTTGTCATTTTTCAACCACTGAGACGCAACAGATTAACCTTTTATTTACAGTTAAGCTGACTCCATTCAGACGAGGAAATAAAGGTGATCAAAAAGTATAAGCTGAACAGCGTGTATTTGGCTTTAATAGCCAGCTTAACAGTAAGTGGGTGCCAACATACAGAATCAACAAACGACAGTGATAAAGTAGGTGCTGTTGTTAGCAGTCAAGCCAATATAGATATATGGCCAGCGGTCAGTAGTAAAATTAAACAAGATGATGTGCAAGAAGCACGCATTAATCAAATTATTGCCAGCATGACGCTTGAACAAAAAGTAGCACAAATGATCCAACCAGAAATTCGCGCATTTGATATAGCAGACATGCGCAAATATGGTTTTGGTTCTTACCTAAATGGTGGTGGTGCTTTTCCAAATAATGACAAATACGCCAGCATGCAAGACTGGGTAGATTTAGCCGACGAGCTTTACAACGCATCAATTGATGCCAGCCAAGATGGCAGCACAATTCCAACTATGTGGGGCACAGATGCAGTACACGGCCATAACAATGTAATTGGCGCGACTATCTATCCACACAACATAGGTTTGGGTGCAATGAACAACCCTGACTTGATGGAAAAAATTGGTGATGCGACGGCAAAAATAGTTCGCGTCACAGGGATTGATTGGGTATTTGCGCCAACCGTAGCTGTTGTTAGAGATGATAGATGGGGCCGTACTTACGAAGGTTATTCTGAAGATCCGAAAATCGTCAAAGAATACGCGCGCGCTATGGTTAACGGCATGCAAGGCCATGCAGATAGCAACTTTATGGCTGACGGCAAAGTAATTGCCACGGCAAAACACTTTTTGGGTGATGGTGGCACAGATTTAGGTATAGACCAAGGCAATAATCTAGCCAGCGAGCAAGAGCTAATCGACATACATGCACAAGGTTATATCAGCGCAATAGAAGAAGGTGTGCAAACCATAATGGCCTCTTTCAATAGCTGGCATGGTGAAAAAATGCATGGCAACCACAGCATGTTAACCAAAGTGCTCAAAGAGAAAATGGGCTTTGATGGTTTAATTGTGGGTGATTGGGATGGCCATGGCCAAGTAACTGGTTGTAGCAATGCAAGCTGTGCGCAAGCCATTAATGCCGGTGTCGACATTATTATGGTGCCAAACGAATGGAAAGCCATGTACCACAACACAGTAAATCAAGTGAAAAGTGGTGAAATTCCATTAAGTAGAATTGACGATGCAGTTCGTCGAATTTTACGAGTAAAAATGCGCGCAGGCTTATTTGATGGTGTATCACCAAATAATAGAGCTTTTGCTGGTGAACAAGCTTTATTAGGCGCAAAGCAACACAGAGATTTAGCGCGCCAAGCTGTACGTGAATCACTGGTTTTACTGAAAAACAAAAACAATGTTTTACCACTTAACCCAAAACAAAAAGTATTGGTTGCTGGTAGTGGCGCAGACAATATTGGCAAACAGAGTGGCGGTTGGACTATCTCGTGGCAAGGTACGGGCAACGTAAATGCCGACTTCCCGGGTGGTACTTCAATTTATGATGGTATTAAACAATCGGTCGAACAAGCTGGTGGCCAAGTTGAGTTAAATGAACAAGGTCAATTCGAACAAAAACCAGATGTGGCTATTGTGGTATTTGGTGAAAACCCATATGCCGAAGGTGTTGGCGATATTAAAGGCATTGAGTACCAACGCGGCAATAAACGCGATATTAAATTACTGCAAAAACTTAAATCTCAAGGCATTCCGGTTGTTTCGGTATTTATCTCAGGCCGTCCATTATGGGTAAATGCAGAACTGAATGCATCAGACGCTTTTGTTGCAGCATGGTTACCAGGCTCTGAAGGCGTTGGTGTAAGTGATGTATTATTCACAGATAAACAAGGCAAGATAAAGTTCGACTTTAAAGGCAAACTTTCGTATTCGTGGCCTAAATCTGATGCACAAGTTGTGTTGAATCTTGGTGATAAAAACTACGACCCACTCTTCCCATATGGTTATGGTTTAACTTATCAAGACAAAGACACGCTAGCTGATAACCTAAATGAAGTAGCGGAAATTCCGTTAGAAAAAGACTTTAACCAAGCAGTAACCTTGTTTGAATCGCAACCGCAAGCCGATCTTGGATTGTACTTAGGTGACAAAAACTTATGGGCAGTACCAGTTGCCACCAGCGTAGTCACTACTCAAGGCTCAGATAATCTACATCTAAAAACCACGGATAAAAACGTGCAAGAAGATGCACGCTTATTAACTTGGCAAGGCAACAGCTTAGCAAAAGCTTATTTAGCTTGGAGTGAACCACACGATTTATCTGCATACCTTGATACCCAAACCAGTTTAGAGCTGCAAATTCGGGTTGACCAAACAGTGCAAGCACCTGTGCATTTGTCAGTAAGTTGTGGTGAAGGCTGCCAAGGGCAAGTGGATATCACCAGCTTATTGCAACAACAAACAGTAAAACAATGGGCGGATATCAGTGTTGATTTAAGTTGTTTCGCAAAACAAGGCGCAGACTTTAGCAACACAGTTGCACCGTTTGAAATATCTAGCAGCAAAGCAAACCAATTAGCCTTTGCGCGAGTTAGGTTAGTGCCGCAATCGGCCGCACAAGCCGGGATTAAATGTCAGTAATGGCTAACAAACTAAAGTTTCTTTAAGCGCCGATAGAACCAGTGGTGACAAATATGACCACCAGTCACCACAGGTTCTCATAAGCAATTCGAACGTTCGAATATGCGAATTATAGGGCGACAAAACGATTTAACTTTATTTGTAACTTAATCTCGCTTCAGACTTTTCAAAAATGTAACGAGAAGTTTAAAAACATATAACCTGAACTCGGGGTACTTACTATAATTGAACACACTAGGGTGAAATTATGCATAACAGAAAATTTAGACCAACCCAGTTAGCTAAACAGATGAGCCTAATACTTGGCGCTTCTGCATTAGTAACCGGGATAACTGGCAGCTTTAACACAGCACTGGCAGCAGAATTAGCAGCAGAGCAAAACGACCAAGAAGTCGAAGTTATCAATGTAAAAGGTATTCGTGGCAGTTTAATCCGTTCTATGGACGTAAAACGCGATAGCTTTGGTATAGTTGATGCGATCTCAGCAGAAGATATTGGCAAGTTTCCAGACACCAACTTAGCCGAGTCGCTACAACGTATTACCGGTGTATCTATCAGCCGTAGCGACGGTGAAGGTAGCCAAGTCACCATACGTGGTATGGGTCCATCACAAAACTTAGTTTTGTTAAATGGCCGTCAAATGCCAACCCCTACTCGCTCGTTCGACTTTTCAGATTTAGCATCTGAAAGCGTAACAGGCGTTGAAGTATATAAAACCGGTAAAGCTTTTATGCCAACCGGTGGTTTGGGTGGCACAATTAATATTATTACCCCTCGCCCACTTGCAAATCCAGGACAAAAAATCTCATTAGGCGTAAAAGCAGTTAATGACGATTCAACTAAAAAAGGTGATAAGTGGACACCGGAAATTTCCGGTATTTATAGCGACACCTTTGCCGATGATACTTTTGGTGTTGCTTTAGTTGGCATATACCAAGAACGCCACAGTGGTAACAGTAACGCCTCTGTAAATGCAGGCTGGCATACTTTTAGATCAGGCGCAGGTGCAGGCGAACCAGGAGCTGAAGTAGACGCTAATGGCAATACCATATCAGGTGCACTTCCTGACGTAGCGCCAGAAGGTGCGACATTAAATAAACCAGAAGATGGGCTTATTTATGGTGTACCGCAGAATATTGTGTACCAGCTAAATGAAGCATATCGCGAACGTATTAACGGCCAATTGGTTTTAGAGTACAAACCCTTTGATGCATTAACCGCACGCCTTGATTACACCTACTCAGAAAAAACCATAGATCGAGAACTGACCGATATGTCGGCTTGGTTCTCACGCGACTACAAATATTCAACGCTAATTTGGTCTGAGCCAGATGAAAACGGCGTAGTTTATCCAATGCAATACCAAGATACTGATGGTTATAAACAAGCTAAAGTGGGTGAAATTAAAGGTACAGGTATTAATACCGGTCGTTCAAAATCAGGTACTAAAAACACCAATAGCTCAGTCGGCTTAAACTTAAAATATCAAGTAAACCAAAATTTAGCGTTAGAACTTGATTACCACGACTCTTCAGCTAAACACGAACCTAACAGTATATTTGGTTCATGGGGCACATTGGCGATGATTTCGCAGCAGCGAATTCGCCAAACCACAGACTTTACCCAAGATATGCCAGTAATGAATTTTGATTATCCTGACGGCGTCGATGGTTTTGAGCCAGAGGACATTTTAGCTGCCGGTAGTAACTTTGGTACTAACTACGAGCGTTCAGATATAGAACAATTACAAGTTAAAGGTAAATTTGTTTTTGATGACGGCATAGTTGAAAGCATCGACTTTGGTATCAACGACACTACAGTTGAAAACCAACAAAGATACGCAAGCGCAACTCGCAATAGCTGGGGTGGTGTTGGTGAACCAAGTGACTTTGATGACGATTGGTTTACAAAAAAATCTTTAGGTGACGCGTACGACAAAATACCAGGCCATGCTGACCCAGATTTAGCGCCACATTATATTGATTGGGATTTTGAAACCGTTGCTGATTTTGTTGCAACTAACTTCTCAACCGACGATATAAACGAATGGCCATGCGGCCCGCGTTTTTGTGGTGGTGAAAACTTCACGACCGACCGAACTACCATTGAAGAATCGCAAGCGGCATATGTACAAGCAAACTTAGTATTTGATGTAATGGATATGCCAGCAAATGTATTGATGGGTGTACGCTACGAAACAACAGATACCTTTGCAAAAGCTAAAGTGCCTGCATATTCAGGTGTAGAATGGGCAAGTGAAAATGAAATTGCATTACTGCCGGCCATAGATCCAGAATCAGGGCTAGCGATTTCAACCTTTACCTCAGAATCAGGTAACTATGATAACTGGTTGCCGAGTATAGATTTTGCTATCGAGCCAATGGACGATGTGAAAGTTAGAGCATCATACGGTAAAACCATAGCCCGCCCATCGTACGGCGATATGCAAGGTGGCAAAACTTTAGGCTCACAACTCACCAGAGTTGAAGGTTCAGGCGGCCAAGGTAACCCATCGTTATTACCACTAGAGTCCACTAATTTTGATCTAGCGGTTGAGTGGTATTACGACGAAGCAAGTTATGCAGCTGTAGGTTTCTTCCGTAAAGATGTTAAAAACTACATAGGCACAAGCTCTAAGATTGAATCTGCTTTTGGTTTACGCAACCCAGGAGCTGGCCCGCGAGTTCAAGCAGCGCTTGATGCAGGATTTACTTCAAACTTACTTATACGCCAATATATTGCAGACAACTACAGTGAAGGCGTAACTGTTGATGATAAAGGTTTTATTACTATAGTCCCGATTGAAGCAGGTGAATTAGCCGACCCATTGGTCGACTTTAGAATTTCAATCCCATCGAATTCTGACAGAGAAGCCTACTTGTATGGCTACGAATTAGCCGTGCAACACGTATTTGGTGAGACTGGCTTTGGTATTAGCGCCAATGCAACCATTACCGAAGGTGACGTAACTTTTGATAACTCCAACTTAGCATCACAATTTGCCATCGATGGTTTTGGTGATTCTGCTAACTTAGTTGGTTTTTACGAAAACGACAAAATGTCGCTGCGTATTGCCTACAACTGGCGTGATACTTTCTTGGCGAGTGCCAACACTGATGGCCGTAACAACCCAAGATATACCGAAGCATTTGGCCAAGTTGATATCAATTTTAGCTACGACGTAACCGAACAGTTACAAGTATTTGTGGAGGGTATCAATATTACCGACGAGTACACACGAGACCACGGGCGCCACGAGCGCATGCTATTGGATATCCGTCAGATGGCACCAAGGTACAATGTAGGCGCCCGCTACACCTTTTAAATTGTAACTTTGTATAATCCCTGTCACTTTGTTTGATTTGATAATCAACAAACCCAAACACCTTTGTTGCGCAAGCAGCAAAGGTGTTTTTTTATACTTTGATTTTAATAATGATACTGAGCCAAGGCGAATTCCAACATTTGATTATTAGGCGCCGCTGTCAATTTTCACATTATTGATATTACACCAGTCTTTTATAGCTTGATTGAGAGACTGCTCCTCGTACGAATACCATAAATCTAGCTTGTCCACCGAGCTCAAAAATTCTTTAAATCTCGCATAGGCACCTTTACGGCTGAAAATTTCATACGCTTTATCAAGGTGATCCGGCAGCGTTTCGGCAACAAAATTAATCGCCAACTTTTTGCCTAAACCTAGATCTTGCTTATTGGGAAGAGCCAAATACTTGCTGTCTTCAAACAAATCGTCAGGAATTGGTTCTTCAACCGCGTCACCAACGTAGTAAATAGCGCCAGTTTGCGTGTCTAAATATGCCTCATTATCTCCAAAGCCAGCAGAAGCGAATTCAACCGCCCATTCAATATCAGTTAATTTTACGTTCATATAAAACCTTTAGGCTCCTCATCCCGCGTTGATTGGTTAATTGACTTCCGTCTTCCCCAAATGAAAGTGGTTAGAAAGATTACAAAGAAACTACCGTGAAGCCATATCACTGCATACATAGCCTCTTTTTTTTGCTGTGTAACTTGTGTTATGAGCGTTTTAGCTTTTCCGACAATGATATGTCTTTCATTGTATTTTTGCTCATCTATTGCTGTGGGCTTGTATAAAATAAGCTCGTTAGAAGTATCTTTGTAAACTACCGGAAGCCCGTGTTCTATATAAATAGCCTTTGCCATAGCCTCTCTAACATCAGCTTTTTCATGCTCAACTGCTGCTATTGAAGCTTGCTTTGGAATAGCCTGAGTACTATTTGAAATAGTCAATATAGTACGTATGGAATCAAAGCCATTGATACCAAAGGCATTTAAAGCAGAAACAAGTAAAAACAGAAAAAGAAACAAAAATGCCTGTTGATTGTATTTCGGAATAAGAAGGCACTTTGCAAACCCAAAAGGGAGTAAAATGCTCAAGGACATAAATGCCGCGAGAACAAACCATTGAATGTACCAAAGTGAAAAAAACTCAGGTAAATACTGCTTACCGAGAATAGGAACTAGAAACACTAAGGACGTGATCGTAGCTAAGTTTTTCATACGAACCTTAAGAAAACCAACCAGCTGATAGTTTTAACAAATTAGCTAAGATATTGCTATATCTTAGCTTTCAATTACCTTTAAGTAAGGCTAAATGTATTAATATACGCACTTCACTCAATCCTAATCAATAAACCACCAAAATCAACAGCATAATAAATACCACAACCACCAGCCAAAACCACTTCCCAATAGTTGTATGCGTCGATAAATTTGCATAAAACTCACCCCGCACTTTTGGCACTGCTTCAGCAGGTTTTCCAAAACAAGTTGGGCAATCAGCCACATCATTTGGAATGGTTAAGTGGCATTTAATACATTTTCTTGAAGATCTAGGAAGCACAATAAATTTGTCACCTAGCCCTATTGTTGAATCAAACGGAGAATCGTCAAAAACTGGCCTATCTATAGGCTCAAATTCCTGTCTAGCGTTATCGGCCTGCCCTTGAAGATATTGCCTATTTAACTTCCTTTTATCTTCAGCACTTAACAGCAATTCGGCAGGCAAAACTGCACAGCAAAACTCGCACGTTTTTATCCGGCGGTTGAATATGGCTTTATGGCAGTTGGGGCATTGGTATTTCATGACTTCATATCAACTCTAACGAATATAATCTGAGTTTCTCCTTCAAAAAATTACCACCTATGAGAAATCAGTCAAGCATTGAAATCACACCAACAATTTTCTTCAGTTGTTCCATTTGAGAATCCCCTATAGTTAGAAGTTTTGCGTTGTATCTAACTCGTCAATAAACAAACGGGCTAGTTCAAAAGCAACCTTGCTAAAGTCACCAAACTTTTTTGTTTTAACGTTAGTGTTAACAGCCACCGACATCTTGTATTTTGGCAACACCATTAAGAAGCTTTGTGCACCTGCACTCACGCCACCGTGATGCATATATGTTTGCTTTGCATAACCTTGGCCCAAATCTAATGGATGCACACGCCAGCCAATGCCATAACCTTGATGATTATCTAAGCCATTGTTAAGCTTCTGCACTGACCAGAATTCATTGCGTATTTCTGGATAAATAAATTGATCATTCAAAAACGCTTGCCCTAGCATTACTAGATCTTGCGAAGTTGAAACCCAACCACCACCTGCTAAACGATGACTTAAATCAACTTTCATCCAAGGTTTGTAAAAATTAGCTACATTTTCATCTCGCCAATAAAAATTGGCTATTAATGGGAGTTCTCGTTGTGGCGTTTCATAAGTGGTGCTTGTTAGATTAAGCGGCGAAAGTACATATTGATGCATATAGCTTTGATAATTTTGTTCAGCGGCAGCTTGCATGACCGCACTCAGTAAAACAGTCCCCAAACTAGAGTATGCAAATTTTTCACCCGGTTCATGCAATAGTTCACTGTCATCAAATAAACTCAGAGCATCTGCAACATTATTAAAGTGTTCATCTGCTTTGACCGTAGCTATCATACCTAGAAATTCGCTATTCTGTCCGTAGTGTGGGATGCCAGCCATATGCGAAGCAAGTTGCCGAGCAGTGATATTCGCTCAAGATGCGTTCGGTAAATCATCTAGATAATTTTTGATTGGCGCGTCTAACTCAAGTAAACCTTGTTTAACTAACTGTGTTAATCCGACCGATGTAATGGCTTTTGAAGTACTCCCTACCCGCAACTGTGTTTGTGGCGTCATAGGTATTTGCATCTCAATATTCGCCCAGCCACAACTGCCTCCCCAAATTTTTTCACCATTAATCGCCACAGCAGCGGTATAACCCGGCGCTGCAATCGCGTCACTTTGAGCTTGCAGTACGGCGATAGCTTTGTTGCTCAAGTGCTGAAAACTTTGGTTAAATATTTTGCTTTGCTGCGGCTGGTTTATTGGGCGGGGAATATCAGGTTTACCCAACATTGGTACCAAGCCTTTGTACATTAAAGCATGGTAAACAGGCCAAATAGTAAAGCAGCAAACACCGAGCAAAAAAATAATGCTCAGTATAATTTTATTTTTCATATCAATATCCAAGGAATTAGCTTTGGCGCTATTCTTTTGAAAAATAAATATATTTTCTAATCGATAATAAAAAAATCAGATCAATTTTAAAATTGATTACGATATTGCGTTGGGGTCATACCAATTTGCTGTTTAAACGCTCTGTTGAAAGGGGCGATTGAGCCATACCCTGCCTCAAGCGCCAAAGTAAGAACTGGTGTTTGCATTTTGCTTGGCTGTTTTAGCTGCTCACAAACATACGGAATTCGATAACTATTTAAATAATTCGAAAAATTGCTGAAACCTAACTCACTATTTATTACCAGTCTGAGTTGATGGGCTGGCATGCCTAGCTGACTTGCCAACTCACCTATAGTCAAGTTTGATTGCAAAAATGCTCCCTCAGCCATCAATTGGTTCAGTTTTAGTACTTTGCTACTTTGCGTTTGGCTTGGCGAAGGTACACTCACAGGGATAAGTTGCCACTGCTGCATTCTCTGGAATAAATAAAACCCTGCAATAACAAAAACGCCTATGCTATTTACAAGACTGAATTGCCAAGTGTTGCGTACTTCGTTAAACACTAATTCAAATAAACTAAGCGCACTCATGTAACTTACACATATAACTGTTAATAACAGCCGATAGTTTCTGCGTTGGTTATCTAAGTCATCGAAATATTCACTTAAACACAAATAAATAACGTACAAGAATATGGCTAGGCCGACAACATGATTAACATCATGCATTATGCTGCGGCCACCTAATACCAAAAATAGATACACCAACCAAAGTAGGTACAGCCCTAGCGGCACGAATATCCGCTTGTCTAATTTAGCCAAAGTAAATTTTGGATTTAACAAACTTTTGGCAAGCCATAAAACAGCAAAGCAGCTAGCGTCTGTCATTAACAATAATAAGTGGCGTACCCCACCATAGTGGTCATCGTCTATTGGTGATGTCAGCAAAATGTAACTGATAATGCAGCTTAAACAACTGATAACCGGCCAAACGGTATTGGACTTACCACCCGTTCTACCGCGCCAAACGAGCAGAATGCTCGACAGTAAAATGCCAATTGACGTGCACCTAAAAAGCAAATCTATAATTTGAATATCAGACAGGACAATCATTTAAACCAGTTTAATTTCGAGTTTTTTGCCCAGTGCAGCGGCAAATTTTTCTAAGGTTGAGAGTTTCGCATCTTCTGAGTGGTTTTCTATACGTGAAATGGCACTTTTTTGCGTTGCTAACTTTTCAGCTAAATCAAGTTGAGTTAAGCCCGCTTGTTTACGTGCTTCTTTTAACACCACACCAAACTTAAATGCTTGATATCCTTCATCATAGTCATCAGAAAAAGCGAGCTCATGTATCTTTCTATTAGCTACATATTTTTTTAAATCGCTCATGTTAGCTCCTTCGCAGATATTCCACCTCTAAAAAGCTAACACCAACGTGAACTTAGTCAAGAGTTGAAGCGTTTTTTAAGTAGCTAATACTCTAGCTTTTATAGATTCATACGTATCAAGTTTAGTGTTGATTTTACTACCCGTATAAATTATTACTTCTCTTGCACCTGCACCACACGCAAGTTCTCTTAACACCCGATCTTCGATGTTAGTTAAGCCGCCTTCAACCTTTTCAAGTTGATGCATAATAACCCTTGGTGCTGGTCGAATAAAAGATTTGTGGATTGTATAAACACCATGTTGAAGTATTTTTTCAGCTAGATAGAAATCACCAATAAAAGATCGAGAGTGTTTGAATGGGTTTGAAACTGTAATATTACTAGATGCCATTGACTTTGCGTTAGCACCAATTGCTTTTACAACTTCACCTTTATTTGTTTCTTCAATTGCGATAATAGGCTCATCTTCATATAAAATTCCGTCTTTGAAGCCGCGAATGACCAGCTTTTGCTCACTTAACTCCATGATTAAATCGGTGGAAAATAAACTTCTTAAATATGTGAACAAACAATGCTCTCCTTACTACTTAACGCTGAGCTCGCCAGTAAATTGGGAGCGCAGAGAGGAATTTTTCCAAGTGCAGCAACTTGTTATGTGCTGTACATTTTCTACCATTAAATTTATGGAGTCCCAGCATGTGTAGTGGTAGAGTGATTTTGGCCACCTAATTAGAGGATGTTATGATTGATTCA
>NZ_JH767541.1:0-32488 GCF_000281085.1 Catenovulum agarivorans YM01
AAATGTATAAGGTATTTTCGGCCATTTGCCAAATGCGGCTATACCAAGCATCGTCAACTTCAAAATGCCCAGGGGTTGAGCCGACACCTGTCCAACGGTATTTTAAGCCGTGTACTTTTACTCCTTTTGGAATAGTGTATTCGATAATGCGGCCGTTTAACCAAGAGTATGATTCAAACTGCTGGCGACCTGCTTTTGTTGTATAAAAGGTTTCAATTGTGTTTAAACGCATATTTGATTTGATGTGTATGTTTAAACCCGCTTCCGCTTCAATATCAAAATAAGGGGTAAAGTTTTTATTAAAATCGAGTTTACAGCGAATTTTTTTGCCATCGGCGATAAATGGAAATTTGCGCTCTGGGTAGTTGGTGCAGTTAGCTAGACCATAGTTGTTTAAAATTGGAATTTCGCTGGGAAATAAATCAAAAAAAGGTGCACGACCAGGCTGTTTTTTTGATTTGGCATTTTGCCATTGTGAGTCGTCAAAACCTGGTTGGTTCCAAGCTCGTTCACTCCAATCTCGCAGGTCTTTACGTGCGTCGTACTTTACACTCCAAGCAGCAATTCGGTAAGGATTTTTCTTAAGCACTTTTTTATCATAAGCTGGGTGGTCTATCGCTTTCCAACTATCATCCGATACTATTGTGGTTTTGCCAACTTGTGCTTGAAAGATAAAACCGCCTGTATTGGATGAAATATAAGTACCTTTTTGGCCATTGTCACCATAATACCAAGCCAAAGCAGCAATGGTATTTTTACCTTTTTTAAGGTACTTACTGATATCAACTTGGTCGTAATATTTATTTGACGCAATCGGATAAAAATCGACTCTTGGTGATGGTTTTACTGGGCTTGGGCCACCAGTATAGCTACCTTCAAAAACGACTAATTCACCATTAATCCATAACCAGTATTTAGTATCGGCACTGATATAAGCCATGCTGTTAGCGCTGGTTTCGCTTAGGTTAACTTCTTTGCGAAAAGCAGCCCAAGTGTTTGGGTCAGTAAATCTGCCTTGAGGCCAAATCCATTCGGCTGACCATTCAACTGCAAGGGATGGAAATGACAAAAATAGCAGCACGCAGCTGCATATTTTTGCCATGATTTTAGAGTTTTTCATTGTTATTCCTAGTAATAAATGCTGGTTTAATGCTTACTAGGAAAATGCAACTGGCAGAAAAATTAATACCCTACATTAAACTTATTTGGTTAATAATTTTCGGCTGGTAACTGGATACCAATCTACTAATTTTTGCGCTAATCGTTTGACGATTTTTGGGTTTTTCTCAGCTAAATTGGTGGTTTCGTATTGATCTTGTGCCAAGTTGTACAAACGAGGTTCTCCAATCATAGAGTGTTTATCTGTCCAACGTGGATTTTCACCGTCATAACTTAAAATTAATTTCCAATCGTCTTCAATCACCCAGCGGTACAATAACGAACCTTCAATATTGTCTAGGTCTACAACATCGTGGCCATAGCCTTCACCATAAATGGTATTGCGCTGAATTAATTTTTGCTGTTTCAAAGTTTCAAATAAATTTAACCCAGGCAAACCCGCTGGTACTTCAATACCCGCTGCACCTAATATGGTTGGCACTATGTCAATACTGCTGGTCATTTCATTGCGCATTTGCGCTTTAAATTGGCTGGGTAATGAATAAATAATTGGCGTACGCACACCTGCTTCGTCAGGATTCATTTTTGAGCGAGTTAAATAAGTATGCGATTTATTTGGGTTTTGGATCCAACCATTGTCTGATACATAAACCACTAAGGTATTGTCTTTTAAACCAGTTTTGTCTAAATGATCCATTAACTGGCCGTTGGTTTCGTCAAACCATTCAACCATAGCGTAATATTTTGCCACTGGTTCTGGGTAACCTTTACCTTGGTACTTGTTTAGTATGCGCTCTGGTGGTGTATGTGGCGCATGTGGCATGTATGGTGCGTACCAAACAAAAAATGGTTTGTTGTCGGCTTTGGCTTGGTCAATAAAATTAGTCACTATCTCCATTCCTTCGCGACCAATTTTTAAACCATCATCACCATGGCGACCGCCTTTTTCAGGAAAGCCTCGGGTCATACCTTGGTCAAAACCTCCTCGCTTATAGCTGCCTTCCCACCATTTTCCTGTTTGTAGTGATACATAACCTTTTTCGCGTAACATTTGTGGCAAAGTAGCTACTCTATCAATGTTAGAAATGAGCTGTTCACGCGCAGCATTGTAGGCAGCCGAGTTCTTTTTACCATAGACACTTGGTGCAGGATCATTACCCGTAATCAGGTGCTGTGATGCGTATAATCCTGTCGCTATTGTCGCTAAAGATGGTCGACATAGCGACGTCGGAACGTAACCGCGGCTAAAAGTTACACCTTCAGCTGCTAATTTATCCAAAGCTGGAGTATTAACGTGTGGACTACCCATAAAACCATAGTCGTTCCATGCATGGTCGTCCGACAATATGATGACAACATTTGGTGGAGTCTGTTTACTTGTGTTGGTTTGTTCGGCTGCGGTTCTTTGAGTATTTGAAGTGCTATTGCACGCCGTAAGAATTAAGCTGGTTAATACAGCAGCAAGTTTAAATTTTTTCATTTTATTCTCTTGTTTGATTGACTATTTTGTTGTTCACAGCTGGTGTTAGCTAAGCCTAAATTTGGCAAAGTTATTAGTAATAGGTCGGTAACTTGAAAACTGATACCCCTGCTTTATGAGTAGTCATAATGAATTTATTTGTAGCCTGTGGGTATCAGAATGCTCTGGTGAGCGCATAAATATATACAGGCCCAAGATTTAGCAACTAATAGAACAAGGTAATAGAAAAATGAAGTCTGCGAGAGTTATGACGTTATTTAATCACACAGTAGTCATGCTGCTGTTGTGTGTCACTGGATTGATTTTTAGCAATTCCGCAGGCGCATTTTCCCACTCAAAAGAAATTAACTTTAATCATAATTGGAAATTCAAATTGGCAGACAATTCTGCGTTTAAAAACCAAGACCACAATGATAGTGGTTGGAATTTAGTAGATGTTCCCCATGATTATATTTTTGAACAGGGTGTCAGTGAAGACGGAGTTCAAGGGCAAGCTGGTGGTTATCACGGCGGAGGCGTAGCTTGGTATCGTAAACACTTTGCATTTAATAACCTATGGCAAGGCAAACAAGTTTTCATCCATTTTGATGGCGTTTATATGAATAGTGAAGTGTGGTTAAACGGCCATCTGTTAGGTTCTCGCCCCTACGGTTATATTAGCTTTCACTATGAGATTACAAAATACTTAAAAAAAGACAATAATGTCATCAGTGTGCGGGTTGATAATACTCTACAGCCTTCCGCTCGTTGGTATCACCCCGGTGGTATTTATGCGCCGGTAAAATTGAAAGTGGTTAACCCAACTCATATCAAGCACAACTCTTTATTTGTTTCTACACCTAAAGTTGGTAAACAAACCACTGTTCAAACTGCGTTTGAACTAAGTCAAAAAGTAAACCATGCGAGCAACTATCAAGTTCGTTATCGGCTGGTCGACCAAGATGGTGGTGAGGTTTTAACTGGCAAATCTACACTTTCTGCTATCCAACAACAAGGTAACTATCAATTCTCGTTCCAATTAGACAATGCAAAACGTTGGAACCCACATGATGCCTACTTGTATAACTTGAATATTGACCTATTGCATGAAGGCAAAGTAATCGATAGCGACAATACTAACTTTGGTGTGCGTGAAATTGCTTGGAAAACCGACACGGGCTTTTGGATTAATGGCAAAAACGTCAAAATTAAAGGGGTATCAGAGCATTTTGAAGGTGGCCCTGTTGGCGGCGCTTGGACTAAACCATTATTGCGTTGGAAACTGCAATTATTAAAAGATATGGGGGTTAATGCTGTGCGCTTGGGTCACAACCCATATCCATCTATGTTTTACGACTTAGCCGATGAGTTAGGTATCATGTTAATGGATGAAATATTTGATGGTTGGCGTCAAAAAGCTCGCCACGATTACGGTCGTTATCATTTTGAACAATGGTGGCAAAAAGATATTACAGAGTGGGTAACACGTAATCGCAATCACCCTTCAATCATTATTTATAGCGTAGGGAACGAAACGCACGGTGAGATTGCACCACAATTAGTTAAAGCGGTTAAACAACTCGACCCTACGAGAATGGTAACTTCTGGTTCATCAAACAAAGAAGACATGGAGGTAGTGGGCGTTAACGGTGGTTCAGAAAATAAAAACTTCTTAGAAGGGTTTGAGTATGATAAGCCGTTTATTTCAACTGAAGCACCACATACATGGCAGACTCGTGGTTACTACCGTACACAAACTTGGTGGCGGGATGGCCCATTAAACAATACCTATGATCTGCCTGACCTAACGGAAAACGAAATATTTTTTTACGATTGGAAAGATCCGAAAGATTGGAGTAACCAGAAACAACATTTAAATTCATCTTACGATAATGCGACAGTGCGTATTAGCGCTCGAAAAAATTGGGAAAGAGCGCGCGATTTACCATACCACTCAGGGCATTTCCGTTGGACTGGGTTTGATTATCACGGTGAAGCTGGGTTAGCGCATGGTGGTTGGCCATTCCATTCATTTATGGGCGGTGCGTTAGATTTAGCTGGTTTTAAAAAAGACTTATTTCATTTTTATCGTAGCCAATGGTTAGATGAGCCGTCGTTACATATTTTGCCAAGTTGGACACATCCCACCATGGCAAAAGGTACTAAAATTCCAGTTTGGGTTTATTCAAATCTTGATGAAGTTGAGCTCTTCCTTAACGGTAAATCACTCGGTCGAGATAAACCTGGCCTTAAAGCTGAAGAAATGCAATGTGAGTGGTTGGTGCCTTGGCAACCAGGGAAGCTAACGGCTGTTGGTTATAAAAATGGTCAAAAAGTTTTAGAAAAAACCTTAAATACTGCCGGTGCGCCAGTCTCTTTACAACACTATGTGGAAGAATTTGCCGCTGAATCTGGTTTCTCTGCAACTAAAGTCATAACATCACAAGTGTTAGATAAAGCTAATGAGTTTTACCCTTATAGTGCCAACAAAGTTTATTACCACTTTTCGAGTGGGGTAAAACAAAAGGCATTAGAAAATGGTTCTCCGTATGACCATACAAACCGTGTTCACGCCAACTTCCGTTCATTGTTTATGGGGAAAACCCGCGCCTTTGTTGAGATGAAATATCCGCAAGCGAGAGAATTTGCCACCATAGGGGCAATTATTGGCGATGAAGCCTTGCGCCTATCTAACCAAGTTAGTATTGATGTGCAATATATTCCATTAACGGATAGTGCTCGTCATCAAATGCGACAGGTTAAAATTTTCTATACAGTTAATGATGCATATGCAACAGAGATGAAGCCATACACAGAGCCATTCAATGTCGAAAACGGCGATACCGTTTACGCTAAAGTACTGATAAACGATAAAGTTGTGCTCTCTATGGAGCAAAAATTTGGTGATGGTGTTGGTCTGTTTTGGGGCGATAAAGACTCTGCCAAAATGTGGGTTGGTAGAGGCCTCAGACTACAAGCCGAAGCGGCTGAGTTAACTGGCGCTGAAGCAAAAAGCGATGCTAAGTGGGTACATGGTGGCTCTTACACTACTTTCAACGATAAAGAAGGTAAGCTGTATTGGTATCACGAGAATGATGGCGAAGATGGTGTATACAAATCGCTCATTCGTTATACTCACAATGATCAAAAGTCTAAACGCCCGCTCGATCTATACATAAATAATGAATTTGTCACTACGGTTGAATTTAAATCGACTGGAAGTTGGGTAAATTATTGGAGTGTCGTTGAGGTTGAATTTACCTTGGTGAAGGGTGCCAATCACATTGAGCTCAGAACAAAAGGTGAAAGTGGGCCAAATCTAGACCAGATAAAACTAGACTAATCAAGTTGGCTCTAGAATAGCAAATTAGTTTCGGTTAAATACTAAACGCGCGGTTTGTAAACACCGCGCGTTTTTTGTTTGCCCAGCGAAGCTGGCAAACCCGTCGGATTGAAAGAAATCTGAACCCCAAAGCGATTACTTTGTATCTGATGTGATAAAAGGTTTTATTAGCATAAAAAAAATGAGCAAAAGGGGTGTCAACATACAAAGAACACCCCTATTCCTGACAGTAGTTAATTTGAATTTTAAGATTCTTAATTTACCGGATTTAAAATGTATCTTGATGTGATTAATATTCGTAAATATGTATTAGTGCTGAGCTTGGCATTGACGCTGGCCGCTTGTGGCTTAGCCAATAATTCAAGCGTGCAATTGGCTGCGCCAGTTGCCTTAAAGGTTGGAGAAGGGTTTGTAAACCCAGTCGGTTATTATGAACAGATGCCAAGGTTTTCTTGGCAGTTTGACGAAAATAGTGCTTTAACAAGCCAGCAAGCATACCAGATACAGGTCGCGACGAGTATAGATGCAATGGATAGTGCCAATTTATGGGATAGCAATAAGCAAGTCTCTAATCAAAGTAGTTGGATTAAATATCAAGGCTTAGAGCTGAGCTCAAGACAACGTGTCTATTGGCGTGTGAGAGTATGGGATGAGCAGGGTCGTATTTCTAACTGGAGTGAAATTGCAACAATAGAATTGGGCTTATTGGCAAACAACGAATGGAAAGCACAATGGGTTCGACATCCAGAAGCAAACGAATTTAGAGAATTTAAAAAAGGTAACACTACCTTTAAAAACAAGTTATATCGTCCTCAATATCTTCGTACTAAATTTAGTAGCGAGTCAGAAATAAAATATGCGCGTTTATATATTACAGCTAAAGGTATTTTCAAAGCTTACTTAAATGGTCAAACAATTTCTAAGGATGTAATGACCCCTGGCTGGACTGATTATTCTCAGCGGATAGAAACCTTAACATATGACGTAACTAACCTTATTCAAGTTGGTGAAAATGTTCTTGCGGCGACTGTTGCCGAAGGTTGGCACACAGGGCGTATTTTGTCCCCTCAGCCCAGAGATGTGGAACCGTCCGCGTTACTAGCGCAACTAGAAATAGTCTACACAGATGGCACTCAGCATATAGTTAAAACCGACAATAGTTGGCAGGTGTCTATAAATGGGCCGATTCGAGATGCAGGTAATTACGATGGGGAAACCTATGATGAACATTATGAAATGCCAGGGTGGAATACCATTAATTTTGATAGTTCAAATTGGAATACGGTTCTTGTTGAACCTCTTGACGGTAAGGTGTCCCTAGCGCCTAAACGTCATACAGCCCCTACCACCAAAGTTACATTATCTGCGGTAGATATAGTAAAGGTAACTAATCCTCAGCCTGATGTGGTTGTTTTTGATATGGGTCAAAACATGTTAGGTGTGCCTGAATTAAATATTCCTGTGCTCGCAAACCAGTTGGTAACTGTGCGTTTTGCTGAGGCCTTAGAACACAACACATTTTATACAGCCAACATGCGCACTGCTAAGGCAACCGATTATTACATGCCAGCTAAATCAGGTGTTATCAACTACATTCCAACTTTTACTTTTCATGGCTACCGTTACGTTGAAATATCAGGGTTCGATCAATCGAAAACACCAGAATTGAGCTGGGTTAAGGGGTTAGTCCAACATTCAGATTTTAATGTTCATGCTAATTTTACCAGTTCGCATACCAAGTTAAATAAGCTAGCTGAAAACGTTGTTTGGGGGTTGCGTGGTAATTTTTTAGATATTCCTACAGATTGCCCACAGCGTGATGAACGTTTGGGTTGGACAGGTGATGCCCAGGTATTTGCCAGCCCATCTATGCATATGGCGGATGTTTATGGTTTTTGGGCTGCTTGGCTTCAATCAGTGCGTGAGGAGCAAGCTGTGGATGGTAGGGTACCCAATTTTATTCCAACCAAACAAAATAAACATACTAAAGGTGCTTCTTCTGGTTGGGGTGATGTAGCTGTAATTGTACCCTGGGAGCTTTATGTTTTAACAGGCGATAAGCAAATTCTGGCTGACAATTACGATATGATGCAAAAATGGCTTAGTTACCATCAAACACAAGTTAAAGACAATATCTCACATATGGATAGCTTTCGAGATTGGTTGCAACCTTATCCAAAACAACAAGACAAAGCACAGCGTCGCCGCGGTGATACTCCGCAAAATTTGATCTCAACTGCTTATTATGCGCGCGTTCTAGATTATATATCTCGAGCAGCAAAAGTTTTGGGGAATGAAGATGATGCTCAAGGGTACGCTGCAAAATTTAGCGAGATTAAAATTGCATTTCGCAGAGAGTTTTATGACGAGCAAACAAAAGCTAAAACAGACAACACTCAAACCAGTTATTTGTTACCACTTGCGTTCAATTTATTTGATGGTGATGACAAGCACAGAGCTCAACAACATTTGTTAGCAGAGATCGAGCGTGCTGGCTATCACTTAGGTACTGGTTTCTTGGGTACTCCTTTATTGGCACCAGTTCTGCAGGAGATGGGACGAAGTGACGTGATGTTTGAAATCTTGTTTAAAGAAACCTATCCATCATGGTTCTATTCTATTAATAACGGCGCAACCACTACATGGGAGCGTTGGGATTCTTATTCTATAAAAGATGGTTTTAGTAAAGAAAGCATGAATTCGCTAAATCATTACGCTTATGGTGCGGTCGCACAGTGGTTTTATCAGGGAATATTGGGTATTAAACCCTTAGAGCCTGGTTTTAGCCATATAAAAATCGAACCTCAATTTAATCAGCGTTTAACCAACGCGAGTGGGAGTTATAAAACACCGCATGGAGAAGTAGCTGTAAGTTGGAACATCAATAAAGACCTTCTGTCTATGGAAGTTAAAGTTCCCAAAAATACTTCAGCGAATATCGTTTTGACTAATACACAGCAGGGCAGTTTGACACTTAATGGTTCGATAGCAAATGCACAACAACTCATTAGTTTAAAAGCGGGCAAATATCAAATTACCGCTAATTTATTAGCAATTGGCGAGTAGGAATAAATTATGAAAAAAATAATACAAACAATTTTACTATTTAGTGCCATTGCATTAACTGGATGTGGTGGCAGTGGTTCCGATTCTACGGTGTCCAATGACACACCAACACCAACACCAACACCAACACCACAAAAATCAAATTCTGATCCAGAAGCTGACTTTGATGGCAATGTGACGATTAATGGTGTTAAACACCCTGGTATGATGTCGACTATGAGCCAACTTAATACGTTGCAACAGCGTTATCAAAATGGTGATGTTAAAACGACTAGACTAGTAAATGATTTAATTGATTATATAAATCAAGATGGGCTACGCATTCGCAAACCAGGCATTGAAAATCCTGAAACTGGTGGTGGTGCATTAATATATTGTGGGGGGTTTAACAAAGGACGAGATGGTGTAACTAAAATACTTGCTTGTGATTGGCCTGCGGAAGATGGCATAACAGCTTATACTTTTGCCCTTTTAAGTTATATCACTAAAGATACAATGTACGCGGTAACTGCATTGGATTATTTGAACGCATGGACGGATGAGAATAATTTTAAAGGGTTTGATACAGAAGGCTTAAATGCACCTCTACAACATGGCTGGATATTACCTTGGTTTACCAACGCTGCTGAAATTTTGCGTTATAGCTATGAAGGGTGGACCGATAGTCACACGCAAAAAATGAATGAGCTTGTCAACCGGTTATTGCCATTAGTGACCTCTGATAAAATAGGTGCACCGCAAAATTGGTTACATTCTCGTATAGAAGGCCATATTGCGGCTGCTATTTGGTTGAGTGATATGCAAATGCTCACCGCGGCTTTTGACCGTTGGAAAGCAGCGTCGCGCACCTATATTTATATAGACGCAGATAATGGCCAACCTTTACCATCTATTAATACGCAGTATCGGGGCACGTTAGTTGAATACTGGGACACGCCTAAGTTTGTAGCTGGTTTAACTATGGAAACTTGTCGTGATTTAGACCACCAAAGTCTGGGGATGAAATCCATTTTTAATAGTTTAATGATGGCTAATAACCAAGGCATAGACGTTTTGGAAGGTAACGATAATAAAGAGCGCTTGGTTACTTTTTTGCAAGTACAACCAGTATGGACTCAGTCTAAATTAGACAACCCAGATGGCATTTGTAACAACCCAGTGATTATTAAAGGCAATGATGACACAGGCATAAAGTTGAGCTCTCAAACGGTTAGATACCCCTATGTACTTGGGTACAGTTTGTTAAAATCGACAGACTTTCCTTTATTGTTAATTAAAAATGATATTGAAAAATCACCTACAGTCTCCGCTTCTCGCTGGGTTACAAAATGGGAGAGTTTGTTAGCGTCAGCTTTGGAATAAAGCTATGCAAGTTGTCGCGAGAGACGTTATTTGAGCAAAAATAATTTGTATAAACTGCGAGCTAAATCGACTTAGGTAGCCAATTTTGCTCGCAGTGAGTTAAGTGTCAGGTTAGAGTTGAAATATCGCTTACTTCCAAGTGTAGGTGGTTGCTGTACTATCTAGGAATGAATTCCAAGTTTCTTTGCTGCCAAATAATCCTGCAGCTTGCCAACCAAAACCAGCTTTGTATTCTAAATTTCCTTGCGTGTCTGTGCTGGTGAATAGCCAAACATGACTTTGATCTTTTACTTCACTCGGAAGGTGGCGAATGTCTTTAACTAGACTTGGTTTGATGATTGCACCCGTGCCCAAACCTTTACTGTCAATCTCTTCCCAGGCTGAAATTCGGCCAGTTTGTTTATTGAAATATACTTGGGCTTTTTCATCATGAGTTGCGATGCCGATTGCAATTGGTAATTTTGCAGGCTTGCCATTTAAGCTAAATTTAGAATTTACATGGTATAAATGTTCATGCATTTTTAAAGTAATAGTCTTTTCTTCAGTGACTTTACCTAAAGGTGTATCCATTTGATAAGTGAGGGTAAACTTATTGACCTTGTTACCTGTTTCATGAACTTGGTAATTTAGCCAATGTTCGGCAGTATATGCTTTGCCGTCAATCCATACTGCGGTGCCTCCCACACCGCGGCTATCGCCAGTGTGGTATGGGTCGTAACCTTCACCTCTATCTTCATGATAAGAAATGCCCTTTAGGTGGTTTGCATACCATTTATCAATTATCGAGTAGTCTACTTTTTTCAACCAAGCATCTACTCCGCTTGAAATGCCTGAGCCTTTCGCAGCTGGGCCGTATACTCTAAAGGCAACTTTGTCATTTTCCCAAGTAAAGTCGTCTAATCTTTCTGGTGCGTGGCGCGCGTAGGCTCTTACTGGTGGGTTACTCATCTCTTTTATACCAGCAGCTTCCTCCTTAGCTTGCATATAATCAAAAATTTCTGACCCAGCTAACAAATATGCACCAACTCCATATAGTTGGGAGTCATCAGCACTTACTTGGCCTGGAGCAGCACCAATGGCTTGAACCCAACCTAATTTGCCGTCTGGGTGTACTGCTGAGTTTAGTAATTTCCAACCTTTGCTAACAACAGGTAAAAACTCATTTTCTGGTAATAAACCATTATTTAAACCCCAAGCAAAACCAAAGGTGAATAGGGCGGTACCACTGGTTTCTGGAAGAGGACTTTTTTCATGTGCCAACAATGACATTGCCCATGAGCCATCTTGTTTTTGTAATGACTTTAATTTTTTTGCCATTGTTACGAACAAGTTTTCATATATTGGGCGATTTGGATCGTCTTTGTCCATATATTCCATTGAGCGTGCCAATCCTGCAAATACCCAGCCTGAACCACGTGCCCAGAAAAGCTGTTCGCCAAATTCTCCTTTGATTTCTTTAAAACGACTGTCTCGGTATAACAAGTCATATTTTTCATCATACAAATAATCGATAGTCGCTTGCATTTCGCGGTGGGCATAATCAGCATATTTTTTATCGCCAGTTGCTTTGCTTAATGCAAACCAACTAGGTGGTGCCATAAACAATGCATCCGCCCAACACCAGCGTTTTTGGCAGGTATGTACAATATTTTCGTCGACTTCAGGCTTAAATTCCAAGTCAACTTGTGAGTTCGCTTCAATAATGGCATCAAAGGCTTGTTTGGTAGCTGCCAAAACTTTGGGGTTTTGCAGCTGCTTCATGTAATACCAAATATAGGTGTCTGCAATTAATTGGTCGTCGCCAAAATAAGGTACTGGCCCTAACTGCCAATCCCACTCATTACCTTTATAACCAATCCATTGGGTGTAGGTCGGGTTATGTGATCGTTCTGCTAGGTTTTTTAAACCTGTATAGAAAACGGCTTGTACCCAACGTTTATGTTCTAAAGATTCCATACGTTTAAACTGAATATAATCTAATGATTCTAAACGTGGAATCTGCCAGTTTGCGACTTTTTCGATTTTTGCTAGCACTTGCGAACTGGGTTCAAATAATTGCTGTGTTTGGACATTTATCGCGGATTGTTCGCTTTGCTGCTGATTGTTGTTTGCTGCGCTGCCATCTGTTGCGCACGCAGGTAGTAATAGTGCTGCCGATAAACAGGTAAGTTTCGCAATTGTATTTAATTGTAATGGTAATTGTTGATATTTTAATGCACTCACAAATGAGTCCTCTTGTTAAGATTGTTAGGCTCAGGTTGCTACATGCGCTCTGTGGCGCCTGCTTCGATTGTTTTTTGTAAAAAGTAGTCGTTTCCATCGTAGTAGGTATGTTTAGACCACTTGGCGTTAACTTTGGGCAAGTGTTTAGCTAATTGCGCTTTTACTTTTGTATAAGCTGGCTCATTGGCTAGGTTACGCCATTCGTCTTTATCAACTTTATGGTCATATAATTCCTCTGTCCCGTCTTCGTAACGAATGTAGCGGTACCGTTCTGTTTTGATGGCGTGATTATTAGTACCGTAAGTTGTCACGGCTGCGTGGTGCCATGGTGCATTTGGATTGTCTAGTAACGGTGTTAAATCATTGCCTTCGTTAGTTGGATTGGCGGGCAAACCACACATTTTTACAAGTGTCGGGTACAAATCTAATAAGCTGACTGGTCGGTTACTGATTTGAGCTCTGTTAGATTTTGGGGGTTTGATTATCAAAGGTGTGCGGGTTGCTCGTTCCCACAAAGTCATTTTGGCAAATTTATCTTTTTCTCCTAGATGATAGCCGTGATCACCCCATAGGACGACTGCTGTGTTGTTGGCGTACTCACTGTTTTCCAAAGCATCTAATACAATGCCAATACAAGAATCAACAAAAGATACGCTGGCTAAATATCCTTGTACTATGTTTCTGAATTGGCCTTTTTCTATCGCCCATTCAGTGGTTGGCATCATTGGATGTTCGGATATTAATCTAGCTATTTCTGGCACATCATCTAGGTCTTTACGCATGTAGGGAGGTAAATACAAATCTTTAGCCGGGTGTAGGTCAAACCATTTTTGAGGTACATACCAAGGTGCATGTGGGCGAATAAAGCCACATGCCATAAAAAAAGGTTTGTCGCGTTTTTGTTTTAGTTTGTTTGCAATCCAATGTGCTGATTCATAATCTGGCATTTGGTCGTCACGCTCTGGAAAAGC
Organism: Catenovulum agarivorans YM01; assembly: GCF_000281085.1. Classification (GTDB taxonomy): domain Bacteria; phylum Pseudomonadota; class Gammaproteobacteria; order Enterobacterales; family Alteromonadaceae; genus Catenovulum; species Catenovulum agarivorans. The sequence goes on from NZ_JH767541.1 coordinate 13,544, forward strand.
ACCCCAATCAGTATTGGTACGAGGATCGTCCCAAAAAAATTTCTTTTCAGGATATGGACCAAAGCCCTTTACGCGTCCGCCATATTCATCAAAGCTACCATCGACGACGCGCTCGTGGAATATTTTCCCTACCGCAGCTGTGTAGTAACCATGTTTTTTAAAATGCTCACTTAAAAACACAGAGTGAGCTGTTTTGTCACTGGCTTTACGAATATTCTCGTCGCTGATGTGACCGTAGATACCCGTAGTTGAGGGTGCCAAGCCTGTCATTATGCTGGCGCGTGACGGTCCGCACAAGGGGGCTGATGCGTGAGCGTTTGTGAATACAGTCCCTTGATTTGCTAATCTATCAATGTTTGGTGTTTTGGTGTTGGGGTGGCCGCCCATTGGGCCTATCCAGTCATTTAGGTCATCCACAATAAGCATTAAAACGTTTGGATATTGTTGTTTTAATTGGCCCCACACTTCAAATGGCGTCAATGCAGACATAGTAGCGTAGGCTGTAGTCCCTAAAATAAAATTGCGTCTATTAATCACCATATTTTTGTACCTCTTGCTGCTTTTAAAAGAAAAGGGAAAGATGAATAAGATTGACACCCCTGCCGCGAAATTTAATTTGGGGGTATCACTTTGAGTTTTCATTCCCTATTCATCTAGAAAATTTTAGCTAGCAAAAGTGGGTAAGAAAATTATGTTTAGGCGCTTTGTTCATCCAAAAGTTTTATTGGCCTGTATGGCAATAGCTTTTTCAAATTACGCAGTGAGTCAGCAAGTTCCTTGGGAACCATATGCGGACATTAATGTTGATCAATTAAAAACTTCACAAACGCATCCTTCGTTCTTTTTTACAGAATCTGAGTTGCCAGCAATTAAAGCACGCAGTCAGTCTTTGCCGTGGTTACAAGAAACCCGTAAACAAATTCAAATTAAAGCTGACTTATACATGCAGCTTGAAACCAAACCTTGGAAGTTAGCCAACCAATACAACGGAATTGGAACTGCAGGGCGAGGCTTACAAAATTATTTAGGAACTTTAGGTTTTGCTGGTTATTTATTTGATGAGCCAAAATATTTAGATAAAGCGAAAGAGATATTCATGGCGGTTGTGGATCAAACCGAGCCAAGTAATCGCCAGCATTGGCGCTCACACTTACAAGTGTCTGATGCCACTCAAGCAATGGTTTTGGGCTACGACCTAGTTTATCCATTGTTGTCCAAAGATGAACGAGGGCGTGCTATTAAAGAAATTGAAAATTTTGCGCATGAACTAACTCATAAAAAATCTACTTGGGGGGCGCCTGCCCCTGGTGTGCTGTCATGTAATCATAGCGCTGTGCATTATGGCGCGCTAGGGTTAGCCGCTTTAGCACTATGGAATGAAGATGTTCCAGAAAAATATCATTGGATGCAACGTGCAATTGGTCGTGTTGATGGTTATTTAGCAACTTTCACGGATAAAACTGGTTATGGAACAGAAGGTCACCATTATTACGCATATGGATTGGGTGGCAGCACGGTATTTTCATGGGCACTTAAACGCTCGAATGGTCCAGACTTAATTGGCAAACATAAAACTCTAGCGTTAGCTGGCGACCAAGTTTTGTGGAAAGTATTGCCGTTTGAAGGACGCATGTTGGCGATGAATGATAATAATGAAACTGTACCTACCGATGTGGCAGGTATGGTGGGCGCGTTAACTTATAACAAACCAGAGCAATTATGGGCTTGGTTAAAATCGCTTGAAGACTCAAACCAACTGGATTGGTTAGCCGGCCATCCTCGTACAACTTATACCGCACCATTTTTATTTATGTGGGGTGATGAACCTGCTGCTCCTGTAAACCCTGCTTCGGTTAATTATAAATTGGGTCATCATTTTGAAAGCGGCCGTGTATTTGCTCGCAGCAGTTGGCAAGGTGAAGATGCTGCGCATTTTGCTATGACATCGGGTATAGATTTCCATCGTGGACATGACCAACAAGATGAAAACTCCGTGACTTTTTATGCATATGGTGAAGGCTTTTTAATTGACCCTAACTACGAGCCTGAGCGCAGTGAAGCTCATACCACTTTGCGAATTGACGGTGTGGAGCAAATTAAAGGCGGTGATGGGCATATTGCACGTTATCGTGAAGATGAGCATGCTGCCTTAGTTGTTGGTCAAGCTGAGCATGCGTACGATTTTGATAAATCTTGGATAGGTTATGCCGAGCGTAAGTCTTATTTTGTACGTGGACCTGTGCCATATTTAGTATTCAGAGACGACAGCCAAGTAGAACATGATAAACCGGTAGAAGTAGTTAGCCGCTATATTACCTACCCAAACAATACCTTATTTGAAGATGGTAAAAGTGCGATTATTAAAGGGTTTCGAGGCAAAGCTGCAGCTCGTTTGATGGTATTTAGTGAACACGAACAAGTGAAAGTAAACATTGATGACATGAGCAAAGCAACGTTTGTAAATAGAGGGAAAGAGTACCCGTACAAAAAATATTTACAGCGTTTAAGTGCAACTGTGAATAAGGTTAATCCGCAGTTGTTAAGTGTGTTAATACCTTATAAAAATGGCCAAGCTTTACCAGAGGTAGACGTGAAATTTGATGATAAATCCTATAGCTATACACTTACACTAAACTTCAAAGGCTCACATACGGATGTGCTCACAGTAACGCCTTATGACATTGTATTGAATAGGTTATAGCTAAGTTTTCAATACATTGTCCTATATATCGGGGTAAAACGACGCAATGTTACCATTGTGTTTAGTTACCCTATCTGCTGATGAAAATACTAGATTATTAAATATGATTAACTGGGTTCGCTACTTGCAATACGTACAAAACGTTAAATTTGAATGGGTTTATTTGTGGCTTGTGTTGTTTTATGCACATAGCAATTCAATACAAGCACATGAATATCAAGATGATTTAGCACACTTTAGGCATAAATTTGTCTCTCCCCCAGATAGTGCCCGCCCATGGGTTTATTGGTTTTGGATGAATGGTAATCTTTCTAAAGAAGGTATTACTGCTGATCTAGAAGCCATGAAACGTGTTGGTATTGGTGGTGCGCTAATTATGGATGTAAGCTTTAGAACACCGGCTGGAGAATATGTTTTTTTGTCTGACGCTTGGCGTGATTTATACACTTTTGCGATTCAAGAAGCGAAACGTTTGGGGTTAAACATTATCCAAAATAATGATTCTGGATGGACAGGAAGTGGTGGGCCGTGGGTAAAACCTTCCGACTCAATGCAACAAATTACATATAGTGAACAATTGGTTACAGGCGGTGAAGATTTGGATATAACGCTACCTATTCCGCCAATGAAACTTGGTTATTATCAAGATATAGCAACTTATGCAGTTAAAACTCACGTCAAAAATACCTTAACCATCCCTAACATTACAGTTAGTGGGAATGTACTTACCGACAGTACAATAATGGATAATAATTTGGAAACTCATATTGAGTTGAAAAATTTTGATAAGCAATCACACGAATTAGTTTTTGATTTTAAACAACCAACGGAGTTGCAGTCGATCAGTTTAAACGCAAACATTGACGGCAGAGGCAATGTGGTGGGTATGCTGGAGGCATCTAATGACAACCAGCGCTATTGGTCAGTGAAACCAATTTTTATTGCGCATAAAAGTGATATTGAATCAGTTAGTTTTCCTTCTGAAACTGCCCGCTACTTTCGATTAATGCTAAGAGGAACCAATGTCGCTTCTAGTCGTAGCAACGCTTTGGACAAAAAATGGGATACGGTATTTGTACCAAAATTTTCATTGAATCTGTCAGAAATCAATTTTTATAACACGCCGCGCATTAATAATTGGCACGAAAAAGCTCTTTACGTGCAATCTGACGCATTGCAACCAGATGTATCAAATACTATTCGTTCACCCCAAATTATTAATATTAGCCAGTTTGTAAATAAAGCTGGCCAGTTACAAGTCAAATTACCGCAAGGTCAATGGAACATTGTGCGGGTTGGTCATACTTCAACTGCAAAAGAAAACCATCCGCCTTCACAAGGAGGAGCCGGGCTAGAAGTGAGCAAATTAAATAAAGACAAACTGGCAATGCACTTTGATAATTTTTTGGGCAAGTTGATTAACGATATAGCACCTCTAGCTGGCGACACTTTATCTGGTACTCATATAGATAGTTGGGAAGTGAAATATGATACTTGGGATAGCCAATTACCTTCTGAATTTAAAGCTAGAACTGGTTATGACTTACTGCCTTACCTCCCTGCTACTGTAGGTCAAATTGTTGATAGTTCAGCAGTATCAGAACGGTTTTTATGGGATTTCCGGAGGGTGTTGGCAGACGTTGTAGCTGATAACTATTTCGGGCATTTAAAAACTCTATCTGAACGACACGGAATGCAGGTATCAGCAGAAGCTTATTTATATGGCCCCATGGATACACTTCAAGCTGCAGGTCATGTGGATATTCCCATGAATGAATTTTGGAACTTGCCTACTGGAGATGAAAAACCCGGCTACAGCGCAAAACAAGCCGCTTCAGCTGCACATGCGTATGGCAAAAAAATTGTTGCAGCAGAAGCATTTACTGCGATACCGCAACACGCAGGTTGGGTTAATTATCCTTATGCTTTAAAAGCAAACGGAGATCGCATGTTTGCGCGTGGTACCAATCGAATGATATTTCACAGATGGGCGATGCAACCATGGCTTGATCGGTATCCAGGCATGACATTTGGTTCTTATGGTTTTAATTTTGAGCGAACCTTAACATGGTTTGAACAAAGTAAAGCATGGTTGCGTTACTTGCAGCGAGTTCAACAGATGTTGCAGTCGGGGCAATTTGTTGCTGACTATGCAGTTTTTGTTGGAGAAACGGCTCCATATGATCTGGAATCTATCCATAACCAGGTAACCAGCACTGGATATAATTTTGATTATATAAACCAAGAGCTGTTGCAATCCATGCGTTATGAAAATGATCATATCGTGCTGCCATCAGGGATGCGCTATAAACTATTGGTGCTTAAAAACAGCCACTTTTTAACACTTGCTACGTTAGAAAAAATCAACGAATTAGTTGAACAAGGCGCAACTATTTTGGGTGATAAGCCTATTGGCTCGCCTAGTTTAGTCGGCTACCCAGAGTCCGATCAAAAAGTAAAACAGTTGGCAAATAAGCTATGGTTTACAACATCGCTCGAACAAAAGAAACAAGTTAAAGTTACGAAGAAAGGAGCAATCCATTGGAACAAGTCTATTGCTCAGGTGTTTCAATCTATCGGGTTACAGGCTGACGTAAGTTTTAATCAAGCGGGTGAAAATATTGAGTGGTTACATAGACAAACAGCTACGGCAGATTTTTATTTTCTGAGTTTGTTTAAACAATCAGCACAAAATGTACAGGCTACATTTCGTATTGCTGGTAGCGAACCTGAATTCTGGAATGCGGACACTGGCGAAATGGTTAAACCTGCTTTATGGCAGGCGCATGGTAATGGTACCACCACTGTTACCTTTGACTTAGACCCAAGTGGTTCATTGTTTGTTGTTTTTCCAAAAACAAAGGTGAAGTCGGATTTAATGCCGGCCCCTATACAAGCTATTAGCCCTACTGATGGTGTTGATTTAACACTTAAAAATCAAAAGGTTATTGCAAATGTTTATAGGAATGGCACTTACGAGCTAAGCATGCCTTCTGGTAAAACAGAATTATTGCGAGTAAATAATGTACCTAGCATACAAACTTTGGTTGAACCATGGCGATTATCGTTTCCAGCGCAATTTGGTTACGAGCATCATTTACCAAAGCCACAAACCCTTAATTCTTTAGCATTGTGGATAGATAATAGCGATGAAAACGTGCGTTACTTTTCGGGAACAGGGGTTTACCAAACCCATTTTACGATAGAGCAAATTAATCAAAATCAAAAAACTTTGTTAGATTTAGGGGAAGTATATGATATTGCTCAAGTAAAGCTTAATGGTCAAATGCTTACAACATTGTGGAAACCACCATATCGAGTAGATGTCACTGAATATCTTAAACTCGGGCTAAATCAATTAGAGATCCATATCACCAATACGTGGGTAAATCGCTTAATTGGTGATGCGGCATTACCTGATCACCTGCCTAGAAATCCAGATGGTTCGACAGCCGCATGGCCAGAGTGGTTTCAAAACGGCCAACAGTTACCAAAGACAGGCCGCACAACATTTACAACTTATCAGCCTTATAAAAAAGATTCACCTTTGCAACCCTCGGGTTTGTTGGGGCCAGTTAAGCTTATCCCCTATATTGAGCTTAAAATAGATGTGGCGAATTCTACTCTGAAAAGGTAAACGATTCGTTTGTGAATATAGAGCTAAATCAATATAAATTGCGAGCATCAGAGCCATCACAGACAGTACAATTCAAGGCGTATCATTGCAGGAATGTAGGCACCTTTCAAAATGATACAACACAGAATTGGGCTGTCTGTGAGGCTCCTAAAAGGCTGGGTTAAAAGCCATTTATTCTGCGTTAAGTTGGCTTGACATACAACCACTATGCCTGTGCCAACTTGCCTTGCCTAAATGGCTTTTATCTCCAGCTGATTATCGCTATTTATATTGATTTAGCTCTATTTATAAGAATATGCAATAGTAGGGGTGTCAATTTCTACGTTAATTTCCCTATTCCTAATCAGATATTCAATTAGTTAACTAATATCAGGAATAGGGGATGTCGTACTTTCGTTATTTTTCGACTTTAATATTAAGTTTATCTGTAAATGTTATTTATGCGACCATTTTCGCAATGATGATGTTTGCTAAGCAAGTTTATGCTCAACTACCTTATGGCACGGTAGACGTTACTGATCCTAACACTCAAATTCCTGCCTCGGTTAAACCTTTATTTGATACTGAGCTGCGAGATACTCAAATCACCATGGGGCCAGACAATTATTACTACATGACAGGCACCACCATTCATGATGGTGGTAGTTTCTGGGGCTGGAATGCAGGTATTCATGTCTGGAAATCGCAAGATTTAAAACATTGGCAACCGTTAGGTTTAGTCGCCGAACTCGATAAAATGAATAGTTGGATCAGTGACTATTATGTGTACCCAAAAGAAGGCAGTGAGCCAGGTAAGGTTTATAAACCCAATGAATTGCCAACAGACCTTGATACTTTAGAAAAAACGCATTTAGTGCGCCGCTGTGCTTGGGCGAATGAAATTCACTATGTACCTTCACAAAAGACTTTCTTTATTGTTGGTTCTATTAATCACAATAAAATTTTACCTGAAAACACTCCGTATATAGGGCGCGGTAAACCTGGTGGCACTTTTATGTTACGCAGCATCAGTGGCAAAGCTGAAGGCCCGTATGTTGACGTGCAGCCAGAGAAACCATTAACCGATGGTATTGATTCAAGTTTATTTGTTGATGACGATGGCAAAGCTTATTACGTTTATCAAGCGCATGGCATAGCGCGCATTAAGGATGATTTTTCAGGGCTTGCTGAAGAGCCAAGATATACCGAGTTTAAAGCCATTGATGGTGTTTATCACAACGAAGGCGCGTTCTTGTTCAAAGCTAACGGTAAATACCATTACGTGACTACCTCTTGGAGCGTAAAGCCAGAAGGCAGCGAGTTTTACACTTATGATCACAGCAAAAGTAAACGCGGTAAAAAGCTCGTTGACCTGCATAGCTATGATCCATTACTTGCCACTTCAGAAAATGTTTATGGTCCTTATGGCGAAATGAGAAACGTGCTGAGTGGCGGAGGTCACGGTAATTTTTTTAAAGATAAAGATGGGCAATGGTGGGGCACTATTTTCTGGAACCCGCTTAATACCATTAACCCAGAAGGGTTATCGAAACGTCCGGCGCTTGTGGCGATGAAATGGCAAGGAGAGAAGTTGGTGGTGGATAAAGCCCGTACAGACGAGTTTTATGCTGACATGAGATAGTTTGTAAATTTAATAATAAAATCATAAGAGTAATACTATGTATATCCGTAAAATTTTAAGTTTAACAACCACTATGTTATTAACCGCTTGTGGTGGCGGTGAAAGTGGTACAACTGAAGAAAAACCAGTAAACACCCAAGGCGAGTTAACGTTAACAGGGAATGTTGTTTATGGCGAGACTCTAACCGCCAACCTTAGCGATGCTGATGGCCTGTCAAATCTATCCGCAGTCGTCTACCAATGGAAGCGTGATGGTGTGCTGATCACAGGTGCTACTACCAAGCAATACCAAATTCAAAAAGACGACATTAATAAAAAAATTCAAGTGAGCGTTCAATATCAAGACGATAAAGGCTTTAACAACCAGGTGAGCTCCTCACAAAGTGCTACCGTTCCTTTGGTCAACTTTCAAGGAGAAGTAACCATTAATGGTACAGCACTGCAGGGTGACACCTTGTCACTGGTGTTAACGGATGACAATAATGGTGTAGTTGAAAACAGTGTCGTCGTTGCTTGGTATGCCGACAATAATTTAATTGCAGAGCAGACAGCTACTAACTTGCTGTTGACGGTAGAGCAGGTTGGTAAAAAGATTTCAGCGCAGGTTAATTATACCGATGGTCATGGTTTCAATGAATCGTTAAGTTCAGCTCAAACAACTCAGATTCTAGCCATTGAAAATAGTTTAGGTAGTCTAACACTGACAGATGGCAATGGTGCAGGCGCTATTTTTCAGCAAGGTAACACCATTACGGCACAACTGACAGATGCTAACACAGTGACAGGCATGGTTGATTACTATTGGTATCTTGATGACTTATTAATCGCCGATAATAACCAAGCTTCATATACCTTATTAGCAGCAGATGTTGGTAAACACCTTTATGTTAAAGCGGTTTATGTTGATGGTGATGGTTTTGCTGAAGATGTGTTATCGCTTACCAGTGATGCCATTAGCGAAAAATTAATTGGAGTTCCCGGCGGGCAAAACTTTCCTATTGGTAACACTGTTGTCGGCAATAATCCCTACAATCGCACCACCTTGCGAGTAAATGAGTCATTTGAAGGCGGTGGTTGGAACGCTATCAGCACCCCAGGCACCTACCAACCTGGCTTAGATACCAGCTTGCCGAAAAGTTTTGCTTTCGGGCAAATGCAAGGACCACATTCATTTTTTGCTGAACCGACCCTGACTCGGTTTGGTAACTATTCAGCTAAGTTACATTGGGTGCATGGCGATCCTGCCAAGTGGAATGGCGACCCAAAGGTGTTAGACAATGTTGATCGCAAAGCTATGTTTCATGGCAGAAATGCCAGCAGTATTTTAGCCACTCTTTGGTATGGTTTTAGTGTTTATTTCCCTAAAGATGGCACTAAGTTGTCGGGATCAGAGCAGGCACTCTTCTTTCAAATACATGGCGCAGCCGATCGCGCAGATGGCGAGCCAAGCCGTATTCCGCCGTTAGCGCTCAATATTGCCACTGAAGGTTTTAATGTGGGTTATTCGTGGGATTCAGCGAAACTTAGCACCAGTACGCAAGGTGAGGGTAACGAGAGCTTTAATGTCGCTGTTGATTTTGCTGATTATCAAGATCGTTGGGTGGATGTAGTTATTCAAGTGAAAACCGATCCGTTTGAACCGAAAGGCTTTATTAAAATTTGGTTTGATGGCGTGCAAATGGTTGACCGTCAAAATATCCAAATCGGCTATAACGATGATAAAGGTTTGTACCCATCTTGGGGTTGGTATCTGTGGGGGAGTAATTCAGAACGTAGTTACGACGCTATTTTATATATGGATGAACTTCGCCAAGTAGAAGGCGCTGACGTTAGTTACTACGATGCTGCCCCCGGTTATTTTGATAAGGATGGTATTAATAAATAATCAGCTAGGAGCTCATTCAATGGGTAATAAAATGTAAGTGAACAACTGGCTAAGCATCTACCTAAAGTCAATGCCAAGTGGTCACAGCAAACTTATTACGATAGCAAAGCATGAGCACAAACTAAATTATTTAACTCGTTAGGGAGCATAATGATGCGCCAAAAATACACACTGTTTGCTCGAATAAATACCGCCATCGATAGCGTTAAACCTATTCGAACAACAATCCAGAACGCGAAATCTACCTTAGTTAACGTAAATCGTTGGGCGCTGATAAGCTCGGTGATGCTCACAAGTGCCAGTGCGACAGCGGTTGAACGGCCAATGATTTGGTTAACACCGGCCGAGAAAGTCGTTGTTGAACAAAACATTAAGCAGCATGATTGGGCCAACAGACGCTATTTACAGTTGAAAGAACGTGCTGATGCCTTCGCGCCAACATCTCTGGCGGCTCGTATTGCCAATATTGAAAAACTACCGCTTCAGTGGGAAAAGGCATCTGGCGCTATTCCTGCGGTGATTGATCAAGCTAATATCGGTGTTAATCACCTGAGATGGCCGTTACAAAGCAGTTTACAGTCAGCAATTGACTGCGGCATTTTGTATAACTTTAGTGCCGAACAAAAATATGCTGATTGCGCAGCAGATATTTTGTACACCGTGGTGCAAAGTTTAAATAATACGCCAATTGGTACTGCACCTGTGCATTTAGATAATCGCGGCTGGATTGTTTCTGAAAACCACTTATTAGAATCTCGAATTTATGGCGCTCAAATCCCGCTAATTTATGATTTTATTTACAATTATTTAAAAGCTGGTGGCCAAGCCTATGATGTGGTGCAAAAAAAATTAGTCGACTTTGATTTTTCGGCCGCACAGAAGGTGTTTAAATCATATGCACAATTAGCCTTGGACTCGGGCTTAGTTAATAACAACTGGCCGGTACTTGAATCATCAAGCTTGGTTCATAATGCTTTAGCCATCGATGATGAAAAAACACGAAACTATTATCTAGAGCGCTATTTAACTATTGATACGCCTCATCAAGACTCATTAGCTAAAGTGGCTAAAAGTTATGTCAACCCGGGTGATATTTGGCCTGAGTCGTTAAATTACTCTATGCATGTTGCCTATTTTAGTTTGTACCTGATGAATCTTATCGACCGCTTAGAACCTGAATTGCAGCTAGGGAATAAGTATCCTAATATCGCTACAGCGCTGTTAACTAACGAACACTTACGTTACCCCAATCATCATTTTCCTGCGTTTGGTGACGGCAACCGCTCTTATAAAGATAACTACCTTGAATTTGAGTTGGCTTATAAATCAGCGGTGTTAAATAACAATCAAGGGTTAAAGGCGGTTTTCGGCAATGAACTCAAACATGCTATTGCCACCGGCAACTACGACCGAGCTCAGCTACTCCCTCAACATACCAAAGCGAAACCCTATTATGCGCCTCTAGAGCTACTTTGGGCCGAAGCAGATTTAGGAGCAGGTGAGTCGACAGAAACCTTTAATGCTTATACAACTGTAGATATCCCATTTGCCGGTATTTTTATTCAACGTAATATTCATACAGCTGACCCGGTTAAAAATGGTTTAATGGCCACTGTTGGTGGTGGCAGTTATGTTCATGGTCACGCATCTGGTATTGATTTAGAGCTTTATGGTCAAGGTCATGTTTTGGGTGTTGAGGCTGGTAAGGGCGATTACCCTTCAGATGTTCATCAAAACTATAAACGGCTATTTGCTGGGCATAATACGGTGATCAGTAACGGCGCATCAGCGTCGAAAGGTGGCTGGATACAACTTGGTATTAATCGCGTAACAAAAGCATTTATTGAACCTCAGCCAAGAACGTCACCGGTGAGTGATAAATATTCATTTGTAACCACCAATTTTCACGACGAGTTTAACTTAGTTAAAGAAGCATTCCACCAACGAACTACCGCCTTGATCCGTTTGAGTGATGATGTTGGTTATTATGTTGATGTCTTCCGAGCAAAATCAGATACCGACAAGCAATTTCACGATTATTTGTATCGCAATCTATCAGATAACTTAACAGTAACGTCGCAAAACCAGCCGGTGAAATTCACCCCAGATCCTAACCGTTACCCGAAAGCGATTGACGTGAAATGGAGTCATGATCGTAACTTTGCTCATCCTGGTTGGCATTTTTTGAAGGATGTACAAAGCTCAGCAACTTCTAAAGCAGGTTTCCTTGCAACCTTTAGTGCTGATCAATATAAAAATGGCCCAGTGACAATGCAGTCTCGTATTGTCGCCGGTTTAGACCTTAGTGTGACTAAAGTAAAAGCACCAGCCTCTAAAATTGAACCAGCGCCTTATAACAAAAAGCCCATTCCGATGTTTTTATTGCGTCATCAAGGAGACGTTTGGGATAACCCCTTTGCACTGACTTACGAGTCTTATCAAGGGAATGAACAACCAGCGATACAATCAACAGAGCGTTTGATGGCTGGCGATTTGTTTAAAGGTATTGTGGTACAAGCCAAAGTTGCAGGTCAGCAGGTCACACAATATGTGTTGTTACAGCAAGGTGATAAGCAAACTTATCTAAACGAAAAATTAGGTATTAAGTTTACCGGTCATTTTGGTGTGATCACCTTAACAAATGGCAAGTTAACCGATTTATACATAGGGCAAGGGCAGGAGTTGTCTTTCCAGGGTAAGGTGTTAAAAACTGAGCAAACAGCCGCTTATCGTAAATTTTGACACAGATAGGTAAAGAGTTAGGAAATGAGGAAGGTATATTTGGCCCTTAACTTGAATATGGTATATGTGAAGCTATACATTTGGGTGAATAAAAATGACTTAAATTGAAATAAAATGATTAAATTATTGTTAATACTACTTACATGTGTTCGAACATTATTGTATATTCCTGTGATGATGTTATTTCATAAGTTCTAGTTTCGCAGGAGAGATTAGTGTCTTCGGAGCAAGCGATTTTGCAATCGACGCAAACACATTTAACTGATGCTACAAACAAGTCAAATATATTTGTTGAGCTATTTGAAGCGGACAAAAATCGCTTATATGCCTATATTTATGCGTATATGATGGACAAAGCTGCTGCAGACGATGTATTTCAAGAAACCAGTGTGGCATTGTGGAAAGACTTTGAAAAATTTGAACTTGGAACGAACTTTTCTAAGTGGGCTAATGGTATTGCGTTCAATAGAGTCCGTGACTATAGATATGCACATAAAAAATATACCCTAGGTTTCAGTGAAGATTTTTTACAAGAGTTTAGTGACAAAGTCGCCACACCAGAAACATTTAACCTCAGCCAACAAGAAAAAAAATGGTGGCATTTAGAGCAGTGTTGTTCAATGTTACCTGCTCCTTTACAGCAAATTTACCAACGGTTTTATGTGAATAATTTGAACGCCCAAGAATTGGCTGATGAAACAGGGCGTTCAATTTACGCCATTCGTAAAGCAATACGTAAATTAAGACGAAAGCTATATGATTGCGTAGAACAAAAAGTTATGGAGAGCGCTGATGAACTATAGTGATGAGTTTAAAGCGGTTCGAGAAATTGCTGATGCGGTGTGCGAAGAACAAGTTACTCCAGAACAGATACAGCAACTAGAGCAATTGATCAAAGACAATCCCAAAGCAATGCGTTTTTATCTGGATTACGTGGGAATTCATACCTATTTATCATCTGGTGCTAGTCAAAATTTAGAATACGTATATAGACGCATCAGTACCGCAGAGGAGTTTATTGTTCGTGCACACAATAATACTTCGGTTCTATCGATCGGCAATGAAATAGATTCATCAAAAGATACATGTCTTGGCGATGCCAGCGACCTTCCTAAAGTGAAGTTATGGAATAAAATAAAATTGGTTCTGTTTGCTGTCATTCTCTGTGCATTTGTTGCTGTTGCTGTTGCTACTTGGGTGGTTTTGAAAGATAGGTTAGATCCGTTTAAAGCCGAAGTTATAGAAGGTCAATTTTCTATCGTTAATTTAGGCCAAATTAGCGAAAACTATTTGTATATAGGTGAATATAAGGCCAATCAAGAAGCACAATTAAAATTGGCGAGTGGAGAAATTATAAAGTTTACTAAAAATAGTCTGTTTAAACTGGTTAATCCACATGAAATTAAGCTAATACGTGGCACTGTGTCGGTAGTTGGCGCGAATAACCATAACCTAGTTGTGCATGGCACTAAGTTTAGTTTGAATACCAATGGTGGAGACCTGCTTTTAGACCTAACAAAACATTACCCACAAATTGTAACTGGAGAGAAAACTACATTGATCCCTCAGCGTTGGCGTCCAACCCATTATTGGTCTTTTGATGGTAATGTTGACCGGGTAATAGATACAGCGGGTACAGCTCATGGCATTGCAGCTAGTGGCGCTCTGCGAACAGAAGGCCTATTAGGCAAAGGTGCATATTATTTTGATAATAGCGTTAACGCACGTGTTGATGTTGGTAGTGGCGGAGGAACTGTGCCTGCTTCAGGGTCATTTGCAGTAAATGAAGGCATTACATTAGAAGCATTGGTAAAACCTGAATTTTCAGCAAGTGTTGGTGATATGGATGAAATTTTCCGAAAAGATCAAGAAGATAAAGAGCTACGCATTGTTTTAAGTTTTCAAAATGATATCCAGTATAAACCGTATTTGCGGCCTGATGGCGATTTTAAAGAGAGCTTAAGTTTTGGGCTTTACCTAGTTGGACAGGGTTATCATGAATTAAAATTACCATTAGATGGTCTAGAAGGACGACCAACTTTAGCAGATTTAAAAGATGGACGTGCGCACCACATTGTCGCGACCTATAGTGTCAAAACAGGTTTAAAAGCTATATATATAGATGGTGTGCAACACGCTTCTTATCAGTATCCACCTGGATCTAAGATGCTTAGTGGTGGTGCTGGCGCGGCTAATATTGGCAATTCACCCAATAGACCTGTACCCGTAAGATCTACAGATGTTCGATTTGCCAACAACGAAGCTTTTGCGGGTACTATTGATGAAGTTGCCTTTTATGATTTTGCACTCACGCCATTTATGGTCGAGTTACATTTTAATAATTTGGGTCAGCACTTAAATTATTTTGGCTTACAGCCAAGTATTGATTTATTGCCAGAACGCACGCTAATTAATTTACCTACGAATTATATTGTCGAGCTAGACCCTACAACTGGCCTACCTTGGTAGGCTAGTGTTGTCCTGAGTTTGCTTAAATATCTACTTCTACTCCTTTTGTAAAAATAAGTTTAAATATTTTAACTTTTTTGTTTCAAGGGGTGTCAATTAATACGTTGAGTCCCTCTTCTAACTAGCAGCAACCAATTAGCTGCAAAACTACTCATTCAATAACAAAAAGGTAAATGTCAAAGGCGCGCAAGCCTTAGAGCATAACTCGATTCTGGAGATCCAAATGAACGTATGTACCAATCGAAGTAATCACAAATTAAGTAGAGTCGCTTTGGCTCTTGCTGCGACGGGATTAATTTTTTCAATTAGCCATTCTGCAAATTCAGCTGAGCCAGTGGTAAATCAAACTAAGTTAACGGCGAAAGAGCGTGCGGCAAAACGAGAAGAAGTTGAAACCATTGAAGTAACAGGGGTTCGCGGTGCTTTAGAAAGTGCACTTAATACTAAACGTGAAGCTATTTCTATTGTAGATGCAATATCTGCCGCTGATATTGATGCGCTACCAGCATTAGATTTGGGGGAAGCACTCCAAGCTATTCCTGGTATTCAGGTTAATCGAGATGAAGAGCGTCGTCAGTCGTCTATTAATTTACGCGGTTTACCTGGTGGTTATACTAAAATTACAGCGAATGGTCAGTCGTTTGCTACACCAAGTAGAAGTAACCAAGATGTTGGTGATGCAAATCCATTTGGTAGTTTTGAGTCTGGTGTTTTTGATGGCGTAACTGTTTATAAATCGCCAACAGCGGCCATGCAAGAAGGTGGCGTAGCAGGTAATGTAGATAAAAGATTACAGCGAGCCCTAGCGAAAAAAGATGGTCAAATAAAAATAAATTTAGGAGGTCGTTATGAAGAATTACAAGGCAGTTGGAACAAACAGTTTTCAGTGTCTGTTTCAAAGCACTTAATTAAAGATAAACTTGCAGTCGCTTTCAAATTAGCTGGCTCTGAACAAAATTTCCGTCGAGATACTTTGCATTTTAATAACTACGATGTACTAAATGAATTGCAAACAGGTAAAGATAAATCTGATCAACAATTGTTTAAAGCAACTGACCAATATACCTCATTGGAAGAATTTAAGTTAGCCGCTGGTATTGCTTCTGATGCAGTAATCAATATACCGCGTGATTTGCGCCAAGTTGTCGAATTAAGTGGCGGTGACAGAATATCATTTACTGGTAATATTCAGCTGAAAGTGACAGATAATTTAAAAATTAGTACCGACCTTTTATACACAAAGCGTGATCTTGATGACAACAAATGGGAGCAATTTAATTTCAGCGCTCCTCTTAACAACGCTGGCGTAACTATTGCGCCTAGATCAAACGATCTATTTTATTGGGGCAAAAATGATGCAGGTAAAGATGTGTATGGTTTATCAGCTGTTGAAATAACCAATGTCAATTGGTCGGTTGGTAACCGTGTGTTTAACATGTATGAAGAAGCCAAAGGTATATTTATTGACGCTGAATACATGACCGATGAATGGAAGCTATCAGGAGCTGTATCTAAGTCTGAGTCAGAAAATATATTTAATCAAACTGGCGTTGACGTGCGTTACCAAGGCAATAAAAATCCAAAGAGTTTTTCCCCTACAGGAGTGAATGTTCACTTGCACACAGGTGAAGGCAATTTGGATGATTTTTTTGCTAAATTATTTTATGACGGCTCTGATACTTATGGAGTAACACCAGAATTATCTGATAGAACTTTCTTATATCCAAACCCTGCTTATTCTAGTCAAAGTGTAAACGCAGACCGCTCAAAGCAAGATGATGGGAGTCAAAACAAAAAAGATACGAGATTTTATGTATTTGGTGGAACTGATTCACCAAAACGTAATCTTGAAAGTATTAATGTAGACGCAACTAGATTTATCGACCTTGCTTTATTTCGTGATAATTTAACTTTTGAAACATTTAGTTTTGGTGTTAGACAAGCAACAGAAGAATATAAGAATATTTTCTATAACCCTTCTGTTGCGGGTATAGATTTATCGGCAATTAAAGATGATTTGTTTACCCAAGATACAATAACAACCCGTGAAACGCCGTTTTTTGATGGGTTATTACCTAACGTATTTAATGCTGCTGAGGGCTGGTGGTCAATGGATACCGATCATGTAATTGCACAATTACAAAATGGGATGGATGATAGATTAGCCGCATTACGACTAGAAGAAGCTGAAAAATTAGCTGCTGATCCAAACTACATAGTTGCGCCTTACGATATTAATCCTGAAAATGGATTTGTGATAAATCGCAACAAAACGACTCGTGCACTTAGCCGATTTGGCAGCAATTTTGAAAATGTTCAAGATGTTTTTGCCGCCTATGTTATGACAGATTTTTCTGGTGAGGTTGGCAGTATTCCATTTACCGGTAATTTAGGTGGCCGATACGTAAAAACCGAAAATGTCATCACAGGAACTAATGCTGTGACAGATGAAAATGGCACGAGAGTTGAACCAATTGAGTTTATCAAAGACTATAGTAACTTTTTACCTTCTATGAATATGACGTTGGAATTGAGTGACGACGTTTTATTGCGAACAGCAGCATATAGAGGCATGGTACGACCAAATTTACGTAAGATGTCACCAGCTTCAACTTATACCGAAAACGATACTAAAATTAGGATTGATTTACCTCAAGCTACACTAGAGGCTTATACAGCCGATAGTTTAGATTTATCTATAGAATGGTATAACCGAGAAGGTAGCGCAATATCGCTTGGTTTGTTCCAAAAAACGATAAGTGGATTAATACAAAATCGTAAGATTTGCCCTACGGGTGGTGGTGTTTTTGCGAGTGAAGTCGGTGAGTTACGTATAGAAACGCTAGAAAATGATGACTTTAAATGTTACCAAGTTGAAGATCATGTATACACGAATGACCAAGGTGAGGTGATAACGATGGAGCGTGAAGTTGACGTTAAAGATTATTATAACTCTGCAGACACGATTAAAGTAAAAGGTTTAGAAATTGCGACCCAGCAAAAACTCGATTTTTTGCCTTACCCTTGGAATGGTTTTGGTGGCATTTTAAATTACTCTTACGTAGAAACCACTTCTAGTGGTGTTGATGAATTAAAAGGCATTTCACCCAACACATTTAACGCGATTGGTTATTGGGAAAACGATGGTATTAGTTTACGTTTAGCTTATAACTATCGTGATAGATATAAATTACAAGGTGGTAGTTCAATTGCAGGTTTAAATGATAAAAACGTAGTTGAGCGTGGTCAGCTAGATTTTTCAGCATCATATACCTTAAACAATAACGTTAAATTTAATTTACGAGGATTCAATCTAACTAATGAAAAACGTATTGAATTTGATGGAGATAACGAGCGAGCTGTGCGTAAAATTAACTATGATGGCCGCACATACTCAGCAAGTGTGAGTTTTTCATTTTAATTGTTGAGTTAGTTGTCAATTCTTTAACGAGTGAGCTCGCAGTAGGAGAGTCGCTCATTGGTTTATAACGTTTATTACAAGAGCATCATTTGGATGCTCTTGTAAATTGGCAAAATTACACCTTAAATTTTCTAATGGTAGTGTTTAGAAATCTGTGTCACTTCATTACAATGTTAATTCAAACAGGAGTGACACATGTCTCAAGAATTCGATTTCAACAAAGCTTTAGAACAACTTCAATCAGGTAAAAAACTGACAGGCGCAGATGGTGTACTGACACCTCTCATTAAACAGCTCACCGAAGCTGCTCTAAAAGCTGAAATTGAACAGCACATAGAAAGCGAATCTGAACCTAATCGTAAAAATGGAACCACTAAAAAGACGATTAAATCAACTCATGGTGAGTTTGAACTGGAGACCCCAAGAGACAGAGCGGGTACATTTGAACCGCAATTAATCAAGAAAAATC
>NZ_JH767541.1:32678-43175 GCF_000281085.1 Catenovulum agarivorans YM01
ATGGCGCTGTCGCCCTTTGGCAGATATTTATCCAATTGTTTGGCTGGATGCGATTCATTACAAAGTGAAAGAATCAGGTCGGTATGTTAGCAAGGCCATTTATACCATTCTTGGCCTAGATTTAGAGGGGCAAAAAGAACTACTTGGGCTGTATATTTCTGAAAATGAAGGTGCGAATTATTGGTTATCTGTACTCACTGATTTGCATAATCGAGGTGTTAAAGACATCTTAATTGCTTGTGTTGATGGATTAACTGGCTTTCCTGAAGCGATTGCGTCAATTTACCCTCAAACCGAAACCCAGTTGTGCGTGATCCATCAAATTCGAAATTCAATGAAGTATGTCGCTTCCAAGCATCAAAAAGCGTTTATGGCTGACTTAAAGCCTGTTTATCGCGCAGCAACCAAGCTAGAGGCTGAAGTTGCACTTGATGAGCTTGAGGCGAAATGGGGAACTCAATACCCTATTGTAATCGCATCGTGGCGCAAAAAATGGGATAACTTATCGCTTTATTTTCAATATCCTGAAAGCATAAGAAAAGCGATTTATACGACGAACGCTGTCGAAGCTGTTCATCGCCAGTTCAGAAAGTTGACTAAATCCAAAGGCGCCTTTCCAAACGAGAACAGTTTGCTTAAATTGCTCTATGCTGGCATATTGAACGCGACTGAAAAATGGACAATGCCAGTGAACAACTGGAACTTGGCATTGTCGCAATTTGCAATTCACTTTGAAGGGCGATTGGACAGTAAGTTAGATATTTAAATTTAAACTAGGCTGACACAGATTTTTGAACGCCCTCCGTCTAATTGCTAACAAGGTCAAAAATATAATTGCGAGCGGACCTGTACTACCACCAGACTCACCACCTGCAGAATTATCAGGTTTGTTATTGTCAGTTGGTGTTGTTTCTTTTGGTTTAGCGGTAACAACAAGTGTAGCTGTTGTTTGCGCTGTTGTATCACCGCTGTCAGTTACAATTGCTTTGATTGTATAAGTGCCAGCTGTTAAATTACTTAACGCGGCGCTGCTGTGGTTCCACTCAAATGGTGCACTGCTATCTTCTGCAACTAAAGTGTCGTTAATATATAAAGCTACATGTTTAATATTACGCGTTGTCATAGGTGTAGACGCATCAACAGTGAAAGTGAGCGAGCTGTAGTCTTCAGTCACAGATTGTGTGCCTTTAGTAAAGCTTACTGTTGGGGCTGTCACTTTTTCAGTAACAATTAGTTTAGCAGTGGCTTCAGCGGTTACACCCTCGTTATCGGTTGCTATTGCTTTAAGTGTATGTCTACCTGCAGCCAAACCCAGTAGCTCAGTTTTTAGGGCTTCGTTGTGGCCCCAATCATAAGGTTCTACAGATTCTGCACGAATAGGTTTGTCGTTTATCAATAGCTCAACTTGGGCAATGCTGCGATCTTCTATTGGCGAGCTTGCGGCAACATTGAGTTGTAGGCTGGTATAACCTTCTGAAACGGTAATGTCGCCTTGAGAGAAACTAACAGATGGTGTTGGGTCTATCACAGTTAGTTTTATTGACGTTTCAGCCGTGTCCCCTTTACTGTCGGTTACTTTTGCTTTCAGTGCGTATTCGCCGACTACCAAGCTGCCGAGTTGGCCATTTGCTTGTGTCCATACATAGGGGGCAGCAGCATCATTTGAAATAAGTTGGTCATCTAAATATAAATCGACTCCAGTGATAGTGCGGTTAACGTCTGGTGTTGCAGCGTTTACTTGAACACTCATACTAGTGTAGCCAATTGATAGGGTGATCTCTGACTCATCAAACGAAACTGTTGGTGTTGGTTCAACTACTTTTAGGGTCATAAATGCTTCGGATGTTTGTCCTGTGCTGTCTGTTGCGACAGCTTTAAGTGTATAACTACCAACCGCTAAATTTTGTAATAGAGTATCCGCATCTGACCATGCAAAAGTTGGCCCGTTTAGGCTTGAAACCAATTGATTATCAATATACAGCGCAACATTGCTAATGGAGATTGAAGAATCAACCGATGATGCTGTCGTTTTGATGTTTAAACTTGAGTAACCTTTAACTACAGTGAGCGCACTTTGCTCAAATGCAACAGATGTGTTGGATAAACCCAAATCGATAATTTGTAGATGCAATGGTCTAGCCGTACCTGATGCAGCTTCCATCAAGTAGTAATAAACCTTGCCGCCTTTAGCATACGAAACGCCGTGCTGAAAATTGGTTGTGGTTGTTGTGTCGGTATAAATTCGACTAAATTGCGTAGTACCGCCTTTGGCAACTTCAATATAAGGCTTTTTATTTTCTAAACCTATGATGTAAACATCATCGCCAATCGCATTTATTTCAGAAGCGCCAGTAATACCCGGTGCATGAATAAAGTCAGTTGCGCCAGCTGGTTTGTACAGGTGACCATAAACTGTCTTGTTATTCTCATTATCTTTAACTCGGTGGATTATATGAATGTCGCCCTTATCTGTTACAGTCCAGTCAAAGTTACCCACTATATGTACTTTGTTTGCTTGGGTTGTGTCTACTAAGTCACCCGGCTCATAAACTTTTATCTCATCGGCATCAACTAACGGCCAAGTAATTTGTTTGCCTGTGTGGTCGCGCCAAACATTGTTTGCTGGATCATCTAAGTAAGCATAATAAATACCGTTTTGGTAAACGAATTTGTCGTTGTTGTTGCTACTACGTTTTTGGAAACCAACACGTAATTTGCCGTTTACGTATTTCATTTCACCATACAAACCCCAGTTGTAATCTAGACCGTGGCTTTTTTGATTTCTATGGTTAAAGGCTTCAAATAAGCTCCATTTTTGTGCAGTTGCATCGTAGCTATTGTAATAATAAGCACCATTATTATTGCCGCCCCAACGCATAAAGTGGAGTAAGTCACCTTCTTTGGTTTCGTAAAATTTAGGGTAGGTAAGCGCTGCAAAGTTGCGTTTGTCGGCTAAATCACCTGTCATGGTTAGGTGTTTGTAGTCATCACTGCCGGTGCTAATTGAGCTGGTATCTTTTACAAATATTTTTTCTAATGTGAAGTCTTCGTCGGCCACTTCAGCCGCGCCAGCAATACTATAGCTGTAGCGGAAAAAGTCATCTTTAAACCTGTCATCATCAAATTTCGCTTGGCTTGGATTATCGTATACGCTGGTGTCGTCGTATGCGTGCAAATCATACACCATATGTATGGTGCCATTTTTCGGGCTAATGGCTAAGCCTATGGTGTTGTGCGATTCACCAATCCACCAATTGCCCTGAAAACCATTGTGTTGATGCGGAAATTCTATGGTTTTCACTACACCTGTATTGGTATCTAAACGAGATAACATTACGTGGCGGTCGTCTTTGCCCCCACGATACCAAGTCATAAACACATAATGTTTATAGGTTTTTACCGCATCACCATGCGCTGATATGCTGCCGCCAAATTTAAAATGGTATTTTGCATCGTCTTTTAGTTGCTGGGTGCTGAGTTTAGGAGTGGCGGTATCAATATCAGAACCATCAAAATGCAATGCATTGTCTGCAATTTTTGTTGACGACTGTAAGGTTACGGCCGCATTTACATTTGCTGCGGCGAATAAAAATAAACCAGCCGCCCCGCAGGCTATGGTTTTATTTATTCGAGCAAGTGCGGTGTTTTTAATCATCATTGTGTTGGTGCCTTTACTTTTTAACCAAAATTTGACATAACTATATCATTTATTATCATTGTATGTCCAAAGTAATCATATTATTTCATAAATGATCTTTTGGCATCTTTCTGATTAATTATGAGGCGATGGCAAGATCTCTGAGGTTTATATCTCTGGTTCAGACTTATCCAAAACAAATGGCATCTTCTGCAAATAAATCATCAATAATGGGGTAGCAAATTGTTGGCCTAGTCACTTATGTAATATATCCACTTGTTTTTTTGCATCATCGAATTGTTGCTGCATTGAGTGAAATTGAAGACGTTAAACATGAAAAAATTCTTAAAAAACGCTAAACCTGCTTTTGCAATATCATTAGCTATTTTGTTGGCTGGTTGTAAAACGACTCAAGCACCTGTTGCCGAGCAAAGAAATACCAAAGTAGAAATGGTGGAGTACTTTGCCGACAATGCTTTGGGTACGCCGTTGGCAATTGTGCAGCATCCCGCTGGTATTCATAAAGATGGCATTACCTATGTTTCATACCAAGGGCCATTTTCCGACCCATATGTAGCAGCCTACAATCACAAAACTAAACAATGGCAAGGGCCTTTCCAAGCAGGGGAGAGTGATCTTGGTCGAATGGGGAAAAAGAAGCCAGATAATCACGGCAAACCAACCATGTTAATTGATGACTTGGGTTATATTCATATTTTTTTTGGTGGTCATGGCGGTAGTAAAGAGCATGGTGAAAATTTACTGGGCAACTATAACTCTGGCCGTAACAAACACGTAGTGTCTAAACGCCCTGGCGATATTAGCGAATGGGAAGAACTTAAAAATATTTCGGTATTTGGCACTTATAACCAAGCAATTAAAATGGACAACGGAGATATTTATTTAATTTATCGCCATGGTGCGCATCGGAGTAATTGGGTTTATCAAAAATCAACCGACCATGGTCGCACATTTGCCGAGCCTGTATCTTTTCTCAAACATAAACCGCATGAAACTAAGAACCATCATGACAGCTGGTATGTATGGGCAGTCAAAGGTGAAAACGACGAGATTATTTTAAGCTACGATTATCACGTTTGCCCAAATGATACTAGAGCTCGCGGGCATATCCCTGTACGTCATGATTTATATTACATGGTGTTTGATACCAAAAATGATACTTGGCGCAATGTGCAATCAGAGCCTTTAGATATACCAGTAACTCGCCAAATTGCCGATGCAAAAACCTTAGTAGCTCGTACAGGTGGTGATGACATGTGGACCTTTAATGGCACAGTACGTTTAGACCAACAAGGTTACCCACATTTAACAATTAACGTAGGTAAAGACGTTGGCAAACGATGGGGCGGCTCTAAACAAGCGCGCTATTATCGTTGGACGGGTGATAATTGGACGGGCGGAAATTTAATCTACAACAAAGTACCTAAGAGCTTAGGCTCAGAAGGTGATTTTGTATTGAAATCACCTACAGATGTGCAGTACACCTTGGCTTATCAAGAGAAAAACAAAGATGCTGTAGTGGCCGATTTTTACAGTAAAGATGCTGGTAAAACGTTCGAAAAAGGCCAAGAATTATTGCGTATTCCTGATGTTACTTGGTCTATTAGTTCATTGATAAAAGATGCCCACGCAGACGCCAGAATACTGGTGGCAGAAAGACCAAAAGGCACGCAATGGCGCAGAATTTATTTGTTAGGCGACAATGGCCCGATAAAACGCGCAAAATCAGAAGCATTGGTTTTAAAAGAAGCGGATAAAGTTCAGTTTAAGTAGTGTATTTATACCCAAGCTACTTGAAGATGCATCTTCAAGTAGCATGAGCATATGTCATTTACGTTTGAGTAACTTACTTGGTAGTTTTGAGTCTGTATCCAGCTCAATCACCGAGTAAGCGGGTAAATCAAATTTTATGTCCTCAGGTAATGGCTTTGCACTAGCAGCAAAGCCAAAATAACTTTTACCCTGGCTGATATTTTCAACGTGTTGCTTTATCGTATATTCAGGTAAGGCTAAGCTATAAAAAGCGACCTCATCTATAACACCAGAAAAAACTTGCGAGCGCTTTTGGCTGCTATTAGGCGTGTTGCCAATGGTTGTTGATACTGCGCCACCACTAAATACTTTTGAGCCTTTTGGGTGTTTATATGACGCAAGTTTTTCGCCATTAAGATAAATTGCTTGTATGCCGCTGTGTGCATTATAGGTTGCGGCTAAATGGTTAAATTTTTTTGCTATTAGCTGAGCTAGAGTTGGTCTGCCATCTTGACCATCTAGTGCAAAATTTAGTTCGTGGTACCCTTGGCCTAAAATCGATAAACCAAAATTGATGCTGGCAAGTGCATTTTGTTGAGAGGTCGCACTACTGATATTGAGTGAAATACGAACATCATCATCACGTTGTTGCTGATGAAAAATTGTATATTTTTTGTCTAGCTCATTGGTAAAATCTAGCTTGATTAAGGTCTCAATAGTTAAACCATTGTCGACAGCAAATGAACCTGTGCCAGGAACAGTACCGCCGCCACTACCTACTGAAATAACCTCATCTTCATGGTTGCCAAAATTAACGGCTTGTCCAACAACGCCCTTTACTCTGGTTAGTCCAACAGCAGCAACGCCGTGAGCAATGCCGGCGGTGTCAATAAAGCGATCATTTTGCTCGTTAAAATTCCAGAAATGTACCGGACGCCACGTACTGGAGGTAAATACACTAGCTTTACCGCTGATAATTTTAGGGGCATCTGAAGTTAAATCTATGGTTACAGTGCTGCCATGAGTTTCTATAAGAAAACCTGGATTATGGATAATGGTGTTTTGCTCTGGCAACGATTCCAGCGTAATTATGCCTGTTCTGAGTCTGAGCTCTTCTTTATTGTAGAGTTTTATAACGGTATTGGCCTCAAGGTGGCAGGTATCGCCACTAGCGAGTTCTATGGTTGCTGCTTGTTTAGCTTCATAAATACCAGCGGTTAAGGTTCCGCCATCTATATCACCTTGTTCACCCAAAACATTAACTTTTCCTTGTACAAGTTCAGCTACAATGTCTGAATTATGACGCCCAAAAAACAGCCACAACAAGCACAGCAATAATAAAATGAAGATAACAAGGGACTTAATATTGAATTTAGAGCTAGTTGCTTGGTTTTGCTGTTGCGATGGCCCTGGCTTTGACTCAAGCGTTTTATCTGGACTATCTATTGCAACAGGGTCGTTACCGCCCTTAGGCCGCATAACAAACTCTTCAGCCATGGTCATGCGTCGATAAACAAACTCCGTTTCCTGATCAAACGAATCAATCAAATTGACATGCAAATTCAAATAATCGAAATAGAACTCTTGTGCCTGCAAATCACCTTTTAATAACTGTTGCAGCTTGGCTAATTGTTGTTGGTTAGCGTTATTATTACAAACATCGTCAGCAATAAGTCTAATTTGTTCAAATTGATCGCTTCGATTCATGCTTAATTCTCTTTGACCTTGTTATCAATGCAATCAATGAGCTTTTTACGTAACTTACCCAATGCTTTTCTTATCGCATAAATAGAACGACCAGTATTATCAGCTACATGTTGTGCAGTTGAGTTCTCTACGTAAAAACCGTGATAAACCGTCTGCATTGACGACGAGAGCTGCGAGCGGCAATGTTCTAAATGCCGCCATTTTTTTTCTTGTTTAGTGGCTCTGCTTTCAATAATGGCAAGGTTGTCACTAAACTCTAAGAGAAAGTCATCATCCAAACCCAACTGATATTTATTTTGTTTGCTGCGAAAATTTATAATTTTGTAATAAGCAATGGTATTGGCCCACTTTGAAAAGCTAGTGCCAACCTCAAAGGTGTTAAATTTTTGCCACAAGACCAAACAGGTTTCTTGAAAAATGTCATCAGCGGTCGTTTTGTCTGAAACAAAAGCTAAAATATAAGCGTAAAGTCTTCTTTTATCTGCCTCAAAAAGCTGATGGAACAGCTTATAATTAGCTGGATTAATAGCATGAGAGCTTGATTCTAGGTTAGAATTTTCATTGCTATCTTCTTGTGGGTGCACGCTACAACCTTAACTATACTTACCGAACAATGGCACTGTTACTATAAATGAAAGTTTAATATCAAATCCATCAAGTACTTTGTCATTTAACAAAAAATTTAATGACATTAGTAAAAAAGTGAATGCTCAGTCAGAGCATTCACTTAATTGTAATTTTTACTGCAAAAAACTATGGCTTTGACTTACAAAACAAGCGTTTTTTTCAGGTGAATGTTTTGACTTGACGAACCTATAAGAATGTCAAAGTCACCAGATTCAACCACCCAGTCTTTCTCGTCAACACTCCAATAGTTAAATGCATCAGCATCTAATGTAAAGGTGACGGTTTTTGACTGGCCAGCTTTTAGATAAACCTTTTTGAATGCTTTCAATTCCTTTACAGGACGCAGTACACTTGCTTTATGATCAGCAATATAAAGTTGTACGATTTCATTTGCTGCCATCTCACCAGTGTTACTAAGCTTCATGCTTACTGTTACCGTTTTGTTGGTTTTCCAGTTGTTGTTTACCTTAATATTTTTATAAGAAAAATCGGTATATGACAAACCATGACCAAACGGGAATACGATCGGCAATTGTTTAGCTTCAAACCAACGATAGCCCATAAACACACCCTCGCTATAAGGGATATCAACTAGTTGATGTGGTTTAACGTAGTTTGTAAATGCCGGATTAAATTTATCGTCCCAGCCTAACCAGTAAGGTTTATATTTGTTGTTACCATACCAATAAGCTTGGTCACCTAGGAAATTAAACTCTGGGTCTGGCGAATCGTTAAAATCTTTTTCAAAAGTAAACGGCAGCTTACCTGATGGTGATGTCTTACCACTGATAATATTGGCGAGTGCATGGCCACGTTCTTGCCCCAAAAAGCTTAACCACAACACACCTTTAACATCTTTTAACCAAGGTGTTGGCATAGTGTTGGATGAGGTGAGTAAAACCACAACATTGTCGTGCAACTGAGTCAGTTTGTTTAATACTTTAGGCGGCTCAATAGGCGCTTCGAACGGAATATCGTGGCCTTCACCGCTGAGCTTATTAAAGTTGAACAGCACGACATCTGCTTGCTTAATTAATTTTTCATCAATCTCTTTGGAATAGCTGAAGTTATCGCCAAATGCGGCTTTTAAACCCATTGCATAACTTACATGTTCGTAGCCTTTAACATGGCCACTGCCTGTGCCGGTAAATATTTCTTCTTCGCCAATTAATACCACACGTTTTGATTTATTAATCGGTAGAATTTTATCTTCATTTTTTAATAATACTATGGCCTCTTGCGCAACTTTTCGAGCAAACATTTGGTGTTCATTAAAAGTCGCTTTCATTGAGATATCTTGCGGCTCTCTGTCGTAAACGCCCATTTTGAAAAACGTATAAAGGTTAGGGTAGATCATAGTCTCAAGTTGTTTTTCAATTTCTGCTTTTTTACTAGGGTTTTGTTTTAATTCTGCCCACAACCAATCGGTAAAGGTATAGTTATCTGGCATAATAATGGTTGTGGTTGAAGGTAATACTAAGTCTTGATTGTTTGGGAAATAGCGAGTATTTTGCCAATCTGTCATGGCAATACCTTTAAAGCCAAACTCTTTACGTAGTACGTCGGCAATTAATGGCTTATGCATGGCACAAGACACACCATTAACCACATTGTTGCCTGACATTATGCCCATGGCGTCAGCTTCTTTAATGATTTTTTCCCATGGTCGTAAATAAATTTCACGCATGGTGCGATCATCCACAACCGAGTTAGCAATGTGTCTAACAAACTCTTGATCATTGGCGATAAAGTGTTTTGCAGTTGGTACTATTTTTAAACTCTGCAAGCCTAAAATATAACCCTTAGCCATGTCGCCTGTTAATAACGGATCTTCACCCATGTATTCGTAGTTACGGCCACCAACTGATTGACGCTGCATATTCATGCTCGGCCCAAGCAAAATATCGACACCTAGCGCGCGACATTCTTCCGCCATGGTTTTACCGAATTGCTCTGCCAATTCAACGTCCCAAGTAGCAGCGAGCGGCAACATGCCTGGCATTGAAGTACTTTTACCTGAAACAGATACTGTACCCATGCGCAAACCTTGCGAAGCGTCGGCCAAAGTGACAGGGCGAATACCTAACCGCGGAACACCAGCGTAATTAAAAGGTTTAACCGCAGTGGTTAACGCCAGTTTTTCGTCAAAAGTTAAACGCGAGATTAGATCTTTGGTACGTTCGTCAGCGGAGTTTTTTGGGTTAGCGTAAACTGCGCTTTTGATCGAATTTGGGTGCAAAGCAACAGGGTAATAACCCTCAAGTTGCTCTGGTTTTTGTTCTTTTATCTCTACAATATCTTTGTGCTGTGGTCTTGACTTGTTACTTGCGTTGGCATGCATAGCTGAACAACACAGTGCTGCCACGCCCAACAAGCTTAGCAAATTTAATTTTTTCATAATTTTCCTAAATCACCGCTTTAACAAACAGTTTTATAAGTTTCTGTTTAAATGCGCTCAAAGTGCGCAATTTATAACTGCCCAGCTAACTTGTAATCCGGAGTTCAGGTTAACTGAGCAAGAAGGTGATAACGTCAAAGCTGCAAACATCGCCACCTTTAACAAGATAATTGGCTAGGCGATAAAAGTGATACCCCCCTGGTTTTAAAAAGTTAAGTATGAATCGAGAGGTTAACGTGTAGAGTTGTGAGAAGTTGAAGGGGAGGCCCTTAGGTCTATTCGACCGAGGGCTTACTGGAAATTAGAGCTAAATCAATATAAATTGCGAGTATCAGAGCCATCACAGACAGTTCAA
>NZ_JH767541.1:43381-70418 GCF_000281085.1 Catenovulum agarivorans YM01
ACCAGCTGATTATCGCTATTTATATTGATTTAGCTCTAGCTTACCAAGTTCAATCATTTCTTGAACTTGGGTTATATTTGATTGTTTAGCTTTTTTACCGCGTGAAAGCTCGAGTTTAAAATCAGGCTCTATACCAACACCATCAATCGGATTTCCACTGATTACGCGAGTGCTTCGAGAAATACTATATCTGACATCAAACAGACTAGAGGGCAGTGTATGGTCAACTTGGTTGGAAATATCAATGACACCTGCGGTGTTTTGCCCAACTAACACAACATTTGTGCTGTTTTTCACGTTGAGGACAAACTGTTCACACGAGCTGGCACATCGCTCGCTTGTCAAAAGCACAACTAATTTGGGCTTGTTAAATTCGGCTTTTAGTGGTTCAACAGGTTGCAATTGTGCTGGTTTATATAGCGCAAAACCATAAGTAGGTTGTTGTTGCATAAACTTAGTGTGAGCAGATAACAAATGTTCTACATCGTATTTGGCCGCCATGTTTTTGTATGCTTGTATATTTTCTGTGGTCACCAACAGCTCTATACCATCCATATGAATTGGCGAAGTAACGATTAAAGATTGCAAAAGGCCAAATGTTGCGTCTGACCCACCACCATTACTGGTTAAATCGATAATCCAATTGGGTGTTTCGCTTAATAGTTGCCAGTTGTCTGCAAGGATATCGTTAAATTCAGCCTTGAGCAGATGATTAAAACTCGGAATATCAATCAAAAGTGTATCTTTGGATAACAGTTCAACGCTTGGTGCTAATACAGTTTTTATGGTTGCGTTGGTCAAGAATGATAAATAATTATTTGCAGGCTTGGTTTTAGAAACATCTAAATGACCTTTACGATAATGCCTTACATAGCTATGCAATATCTTTAGACAATGATTTTGCTCAATTAATTGTGCAGTGTTGTTAAGTTGTGTACTGGCTGCTTTTTCTAAAAAAGCCGCTGCTTGTACATTTTGTGTGTTGATGATGCCCGCATCATTTTTTTGCAGGTAATTGTGCAGATAAAGCAGATCTTGTTTGCATATAGCTGATTTTAACGGTGGATTATTCGCACAGCCATTAAGGCAGGATATACCGAGTAATATGATGGTAATTAAAATAATTTTTTTCATTCGAATATCCTTATAAAATTTTCCTATTGTAGCAGCTGATAGTTTTGCGGGAGGTTTTAACTAGCCTTGGAGAATGCAAAATGTGGCGGTTATATTAGACTCTTTTGAACCAAGGATTTGGCTTAATTGGATCGAAATAACCAACTATGCAATTTGGATTTACAACACAAAGCTGAATATGATTCCTGTCTCTAAAACCAGCCCCTGAATATAGCTCACCGCCTTCAGGGAACATTCCGCGAACGGAATCGATAAATTCGGGGTGGTTTTGCACCTTACGCAGGTTTTGACCTTTCATATCGGATAGCCCGAGATCAGTTGCAATAGCTTCATTGTTTAACTGCTGAAGTCTAAGAATCACTTTACAATCAAGTTCTCTGACAAAGCTAATATCACCAACACGAATTTTGTTTTTAGGTAGTTGTTGGCCAAGAGCTTCAAACTCAAGACAGAGAATGTCATAGGTATCTTTTACTTTTGATAAGTCTTCTGAGTCTAACAAATCAATACAGTTTCCAAGCTTAATGAAGGCACCGATTACAGCAGGCTCTTTAATTTTTGTGCTTGATTTCGCCCATGCTAGGGCGCGTTCATGACTACCTTCCCAGAAGTACTTCCCGTGTCCAAGCCAATCATAAGTATTTTCACTAGACTCTAGGTGCCCACCTTCTTTGACTACAGAGTTAAATACTTCTCTGTCGCATCCGTGAAAACCTACGACAAGATTAGGGGAAACGTACATTGAGGCTTTAAGCGTTCTTGACTAGGGTTACAACTTGGCCTTTGGCATTCAGAATGCCAGCCGATCTCAGGGATGTTCGAATAGAATCTTTTGTTATTTCAGGTTGCTTCAAAGATTCTGAGTTTAATTTTGCATTCTTTAATGCAACTTTGCGGGCATTTAATGCCGCTTTTATATCAACCATTTGATTGCTCCTAAACGTTTTACAACGTACCTTAAATCATTCTATGCACTATATATCCCAAGGTCAATCTAGTTACAGATACGCGATGTGAAAATAGGCTGAACAAGTTTGTTTAAAGGCAATTATTGCACTGACTATTTTCCACGAAAGCTAAACTTACCCTAATGCCTTGCGTGGTTTTCGGCACTATAGCTGACCCCAAGCCACGCGTGTAATACCTATTCTTTTAAAATGTTCTGTGACTTTGTAAACAGTACTGTGACTTACCATATCGTTGGCAGTTAACACCAGTAGCATCTCATAGTGAGCCATAGTTATGTTTAAATGCGGCCCAAACTCTTGATCTGAAAACTTTTGTAAATCAGTAATCGAGTAGCGAGTATCTTCACTACTAAACGTATTGTCGTTTATGATATGCACGTCGAGCTGAGGAAGTCCCTTGAATGGAAACCTAGTCCATGAACCTTTATACACGCTAATTGCAGGTTCATTTAGGGTTGGTGCTTTTGTTAGGGTTATGAATAAAACGATAAACAAAATAACGGCGATATCAATAAGACCGTTATGGCTATGATCTAAATCCACCGATATGTCACCTCATAATTGAACACACAAATAAGCTTAGCAGAAATACCCTTGTGGGGCTGCTAAGTGCTGATATTTAGCGTGGGATAAAACTTAGTGTTAGAGTCACTTAGCTTTTAAACCTTCGCGATCTATTTGAATTATTCTCATTGTGGCTCTAACAATGTGAAATAAAATGAACAGATTCAAGGCAACAGCTACTAAAGCTATTTCGCCTAGATATAGATAAAACATGGTTCGGGTTATCAAGAAGTAGCCAGTCAAAGCTAAAGAAAATATTATGCTTTTTTTATGCACCGCAAATGCCCCAGACAACAGTATTAAAATATCTATTGCAAGCAGGTATACTGGGATTGGCACAGTCAGAATTCCAGACAAGAATATTGAATTTAAAATTGCAAAAAACGAGAAAAATGCTGCAAAGTAAGTTACATTTTTTCCGCTGTTAATATCCTTTTGAAATTGCTCCATGAATTAAAACTCCTCTTTTTAGTTATTCGCTAAATGCCACAATGCCTTTACCCGTTTGCTCGAAAAAATCGAGTAGAGAATCGTACCCTTCGCTTAGTTTTAAACTATATGCTGCTTCATTTAGCGGGACCACCAGATGAAACTTAATGTATTGAGCACATATTTTTGCATTGGTAGGCAAGTTATCTAACGCCATTGCAGGTATCGTGATTAAAAATGCGACCCAGCCATTCTCATTTAAATACGAACTATCAGTTTTTACTGTGTGCATAGAGCACAAGTGAACAACTTCTATCGTAGATGACCCCCGCCGGTGTGCAATCTAGCAAAATTGCTACTTAAAATAAAAATATATTGAATAGGGGGTATCAATTTACCCTAATAGTCGGCTTATCTTAGTAGCTGGCTCTTGTTGTCTTTGCACTTTGCCTGTGTGACCATTTTGTGCTTTATTAAGGTAACAAGTTGCTGGCAACCTTTCTTTCGGTAGTTTGGATATAAATTAATAAAAATGCCAAAAAGTTCATAAGCAAACTGATTGTTTAGTTATGACCTTGTATTGTATGCCGCCACAATAATTAATAAACAGAGCAAGCCGCAATGCACCTAACCCAATTTAAAAGTTTTGTTTTCTCAATAATTTTAAGCTTCTGTTGTAGTAACTTTGCCTCCGCACAATTACAGGCTAAGCCTGTTTTTCTTTCACAAACAAAAATAACCGAGCAAGCAATGTTTTTTAACGGCAATAAAGTGTCGATTAAATATGAAACCAACAATCCAAACGGATATGACTACGTATATGGCAATGCACTGTCACCGCATGGCGATTGCATTAAAGTGTATAAAGACTATGTGTTTATGACTTGGTACAAAGGCGGTGAAAACAATCGTCATGTAATGTTGTCTCGGCTCAATACCAAAACAGGCAAGCTGAAAACCATACAATTTCCACATAGGCACACAGGTTTTCGCGGCAAATGGTGGTTAGGCGAAACGCACAATACCATTGCTGTGGGTATTAGCCCAAATAATGACTCAATTCATTTGTTGTATGACATGCATCGCAACGGCAGAGTCCCTGCATTTGCCGACGACTATTTGCGTTACTCCTATACTTTGGCTGGTGCAGCGACAGTTGCTGACGAAGATTTTAATTTGAACCTGTTTGTAAACTCCAAAGCGGGTCACTATAAGCATTTAAGCTTTCCTGGTATTGATGATGTTGAAACAACTAAGCTACTAACTTATCCCGCATTTTTTACCGGCGACAATGGCGACTTGTTTATGAAAATGCGTTATGGCTTTTCAGCTAATGGCAAAATGTTATTTGCGCGTTTTGATGGGCAAAAATGGCATGGTTACACAGATTTTAACCGCGTTTTAGCGTCAGAGCATGGCAGTGAATACAACTGGGGTTTATATGGCGATTTTAAATATGTTGGCGGAAAATTTCGTGTCGCTTTTCAGCGTCGTTCAAAAAAT
This sequence comes from Catenovulum agarivorans YM01, assembly GCF_000281085.1. Lineage (GTDB taxonomy): Bacteria > Pseudomonadota > Gammaproteobacteria > Enterobacterales > Alteromonadaceae > Catenovulum > Catenovulum agarivorans. Next base: position 47,980 of record NZ_JH767541.1, read on the forward strand.
AAAACCGATAAATATTTGTACCAAAACGGCATCTATTACGCCTATTCAGATGACCCCGCAGGGATAACTAATTGGAAAACGGCAAACGGTGAACCACTTGCCATTCCCGTAGCAAAGTCAGGATTGATAAAAATTGCAGAGCCAGGCGACTGGGCAAAAACCACTAAAAAAGATCAAGTGTCTATTGTGCATGGTTTTGATTTTGTGGTGACAGATGCAGGTGATGAGCATTTTATTAGCCAAGTGAATGACTTGGAATTCGATAAGGTGATCAATCTGCATACATACCGAAAAGCAGGTGCAAAAGACTTTACAACAGTTGAGTATAATTTAAGTGGCCAGCTGTATACGTCAAACAATGCTGTGTATCTAATCGGCTTAAAAGACGGCCGAGTTAATATAGTTAAAACACAAGGCGGCGAGAATAAGTTTGAACTTATTTACCAACACAATACTGGGCCTAAATTTGATAAAGGCGTGTTGTATGTTGCCAATGGCAAAGTTTATTACTACTTAAAACAAGCTGAAGGTAGTGGTGATACTCGCACCTTATATCTTCAAGTATTTGATCTTTAATAACGAGTTTAACCAATCAATACAAAACAAGGATAACAATGAAAGGTTTGAAAAAATTAGCTATAGCCATGTTGGCTGGAGCGGCATTAGCAGGTGTTGCATCGTGTGGTGTAACACAAAAATCTTCTGAGGCAGTAGCTGCAGAAACCTCAACACCAGAACCTCAATCTGTGATGGATGTCATGGAAAAAGCCGCCAATTGGCAGATTGCCCGTACTCAATATATGCCGCATGTTGGTCGCGCGCAAAAAGGTTCAGAAGCATACGGTCGTTGGATCCAAGGTGCGTTTTATGTTGGTTTAGTTGAACTCGCCGAGCGTTCACCAAACCCATTTTATGAAACATGGATGGGTTATGTGGGCAACGCACATAATTGGAAAATGGGTAAAGTAAAATACTTTGCTGATGATCATGTAATTGGTCAAATGAACCTTTGGTATTACAACCGCCATAAAAACAAAGAAGCGTTAACGCCAGTTAAAGAAACTTTCGACTGGTTAATTGAGCAGAACCCTACAAACAGCTTAGAGTTTATTGCCGGGCGCAATGAAGACAGAGTACATAATTGCCAATGGCGTTGGTGTTGGGCAGATGCATTGTTTATGGGACCACCAACTTTATTTGCATTGTCACAAGCCACGGGTGATGAAAAGTACACTGAATATGCACACAAAGAGTTTCAGGCAACGATAGATTTTTTAATGGATCCCAAAACAGGTTTAGTGTTTCGTGATTCAAGATATTTTGATAAAAAAGGCAAATACGGTGAACAAATTTTCTGGTCACGCGGCTTAGGTTGGGTGTATGCAGGTGTGGTTAATTCTATTGAAGCCTTGCCTGAGAACCATAAATACCGTCCTTATTATGAAGACTTATTCTTAAAGTTAACTACCGCCATTATCAAGCTACAAAAACAAGATGGCTCTTGGCCAATGTCGTTACTTGCTGGTGTGAAAGACAAATATCCAGAGTCTAGCGGTACAGCATTTTACACCTATGGTTTAACTTGGGGTGTAAACCAAGGTTTGTTAGACAAACAAGAATATTTACCAAAAATTTTAAAAGCGTGGAATATTCTAACCTCGTCAGTTCATCCAGATGGTAAATTTGGTTGGGTGCAAGGTGTAAATGATAAACCTGATGTAGTTGCTTATGAAGATTCGCAATTATACGGCGTCGGCGCATTTTTGCTGGCCGGCTCACAAATGTATGATTTAGCCAACAAAGCTAAATAGTTAACCTCGCAATATATTTCATTTAATGCCAGGCATACTTACTGTCTGGCATTTTATTTTTCCTACTTATCCAAACCACACTGCATGCCTACAATCGAAAAATAAATTGGGGTAGTAATTTTCACGCTTAGCCGCTCTTGTTAATAGATTGATCCATAATATAAAAAGAAAGGCCGCAACAATGAAAAAAGCACTAATAACAACAGCAACACTAATAGGTTTAACCGCTTGTGGCGGAGGAGGGGGCGAAGCTAGCTCAGAAGCTCCAGCTGCGAATAAGCCAGCTACTTTTTCTGGTCAATTAAGCGCTTCAGCTACCACAGAAACAAACTCTATTTCCGGCACTGCAATTGTGTCGGATGCTAACAGCGGCGAAGCGCAGTTTCGCTCACAAACAGTTGTAGCGACCCAATATGGAAAATTTACCATTAACGCAAATGGCACATGGTATTTTGAAATTAATAGAATGCAAAGTGATGTAGCTAAGCTGAGTTATGCAACTGAGTCATTAACTGAAAATGTGACTTTGACTTCGCTTGATGGCAGCACTACAACATTGGCGATTAAAATTACCGGCGTTGAAAATTATCCAGCCAGTTTTGCTGGTGACTTAACCGCACAAGTTAATTTAAGCAATGGTGATGCTGCTGGAAAAACGCAGGTGACAGATCCGGATGATGGCGAAGCAGTTTTTCAAACCTCAGCAGAAGCTCAATACGGTAGTTTTACTATTAACCAAGCGGGTGAGTGGAGTTACAGTTTAAATAAAGCACATAACATGTTTTCGTCCTGGACCAGTAAACAAGATAGCACAACTGATCTAATTACCTTGATCTCAGCAGATGGCAGCACTACCGAATTGATGATCACCATTAATGGCGTAGATAAAGCTGTCGACAATGATAATCAGGCACTCATTTTCTTTAATGAAACGCGACTAAAACTATCGAAACAAGCAATTGCGGCTAATAACCAAACCTATGTGGATGCATACCAAGAACTTATCAAATTAGCCGATAAAGAGCTAAACAAAGCGGTAGATCCTGTAACCAATAAAACCTTATTGCCTGCCAGTGGTGATATTCACGATTATTATTCGATAGGCCCTTATTACTGGCCAAATCCAGATACAGACGACGGTTTACCATGGGTGTATCGTGATGGTGAGTACAATAGCAAAACTAATAATGGCCCAGATGCTGACTATAAACGCCGCAATGATATGCTGAACGCGCTAGAAATATTGAACCTCGCCTTCTATTTTTCCGAGGATTTGCGTTACCTAGAAAAAGCCAAAGAAATTGTTAAAACCTGGTTTGTTGACGATGCAACCAAAATGAATCCAAATGTTAATCATGGTAGTGCAGTTCCTGGCAAATCAGACGGCAGTGGATTTGGTATTTTGCAATGGAATAGTATTGGCAACGTTATTACATCAGTGCAGCTTATTGAAAAAAATAACCTTTGGACTGATTCAGACAGCCAAACCATGCAACAATGGTTTGATGATTATTACACTTGGCTAACTACGAGTGAATTGGGCATTTTCGAAAGTACCCGCAGTAATAACCACGGTACAAACTATGACCATCAAGCGCTGGGCTTGCAAATATACCTTGGCAAAATTGCCGATGCTGAAGCACAAATTGATATCACCAAGAGCCGTATCGACTCGCAAATTGCCGCAGACGGTAGCCAGCCTGAAGAGTTAAGACGATCTAAGTCGGTTAATTATACGGTAAATAATTTATGGGCTTTAACCAGAATTGCAGATTTAGGCGCTCGCCATACCAACAATGACTTATGGGCCTACACCAACTCAGACGGTGTTAGTTTAAAAACGGTTTTTGATTTTGTTATCCCATATTTTGACAACCCAACTGCTTGGAAATGGAAGCAAATTACTGGCGGTGGTGTTGAGCCATCGTTACAAAATTTAGCTTTGCCAATGTTTGCAAGAGCAGAGCTGATGTTAGGTAAAGAAATTCTGCCAAGTCATTTAGATGGCACTGACAAATTTACTGCGCTTGAAGTGTTAACTTACGCACCATAAACACAAGCTAGCATAGCCAAGATCGCGACAGGCTACCTCGTAAAACAATTAAAATTTAATTGAGAGATCTTACATGTTTAAAAACTTAAAAACCTTATCATTAGCAGCAATGGCTGGCTTACTTGCAGCTTGCAGTGCAACCAATGATGTAAGTGTTACTCAAAATCAACAAAGTGCAGCCCAGGCTGAAAAACAAAACATTGTTTTGATTATGGTTGATGATTTACGCCCTGTAATAGGTGCCTATGGTGATGCAAAAGCCCATACGCCAAATATGGATGCACTGGCTAAACAAGGTATTACTTTTACTCAAACCTACACTAATGTGCCAGTATGTGGTGCCTCGCGTGCCAGTATGCTCACTGGACTAAGGCCAACAGCAGAGCGTTTTATTGATTATAAAACAATTGCAGAGAAGGATGCTCCGGGCGCGAAATCATTGCCGCAAGTACTCAAAGAGTCTGGTTATTACACCATGGCTATTGGCAAACTATTTCACAACGGCAAAGATTTAGCCGAAGAAAGTTGGAGCGAACCTTTGCAATCTTCAGGTTTGTCACATGCGACTACGCTAAACCCTGAATCTGACAAATATCAAAAAGTTAATAAGAGTAACCCTAGCAAGAAAGGTAAAGGCCCTTGGTATGAAATGGCTGATGTAGCTAATGAAGATTACCCAGACGGTAAGGTTAAACAAAAAGCCTTAGTTGCGCTTGATAAATTATCTAAAAATGAGCAACCGTTTTTCCTTGGGGTTGGCTTTATTCGCCCACACTTGCCGTTTAACGCGCCGACAAAATACTATGATTTACATCCTGAAGAAAAATTTTCGCCGTTTTTCCATCGTCAGCAGCCCAAAGATGCTCCAGACTCGTTAAAAGGATCTGGCGAGATCCGCTCATACCACTTCAAAGACTACGAATATAACAGTGATGCGTTTCATACCGCTTCATTGCGTGGATATTATGCATCCGTCAGCTACATTGATGCTTTAGTCGGCGATATCATGCAGCAATTAGATCATTTAGGCTTGCGTGAAAACACCACTGTTATTCTAACCAGCGACCATGGATTTAATTTAGGCGAGCATAATTTTTGGACCAAACACAATATGTTAGATACGGCGCTGCGCATCCCTATGATAATTTCAGGGCCGACAACAGCGCAAAATCAACAGTCAGATGCTTTGGTTGAATTGATAGATATTTTCCCAACAGTCACTGAATTAGCTAAAGTACAAGCACCAAAAGAGATTGCCGGCGAGAGTTTTGTTGCGGTTTTAAAGCAACCAGCACGTGCGCACAAAACGTATCTTTATAGTCGTTTTAAAGCGGGCGATTCCATCATCAATGATCAGTTCATCTTCACCTCGTATAAAACGGAAACTGGCGAACGTGAAGAAATGATGTTTGATTTGAAAAACGACCCACATGAAACCGTTAATATTGTGCAGCAAGCTAAATATGCACCTATCGCCGCGCAGCTTAGAGCTCGACTAACAGCCTGTATGTCAGCGCAAAACTGTCAAACCCACTAATAAGTAAGCTCTGCTCGCATATGGGCAGAGCCAATTGAAACCGGTCAAATCACGTTAATATCAGATTTTTGGGTGTTGATAAATTTAGATGCCAAGTCAATGAGTTCTCGGTTAGTTCAAGTCTTGCTTTTTTTAGCTCACCCACACACGCATTCTAATTTCCTATCCATTAACTGACTTTGTGGTGTCACAGTTACAGTGCTGTAGGGGATAAATCCACAAAACCAGACTCGCCAAAATAGGGTTAGGCTGCTTGGATTTTTTTCAATTAACGCGTTAAAAGACTCAAGCTCACCAATTTCAATATCGCATGCTTCTTTAAACACATCGTAAACAAACTTCGAGCAAAACAACTTATTAGAATGGTAATTAAAACTCAAATCGTAACAGCCGCCCATGCGCTGCTCGGCAGACTTTTTCAGTTGTTCAATTTGGGCTTGGTTTAAATGTTGTTTTACCCGTTTAATTTCAAACCAATGGTCTTTAGAGCGTGCAACAAAATCATTGAGTGTTGAATATTTAGCAAAAGGTATTTTGCTTTCAGCAACCCACCACTGGTTATGTTTCTTAAATAAAATACCTACGTGGGATGTTTTTGACTTAGTGCCTTTTTGTATTTTTTGGTACAAATAATTTGGGATGGAGGTAAAAATAATATCCCCTTCGCGTAGGTGTTTGGTATCTATATTTACTTGCTGGTTGGCCATTTTGTTATCCTTAATCACCATTAATTGTTGATAACAAAATTGTCCTGCTAAATAACATATATTGATACTTGGTTGCTCTAAGTTGCAAAATGAAATACCTTTGGTGTCAAAATACGTTACCTTGAAGACGTCAAGGCGGGTAGACATGCTGCAAAACCATAAAATTATTGATGCACTGAAGCTCCAGCTCAAACAAAAGGGCATTACCTACAAAATGATTGCCGAGCAATTGCAGCTCAGCGAAGGGTCTATCAAGCGAATTTTCTCTAATTATGATTTCACCTTAGAACGGCTCGAATCAGTCTGTCAGCTTGCAGACCTAGAAATATTCGATTTAGTTGAGCTTGCGAAAGAACAAACCCTGTCGACTGATATACTGAGTTATCAGCATGAAGCCGAGCTAGTATCAGACGTTAAACTGCTCTTAACCGCCCATCTGTTGATCAACAAGTGGACTGTGCATCAAATACTTAATCACTATCAAATCGATAAGTTAACTATGGTGCAATTACTCTGTCGTTTAGACCGCATGGACATTATTGATTATTTGCCCAATGAAAAAGTGCGTTTAAAAGTGAGTAGAAAGTTTGCATGGATTAAAAACGGGCCAATTCAAACGTTTTTTCAACAGCACATTGAAAGCGACTTTTTTAATTGTGATTTCAACTCACCCGGCGAAATTAAGCTGTTTGTATCGGGTATGTTGACTAAATCTTCGAACAGTGAAATGCGGCAAAAAATTAAAAATTTAGCTATGTCGTTTGATGCATTACACAAACAAGATGAACATGAATTATTAGAAAACAAATTTGGCACTAGTTTAGTGATCGCCATGCGACCTTGGGACATTGAACTTTTTCATCAACTGAGAAAGCCTGATACTGATAAGCCTTTTGAATAGTAAAGGTTGGGGAATATCGCAAGCCTAGGGACTTGCGATAGGTTGTGGAACTATTTGGCAGATAGGCCCGGTGCTACATCTTCATAACCTGCACCTTCTGCGTCTGTCATTTTTACTTCGTCTAGATACAAATAATGGTCGTTTTTCATCACACTTAAATCGCCATTAAAATACATACCCCAAGAAGGATAAATGCCTTTGTCGTCGTTGTAGCCAAATTGAATATTGTGTTTGTTTAATACTTTTTTGCCATCTACCCACAGCTCTATAATGCCTGTTTTCGCTTCCGAATAATCCACTTTTACATGCACGACAAAATCAACCCACCTGTCTAAATAAGTCTCTTTTGCACCTGGAATTCGGTAGTATTCAGTGCCTTTTCCTTTACGGGTAAGGCTTTTTTCATCAGGGTCCCATTTCCAGTTGCCTTTTAATCCTTGTTCGTCCATTGTGATACTAAATGGAGGGTTGCGCGAATGCTCTTTTAGGCGTTTATCGGCACTGCCGTGAATTTGGAAAAACAGCCACGGATTTTGTTCGGTTGCTGTACCTTCGCTTGGAAAATAAATGCTGAAACCATACCAAGCTTCAGCACCCATTACTTTTTTGGTTTTAAAGCCATGGAACATAGCTTTGCGATCAACATTATCTATTTTGTTTTTATCGCCGTTATACGCGGCCGGTTTTTTGTGGTGCCACACCAATTTGCCCGAATACTTACCCGCACGGACAATTTTGTCTTCCAACACAAACGAGTGCTCACCTTGGTGTTGATTAAACATAAAGTTTTTGGGCAGATCTGCTTTTAAACCTGGGGTAAAACCTCTAGCGCCAGGTGCATTCCAACCGCCATCTTCAAATGACTCAGATATGATTGAACCATTGATATTTGGCGACGCTACACTGACATTGTTAGCTTGGTTAGTATTGTTGTTTTCGCTTGTTGCACAGCTCGCGCTTAGCAAAACAAGTGCAGGTATTGTGTATTTTAAATTTGGCATATCAAGTCTTTTCCTAAAGGTGCTTACTTTAAAGTTGTGTTTTACTTCTTACAGACAATTGAACCGGACCTATCAAACCTGAGCTTTGACGTGGTTCATTTTCGTCCATAAATACTTGGGTAACGAAAGTCACGCGATCAGATTTTGGTGCTGGTTGGTTGTCAACATACCACTGTGGCATTGGGGTAATTGGATTTTGCCAACGCGCAATTTTAAAACCTGAGGTATCAGGTAACTGGCGATCAGCCAATAAGCGGTTGACCCACAGATTCGCAATTTGGATGGTTAATTTGTTTTTACCCGCTTGTACAAAGTTAGAAATATCAATTGTATATGGTGCATGCCAAGCACTACCTGCTAATTTGTCATTCAGGTAAACATTGGCCGCGACGTTAACTTTACCAAGGTCTAAGAATATTTGTTTGTTATCAGCCAACAACTCGGCTGGCACATCAATGGTTTTTTGATATGTTGCCGTGCCTGAATAATCTTGAATGGTTTGTTCTGGATGTAATTTCCAATCCATTAGTTGTTCAAAGGTAAAGTTTTTATCTAAGCCATAAAACTTATCAAATTCAACCTGCCAAGCACCTGTAATTTCAAGCGCTTCATGCGTTGTTTTAATCACTTGTGGTTGCTGCTGTGCATCTAATACAACGTCTAATTCAGGTTGTGACAATACAAACTCAGGCTTCAGCGCGGTAACGGATGTTGATGATTTTTCAAATACCACAAAAGCCGAATCATAAGCGCCGAGTTTTAGTGGAACACGGGTAATTTGTCCATTGTCTGAAAAAGCACCTAACTGGGTAATATCACCTGTGTCGGCATCCCAAAGCTCAGGTATTTTGCCGCTGATATTAAATCGAGTATCAAAAACTTGTGCTTGTACCGAGTTGTTAAAGATAAAATAAATATCATATTGCGCAGAGCGGCGGTGGGTGAAATAGAATTTTTTTGCGTTTGTTATAGCTAAATCTAATGGCCAGTTTTGGTCGTTGTAAATCTTTTGCCAATCAATTTTACTGGTTTTTGCGATTTCATGAGTTGGAAATACCCCCGTATGACCATGACTGGTTTTTGCTTTGGTCGAAATATTATAAGTGGTTGGTTGCGACCAAATATAATCGACCATCATTTTCAGTTCTTGCCTTTGTTGTTCTGAAACAAATCGTCCTGCTAACTGCTCTACAGGTGTACCAACAATCACTGCCCCTTGCTGAGCTAGTTGATAAATTTTTTGCAGCGATTTAAGGGTTAAGGTTTGATGATTATTTAATACTAAGATTTTGTATTGGCTACCGTGCGGCAGGGTGATTTTGCCATCTTCAACACTCAGCTGTTGTAAAACTTCGCTATTTAAACAATCGTAATTAATATTTAACGGCAGTACAGCACTGATTGGATCTTTTTCAGGGCAGGTAGTCGGTGTGGCATCGCCTAAAAACCATAATACATCGGCAACGCTATGACCTGTGCGCAATAATTGTTGTCCACGGGCGACATATTTAAACCAAGGTTTGCCAGCAACCGTCCACCAAGTTTGCGTTCTATCCATGTGCGCGCCCCAGCGGTTCATGGTCATACCTGGCATTACATGAGTATTAGCTTGGTGGGCAAAACGGTGAAATACATGCTGATTTACGCCAAGCGCCCAGCTTTTATCACTATCTGCTTTACCTTCGGCTGGATGAAATAACCAGTTATTACGTGGAAATTGGGTAAAAGCTTCGGCTGCAACAATTGGTTTGTTATAAATATGCGCGGCAGATGCTGACGCTGAAAGTCTAAAGTTATTGTTATCAAGCCAGAATTCACCCATAGGTAAATCAGCTTTGCTGGCGACATCTAATTCATTAAATGACCCAGAGCCGTAGGGTTCTAAATAGGTTTTAATGCCATCTTGGTGCGCTAGCTCGCGAAAATAGCCATAATAATTTTCCGTGATTAATTTATTGTTTAAATCACGAGTGTCCCATAAAACGGCTTCTGCTACGGTTGGCGATTCGACAAATTTACCCGCAAATAATGGTAAAAATGGCACCAGATCATAACCAAATTGCGCTTGGAATAGTTGTTCGTAATTGTGTGTCCAGTTTTGCGCGCCAACTTCATAACTGTCAATTTCGATAGAATATAACGCGTTTGGCGCGACGACTTTTAGTTTATTAATCACGTTAGTGATATAGGCATCATAATGGCTTTTAAACGCAGCTTTACTGAACTTATCAACTTCTAAACCTGTACCTTCTTGCGAAGCTGGAATGTTAACTGCACCTGTTGAGGTATAACCAAAACGCATAATGGTCCATTTGCCAGCGGGTAAGGTCGTGGTTAATTGTCCGTCAGTGTTTAAGTTAGCGGTTAAGTTAATGACTGATTCTGGGTCTATGACTAATTCAGCCGAGGGCTTGCCAATATCTTCAAATTCTTGGTAATCACTACGGCTTGCTGCGGTGCGGCCTGAAAAATTATCCAGCGATGGCGTTGACGATAAACGCAGCTCTTTGAAGTGCATCACTTTATCACTCACTAAACGAAAATGTTTGGCGGTGTAACCAGCAAAAGCTTCATCAAACGCATAAGTTGATTTACCTGGGCGTCTTAACGTTAGGCTATCAACTTGTTTGAAATTTTTACCATCATCAGAAATGTGCAATGAAACATTCAATCCGCGGCCGCTGTGCAGCAGCATATCTATCAGCCTAAGTGTGTAGGGTTGTTCATAAGAAAATTGCAGCCATCCAGGTTGCTCGTTATTAGGGGTAACACTGCTGTAATCGGTTAAAATATTGTTTTGCACAATATGCGCATCAAAATTAGCATCAGACGAGGTTATCTTGGGCTTGACGGTGAAATCGGTTATTTCAGTTGCCAGCGATGGGTAGGCGATCACGGCAATATCTTGATAATAATCTAACATAGTCGCGGGTTGCGCCAACTTGATGTTGATATTACCACCGTCAACAATGGTTTCATTGTAGGTGATTTGTTTCATCGAGTGCTCAGGTGTGATCCAAGGGCCACCACTTGATGTCCAACCATCACAATTGTGCATACCAAATGACAAACCTAACCGTTGTGATTCAGCTGCTAAATGCCCAATTAAATCAATATGTTCAGTAGAATTAAACTTTACCTTACCAAGCGGAATACCTTGTGTGACATTAAAGAGCATGGTGCCACCAAGGCCAGCTTCAGCAATTGCTTCTAAATCTTTGGTTAAACCGGCTTTGGACATATTGCCGCTCATAGCATGTAACCAAGTAAGTGGTTTGGCTTCATGTGGTGGGTGTATAAAGCTTGTAGCTAAACTTTGTTGCGCCCCTTGGACGACAGGCAACGGTTCAGCCGTTACATCTTGCTGCTGCGCAATATCTTGCTCAGCACAAGCGGTTATGCCTCCTAAAGTAAGGCCCGACAGTAGTAAAATACTGGTGAATTTTAGTTGTTTTTGCCAGTACTGCATGCTTGTTTCCTTGGGTATATATCTTATAAAGTAGAATCGCCAAATTCGGAAATTGATACCCTAAAGTGAAAAAATACCTTGCCCATTAATTCCAGCGCACTTGATATTTTTGCACTGTAAATGAAGGTAGTTGATTATGTATTTTTATCAACGAGCCTTTTCCTGATCCGGCTTGAAGCTCTGAGTTTACTTGCTGCTCTGCAATTGCTTTCGTTTTTGCTTCTTGCCATTCACTCCACTTTAGCTGATTGATTTTTCCATATTTAGCTTTTGATAGATTAAATACCTTTAAACCTGTTTCATTCAGTGCATGAGTTGCCGAAGCTGTAGGGTGGGCATCGTCTTTACGCCAACCACCTTGGCTTTCTAATATATTTGCTTTGGGAAACTCGGCAAAAAATAGTTGGTCGATGCTACTGGATTGATCAATTTGCGCCACTCGATAGCTAAATCGGGTACCTGCTGGTTTGTTTGTTGTTAACTCAAGCGCAATTGGCTCTGGCTTTTGATAGCTCATGTCTTGTTTATTAAAGTTAAAGGTGAGAATGTCGAAACCTGAGTTGTCAGCTTTTTGGCTAAAAATACCATCAACAATATTACCTTCAATATTGGTTGCACCGCTTATGGAATTTTTATACAGCTTATTACCTAACATGCCGTGCAGCGCCAATTGTGTCATGGCTTCTGGGCTATATGAACCCGCACTCATGTTGCCCCATTGAAATACTTCTTGAACATTATTTTCCAACAGCATTTTCGATAACATGGCAAAAAACGCTGAGTTGTGTGAGGTCGCAACACTAACAAAACCAGCACGCAGCATTTTTACAATAAATTTGTATTCGTGAATTTCAAAACTCGCATTGGCGTTGTAATCAGGGTGCTCCAATATGGGCGCAATTTGTGTTTGATAAACGTCGTGCATATCCATTTCGTGCGGGTGGGTGATATGCGGGTAGTAGGATATGGCCAAAAAGTCGTATGGCACTTGGTTTTGTTTTGCCCACTCTACAAAATAAGGTGCGTAAGCATCTTCTTTATTGCCTGTGTAGTCGACATATTGGCTTTTATGTGTCGCTTCTCTAAAGTGTGCGCCAACAATTGCGTTTGGCAAAACGGCTTTTACTGCATCAACAGTGTTTTTATAGTGGTCAAAAAATTGCTGGCGAGTGGCTGCCCAATGTTGAGGGCGTGTGTCTATTTCTGAACCGATGCGAAAACGCCAAGTTAACACCGTTTCTTGGCCGTATTTAGCCACTAAATGTTGGATAAATGCTTGAATGTAATCATTCCAAGCTTGGGCATTGTTGGGTGGTAAACCATTGCCATAAACACCAACTCGGTCTTTTGCTAAATAATTTTTACCGTCTGGCTCAGTAACAAATTTATAGCCGCGCTGAAATGCCCAAGGTGGGTTGTCTAACACTATTTGAAAAATATCCCAGTCATTGTCGAGCCAGCTATCAATACGCTGGGTAGCCGCTGCAAAGTTATAAGTGTATTTTTCACCATTCCAAAGGTAGGTATCACCAGTTAAATCTTGGTTGTACCAACCGCCTAACATACGCACAGTATTCACTTTGGCTTTGCGGCCAAAAGTCGCGGGTTTACCTTTGGGGTTACCACGCTCGGTTCGCACGGCTACGTCAAAAAAGTCGTAAATTGTGCCAACTTGTTCGCTGCTTTTGTCACTGTTGCTGCTAAAGTCGGCGGATAAAATGATTGAAGCTTCTAGCGCATTGCTGTTCGTTGTGTTTTGTGAATTGTGTGATGGTGCGCTGCAACCAATTACTGTGGTACACAATAACAAGGGTAGTCGCAGCGTTTTAATTAACTTGTTAAACATATTTTACGATGTCTTAATTATTAATTGTTTTTAACGTGACGTTTTTCATAAAACGACGGTGCATCAAGCGGAAACTTTGCATGCAACAAAGTTTTGAGTTTTTGTTCAATTGTTTGATATTGCGAATGGCCCGACACATTAGCTTTGGCCACATCACTGCTTACATGATCGAATAGTTCTGTGAACTTTATTTGTTGTGTGGCTGCGTCGCGCCATTCGGTATATCGCCACTCGCCGTCAGTCACTGTTACCCCCATAGTTTTTCCACGATTAAATAAGCTATAGGCGGCTGGTTTAAATGGCATGTCTGGTGAATCTAATAACGTCAGCAAACTTTCGCCGTCTACTTTTGGCATAGTTAAACCTGCAGCTTGGGCAATAGTTGGGAATACATCAACATTTTCAACCAGGGCGCTTGAAGTTACACCTGCTTGGCGGTTTTTGTGCGATAACTCGCGGCTAATAATTAACGGGACACGTGTGTCTAATTCCATATTGGTGTGTTTGTTCCATGCGCCATATTCACCCAGTTTGTAGCCGTGATCGCTCATAAACACTACCATGGTATTTTCGCGCAGGCCCATTTCATCCAATGTTTTCATTACTCGGCCAACTTGCGCATCCATATAACTCACTGTTGCGTAGTAGGCATGGATCAGGGTTTTAGTTAATTGATCATCCACATCACCTTCTTTTGGTATGCCGCCATACATACGTAGTTCACCCCATTTGGTTAAGGCTAATCGGTACATATCGTCTGGTTTTTTGCGGCTTGGTACAGAAAACTGCTCCCTGTCATACATATCCCAATATTTTTTAGGCGCGTTGAAGGGTAAGTGAGGTTTGCTAAAACCAACAAACATTAAAAACTTGTCGTCTTTCAATTGTTTTAAAGTATTGATTGCATCAGTAGCAACTTTGCCGTCTTTGTAAAACTCATCGTCTACTTCGCCTGCTTCGTAGGCGAATTTCTTTTCAGCATTGCCCGCAATTGCATAAAAGTTATCGAGCTTTTTGATGTGGGTTGACCAGTTTTCTTGATCATCTGTCACGCTGTGATAAACCTTGCCAATGCTGATAGTTTGATAGCCGTTTTGTTTAAATAACTGCGGCATTGAAACTACATCGGGTTGATTAGGGCGCAAGCGACCGTTTTGCCAAATGGTATATAAGCCGGTTGTTTCTGGGCGCAAACCTGTCATAAAACTTACGCGCGAAGGCCCACAAATAGCTTGTTGGGCGTAAGCGTGAGTAAACTTAACCCCTTCGCCGGCTAATTTATCAATGTTTGGGCTAATAACCTGTTTATGGCCATAAGTGCCAAGATCCGCGCGCAGGTCATCTATCATAAATACCAATACGTTGAGTGGCACTTTATTCTCTTTTTTGACAGTAGCTTGCTGAGAGTTTTGTGTCGTACAAGCGCTTAAAACAATAATTAGCAGGGCGGTTAAACAGAAATTTTTGGTCATTTTCCACTCAAATAATTTTTACAAAGTTGTGACGGTTAAAATAGTTTTACCAAGAATAGTCAACTACTAGGATAGATTGATACCTTAAATTGTATATTATTGCGTTTTGGTGAGTATTTTTGCGTTTTTTTTTGGTTTTTTTGAGTGTTAGACTGTTTTTTTGTTGCTAGATGTTGTTATTTTGTTATATTGGTAAGGCCACTTGCCTATCTAGTGGTTTAAATTACACGGGCATACATAGGTATTACACATGAATCAAGAAAAACAAATTTCTCCTCAAAAAATCACTGTCAAGAAAACGATTCTTGCCAGTGTGATGGGCGCATTATTAGTTCCAGTTGCGTTTGCGGCGGAAAATGAACCTTCAGAAGAAATAGAAACAATCTCAGTCAGTGGTATTGCTGAATCATATCGAAACGCAATTAATGAGAAGCGTGCTGCGCCAACTATTGTTGACGCACTTTCTACTGCAGACATGGGTGCTTTGCCGGACTTATCTGTAGCAGAAACTTTAGAGCGTATCACGGGCGTAACAGGCGACCGTTTTAAAGGTAACGCTAGTGAAATTTCAATTCGTGGTTTAGGCCCATTTTTGGGTATGTCGACGGTTAATGGCCGTGCAATTTCGTCAGGTAGTGGCAATCGCTCGGTTGCATTTAGCCAGTTTCCATCAGAATTAGTAAATGGTGTGACTGTATATAAAGCCCAAACGGCTGATTTGATTGAAGGTGGTGTATCTGGTCTAATCGACCTAGCTACTATCAAACCACTAGACTATGGTAAAGACAGATTCCAAGCCGAGATTAAACTTAACTATAATCCTTATCAAGCTAAATTTAATGACGACAATGGCATAGGACAACGTAACTCAATTTCTTATACAAAAAGCTTTGAGGGTACCAGTATAGGTAACATAGGTTTTGCTGTCGGTTATGCGGGTGGCCGTACTAGTTCACCAGAAGAAAGTTATAATACCAGTTCTACTTTGCGCAACTGTAATTCAGATTACTTAAAAGATGGCGGCAGCAACTGTGATTTTGATGCAGATAATGCGGCGGCAAATGGAGGTGCTGCGGCAGATGGTGATTATTACTACATCTCAAATTTATTCTATTACCGCCAAATGGAATCAGAAGAAAAACGTGATGCGGCTATTGTTGCATTGCAGTGGCAACCGAATGACAGCATTGATGTAAATATTGATGGTCAATGGTCTGATCGTAACTATTATGAAGATAGACACGACTTGTATTTTGATGATGGTCGTCGTCGTATCCATGATTGGGAGACGAATGAGGTTAATGCTTTAACTAAATACAGTAGTGAGTCTCGAATCAGTAGTTATGGTGATTACCGTGTACGTGATGAAGTGTACAAAGGTTTAGGTGCTAATGTAGAGTGGCAAGTAAACGATAATTTGAAACTAATGGCTGATGTGGCTTATTCTGGCACCCACAGATGGCAAACTATGGATTATGTGCGTTTTAGAAGTGATAGAAAATACTTTCAGTGGGAAACGGCAGGCAGCGATGCATTCCCTGATATAGCGCGCGTTTACACAGATAGAAATGATCCTGCTGGCAGTGAAATAGATTGGTTAGCTGAAATTAGTGATTTAGGTTTTTTTGGCGGTGATTTTGAAGCAAGAACTGAGCGATATGATGTTAAAGACAGCATCAACAGCTATCGTTTAGATGGTATATACACACTTGATGAAGGTTTTTTCACCTCAGTTAAGTTTGGTGTAGCAGGCTCTTCGCACAAACACAAAAACTACGCGGCAGATAGAAAAACCCATAAAACGCCATTAAGTGATGACGCTCCAATATTAGAGCAAGTAGAAAATGCTTGTGAAATTGCTTGGCCACAAAAAGATTTTGGTGATGATGCTAAAAGCCCTGTTAATTCTTGGGCAACATTTGACACCCATTGTGCAATTGGATTATTTGACACGAGTGACTCTCCAAATCCAAAAGCACCTGATCCTGCGGATATCAACTTAACTGAAGATATTAGCTCTGTTTATGCGGTGGCAAATTTCTCAACAGAAATTGGCAATAAATATTTAACAGGTAACTTTGGTTTACGTCATGTGACAACTGATGTGACTTCTGTTGGTATTAGTAGTGGTTATACTGTAGAAACGGATGAAGACACAGGCGGGATTCAGCTAGTATCGACAGGCACTCCTCAATATACAACCTATACTAATTCATACAGTAACGTTTTACCAAGCCTCAACTTGTCGTTAGAACTTGCCGACGACTTGATGTTGCGTGGTGCGGTGTTTAAAGGTATCTCTCGCCCTGATATGTGGTACATGGGCGCTGGGCGGGTAATTAATGATGACGCCGCAGACGAGGTTTATACCACAGTTGAAGAAGCCTTGGTTGACAATGTTTCAGCTCAAGGTAATCCGCACATAGAAGCGATTGAATCAAATAACTATGACATTAATTTAAGTTGGTTCCATGAGCAAGACACTATGGTATCTGCCGCTATCTATTACAAAACCTTTAACGCAAAATTTGGTAATAAAGTTGAGCAAGAAATGCTAACGGTTGATGGACAGCAATACTCAGCTTCTGTCTCCGGTATCCCGGAAGTACAGCAAGAAGAGTCTTCAATTAAAGGTATTGAATTAACAGCAATGCATAAGTTTGATTTCGGTTTTGGCTTCTCTACAACTTATAACTATGCAGATTCAGATTTCGAAACTCCGGAGTCTGCAACTGAAATAAGTGAAGACGTGCGCGCTAGCATCGAGCCTGCCAACTTAGCGGGTTTGTCTAAACATAACTTTACCAACCAGTTTTATTGGGAAAATGATGATATTTCAATTCGTTTATCCTATAAATACCGTTCAGAGTATTTGAAACCTTTTGGCAATGATTTGTCGCAAACTAATCGTATTGTGGATGATACTCAGTCGTTCGACCTAAGTGCTTCGTACGACCTCAGTAAAAACATTAAGCTTAAATTCCAAGCATTGAATTTAACTAACGAACCGTATGTTGAACAACGTGTAGTCAGCGAAGCTTACAATCGTATTGAATACTCTGGTGTAAAATACTTTGTAGGTGTTCAGTACCGTATGTAATAGTTATTGTGTAACTCCCTGTCTCATAAGCCCTTATATATTGTAAGGGCTTATTTCCCCTTTCTCTATTTATCTAAAATAACGTACTAAAGTTATTAAAAATCACACGCAATCATTGTTGGTCATAACTGTACAAAATTGTTTAAGTTCGATATTATTTATCATCTTTTTAACATATGGGATATTCACAATGAAGTTGTCTAAAACGCTTTTGGGCGTGTCAATTGCACTTGTTTTAGCAGGTTGTAATTCAGAAACTAAAGTTGAGCCACAACAATCATCAGCACAAACGCAAGCACCACAGAACATAATTCCTGCACAAACAGGCAGTTTTGGTGATCAAGGTGATGGTACCTATATAAACCCAATTTTAAATGCTGATTATCCTGATTCAGATATCGAGCAAGTGGGTGATACTTATTACATGATCACCTCCAAACAACATATGTCGCCGGGTATGCCAATATTAAAATCAAAAGATATGGTTAACTGGGAGAACGTAGGTCATGCATTTCCGACATTGTCTTGGGCACCTGAATATGATTGGGATCGCATGAATGGTTATTCATTTGGCACATGGGCGGGTGATATCGTCTATCATGAAGGCAAATGGTACGTTTATCAAATCGACTATCAAAACGGTCTGATGGTGACTATGGCTGACAACATAGAAGGCCCATGGAGCGAGCCAATTATGATGTTGCCACATGAAGAAGTATTAGATGATCCAGGTGTGTATTTTGACTATGATACGAAAAAAGCTTATGTAATCATCAACACTGGCTTAAAGCATAAGAGCCCTGAAAATAAAATTGAAGGTAATGAAAACTACATTTATGAAATGAGCTGGGACGGTACTAAAATCCTAGACGAAGGTAAATTAGTTTACACAGGTATGGGCGCAGAAGCGGCTAAAATCTACAAAATTGATGGCACTTGGTATATCACCATGGCGCAATGGACTATGGGTGATTATTCAACCAAACCTGGTGTTAAAAACCCGAAAAATGACCGTAAACAGTTAATACTTCGTTCAAAAGACAGTATTTACGGCCCATACGAAGTAAAAACCATAATGGAAAAAGGCAAAGAGTTTGGTCATCGTAGTGCCAGCCAAGGTGGTTTTATGACAGCGCCTGATGGTTCATGGTGGTACATGCACCAGCTCATTCAAAATGATGATATTCCTTTCCAAGGTCGCCCACAAAATTTACAACCTGTTACTTGGGTTGATGGTTGGCCAATCATAGGTTTTGACGAAGACGGTGATGGTATAGGTGAACCTGTTAAGCGCCATAAAAAACCAATTGATGGTTACCCAATTACAGCACCGTCGTCAGACGATGATTTTTCATCAGACAAGTTAGGTGCGCAATGGGAGTGGAATCATAACCCTAGAGATACGCATTGGTCGTTAACAGAGCGCCCAGGTTGGTTACGTTTAAAAGCAAGCAAAGTTTTACCAAACAACAATAACCACGGTCCCAAAATTAATGAATGGACAAATAACGATGGTTCAGACTCAGATTTCTGGCGCGCACCAAATACTTTGAGCCAACGTATTATGGGTATTACCACAGGTACTGCAATTGCTAAGTTTGATATTTCTGGAATGAAACCAAATCAGTTAGCTGGTTTTGTGCGCTACGGCGGTGTTTTCAACCTACTCGGTGTGGAAATGAAAGAAGACGGTAGCAAACACTTATTCTATATGGATAAGATGAGTAAAAAGACCATAGGGCCTGAATTAACTGGTAATGACTTGTACGTGCGTACCTCAAACGCGCGTGACCAAGCCACATATGAATATAGTTTTGATGGTAAAAACTATTATGCTTTTGGTCCAAGCTTCACCATTGCTTTTGGTAAATGGACAGGAGACCGTTTAGGCTTCTTTAGTTGGAATGAAAAAACCGATGAAGACGCTGGTTACATTGATGTTGACTGGTTTACTTACGATTACGATGGCCCAAAAGCGGCACGAGTTGTAAAAAACTAATCAATAGCATTCGTTAAGCATGATGCGAAGCCTTGAATTGGACCTGTTCCATTCAAGGCTTTTTTGCTGTTTAGTATAAAGTTAACCTAGCGACGATATGTAGCTATTGTTTAAATTAGTTGTTATAAATACCAAAGTTAACCATTAATAAATGTAGTAATGAATAAACCTGCGCTCCGTTCAACACAAATTGCTGAAAACAATAACGGCACTGAGCTGGTGGATACATCTGCCCAGTTTTTGGCGTTATTTGAAGCAGAGCGTAAACGTATTTATGCCTATATCTATGCTTTTGTTGGTGACAAAGCCGCAGCCGACGATATTTTTCAAGAAACCAGCACCATATTGTGGCGAGAGTTTGACAAGTTTACTCTTGGTACTAGCTTTACCAAATGGTCAAACGCCATTGTGTTTAATTGTGTACGTACTTTTAGACGTAACAATAAATCCTTAGTCGGTTTAAGTGATGAGGTGCTTAATGAACTTGTTGCCAATGCAGACTATTCACAAAGTTCAGAACAAAGATGGAATGCCTTGCAAAGCTGTCGCGCTCAGTTGCCTGAGTCAGACCAACGCCTGTATCAAGATTTTTATGTTGAAAATCAAAATGCACAGGAGATAGCAGGCAACACCGGCCGTTCTATTTTTGGTGTGCGAAAATCAATTCATAGACTGCGTAAAAAACTGTTTGATTGTGTGGATCGCAAAAAGCGTGAGGGAATATTTTGAATAGAACCGAAGAGTTTTCTGATATACGCGATATAGCAGACAGTGTTTGCAATCAAAGCGCCACGCCAGAGCAAATGGCTAAATTAGATGTATTGCTAAAAGGTAACCCCGAAGCGCAGCGCTTTTATCAAGAATACATCGAACTACATGTTCAAATGTCATCAGAAGTTGTACCCAACTTTGAAGTGGTGCGCCTACGAATGATGGTAGACGAAGTGATTGTGCGCCCAACGCAGTCTAATCAACAAAATTTTATAGAAAACCACTCTGCTAGCAAACCTCAACCAGCTCACGTAAGCAAAATACCCGACAATAAAAACAAAGGTATATGGCCTATTGTGATTGCTGCGCTGATCATTATTCCACTTTCCGTGTTAATTTTATTGCAGTTTTTAAAAAATCAGCAGCCAAGTGCGCCTGCACAAATCTTATCTGGCCAGTTACAAATTGTTGGTTTAGGTAAAATAGATAACGGCTATCTTGCACCTGGTGTTTATGAAAATAGCCAAGCGACGCTAGTTAAATTGCAATCGGGCGATATTTTACACTTAGCCGAGCAATCAAGTTTTAAGCTTTACAATGCAAATGAAATTGAATTAAAAGCCGGCAGTCTATCGATTGAAGCCAATTCGGCCAATAATATTATCGTGCTTGCTGATGGATTTACCATTCATAGTAACGGCGATAATGTTGAAATAGACGTGGCAAAGTTCCAGCCAACTATTCAAGCAGAAGGTAACGCAGTATTGATTCCAAAACGCTGGCGACCAAAACATTATTGGTCATTTGATGGCAGCAATGATAGAGCGATCGATTTTTCCGGTGATGCAACTGGGATTGTTAGCAAGGGCGCTGAAAGAATTAATGGTTTGGTGGGCGCTGGCGCATTTAAATTTGATAATAGTAAAGATGCGCGAATTAACGTAGGGAGTGGCGGTGGTACTGTACCTGCTTCGGGCAGTTTTGCTGTAACAGATGGCGTGACCATAGAGGCATTAATTGTACCCGAATACAGTGGTAAAGGGCCAAACAATAGCCGATTTGGCGAAATGGATGAAATATTCCGCAAAGACCAAACAGATAAAGATCACAGAATGTTGCTCAGTTTTCAACATGATTTTGGTAAGACTAATTTACGCCCTATGGGTGAGTTTGCCGAATCTTTGAGCTTTGGTTTATACATTCTTGGTCAGGGTTACCATGAACTTAAATTACCGCTTGATGGGCTAGATGGCAGGCCAACATTAGCCCAGCTAAAAGACGGTAGGATGCACCATGTAGTAGCGACATATGATGTGAATTCAGGTTTAAAAGCCATTTACTTAGATGGCAAAATGTTAGTTAGCTACCAATACCCAGCTGGCTCAAAAATGCTCAGCGGGGGCTCTGGTTTAGCTAATATTGGTAACTCTCCAAACCAGCTCAACACAGCAGCAGAAGCGTACGCAGGTGTGATTGATGAAGTTGCCTTTTATGATTTTGCGTTGCCAGCTAAGCGGGTTTATCAGCACTATCAAAACACATTAAAAGGCCGAAATTATTTTGGCTTAAAACCAAATGCTCAGCCTTTACCTGAGACAATTCAAATTAAGCTTGAGCCTGCAACTATAGTTAAACTAGATGCAGCTACTGGTTTGCCGGTTAATTAGGGGTAAATGCGCAGAGCTTCCTGAACTATGCATGAAACGAAAGAACGTGCTAATAATGCACCAAATGTACATTTCCAAACGCTCACAATAAAAAAGCCCAACTAGAATCTTGAAGTGACCCCCAATAGTTGGACTATCCAATTACTGGGGGTCTTTTATGTCTAA
>NZ_AJWM01000076.1 GCF_000281085.1 Catenovulum agarivorans YM01
TCCGTCAATTCAAAAACGAATTACGCCAAAATGCTGCTTACTTTGGGTTAGCAAATGGCTTATAAGTTTTAACATTTCTTTGTTAAAAATCCCATGTGTATTAGGGCAACTCTAGCGGTTGCCCTTTTTTTATCTTATATGTAAATAAATTGTGTTTATTTTGAGTTTGTTTTTCTTTGTTTTTTAACGTAAAAAATCAAATAATCTTATCATATATGTAAATTAATCTTGCCAAAACTATCCACCCTTTGAGCTCAAATTTCACTTTTTTGACTAGCAAAACCTGCGCAAAGCCCCATTTTTACTATACTTGGAAACGAATGTTAAAAACTGAGTATATAAAAATGGTTCAAAAACTAGGCATATTTAAATAAGTGTTAAAATTGTAATTTTCTTTGACATTTATTAAATAGTAATACTAAAATACCATATACGTTAAAAAGAACGTTAGTATGCAGAATTTATACTCGGCACTAAATTTATTAAATGTATTGAATGAGAGGACACACATGAATAGAACACGAGTAGCTCTCGCCGTACTCGGCCTGCTAGGTGTAGCAGGTTGTGGTACTGACGGCACAAGCAATATCGATCCTAACGCGACTACTGAAGCGCCAGTGATAGTTAAAGAAGCAGCTAAGCCTACTTTGGTTGAAGCTGTTGATTTCAGCACAATTCCTGACATCGGTGTACATGATCCTTCAGTTATTAAAACTGAAGTTGATGGTGAGGTTACTTACTACATCTATGGTTCTCATTTAGCTGCAGCTAAGTCAACAGACTTGCTTACTTGGGAATATATTTCAAACCCAAGTTCACAAGAAGAAACTTTTGCTTTAGCAGATGGTACTTCTTACACGGCCAATACATTACAAGTGGATGACTCTCCACTATTCAACGTTTATACCTCTGAAATTGCTGAAGGTATTGAATGGACAGGCGGCTACCGTGGCAATTGGGCTGCAAATGTAATTCAAGCGCCAAATGGTAAATATTGGTTCTATTATAACCACTGTGCACAAGACAATCCGAACACAGAAGCTGTTGATGAAGTTTGTTGGCATCGTTCTTATTTAGGTTTAGCAGAATCTGATTCACCTGAAGGTCCTTTCGTCGACAAGGGTGTATTTTTACGTTCCGGTCATAGCACAACTGATGCTGATGAGAATGGTATCGCAGATGAGCTCGAAGCTTACCCACTAGACAATGGACAAACTACATATAACCCAGCGGTAGATCCAAACGTAATTGACCCTACAGCTTTCTATGATAAAGAAGGCAAATTATGGATGGTGTATGGCTCATACTCAGGTGGTATTTTCATCTTAGAAATGGATGAAACTACAGGTATGCCAGTGGCTGGGCAAGGTTATGGTACTCATTTAGTTGGCGGTGATTTTCGCTCTATTGAAGGCTCTTACGTAATGTATAGCCCAGAAAGTGATTATTACTACCTAATGTGGTCGATCGCTGGTTTTGATGTGAATGGTGGTTATAACGTTCGTGTAGCTCGCTCTAAAAACCCACAAGGTCCATACTATGATAAAGCTGGTGTTGATGTGTCAACAATTAAAGGCTCTAATGAAATTGGTACTAAGTTGCTAGGTGGTTTTGAGTTTACTCAAGAGTTAGGCGAAACGGCTGAAGCTTGGGGTTATCAGTCACCAGGTCACCACTCTGCATTTTATGATGAAGAAACAGGAAAGCACATTATGGTCACCCATACGCGTTTCCCTTCAACGTCAACTAATTACCCGACAGTCCCTGAAGCTCATGCTGTACGTACGCACGAAATGTTCGTCGACCGTGACGGTTGGTTACATATTTCTCCGCAGCGTTATGTTGAATTAACAGGCGAAAACCGTGTTTCTAAAGAAGAAACTATGGGTTATTACAAACTTATCGTACAAGGTAACGGTACCAACACGTCAGCGATTCGTTCGGTTCATATTGCATTAAATACAGACATGACTGTGACAGGTGATGATCCAGGTGTTTGGTTCTTATTGGACCCAGATACAATTCGATTGGAGCTAGAGTCTGGTGCATACGTTGGTGTGGTTAAATGGCAATATGATGGTGCTAATCAAAAATTAACACCTATTATTTCTGCGGTTGCAAACGATGGCGCTTCGATTTTGGCTACTCAAGTTAACCCTATTACAGCAACTGCAACTACTTTGGTGGAGATACAAGATGCGTTAGTTTTCCCAGAGCAACTAACTATCGATGACGAAGACTTTTCTTTACCAACAAAAGCAAAAGATGGCGCAGTGATCACATGGGAAAGCAGTGATGAATACTATATAGGTACTGATGGTTCTGTATTTATTCCAACGCCAGACCGTGGTAATCAAACAATTGATTTAGTCGCAAACATCTCATTAAATGGACAAACAGCGACGAAAAATATTTCGATTGAATTAATAGCTCGCCCTGAATTTAAAAATGCTGTCGCGCATTACAAGTTTGAAGACAATGTATCAGATAGTTTAGCTGGTTTTGCAGATGCTACAGTGACGACTAACAATATGTTAGTTGCTGGTGGTAACGAAGCTTATGCAGCTGGCCAATCAGGTAAAGCGTTCAGCTTTGATGGTGATACCGGGGTTAAACTACCTACCGACATTATTACATCTGACTCATATACAGTATCGTTCTGGAGTAACCCAACAGCTCTATCCACGCACACTCCTGCGTTGTTTATGTCTCCGATTGATTACTTCGATAGCTGGATTACATTAGCACCAAGTGCAGTGTGGTTCGCAGAAGGAACAACTGTTTGGTCTCGTTGGAAAGTTGATACAGCTTGGAATCAAATTGCTACTGGTCAAGCCGTTACTTATAACGATTGGACGCATTACGCCTTAACTTATGGTCAAGGCACCATGAAGTTATACATCAATGGTACTTTAGCTGGCTCTATGCCGCGTGAAGACTTCTTTGGTGGTGTAAATGGCGACCCAATTGGTGGTGATTTCGCACTTGGTGTTAACTATGGTTGGGATCCTGCTTATCAAGGTACTATCGACGAATTAATCGTTTATGACTATGAGTTGAGTAATCTTGATATCAATGGTGCGGCAATGAATAACTTGACGGACCCAACTCAGTTTACTGGATTTATTGCAGATGCATTAGATTTAGGCGATTTAACCGCAGTTAAATCTAGCTTTACCTTGCCTCGTGTTGGGCCATTTGTATCTGGCATTAGCTGGGCATCTGACAATGAAACCTACTTAAAGGTATTAAACGGCCAAGCAATTGTTACTCAGCCAGCGCCTTCAGAAGGTGACAAAGAAATTACCTTAACTGCAACAATTAAATACAAAGATTTAGTAGACACTAAGGTATTTAATGTAACTGTTAAATCACTTGCACCAGCTGAATATAGCTTTGAAGGTGATTTGTCAGCGAAAGATGGCGTTGCAGCCGATGGTAAAGTGACAGGTGACCGCATTGGCAATACAGGTGGGTCAATCAGTTATACAGATGGCGTAGTTGGTCAAGCATTATTACTTGATGGCACATCTGGTGTACGTTTGCCTGATAACTTGATTACGTCTCGCGAATACTCAATTTCAGTGTGGTTAAAACCAACTGTGATGACTGATTACACAACTGCATTATTCGGTGCATCTGATGCAAACTGGATTAGCTTTGTTCCTCAATTAAACAATACTGCAGCAGGCCCTCTAAATTCATCAGCGATTTGGGCTGCGACAGGCGGCTGGTGGAACGACTTTAACTTTGGTGAAAAAGTATTCGCCAATGGTGAGTGGACCCACATAGTAATGTCTGTAAACGGTAGCAATGCAAATATTTATGTAGATGGTGTATTAACCATTACCCATAACGAAACACCAAACTTCTTCGACACAGGTTTCACCAGTGTTTGGGGTATAGGTGTTAACTATTGGGATGTTCCGTTTAATGGTGCGGTTGATGAGTTGAAGTTCTTCTACGAAGCGGTTAACGCAGACAAAGTTGCAGAACTTTATTCTGAAGCTACGGGCGAATAATACAAGCGGGAGCGATTTTAAGTCGCTCCCTATCGTAAATCACAATTTAAAACAAGTGGTTACACACCAGTTGCAGAAAGAATTTAGGATAAGAATATGTTTAAACCTACATTAATTACTACAGCGGTTGCGAGTGCTTTATTATTCAGCTCGCAACAAGCAATGGCAGAAGAGGCGCAAGCCACTGCTGAAGAACAACAAGACGTTGAAGTTATTCAAGTCTCTGGTATCCGTGGCAGCTTAAGTCGCGCAATTAATAACAAACGTTTTTCCGAACAAATTGTCGATTCGATTGTTTCTGAAGATATTGGTAAATTCCCTGATAATAACGTAGTGGAAGCTTTACAGCGTGTGACCGGTGTTCAGGTTACTGGTCGCGGGGGCGGTGAGATTAGCACAATTTCAATCCGTGGTTTAACTGACGTGCATACAACTGTCAATGGTCGAGACGTGTTTACCGGCACTGGCCGTGCTGTAGCTTTGCAAGATATTCCGGCAAGTTTGTTGAATGCAGTAACAGTGTATAAAACACGTTCGGCTGCGCAAATGGAGCAGGGGATAGCGGGTTCTATCGACATTAAAACGCATAGACCATTTAATTTTGACGACAGCAAAGTTTCATTTGCTGCTCGCGCAAACTATGCAGATCAACCAAAAGAAATCGACCCAAATGTAAGTATGTTAGCGAGTACTCGCTGGGATACTGATTTCGGTGAAATGGGGGCATTAATTAACGTCTCATACGCAGAAACTAACTTCCGCGATGATGATATTATTGCTGGTGCGGCATTCCCGTTTTTCTCGGCAAATCCACCAAGTAATCACCAACCATACAAAATTATGAACTTTGGTGCGGCAAATGGGTATTGGAGCCCAGGTATGACAAACGGCATGCCGTATGCTGCAGGTTCAACTTTATCTGCAAATGGTGAAGATTTTGAATATTTGTTGGCTCGAGACGCGGTATTTGGTCGTGTATTTGAAGCAAAACGTGAGCGCCCGGCAGCAGTAGTTTCCTTCCAATGGGCACCAAGTGATGAGCTTGAGCTATTAGCAGAGGGTTTTTACACTGGTTACCGCCAAGCACAGCAAACTTCAATGTGGTTCACTAACACCTTTGAAGAAGATGGCAATAGCGGCAATCTACAAATCGATACACCAATTCTTTTTGATGGCACTAATATTGTAAAAGAGCGCCAAGTTTACGCGCCAAATGGCTTCCAATCTGGCGATGCAGCGACAGGTAAAACTGATAGCTACTTGTTTGCTGTTGGAGCTAAATGGACACCATCTTTTGATTGGGTTGTTAATGCAGAACTAATCGCTCAGAATAGTAAATTCCACAGTGAGTTTTTTGCGCAACGTTTTGATCGTAAAGCATATGGAATGGACGTTGATTTTAATAACGATGATGGTACTCCTGGTTTAACTTACTGGGATAACCCAGAAACAACAGTAAATGAAGCAGACATGGCCGAACCTGCGAACTGGCGTGCTGGCACAGTATATGACAACAGTGCAAGCTCAGAAGGTGATGCGGTTACTTTTAAGTTAGATGCTGAGTGGGATGCTGAACTAGCATTTCTGCAAAAAGTACGTTTTGGTGTGAAAGCTGAAAAACGCGGTGCAAAAGATTTTGTTCGTGAGCAAAGTGGTACACCGAGTAGTATGTCAGCATTAGAGTTTGCTGATGCATTAATTGCAGCGGGTGCATCTGGTACGAGCTCAGATTATTTCCATAGAATTGACAACTATATGGACGGCAGAGCAGATATTTTTGATAGTTATGTTACAGCGAACGGTTTATACAATATCGCTAATGGTGATGTGGTTCGCAGCGTGTTAGGTTATGAGCGCGCAGCTGAAGATATGCGTTTTGATATTCAAGAAACGTCATATGCCGCTTACTTGACTGCTAAATATAACTTTAATGATGTGGTTACCGGTGAAATCGGCGCTCGTTATGTAAATTACGAACAAGATATGGACTTCATCTCATCAACCGGTGAAGGTTCTGCTGAAGAGTTACTACCTAGTTTCTCGCTAAACTGGAATGTAACAGACGACTTACAAGCGCGTTTTGCGTACACAGAAACACTACGTATGCCAGCGTTTGCGTCATTAAATGCAAATCAGTTCTTCTATGATCCATTAACTGAAGGTGTATCATACGGTACGGGTAATGGTGGTAATCCAGACCTTCAACCTACTACATCAACAAACTACGACTTCTCATTGGAGTGGTACTTTGCGCCTGATAGCTCATTATATGGTGCTATCTTTAAGCGTGAGCTAGAAGGTATTGTTATTACTGGTTCTAAGATTGTGCGTCGTACAGGCGAAGATGATGTAGAACGTGATTATATCTTAACTGCACCAATCAATGATTCAACTGGTGAACTCAGTGGTTTAGAGGTAGGTTTAGTTTACTTCCCTGAAGGTTTACCTGATATTCTAGATGGTATTGGTATGCAAGCGAGCTATACGTCCCTTGATTCTGAGCAGACTACCAATGACTATAACGAAGATGGTACAGTGAACGCTGTTATCAATTCAAAAATGTCAGGTGTATCGGATAGCTCTTACAGCTTAGTTGGTATCTACGCTAAAGATGAGTTTGATATGCGCTTATCTTATACTTGGCGTGACACTTTCTATTCGCACAATGAAGCTCTATTCTTTGCTAACCCACTTCAATTCTGGAGTCGACCTGAGCAAAGCTTAGACTTCCAATTTAACTTGGATGTTACTGAGGATCTATCTGTATCTTTCGATGCGAGAAATATCTTAGATGACAAATACCAAAACCACTATGGTGAAACAACTTCACAGTTGTTCAATTTTGGTACAGCTATCTACTCTCGAGAGTTTGGTATCAGCGTTCGTTACAGCTTGTAATTTAACCTCTTAGGTTAATGTTTAACGAAACCCAGCTTAGGCTGGGTTTTTTACGTTTAATAATGGAATTATTTAATAAAGATGTTTAAACCTTCTTTAGTCAGTAGCGCAATTGTTACTGCTTTACTTGCTCCTTTCATCACTCATGCAGGCAACAACCTTTCCACAGGAATGCAAACTAGTGTAAAAAAAGCCAACATTGATGAAACGGTTAACCTGCATATGGTCGAATTGGTAAATCCAGAATCTACCACGCGATTCTCGGATAATACCCTAGTTGCTTCTTTAAGTAGGTTGAGCGGTGTGCAAACGGTAGACCATCCCAATAGTTTGAGTACAAGGCTAACGATACGCGGGTATGGTGATTTCCATACAAGTATTAATGGCCGGGATATATATGCAGCAAACGGAAAATCTATCGAACTAGCATATATTCCCATGAACCAACTTTCGCATGTCAGTTTGTCAAAAACACGCTCAGCAAGCCAATCAGAAACTGGTTTGGCCGCCAGTTTAAATTTTAATACTTATAGGCCGCTTGATTTTGCGGGGCAAACACTTGTTGTTAGCGGGCAAGCTGAATACCAAGAATCAGCAGAAGAAACTAACCCAAGCTTAAATGTGCTCTACAGCAATCGTTGGCAGCTTGGTAGTGGTGAAATGGGGGCTTTAATTAATGTATCCCATACTAAGAACTCTCAAAGACGAGATTCCGTTATAGTTGGTCCAGCATCTCCTGTAAACAACAACTGGCGTTATGACAAGGTTAATGTTTGGGATTGGAGCGATGATTTAAAAGACAATCCTGAAGCTTACTTTATCGGCCGTTCGGCCATTATCGGCGATTCTACTTATTCGAGTTTTGACACTCCCTCTGCAAACTTATCTATTCAGTGGGCAATAAATGACTCGATTGAATTGTTGTTGGAAGGTTTTTATCTTGGCCAACAAGCTGAAGTAGAAGCTTCTCGTTTCTTATTAGAAACCGAGCAAGGAAACTTTGTAACTAGCGCTAGAGCGCCACAGCAGCCAAATTTATATTCGGGTAGTAATTTTATACAACAACGTCAAATTATAGATCCAAGCGCAAGTGTTTTGGGCTTAGGTCACACTCAAAAAAGCGATTTTTCTCTAATTGCGTTTGCAGTTAATTGGCAAATTAATGACAACTTTTTAATCGAAAATGAACTTGTTGCTCAGCAAGGTACACAAACTCGAAATAGCGCATCACAACGTTTAGGCAGCGAATTTTATCAACTAGACGTCAATTTTAACAATGTGCACGGTATGCCCTCTATTTTGTTGGTTGATAATCCTGAATCGTTAACAATAGATGAATCAAATTTTGCTGCCATCGACAATTGGCAGCTCAGTTCTCTAACTGATTCAGCTTTACGGCAACAAAATAAAGTAACGACTGTTACTTCTAAAGCTAAATGGAAGTTTGATAGTTTTATCAAACAAATTCAATTTGGTATTAAACTTCAGCAGAGTGAAATTGAAGAGCTTTCTTACGATCATAGTGCTAATTATTTTAATGAAGCTATTCTCTCGGCCAGTACTCTAAACTTAACTGAAAATTATTTGGATGGCGAATTGTCAGGAATTGAGAGTTTTATCAGTCCTGATGGTTTGTTTTTGTTTAGTAATATAGACGCAATTCGCGACGAATTTGATTTTGAAACTCCTGTTTTGAGCCCTGTTTATCGTGTGGAAAAGTCACATCAAGCGGCGTATTTAACTGCTAATTATTCCTTAGGGCAACTGACTGGCGAAGCCGGGGTAAGGTATGTAAATTATGCTCAAGATCTATATTTTTTAACCACAGGAGAATCTACTGCATCTGAGTTGTTGCCTAGCTTTGCGTTGAATTGGCAATTGAACGCGGATATTCAGGCTAAGATTATTTACTCCAAAACATTAAAAATGCCGGAGTTTTCCGATTTAAATCCAACTATTTACTATAGCTCACCGTTAACTGATGGAGTAAGTTACGGTACCGGCTACGGTGGCAACCCTGATTTGAAACCAACGACCGCTACTAATATAGATATCGCAGTTGAATGGCAATTCTCTCAAGATGATGCCTTATATGCGAGTGTATTTAAACGTTCGATATCTGACGCCGTTACTCAAGGTATTCGTATGCAGACTCATACAGGTGATGATGGTGTCGAAAGAGGGTATTTGTTGTCGGGGCCGACAAATTATGGGGAATCTAAGGTTAATGGTTTAGAGCTTGGAGTGACATGGTTTTCTGATTTAGTTGATGGAGTTGCGATTGAAGCAAACTATACTAAATTGGATACTACATCTGTAACCAATTTAAGTGATTCTTCTGTAGATATTCGAGACTCGAAACCTAATCCGTTAACAGGCGTTGCTGAATCAAGTTTTAATCTAATTGCATACTATCAGTCTAGCGCTTTTGAAGCTAGGTTGGCTTATAGTCAGCAAGAAGATTCATTCTTAAGCCGAGAATCATCATATTATTTTGGTTCGACTCAAGTTTGGACAAATCCTAAACAACGATTAGATTTCAGGGTGAACTACCACATCAACCAAAACATCACTGTTAGTTTTGCTGCCAACAATATACTGCAAGAAAATGTGCAAACCCGTTATGGTAAAGAGGCTGCTGTTTGGAATAATCAGTCAACCATTAGCACATCTCGAAGTTTTGCTTTAGGTGTAAGTTTTAACTATTAGTTATTTTATATTTGTATCTGACGGCGGCTAACACCTTTATCCGTTAGCCGCCATCAATGATCGCTTAAACCTTGATACTAAAATTCAATATCAAACTTCCAGTGCTCAGCTAATCTTTTCGCTTCTGCTGCCGTTAGCTGAATAACAGCTCCATGTTTAGGTGAGCTGAAGTTAGTTGCTTGCATTACCCCTTCATTAAAACGACCTAAGTCTTTAAAAGTAACAAAGTCTGTGGTTTCTCGAAATGCAAAGTTATGCGGTTGAATGCCATAAACGTCGTACATCAATACCCATTTATTTTCGCCAATGCGTTGCCAAACATTTGGGGCTTCACTGGCTGTCGCTTCGCTGTCGTACCAAGCTGGATCATAGTTATAGTCTGAGTTGATTTTGTTTGAGCTGGCGAGTTTTATCCCAGGTGTGCCGTCATGTGGTGTATAAAACATATGATAGCTATCACCGATTTTGCTGATGTCAGCGTCGATATAAGAGACTTCTTTCGGGTATTGAAATATTAATTTAGGCTCGGTTGTTAAACGATTAAATTCATCGTTTACGTATGAGTAATACATTTTGTTAAGGCCATTGCCAAAACGCATTGTGTAGTACAGCATCATTTTGCCTGCAGCTTGATCATAAATTGTTTGTGGTGCCCAAGCAGCGCCAACTTCATTATAGCCATCGAAGGTTTGATCAATGCGTACTCTAGCGGTGGACCAATTGATTAAATCGTCCGATTTCATCAAAACAAAACCACGATTGTTACCCCAGCCATAATCATCTATTGGTCTTTGCCATTGGCTGTCACGCAACCCCTCGCGTTGAGCAAATATATGTAAATCTGTCATAGCTAGATAAAAGTGCCCATTTGGCCCACGATAAATGTGTGGATCGCGTATGCCGCGCTGTTCGGCGATGTCACCACCATTTATCACAGCTTTACCTTGGTTTATGTCAGTAAATGAATAACCATCTGTGCTCAATGCCATGTGCAAACTATGATCATCATCTTTAAAATAAACCAGCAAATAAGCCTGCATATCAGCTTCTGTGGTGGTTTTGTTAGTCAAAGTTGAACATCCGCTTAGCCCTAAACTAAATAGCGCGGCTAACCCTGTGAATATTAATAAGTGTTTTTTCATAATAAATTTTCTTGTTTGAGTTTATCCAATCTGCCTTCTGGCTAGAACTTTTGCCTATTAATATAAGACGGTGCGTACGTCAAAACCCATAACTATGTTGTTATTTGTTGTTCGCTATCAATAACCCAATGCAGATGGATTAGGCAAAGCTGTGGTTTGAGGTAAGTTGTCGTTAATTCTGCAATTGCTGATAGGTTCAATTGAAATAACACTTTTTGCTCTATCAACATCACCACATTTTTCACTTGAAATATTCGAATACTGGTACAAGTTAACAAAAACATTTGAGGTGAGACTGCCATTCGAAAATTCGTTTACGTTTACAATGAATTTTAAAATAACGTTTATATTAGGATGATAAACATACAGTTCCAATTTACTAAAATCAGGCGAATTTGGATAAGTAGTTTTATTCGCTATCATGCGACCATAAGCATCGTAATAGTAGTTGTATTGTCTTATTTGTTCGCCTACGCTAGTGAGCAAGATTGATTTATCCGCCGTGCCATCAATATGATAGTTAACTGAGGTGGCTAAAAATTCCTCTACATCATCAGTCGATACGTAAACTTCAGATTTTCGACCATTTTCGTTATAAACTAATCTTTCTTTGTAGTTGGACTGGCGGCTAATTTCTCCATTTGATGCCATAGTTCTAAGAAAATTTTCAACTTCTGAAATTCTATTATTGGTTGAATCCCACCCTGCTGTGCTTTCATTTGATTCGTATAAGAATAGGTTGCCGTCAGCAAGAAAATAGCGCTCTAGATAATGTTGTATAGTAGTAACTTTGCCTGATTTTCTTAAGTAATTGTATTCTTCGCCATGTTCTACTTCATATCTAAAGGCGTTAAATCGGATCACCGAGGTTAGGTTGTCATATTTGTCATAATCATAATTTGTTGGAGTCAAATCTGCTATCAACTGTTCTGATATCCATTTAGAATCAAATAAGCGCGAGAGTCCTGAATACGTCGTTTCTTCAGCAACAGAAAGGGTAAAACTTGTGTGTTTGTCGAGACGTTGATAATAAAGTTTGGCTGAAAGGGTTACATCTTGCTCTTCACCATCAGTGGTTGAAATGGTGAATACGTCTACCAGTTCATCCACATTTTGTGTTTTGATTGTTTCGTAGTGAAATTTATTCGGTTGGTATGTCCATTTACCGTCAGCGTTAATTGATAGCTTGCCATATTTACCTTCAACTTGGTTCTGAGCTACAAAGCTTGCTTCTAGATTACTGGTTGATAAACTGCCTGTTATTATGCTGTCTTCATACACCTTGTACGAGCTAGCGGTTTTACCACTTATTGAGCTAGATTGCTTTCCGCTGATTTGTTCTTGGTCTCCATCTTTGCTAGAAGAGCCACCACAACTTGCCACGGAAATTGCCAAAAAAAATACGCAGAATATTTTTAACATGTAAACGATCCTTGTTTTTGTTGGTTATTTATGATTTATTTTGATTGCTTGTGGAATTTTGTTGCAGTTGAATTTAATTGTTAAATTTATTGTTAATTTTTTGTTGCTAAATGAGGGCAGAGGGGAGTAGATGCTCCCCTTTAAAAATTAGAGTCCGAGCTCGGAGGTTGTTGGTAGGCTAGTGGTAGATGGTAATTCAGGTTTTGTACGGCAGTTACCGCGTGGAAATAAATCCATTACCATTAAGTCAAATTCACCACACTTTTCAATATCATCGTATTGGCTAACAGAGACGGTTATATCTTGAATCAACTGACCTGATTTATATTCATCAGCAGTCATCTGAAAGTATGTAATTGTGTCAATCTCGTTGTTATAAATAAAGAAATGAATACTGACAAGTTTGCTTGGTAGAAGGCTGGTTGCAATATCAGCTTGTACTCTGCCTTGGTTATCCCAGTTTCGTTCCACATTCAGAAGTGTCGTACCATCAGGCGCAAAAATTTCTAGAGTGTAGAACTCGGTGTGATCTGTATAAGTATATTCAAACTCTAGATAACCCTGCGGATTTTGTTCGTCTGACCTCGTTACTGTGCTGAGTTGATTATTGTCGTTATAATGAAATGTCTGATCACTTAGTATGTTGTCCAGTTCAGATCCAGAAGTGTCGTAAAAAATGGTTGTTACGGTCGACGTTTCTCGGTTTCTTTTGCTGTTATTCCAAAGCTCTTCTGTATTTGTTTCTATCTTGGAAAGCGTGCTGTCATCTTTATAGCTGACATTCGATATACTGGCAGTTGTGTATTCGCCATCCTGTTTTAGTGATATGGATGTTTGTTGAGATATATGACCTTGTTCGCTCCATTCAATTTGTGCTGTAAGATTACTATCATCTGAATATTGGTATTCGGTGTAAGATTGTCTTGCAGCAATGAGCTGCTGCAATTCACTGGATTGCAACAAT
This sequence comes from Catenovulum agarivorans YM01, assembly GCF_000281085.1. Lineage (GTDB taxonomy): Bacteria > Pseudomonadota > Gammaproteobacteria > Enterobacterales > Alteromonadaceae > Catenovulum > Catenovulum agarivorans. Next base: position 13,158 of record NZ_AJWM01000076.1, read on the forward strand.
TTAGCTATGTCAGCATACTCAGCTAGAGTAAATACACTTCTTGAAATTAATCTTTGGTACTGAACCTCAGGCTCTTTATCCGAGCTAATTTCAACTTCGAAGTCACCACATGCGCTTAACGCTGCACACGTTGCTATCAAGCCAATTCTTTTGAGCATTTAGATATTCCTTTTTGTTGTTTCTTATATTGCTGCGGTTAGTAATCTGCCTATTAGATCTGTTGGCAAGAATACTTGATAAAGCCACACAAAACTAAGCTTTTTAACTTTTTAATAATATGATAGCTTTTGAACCTTGGTTATTTTACTAAGTTTGCAGAAGTATTTTAAAAAACTGTTAAAATTACTAATCTTATTAATACTTATAAAACTATAATAAATAACGGACTTAAACTTTTATACGGACAGCCAGCATTAATATGGGTAAGTTATGCATCAAATAGACTGGCGTCAGCTCGCAGCTGACTTTAATCCTGACACACACTCAATCATTAACGGACAAGCTTATAACCCTAAGTCGGACAACTTATTAACTAAGTTTTCGCCTGTGGATAATCGCAGTTTACAATCTGTATTGTTATGCAGCCAATTGGATGTCGACATTGCAGTAAGTAACGCGCGCCAAGCTTTTAACGACAAACGTTGGCGCGGCAAAAGCATCAATGAGCGCAAAAGCATTTTGTTTAAATTTGCTGATTTAATTGACCAGCATACACAAGAGCTGGCATTAATGGATGCGCTTGAGATGGGAAAATCAGTCGAAAACTTGGTTTTTGACGATATTCCTGTTGGTGCGGCGAGTATTCGTTGGTTTGCTGAAGCTTTGGACAAAGCCTACGACAATTGCGCGCCACCGCGTGATGGTGCTTTAGGTACTATTACTCACGAGCCGTTAGGTGTGGTTTCGGCAATTGTGCCGTGGAATTACCCTATGATTATGGCGGCGTGGAAAATTGGCCCAGCATTAGCCGTTGGTAACTCTGTTATTTTAAAACCTGCTGAGCAGTCTTGTTATTCGGCAATTTTGTTGGGCAAACTCGCTTTAGAAGCGGGCATTCCTGAAGGTGTATTAAACGTCTTACCGGGTGACGAAGTTGCAGGCTCGGCTTTAGCATTGCATATGGATGTTGACGGGGTATTTTTTACTGGTTCAACCCGAGTTGGTAAACTCATCATGCAGTATGCAGCACAATCTAATTTAAAAAAGGTTGCGTTAGAGTGCAGCGGTAAAAGTCCGTTTATTTTATTAGATAGCTCCAAACAACTTGAGTTTGCCGCGCAAACTTTAGCTCGCCACATCTTTTTTAATCAAGGACAAATCTGTTCTGCAGCGTCGCGGTTAATTATAGATAAGTCTATGTTAAACGACTTTTTACCTTTGGTGATTGAACAAACTAAAGTTTATCAACCGAAAGATCCACTGAATATCGAAAGCCGAGTTGGCGCTTCATTCTGCCATTCGCATTTGGCTAATGTGCAAAAACAGGTTGACCACGCAGTCGCCAATGGCGCTGAATTAATTGCCGGTGGTAAAGCTATCGAACCCATTGCTGGTGGTGCTTACTATGCGCCGACAATTTTAACTAACGTGACTAACGATATGTCGATTGCGCGTGAAGAAATATTTGGCCCAGTATTGTCGGTTATTACGGTCGATTCTGAAGCGCAGGCGATTCAAGTAGCTAACGATACACCTTTTGGATTAGCTGCTGGTGTGTGGACTGATGATTTTTCCACTGCACATAGAGTAGCTCGCGAGCTCAAAGCGGGTAGTGTGCATGTTAATTCTTGGGGTGAAGATGATGCAACCGCACCTTTTGGTGGGGTGAAGCAGTCTGGCATGGGTAAAGATAAGTCTATTTGGGCTTTGCGCCAATATGCGGATGTGAAGTCTACTTGGTTTAAATTTGCTTAGTTCGGGTATAAAAAAGCCAGTATTAAGCATTAGCGACTCGATATTAAAAGCCGATTTGAATGCTGATTTTCTAAATTAGAAAATTATGCTTCAAGTCGGCTTTAGATTGATGCCAGCAGTTATTTAGCTGGCTCAGTTACACCTTCAGTCGTCATATGAATACGCTGAATTGTACCGTCTTCATTGTAGTGCATTTCTTCAACCGCTACAGAGCGACGGAAACGACCACCACTTTCTTGACCTGGCTTAGGTGGTAAACTACCAGTGTGATAGAAGAAGTAATCTTTACCTTTGAAAGTAATAACAGATTGGTGATTTGTTTCACTGTTACCAGCTAATTCATTTAACACACCTTTAAATTCCCACGGACCATGAATGCTCTTACTCATTGAGTAACAAATTTTCTCAGGGAATTCACACGCATAAGTTACATAATAATATTCATTTTTCTTATGTACCCAAAGTGCTTCAGTGAAGGTAGGTAGGTCTAGTGTTTTAATTTCGCCGTCTAGCTCAATTAAATTGTCTTTTAACTTAACGTATTTTGGCATTAAGTTACCAAAAAACATATAAGTGTCACCGTTTTCTTCTACCCAAATTGCAGGGTCGATATCGTCCCAATCATTTGGTGTGTGTTTGGTCATGTCGTCAGTAACAAGCGCGCTACCACGAGCATCTACAAATGGACCAAGTGGGCTTTTTGAGGTGGCAACACCAATTGCAAAACCTGGTTTGTCATCTTTGTGGCGCACTGTTGTGTAAAAGTAGAATGTGCCATCACGCTCAATCATGTGCGCAGCCCAAGCATCACCTTTTGCCCATTTAAAGTCAGTCGCTTTCATAATTGGGCCGTGTTGTGTCCAGTTAACCATGTCTTCTGAACTAAATACTAACCAGTCATGCATTTGGAAAAATACATTGTTGCTAGGCGACTCGTCGTGACCTGTGTACAAATACACTTTGCCATCGTGAACCATAGCAGCAGGGTCTGCAGTGAATACGTTGTCGAATAAAGGGTTTTTCGCAACTGCTTGACTACATAATAGCGCAGTTGCCGCAGCAGCTAATGTGCGTTTAACAAATTTCATGTTGGCACCTTACTAAGTTGTTTGAATATTGTTAAATAGTAATACTATATATTTATTTTAATTTGTAAATATTATTTTGCTTTTTATTTATTCTTGAAGCCCATTTATTTATTACCTAGCCAATAGTTCGAAATTCGACCCATAGGCCATATCCATTGGTTTACAGCAGTATTTAGCTAAAATATTTTTTAAATAGTATTACTATATGTTTATATTTTGCAATTGTTGTGTTATCTTTGCTTATTACTAGGATGTTAAAACTAGTTTAACTAACTTTTAATTGGGGTTATGGTTAGTTAAAGGCTAAATTGGTCAATCACTTGCAGTATTTTTAGGTACGGTTTATGAGTTCACATCAACTTTCAAAATTAGAAAAAATAGGTTTTGGTGCGGGAGACATGTCGGTCAACGTCGTAATTTCTTCGATGTTCTTGATCATGACTTTCTTCTATACAGATATTTTTGGGCTCAAACCCGAAGACTTAGCAACTATGTTTTTAGTTGTGCGTTTGTTAGACGGTATAACCGACCCACTAATGGGTATTATTACCGATAACTGCAAAACCCGTTGGGGCCGTTATCGTCCGTTTTTACTCTTCTTATCTATACCTTTTGGTATTTCAGTATTTTTAACCTTTAGTACGCCAGATTTTGACTACAACTCAAAACTTGTGTGGGCGTATTCAACTTATATATTTGTCACCCTGATGTTTACTGGGGTAACCATTCCGTATATCTCGCTAATTGGTGTGATTACAGATAATCCGAAAGAGCGTTTATCTGCTAATGGCTACCGTTTGTTCTGTGCAAAAGTGGCAGCGTTTTTAGTTACCATTATTGTACCTTTATTAGCTAACCACGAAATGTGGGATGGTAACACGGCAGCTGGTTATCAAGCGGCAATGGGCTTAATGGCGATTATTGGCACTTTGTTGTTGTTGTTCTGTTTTGCAACAACTAAAGAGCGTATTGAGCATAAAGTAGACTCACGCAGCTTATTTGAACAGCTAGGTGTATTATTCCGCAACGACCAATGGGTGATTTTAGCTTCAGTTTGTTTATTGGGCACTATTGGTTATGCCGTGCGTTCAGCTGTTGCCTTATATTACGCCAAGTATTACTTGGGTGGTGACGCAGGTTTCCAATCTCTATTTTTATCTATATCTGTTGGTGCGGCTATTTTAGCTATGGTTGCCTCTACTTGGATCACCAAAAAATACTGCAAAGTTCAATTATTCCGCATTAGCCAAATTGCCGTTGGTGTGATTAGCGTTGCTATGTTTGTTTTGGTACAGCCGGGCGACATGATGTTGGCCTTGGTTTTATATTTCTTGTTGTCGTTTGTTGTTGATTTACACGCACCTGTATTCTGGTCAGCTATCGCTGAAGCGGTTGATTATGGTGAAGCGAAAAATAAGAGCCGAGTTTCAGGTATTGCTTATGGCGGTATCACCTTCTTCCAAAAAGCGGGCATGGGTATCGCTGGTTGGATGGTTGGTATTTTGTTGGCGCATTATGGTTATGTTGCCGACCAAGAACAATCAAGCGAAGCTTTATTTGGTATCGCTATGATGTTGTGCATTATCCCGGGTTTCTTCCATAGTTTGGTCGGCGCGATTATGTACAAATATGTTATTACTGACGAATACTACAATGATATGAAAGGGTCATTAGAGGTAGAAGTTCGTTAGAACACGAGTATTTAACCTGCTGTTGTTTGAGGAAGACAACACCAGGTGAGTAAGAATTAACAAAATCCAAGTTGTAATTTATTGGAGTTTTTATGAGTTTGATTAAACCATTGATCGAGCAACGTGCTGATCCTTTTATCTTTAAACACACAGACGGTTATTATTATTTCACCGCGTCTGTACCAGCATACGATTGCATTGAATTGCGCAGAGCAAAAAGCATTGCAGAGTTAAAAAATGCTGAAGGTGTTGCTGTTTGGCACAAGCCAGATACAGGCCCTTATTCAGAGCTAATTTGGGCGCCTGAAGTTCATTTTGTTGATGGCAGCTGGTATGTCTATTTTGCTGCCGCGCCAAGTCGTGAAATTGTTGATGGTTTATTCCAACACAGAATGTACGTAATTCAGTGTGACGATGCTAACCCATTAACAGGCGAATGGAAGTTTATTGGCCAAGTTGATACAGGGATAGATACCTTCTGCTTAGACGCAACTGTTTTTACCCACAAAGGTATACTATATTACTTATGGGCGCAGAAAGAGAACCACATTCAAGGTAACTCAAACCTATATATAGCGCCGATGGAAAACCCAACAAAAATCAGTGGTAAACCTGTGATGATCAGTAAACCCGAATTCGACTGGGAAATTCGCGGTTTTTGGGTAAACGAAGGGCCAGCTGTGTTAAAGAGTGATGAGAAAATTTTCGTTACTTACTCAGCGAGTGCAACCGATGAAAACTACTGCATGGGTTTATTAAGCATAGATCAAGACGCTGACTTATTAGAGCCAGCCAATTGGACTAAAGCGCAGCAACCTATCTTCAGAACTGTGCACGAAGCAAAAATGTTTGGCCCAGGTCACAACAGTTTTACTAAGTCTGAGTGTGGTAGCAAAGATATGTTGGTATTCCACGCGCGCAATTACACAGAAATTGAAGGTGATCCGCTGTGGAACCCTGACCGTCATACTTTTGTTAAATCAATTGAATGGCAAGATGGTGTACCTGTATTTGGTACAGCAGCAGATGCTGAGGATATGATCCAAGGTTAATTTTCTGCCTTGAACGACAAATATAGGCCGAGAAATATACAACATTAAGTATAAAGTGGATTTGAACATGGTAAGCAAGCAGCTAAATAAATGGTTTAAACAAACAGTCGTAATGGGTGCATTAGCACTGGCCAGCACACACGCAAGCGCAGCTAATTTGCAGCTCTACCCATTAGATCAAGTTGAACTAAAAGACAGTGCATTTTTACATGCACAACAAACCAATATTGACTATTTATTGCAACTGGACGCAGATAAACTGCTTGCACCATATCGCCGCGAAGCAGGCCTAGAGCCAAGAAAAGAAAGTTACGGCAACTGGGAAAACACTGGCCTAGACGGACATATAGGCGGTCACTACCTAACTGCATTAAGCTTAAGTTATGCATCAAGCAAAGACCCTCGTTTATTAGAACGCCTGCAGTACGCAATAGACGAATTAGTCATCATCCAAAAAGCCGGTGAAACTGGGTATTTAGGTGGCATACCAAATGGCCCTGCAATGTGGCAAGAGGTTGCTAACGGCAAAATTGAAGCTGATTTATTCTCAATGAATAAACGCTGGGTGCCCTGGTACAATATTCATAAAATGTATGCTGGTTTACGTGACGCTTACCTAATTGGTGGTCAAGCTAAAGCCAAAGACATGTTATTAAAATACGGCGAGTGGACTAAGTGGTTAGTTAAAAACTTATCTCACGAGCAAATACAAACCATGTTGATTACTGAACACGGCGGCATGAATGAAGTATTTGCTGACATGTATGCCATGAGCGGCGATGAAAGTTACTTAAAACTCGCGCGTGACTTCTCGCAATTAAGCATTTTAAACCCACTGCTGCAAAATCAAGACAGACTAAACGGTTTACATGCCAATACCCAAATTCCAAAAGTAGTGGGTTTTGCCCGTGTTGCAGAAGTGGCTGGCGATAAAAAATGGCAAGCCGCGGCTGAATATTTTTGGGATCGCGTGGTTAACCATAGATCTACCGCTATCGGCGGTAACAGCGTCAAAGAACATTTCCATTCGTTAGATAATTTTGAAGCCATGATCACAGATATTGAAGGGCCAGAAACCTGCAATACCTATAACATGCTTAAATTGTCGAAAATGTTGTACCTAACAACCAAAGACAGTAAATATTTAGATTTTTACGAACGTGGTATGTACAACCATATTTTATCTTCACAACATCCAGAACACGGTGGGTTAGTTTATTTCACCTCTATGCGTCCTGGACATTACCGTATGTATTCTGATGTTGATCACGCTATGTGGTGCTGTGTTGGCTCGGGCATAGAAAATCACGGTAAATATGGCGAGTTGGTATATGCACATGATGAAAACAACAATATTTATGTAAACCTATTTGTTAACTCAAAACTGTATTTACCAAAGCGCGGTTTAACTTTAGAGCAGCAAACAAGTTTTCCTGAGCAAGCTAGTTCAAAAATTATTGTCCAAGGTAGTGGCGAATTTAAATTGATGTTGCGTCAGCCTTCATGGTTAAAAGGCGACAAAATGGATGTTTGGGTAAATGGCACCAAACAAAAACATGCCAAAGTTGAAAATGGTTATCTGGTGTTGAACAACCAATGGCAAACGGGTGATTTAGTCGAATTTGAACTGCCAATGCAAACAAAAGCCGAAGCCTTGCCGGGTGATACTAACCATTATGCGGTTGTGCATGGGCCATTAGTGATGGGTTCAAAAGTAAATCCTTTCCCGAATGAACAGCTTAACTTTGTCTCGGATGATAGCCGCATGGGTCATATTGCCCGTGGTGAAATGTGTCCACCAGAAGCCTTGCCGGTTATTTTGGATGATCCTGATAAATTTGTGAAAGGGTTAAAACCAGTTGCAGGTCAGCCACTAGCATTTACAGCAAGTACAAATATTGATAACCCACTAGCTGAGCCGGTTGTACTTGTGCCTTTTTACAAGTTGCACGATACACGTTATCAGGTGTATTGGCCAAATACCTCAACTGCAGATTTAACTGAGTTTAGAAATAAAGCAGCACGCGAAGCGGCCAAATTAGCTGAGCTAGAAGCTAAGACCGTTGATAAAGTTGCACCGGGTGAGCAGCAACCAGAGTCAGATCACTTTTATCAAGGTGAAGGCAGTGAAGCTGGTGTACATATGGGTAAACACTGGCGTCACGCCCATGCATGGTTTAGCTATCAGTTAAACAATACTGGTCATGCCGGTAAATTTATTCGCATCACTTATTTTGGTTTAGACAATGGTCGTAACTTTGAAATTCACCTAGCGGGGCAAAAAATTGCTGATGTAGCGCTTAAAGGTGACAAAGGTGCAGACTTCTTTACCGTCGATTACCCAATTCCAGCAGAGCTATTACAGGCGAAAAAAGACAAGTTAGAAATCAAGTTTGTTGCTAAAGCTGGCTCAATTGCCGGTGGTATTTACGGTGTCAGATTGATGTCTACTAAATAAAACTATAGTAAAATAGTATTACTAATTTGGTTTTTAGGCTATTATTAGAGCATTAGTAATAGCCATTTTATGAAACACATAGGCGTATATAGTGGAGAAGAGTGTTTGAATCCAATAAATATTACGCCGCAAGCTGGTTTAACACGGACCGAAAAGGTAGCTTACGGCGCAGGTGACTTTGCAATTAACGTTGCCTATGCGTCTATGATGTTATTAATTACCTACTTTTATACCGATATTTTTGGTTTAAACCCAACTGATCTCGGTATCATGTTTGTGGTTGTACGCACGCTCGACGCATTGCTTACACCTATAATGGGTTATTTAACTGATTCTTATATCAGTCGTTATGGCCGTTATCGTCAATATCTACTCTATCTAGCTATACCTTTTGGTTTATCAATCATCTTAACTTTCTCTACACCAGAATGGGCTTATTCAGGTAAGTTGGTTTGGGCGTATTTGAGTTATGGTTTATTTAGCTTGATGTTTACCGCTGTGACTATTCCATATATTTCTATATTGTCGGTTATGACAGATTGTCGCAAAGAGCGCCTTTCAGCCAGTGGTTACAGATTACTTATGGCTAAATTAGCCGCTTTTGCCGTAGTATTTTTGGTGCCTATAGTTACAGGCGCGGAATTTTGGCATGGCGATATTCAAAGTGGTTATCAAACCACTATGTTGGTCATGGCGCTACTAGCCAGTGCATTTTTATTGGTGTGTTTTGCTGGGGTGAAAGAGCGTATTCACCACGAGCATCAGCCTATACCTATGCTGGAGCAAGTTAAACTCATATTTAAAAACCAACTACTTGTATTGTTATGCTCTTCTTGTGTGGTCAGTACCATGGGTTTTATGGTGCGTGGGGCGCTCGCCATTTATTACGCCAAGTACTACCTAGAGTTACCAGCACAAGGACAATCTTTATTTTTAGCAACCAATGTAACTGCTTCCATTTTGGCAATGTTAGCTTCAACTTGGATCACTAAACGTTATTCAAAAATTCGACTCTTTTATAAAAGCCAGTGGTTAGCCGGTGCGATAAGTTTAGCACTGTTTTTATTGGTGGGCCCAAGTCAAGTCGGTTTAGCCTTCGCGTTATTCTTCTTATTGAGTTTTGTGGTCGATTTACACGCTCCAGTTTTTTGGGCGTCAATCTCGGATGCGGTGGATTATGGCAATCGAAAATTCGGCAAACGCGTTGCCGGTTTATCTTATTGTGCCGTATCTATGAGTCAAAAAATGGCTATTGGTATATCAGGCGCATTTATTGGTGTGTCGTTATCTTATTTAGATTACAACCCAAGCCATCATCAAGCGTCTCAACATACAATAGAAGGTATTGTTGTACTCTTTACTGTATTGCCAGCAATATTTCATATCGCGGTTGGTTTTATTATGAAGCAGTATAGATTGGTGCAGTTAGCCAATATTCGCCAATCTGCTAAAAAAGAAGCAATTAACGCCAAGTTATCAGTGCGCTAGGGTTGGCACCCTAGCGACTCTTTGTTCGATATCTGCAGCTAGTTAAACAGCTTGTTTTGCACCTTCGTCGGTGACATTTAATAGCGTTAACATTTCAAAATGTGCACGCTCAGCATTACGCGCTTGAATACCCAGCAATACAGCTTTGTGCATAGGTAATGACGCTTGCCAATATTCTTCACCCCTGTGGGTGGTGATATCAAATGAACGATATAAAGCTTCGGCTAACATAGTGCCAAATGCATCCATTAAACCATTGCCAGATGCGGCTAAAATAGATTGGTGGAATTCAACGTCTGAAATTAGAGTTTGCTCAGTACCATACTCAGCTGCTTCCATTTTTAAGTAGGCAGTTTCAATTGCTGCAATTTGCTCATCAGTACCATTTTTCGCAGCCAATAATGCCGCTCTAGGTTCAATTGCTTGGCGTAATTGAAATAAGTCAGCCAATACTTTTTTGCTTTGGGCGCTGGCAAAACACCAGTTTAATACGTCAGGGTCGAGCATGTTCCAATATTTTTTTAATGAAACTTTAGTACCCGTTTTAGGTTTGGATTCTATTAAACCTTTTGCCGACAAAAGTTTAAAAGCTTCACGCAGGGCTGTACGTGAAATTTCAAACTCTTCCATTATTTTAGCTTCTTGAGGTAAATTAGCACCTTGTGCGTAATACCCATCAACAATACGCTCACCTAAAGTGTTCGCAACCTGCCCATATAAACTTCGTTTGTTAACCGTGCGCTTGTTTTCCAACATAAGTTTGAATCCAAATTATTATTCTGACCGCTATAAATTATCGGTATGATAATATTTTATGCAGGTTTGCAAAAGGTTTTGTTGCAATTGAGTGAAAATTAGGCGGGGCGTCCCCCAAAAAGTCGCCTCGGGTACAACCCTTGAACTGTGAAGCTCAAGGCGGGTAACAACACTCTACCGTAGGCTTCTCGGTGCATGCCGAGCCTGCTCAATAGTACAGATGGTGCCACCCTTAATAAAAGTTATCAGCTCTGGGATATAACCCAAAAACGAACATCTCAGGGGAACAAAACTGTTTAGCAAATTATGCTTTATTTGCTTAGGGCGCGCACTTTAACAGACCTATTCGCTATTGCAAGCACTCAACCACTAATGTATCTATTTTAGGTTTTGACTGACGCTTTTTCCAGCTAAGCTTTGATAATTATTAATCACATCCAAATAATCATTGGTTATTTGACTATCTGGTTTGTTGCTATCGTTGGGCGGTGATAACATAGCGTCAGTTTAGTTTGACACAAAGAGTATCCTAATGGCTGAGCCAATTTTACCTGATTACGATTCTTTTGACTTTTTCCTTCATCAAAACGAGTTGCCGTGTACCGCTGCGGAAATTCACGGCATTATTTGTGGCTGTTTAGCAGGTGGTATGCCTTTTCAAAGTGGTCAATGGCGCAAATTTGTTAGTGAGTTTGCTTTGCAAGAAGCTGAGTTGACGGATGAAGTCGCGAGCAAAATGCAAGAAATCTATAAAGCGACTTATGAACAGTTGTTAGATCCTGATTTTGTTTTTGATGTATATATTCCTCGTACTGAAGATATTCCATTAGCTGAACAAGCACAGATGTTAATAGAGTGGTTAGCTGCGTTTATTTCATCTTTTGGCGCAACTGTCGGTGAGCGTTTTGCTAATGTGGATAAAGAAGTGCGCGAAGCGTATCAAGATTTAATTGCGATTAGTCAGATGGATACTGAGATGGAAGAGTCGGAAGAAAACTTAATTGCTTTTGAAGAAGTAGCTGAATATATCCGCATGACCACTATTATGTGTTTTAGTGAGTTAGGGGATAAAAGTGGTGTACAAGCCGCTGAGCCAGGGGCAAAACCAACCTTGCATTAGCAGAGCAACGCCGGAGTATGAAAACTTTAGAGCATAATTATCGCAAAAACGCTGTAAATACGTCCTTGTACGCTTCGCTTTTTCATCCCTGAAAAAGAGATTTTGCTCTAAATTATTGCTCTAAAATTTTCTTCAGCATTTGTGCTCTGCTCAGAGCTAAAAACGGTAGGTAAACAATCACACAACAGGATTAAAAGATGATTGAGCAAGTAGAATTTTACAATCGCCGCCAAGCGGTATTGGCACAAATGGTTGATAACAGCGTTGCAATTATTGAAGCCGGGCAGGAACAAACCCGCAGCAACGATACTGAATATCCATTTAGACAAAACAGTGATTTTTGGTATTTAACTGGTTTTAACGAACCCGATGCGTATTTAGTTTTAATTAAAAAAGCTGATATTGCAGAAGCTTGGGTGTTTTGTCGCGCGAAAGATAAATTAGCGGAAATCTGGAATGGTCGCCGCATGGGGCCTGAGCTTGCGCAAGCAGAACTGGCGGTAGATAAAACCTTTGCAGTTGCTGAGTTTAATCAGCATATTTTACCTGTATTAGATGGTTGTCACGCCGTTTATTGGCCGCACGGACAAAACAAACTCGAAAAAACTGTGTTGGCTTTAGTACAAGATATTCGCAGCAAAGGCAAATTAGGTTGTCCACCTTATCAATTTAACGACTTATCGCGCATTGTGCATGAAATGCGTTTATTTAAAAGCGCGACTGAAATAGAAATTATGCAACAAGCGGCAGACATTAGTGCCAATGCACATAAACGCGCAATGTCTTTTAGCCAAGCTGGCAAGTATGAATATCAATTAGAAGCAGAGATTCAGCATGAATTTGCTATGAATGGTGCCCGTTTTGTTGCTTACAACAGCATTGTTGCCGGTGGTGATAACGCCAATATTTTGCACTACACAGAAAATTCAGACCGACTCAAAGATGGCGATTTAGTTTTGATTGACGCGGGTTGTGAACTGCAAGGTTATGCTGCCGATATCACCCGTACTTTTCCTGTTAATGGTAAATTCTCTCCAGCGCAAAAGGCCGTATATCAAATTGTGTTGGATGCGCAGCTAGAATCAATGAAATTGTTGTTGCCGGGCAATACTTTAAAACAAGCAACCGACAGAGCGGTTGAGGTGATCACCCAAGGGTTAATTGACTTAGGTATTTTGCACGGTTCGCTTGAGGATAATATTCAAGCGCAAGAGGGTCAAGCCCCCGCTTACCGCCAATTTTTTATGCATGGATTAGGACATTGGTTAGGTTTAGATGTACATGATGTAGGTCAATACAAAGTCGACCAACAAGATAGACAATTGCAAAAAGGCATGGCGCTAACGGTTGAACCTGGCATTTATATTAGTATAGATGCCGACGTACCGGATAAATACAAAGGCATTGGCATTCGTATTGAAGACAATATAGTGATCACAGAATCCGGCCACAAAGTATTAACCACATTAGCGCCAAAAAGTATTGAAGACATTGAAGCTTGGATGCAAGGTTAATCTATGCAAACAGAGTTAAATTTTGATTTAGTTATAAACGGTGGTGGCCTTGCGGGTTTAGCCCTAGCTGCTGCTTTGGTTGCGCTGGCAAAACAGCACAAACAAAACTTAATCAAAATTGCCATAATTGAACCCCAGCCAATTGATTTAGCAGCCGACTACCACCCAAGTTTTGACAATCGCGCAATTGCGCTGGCTTATCATTCAGTTCAGTGTTTTAAACAATGGCAAATTTGGCCGTTAATCGAACCATATGCCCATCCAATAAAACAGATAGAAGTATCAGAGCAATCAACCGCGGGTTTTAGTTATATTCATCCAGATAATCAGCACAAATTTTTAGGTTATGTTGCTGAGGCGCAAGCTTTAGGAGCTGGTTTAAAAAAATATTTAAAAGACGCTGACATCAGTTGGTTTTGCCCGAATAAAATAGCTGAAATACAGCAGCATACAGCGCACCTAGAGTTAACTTTAGATGATGGCCAAAAGCTCAACACTAAATTGATAACCAGCTGCGATGGCGCCAACAGTCCACTTAGGCAAAAACTCAATTTGCCGGTTGAACAATTTGATTATCAGCAGGTGGCTGTCACCACGAACGTGCAGTTATCTCGCCCGAGTGAATCTATCGCTTATGAAAGATTCACACAAACTGGCCCACTGGCTATGTTGCCAATGTCGGCAGACAAATATGGGTTAGTTTGGTGTTTAACAGCTGAAAAAGCACAAGAAATGTTAGCTGCAAGCGATGCTGAGTTTATCAGTGCGCTGCAACAAAAATTTGGTTTTCGCGCTGGCAAAATTGAGCAAATTGGTAAACGCGCCAGCTATCCACTCATTAGTTTAGTCATGCCGCAGTTGCACCATCATAGAGTGATTTTTTTAGCTAATGCATCCCATACTTTACATCCAGTGGCAGGGCAAGGTTTTAACTTGGGGGTGCGTGATATTGTTGCTGCCGCTAAAGTGATTCAACAAGCTTCACAAGCACAGCTGGATATTGGTGAATATCAACATTGGTCTGGTTATTTGGCGCAGCGTCAGCAAGATATTCAACAAATGACAGCAGCAACTGACTTTTTAGTGAGAAGCTTTTCCAACAAATATCAGCCGCTGCAGTTAATGCGTAATATTGGTTTATTTGCCTTAGAAAATTTGCCTGTAGCTAAGCGCTATTTTGCAAATTTTGCTATGGGTTTTCGCAATTCTTGAGAGTTAATTTATGCTGAATAAGCACGATGTAGTGATAGTGGGTAGTGGTATGGTTGGCGCAAGTTGTGCGCTCGATTTAGCCCTTGCTGGATTAAATGTGGCAATTGTCTCGCCAGATTTACCAACAGAACCTACTGACATTTCACTAGACGATGAAAAGATAAATAATTCATTACGTTATAGTGCACTTAATCAAGCATCTATTAATGCATTTAGTCGTTTAGGTGTATGGCCATTTGCTGCTGCAGCGTATCAAGATATGTTGGTGTGGGATAAAAATAGCGTTGGCAAAATTCACTTTAGTGCCAGTGATGTTGGCACTGAGCAGCTAGGTTATATTTGTAATAATTTATTGGTGCAGCAGGCTTTGTTAAAACAACTAGCTGAACTGAAAAACTGCCAGTTTTATTCAGCCAAAGTCAGCCAAATTGATAACTCGCAAGATAATCCGTTGTTGCAGTTAGACGATAATAAATTATTACAAACACGTTTTTTGATTGCGGCGGATGGCGCAAATTCTAAGATTCGCCAATGGTTAGATTTACCTATTAGTTTTTCTGATTATGGGCAAGATGCGATTGTTGCTAATGTGCGTGTTGAGCAGCCGCATAACAATACTGCGCGGCAGATATTCACCCCCACAGGCCCGTTAGCTTTATTACCTTTGCAAGACTCAAATTTATGTTCAATTGTTTGGTCGCAAACTCGTGAAACTGCCCAAAATTTAATGGCATTAGATGATGCAGAATTTAACAATAAATTGACTGCTGCATTTGATGCACATTTAGGTTTAATTGAGTTAGCCTCTGAGCGGGTTAGTTATCCGTTAATGGCGCGTTACGCACAAAACTTTATCCAAGGGCAGAGCATAGTGATAGGTGATGCGGCGCATACTATTCATCCATTAGCTGGGCAGGGCGCTAATTTAGGTTTACTAGATGCTTTTGCTTTTGCGCAAACGCTTAAAACGCATTGGCAAGATGAGGATACTAAGTTAGCAGTGGAGCTTAGAAAAACCATGCGTTGGCGTCAGGCAGATGCGCTGGAAAGGCTCGCTGCTATGGAGGTGTTTAAACGCACTTTCTCCAACGATATCGCGCCAGTTAAATTATTACGTGCAGCTGTGATGAACGGGTTAAATCAAATTAAACCGGCGAAAAGTCAAATGAGCAAAGTGGCAATGGGGTTAACGGGGAAACTACCGGATATTTGTTTGCCTGAGTAGTTTTTTTCGTAAAATCGCAGCAAGACGTGTGCTACTAAGTCGAAGCTCAATGGAATATTGTTCGCAAAAACGCTTCAAGCCCGTCCTTGGGTCGCTCGCAAAAGATATCCCTATCTTTTGAAGTTTTGCTCACAACATTTCCATTAACCTTCTTTACAATTGTGTCGCTGCATATTGTACCGATTGGAGGTTTGGCAAAGACAGTGCCAAACATCTTTCACTATATTCAAGGCGTTGTCTGATTTTTTGATAGAGATCAGGAAGTTTGCTCAAGCTATTTCCATTCAACTTTTTGGTGTATGTGTTGTAACCCAACTACTAGCAGCAATATCGGTGCTAGATTAAAGCATGCTCGAATGCTCATTTTCTAAAACTTCAAAAGATAGGGATATCTTTTGGGAGCGGCCATGGATTGGCGAACAGCGTTTTTAGAAAATGATGCTTTGAGCGGGCTTGATTGCATGGCCCTTTTAGCGCTTTTAAACAACTAATCATACAAGTCCAAACTTCCCCCAATAGCAGCAGTATTCTCACAAATCAGTTTTTCATTTAAAAACGCCGATAAATAATTTGGCCCGCCTGCTTTCGGCCCTGTGCCAGACAAATTCATGCCACCAAAGGCTTGGCAACCAACCACTGCGCCAACTTGATTACGGTTAATGTAAATATTGCCAACTTGCGCATCCAGCGCAATTTGCTGCCACAAATGCTGATTACGTGTATGCACTGCCATAGTTAAACCATAACCCATAGTTTGCATTTGTTTTAATACCTGATAGTGATCTTGATATGGGCAGATATGTAGTACAGGGGCAAATATTTCATTCTGAACTTGAGTTATCTTGTCTATCTCTACCAATGTGGGTGGGACAAAATTATGCTCATGTATTTGTTCGGCTAGTTCATTGGGAAGTTTGCTTTGAAAGGCGATTCTAGGCTGGATAAATTCGGAGTTTAAGTAGTGATTTACTGTGTCTTTCGCAGCTTGGTTAATCACAGCCGCAACGTCAGTTGTTTGCTGCTGTGCTTCGCCAACGACTAACTCAGCCATAGCTTGTTGCAGCTTATCTTTAACTTCAACATAAATGGATTGATGAACCACCAGAATGCGCGTGGCTGAACATCTTTGCCCTGCACTTGCAAAAGCGGATTCAATTACATCTCGCACTACTTGTTCGACCAAAGCACTGGCATCAGCTAACATAATATTAATGCCACCAGTTTCGGCAATGAGTTTTACACTATGCGGGTGGCTTAACAACTGTTGGTTAACATGTTTGCTCGCAGAATTCGAGCCGGTAAAACAAACGCCACTTAAATAACATGGGTTATCACTGTAAGTTAAATGATAATTAAGTAACTTATTTGCGATCTGTTTACTCGGGCCTGTCAGTAACTGTAATGCTCCATTAGGCAAACCTGCTTGGCTAAATAACTGTAAACAATAATGACTGATCAGTTGTGTACTTGATGCGGGTTTAGCAATAACTGTATTGCCAGTTATTAATGCAGCAACAACTTGGCCTAAAAATATCGCCAGTGGAAAGTTCCATGGGGAAATACATACAAAAGTGCCTTTAGCTTGGTAAGTTAAGGTATTTTTTTCGCCTGCCGTATGCGCCAATTCTTGTGCAGAAAATCGTTTAATTTGTTCAGTGTAGTAATAACAAAAATCGAGTGCTTCACGCCACTCGTTTAATGCGTCTTGCCTTGTTTTACCCGCTTCATATACCAATAAAAACAACAAATCCTGCTGATGACTAACCAATTGCTTTGCAAAGTTATTAATTATGCGTATACGCTCCTTGGTATTGTTGCGCCATTGCTTTTGCACTTTAGCTGCTTCGTTGAATAACAACGGGTAGTCGTAATCTGTGTTTAAACTGCTGGCGTAATGACATAACAAAGACTGTAACCAAATGTGGCTGCAACCTAGTAGTTTATCTGTTGCAATTTTATGCTCGGCCAACATAGTTTTTATCGGTTTAAAAAAAGGGTCATGGGGTAAGTGATTGAGCAGATTGTCGAAATTGTGTTGCTGCTTGCAGTCAGATAAATCCACACCGCTAGAGTTTTTCCTGTCAGTAAAAATATCTGGTGGATTTTTCACTCTACATTGTGTGTCAGCCAATTGATTAACATTGTTTAATAAAGTGTCCAGCGCAATTGTGTCATCGGCAATTTGATGAACAAAAGATTGATTTGCGCCATTTTCTAATAAGCGCCTAATTAAATAGGGTAGTACGGTTTTATGGTTACCAACAGGTGCATATTGGCGAATAGGGTAACTGGTTGACTTGGCAAATTGACTGAAAAATTCGCTACCCATGCCATAGAGCTTTTGCCATTCAATTGGTTGATTAACCCTACCTACCTGAGTCATCAATTGTTCAATTTGGCTGATAGTAATAATGTTATGCCCAGCAAATTGTGGTTTTAACCAAGCATTGCCTGCGTTTATCAAAAAACGCGCGCAGACCAAATAACTCAAATCCGTATGTTGTTTTTGCCGAAAAACCGGGTAATTATTTAACCCTTGCTGCTGCGCTTGCTTAATTTCACTGTCCCAATAGGCCCCTTTAACCAAGCGTACTGGAATAAAACTTTTATGTTGTCGACCAAGTGCATTTAGCCATAACAAGGTTATCAGAGCGCGTTTGGAATAAGCTTGTACTGCTATACCAAGTTTGTGCCAATTTTCTAGTTTAGGATTGGCGCGCAGGTTGGCAAATATATCCAAGGTGATCATGAGCTTGTCTGCTTCTTCAGCATCAAAAGTTACACCTACATCAGCTTGTTTGGCCGCAAAGGCTAAGGTTAATACACGTTCAAGCAAGATGGGTTTTATTCGACCATACTGTTTGGCACCAAAGCGCCCATGTAATGCCGATAGTTTTATCGACACTGAGTGTTGCGGCTGAGTGGTATTTTGACCAAGTTGATGGATTAAATTATGGTAATGGTCAAAATAATCTTTTGTATCGACTTCCCCTAACGCAGCTTCTCCTAGACAATCGAAAGTGCATAAATCGTGCTGTTGTTGAGCGCGTGCCAGAGCTTTGTGGTTATTTTGCGCATATACGAAATGCTGCGCAAGTTGTTGCATGCTTTCGCGCATACCCAAATAAATTGCTGGGGCAGAAAGCTGTTTTAGACCTTGTTGCAAAAAGTCATGAAGCTGGTGTGGTTTTTCATCAACATAATCGCCAAGTAAATAATGACTTAACTCTAATAATTTATGCAGAGTAACTGCAACTTTGTTTTGACTTTCCGTTGAATTATTTTGGATGTTGTCGTGAGCAATTTGCCAATAATCGAGTTTGTCTTGAATCAGCTGAATTGCACTTGGTTTGTGTTGGATTCGTAAAAATGCTTCGGCAAGACGCATTAGCGCATTGCCCTCGGCGGAAAATAAATCCAGTTGTGAAAAAAACGCTTCAGCAGCAAACAGGCTTTGTTTTAGTTGTTGACGGTTTATTTGCAGGCGCTGTTTAATTGGCTTGATATCAAAATGGCTATCTAACAGCTGAGTTAACTGGAATACTAATTCAGTGTCATCGACTAAATGATATTGATATAAAGCTTGTTTTAATGAATATAAATCGGTGCAAACATCTGGGAGATGTTTGGAAAATATCTGTTGATTGAGCTGCATTACAAACCTCGATAGTCGAGCGTTTGTTATCAAGTATAGTTAAGGTTAGTCAAATTTTAATAGATGACGTAGCGATTTTTTCCGGAGTGTTTAGCTTTGTACAAAGCTGCGTCTGCTTGGTCATAGATTAAATTCGCTTCAGTTTCAAAATCTGGGGTCATAGTTGCAATACCTATACTGCAAGTTACAAAGGTCGCACAATCAGAATGTTTATGTTCCATATGTAAGGTATGTAATTGCTCAAGTATGCGGTCGGCAACTGTCGTAGCGCCTTTTTTATCACTGTCTGGCAGTATAACGGCAAACTCTTCTCCGCCTAAACGTGCGGCTAAATCACTGGGTCTGTTGGCGCAGCGCTTAAGGACTCTGGCGAAAATAGTTAAACAATCATCACCAGCACCATGACCATAATGGTCATTGAAATTTTTGAAGTTATCTATATCTAAAATGAGCAATGTTATAGAGGTTTGATTGCGAATGGCCCGTTTCCATTCTAATTCGAGTAAATCATCATATTTGCGCCGGTTGGCTATTTGAGTCAAAGGATCTGTTGTGGCCATTTGTTCCATGTGATCAAATTGGCGCTTTAACGTCACATGGGTACGGACTCTAGCTTTTAAAACCGGCAGTTCAATTGGTTTAGTAACAAAATCAACCGCACCTAAGTTAAAAGCTTGGGTTTTGTCCGGCAAATCACTTAGGGCAGTAACAAAAATAATGGGGATATTATGTAACTTTGGATTAGCTTTTATCCGTTTGCATACATCAAATCCTTTTAAACCCGGCATAACAATGTCGAGTATGATTAAATCAATTTTCGGATCTGCTTCTACTATATTTAGGCCCGCGAGGCCGTCTGTGGCTACTTTTACTTTGTAATCTTCATTTAACGCACGTGCCATTGTCTGTAGCATGACTGTGTCATCATCAATTAACAACACAGTGCATTCACTCGGAGCTAAATCGGTTAGATTACAGTTTCTCAAGGCTTAATTCTCACTTGGTTGTTTTACATAACGTGACAATAATTTGCTTGCAGCAAAATAGTCTAAACGGTCAACAAGTTCGGTTAGTTGATCTAGCTGTGGTTGGTCTATTACAGCAACTAAACTTGGAGTTAGCATGGTTATTTCTTCAGCTGTGACAAAAGTACCGTCTTTAAATTTAGTCAACAATTGATGAATTGTCGCTATCGGATCGTGTTTTTCATCGCTCATTGATGGTGTGGCTATCATGCGGGATGACAAATTACTCTGCTCAATAGCTAGCATTAGTTGCTGAAGTTTATGATTTATATCAGTAAAATCTAAAGTTTTGTGTGTGTGAATGTTACTTTCCGTTTGTTCAATCAATTTTGCGAGCTCATATGCGCCAATGGTTGCTAACATGCCTTTAAATGTATGCAGAATATGTAAACACCGCATTGTGTCTGACTCTTTCGCTGCTGCATCAAGTTCTCCTAATAAAGACTGGCTATCGTGGACAAATTGTTGAATTGCTTTGGCTAAAATATTCCAATTGTTACCGAGTTTATCAACTGCTTTGTCTAGCTCTAAACCTTCAATGCTAAAACTGTTACTATTAGGGGTTAATATTGCTTCTGCACGTTGTCTGTAACCTTGGGTGTAATTTAGCCAATCTAACATACACAAGGTTAATTTGTTGAAATCGATAGGTTTAGCAAGATGATCATTTACCCCCGCCTCTCGAGCCGCTTTGATGTCCTCTGGCATAGTGGCAGCAGACATAGCTAAAATAGGCACGTGTTCACCTTTGTTGGTATTTCTTATCTGTTTGGTCGCCTCAACACCTCCCATCACAGGCATTTGTAAATCCATCAGAATAATATCAAATTCTCGTTTATTAAATAATTCAACCGCTTCTAATCCAGTGTTGGCAATGACAACATTGGCATTTAGACCTTTTAAAAACTCAACTGCGACTAATTGATTGGTTAAATTATCTTCAACTAATAGTATGTTGGCACTTGATAGTAGCTGTTGTTCGTGTTCGGCCAAATCTAATTTCTGCCGTGATTGTGGATTCGACTGTGTGCCTGTACCATTTATATTTTGGATTAGTTGATGGAGTTTTGACGCCAGAATTGGTTTCTCCAAAATAAATTCTATATGGCGGCCTTCGACTATTTGATGCGCATATTCTACACCGTAAGTGGTCATCATTATCACGTGCAGGTTAGTCAACTTGTCGGTAAATTGTGGATGAGAATACAAATATTCAACCAGCTCTACGCCATTCATTTCTGGCATTTGAAAATCAACCAATAATATATCAAAAGGTTGATTTTCTTGGTTAATTACATCAATGGCCGCTTTTGCCGAATTGACTAACTTATAGTCAAACTTCCAGTTCAATAAGATGTTTTCTATGATAATTAGGTTGTCTTCAATATCATCAACCACAAGTACTTTCATTTTTGTTGGTGGTGTTAAACTGCCATGCACTTGTTCTCCCGATTTAACCCGTATTGTGAAACTAAATGTTGTCCCTACGTTAGGCTGACTGAGTACGGCAATTTGTCCACCCATTAGCTGGATAAGTTTTTGGCTAATGCTTAGGCCTAAACCTGTACCTCCAAAACTTCGGGTGATCGACGGGTCAGCTTGAGTAAATGGCAAAAACAATTTATTGATTTGTTCGCTACTCATGCCGATACCTGTGTCACTAATATTAAAACTCAGCACAATGTCGTTACCATGCTCATCTGCTTCAATTTCTTCTGTGACCAGTATTTTTACTCGACCTGTTTCGGTAAATTTTATTGCGTTGCCGACTAAGTTATGTAGCACTTGACCAAGCCGATGAGCGTCACCAATATAATAACGGTGTATTCGTTCAGGAATATCAACAACCAATTCTATTTGTTTTTTTTCAGCTTGAATGCTGAATAAACCAATGGTGTTGTATAACACGCGCTCAATATCAAAGTTATCAGCAGCAATGGTGATTTTGTCCGCTTCCATTTTGGAATAGTCGAGTATGTCATTGAGGATATTCAATAAACTATTGGAGGCATTTTCTACTTTACTCAAATACTCTCGTTGTTTATGGCCCAGTTTCATTCTTAAAACCAATTGCACTAAGCCTAAAATGCCATTCATTGGGGTTCTAATTTCATGGCTCATATTGGATAAAAATTGGCTTTTGGCTTTGTAAGCGCGCTCGGCTTGGTCTTTTAATTGAATTAAATTTAGCTCTAATTGTTTTTTAGCACTAATATCATTGATGTTGCCTGAAACATATTCAGCCTGCATTTCTTTATCGAAAGAGGTTCCAGCTTTAGACGATAGCCATTTTTCATTGCCGTCAGAATCAATAATTTTATATTCAACTTGTTGCTCGCTCCGAAAGTGAATTTTGCTAAATAATACTCGCTCGACATTTGTGCGCTCTGATTCATCGATTAAATTGAGCCATAGCGACTTGTTCACAAATGATTCTTCGGTGTTTAATCCCAATAATTGCTTGGCTTGTTGTGATAACCATATTTGATCTGTGTTAGTATCCCACTCCCAGATACCGTCGTTACTTGCATTGCTGATGCGCTCTATACGCTTATGTGCTTGTTTTTGTTTCTCATCTGCTGCGAGTTTTTCTCGGACATCAAAAATGGTGGCAAATACTAAATCTTGTTCACCGACGTTACGCTGAATTAAGTGGATTTCAATAGGAATATTGTCACCGTTTTTGGTAATACCATGCACCACTCGACCCAACGCCATAGGTTTATTCATGTCATTATCCTGATAAAACCTACGGACGAAGCTATTGTGTTTGCCTTGTAAAACGTCTGGTATCAATAGATTGACAGATTTTCCTTCTAATTCATCTTTGGAATAGTCAAACATCTTACACAGTGATTGATTTGCTAAATGAATAATGCCATGTTCGTCAATCGCTAGCATACCAACATGTGACGCATCTATAGTTTCACGTACAATGAAACTGTGTTTATTAATGTTTTCCAACTTTACTCTTTCGAGTTTTTCTTTATTGGCAGTTGCTTGTGCATCAAGTAATTGTGCTGGGGTTGGGAGTTTTAATGCCAATGGCATGGCTTTTAAAATATAAATAACAGTGGCTAAAGAAACTGCAGCTGTGATGCCTTTGCTGATACCATGAACGCCATAATATCCTTGCCAGATAACCCATATGCTGATTAGATGGGTGGTACCACAACACAAAATAAACAGAGAAAATAAGGTGAAAACCCCCTTAAACTTAATATCTTCTCTTTGTTTTACAAAGTAATAAATCGCCAGTGGAATTGTGAAGTAAGCTAAGCTAATCACAACATCTGATAATACATTCAACCATAAAATTTCAGGAGTCCATAGATAACAGTGTCCGTGTGGCATAAAGTCGCCACGAAACAAGTTGTCTAGAATGCTATTCATATCTGCGTCTTGTTTAAGTTAAAGTCGTTGAACTGTAGATTAAGAATAGAACATAAATAGCCAGCTAGCTGGTTTTATACTTTTAGAAAAGGAATTGCAGAATTGAAAAAGGCAGCTCGCTCTTGAGCTGCCACAGAACTAGCGCTTAACGGGGAGTGTTTAGAAGAAGTCTGGGTTGCGTTTTTTGCGGCGAGGCATGAGTGCTAACAAATAACCTAAAACTAAACTGCCTAAAGCTAGTGCGCCGCCTTTTATCATCCAATCCATTTTTACTTTTTCTTGAGTTTGCGCATCGTTTTGTTGAATTTGAGCGAGCTGCATTTGGTAATTTTGCACAGAGCTTTCTAATTTCGCATTTGTTTGTTGTTGACGTTCAAGCTGGCTTTCCAGCAACATTTGTTCGCTTTGTTGCGTATTAAGTTTATTCGTTACCTCAGTTAATTCAGCTGTTGTTTTTTCAAGAGCTTGTTGGCTTTGAACAAATTTCTGTTTCAAACTTTGTTCAGTGCTAACGTACTGGCTTTCAATCCAACCTGTTTTATTGTCGTATTCTACTTGGCTGAAACTTCCATCTTCCGATTTTTCAATTAAGCTGATTGGGCTACCTGCTTCTATCGTGCCAACAATTCGATAATTGCGCGTTGGCCCTGAGTGGACAAATACGGTAAGTTGATCAGAAACATAGGCGGATTGTTCGGCTTTTGCGGTTGTTGACCAAGTTGAAACCAACATTAAGCAGACTGTAAGTATGCGTAACTTCATTAATAACTCCAATATGGCTGGAAATAGTTCTTATCCCTGCGCTTAATTAAAACTGATTTAGCAAAATTTGCCACAACTATACTTGAATCGGCTGAGCTGTACAAAGCATAAAGAATACTTGAACTCCAACAATAGGTCGGGTATTTTCGTTCTTCAATTAATTAATCGCGAATTGTGTCGCCATTTATGGAAACTGAGATAGAGCTCAAGTTTGTTGTAGATACGCAAGCTGAGCATGATAGTGAGTCTGTTCTCACCCAAATTAAAACCCTTGTCGAACCTTGGTTACAAAACCAAGGTTATAGCCAAAAGAAATTATCCAATATCTACTTTGATACCCCAGAGCAAAAATTACGAGCATATGACTGTGGTTTGCGCATTCGTTCGGTGGATAATCAAGCTGAGCAAACGTTAAAAACCGCTGGAATTTGTGTTGGTGGTTTACACAAACGCCCTGAATACAATATTGCTGTTGAGCAACAACAGCCAGATTTATCTTTGTTTCCTGTGGATGCTTGGCCGGAACAATTTGATTGGCAAGATGCGCAATCACAGTTAATCGCTTTATTCGCCACTGACTTTGTTCGGCATAAATGGCGTATTCAAATTGAGCAGTGCCAAATTGAGGTGGTGTACGATTTAGGTGAAGTGAGTGCTCAAGGCAATCAGGTCGCAATTAATGAAATTGAAATTGAATTAATTGATGGTGATATGCGCGAATTATTTTCGCTCGCGCACAAACTCACTGAAAAACTACCGTTGCGTTTATCCAACGACAGCAAAGCCGCACGTGGTTATCGACTGTTTTTAAATCAAACCAATCAAATCAAACCAAGTTTGGGTGTGGTTAAACTCAGCGCAGATATGGATGTAGAGCAGGCATTTTCAAATAGCATACAGCATGGTTTAGCCTACTGGCAGTACCACGAAGAGCTGTTTGCTAGTCAATCAGATTTGAAAGCGGTTAGGCATGTGCAACGCGGTGTTTGGCTAGTCCGTCATACTTTTTGGTTGTTTCGCAATTACATCCCGAAAAAAGCTTCTACTGAATTGCGCAAAGAACTTAAGTGGTTAAGTAAAGAGTTTGATTGGTTAGACAATGCTTTGCACGTTAAACAATTAACCTCGAAAAAAGGCCAGTTTAGAAAAAAAGTAGCAGACGATGAAAAACTGCTCGCCTACCTTGAAGACAAAGTGATTGTTGAAGAGTGTGTCGCAAGAGCTCGTAAGTTATTTTATAGCGCTCGTTATAATGCTTTGATATTAAAACTGATGCGTTGGTTAACCGAGCGTGGTTGGCGTTGTTATTCTGAAATTGACGAGCAAGCACTACAAGCGAATATTTGTGCGGTTGCCCGTGCGCTTAATCAAAACAGTTGGATTAAAATTCAGCGGTTAATGCCGCTTAAATCTAGTTATTCTGCAATTGATTATATTCAACTTGAACGCTCAATTGGCCGTGCACTGTTAACTGGTGTGTGTGTTGGCAGTTTGTTTGCCGAAGATGAAAGGTTAGATTTTCGCGCGCCTTGGCTGGATATTATGCAAGGTATCGCCGATTTAAAAACATTGTTTAGTTTTAAATTGTGTATTGAGTTATATCCAGAAGAGAACAAACCTGAGCTTGAAATTTGGGCGGATGCCAAAATTAACAGTTTAGTGAGTATTATGGAGCAGTCGCGTCAGTCTGCTTTGCGTATGGAACCTTATTGGCATTAGTTTTTGCAAAAGGTTGTATTTTGAGGCGTGATTTAGCTTAACTATCACGCCTTTTTTGTATCTGTGATATTGATGAAGATCAGTTAAGGTTGCTTTTCAGCGCATTTTGCACATAAACCATGCGCTTCGATGGTTGGTTTTAAAATGGTAAAACCTGATTTATGCGCTGCTTCACTTAATGCGCTGAAAATTGTTTCGTTATCAATTTCTTCAACTAAGCCACAGTCATCACAAATAAGTAATTGCGCTTTGTGGTGCTCTGCAAAATGGCTGCACAATACATAGGCGTTTTGTGGTTCAACTTTATGCACAAAACCTTGTTCTATTAAAAACTCGAGCGCGCGATAGATAGTTGGTGGTTTAGCTTTGGCATCGGTTTGCTGTAGTTGAGTGAGTAAGTCGTATGCGCCCACTGAACCTTGTGCATCTGCCAATAAACCAAAAACCTGTTCTCTGACTGGGGTAAAGCGTGCGCCGTTTTTTTGGCAAACTAGGCGAGCCTGTTCTAATAAGTTATTTGGCATATTTTTAGGTACGTGGCTTATTTACTTAAAATAGTCATTTTACTGGTTTTAATCAGCAATGCTACCGTTTTGATCCAGTCGCTGTTCGTGAGGTGTATTTAAGCTTATTCGAATTGGCTTTTGATTATGCCAGGGTGTTGCTGGCGGTCGCTGGTAGTCCTGTGGTATTCAAGCCCATTCGAAGCATAATTTTCTAAAAACGCTGCTTCGAAATAAATGCTAATCTTAAGACATAATTCATCCATGAAGCTTGGTTCCTGTCGTCATCCATGACTCCACCTCGCTTAGCTGCGAAGCTGTGCTTCGGTCTTCGCTCGCCCTATCTTTTGAAGTTTTAGAAAATTAGCTTTCGAATGGGCTTTTATCATGTTTGGGAGTTGCTGATAGATCTACTTATAACCTCCTAGATAGTGGTAACTGTATTTGTTGTCCACAACCTGAAGAAAAAGCATAGGAGCAATAACTTAGAGCAAAATTTCTTTTTCAGGGATGAAAAAGCGAAGCGTACAGGGATGTATTCACAGCGGTTTTGCGAAAGTTATGCTCCTGTGATTTTGGGCATATAGCAGTGAATTAGCAGCGATTTTTCACAGATGTTTCAGTAAGCCTGAATATATTGCACATCATGCGCCACCAATTGAAACTCCATTCTCAGACTGATTGAACGAAATTTATCCATTTTTATTGATCTTGTCACAATAACTGGTTACAAATAACTAAGGCTGTAGCAGAGAACCAAGGAGGCTTCATATGCTTAAGCGAACCACGGGTAAAATTCTACCCGGCAAACCGTATCCACTCGGTGCAAATTGGGATGGCAATGGAGTCAACTTTGCACTATTTTCACAAGCGGCACAGCAAGTAGAACTGTGTTTGTTTGATGCAAAAACACATAAAATTACCGCAAACTATTTTCTAACCGAACATACAGACCAAGTTTGGCATATTTACCTGCCCAATTTAAAACCCGGGCAACTGTATGGTTATCGTGTACATGGGCCATACAAACCCGAAAAAGGTTTAAGGTTTAATCCAAACAAACTGCTTATTGACCCATACGCGCGCTCGATTGCTGGCGAATTAAAATGGCATGATTCAATATTTCCGTATCAAGTGGGTGACCCAAGTGATCCGCAGTTAGACCTGGTTGCCAATACTGAAGACAGTGCCCCCTATATGCCAAAAAGCCAAGTAATTGATAGTGGTTTTGACTGGGCGGATGATATAAAGCCAGATATAGATTGGCATAAAACCGTGATTTATGAACTACATGTTAAAGGTTTTACTCAGCTTAACCCGTTATTGCCAAAACATTTACGCGGCACTTATTTAGGATTGGCGCAGCCGCAAGTTATTGAATATTTTAAAAAGCTCGGTGTTACAGCAATTGAATTACTGCCTGTTCATTATTTTTTAAACGATCGTCACTTAGTTGAACGCGGCTTAACCAATTATTGGGGTTACAACTCAATTAACTATTTTGCCCCAGATCCGCGTTACGCCAAACAAGATGCAGTAAAAGAATTTAAACAAATGGTGCAAGCGCTGCACGCCGCTGGGTTAGAGGTTATTTTAGATGTTGTGTATAACCATACGGCTGAGGGGAATCATTTAGGCCCTATGTTGTCGTTTAAAGGTATTGATAATGCTGCTTATTATCGCCTAGTGGATGGTATGCCAAGGTATTACATGGACTACACAGGCACTGGCAATACCCTAAATATGATGACACCAAAAGTATTGCAGCTGGTAATGGATAGCTTGCGCTATTGGATTGAAGAAATGCATGTCGATGGATTTAGGTTTGATCTCGCATCCGCTCTAGCGCGCGAACTACATGATGTTGATAAGCTAGGTGCGTTTTTTGACATCATTCATCAAGATCCTGTGATCTCTCAAGTTAAATTAATTGCCGAGCCTTGGGATGTTGGCGAAGGTGGTTATCAAGTCGGAAATTTTCCAGTCGGCTGGACTGAATGGAATGGTAAATATCGCGATTGTGTACGTTCTTTTTGGAAGGGCGATGATGGCAAACTTGGTGAGCTGGCTTATAGGTTAACTGGCTCAAGTGATTTGTATCAGCACAATGGTCGTAGACCTTACGCCAGTATTAATTTTATTACCGCGCACGATGGTTTCACCCTACACGATTTAGTTAGTTACAACGACAAACACAATCTTGCCAATGGCGAAAACAACCAAGATGGTGACAACCATAACTTGAGTTGGAACATGGGCAAAGAGGGCATAAGTCGCAGTGACAAAGTAAATGCACTAAGGCGCAAGCAAAAACGCAACTTAATGGCGACTTTGTTGTTATCACAAGGTGTACCTATGCTCACGGCTGGCGACGAATACGGCCGAAGCCAACAAGGTAATAATAATGCTTATTGCCAAGACAATGAAATTAGTTGGTTTAATTGGCGCAGCAGTCAAGACAAACAACACTTGTTTGAATTCTGCCAGCAGTTACTCAAAATACGAGATAAACACCCTATATTTCATCAAAGGCACTTTTTCCAAGGTCATGCTGTGCGGGGCAGTGAAGCCAAAGACATTACTTGGTTAGGCAAAAGTGGTGAAGAAATGTCAGATGAAGAATGGCAGAACCCAGACACCAAATATGTAGGTTTGCATTTGCACGGCCAAGCATTAAAAGATGTAGATGAGAAAGGCCAACCGCTGACAGACACAGATTTTGTTATTCTGCTGAATGCTGATCATAAAGATATTAAGTTTGCCATGCCAAATAGCTTAGGTAATGACTATAGCTGGCGGGTGGTGTTTGATACCGCCTACGACAACATCAGCAGAAAGCTGAAAAACATGCGCTATCACGCCGGTAGTTTATATCTGCTGCAAAGCCGCTCTTTCGTGTTATTAGAAAAAGCGCCTGTGCGCAAAAAAGCAATTAAACCACGTTTGTTGCCTTTAGTTGTCGCAGACTAAATTCGACAAAGTGAGTCAATAGCTACTTGCGCTAAAAAGATATCACAACGCGGCACATGTGCTCTGTGCTGATGTTGTGAGTAATAACTAACAAACAGCTTACCTTGTTGGTAACACATACCTGGGTAGCTGTTGTCACCACCGCTGGGTAATTCAAGTAACGGCTTGAGCTTAAAACCTTGGGCCGTTTGACCTAGCTCAAATAACCAAGTGGTTAAACGGTATTTTTTACGCCAAGGTAAAAAGCGTCTGGCAGCAACAATAATACGACCGTCTGGCAATTGCTGTAATTTCGGCCCACCTAAATACTCACCTAAATCAAACCATTGCCATTGAGTGTATGGGGCTTTAGCTATGCCTAACTGCGCGGTGAAACTGTCGGCATCGCGCCTTAACAAACAATAAGCAGTGCCATCATCCAAAAATAAAATATCACTTTCGTTAGGGTAACCTTTGCCATATTTAGCTAAACCGAAAAAGTTATCTAATAAAATTTGGTAATAGTTATTTCTATCGCCAGCCATTAATTTTACTCGGTTGGCTCTGCGATTATAAGCGACGCCTAAACTAGCGACTTGCGCTACAGGTGAAGTAACTGTACGCCACAACCACCAATTGTTTTCGCCCACAACTTTGGCTTGTGAGAAGCTTCGACCGTTTTGACTGACGCTAATGCAGTTTTCATTGGCAATATTGCGCAGTTGGCCATTGTGTTGTTGAAAACGTTTGCGATAGTAAAGTAATTGCAATTGCCCATTTGCATCAATGGACAACTTTGGATCGCGTAAATCTGCTAAATATTCTGCAACTGTGCAGCACACTTGCCAGTTTGTCGCATCGTTTGAGCTTAAAATAATAATGCGCCCATCGGCACTGACATGGTTACTCGCTTGGCGAAAACAGCAGAAAAATTTGTCTTGGTAAAAGACTAAATCGGTAAAAGCGTTGTGTTTGTTGTTACTGTAGATACAGCTGAGCTGTTCAAGTTTCATTTGTGCTTCTCAAAAACAAAAAAGGATGCAAACGCATCCTTTTGAATATCTAGTTACTTTATCAATACTAGCTTAGTATTCGAAATTAAAACCAAACTCTTTGAGCTTTTCGTACACGTGTACGTCGAAGCGATACAAGGTCGCAGCTCTATGTGCAACCGCCGTTTGTTTCTCTTTGCAGTTAATTAATAAATTCATTTTTTGAATTTTACGACGGAAGTTTGGTTTATCTAATTTTTTATCCAAAATTGCTTCGTAAATTTCTTGCAGCTGTAACAGTGTGAATTTTTCTGGCAACAAACTAAAACCGATTGGTTCGTGGCGAACTTTGTATTTAAGTTGCTCTAAACACTTATCGAGTATTTCTTTGTGGTCGAAAATTAACTCAGGTACGTCGTGTACATTAAACCAAGCAACCTCATGGGTGTTTTCCCCTTGATGTATATTGGCTTCGTCAAAACGGACTAAAGCGTAATAGACCACAGTAATAATGCGTCTCAATGGGTAGCGATTTACTTTACCAAAAGCACCAAGTTGGTCTAAATGAAAGTTTTCAACGCCTGTTGTCGCGGAAATAACCCGTGAAGCGGCATCTTCTAAGTTTTCGTCGGTATGAACCCAATGGCCAATCAGACCCCATTTGTTGGCAGCCAAACCTTGTTTGTATTTTACCAGTAAAACTTTTAATTTTCCGTCTTGCATTGCAAATATCAGGTTATCAACAGAGATATTTGGCATGGATTTTTCGGGCAGCTGTTCTTCATTATCCATTTCAGCGGCCATTAAATTGATAGTGTGTGTCATATTGTTGTTTTGAATATTTTATTTAAGGGTCAAAAATAATTGTGCTCAAGCCTTTTGTATACAAATTTGTATACAGATTGCTCAGAGTTTACTCGCTTTTCTTACAAAATAGAACACATAATGCGTGGGTGTATTCGCTGGTAAGACCTTCTAATTACTAATTAATTTTGCCTTTATTGTATAAAGGTGACATAAAACAGAGGTTTAGGCTTTTTATATATGGATATTGATTTTAGTTTTCGCATATTTTGTCAGACGCTTTTTAAACTAAATTGTTGTGCAAGCTTTTGTTGAAAGCGCATGCACAAAGTCACTTTTGGTGTTTTTCATATAGTATGACTGAATATTTCAAGCTTCAGTCATAGTAATCAAATATATCTCCTTATGATAACATTTGCAGAAAACGTTTACATTAATTGCGATTTTGTGCCATCCTATATAAATATTTCAATCAAACATACAAAACGGTGAGGCTATGTTTAATTTAAATCAACAAAAAGTAGCTTTAAGGATGAACTTAATCAAGGCATTGGCGATTGGCGCAACTGCTGGTTTGCTTGGTGCTTGTTCTGCAGCAAATGACGACGACACTGCAACTGATGGCGCTAAAAAGCAAGCGCTTTCAGATACCAGTGTGGCTAAAGTAACTTGGCCAAATGCCAATACAAAACTTAAACGCGATCCTGCGGTAGAAAAACAAGTTGCTGAAATTTTAGCTGGCATGACGCTTGAACAAAAAGTTGCGCAAATGGTTCAGCCAGAAATTGGTTATTTAACCCTAGAGCAAATGCGTAAATATGGTTTTGGTTCGTATTTAAATGGCGGTAATACTGCGCCATATGGCAATAAAACTGCGACCCCGCAGGAATGGCTAAAATACGCGGATGAAATGTATGAAGCTTCTACCGACGACTCAATAGATGGCAGCACTATTCCTGCTATTTGGGGCACAGATGCTATGCATGGGCATAGTAATGTATCCGGCACCACCTTGTTCCCGCACAACATAGGTTTAGGTGCGATGAACAACCCTGAGTTGATCCGTAAAATCGGTGATGCTACCGCTAAAGAGGTATCTGTAACTGGTATTGAGTGGAGCTTTGCACCTACTGTGGCAGTGGTTCAAGATGATAGATGGGGTCGTACTTACGAAAGTTACTCGGAAAAACCTGAAATAGTTAAAGCTTATGCGACCGCTATGGTTGAGGGGATTCAAGGCGAAATAGGTGTAGATTTTTTACAAGGTTATCGCCGAATTGCCACAGCTAAACACTTTGTGGGTGATGGTGGTACATTAAATGGCATCGACCGTGGTGACACCATTGCTAGCGAAGAGCGCATGCGCGATATTCACGCAGCGGGTTATTTCACTGCAATTGAAGCGGGTGTGCAATCGGTAATGGCTTCGTTTAATTCGTGGAAAGGCAAGCGCCTGCACGGTCATAAATACTTATTAACTGACGTATTAAAAGAACAAATGGGCTTCGACGGTTTTGTTGTATCAGACTGGAACGGTCACAAATTTGTTGATGGTTGTGATTTAGAGCAATGCGCTAACGCGATTAACGCTGGTGTTGACGTACTTATGGTACCAGAGCACTACGAAGCTTTTTACCACAATACTATCGCGCAAGTGAAAAGCGGTGAAATTCCGATGGCGCGTATTGATGACGCGGTTACGCGTTTTTTACGCGCCAAAGTGCGTTGGGGATTATTTGAAAAAGGCAAACCATCTACCCGCATTCTTGCGAATGATTTATCTGTATTTGGTGCAAAACCACACAGAGAAATAGCCCGCCAAGCGGTACGCGAATCGCTCGTTTTACTAAAAAACAATCAGCAGATTTTACCGCTAGATCCTAAGCAAAAAATTCTAATCGCCGGGGATGCTGCCGACAATATGGCAAAACAAGCAGGTGGTTGGAGTGTCTCATGGCAAGGCACTGACAATACTAATGAAGATTTCCCTGGTGCAACAACCGTTTATGCAGGTTTGAAAACCGCTATTGAAAACGCAGGTGGTAAAGTTGAATTTGATGTAGCAGGCAACTATCAAACTAAACCTGATGTAGCAGTTGTGGTCATAGGTGAACCCCCATATGCTGAATGGTTTGGGGATATCCAATACATTGAATACCAAAAACAAAATAAAGCTGACTTAGCTTTATTGAAAAAACTTAAAGCAGATGGCATACCTGTTGTAACCGTGTTTATTACGGGTCGTCCACTTTGGATGAATAAAGAAATAAATATGTCGGATGCATTTGTCGCTGCTTGGTTGCCAGGCTCTGAAGGCCAAGGTGTTGCCGATGTTATTTTGACAAAAGCCAATGGTGAGATTAATTACGACTTTAAAGGCAAACTTTCATTCTCATGGCCTAAGTTTGATAGCCAAGTTGTGTTAAATCCACATGATGAAAACTATGATCCATTGTTTGCTTACGGATTTGGTTTAACCTATCAAGACAAAGTTGAATTAGCCAAATTGGATGAAACCTCTCGTGTTAAAACACAAAAATCAACTGATATGGGCTATGCACTTTTCTATCGTCAATTAGCGCCAGAATTAAATTGGGTGTTGGGTGACAAAACAAATTGGTCAGTGATTGTTAATGGCCCAGCTGGTACCACTGAAAAGAGTGAAAACTTAACAGTTCAAGGCATTAACTTAGCTTACCAAGAAGATGCGCGTAAGTTTGTATGGGCAGGTGGCGCAGACGCCGCGGCTAAATTGGCTTACAACGGCCAGCAAGATATGGCTGAATTTGTTGAAGCTGACAGCGTATTTAACTTTGACTTGCGCATTGATAAGTTTGCTTCTGCTAAAGTGACCATGGGGTTATTCTGCCAGACTGAACAAACGGGCTGTGCAAGTGAACTGGATATAACTGATTTTATCAACCAACAAAAAGTCGGCCACTGGGTTAATGTATCAGTTGATGTAAGTTGTTTAGCGGGTACTGATAAAGTTAGCTCAGTTAAAACCGCATGGAAAGTACAAACTGCTGGTGAATTAGGTTTAGCTGTATCGAACTTGGCTATTCAAAAAGCGGATGGCAAAAAAGCACAATTTAGCGTGTGTAACTAGTAATATAGACGAATCGCAAGGATGCGAATGTTTCAGTGCACTATAGACGCAAATCACTAGAGCATAACTTTCGCAAAAACTCTTCAAGTACATCCATGTAAGCTTGGACTTTTCATCCATGAAAAGTACATTTTGCTCTAAGTTATCGCTCTAGCACTTTGCTCGATATCTTGTGAAAAACACCCAGGCAGTCATCTTTGTCGACGACGGTTTTAGCAGCAATATAAGTGTTTGATAGAGTTAACTCGAATGCTGATTTTCTAAAACTTCAAACGTCTTGGATGACGTTTGGGAGCGTCCAGGACGGATTTACTGCGTTTTTAGAAAATTATGCTTCGAGTTAGCTTGATTGCACATAGCTGAAGCACTTCAGATTCAGTGCTCTATAAACGCAAATTACTAGAGCATAACTTTCGCAAAACCGTTTTTCATATTTTATAAATCAATGTCGCCTGTTCATCCGTGAAGGTGAGGCCCTGTCGTCATCCCTGACTCCACCTCTTTCAGCTGCGAAGCGGTGCTTCGGTCTTCAATCGCCCCTGAAAAGTACATTTTGCTCTAAGTTATCGCTCTAGCACTTCGCTCAATATCATGTGTATCCTCACCTAAATGGTCGTCTTTTTTTGAGATGGTTTCAGCAGCAATATAAGTGTTTGATAGAGCTGACTCGAATGCTGATTTTCTAAAACTTCAAACGTCTGGGATGACGTTTGGGAGCGTCCAAGGATGGATTTACCGCGTTTTTAGAAAATTATGCTTCGAGTTGGCTTGATTGCACATAGCTGAAGCGCTTTAAGTAAATGCTCTATATATGGTCGAGAATTGGTGACCAAGCAATAGTTTGTTGTGCCGATGTTAAAGCCATTGTTGGTTGCTCTTGTGCATAGGTATTTAATAACTCTTGCGCCACTTCATCAGCTGATTCGGTATTACCTAAATTGATTAACAGTGCATGTTGCATGTTTAATAGATTTTGTCGTTCACCTGCTTTGTTTAAAAACAAGCGGGCTTCTACTATTTGTAGCGCTTGTTCATACTGATAGTTTTCTGCATATACCAAAGCGACAAGTTGTAAGGTCCCAAGCTTGGAACGAGGGGAGACTAAATCAAAAGTATTGGTTATTTCGAGTGCTTTCTCTGGAT
Organism: Catenovulum agarivorans YM01; assembly: GCF_000281085.1. Taxonomy (GTDB): domain Bacteria; phylum Pseudomonadota; class Gammaproteobacteria; order Enterobacterales; family Alteromonadaceae; genus Catenovulum; species Catenovulum agarivorans. The sequence continues at coordinate 48,730 of NZ_AJWM01000076.1, forward strand.
TGTCTAATTTTAAATAAGCCGTCGCTAAATGATGACGATAAAATAATGGAATCACATTAATATCTGTACCGTATCGATTAGAAATCAACTCGACTATCTGTTGATTTTTTCCTTGCTGCTGCAACAAAAAATGCTGGATTGAAGTTACTTGCATCAAGAGTCGGCGTTCTTGTGAAGGTGATAAACTAGGTCGATTGCTTAGCCATGTTTCGATATCTGTGTAAGTTTGGTCAAGCTGGCTAACATCAGGATTAAGTGAATTTTTGCTTAATTCAACTAATGTTTTTAATTGCTGATTGTAAGCCCTGTTTTCCGCAACATCTTCCAAATAAATAGACATTAATTGATTCGGTTGTTTTTGCGCTTTTAATTGGATAGCTAGTTGCTGCAGTGCTTGGTAACTAGACTCAGCAGTTGTACTATTTATATGCGCACTTGCCAGCGAACAGATAAATATACTGGCTGATGCAATACCTAAGTATTTCACTTTCATGGTTTTCTCCTTGTTAAGCGACTTCAGCCGCTGAATGTTGTTACTGCGGTTGCTTTCAATGGTTGAAATGTAGTTCAGGCTAGTGTTTGACCCTACGGGTGAAGATTGCACTAACATGATTTGGGCTAAATCTAAGCTATATCTTTCGTTTTTTATTTTGTAGCAGGTTTCATCGCAGCTGAACTCAATGAGTAATGTGATTTGTTGTACCAGCAGTTGTACTAACGGGTTCCAGAAAAATAATCTTGCACTAAATGCACAAACCCATTTCTTTGCTGGATCAAAATGGCGTATGTGCGTCAGCTCGTGCAGTAAGATGCTATGAATTTGCTCTGACTGAACGGATTTTTCATTTAACCAAATAACTGGGTGTATAACGCCTGTTGTCATCCCTGCTGGGGCATCTGGGCTCACCGATAGTTTGATCTCTCTGCGACTGAAACTAGTTGATGTAAAGTTATGTAAGCTTAATAGTTCATCAGCGTTGTGCGCGCCGTAACTTAGTTTGTTCAAGTAATTACGATAATTAATCAGGTCAAGTACAAATAATGCAGTACCAATGGTGAATAGAATTTTTAGTACCAGCTCAAGATTTATAATATTGACGAGCTGCCAGCCATCGCTTTGAACTGTGTGTGATAATTGCGAATTAGCGCTGCTAGTCGAATTATCGACCGGTAAATAGCTATAGATATTTAGTGGTTCAGGCACTGCTAATATAGGTTGTTGCAGTGGTAACTCAATTAAACTCCATGGGATAAACCAACTTAGTAAAGCGACCATCAGTACGGCTAGGCGTAATTTAGCTGGAGATTGCGTTAGTAGCTTAGCTGTTAGTAATAGCAAGATACTGATAATCGAATTAGTGATTAAATAGTCCATTATTTTTTATCCAATTTAGCCTTCTTTTCATTTAAATACTGCTGTAAATATTCGATGTCTTCAGCCGACAATTTGTCATCTTCAATTAGGTGCGTGATTAAGTTGCCGGTTTTGCCTGCAAAGAAGCGTTTAATAAAATTAGGTAAAACTGAAGACGTTAAAGATTCCTGCGTCACAGCTGCTTCGAATACTAAAGCCCGTCCTTGTTTACCCGTACGTTTAATTGCTTGTTTTTCTTCGAGGCGATCAATTATGGTTTTAACTGTGTTGTAAGCTACGTCTTTATCTTGGCAGATCCACTGATGGATTTGTTTGGCGGAGCATTCGCCTTGCTGCCAAAAATATTTCATTACATCTAATTCGAAATCACTTAATTTCATTATGTCTCCTATATAAAACTACATTTGTAGTTAATAATTAACTACAAATGTAGTTTTATATAGGAGCAGTGTCAATAGAAATGTTCGAAATATATACAATTTTTTACTTGGGCTTTTATTCACTGGTAGCGTTAGTATATCTTTTGTACTAAACTGTACGACAGTTCCGTACGAAATATTGGGTTGGTTATGAATAGCATAAGCATTAATCAGTTTAGAGATAACTTAAAATCTTGTGTTGATAAAACTGTTAGTGAGCATGAGCCTTTGCGAGTAACAAGGCGTGCGGGTGATGACTTTGTTGTAATGAGTGCAGACGATTGGGAGCGAGAGCAAGAAACTTTACACGTGCTGCAAAGTAGCAGTTTAATGCAACAAATAGCGGAATCGCTGCAAACTCACAGCAATAAACAAGGTTATAAACCAACTAAAGAGCAATTAGATGAGATCACTAATCTTTGAAGGCAAGACTTGGTTGGTTTATGAGCAATTGAGAGAAAAAGACAAAAAATTACACAAGTCTTTGTGCAAAGTATTAAAAGAAATGCTCAGATCCGACCCCCCCCGCCACAGGACTAGGCAAACCAGAACCTTTAAAGCACAACTTGACTGGCTTGTGGTCTAAACGCATCTCACAAAAAGATCGACTGATATATAAATTTGACGACGAGTATATCTATATTTTCGCCATCGGCGGGCATTATGACGACCATTAAAGCGTTATTGTTTGTAAATTTCTGCGGTGTTTTAGGTTCACTGCACTATACACGCAAATCACTAGAGCATAACTTTCGCAAAAACGCTGTAAGTACATCCATGTAAGCTTGGACTTTTCATCCATGAAAAGTACATTTTGCTCTAAGTTATCGCTCTAGCACTTTGCTCGATATCTTGTGAATAAACACCAAGCAGTCAAATTTGTCGACGACGGTTTCAGCAGCAATATGAGTGTTTGATAGAGCTGACTCGAATGCTGATTTTCTAAAACTTCAAACGTCTTGGGTGACGTTTGGGAGCGTCCAAGGATGGATTTACCGCGTTTTTAGAAAATTATGCTTCTAGTTAGCTTGATTGCACATTGCTCTAGTGCGTTGTTTTACACAAACAAAAAAGCCGAATCTTTCGATTCGGCTTTTGCAGCATTAAATAACTGAAAATTAATTATTTAGCTTGTTCACGCTCAATTGCACGATAAGCAATGTCGTCACGATATTGAACATCTTGCCACTGAATTTGTTTAACTAATGCATATGCACGTTGTTGTGCTTCAGTCACGCTGTTACCTAATGCTGTCGCACACAATACGCGGCCACCGTTAGTTACAACTTTACCATTTTGCATTTCAGTACCCGCGTGGAATACTTTCTCGCCCGCAATTTCTTCTTTTGGTAAACCAGAAATTACATCACCTTTGTTGTATTTAGCAGGGTAACCGCCAGCGGCTAATACCACACCAACAGAAGCACGAGGGTCAAATTCAGCAGTTGCTTGGTCTAACTTACCTTCAGCACCAGCAATACATAACTCAACTAAATCAGACTGCATACGCAACATAATAGGTTGAGTTTCTGGATCGCCAAATCGACAGTTATATTCAATCACTTTAGGTTGACCATCTTCAGTGATCATTAAACCAGCGTATAAGAAACCAGTGTACTCGTTATCTTCTTTCGCCATACCTTCAACTGTTGGCAAAATAACTTGATCCATAATGCGTTGGAAAACTTCATCCGTTACAACTGGCGCCGGAGAGTATGCACCCATACCACCAGTGTTAGGGCCTTTGTCACCGTTTAATGCACGTTTGTGATCTTGGCTAGTTGCCATAGGTAGCACGTTTTTGCCGTCAACCATAACAATAAAGCTAGCTTCTTCACCAGTTAAAAACTCTTCGATAACAACACGGTTACCCGCATCACCAAAAGCATTACCCGCAAGCATATCTTTAACTGCTGCTTTAGCTTCTTCAAGCTCCATAGCAACAATTACACCTTTACCCGCACACAAACCGTCTGCTTTGATAACAATTGGCGCACCAACTTTATCTAAATAAGCTAACGCTTGCTCCATATCAGTGAAAGTTTGATATTCAGCTGTAGGAATATTATGGCGAGCTAAAAAGTCTTTAGTGAAAGATTTAGAGCCTTCTAACTGAGCTGCTTTTTCAGTTGGGCCAAATACTTTTAAACCGGCTTCGCGAAACGCATCTACTACACCAATAACTAATGGTGCTTCTGGGCCAACAATAGTTAACTCAACGTCATTGTCTTGAGCAAAAGCGACTAAAGCTTTGATGTCTTCAACCGCAATTGAAACATTGGTTAATTTTGGCTCTAACTCAGTACCTGCATTACCAGGAGCAACAAAAACTTGTTCAACTTTAGGAGATTGTGCGGCTTTCCACGCTAGTGCATGCTCGCGGCCGCCGCCACCAATTACTAATACTTTCATTTAAATATTCCTTTGTGCTTAGTGTCTGAAATGACGCATACCAGTGAAGACCATAGCCATGCCATGTTCGTCAGCTGCTGCAATAACTTCTTCATCACGCATTGAACCGCCAGGCTGAATAACTGCAGTGATACCTGCTGCTGCCGCTGCGTCAATACCGTCACGGAATGGGAAGAATGCATCAGATGCCATAACTGAACCTGCAACTTCTAGGTTCTCGTCGGCCGCTTTAATACCAGCAATTTTAGCACTGTATACACGGCTCATTTGGCCTGCGCCAACACCAATAGTTTGGTTGCCTTTACAATAAACAATAGCGTTAGATTTAACGTATTTAGCCACTTTCCAGCAGAATAATAAATCTGTTAATTCAGCTTCAGTTGGTTGACGCTTAGAAACTACTTTAAGATCTGCTTGTTCAACCATGCCTTGGTCGCGATCTTGTACTAATAAACCACCGTTTACGCGCTTATAGTCGTAACCTGTAGTTTGCGCAGACCACTCACCGCATACTAATAAACGTACGTTTTGTTTAGCTGACACAACTTCGATTGCTGCTTCAGAAACTTTAGGTGCAATAATCACTTCAACAAATTGACGGTCGATAATTGCTTGTGCAGTTTCTGCGTCTAATTCTTGGTTGAACGCGATAATGCCGCCAAACGCAGAAGTTGGGTCAGTTTGATAAGCTTTGTCGTATGCTTCTAATAGGTTTGCACCTAAAGCAACACCACAAGGGTTTGCATGTTTAACAATAACACAAGCTGGTTGAGTGAATTCTTTTACACACTCAAGTGCTGCATCTGTATCAGCAATGTTATTGTAAGAAAGTGCTTTACCTTGAATTTGAGTCGCGCTTGAAACAGACGCTTCTTCAAGGTTCTTTTCAACATAAAAAGCCGCTTGTTGATGGCTGTTTTCACCATAACGCAAATCTTGCTTTTTAATAAACTGGCTGTTGAAAGTACGTGGGAATTGGCTATCTTCAGCTTTTTCACCGTGGTAATCAGGTACTAATTTACCAAAGTAGTTTGCAATCATGCCATCGTATGCTGCAGTATGCTCAAACGCAGCAATCGCTAAATCGAAACGAGTTTGGTAGCTTAATGAATTTGCGTTGCCGTTCATTTCAGCTAAAACGCGGTCGTAGTCAGACGCGTTAACTACAATAGTTACGTCTTTATGGTTTTTCGCTGCAGAGCGAACCATAGTTGGACCACCGATATCAATGTTCTCAATTGCATCTTCTAATGTGCAATCAGGCTTAGCAACAGTGTTGGCAAATGGATATAGGTTTACTACAACCATATCTATACCTTGAATGCCATGCTCTGCCATTACAGCATCGTCTTGACCACGACGGCCTAAAATACCACCATGCACTTTAGGGTGTAATGTTTTTACACGGCCGTCCATCATTTCAGGGAAACCTGTGTAGTCAGAAACTTCAACGGCAGGAACATTGTTGTTTTGCAACAATTTAAACGTACCACCAGTAGATAGAATTTCAACACCAGCTGCAGATAATGCTTGTGCAAATTCTACAATACCAGTTTTGTCTGAAACGCTAATAAGCGCGCGCTTAATTGGGCGAGGCTGATCCATTATTTGTATAACCTTGAAAAAATTAATAGTGAGATTAGTCTAGTATCAAAATGGAAAAAGCACCCTTAGGTGCTTTTTCATTCAACAAAAATATGGCTTAGTTCATGCCGTATTTTTTTAATTTTTTACGTAAAGTACCACGGTTGATACCTAACATGTTTGCAGCACGTGTTTGGTTGCCACGTGTGTACAACATAACTTCTTCTAATAAAGGCGCTTCAACCTCAGATAAAACGATATCGTAAAAGTTGTCGATATCTTGTCCGTTAAGTTGAGACAAGTAGTTGGTCACAGCTTGCTTAACAGATGCGCGTAATGGCTTTTGAGTTTGTTCTTGAGTTGCGGTTACTGTACCAGTCACTAATTCAGGAGAAACATTTTGTTCGAACATATTAACTACTCTTCTCTTTTAAAAGTTTGTCAAAAAATTCAACTAGGCTGTCAATTTGCCCAGTAGCACCTTCGATAGCATTAAATGCACGGCGATAGCTTTTACTATCTGGGATATGATTTAAGTACCAGCTCACATGTTTGCGGGCGAGGCGATATCCTTTCTGGTCACCGTAAAAAATATGAATGTCTTTAACATGCTGAATTACAGTGTCTGCAATTTCAGCTAGTTGTGGACCTGCTGGCGTCTTGCCATATCTTAATAAATGGACAATTTCTTGAATTAACCAAGGATTGCCCTGAGCGCCGCGGCCAACCATAATGGCATCGGCGCCGGTAAAATCTTTTACTGTTAGTGCCTTTGCTGCTGTGGTGATGTCACCATTAGCAATAATAGGAATACTAACCTCTTGTTTAATTGCCGCTATGGTGGCGTATTCAGCTTCGCCTTTAAATAAACATTCGCGTGTGCGGCCATGAATAGCCAACGCTTGAATGCCTTCACCTTCAGCAATTTTAGCAATTTCAATTCCATTTCTATTTTCAGGCGACCAACCGGTTCTAATTTTTAACGTAACAGGTACATCCACCGAATTAACCACAGTGCGCAATATGCGCTGGACTAATTCTGGATCTTGCAATAACGCAGAGCCTGCTAGTTTTTTGTTCACCTTTTTAGCTGGGCAGCCCATGTTTATGTCGATAATTTGCGCGCCATTTTCGACATTAAACTGCGCAGCTTGTGCTAATAATTCAGGCTCGCAGCCTGCTATTTGCACAGAACGTATACCTCGTTCGTTGGTTAAATCCATGCGTGCTTTTGACTTGTCAGTATCCCAGACTTCTGGGTTGCTTGACTGCATCTCACCCGTTGTTAGTCCAGCCCCCATGGCTTGGCATATATGGCGAAATGGTTGATCCGTCACCCCAGCCATTGGCGCTAAAAATACTGGGTTATCTATAGTGTAAGGACCAATTTTCAACATAAACTAACTTGGTTAAAACACGACCACCTGAAAAAGGGCGGCTAGTGTACGGATTTTTTATCGCCTTGGAAAGCTTATTTTTTAAACAATTTAAATTTTTTAAATGTCAAGATATCGCAGCACATTTATCCTTAAAAAAACTGCCATGGTTGATCTAAGTTTGTAAATAAAATGCAGCAATTTGATTACGCAACCGGATCTAAACCTGAATGACTCTCTAATTTACAAGTCTAACGTCTAGCTAATATATTTAAGTTAGCCGAGTTCATGTGTGGCAAGTGCTAGAGAGCAAATAACTTGTTGGTTATAAAAAAGTATTTTTTGTAATAATGATGTGTTTATTTGATGTTTTATTTGTTTTTTATCGTTTATTATATCGCGTGTCCAATTATCAAGGCTTCTAATGTAGATCTTGAACTGGACAGAAAATTGCTTTCGATGTTTCATCGGAAGACAACAATAATAAATTTTGACTTCAAATAGGACATAAAAATGTTAACAAGGTTAATAATAATAATTACCGCGCTAGTCATATCTGGCTGTGCTTCTTTTCCTAGCGAAAAGCTAGCGAAAGTTGAATCATTACCAGATGTAAGCAGTTACAAGCAAAAACCGAAAGTAGTAATTGATCTAAAGTTATTTTCTGGCAAACCTGGTACTGAAAATGCGATAGAAATCGCACAAGCTCAACCAGAATTGCAACGTATAACTTCTAAAGTAATAGATGACGCCCAGTTGTTTGCCGATGTAAGTTATGATTCATTTGCACAAGCTGATGCTGATTATGTTATTAAATTGCACTTATATAATCACGGTGATCAAGGTGCAGCTGCAGTCATGGGCTTCTTATCTGGTTTTACATTTGGCGTTATTCCTGCCGCAGCAACAGATAAATATACGTTACAGGCAGAAGTATTCCAAAATAAGCAGTCGTTAACTACTTTGGAAAATAATGATGAAATGACGACTTGGATTGGAATTTGGTTTATTCCTATGATGGGAAATACACCACAAAAAGGATTTGAAGCAGTCTTCTCTAACATGGTTAAAGATGCATTAAATAAAATGGTTGCTGAAAAACAAATTAAATACGCTTTGTTACCGTACCCATTAAGAACTGTTAGTTAGTATTGCTGTATTAGCTTGATTAATACCAACAAAAACGCCCAGCAGTGCTGGGCGTTTTTGTTTTCAAACTAAATTTTTGGCTGAGGTTTAAATTAACCAGAATACCAAAAAGGCAACCAAGCTGCTGATGCCAAAAAATGCATATTCAATGCGTGCCATAACTAATTGGTCGCGGTCTTCTTTGCGCTCAATTGCACCTAAAACCACAAAAGTGATAAACATGGCAAGTGCTAATAACATAGCATTTACTTCTAACGCACTTAGTAAATTTTCCATCTCAATTCCAACTTAACTTGTGTTCAATCGAACGATTGAAAATTATCAATTCAAAAAACTGGCTATATTGTAATTAAGCAAAGACGTAAATGACAAGTTTTTCTCCAAAATTCAGCTGATTTAGATCAAATTAACTGCAAATGTTGAATTTTCACCTTAAAGGCGTGATCATTAACCGTTTGATTTAACACTGTGGTTGTTTGATATGGCAAAAGCGAAAGCTCAGGTAGAAATAAAAAGTTTTGGAATTTATGACCAATGGGACAAAGATGATAAAAAATTGCCCAAGGTACAAAAATTCACTACCCAAGTGCCAGCTGAAGTAGATATCGAATTTGGTTTTGTCATTAATATTAAAAAAGCCAAAGGGCAAAAAGTTCGCTACTGTATTTACCACCCTGATATCCCTGATAAAAAAGGCAATGTGATGCCACCTTTTGATGGCGAAGAATATATTCGCAATAATAATTGGGACTTTTATTTGGGTGATACCATTTGGTTGCCAATAGAAGACAAAGTTGGTGAATGGCGCATGACTATCGAAATTGATGGTAATGAAATTGCCAGTAAAACTTTTGATGTTAATTTGCCAGAATTAGATGGCGAAATTGGCTTTTGGAAAAAGCGCGGATTCTAAATGAAAAAAATCGCTATTGTGCCATACGCAGGTGCGCGTAAATGGTTGTACAAAAACGTTGAAAATATCGAAGCTTTTTACGAGCAACTTGATTTAAGTTTAGTTGACGCTGGTGATCAGGTTTATGGCATTTTAACGATAGAAGAAGCCGCTCAAGTTGTTGAAAAAGGGGCGCAGTATTTTAGTCTGAGCTGTCAGCCAAATTCGCTATTAAACGGCACTTACGAGCAGTTTTTAACTGCCCAGCCTAGAATTACCAGTTTTGATATTCGCCCACAGCAACAAGGTGTACTAACAAGTATTTATCAAGCTTTTGCTAAAAAATTAGCTGCAGGTCTAAATAGGCAGTTAGACAAACTTCGTCATTACCGCATCGCTGATTTACGTTTAGCGTTTTATGCTTTGATGACAGCTACAGGTATTGGCATATTTGCTGATGCAGTCACTGGTGTTGAGCTATTTAAAAATCATCTTGTTTATTGGTTTGGCAAAGACAAAGCTTGGTTTGAACAGTACTTTACCATTTATTGGTTAATCGAAATGTTTGCTGGTTTGATTATCTTTTTCACCGCATCTATTGGTTTACGCCACCAAGCGGCCAATTGGGTGCCATTACGTGATGTTAAAAGACAAGACCCAGATAGAGCGTATGCGGCAATAGTTTTAACTTTGTCGACAGGTTATCGCTTTGAGCAAAGAGATAACAAGTGGTTTTTTATTAAACAAAAACAAATTGACCAAAACACTTTTACCAAAGCAACTGAAGTTGAGTTAACCGGCGATTTAGACCAAGACTTAATTAATCTTGAACCACTAAAAATTCAGTGGGAATTGATTTTACGTATATTGCGCAGCCAAGCGAATCATATCAATAGTAAATTAAGCCATGCGGTATTGTTAGGCACGCAAGACTGCAGTATTAAAAATCGCGAAGGTTTGGTTGAACGCATCGCGCCTGGTACTTATCCTCAAATCAAAAATGCCTTAAAGGTGTTGCAGCTATACCCTGAGTTTAGCCAAATTAAGTTTGAGCCATATCCTATACCCATTCCACCCAATGATATTGAAGCTTATTACAACGCTTATTTAAAAACTGCGCGTAAATGGCAGCATCAATACAAATTAGCAGAAGAAGATATGCTAATTGATATCACGGGTGGTAAATCTGTTAATAGTGTTGGTGCTGCATTAGCAACTTTGCATAATAAAATGCAGTTCCATTATGTAGATACTAATAATTTAAATGATGTATTGGTTTATCGCATGGAATTTAAGCAGCAGAAGAGTTTCCATGAGTAAGCAGAAATTAATTCCGAATACTTTTGCGCTTAAATGTATTGCAGATAGCTCTATTGCATGGCCAGAGCAGCAAAATCAATTTGATAAAAATCAGCCGTATCTGGTGGTTGGTGAAGGTTCAAATATTCTGTTGTTGCAAGAATTTTTTCATGGACAGCTGATCCAAGTTAATAATAGCCAGTTTGTTGTAAGTCAAACTCAAGATGCTTATATAGTTGAACTAGGTGGTGGCCTTAATTGGCATCAAACCCTAGTTCAATTACTTGAGCAGGGTATTCAAGGCGCTGAAAATCTCGCGTTAATTCCCGGTACTGTCGGCGCAGCACCTGTACAAAATATTGGTGCTTATGGGATTGAAATAGCCCAGTTTGTTGTCGCGGTCGAAGCTTATGACATTCAATTAGAACAAAGAGTAAAACTGACCACAGAACAATGCCAGTTTGCATATCGCGATTCAATCTTTAAACATCAAACTTATCAAAGTAAGAGCCGTTTTATTATCGAGACCGTTTGGCTCAAATTTGCTAAAAACGCCCAAGTGGTGACTGAATATGGCCCACTTAAACAGTTTGCTGAAGATTACCAACAGCAACATGGTAGCTTGCCTGCTGCGACTTTGGTGTTTGATGAGGTGTGTCGCATTCGCCAAAGCAAATTGCCTGATCCGAAAGTTTTACCCAACGCCGGCAGCTTTTTTAAAAACCCTATTGTTGATAAACAACATGCACAGCAACTGCAACAACAAAACGCCCATTGTGCCGATATGCCAATCTATCCCTATTCGGACAATTTAGTTAAGTTGGCCGCAGGTTTTTTAATAGATAAAGCGGGTTTTAAAGGTTTAGAGCACAAAGGAGCAAAGGTACATGAGCTGCAAGCTTTGGTGTTGGTAAATAATTCGCAAGCTAAAGGTACTGATATTGCCAAGTTAGCAAAGAGAGTGTGCGAAAAAGTTGAGGCTGAGTATCAAATTAAACTGCAACCTGAGGTGCGCTTTATTCATGAGTTTGCTGAAGTAGACGCTGTTGAATATTTAACTGAATTGGTGGAAGTTAACTAATGCAACATATGTCGTTATTAGAAGTGCTGTGTGACAATAATTACCACTCAGGTGAAGATTTAGCCGCTCAATTTGATGTCAGCCGTGCAACTATTTCAAATTGGATCGGGCAAATTCGCGACTCAGGTATAGATATTCATTCAGTGCCTGGACGCGGCTATTTATTACCAGCGCATATGCAACCACTTAATTTCCAGCAGTTGCAAGCTGGGTTACCAGCAAACTTTCATTATTTATTATCGCGTGAAACTAACTCTACCAATGAAGAAGTCAAACAGTTATTTAAACAGAAAAAATTAGCTGCACAAACCATAGTATTGTCGGCAACCGATAAACAAACACAAGGGCGAGGGCGACGCGGCCGCGAGTGGATTTCACCGTTTGCGCAAAACCTGTATTTTAGTTTAGGTATACAAATCAATTTGCCTATGGCTGAGTTATCTGGTTTAAGCTTAGTGGTAGGTATTGCCGTAGCCAAAGCTTTGCAAGCTCATCAATTAAATCCTCAGCTAAAATGGCCGAATGACATATATCTAACAGGCAAAAAACTCGGTGGCATTTTAATTGAGCTAGAAGGTAACTTTGAGCCGCCTTATTCAGTGGTAATAGGTGTGGGTTTAAACGTTAATATGGTAGAAAGTGCACAAAATATCGATCAAGCGTGGAATAGCTTAGCGCTGCACACAGGCAATAATTGGCAACGAACCCAAGTATTAATTGATTTAGTTAACGAAATTAATCAGCAAGTTGAGCTATTTTACCAACAAGGTTTTGCGCCATTTGCCAAATTATGGCCACATTTTGATGTGTATTTAAACCAACAGGTCAATATCGTCAGTGGCGAACGAGTAGAGCAGGGCACTAATATAGGTGTAGATGAACGCGGTAATTTGCTACTTCAACAAGGCAATATAGTTAAATCCATTACCGGTGGTGAAGTTTCTTTGAGGCCTGTATGAAAGTATTAATGGTAGATGAAGGCAATAGCCGAGCAAAATTGGTTGTTTACCAAAATAATCAATATCAGTTGTTACCAAGTTGGCAGATTTGTTGTGAGCAACATTCATCATTTGACAAGATATTAATTGCCAGCGTGAAAAGTGAAACTGAATCGATAGCAATTGATATCAAAGCTTTTTACCCAAATTGTTTGACTGAAGTATTAACTACACCCAAACAAGCATATGGACTGACCAATGCTTATATTGAATATCAACGTTTAGGCATAGATCGTTGGTTAGCCATGTTAGGTGCACGCTCCATTACCAATAATCCATGTGTCGTTGTGGATGCTGGCACGGCTGTAACAATTGATGTGGTTGATCATGCAGGCCAACATTTGGGGGGCTACATATTGCCCAATGTAGAATTTAGCGCCAATAAACTTGCAGAACGTTCAGGCAAAATAAAATTAATTCATCCAAATAAACCTGAAATTGGCTTAGGGCAATCTACTGAAACTTGCGTATTTAATGCTTTATATGCAAGCCATGTTAGTTTGATCAAACGAGTCATAAAGCAGCAGCAAATAGGAATACCAGATAACCAGCGAGTTGAATTAATTATTACTGGAGGAAATAGTGATATTTATCGCAATTTGTTAGGACTAGAGGGTCTTAAAATCCGGGCTGACAAGTTATTGGTATTCGCTGGTATGAGTTGTTATTTACAAAAGCCTTTTTGATCGGAATAAAGATACTTCAATTTTTCTTTACTTTTACTGCAAAAACAACGCACTAGGCATCACTTTTAAATTCGTTTCAGCAGTGACGGTACTCGCAAAACCGATTAGAACCATTAAAAAATGGATACTTCTTTGAGCTAGGTTTAATAGTTCAGAATTTTCAGGATAGATAAAAATTAAAATAAAAAATCCACCCTTAATTGATCGTTTACTATCTTTTTCAATCATTTTGTTTCCTTTTTGGTCATTTTTTATTGACAATTAGTTTGTTTTTATTAACATTCTCGCCACTTAAATAGATGTTAATATGGATTGAAATTTAGTGGACTCTGGAGTTATCAGTTTATGTATTGTTGCTAAGCTCAATAATATTGCATTAGACGCAACTTATGTAGAGAAACAATTTGGTCAATCTGGTCATTTGTTAACCTCGACCGATTTGATTAGGGCGGCTAAAAGTGTCAACTTTAAAGCTAGATGTGCGCAATTCATAATCAAGCCTCAAAAGCACTTATTTACATCGAGAGTACTTCCCTTAATTGCAGAAACGAAGGACGGTCAATATATTGTTGTGGCAAAAATGTCAGAGCAAGACTGTGAAACTCGATTTTTGATTCACGATCCCATTCAACAAAAAGCTCTGAATTTATCCCAAGCTGATTTATTTGAAAAAATATCAGGCACAGTCATATTGGTCACTAAGCGAGAAAGTTTTCTGAGTGATATTACGTCTTTTGATATTAAACGGTTTATACCTGCTTTTAAAAAATACAAAAAGATCTTTTACGATGTATTAGTTGCGTCATTTATTATTCAAATATTTGCACTTGCTACTCCATTATTTTTTCAAGTCGTTATGGATAAGGTGTTAGTGCACAACGGGCTTAATACCCTCAATGTGTTAGCTATAGGTTTTTTTGCGATTGCTATTTTTGACGTCATTCTTAATGGCATCCGGAATTATGTATTTAGTCACACCACAACTCGCGTTGACGTAGAGCTAGGCGCCAAGCTTTATAAGCACTTGGTTTCACTTCCTCTAAATTATTTTGAAAGCCGACAAGTTGGACAAACGGTAGCTCGTGTACATGAACTAGATAGTATTCGTCAGTTTATTACTGGAACTGCCTTAACCTTATGTATTGACTTGCTTTTTACTATTGTTTTTTTTGCTGTCATGTTTTATTACAGCACAACCTTGGCGTTAGTAGTGTTAGCTAGTATTCCATTATATATTCTACTTTCAGTGTTAATTACCCCAACTCTGCGACAACGGGTCGATGAAAAGTTTAAGCAAGGCGCGCGTAATCAATCGTTTTTAGTCGAATCTATTACAGGCGTCGAAACAGTCAAAGCTTGCTCCTTAGAACCACAAATGCAACGTAACTGGGAAGATAAGCTTGCAAGTTATGTCTCAGCTTCTTTTAAAGCACAAAACCTAGGTAATATTTCTAACCAAATTGCGAGTTTTATCAATAAACTTACCACATTAGGTATTGTTTGGTTTGGCGCCCATGCTGTTATGAATGGTGAAATGACAGTTGGTCAGCTGGTTGCGTTTAACATGTTGGCAGGGAGAATTAGTGGGCCTATTTTAAAATTAGTCCAAATTTGGCAAGATTTTCAACAAGCACAAATATCGGTTCAACGTCTTGGCGACATCTTAAATATCCCTACTGAAAATCAGCATAATCCAAGTCTAAGTGCGTTGCCCAGTATAAAAGGCAATATAACGTTTAACAATATCCATTTTAGATACCAACCCAATACGCCTTTAGTGCTAAACAATATTAACTTGAATGTCCAAGCTGGTGAAATTATCGGTATTGTGGGCGCTTCAGGCTCAGGTAAAAGTACTTTAACTAAGTTAGTCCAGCGATTTTACACGCCAGAATCGGGACAAGTAAAACTAGATGGTATTGACATTCATTCAGCCGATATCAGTTGGTTAAGACAAAATGTTGGCGTGGTGTTACAAAGCAGTTTTCTGTTTAACCGCACGGTTCGAGAAAATATTGCGTTAACCTATCCAGCGGCTTCAATTGAGGGGGTTATAAAAGCCGCCCACTTGGCCGGTGCCCATGAATTTATTACTAGTCTTCCTAAGGGTTATGACACCGTAATCGATGAACAAGGCAGTAATTTATCTGGCGGTCAAAAACAACGACTCGCGATTGCCAGAGCATTGATCACTAACCCCAAAATTTTAATTTTTGATGAAGCGACAAGCGCTTTAGATTATGAGTCCGAGCGTGTTATTCAAAAAAATATGCAGGCTATTTGCAAAGGCAGAACCGTGTTGATTATTGCCCATAGGTTAAATGCAGTATCTCACTGCCATCGCATAGTGGTGATGGATAAAGGGCAGATTGTTGAGCAAGGTAGTAAGCAACAATTGGTACAACAAAAAGGTTACTTTGCCAGCATGTATGGCCTCAAAGAAATTAGTTGAGTAAGTAGAATAATAAATTGATATATGAGGAGAAGGATATTATGGAATTACCAAATACAAGTAACAAGGCAGGAAAGGGTAGCGTTCAATCTTTTCTTTTTTCTGCAAAGGTGTGTTATTCAAAAGGAGACTTTTTAGGTAGTGCCAAACACTTAAGGCTGTATTTAGCCAAGAAGCCGGATGATCAAAAAGCACGAGTTAGGCTAATCGACGTATTAAAAAAGCTTAAAGACTTTGAAAGTGCCATTTACCAAATGGAGATTTTGCAAAAAAATACAGGCAAGAAAGAAATAACTTATAAGGATTATATTGAAAGGGATGACTATCAATCTGCATTAAAGCTGTTAGAAAAATACTTAATCGAAGATCCCAATAATTTGCAATATATTATTCACTATGCAGACACACTGAAAACGGTAGGTCGCGTTGATGAGGCTGAGTTAGCGTATAAACAGGCAATGGTGGTAAATCCGCTGAATGGATCTTCATATTGGGGATTGGCCAATATGAAGTCTTATAAATTTAGTGATGATGAAATCCTAGAGATGGAAAAATTATTGGTAAAACATGAACTAAAAGACAAAAGCCGTATGTTGATTAATTATGCGTTAGGAAAAGCACTAGAAGATAAAAAAGCGTATTCGGCTTCATTTAATGCCTATGCTGAAGCTAATGCTATTAAGTCAGTGCATGAACCTTACTATCAAGAGAATTTAGAAGGCTTTTACGCCAATATAAAAACGAATTATACCAAGGAGTTTTTTGCAAAAGCTGCTTTTACTTCAGCGTTGAATTCAGTTGCAACAAGCCAAGTGACCCCGATTTTTATTGTTGGCTTGCCCCGTTCTGGCTCAACACTGGTAGAACAAATTTTAGCCAGCCACTCTATGGTAGATGGCACACGAGAACTACCATTTATTAACCAACTAACACGGAACTTATATCTAAATAACAAGCATGGTCATGAAAAATATCAAGAGCCAAGTGATGCGTTGAAATTAGCCCTTAAAGAGCCGTTTGTGCATTATCCTGAAGTTGGGGTGAATTTAACTTCAGCAGAATTGATAATGTTGGCGCGTTTCTACGAGCAAAAAACGAAGGTTCTAAGAGATAAAGCACCGTATTTTACCGACAAAATGCCCAATAACTTTATGCATATAGGCTTAATTCAGCAAATTTTACCCCATGCTAAAATTATTGATATAAGGCGAAACCCAATGGCAGTTGGCTTGAGCGTATTTCGTCAAAACTTCCCTAAAGGCTTAAGCTTTAGTAACAACCTCAAAGATTTCGCTCACTTCTATAACGCCTACTTAGACTTAATGGCGCATTGGGATGAAGCATTGCCTGACAAGGTTTACCATTTATCTTATGAAAAACTAATTGAAAACCCAGATCAAGAAATTGCGCAATTACTTGAATATTGCAACCTTCCTTTTGAAAAAGGCTGTGTGAATTTTCACCAGACAAAACGCGCTGTGAAAACCCCAAGTGCAGAGCAAGTTAGACAACCCATTTATAAAGATGGACTTGAGCAGTGGAAAAATTATGACAGCGAACTAGAGAGTCTCAAAAATCTATTGGCGTAAGGTGCAGAGAATGAATACATCCACTAAAAAAGTGCTAACTTGGATTCAGATTGATTTACCAAGAATTAAACTATTTATTCTAGGGGGAATAATGCTACTAGGTTGTAACAGTAATAATGTATTAATTGAAGAAATAAGACAATTATCCAAAGAGCAAAATATCCAAAAAATAGGCTCTACAGATATTACTTATATTTTCGAGCATTATTTAGCAAAGGGGATGCCTTTAAATGATATTAAGCATTTTGCTGCTCAATATGAATTTGTTTTACTAAACACAACAGGCCCTCATCCAAAATTTTTAGAAAACTACCCAGAATTCCAAGAATTAGAATTATTGGTGTATGAAAACGTTTTAGAAAACAGCTTTTCTTCAGACCACTCAATTGTGATTCATCTAGGAATAAAAAATGGAAAATTACACGAATTTAAGGGCTTCTATTCAATTGCGTGGAAATTACCATAAACAATTATTAACTAAAAGGAAAAGAAATGACTTGTGAAAGTTTAAACACCACATCCTCTAACAACTCTAACCCAGAAACTATAAAAGTTGGCTATTTATCATTAGGAGATATAAATGGAGTAACTTATTACCACCAGTTTATTTTATATACGGATAGATTTGGAAATGAATACGCGACTAGAGGCGGCCCTTCAAATTCTAATGTTAGTTTTTCTGCATCAGAAAACAGCTCAAGCCTTGGTGATGCAACTATTTCTACGCAAGAGGGTAACTATGATAGCAACTTTATAGATCACCCTGACTGGGTCGATCCAACTAACCCAAATATCAATAACGCAGGTCGAGAGTACCATTTCGAGACAATTGCTCAAGGGGATAATCTTTATTCACAGTGGTATGAAGCAAGCGTGGCAATGTACGAATTGGGTAATGAAGGTCACGTATACAATCCGTTGATTCAGAATTCAAATACAGCCGTTGGAGATGCGCTACAAAGGGCAGAATTACCTCAGCCAAAACTAGACGATTGGGGGGAACATTGGTCACCAGGAGCAAACAATGACGTGGTTTCTGGAACTCCCAGTGACAGTTGCCCGGAACAACAGGATGACACAACAATTGAGTCGCTATTTAACACTTTTGATGATGCTGTGGGGTGGGTTAAAGATGTGTGGGCAGATCTTACGAATTGGGTTGGTGACGCTTGGGATTCTATAACTGATTGGGCAAATGAAACTTGGGACAACGCTACAGAGCTTTTAAATGATGCTTGGAATGACTTTACTGATTGGGCAAGTGAAATTTGGAATGATATTAGCGACTGGGCAAGTGATGCTTGGGATGATTTTACTAGCTGGGTTAGTGATACTTGGGATGATTTTACAAGTTGGGCAAGTGACACTTGGGATGATTTTACAAGTT
>NZ_JH767542.1:0-30695 GCF_000281085.1 Catenovulum agarivorans YM01
AAAATTTCTGGCTAAACTATAAAACCGTGGCCAATTTAACTTGACCACTACACATTACCAATTAAGTAATGTTTTGTAGACCACCTTCATCAACCAAAATTTTTGTACAAAAACCTCTGGAGCTTCTCTTTAAATTTTTAGGTATCAATTTTTAGCTCATCTGCTTTTACTTATCAGAATCGATAAAAACCTTACAAGCGGAGTTGATGTGTTAATAAAGCGCCTAATTATCATTTTACTGTGTATCTGTTCATGCACAGTCACTGCCAATTCATTACAACAGCAGTTTGAACAGCCAAGTGAGCAACATAAACCTTGGGTATTTTGGTATTGGATAAATGGTAATATCACAGCTGAAGGTATCAAAGCTGACTTACAAGCCATGGCCGATGCAGGTTTAGGCGGTGTGTTGCTGATGCACATTAACGAACATGAGGTAATACCCGCAGGGCCTGTACGTTTTTTATCGGACGAATATCAAGCTTTATTAAAACTCACTTTTGAAACCGCCGCCGAGCTAGGTTTACAAGTTAATTTATACAATGGTGAAGGATGGTCGGTTGCAGGCGGCCCTTGGATAACGCCAGAGCTTGGCATGAAAGAACTGGCATGGAGTGAGTTGAATATCAGCAGTTCAACTAAAACTATTCAATTTCCTAAACCGCATGCGCCACTTGGCTTTTACCAAGATATTGCCACCCTTGCCTTCCCAACACCAAAAGGCTTTATTGAACCCAACTTTGTTGACTTAGTGGATAAAGTGACTGTTTCCGGAGAAAAATGGTATCAGTTTAGCCAAACAGACAAAGCGATTGATGGCGACTGGAATACAGATATTAAGCCAACAGTTGATGCGGACACTGGCGAAACTTATATCAAGCTAGATTTCAAACAAGACTACACCTTTAGCAACGCATTTGTGAAGTTTGCCGCCTACGGCATGATGGGGCGCAACTACTTAATGGTATCGGACGATGGCGAAAACTATCGTGAAGTGGCGTTTAGTAAACGTGGCCAAATTTACGATGATATTAGCTGTTTCCAATTTGAGCCTGTGACTACTCGCCACGCCAAATTTGTTTTTAAACCAACTGACAACAAACTGTTATATACCGCCATGCCTAAAGTTAAGGTGTCGGTACGCGAAATCGCCTTAGACAACCGCCCACGCATCGATAACTGGTGCCAAAAAGCCGCACATGCGTTTCCATTTTTTATGCCTGAAACTGAAAGGCAAATTGCACAACCAACACTCGCTAGCAACAGCAATATAGACTTAAACTCAATCATTGACGTCAGCGAATATTTAACCGCGGATGGCAAGCTTAATTGGACACCACCCGCTAATTCAGGGAAAGCAGACAACTGGACAATTGTGCGTTTTGGTATGTCATCAACCGAAGCAATCAACCGTCCAGGTTCAAAAGGTGGTGAAGGTTTAGAAGTAGACAAAATGGACGAGCGCGCGCTCGATGTGCATTTTGCTAACTACTTAGCAACCGCTAAAAAATTAGCAGGCGATCAAGTAGGCAAAACATTTGCCAGTACCCATGCCGATAGTTGGGAAGTAGGCCGACAAAACTGGACACAAAATTTTGCCAACGAATTTACGCAAAAGCGTGGTTATTCGCCGATTAAATATTTACCAGCGACTTTAGGTTATCAAATAATCAGCCCACAAGCAGGCGAACAAACCAGCGAACGTTTTTTGTGGGATTTACGTAAAACCATGGCCGATTTAATTGCCGAACGTTTTTATGGCGGTATGACTAAACGCGCCAATGCGATGGGCATTAAATTTTCAGCGCAGTCAATGAAACCTTTTATTGATAACCTATACGCGCTTGGCCAAGCTGATATTATCTACGCCAACAGCGCATTTAAGTCACTCAACCCGAAAGACAATGTTAAAAACCAAGAATTTGCTTATTTAACCGCCAAAATGACCGCATCGGCAGGCTCTATTTATGGCAAACCTGTGCGCTCTGAGTCATTTACCTCATTACCTGAAGCCAACCGCTGGTTAAGTCATCCACTAACCTATAAATCACAAGCCGATACCGACTTTGTGGGTGGGGTTACTTTAGTTACTCACCATTTATTTACTCATCAACCATGGACCAATTTACAACCCGGCATGACCTTAGGTTATTGGGGCCTACATTTTGAACGTACCCAAACTTGGTGGCATGAAATTAATGCTTGGAATAGCTATGTACAGCGCAGCCAAGCACTATTAAGCCAAGGCCAACCTGTATTTGATGTACTACATTTGTTGGGTGATGACTCATCCACCAAATTCGACCGCGAGTTTGTTTATAACACACTGCCGAAAGGCCATGACTTTGAGTTTATTTCGACGCATGGTTTGTTAAATGAATTGTACGTCAACACCAATAAAAAATTGAGTTTCGCCACTGGCCGAGAATATCAAATATTGTCATTAGCCGATGATATAAGTATGCGCCCACAGGTCTTATTAAAGCTTAAACACTTGCTAGAACAAGGCGCGGTTATTGTTGGTAAAGCGCCAGAATTTTCACCTAGTTTGACCAATGCACAGCAAGCAGACAAACAAGTGCAACAACTCGCCAAAGAAATTTGGGGCGGTCAATATAACCAACAAGTATTTGCCAGCCTGCCTGAAGCTTTTGCCCAGTTAAACATTCAGCCAGACGTGCGCATAACAGGCACTGATAATCGCATTATTTGGCGTCACCATCAGCTTAAAACACAAAACAGCCATTTCTATTTTGTCAGTAATCTTGAGCAAACCAAAGCCACAGCCAAGTTAGATTTTAGAACAACAGCTAAAGTGGTTGAGTTGTGGGATGCTATGTCGGGCAAACGCCAACGTTTAACCGGCTTTTCCGTTAACAACGGCCGCACGCAAATTGAGTTAACTTTTGAACAAGCGCAATCATTTTTTGTCGTGTTTAGCGACACAGCAAGCACCACTGAAACATATCAGCAAGCACCGCTTGTGCCAGTGCAAAATATTCAAACAGCTTGGCAGTTAGACTTTATCAAAGGTGCACAGCAGCCAGATTCGGTTGTGTTAAAGCAACTTATCGACTTAACCGAGCACCCAACTGACGATGTTAAATACTTTGCAGGTACAACTCGCTACCAAACCGAATTCACTTTTAACGGTAGTGTTAATCAGCAAGCGCAATATTTATTAGATTTGGGTCAAGCTCATCAGTTTGCCCGCGTTTATCTAAATGACCACAACCTAGGCGTGCAAATGTGGGCACCGTATCAGTTTGATATCAGCCAATACCTAACAGTCGGAACAAACCAACTTACGATTGAAGTAACCAACGTGTGGCCAAACCGTTTAATTGGTGATGAGCGCCAATATTCTGATTCAGCTAAGTGGAAACAAAATGGTTATCAAGGGTGGCAACTGATTGAATTTCCAAACTGGTTAAAAGGCGCAACACCACAACAACCCGGCGAGCGCAATACGTTTGCGACATGGAAACACTGGGGCAAAGACGACCCATTAATGCCATCCGGCTTGATTGGCCCTGTGCAAATATTGACGCGCGAATAAGGGTAATAACAATGAAAAAGATCAAATCTTTAATCATATCCACGGCTATCGCGGGTTTATTAAATACTTTACCTAGTGTGGCAATGGCTCAAAATCAAAGTGCCGCAAGCGAGCTAGAACAAGCCTTTAAAAAACCAGCTGCTCAAGCTAAACCTTGGGTATATTGGTTTTGGATGAACGGTAATTTATCTAAAGAAGGCATAACCGCCGATTTAGAAGCCATGAGCCGAGTTGGCATTGGTGGTGCGTTGATAATGGAAGTGAATTTTCGCACCCCAGCAGGAAAATACGCTTATTTGAGCGATGAATGGCGCGAACTATTCAAATTTGCCATGAATGAAGCCAAACGCTTAAATCTAAAAATAATCAAAAATAATGACGCTGGTTGGACAGGTAGTGGTGGCCCTTGGGTTACACCAGACAAGTCAATGCAACAGCTAACTTTTAGCGAAACTGTTGTCGATGGTGGTGGCAAATTTGATTTAAGTTTGCCGATACCACCACACAATTTGGATCACTATCAAGATATTGCGGTTTTTGCAGTGCCAGCCAAACCCGCTTTACCGACCAAGCAGTTAGAAATTACCACCAGTGGTATA
Organism: Catenovulum agarivorans YM01; assembly: GCF_000281085.1. Lineage (GTDB taxonomy): Bacteria > Pseudomonadota > Gammaproteobacteria > Enterobacterales > Alteromonadaceae > Catenovulum > Catenovulum agarivorans. Next base: position 4,159 of record NZ_JH767542.1, read on the forward strand.
ACCTACCCAGACGCAAGCTTAATTGATAATAAGTTTACAAAAGCAGTAACCGCAAACGACATTAAAAGCAAAAAACATTGGATTTTGTTTGATTACAAACAGCCAGTAGAAATTCAAGCCATGACCATAGTGCCAAAAATACAAAGCCGTGGCGAAGTATTTGGTGAACTCTTGGTATCGAACGACAATAAAAATTTTACCAAAGTAAAAGACTTTTATATCGCGCATAAAAGTGAACGCGAAGCGTTAACTTTTGCACCTGTTACCGCACGCTATTTTCGCATCAACTTGCGTGGCCAAGGGTTAGATCCACAACCGAAAGAGCCAAAATTTAACTTTTGGAAAGTAGAAGATTTCCCAGAAGTACATCTACATATTTCTGAAATTCTCTTTCACAACACCCCAAGGTTAGACTCATGGGATGAAAAAGCGCTGTTTGTTTATTCTAATGCTAAAGCACCTGAGTTTGGTCAAACAAACAAAGCGGCAGAATTTATAAATTTAACAGAACATTTAACTGAAAATGGCCGTTTGCAGGTTAGCTTACCTAAAGGCCATTGGAATATTTTACGTATCGGCCATACCTCAAGCGGACAAAAAAATAATCCACCACCCAAGGCTGGTGAAGGGTTAGAAATTAGCAAACTTAACCCGAAAAAACTTAAATTTCATTTCGACAATCTCATTGGCAAACTTGTTAAAGATGTCGGCCCCTTAGCTGGTGACACTCTAATGGGCACTCACATAGATAGTTGGGAAGTAAAGTTTGATAACTGGGATGACATTCTGCCTAGCGAATTTAAACAGCGCACTGGCTACGACATGATGCCGTTTTTACCAGCTACAGTCGGTCATATTGTTAAAAGCGAAGAAATAACCGAACGATTTTTATGGGATTTACGCCGGGTAATGGCGGATGTGGTAGCAGATAACTACTATGGGCAGATGCGCGCATTAGCCGCCGAGCATGGCATGCAGTTGTCGTCAGAAGCCTATTTATATGGGCCAATTGATAGCTTGCAAGCTGCTGGCCGCACTGACATTCCAATGAACGAGTTTTGGACAACCGACGATGGTTACGAAAAACCTGGTTATAGCGCGCGCCAAGCTGCGTCTGCTGCCCATACTTATGGCAAAAAAATTGTTGCCGCTGAAGCCTTCACCGCTGTGCCATTTAGTGCCAGTTGGAGCAATCATCCGTACACTTTAAAAGGCTTGGGCGATCGCATGTTTGCCCGCGGCACTAACCGATTAGTCTTTCATCGTTGGGCAATGCAACCTTGGACGGATCGCTGGCCAGGCATAACCTTTGGCCCTTATGGCTTTAATTACGAGCGCACCTTAACTTGGTTTGAACAAAGCAAAGCTTGGTTAACTTATTTAAGCCGCTCGCAAGCTTTGTTACAAAGTGGTCAGTTTAAAGCAGACTATGCGGTGTTTGTTGGCGAATCAGCCCCATACGACATAGTGTCTTTTCACGACAAGGTCAAAGTTAAAGGGTATAACTACGACTACCTCAATCAAGAAATTATTCGTCAACTGCAGTTTAAAGATGGTCAATTAGTGTTACCAACTGGCATGCAATATAAGTTATTGGTGCTACAAAACAGCTCAGTAATGACAGAACAAACCATTAAAAAACTGGCAGAACTGGTTGAACAGGGTGCAGTTATTTTAGGTGAAAAACCGCAACGTTCACCCACCTTAATTAACTACCCACAATCTGATGTGAATGTACAAAACATTGCTAATAAACTTTGGGAAAATTACCAACAAGGTCAAGCTGGCTCAAAAGTTTATGGTAAAGGTAAAGTGTTTTGGCACACTGACATTGACCACGTTATTCAGCAACTTAATTTAATCCCAGATGTCGCATTTAACCAAGCGGGACAAAATATTGAATGGCTGCACCGCCAAACTCAAGATGCGGATCTGTACTTTTTAAGTTTGTTTAAAGCACAAGCAAAAGGCGTTGAAGCAACATTTCGTATCAGCGGCCGCCAACCAGAATTTTGGGATGCTTACACAGGTGACATAGTTAAACCTGCAAAATGGCGTGCTAATAACAACGGCACAACCACAGTGTTTTTTGATTTAGAGCCAAGCGGTTCTATTTTTGTGGTTTTTCCTAAAAATAACCACAGCATTGCCAATACTCAGGGCAGTCAAAAACCACCAGTGGTCAGCGTGCAACCACAAAACGGTATCAAAACCATTGTCAAAGGTACTGGAGATAATACAGCTGTAACAGCACAAGTGTTCGAGTCGGGCTCATATCAAATTGAGTTGGCAAATGGCCTGCAAAAAGCGCCACTGCGCACCACCATCAGCGCAGAAGTGCCAGCACCAATTACTATCAATACGCCGTGGCAATTGTCTTTCCCTAACCAATTTGCCTACAAACATCAGCTGCCACAAACCCAGACGGTTAAAACACTTAAATCATGGCCGGAGTTTGATAATGACAAGGTTAAATATTTCTCAGGTACAGGTGTTTACACCACAACTTTTAACCTTAGCTCAGTACCCAGTATACAAAAACATCTACTGGATTTAGGTGATGTGCAAGTGATTGCCGAAGTAAAAGTCAATGGTATTGAACTAGCTACTTTGTGGAAACCACCTTACCGCGTGGATGTATCCGACGTTTTAAAACAAGGAGAAAACCAACTTGAGGTGCGAGTAACCAACCTTTGGATAAACCGTATGATAGGCGATGCCGCCTACCCTGATTTATTTGAGCGCACACCTATGGGCGGCTCGCAAGGTTTTCCTGATTGGTTATTAAAGGGTGAGCCAGTGCCAGAAACAGGCCGCACCACCTTTAGTACTTATCACCCATACCAGATTGATGATCCGCTACAACCTTCAGGGTTAATCGGGCCCGTAAAACTGATTCCGTACATAGAGCAAACCTTATCCAGCTCGAATACACACAATACAAATAACAGGTAACAAGATGTTCGATTTATTTCAAGTACAAGAAAACCCATTTACCGGCGTTTTATTTCACGCCATAGGTGGTTTAGCAGCGGCGAGTTTTTATATTCCGTATAAAAAAGTCAAAGCTTGGTCGTGGGAAATTTATTGGATGGTAGGCGGCTTTTTTAGCTGGATTATCGCCCCTTGGCTGTTGGCTATGCTGATTTTGCCACAAACGCCAGAAATACTCGCACAAGCGTCAAACTCCAGTTTAGTTTGGACCTTTAGCTTTGGTTTACTCTGGGGTGTGGGTGGTCTCACGTTTGGTTTAACCATGCGTTATTTAGGCATAGCGTTAGGTTATTCAATTGCATTGGGCATAAGCGCAGTTATCGGCACGCTGGTGCCGCCAATATTTGAAGGCAAATTGGTGGATATTGCGGCGACCCAATCTGGGCAAGTGATGTTACTCGGGGTATTTATTTGTTTAGCGGGCATTGCACTCGGTGGTAAAGCGGGTACCAATAAACAAAATGAATTATCCGACGAAGACAAAAAACAAAGTGTTAGCGAATTTCACTTTGGCAAAGGTTTAGCGTTGGCGCTTTTTTCAGGCGTGATGAGCTCGTTTATGGCATACGCCTTTGCCGCTGGCAAACCCATTGCCGATATTGCCGTGGCACAAGGATCACCCAATTTATGGCAAAATTTGCCAGTATTAATTGTTATTTTAGCTGGCGGTTTTGTGACTAACTTTGTTTGGTGTGCCTATTTAGCCACTAAAAATAAAGCATGGGCGCAATTATCTTCTCCAACAGTGAATAACCCAAGACTGAGCAATATTTTATTTTGTGCGCTCGCTGGGGTGACTTGGTATATGCAGTTTTTCTTTTATGGCATGGGCACCACCATGATGGGTGAATACGAGTTCTCAAGTTGGACACTGCACATGGCCAGCATCATAGTTTTTAGCACACTATGGGGCTTAGCATTAAAAGAATGGCAAGGGGTTAGTACGGCAACTCAGCGTTGGAATTTAGCCGGATTAGCTGTGCTTATTTTAAGCATGGTAGTGATTGGTTGGGGCAACACCCTCGCAAGTGCAGGCTCAGGTGCCGCTCACTAAACCTGAACGGCCTTTTGTTTCGAACTCTTTGTTGGAAGTGCTCATTTGTACATACAAACTCCGCGCTTCCGCCTCGATTTCGAACCAAAATTCTCGTTCAAATAAAACAACAAACAAGATAAAGGGTTAAAAATGAAAACAGGTTTATTCTCAATAGGTTTAGATACTTACTGGCTGCAATTTGACGGCTTATTAGATAACTTAAACGGTTATCACAATCACATCAGCGAACAGATAAAAGGTATGGGGGCTGAGCTAGTTGATGCTGGCATGGTGGATACCCCAGAAAAAGCGCAAGATGCGGCTAAATTATTTAAAACTGAAGATGTAGAAATCATCTTCTTGTTTATCTCAACCTATGCTTTGTCATCCACGGTTTTACCTGTGGTGCAAAAAGCTAAAGTGCCAATTGTTATGCTCAATATTCAGCCAGTTGCACAATTAGATTATGAAAAATTTAACGCCATGGGCGATCGCGGCAAAATGACAGGCGTGTGGTTAGAACATTGCCAGTCGTGTTCATTACCCGAACTTGCGTGCGTATTTAACCGCGCAGGGGTTGATTACCATGTAGTGTCTGGCTACATGCAAGAAGACTACGTGTGGCAAGAAATTAACGCCTGGGTAGATGCAGCAAAAGTTGCTGAAGGTATGCGCCAAAACCGTGTTGGCATTTTAGGCCACTATTATAATGGCATGCTTGACGTATACAGCGATTTAACCCAACAAGCCGCTGCCTTTGGTAACCATTTTGAAATTTTAGAAATGTGCGAATTGTTTGATTTGCGCCAAGCAGTAACTGCCGAAGAAATCGCTGCCAAAATCAGTCAATTCCATGAAAAATTTGATGTATCTGACGAATGTGAGCAATCAGAGCTTGTGCGCGCGGCACAAACCTCAGTTGCGCTAGACAAGTTAATTGCTAAACATAAACTCGGCTCTATGGCGTATTACTACGAAGGTTCAGGCGAGTACGAAAATATCGTTACCTCAGTGATTGCCGGTAATACTTTATTAACTGGCGACAATACGCCGATAGCGGGTGAGTGCGAAATTAAAAACGTACAAGCCATGAAAATTATGGACTTATTTGGCGTAGGTGGCTCGTTCTCAGAATTCTACTTGTCAGACTTTAAAGACGATGTCGTTTACCTAGGTCACGACGGTCCAGCCCACTTTGCAATAGCCGAAGGTCGTGTTGGTTTAGTGCCACTGCCGGTTTATCACGGTAAACCAGGCAAAGGTTTGTCTATTCAAATGACTGTTAAACATGGTCCAGTGACAGTATTGTCAGTCGTAACACGACGTGATGGCAGTGTGTTTTTACAAGTATGCGAAGGTGAATCTGTTGCAGGCCCTGTATTACAAATCGGCAATACCAACAGCCGCTACAAATTCCCTATGGGCGCACGCGCCTTTATGAACGAATGGTCGCGCGGCGGCCCATCACACCACTGTGCGATAGGCGTTGGCCATATTGCCGATAAGTTAGAAAAACTAGCGGCAATTTTAGGAATTGAAGTGCGCAGGTTAACAGCCTAAAAACTGATAATTCACGCATTCTCTTTTGTGCCTGCACTTTGTTGGGCTTGGGTGGTATTTAAAGATATGATTGAATCAAGGCCACTGTATCCGTTTGGTTTCGGTTTAAGCTACGCAAGTTTTAACTATTCTGAGCCAAAACTTTCCAGCGATGTTATGAAGCAAAACAGTGAATTAACCGTAACGGTTGAAGTAACCAATACCGGCAAAGTAACAGCCAAAGAAGTGGTACAAATGTATATAAAAGATCTGTTTGGTAGCGCATCACGCCCAGCGATGGACTTAGAAGGATTCGAAAAAATTGAGCTGAAGCCAGGTGAAAGCAAAACTGTCCAGTTTACCATTAACCCTGAAATGTTGATGTTCACCAGTGTAGAGATAAAACCTATTTTAGAAGCTGGTGACTATGAAGTTATGGTAGAAACTTCCTCTAAAGAATTAAAAAAAGTGAGCTTTAGTTTGCAATAGCCACTTCGCATAACCAATAACAACGTGTAATCGATATGGGTAACGCCTTCTATAATCCAGAATGAAGGCGTTGCCTGTTTTTTTTGGTGATGAAGGTATCAATTAACAATAACCCCGCCTTTTTTTAATGTACTAAGACGACATATTACTCGCAACAGGTAGACCTTAAAAGCGGGGAGGTAAATCGTGAAAAAGGCAGCACATGTTTAGATAGGCCTTGTTTAAGTAAAGGTATTTAACGCTATACAGCCCTACTTAAATCAACTAAAGCAAAAAAGCCAAACTCAAGATAAATCTATAGACTGATATGAAAATAAATAAAAAAATTATATTGTTACCCTTGGCTAAGCTACTGTTTTTAACGCAGTCAGCATTAGCTAGCCCCCTCGACCATCCGATAATTTTTACCACAGATGCTGAGCGGGCAACGACGTTAACAAAAATAGAAAAGTACGATTGGGCGCAGGATGTAGTTAAGCAGTTGAAACAAACAGCCGACGCTCAAGTTAATGCGCATGTTAAAGATCCTAATGCTATCTTTAAGGCTATGCCTAAGTTAGCTAATCACGATCATGAAAAAGATGGATCGAAAGCTGCCAATGCACACGTCAAGCTAGTTTCACCAGCGCGAAATGCAGCGATTCTTTATTTTTTAACGAAAGAAGAAAAATACGCTAAATTTTCCGCCGATATTATGCAAGCCTATTTTGAGCAAATAGCACCAAGGACACCACAAACGACCAGTATTGCAGGTGATGTTTTTTATGATGCTAGAGCCACATATCAACCGCTAGCGCTTGTTTACGATTTCCTTTACGACTATCTCAATACCCCAGGCACCCAAGTTTACAGTAAGGCGAAGCGTGACTATGTTTCATTTGACAATGACCTAGCGCAAAAAGCCATTACTAATATGGTAGGTAATGTTTTGCAAGAATATGGTCAACCAGATAAACATGGTCGCGTTGTTTCTAACCACCCGATCCTCACAGCCCCAGGCGCACTATTTGGCATCCTTTGTATTGATGATGAAACTGAGCGAGAGCGTTTGTTTAAGGTGTTTTGGGAGTCAGGCACCAGACACCAAAATTCTTTTACCAAAACCATTATGCCTATCTTTGGTGAACAGGGGATCTGGCCAGAATCGCTAAGCTATAGCTTTATGCCTATTGTCAGCTTAGTGATTAACTTGGTAGATAAAGTGAAGCCAGAACTAGGAGTGACCGAAGATTACAAACATGTGCTAGAAGGGAATTTTTTATTTGATTATATGCGTAGCCCAAATCGTACTTTTGTCCGGTTTGGTGATTCTAAGCGTTACAATGACAGCACAGAGGCGCTTTATCGTTACACCTTAGATATCGCCTCAAGAAAAGGATATCGCCAACTAGAGCGAAAAGCCCAAATTGCCCTGTTGCAGGCGAAAGAAGCACAAACCAAAGAAGGCGTTAAGCCCAAAAAATCGGATAGCCCTACCTTTGACGATATGAGCGCGCTGGAATTGTTTTGGGGGCAGCCGCTGCCTGAAAAAGTTGACGGCGCGATCGACTTCAACAAACCCACTGTGGTGATAGAACATGCAGGAGTTGCCTTACAGCGCAATTATGTAGAGAAAAATAATGTCGATTATGGTCTTACTGGCATTATTGGTGGCGCCCACTATGTGCATTCTCATGTTACCGGTATTTCGATGGAATTATATGGTGCTGATTATTTTATGGCGGCCAATGGCGGTATGCCGCAGGCGGTTAAAGACCGAAAAATTCCGCTTCATACCGATTATTTCAGGTTATATGCAGGCAATAATACCGTCATTGTTAATGGCACTTCTCATGGTAAACAAGAGGGTGCTTGGAATAGCAATAGCTATGTGTGGCAAGACACCACTAAAAACATAGCTGCCGAGCCAGCGCACCTTCAAGATCCTATAAATCCGAATTACAGCTTTGCTACCCAACGCTTAGACGATAAGGTTAACAATGCAATTCAAGAGCGCACCTTGGGCATTGTTCGCACTAGCCCAACCACGGTATATTACTTTGATATGTTCCGCTCTCGTTCATTAGGCGAAAATAAATTTCACGATTACATTTATCACAACCTTGGCGACGAGACGATTATTGCTAACAACTCAGGTAAATTACCATTAAAACCAACTGACCGTTACAACAATGACATTGGCGATCCAGTTAAATCACCCGGCTGGCGTTTTTTCGAACAAACCAAAGTGAGTGCACCAACCAGCGACGCGGTTAACATCCAGTTTAAATTGGCCTACGACAAACGTTCGATGAATATGTTTGTACCTGATGGGGTTGAGCGCGAGTACACCTACGCTCTAGCACCAGCAACTCGAGAAGCAAAAAATGGCTACATCAACAAGAAAACCCAAACTATCGCTATTCGCCAACAAGGTGAAGCATGGGAGAGACCTTTCATTGCGGTACTTGAGCCATCAACCACTTATCAATCTAGCGTGACTTCAGTAACGCAACTGTCCCAAGACGGACGTGTTGTTGGTGCGAAAGTGGTTTCCAATGTAAACGGAAAGGAAGTGATTAATTACATTATTAATCAGGACGACCCGAAAGCTACCTATAACAACAAGGCGTTAGGCTTAAGTTTTACCGGTCGTTATGCGGTAGTCACAGATCGCGGTGGTGATGATGTTGAGCTTTATATTGGCGAAGGCGAACAATTGCGTTACGGCAAACACCAAGCTAGCAAAAGCATGATTAAGGAGTTGTGATGATCACCAGACGACGATTTATCGTTGGCAGTGCCACGGCACTGGCAACCACCGCAACGGGTTTGGGCTTGGTATTAGCGAAGCAGCCAAAACAAAACACTATTGACGTGCCAGCAAACGCTTTAGACCATATTCACCCGGTTAATTTAAAATGCGAATACCTGAGCAACCCTGAAGGGGTCGATATAGATAAACCACGGTTTTATTGGCAATTAGCGTCTACCGAAGCCGATCAATACCAAACCCGTTACCAACTGCTGGTTGCTAGCTCACCTGCAAAATTAAACCGCAATATTGGTGATCTCTTTGATTCAGGGATTGTCAGCAGTGACAGTAATACTCATGTTGTTTATCAAGGCGCCCCCTTACAGGCGGCAACTGATTATTATTGGAAAATACGCGTTTGGGACAAAAACCAACAAGTATCAGCTTGGAGCGAATCAGCCAAGTTTTCGACCGGTTTATTCACCGAAAAAGACTGGCAACAGGCGCAATGGGTTGCATGGAGAACCCAGCAAGATTGGGAAAGCAATTGGTGGCAGCGTAAAGCTATTGAAGAGCAAACCCATCAAATCAGTTTACCCTCGTACTTTGGCGCGCGCATGTCATTGTGGGAGCGATACCTGTTTCATTATGCAAACCCTTATGATCCAGCGCCTTTGCTTCGAAAAGAATTTAATGCCACGAAAAGAATTAAATCAGCCAAGGCTTTTATCGCCGGTATTGGTTACCACGAATTGTATCTAAACGGTGAAAAAGTCGGTGATCATGTTCTCGATCCCGGCTGGACCAACTACGCCCGCTCAATCCTTTATGTGACCCATGATGTAACTGACTTGGTCAAGCAAGGTAAAAATGCCGTTGGCGTGATGCTTGGCCGAGGTAACTATGGTTTATTAGCTAATGATCACTGGGGCTTTTGGAAAAAAGGCGGCTATATCAGTCAACCAAAATTAAAGTGTTTAATCAAAGTTATTTACGCCGATAACAGCGAACAAATGGTTGTTAGCGACTTGAGTTGGAAAGTCACTGGTGGCCCTGTAATTTACGATTGTCCACATATGGGTGAAATTTACGATGCGACCAAAGAAATTGACGGTTGGAGCAATACCGAACTAGACGACTCAAGCTGGGATAAGGTTCAGCCGGCACCAGCACCGGGCGGTAAATTAAAATCACAGTTATGTGAGCCGATACGTGTGGTGCACACCAGTAAGCCGATAAGCATTAAAAACAAAGGTAAACGTTGGGGACAATGGGGTGATGCCGGCACCAACTTGGCGGGTTGGTTGCGTTTAAAAGTCAACGCGCCAAAAGGCACGCGCATCTTGGTTTATTTTGGCGAAAAAGAAAATGCCATGGATTTAGATCAGCCTGGCGGCTTACAACAAATGGCCTATGTTGCCAAAGGAGAGCTGGGCGAAATTGCCGAATGTCGTTTTTCGTATAAAGGGTTTCGCTACTTCATCATTCAAGGACACGACAAGACGTTAACGGTAGATGATATTGAAATATGTCAGGTAAATTCTGATGTCGCCTCAGTAGGCCAGTTTCTGAGTTCAGATAAAAGCTTGAATGCGATTCACCAAATCACCGATAAGGCGATGATTTCCAATCTGCACAGTATTCCCACCGATTGCCCACATCGCGAAAAAAATGGTTGGCTTGGCGATGCGGTAACCGGCCTTGAAATGGGCATGGCAAATTATGATTTAGCCGCACTAACCACCAAGTTTATTCACGATATTTTTGATGCCCAGCACCCTGAGCATGGTGGTTTACCAAATTTTGTGCCGAGCCGAGGTTATGGTAATGGTGTCTCTTCACTGTGGGGATCGGCCTGTGTCTATCTGCCTTATTACATGTATTGTTATTACGGCGATACCCGGCTCATTGAACAGTATTGGCAGCAGATGCTCCATTTTGCACAAAGTGTTTGGTCTGTTACCGAAATCAAAGAAAAACCAGGCTTGTTAAAAGATCGTCTCTCCGATTGGTCTTCGCCATTTGGTAACAAACCCGATGAAGGTGAAGAAGTTTATGCGACCATGAACTTTTATCGAGTGCTGAGCTGTTTAACTGAAATGGGCACCGTAATCGGTAAACAAACTGATGTCACGGCATTAGCGCAACAGCAAATCAAGCTCAAAAACGCCGTCTATCAGCACTGTTTTGATGCGAAAACCATCAGCTTTAAAGGGGTTGACACTGATGAGTATCGACAAGGCCCGAATGCCCTTGCCCTGTTTACAGGCATTGTCAAACCTGAACATCGTCAGCAAGTACTTAAAGGCCTTATTCATGATATTAGTATCAGTCGAGATAATCATATTTACGGCGGCATTTTTACTGGTCATGCGTTATGGGAATTACTGCCCAATGAGGGTTATTCAAGTTTGGCCTACCAGGTTGCGGTAAACGATTCTTACCCAAGTTATGGTTTTATGCTGAAAAATGGTGCGACTACCCTCTGGGAGCACTGGCCAGATAAGTCATCGCACATTCATTATTTTATGGGTTTTGTAGATAATTTTTTCCATCGTCACTTAGCGGGAATTAATTTTGATACGCAAACGCCGGGTTTCAAACATATTCTATTCACGCCCAAATTTATCGATGAAATTGACTTTGCCAAAGGAAGTTATCGATCAATTCACGGTGAAATCAAAGCACAGTGGCAAAGAACAAAACAAGGTGACATTGAATACCACGTCACCATTCCAACCAATTGTAGCGCTAAAGTGCTACTGGCAAGGGGTACTAGACGCTTAACGGCTGGGAGCCACAAACTCACTTTTAAGCGAAATGAGATTTAACCAAAATATAACTTAGGTATAAAAATGATGAAAAAACACCTACTTTTTACCACGCCGTGCTCGCCCTTGCGAACGTCGGCGAATAAATTATTCAATCAGCGACCACACGCGATAAAAGCGATCGGTGCGCTACTTTGTAGCATGGTACTTTTTTCTTGTACTAGCGTAATGCTTACTGAATCAAGCGCTACTAAATTAAGTGCTAAAGACGCAAGTACCGCTACCGCTAGCGCAAGCTCTGCTAACGTAAATTCTGCTGAACTAAGCACTGATGATAACGGCACTCAGCCAGAGTCGATTCGTCATATAGAAACCGTCAATGATAACTGGAATTTTTATAAGGGCAGCTTAAGCTTTCCTTTTGCAAAAAATGACCAACCCAAATGGCAAAAGGTGACCATTCCTCATTCTTGGAATACTGAAGATATATTAGATGATGAAGACGGCTATTATCGCGGTGATGGTTGGTATACCAAGTCATTAATCATTCCTGACGTGTATAAAAACCAGCAAGTTTTTTTCTTGTTTGAAGGGGCAAACCAAGTCACTAGCTTATATGTAAATGGCCAAAAAATTGGTCAAGACCATATTGGCGGTTATACCACTTTTGCCAAAGACATTACCGCGGCGTTAAAAAAGGGGAGCAATGAAATCGCTATTAAAGTCAATAACGCCCACCACGAAGAAATTGTGCCGTTATCAGCAGATTTCTCTTTTTATGGCGGTATTTATCGCGATATTCAGTTAATTATTACCAAGCCAGTTCATTTTGAAGTCGCCAATTTAGGAGCTAACCCGGTATTTATTAGAACGCCGCAAGTATCAGCAGCCAGCGCTAAAATTGAAGTGCAATCAAAAGTTGTCGCACCCAAAAACAACCAGTTTTATGTATTGCAACAACTGTTAGATACCGACAAAAATATCGTTAAAGAAAGTCGTACTAAGCTAAATGCAGGTACAGATCATTTTGCAGAAATGGCCATTAACGCACCTAAGTTATGGTCACCGGAAAGCCCATATTTATATACCTTAGTGTCGAAAGTGGTTGATAGCCAAGGCCAAGTATTTGACCGTGTTGAAAACCCAGTGGGTTTTCGCTGGTTTCACTTTGACCCTAAAAAAGGTTTCTTCATTAATGGCAAAGCAACCAAGTTAATTGGCACCAACCGCCATCAAGATTTTTTAGGAAAAGCCAATGCAGTTAGCGATGAATTACATCGTTATGATATGAAGTTACTTAAAGAAATGGGCATTAACTTTTTACGTATCTCCCATTACCCGCAAGACCCTGCCATTTTAGAAATGGCCAATAAATATGGTTTTGTCAGTACCTTAGAAATCCCGTTTGTAAATCAGGCCGCCGCGAATGAAGCCGGTAAGCAAAACACGGTAAAAATGCTTAGAGAAGCCATTCGTTACAATTACAACCATCCAGCTATTGTTGCTTGGGATCTAAGTAATGAAACCACCATGAAAGCGCCTGAGAAACTAGGTGAAGCCTATACCAAGCACTTCCAAGAAACCCATGCGCTACTAGCCAAAGTCAGTAAAGAAGAAGACCAAACCCGGTATAGCTATTCGGTATTTTTCAAAAATCCAGCCTATCAAGATAAGCTGGGGATCAGAAACACCGAACTCGTCGGCTACAACAAATACTATGGCTGGTATTTAAACGAGCTAGAAGATATTGACACCAATTTAAGAACCTTGGTACAAAATTCTTTAGCATTAGATCCCGACAAACCGTTTATTTTAAGTGAATACGGTGGTGGTGCCGACCCAAGAATTCGCTCTTACCAACCCAGTCGCTTCGACTTTAGTATGGAATATCAATTCTTACTGCATAAAGCTTATTTAAAAGCCATTTTAGACATACCTGAAATTGTTGGCGCTAATGTGTGGAACTATGCAGATTTTCAGGTAGAGCACCGAAAAGATGCTGTGCCGCACATTAATAACAAAGGTTTAGTGTCGGCCAAACGAGAGAAAAAAGACGCGTATTACTTATACCGCGCGGTATTGAATAAACAGCCTTTTGTTGCCATTACCTCGAAACAATGGCATGCCCGCTCAGGTATTGCTGATAGCGAAAACGGCTCAGTAGCCACCCAACCGGTCACTGTTGTTGGTAATTTTGACGAGGTGGAATTATTGGTCAATGGTCTGTCTTTAGGTAAAAAAGCCTTTGATTTTTTCACTGCCACCTTCGATGTGCCATTTAGCCAAGGGCTGAATATTATAGAAGCGGTTTCGAGCAAAAATGGCCAAATCATCAAAGATTTTGCCTCTATTGATTTTTCCTTACAGCCGAAAAATTTACGCAGCACCAGCAATCCATTTACCGAAATTGCCATTAATGTCGGCTCACAGTGTTACTTCATCGAAGAAGACAATATCAACTATTTATGGATGCCAGACAAAGCCTATGAAAAAGGTAGCTTTGGATATATCGGTGGCGAAATAATTAGACATCCACGCAGAAAAACCATCGGCTCCGATGTCAGTGTCAAAGGTACAGAGTTAGATCCGGTATTTCAAACTCAGTTGGAAGGCATCAAGCAATATAAATTTGATGTTCCAAAAGGCTCTTATGAATTGTCTTTATTAATGGCAGAGTTAAAAACCAAAGATAAGAATGTTATGGACGTGCTCGTTAATGGCAAAAAGCTGTGGTCAAACATCAACCTCAAACAAGAGTTTGGTGATAACAGAGGCGTCACCAAACGGTTCTTAATTACTGTCAATGATGACAAGGGCATCACCGTTGATTTTAACGCTCAAGAAGGCAAAACAAGGCTAAGTGGTATCAAATTAAGGAAATTATAGCGGTTAATTAAGCGTCGGCTCCGCTCTGGAGTCGACGCCAATAAAAATAATAACCACAACAAAAAGGTAGATCGAAATATGTACACAAATATGTTTACCCTCTCGGCATTAAGTCTTGCTTTAGCAGCCTGTGGCGGTAGTGGCAATTGCGATCAAACGACTAAAATTTAAAAAATATAACCAAACACATGAGAATAACTTTAATGAAATTTAAAACTTTAGTAGTAACCTTCAGTTTAGCTTTGACGGCAGCTTGTGGCAGTAAGCCAACGCCAGAAAACACAGCAGTGATAGCAGATAATGCCAAGCCCAATATCATTATGATTGTTATCGACGATTTAGGTTGGTCTGATGTCGGCTACAACCAAACGACAGACTACTTTGAAACCCCTAATATTGATGCGCTGGCGCAACAAGGTCTGGTCTTTGATCAAGCTTACGCCGGTGCAGCCAATTGCGCACCAAGCAGAGCAGTACTAATGTCGGGTCAATATGGTCCTCGCCATGGCGTTTATACAGTATCGCCATCAGACCGAGGTAATCCAAAAACTCGCAAGCTTATCCCGATAAAAAATAAGAGCGGCATTTCTACGGACGTTATCACCATAGCGGAATCTCTGAAAACAGCAGGTTATACTACAGGTACTTTTGGTAAATGGCATTTAGGCATCGATCCAGATAAACAAGGTTTTGATGTAAATGTTGGTGGTAGCCACCAAGGCATGACCTTGCATTACTTTAGCCCGTACAATTTACCAAACATGGTAGACGGTCCAAAAGGGGAATACTTAACCGAGCGCCTAACCAATGAAGTAATTGACTGGGTTAAAACAAACAAAGACCAGCGATTTTTTGCTTATGTTCCCTATTACACGGTTCACACACCTTATCAAGCAGTTGTTGATAAGGTGAATAAATACCATCAAAAAGGCATTAAAAGTAAACAAGAAGCGACCTATGCGGCTATGGTTGAACACATGGATGAGAATGTTGGCCGAATTTTAGCTATGCTAGCCTCAGAAGGTTTGGCCGATAATACCCTAGTTATTTTTACGTCTGACAACGGTGGTTACCGCATGTCGTCATTCCCGACACCACTTCGCGGTGGTAAAGGCTCTTATTATGACGGTGGTTTACGCGTGCCATTAATCGTGCGTTGGCCAGAAAAAATTAAACCAGGCCTTGACCATACGCCAGTAATTAATGCTGATTTCTACCCAACTTTAGTCAATGTAACTAAATCAAAACAACCAAACCAAGTGTTAGATGGTGTTGATTTAACTGCGCACTTATTAGGCCAGCAAAAAATAGCCGAGCGCGATTTGTTCTGGCATTTCCCTATTTATTTGCAGGCACATCATGCCCAAACCGACCAAGGGCAAGACCCATTATTCAGAACTCGTCCAGGTAGTTCAATCAGAAGTGGAGACTGGAAACTGATCCAATACTTTGAAAACAATGAGTTTGAATTATATAACCTAGCCAATGATTTAGCGGAACAACGCAACCTTGCAAGCGAAAAACCAAGCAAAGTAGCAGAGTTAAAAGCAAAACTGCAAGCATGGCAACAACAAACAGGCGCAGATATTCCAACCAAACTTAACCCTGAATATGATGAGGCCATTAACCAGAAGCTCATTGATAAAATATTCGCTAAAGAGCAGCACCACTAATCCTAAAATGAATATGCCCCCCTATGCTGAATTTTGAACTTACCCACGAACGTCAAAATAGACTACGCCAATATAGATTTGGCGTACTAGCTATACTATTTGTCATTACCCTACTCCTGCTACAAAGTTGTGGGCTAGCAACAAATAGTAAAACAGTGACAGATGCCTCTTTGGTTGCACCTGTCGATTTAACAGTGGGTGAAGGTTTTGTTGACCCGCTTAACTATCACGATCCATCACCAAGGTTTTCTTGGAAGCTAAGTGACACCCGCTTTGGTGCCAAGCAAACCTCCTATCAATTACAAATTGCTAAAAAGCAAAAACACGCACTTATTTGGGACAGCGGTAAGGTTGACTCTAGCCAATCGGTTTATGTTGAAACTGACGCGCCAGCTTTTACTTCTAGAGATGAAGTTTATTGGCGCGTTCGTTATTGGGATCAATATAGCCAAATGTCTAATTGGAGCAGCTGGGCAAGTATTGAATATGGCTTATTAACCAAAGATGACTGGTCGGCAAAATGGGTTCACCAACCTAAGCGTAAAGACTTTAGTGATATAACGATAACTAAGGCAGTTTATGGCTTGCGTAAAGCGGGTAAAGATATTACTCAAGCCTTGTTAGACAGCTTAGATGGCGATAACAATGGTTTACGCGCAATTCGTGTTGGTGAAGGCGCTTTGTTTGCCCGAGACGATCACATTGGTAGTCCAATGCCTATTATTATTTACTATCATGAGACCGAACAAGACAAGCATCAAGGGCAACACAACAACATGCTTAAAGAGCGACAAGCCATGTCTTGGGATGGTTACTTGGTCGATATCCCACCTACATCAATAAGCAATGTGCCGTATTTTCGTAAAGAATTCGAGCTTGAACAGACTGCCACCAAAGCGCGCCTTTATGTAACCGCACGCGGATTATTTGATGTTGAAATTAATGGCAAAAAAGTCGGTCAAGACGCTTTTACGCCTGGTTGGACTGACTATATGCAGCGCATCGAAACGTTAACTTATGATGTGACTGATCATCTGGTTGCGGGTAAAAACGTTATTGGTGCCCGAGTCGGCAAAGGTTGGTATGCGGGTAACATCAATCGAGGCATGGGAGGCCAATTACCACAATTTCTCGCGCAACTGGAAGTTGAGCTTAAATCAGGCAAAAATGTATCTGTGGTCACAGATGACAGTTGGACTTATTCCGACCACGGGCCAGAGCTTAAATCAGAAATATACTGGGGTGAAGATTATGATGCCAATCGCGAGATCGACAACTGGAGTTCTATAGGCGAAGTATCTGCGCAATATAAACCAGTTGGTACTTCTGAGCTCGATCATGTGATCTTATCACCGAAGATTTTCCAAACAGTGTCTGTGCAAAAAGTGCTTAAACCCAATTCGATTAGCTCTAGTGCGCCTGATAAAGTGATCTTTGATATGGGGCAGAATATGGTGGGTTGGCCAGCTATCAATCTGCCAGTTAAAAAGGGGCAAAAGCTCACCATTCGAGTGGCAGAAATGCTTAACCAAGATGGTAGCCTGTATACGGAAAATTATCGTGCAGCACGTTCAATGGCTACTTACCTGCCTAATCGAGATGGCATGGTGAAATGGAAACCGACATTTACCTTCTTTGGTTATCGGTACCTTGAACTCAGTGGATATGATGCAAGTTTTACACCTGAAAAAGACTGGGTAAGCGGTGAGGTACTACATAGCGGATTTGCACAAACGGGTACTTTTAATTCTTCACATAAAAAACTCAACCAATTGCAAAGCAATATCGAGTGGGGACAACGCGGTAACTTTGTTGATATTCCGACCGATTGTCCACAACGGAATGAACGCTTAGGTTGGACAGGCGACGCGCAGATATTTGCCGCCACCTCACTTTATAACTTCGACGTACACGCCTTTTGGAGCAGTTGGCTGCGTACCTTACGCGACCAACAAAGTGCTGACGGCCGCCTACCGGTCATTGCACCTGATGTCGCCATCTTTGGTACGCAACTTTCTCCCGCTTGGGGCGATGCTATTTCAATCATTCCCTGGGAAGTTTATTTACACACTGGCGACTTGCAGATCCTGAAAGATAACTACGAGGCAATGACTAAATACGCGGAATTATATCGCGCTAAATCGAAAGATTTTATCAGCCCCGACACTGGCTTTGGTGACTGGTTACAACCGATTAAACATAAGAATAAAGAATCGCGAGGCGGAGAAACACCGCGCGAACTAATTGGCTCAGCCTACTTTGCATACACAGCTTCAATCAGCGCCAAAGCGGCAAAGCTACTCGGCAAAAGCGAGGATGCGATTTATTATCAGAACACTGTTGATGCCATCAAACAAGCAATTCGTACTCACTTTCTTGATGATGATGGCCGCTTAACCACACAGGTTGAAACCCAAACTGGCTACGCCATTTTAATGGCCTTCGACTTAGTTGATGAAACACTGCGGCCGAAACTCGCGGCGCATCTTGCTAGACTGGTTGCACAGCAAAGCGATCGCCTGAATACTGGTTTTGTCGGTACTTCTTACCTTAATCGCGTTTTAGACGATGCCGGTTACCAACAACAAGCACTCGATATTCTTTTTACCAGCGAATATCCGTCGTGGTTCTATTCAATCGATCAAGGTGCGACCACGCTATGGGAGCGTTGGAACAGCTATAGTCATGAATCAGGCTTCGGTGATGCAAAAATGAATTCATTTAACCACTACGCCTATGGCGCTGTTGGTCGCTGGATGTACGAACGACTTGCTGGACTAGAACCTGTAGAAGCAAGCCCAGGTTATAAACATATTCGTATTCGTCCGCTATTAGACTCGCCGTTAAACTTTGCTGAAGCTTCGTTAGAAACGCGCTACGGCTTGGCCAAAACCCGTTGGCAAAAAACGTCTGGCAAACTATCAATGGAAATTGTTATTCCACCCAATAGCACCGGCATCTTACAACTTCCTGTGGCATTAGCTGAGGATTTACAATGGACGAATGCGCCAACGGGGCAAAAATTAAATTGTAAACAAGGTGAATGTGCTTTGGTGGCGGGGCATTATTTGCTGTCAGAATAGATAACTCTGTAAAAAGGTGCGTTAAGACAAAACAAAGGCGATCTACTAACTCGCCTTTGTTCAACTACATAGTTTAAAGCCTATTTGCTAATGCTTTAATGTGACTTCTCGAATTGGCTTTAGCAGCACTGGACCAATTAAACCTGCCGGTTGCAGCTCGGTATCTTTAGTGATTTTGCTTTCAAAAGTAATTTCCGTTTCAAATACTTTGGGCTGCGCTTGATCAGGAAACTGTTTAGGATACTTCAAGTCACCAACCATTCTATTTACCCAAGTGGTTGCCACTTCTACTATAAGCTTATTCTTGCCTGCTACTAAATAGTCTGTCACATCAACTTGTAGTGGTCTGCTCCAAATCTCACCTAAATTGTTGCCGTTAATGGTGACACGCGCCACTACACCTACTTGGCCTAAATCTAATATCCAGCGTTGATCATCACGAAGTTGTGATTGCTCAAATTGGAATTGATTTTGGTAGGTAATTGAACCTGAGTAATGTTTTAACGCTAAAGGTTGTAACTCAGTTAATGAAACTAACTTATCTAGTGTTAATGACATTTCAACATCACGATTTTGTTCAAAAGTTAGTTGCCAAGGGGCTCTAAGTGTTAATGGCGCTGGTAAATCAACCAGCTTAACTACTTGGCTATCACCATTAGTAAATTGCACTTGGTACTCACCGTTTTCGGGTATATCAACAATAAGCTGATTTTGCTTATAAAGCGCTGTCGGTAACCAAGTAGCTTTATTTTGCTTAGAAATTTGTTTAACTGCTGTAGGTTGAATAGTCGCACTGGCAGATTTTTCAAATACGATAAAGGTTGACCCTAAACCTTGTAAGCTCAATGGCGTAACTAAGCGACCATTTTCGATGCTGTATTGGCCAATATTTCTAATACTACCAGTCACTGCATCCCAAGCTTGTGGTTGGCCAAGCTTGGCTTGCTCTTGTCTTTGCATTGCAGTTTGCAACCTGAAGCTTGGTTTAATATCAACCACAGCTTCTGATTGGTTGGCAATGAAATAAATTTCGTGAGTATCACTGCTGCGATGGCTCCAAATCACTTCTGTTGGCAAACCAGCAAGGTCGGCCGGGAGATTTAGCTTGTCCATGACCTGCGCTAAGTCAACGTTCTCGGCAGAATCAAAGAATACCAGACCTTTGCCATATTGGCCTTGAGTAACAGTTGTGCCATCAATTTGTTGCCACAATTCATTCGCTAATTGCTGAACTTGATTATCAGCTTGCGAGTAGTTTTGCAAACTTGGTGATTGGCTTGGTTTAGGGCCATAAATGGCACCACCATCTGCGACTAATTGTTTTATTTTCGCCAACACTTGTGGGCGCATCGTTGTTGCATCAGGCAATACCAGTAGTTTAAAGCGCGCTCCACTTGGCAAAACGAATTGACCATCTTCAACACTTAAACCATGCAAAATGACTTCGGCATTGATAAAGTCGTAAGAGTAACCCGCAGGTAGCGCAGGTTTAATTTCACCCGTCATTTTCGGCGCATCTTCACCAATAAAATACATAATATCAGCAACATAAGTACCTTGTTGCATCATATAATTACTGCGTTTTATGTAATTGAGCCAGCCCCCCATGTAGTCAAACCAAGTGTTATGGCGATTAAATTCAGAGCCAAACCAGGCATTCACCCCTGGCTTTTTATCTTCGTAACCTTGCTGAATATAAACGTGCAATAAGGTGTGGTTAATACCTTCAACAAATGACCAATCACCACGCTTTTTAAAATCCCAAAAATGATTTTTAAAGGCATCGCCACGACCAGCAGTGAAAGACTCCGACATCACAGTTTTATGCCCATAAATATGCGCCGCTGATGACGCCGATTTTAATTCAATTGCGCCTAAATTACCTGACGCCCAAAATTCACCACTGACAATATCAGCTTGGCCGCCGTATTGTAAAAACTCCCCCGGAAAGCCCCAGTGACCGTAGTTTTCTAACCAAAGTTTTAAACCATGCTCGTGCGCACGTTCCCGCATGCCTGCGGTATATTCATATGATACACGGTCGGCTACCATGCGGCGCATATCCCATAAAAAGCGTTCACTTTGCTCGGCACTGTTAACAATACGCCCTGTATATACGGGTAAAAACTGCATTGGGTCGTAACCAAATTGTTGCTGAAAACGCTTGGCAAAGGCGTCCGTCCAATTCTGTGCGCCCTGTTCATAGCTGTCGATCACTAGGTATTTAAGCGCGGTACGCTCTGCTGGTTGTAGGCGATCAATAATGTCGCCTACATAAGCATCAAAATGCGCTTGAGCGATTTCTTTACTGAGTTTGTCGACTTCTGGGCCACGAGTGGCGTTAGTGGTTGGGGTATTAGTGGTGCCTGTGGTGCGCATAAAATAATGCACTACAGTCCACTCACCTGCTGGCGCTTGCCAGTTGAGCTTGCCATCGTTAACAAATTGAGTGACATCTAATACTTGCTCTGCATTCAGTGCTAGGCTTGATTTATCTTCTGGTGTTGGTGCGTCCCACTGATAACTATCATGTTTAGGTTGTGGATTCGGGAATACTTTAGCCAGTTTTTTCTCTACATAACGTTCTAATTTGTAGCCACTGGTTAATACCAGCTCTTTGATGCCAGGATTCGGCTCACTGTTTTTTTGCTTGCGACCTATTACCAACGAATCTATGGTCAGGCGAAATTCACGGGCTGTTACTTTCGGGAAGTTAATGACTATTGGCGCGTCATGCTCTGGCCCAATCGATGCCATATTGCGTGGACGTTGTAAATCAAACGATTTAATTGTTTCAAACTCACCATTCGCATTTTTAAATGACAGCGTGGCTTTTGCCGAATGTGTATCGTTAGGGTAAATTTCTAAGCTGCGTGCTGTGAGTGTTTCATCATGCACAAAGTCGATTTCTAACTTACTGCCTTTAGCGTTTATTAACGACGCTGGATAGTGATAAACAGATTCATGATCACCATCAACTAAGCTTTTAATATTCGTGCTGTTAATATCGGCTTGTATAGTTTTTTCACTATTGATAAAGGCCGTTGCGCTACCTTTAGTTTGTTGATTATTAAGGCGAATAAGTTCATCGGCAGGGGTTTTAAACGCAATAACCTTTACATCATCCGCATAACCTTCTGGTTTATTCAAAGACAGGTTAGCGTTTTGACCGCCAACTAAGTGATATTCACGGTTATCTAAATAACGCATGGATTGATGCATCTCAACCCAAGGACCACCAGATTGACTCCAGCCCGGCGAGTTAAACAAACCAATATCTACGTTATACTCAGGGGCTTTTTTGATTGCATACAGCAACACGTCCCACCATTCATCGGAAAAAGCTTTTATCTTGCCATAGCCGCCAATACTGGGTTGCAAGTGAATAATGCCGATAAGTGCCGTGCTAATGCCCTGCTCCTGCATTTTTTTCAGATCGTTTTCCACCCCTTGCTTGGATATATGATCGTTGATCCAATACCAATAAACCCAAGGTTTGACCGCATCAGGCGGTGTTTTAAAGTTAGCTTTAAGCTCAGCAGCTGGCGCGTGATAAAACGACTCTGGCATTGGACTGACTGGTTTATGCAGTTTTGTTGAAACGCCAGCAGTGGGTTTAACATCATTTAATTGTTCGGGCGTCGAAGCTTGTTTGCTTGTGTCGCCACAACCGTTCAATGACAACGTAATTAATGCAGAGGACAAAACGCCTGTAAAAGTTATGCTTCGTAATGCAAAACACCTTTTAATTTTTTCTAAATATTGTTGGTACATACAAAAAGCCATAATTCAAAGTTAATGAAGAAGCCTTATTACTTAGCAAATAATGCAGATATGATGTTTGATATCTGAGCATTTAGAGCCATGAGTAATAAGCCGCTATATTTATCACGAAAAGGCAGGCTTATGGCAGATTGATACCCTAACTTGCCGCTATTAGAAATTTTTATAGAAAATACGTTCTAAACTTGATTTATAGAAAATGTTGTATAAAGTAATTTTATAGTGAATTTTCTATAGAGTTTCGAAGATGTATATCAATACACCAAAAGACTTAGGTAAACTAATTAGCAAAGGCCGAAAGGATAAGGGCTGGAATCAAAGCCAGCTGGCTAAGCATATCGGTATACATCAACCTGAAGTCTCAAAACTTGAAAATGATCCATCAAAGTTTGATCTTATTATCGTCATGAAAGTGCTGGCACTAATTGAACTGGATTTAATCGTCGAGCCAAGAGATCAACAAGCTGCTGATGGGTCAGAGTTGGGCTTCTAATGGGCAGAAAATCGCACAGTAAAACATTATATTGTTCAATGAATGGGATCCTTGTTGGCGAGCTTCATTACCGTCAGGGATCATTAAGCTTTCAATATGATGAATCATGGCTGAAACGTGCTGGAAGTAGAGCTTTATCGCAAAGTTTGCCGATGGGCGCACCTCTTAACAATCAAGCCGTTGAAGCTTATTTTGATAACCTATTGCCTGACAATATCAATATCAGACGAAACATTGTGACGCGCCTTGGCGCAAACAGTACATCTACATTTGATTTACTTGAATCCATAGGTCGTGATTGTGTGGGTGCTGTAGCATTAAGCCAATCGCCACCTTCTGGACATTTACCACAGTTAGAGTTAAGCCCATGTAACGAAAATGCCATTGCTACATTGCTTAAAAACACTCGAGTATCAAATACATTAGGTATGCAAGATAATGAAGATTTTCGTATTAGCCTTGCTGGTGCACAAGAAAAAACCGCATTAACATGGTGGAATAATCAATGGCATAAGCCACTAGGAAAAACACCAACAACGCATATACTCAAACCGCCTATTCAGCATCATAGCGGCATGAATATTGATTTAACCAGTAGCGTCGACAATGAATGGTTCTGTCTACAGTTTTTAAACGAGCTTGATATACCTGCCGCTAAGGCCAGTATTGAGCAATTTGAGGACGAACGTGTTTTAGTAGTGGAGCGCTTTGATAGAAAGTTAGCAAACAATGCCATTATACGTTTGCCCCAAGAAGACTTTTGTCAGGCACTTGGCCGCCTGAGTGATAATAAATATGAAGAGCATGGTGGGCCTAGTGCGCACGACATTATGGAGCTACTGTCATTAAGCTTAAATCCAATTAATGACAGAACTTTATTTATGAAAATCCAAGTACTATTTTGGTTACTCGCTGGTATTGATGGGCATGCTAAAAACTTCAGCATTTTCTTACAAGCGAAAGGATTTTGTTTAACGCCTTTTTACGATGTCATGAGTGCTTACCCATATTTCGGTCAAGGAAATATACAGCCACAAAAAATTAAAATGGCAATGAAAGTGCACAGCAAAAATACACATTATCGCTGGTCTAGAATTTTAGCTAGGCACTGGTTAAACCACGCGAATTATCTATCTTTTCCAGAAAACGACATGAAAGCAATATTGGTAGAGTTATGTGAAACAGTGCCCGATGCATTAATAAGAGCAAGTGATTCAGCATCGAATTTATTTTCCCATCAGGTGGGTGAAGCAATAACCAAAGGCACCAATCAATGCCTTGAAAAGTTAAAACGCCAGTTGAGTGCGTTGTGAGGGCTAAGTGTATATTTTACTTAACTCTCCCTTAATCAAGAAGCTGATTTATAACGCTAATACTTAAAAACATCTTGCCAATATCTTCAGAACCGCCGCCATCTAAACGGGTAAAACCAAGGCTAAGATAAAAGTTTATTGCACTTGGTTCTGCATCTAAATAAAGCCCGTATATGCCAATATCTTTTGATGCTCGATGCACTCGATGTAAAGCATCAGACATCATTTTACGCCCAATGCCTTGCCCTTGAATTGATGTATCAACGCCAAGCATGACCAAGCGCACACAAGGAATGTCTCTAGGCAAACTTCCCTGAGATAAACTTTCCAAGTCATTTGCATTTAGTTTAAATGAAGTGAGTGTATAAAATGCAGAAAAGCGCTCCTTGTTTTCTAAGTCAAGCAATACAAACGCTTGCGAAAATTGTTGGCTTACCTGCTTTTTTAAAGACGAATGAACAAACTTATTGATAATGTGATTGCCACAATCAAATTTTTTCTGCTGGTAATAAGTGTTTTTCGGCTCAAATTTTTCTATAACAAATCGATTATCGTTCACTAAATGTTCCAGCTGCGAGTAATTCTTTCAATTCATCAGAAGGCGCTGACGGTTTTGCCAATGCTTCAAACAATGCCTGTTGCTCTTGTTTTTCAAGTTGCATTTTTTCATTAAGTGCAACAACCTCTCGTGCCGCTTCAAGTGCGGGCGCCATGATAAAGGTTGTCATATCAACACCACGTAATAACGCGGCTTGCGCTAGTAATTCTTTGTTTTGCACGGTTGTTTTTAAATCTAACCGAGCATCTTTTTTCATTGCTAAAGTAGCCATCGAGATTTTCCTATACGTTTGTTATACGTATAGTTTAGTAGCATTCAATTTAAAGTCAATGTACGTCTAATATACGGATGGAACGCTTTGCAATACCTAGGGTAAAAAAGGTGCGAGTGAATTACTTAACAAAAAGCTCTAATTTAGTGTTGTGTTTACAATTCCCAATCTAAATGGTTGCTTTGGAATATTTCATTGCCTTGATTCTGAATCGCCTCAATCCACTTTTTTGCAACTATAGGGCAAACATTTAATTTATTCACAGCCGTCATTTCAATTAAGTAGTGCTCATTTTCTAGAGTTGTCGGCATTAAGCCAGCATCGTCTGTATTAATGCATACTGCGACTGCACCAGTTCTTATTCCATATCGATTAAATTCGCCATCTCTATTTAACCAATCTGCAATTGGAGGGTTCCAGCGAAATATGGGGTGTTCAGCATAAGACTTAAAACGACCGATGGTAATGTTTGACGTCGGACAAGCTTCAAGAATAATGCCTTTCCGAGAATACTTTTCTAATAATAGGTCTTGCACTACGGTATAGAGCTCAAGTTCTAAATTGCTAATAACTTCAGTGTCAGCTCTAGTTTCAAATTCTCCTGCAGTGCCAAAGAAAATAGCAATAACTTGACCAAACTTGTTGTTCGTATCAAGTGCACTATTCAAATACCGCCTCCACAATTGCACTGACGCAGGGCTACTCTTCTGAATGAGCGTTTGGTCTGGACACCATAATAATCCTTCAACACTACCATCGCCTTGATGAGCCATCGGATAGTTTTTTCGCAACAGCCAACTTTGATAGAGTGTTTCTGGTGTGTGCGGCACTCCATACAATTGTTCTGAATAGCGAGCTATCTTCCTACTTAACAAAGCGATACAAGAGCTAAATTTTTCACAAGCCATAGCCA
>NZ_JH767542.1:30757-39378 GCF_000281085.1 Catenovulum agarivorans YM01
ATTGATCTTGGAGCGATATATAAACTATTTGTTGCCGCCGTGCCCATGCTTTTACATCAACGCCTAAAGCAAGTGCATGGCCTATTCTATCGCCTTCACTCATTTGACAAAACTCAACAGCTTCATCGATAGCTCTTAGCCCGGAGATTAAATGACTGTAGTCTTCGCCAGCATGAACCGTGAGAAAAGGTCGCCGCATATAGTTAGAAAAAGGAAGCGTTGGTGACACAAGTCCCGATCTTAAAACTCTTAGTGCGGGTGCAAATACTTCTATAGGTAGCTCATTTTCGTTACCCGCCACATCAAAACCCCGAATTAATTTCCTTAAATCAACATTTTTAGCTGGTTCAGATAGGTTTTGATAGCTAGTAGTCAGACACGCATAGGTACCAGAAGCAAAAAGCTGTTGAAAACTTCTAACTAAGCCAAGCATATGCTCGTGCGACTGAGTAAAAGAACGAGCGCCTTTACTGCCATCTTTGGTGAACCCTCTAGTAAAATGAACAACGAAGTGGGTATGTTTTGATTTTCCTCTAACTAACAAGTGACTAGCTATTTTTTCTAAAGCTATCGGAGCTAAAGTGGCCCGGTTAATAACTACATTAGGAGATACGCGAAACTCTCGCTGATTATCGCCATCAAGATCATGAGTTAATGAGTGTGCACCATAATTAAATTCTCTGGTGTCAATAGGCTTACGAAAACTAAAGCCGAAATGCTCAACAAACTGACCTAAGCCCACGCCTGTCACTAGCATGTAACTACGTAGTATATTAGCGCAAAGTATAAGCTGGCTTAAAATGGCATTTTTTCTACGCTTCAGCGTCCCTTCGATACTTTCGAAGCAAAATGCTAACCAACGCTTGGTTTCTTCCTTGTTGCTATCTAATACATACCTCATAACACTTGTAGCTGGGTATTCTATGCTGGCATGTGAATAGATAGACAATAATTCATAGTAATTACAATTGATCGATACATCTGCAGCCATTGATGATGCAGCTTGCTTTGACAGTACGTTTAACCAAATTGGTAAAGCGTCCTTTTCGAGCAAATTAGACTCAAACAGTACGTGCTCATTCCGCTTAGGCCAAATGACCTTTTTATTTGGCTTTTTGTCTAAATAAATAGCAAAGTTTAATAGAGAAAGAGACGAGCTCCCATGTCCTCCCAAATGCACATGATTATCAGAAAATGAATTTACATAAGAGCGCTTGGGTATTGCGAGGTGACACTGCTTCTCTAAAATTTCAGATAACTTATCGTTTGATAACGGAAAGCTAAAAGTGTTACGTAAAGCTGTTGCGATGATCCACGCGGGATCTATATAATTAATTAAACTCAACCAGTCTTCAAGTAATGGCTTTTTTACTTCAAAGCAATCACCTTTCCATTCAAGGAAGGTGTTTGCAAGTTTAACCAAGCTAAACTCAATTGGATTTTCGCTCTGTCCCTCAAACCAATGCTCAAATGCCATTTTAACATCCTCTTTTCGCAGGTCTGCTTTAACTAGGCTTTGATAGTCAAATGCCGCTAGAGCCAGTTCATCACAGTAGCTATCAAGAGAGCTCAATTTATTATATAGAATTAAGTTTAACAATCGGTCTGAAGTCAATACAACAACAGGTATCAACCAACGATTACTAATTCTCTGCATTCTTACTTCCCAAACTTTCTAGGGCATCTCTTAAACCATTCAAAATTTGCATTTCTTTGGAACCGCCAGCCAACTTACGTCCACTAATTTCAGATTCAAGATCTGAAATATGACTTTCTATTTCTTGAGTATTAAATATAGCTCTAGCTTTATCTTTAACGGCTTTTCGTTTCGCTACGCCTAAGGCTTCAAGTAATTTGTTTAGAATCATTCCTGAATTATCCATCCATAAGTTATGAATGTGGCTATTGAGTGAGTTTGTTGCGTCAAAAATTGGGTGATTCCAAACGGCCTCTAACAAAACACTTCTATAAGAGTCATGGTCTTTTGCTTTTTTAGAATTAAAATCAACTAAAGTTCTTACGTTTCTGACTACCACACGGTCTTTACTACCAAAATTTGCATGATTTCTTAGGGTTTCTAATTTTGCTTTTTGTGCCGTGTTAGCTTTCACAATCAACCCATCTGTAACTAAAAAAGTCGCAAATGCATTGACAGTGATATATTCAAACCTTTTAACAACATCTTCCAACGTTTCACCAGTGTAAGGGATTTCAGCCGATTCTCTCAGTAGTTGTAGTGACGTAAATACCTTATTAAACACGCTATGAATTAGCGGAAGAACACTAGGTGAAGTCCCCAAAACATTTAATAAATTTCTATATTTTTCTTGCCATTGAACCATGCTACTCGCAATTTCTATTATCGCACCGTTGGTGTCTGCATCCGGTAAGTTATCTTCATTCCCTTGACTTGAACTTAAACTTTGCACTTCATCAAAATATTTCGTTGGATTTAAAGCATGGATACAGTAAAATGGAGGTCGGTTAAGCAAGGATTGGAGGTAATCTTCCCATTCATCTTGACTATGCTGCTTGGTATATATGAGAGAAGCTGTAAGTAACTCGAACGCACGACTGAAAAAAACTTTCGCAGTGGTGTTTCCCATAGTGGTATAAAAATCTCTATGAGTGTACAAAGTTAAAACTCTCGAGCCGTCGTTAGTACCAGGTACAGTCATCTTTAAGTTGAACAACTCAACAGGAGGCAAACTCCTCAACACGGTATATGTCGAGCCCAAAGTGGCATCTAAAATACCTTGATTACTTTTTTGATCACTTTCTGATTTAAGACGAGAGATCGCTCTTTGCTGTTCTTTAGCAAAATCTTTTGATGCCCAAGAAAAGCCTGCAGCATTTTGCATTTTTGGACTAAAAGCAATTAATTGGCTAATATCAAAATCAACAAAATTGATATGGGAATAAGTTTTTACCGACTCAGCATTTGTGTATGCAACGCCATGTTGTTTTTGCTCAGCCCATTGTTTAAAAGCCGACCATTCGATTTCTTCGAGTGATTGATTGGTGCTTAAATTAATTGCAGAAAGCAGCTGTTGTATTTCTCTCGGTGTTTCGGGTGTAGGCCAAGATTGACTGCGTTCCGCACCGTTAGTCAAATGATAAAAACGTTCGAGAAGTTTACATTGAAACGAACGGTAATCGGGTACACCTATCATGCCGACAATATTCAAAGTTGGCAAAATTTCTTGCACACCAGCGAGGCGAATACGGTTAGGGTTAGGAAAAATTTTAGTCAAATATGCTTTATTAAGCGAAGACGCAAGTACTTCACCTCGGTAACTTGTGCCTAGTTCTTGTCTGAAGTGTAATTCGGTTATTTGTTCATATAGTGAAGTGTCACCACTAACAATAGGTATAATTTGAGGGCAACTCAATAGCCTGCGTACGACATCTAATACTTCAAACGCTTTTGATAACGACATATCAACGTCATCAATTGGTATTGCGAGCGCTTTCGAGCTGAACACATCGCAAGCACAAGTGATAAAATTATGGAACAATTTTTCCAATTGAACGCCAGAGCGGTATTTAATAATTCGATCGACTCCAGTGTAGCCTTTAAGATCGTTACTTTCGGTCATAGCATCTGCAAGTAACTTTAAAGCTTGATAAAACTTTCGTTTAGAATCCTCAGTAACATTGTTTGCCTTAATATAGTCTTCAACTTCATTATAAATTTGCGCGACTACCACATTGGCGAAACTGTCGTGATTATGCAGCAAAGTCGGGTCAATTGTGTTTGTTATAAAGAGACGTTTACTGTCTGTCCCTTCTAAATCCCAACGGCGGCGAACATTTTTTAAGAAAATAGTTTTACCACTCCCCCTACCGCCGTCGATATAAATTGCATCATGGCAGACAACCGTTTCTTTACTATTTTTCATTTCTACGTAGCTTGTTGCTACGTCGATCGATTTTTCGAGAATCGAAAACAACTTTTTCCATGCAGACTCTTGCCAAAACTCATCTCCTTCAAGTGAAGTAGCGAATTCAGGCTTATCTAAGTTAATGGTCATTCCATTCATTATTAATGCAGATCCTTATCCGTTAATTCAATTTTGTCTAAGCTCAGAGAAAATAATCAACTCCAAGCAACACTCAATTTTGTTGATCTAGTATCAAGACTGTTATTATTCTATACGCTTTGCTGAGGAATAGAGCCCGAGTAAGATACCCTTCAATGCACTTAAGCCTTATATGCTGGGCAATCAAAAAGGCCTCTATATAATACAGAGGCCTTTAACTAATTCCAATATCAGGTTAAAAAACTACAAAGCCTTACAGCGGTTCAATGCTTGTAAATAATAGAAATCGCCATAGTTTAATGGTGAGTTCAGTTCATCGTTTGCTGGGTAGTTGCCTGTTGCTTGTTTTAGCAAGAAGTGACCATTTTCACCTTTGTCTGCCAAGTAAGCCGGTGATGATAATGTGCGTAGCATTTTCATCGCTGCATCGTAATAACGCTTAGATTCGGCCCCTTCAACAAATGTTGAAAGTTCTAACAAGGCACTCGCAGCTAATGAAGCGGCAGATGAGTCTCGGTATAAAGTTGCATCAGGATATTTAGGTGCGTCGTAGTCAAAATATGGCACTAAATCTTCAGGCATATTTGGGTGGGTTAATATGTAATTGGCAATGCCGCGCGCATGGTTTAGGAATTTTTCATCTTTAGTATAACGGTAAGTAACTGTGTAACCGTACAATCCCCAGCCTTGGCCGCGTGACCATGAAGAGTCATCCGCAATACCTTGGAAAGTTTGTTTCCAATTTGGTTTGCCTGTTTCTCTGTCGTAATTCACTAGGTGGAAAGAGCTGTAGTTATCACGGAAATGATGCTCCATTGTGATGGTTGCATGGCTAATGGCCGCATTTTTATAAGTTGGATCACCAGTAATTTCAGATGCACGGTACAATAATTCCAAGTTCATCATATTGTCGATAATAACTGGGAACTCCCACGTGCCCCAACTCCAAGAGTAGGTTACGCCAATTTTAGGGTTGTAGCGCTCCATCAAAGTTTTTGCAGCATTTACAATCACTTCTTCATACGCTTTATTGTTAGTTAAACGCAAACCATTGCCGAAGCTGTCATAAATAATAAAACCAATGTCGTGGGTTTTGCGGTTGTATTGGTTGTCTTTTAACGCAAGAGTCCATTCTGTTGCTGTGTCTAACCAGCTTTGATTTTGGTTATGTTCATATAAATTCCAAAAGCTGCCGGCAACAAAACCAGTTGTCCAACCTAGTTTAGGCTCAAATCTAGTTACGCCATTGCTGTACGATCTCGGCACTTGCGTTGGGTCTGTATAGGCTTTTCTAAAGCCGTCATATTGAATGGTCGCTTGGTCTAATGCCGCACTACAAAAAGCTGCGTTGTCTGCTGGCCAATCAATTTTTTTCGAGTAGGTGACTGTATTCGGCACCTTTTCTTTTGCAGCAGGCGCTGATGATTGTTTATCAGTAGTGCTACACGCAGTTAATACACATGCAGCAAGAAAAGAAGGAAGAAGATGTTTGTTTTTAATCATCACAAAACTACCTATATTGGTTATTTAGATTTTCTTATTAATCATTAATGCTTATAACTCGTCTTTGCATAACAATTATAGAAACAAGGAAAAGTAACAAAAATGCCAATGCTGTAAGTGCAAAGTTGTATTTTAAATGCGCCATTTGCTCTAACAACATGTGTCTGTCTATTATTTGTGCATCCATGCTCTTACTAAGAATAGGTTTTAGCTCTTCAGACAATGACTCCTCAAGGTAGCGGACATCATAAATTCTGGTTTCGTAATTGCTAAATGCTCCAACTTTATCTTGTACTAAACCCAAATATAAAAACGATTTTACGGACATCGATATGCCGAAAAGTAAAGTCATAAAAAATATAAAAGCTAAATACTTATTTCCCATGTAAGCAACCTTAATAAAAATTCGAGTTACGCTAACCAGCCCGCGAGCGAACAATTTTTCTAATAAATAAAAAGATTCCACCCAACAA
The DNA here is from genome assembly GCF_000281085.1 of Catenovulum agarivorans YM01. Taxonomy (GTDB): domain Bacteria; phylum Pseudomonadota; class Gammaproteobacteria; order Enterobacterales; family Alteromonadaceae; genus Catenovulum; species Catenovulum agarivorans. The sequence goes on from NZ_JH767542.1 coordinate 36,777, forward strand.
AGCTAACAATATAACCATCCCTTTTAACCAATTGGGCATGGTAGAAACAATCTCTGGAGCCATCCCTTTAAACAAGGCAAAAACTATCACTACCGCAAGCGCAATTATAAACTTAACCACTTAAACCCGTATCCTGTTGAAATGTAGCTTCTGAAAAGAGCCCATTAGAAAGTTAAATATGCTTAGCCCTATATGATAGACCCTTTTTGACAAACTTTCCGCAAAATAAACATATTCAATCATTTTAAATCACATATTTTCAACCTATATTTATATCTGAGCTAAAATAGGGTATCAATCTTATGCTTCTGCGCCTTTTCGTTAAGAAAGGTGCTTTTGCATCAAAATTTTTATCGTTGAAGATAACACTGGTAATAAAATAATGATTAAACAACTAATACTAACAATAACCCTGTTAGGTTTGCTGGCATGCTCAAATAGTGGGCCAAATTCCGATAACCTAAATTCAATAACTCAACCAAGTAACCTATTGGTTGAAGACAATGTTGCGCCGCTCAATGTACACAGAGCAAACCCGACTTTGTCGTGGTATGCAAATGTCCGCACACAAACTGCTTATCAAGTGCGTGTTGCTAGTAGCGAAGCACTATTAGCTGCAGGTAAAGCAGATTTATGGGACAGCGGCAAAGTAAACTCTGGCGTTTCAGTTAACATTGCCTATCAAGGCAAACCACTTACAGCCAACCAAAAAGCAGTTTGGCAAGTACGAGTGTGGTCAGACACAAGCAATGAACCAAGTGCGTGGAGCCAGCCTAGTTTTTGGGAAATGGGTTTAATAACCAAAGCTGATTGGCAAGCAAAGTGGTTGCAAGTAAAAGAGCGAACCGTCGCAGAGCCAAAAGGTGCAAGGTTAGACTGGATGAAATATGCAGCTAATGTTCATCCTGCAATTAGCGAACAACCGCCAAAACATAAATTAGAAACACAGTGGGGCGTGGTTGAACAATTAAAACAGCAACCAACCGCCAGTTTATTCCGTCACAGTTTTACCACTGCCAGCGATAAAAAAGTGGCGCGTGCTAAGCTACATAGCACCGCAGGCGGCTATTACGAAATATTTATCAATGGCCAAAAGGTAGATGATAGATTAGCAGACCCTGGGCAAACAGATTTCGACAAACGCATTTTATACAACACAGATGAAGTAACCTCGCTACTATCGCAAGGGCAAAATACCATTGCGGTACATTTAGGCAGCGGCTGGTACGATGAAAATATCGCTTTTAGCAAATGGGCAAATCCGGATGCCGCAAAAGGTAAACAAATTCAAAAAACCTTATCGTTCGGCCAACCTAAATTTATCGCCCAACTAGAAGTAGTCTATGCAGATGGCAGCAGCGACATTATCACGTCAAACGAGAAATGGTTGTCGCACCCATCTCCAATCTTAAAAGAAGGATTATTCTCGGGCGAATTGTACGATGCTAACCTAGTTGTAAAAGACTGGAATGTGAACACCTCGACACAAAATTTAGCCAACTGGCAGCCAGTAGAAGTATTAAACCAATGGCCAACAGAACGTTTAGAACCACAACTTTTACCGCCTATTCGAGCAGTGAAAAAAGTAACCCCAATAAAAATTTACCAACCACAGAAGAATGTTTGGGTGTTTGATTTTGGTCAAAACTTTACCGGTGTACCTACCATTAATTTGAGTAAACTCAAGTTAAAACCTGGCCAAGCTATCCATATGCGTTATGGCGAATGGGCAGATATAGACGGCAATTTAAGCCAAAAATCAGGCGGTGGTGCACCACTGTTAAAACAAGTTGATACCTATATTGCATCTGGCAATGACCAATCAACTTGGACACCTACTTTTACTTGGCATGGCTTCCGTTATATGGAGCTTACTGGAATTGACTTTAAGCCAGAGCTAGATGCTGTTGTTGGCCATTTACTCCGCAGTGATGTAGAAATTGCCGGTAAATTTAAAAGCTCAGATCCGCTGATTAATCGAATTCACGACATGGCGCTATGGAGCTACGAAGGCAACTTAATGGCAGTACCTATGGATTGCCCTATTCGTGAACGCGCAGGTTGGACCGGTGATGCGCATGCAGCGCTGATCACAGGTAATTACAACTATAACATGCAAAATTTTTGGCAAAAATATTTAGGTGATTTTGCAACCTCAAGCCATATCGCACCAGCTGTAGTACCAGGAAAACGTTCGCATGGCGGCACTTACGATTGGGCGGTAGCTGAAGTAATAATTGCATGGGAACATTACCGCCACCATGGTGATTTGCAAGTAATCGCCAATCAATACGAAAGCATGGTCGAGTACATGGATGCAGCAGAAGCAAAACTAACCAACAATTTATTACGTGAAGGTTATGGCGACTGGTGCGATCCAGTGCGTAAACCTGGCATGACACGTAAACGCTGTAATCCAGAATATACCTTACCGACCATGACGACTTCAGGCTTTTTAGCACACGGTGCTGAGTTAATGGCCAAAATGTCGGCGTTATTAAATAAACCTGAAAAAGCGCAGCATTACCAAGCTTTATTTGAGCGCATTGCCGCCCAATACCATAAAGAGTTTTATAATCCAGAAACTGGCCACTACGGCAGG
>NZ_JH767542.1:39452-63113 GCF_000281085.1 Catenovulum agarivorans YM01
CATCAATCTATTGCTGATGCATTGAATAAAGATGTTTTAGAAAACTGGAATGGTCATGGTTCAATTGGTGCTTTGGGGCAAACATACGTATACCGTGCGCTGAGCGATTATGGTTACGGTGATACAGCTTTTGGTATTTTCACCGCTGAAGGTTACCCAGGTTACAAATGGCAATTTGAAAAATTAAAAGCAACCACCTTATGGGAGCGCAAAGGGGTATGGGATCCTGAGTTAGATCCTGAAGGCAGAAACCCTGCAGGCCGTTCGTTAAATCACCCATTCCATAGTGGTTACGATGGTTGGTTTTACGAAGGTTTAGGTGGTATTCGTCCATTAGCGGATAACCCAGGTTACCAACACTTTGAGTTAGCGCCTGTATTTGTTAAAGGTTTAGACTGGGTTGAAACCAGCTACAAAACTGGCTACGGCACTATAGTTAGTAACTGGCAGCGCAATGACGATACATTTGAGTGGCAATTTGAAGTGCCAAATAACTCTACCGCCAAAGTTTCATTGCCGGGTAAACCTACGCAAATTTATAAAACTGGCAAATACAGACTGAGTTTTAGTTTGTAGTAGTCTGAAATGCCTTACTCCATTGAGTAAGGCATTTAGCTATAGCTTACTGACCACTCTACCCTACAAACAATTATTTGCCCTTCCCCCACAAATTCTCAATGAGGATCTATTTATGCTTGATATAAATAAACTATTGCTTTCTGTAGCCTTATCATCCCAACTACTGGGCTGTAGCAATGTTACGATAGACGTTGAAAATAAGAGTAAACAAACAACCGAACAAACCCGTGATTATTTTGCTGAAAATGGTTTTGGCGAAGGCGTAGCAGTAGTCCAGCACCCAGCTGGTGAATATCGCAATGGCGTGACCTATGTCACTTACCAAGGCACCCAAGAAGATCCGTACGTCGCAGCTTACAATCACAGCAGTAAAGAATGGGTTGGCCCTATCAAAGCAGGCACCAGCATTTTAGGTAAAGACCCGAGCAAAAAAATTGACAGCCACGGAAAACCTACCATGTTGATTGATGACGCTGGTTATATTCATATATTTTACGGTGGTCATGGTGGTGTCACTGAAATTCATGGCGAAAATGCTTTTGGTAATTCTCATTCAGGAGAGAATAAACACTCGATATCGACTAAACCATATGATATTAGTAGCTGGCAAGATCTAGACAACATATCGCCATTTGGCACCTACAACCAAGCAATCAAAATGGACAATGGAGATATATATCTATTCTACCGCCACGGAGCGCACCGCAGTGACTGGGTGTATCAAAAATCAACAGATAACGGCCGTACCTTTGAAGCACCTGTTGCATTTTTAAAACATAAAAGACAAAACGATATGTTAGTGGATAGCTGGTACGCTTACGTATCAAAAGGATTAAACAACCAAATTGTTGTTGGTTTTGACTACCACTATTGTTGGGATAAAGACGCCCCTAGAAATAATCGAGGCGGCCACTCTACCGAACGTAAAAACCTGTACTACATGAGCTTTGATACCAAAACGAGTGATTGGCACAATGTTCACGGACAAAAACTCAATATACCGCTGACTAAAGAAAACGCCGATTTAACAACACTTGCTATCAATACTGGAGAAAAATGGACCTTCAATGGCACGACCAAAGTTGGCTCCCAAGGCAACCCACATATTTCTGCGTATATTGGAGACGATATTGGCTGGCAGATAGGCGGCCCTAAACATGCAACCTATTACAGATGGTCAGGCACTGAATGGATTGGCAATACTGACAGTGGTTTGCCAATTGGCCGTGGAGATTTCATTAGCACAAGTAATAGAGATGGATTGAATACTAGCATTCGTTTTTTATTGAGTGGCATTGATCCAACAACAGGAAAAACGGCAGTACGCTGGTGGCATAGTCAAAATGGTGGTACAACCTTTAGCCAAGGCGAACAGTTATTAACATTTAAAGAAGATTGGATAGACGCTCCACCAAAAGACAACAATCGACCAAAATCGTTGAGCAACCTAGACAGTCCAGGTTCTGCTGCAAGTTCATTTATCCGTAACGCCCACCCAGATGCTCGGATCATCATTGCCGAGAAACACGATGCAACCAATTACCGACGTATGTATTTAGTCGGTGATAACGGACCCGTTGTACGCAAGCAACAAAAATAATTTAATTGGCATTAGTTAATCTGAATTCTGGATAACTGATGCCAATTTATTTCACCAGCTGCAGTAAAAACTGCCTTCAATAATTTAGCCATAACTGGGTAGCAATTTCCTACTTTTCTGTCTCTACATATATAACCCAAATTAAAATTTGTAGACAAGAAAAATCATGTTTATCCAAAAACTTAAAACAATTTGTTTGCTACTAACATTTTGTATATTGCCAGCTTGCTCATTAGTTGGTGAAACAACTGACCCTGTAAGTAAACAGCCGCAGCAACTAAAAATAAACCAAGGCTTTGTAAACCCCATTGGCTTTTATGATGCAACGCCCAATTTTTCGTGGCAGTTGCCACAAATCGAGCAAAGTATTCAGCAAAGTCGTTATCAAATAGTGGTTGCATCTAACCCTGAGTTACTGCCAAACCAGCCAGATTTATGGGATAGCCAAGTTGTTACTAGCAATCAAACAACCTTTATTGATTATCAAGGTAAAGCACTTACTTCAAGGCAAAAGGTTTATTGGCAGGTCAAATATTGGGATCAACATGGTCAGCCTTCTAATTGGAGTGAAATCGCCCACTTCGAGCTTGGTTTGCTGTCTAACCAAGACTGGCAAGCACAATGGATTGAAATTGATAATCAACAGCCAATAAAGCTAAATAAATTTAAAACGCCTATCCATATACCGCAGCATTTACGCACAGAATTTGCGTCTAATAAAACCATCAATAAAGCGCGTTTGTACATTACTGCTAAAGGGGTATTTGAAGCTTTTATCAATGGTAAAAAAATCGGCGATGATATTTTAACTCCAGGTTATACGCCGTATAAAAAGCGCATAGAAACATTAACTTACGATGTAACCAATATGATAAACCAAGGCAAAAATGCCTTTGGTATTCAGCTAGCCGAAGGTTGGTATGCAGGCCGTTTCGGCCCAAAACGTCATTGGCATAAAAAGCTAGAGCTAACACCAAAAGTGCTGGCGCAACTTGAAATAGAATTTGTAGATGGCAGCAAACAACTGGTTATCACGGATAAAAATTGGTGCGCTACCCAAAATGGACCAGTTCGTACCTCTGGCTTGTACGATGGCGAGCGTTACGATGCTAACTTTGAACTCATTGATAATAAAACAGCTTGGCATCAAGTTGGCTATCCAACGTCAAGCTGGCAAGCGGTAAAAACAACCACACTTGAGCAAGATGTATTACTCACACCTAAACGTCACTTTACCTCAAAAAACAAAGAAGAATTACCCGCTCTCAGCGTCACAAAAGTCGCAGATAAATACATATTTGATCTTGGGCAAAACATGGTGGGTGTACCTCGGATAAAAATTCCAATGTTGAAAGGGCAAACGCTTAATTTACGTTTTGCCGAAGGTATAAATGCCGATGGTTCGCTATATACCAAAAATTTAGGCAGCGCCAAACAGCTAGACTTTTACACTGCTAAACAAGACGGCGTTGTAGAATGGCAGCCTCAGTTTACTTTTCACGGTTTTCGCTATGTCGAGATAAGTGGTTTTGATGAGAGCTATCAACCACAAACAAGCTGGGTGACTGGTATTGTGCAGTATACAGATTTTGCGCTTGCTGGTTCGTTTGTGAGTTCAAACAATCAGTTAAACCAATTGCAATCCAACATTGAATGGGGATTAAAAGGCAACTTTTTAGATATTCCAACCGATTGCCCACAACGCTCAGAGCGTTTAGGTTGGACAGGTGATGCACTCGCATTTGCTAATACCTCATTATTTGTCGCCGACAGCCATGCGTTTTGGGCCGCTTGGATGCAATCTATCCGCGAAGAGCAATTTGAAAATCATGGTGTGCCCGTGGTTGTGCCAAACGAAGTAGGCGAAATCGTGCAAGCTGGATGGTCAGACGCAGCGGTCACTATCCCTTGGGATGTTTATTGGCGCACAGGCGACACAGACATCCTTGCTGAGAATTACGATATGATGACCCGCTGGATAAAATATCACCAAGGTCAATTAAAAGATGGTATCAGTCACATGTGGACGGTTGGTGATTGGTTGCAACCCTACTCCACCATGCCAGATTCAAGACGCGGTGAAACCGACAATACCTTAATATCCAGCGCATTTTATGCACGCTCACTCGATTTGGTTGCACGAACTGCCAAAGTGTTGGGAAAACAGCAAGACTGGCAAGATTACCAAAGGTTATTTGAGCAAGCTAAACGCGACTTTCAACAACATTTTTTCGATGCAAACGGGCGGTTAAAAGTAGGTATACAAACGCAAACAGCCTACTTATTAGCTATTGGTTTTGATTTGCTTGATGCAGAAACCACCCAAAAAGCTGTGCCACATTTGTTGGCCCAATTTGACGCTGCGGGCGGACATTTACGCACAGGCTTTTTGGGTACCCCATTGATAGCGCCAGTGTTAGACAAAATTGGCAGAGCCGATGTGGCATTAGATTTAGTCTTTAAACAAAGTTATCCATCTTGGTTATATTCTGTAAGCCAAGGGGCAACCACAATGTGGGAGCGCTGGGATGGCTTTACTTTTGACAAAGGCTACGCCAAAAAAGCAGGCTCACTTAACCACTATGCGTATGGCGCAATCGGCCAATGGTTATATGACCGTTTGGCTGGTATTAGCCCATTAACTGCGGGTTATCAAAATATACGTATCGCGCCAATTGTCACCGAACATCTATCGTTTGTTGAGGCAAGTTATCAATCACCTCATGGTTTAATTAGCTCAAAATGGCAGCTTAACAGCAGCACAGTCACGTTAGACATTGTTATTCCGGCCAATACCACAGCACAGGTAGAAATACCCACCCACATATTTAACAAACAAGAGCAGAACAAAGCTTCGCGCACAACAAAATTGACGGGTGACGTTTCTTTAAACGGCCAGCCTATAAAACAATCGCTTCCCAGCAATAACCAGCTAACGTTGACAGCAGGCAAGTACAAAATCGAAGTGAAAAGATAGATTATGAACTAAAATGATTTGAAGATACGAAATTTCAACATCGCCAATCAACTTGGCGATGTAACCAGCATTTGTAAAACTTATTAGAGAAGAATATGAAAAAACTAAATCTGTTGTTGGCAGCGTTCGCGTTATTGGCTCAACCAATTTCTGCAGAAATTATCTGGTCAGCAGACCCAAATAAAAGCACCAATGTAAATGACTATTTTAAACGCTTTGACGATGGTAACTATCCGCAAGACTACTGTGTGAAAAAGGGCGATGAAAAAGGTGTTCCTTCATCAACGGTGAGCGTAGTTAACGATGCTAAATACGGTCAGGTTTGGAAAATTAACAAACCTATTGGTAGAAAACGCGGTGAGTTTGCTAGATTTGAAGGGAAAATAAATTCATTATCGCCAAAAGAAGGGGATGATATTTACATTGCGTGGAATTGGAAAATAGACACGGTTGACGGTGCAAAAATTGATAAAGAAACCACGGTATTTCAATGGAAATCGGCAGCGCCTCACAACCAAAACTATCCAATTAATATGGAATACGATGGCGACTTAACCTTAAACGCTTGGGGCCCAGATTATATTGGCACCAAAAGTTATGCTGCTCGCCGCACGGTTTTGTGGCGAAAAGCAATACCACAAAATGAGTGGGTCTCTTTTATTGTGCGAATTAAAGTGCACAAAGATGACTTTGGCGGCTTAGTAGAATTTTGGTTTAACGGCGAAAAACAGCAGCTGGATAATCTTGAATCGAAAAAATACCAAGTTAAATTATCTGGCGATAAAACAACCATGTACCACCGCACCAATGATGGCAAATTCGTCTATCCTAAATGGGGTGCATACAACAAAAAATCGTGCAAATATGACATAAATGCTTATTTTCATGATATGAAGGTAGGCACAAGTTTACAGTCGGTTTTATCAGGTAATGGCAAATAGCAATCAAATAATAGATTTTTGGTTTAATGAATTAGAACCTAAACAGTGGTGGCAAAAAGACTCAGGGTTTGACCGCTTGATTCAAACCCGTTTTGGCGATTTACATAACCAAGCCAAAGCGGGCGAGTTATTTAGTTGGCGAGCTACAGCGCTAGGTAGTTTAGCGGAAATCATTACTCTGGATCAGTTTTCACGCAATATATATCGAGACCAGCCTGAAGCATTCGCCAGCGATGCAATGGCATTAGCCCTAGCTCAATTCGCAATATCACAGCAATTCGACCAACAGCTGTCATCAACTCAGCAAGCTTTTTTATATATGCCATTTATGCACAGCGAATCAAAGTTGATACATGTTGAAGCAGTTAAGTTATTTGAAGCCGCTGGTTTGACCAATAATTTAGAGTTTGAATTACAGCATAAAAACATCATAGATAAATTTGGCCGCTACCCGCATAGAAATAAAATACTTGGCCGAGAATCTACAAAAGAAGAAATTGAATTTCTCAAACAACCAAACTCTAGTTTTTAGTGCTGTCGCGAATTGCGGGCTAACGATGATATACTCCTACAATTAATTGCAAAGTGATAGATTAACAAGGAGACACTGGGTTGTGATTATTGGAGCTGAAAATCAACATTTAGAATTTAAGCTACAGCTTACTGATAAGCTTGATTTTGAGAAAGAGATAATCGCATTTTTGAATCTGAGAGAAGGCGGCATTGTCTATATCGGTGTTGCCGACAACGGTGAAGTTATCGGCTTAACCAACCCAGATCAACTTCAACTAAAAATTAAAGACAGAATCAAAAATAATATTCATCCTTCTACTATGGGCTTATTTGATGTGTTGCTTGAGCAGCATCAAGATAAAACAATTATAAAAATTGTCATAGCTGGGGGCTCTGAAAAGCCTTACTACCTAGTTAAAAATGGCATGACCCCAAAAGGATGTTTTATTCGTATCGGTAGTGCTTGTGAACAAATGCCAGCCGATATGATTGAAAGTTTTTTTGCAAAACGAGTGCGCAATTCAATTGGCAATATCACTTCACGTTATCAAGATTTAACCTTTGAACAACTTAAGATCTATTACCATGAATCGAGCTACACAGTTAACGAGCAATTTACTAAAAATTTAGAGCTACTCACGCAAGACGGCAAAATGAACTACGCAGCCTACTTGCTTTCCGACAAAAATGGTTGCTCGATCAAAGTCGGCAAATACAGTGGAACAGACCGCGTTAATTTGATTGAAAATGAAGAATACGGGTACTGCTGTTTAGTAAAAGCAACCAAAGCAATTCTAGATAAATTGAACATAGAAAACCGCACATTTACCCAAATTACGGCTAAAGAAAGATTAGAGCGGAGAATGCTAAATCCGGTCGCTCTTAGAGAAGCTGTTATAAACGCTATTGTGCACAATGATTTCACCCGCGAAATTCCGCCAAAGTTTGAATTATTCAGCGACCGTTTGGAAATAACCTCAGCAGGCAGTATTCCAGCAGGCTTGAGTCAAGAAGAGTTTTTTATGGGTTATTCTATCCCTCAAAATAAAGAGCTGATGCGAGTATTTAAAGATTTAGACATAGTCGAACAAATGGGTTCTGGTATTCAGCGCATTTTAGCAGTTTACCCGCAAAGTATTTATCAATTTAGTCGGAACTTCATTCGAGTAACCTTACCTTATTCTGCTGGTTTTATTGATTCACAACAGCTTACCCCGCAAGCTACCCCGCAAGCTACCCCGCAAGCTACCCCGCAAGTTGAAAGCAATGAAGATAAAGTATTAGCATTCTGTCAAAGTGCAAAATCTCGCTCCGAAATTCAAGAACATTTAGGATTAAAAGACAGAGAATACTTTAGACGACACATACTGCTTCCTTTGATTGACGCTGGAAAATTAACATTAACACTTCCTGAAAAACCAACTAGTCCGAAGCAAAAATTTATTACAGTGCAAAACAATCAAGACAAAAACAAGGAACTTTAATGCCACAAATCAATTTTGTTGTTCCGATATTATTAAACGCTATGCTAACGAATTAGGTATAATATTTTATATACATTCCTTAGGGCTGCGGCACAATATGACCGACAATATCAATTACCACAATAACCCACTGCACGGCGTTAGCTTAAAGCAGCTATTAACAGAATTAGTAGAGCAATATGGATTTGAAATACTTTACGCTTATCTCAGCATTAATTGCTTTAAAACTAATGCCAGCATCGCCTCCAGCACTAAATTTTTACAAAAAACAGATTGGGCGCGTGAAAAAGTTGAAGCTTTTTATCTCTATCAATATAAAAATTTACCGCGTGCATCGGCAGAGCAGTTTGAGTTACCTCCTCGTGAGCGGATAGTGCCAGACAATCAACAACCTCGCGAACCGGCTGAACTTAGCTTTTCTGATGCGAAACGATTAAAGCAAAAACGAGCTGAAAAACACCAGCAAAGACAAAACAATCGAAAAAAGCAGCCTTCGAGATCTTCGCGGAATAAACAAAAAACAAACTCAGATCCATGGGCCAATTGTTCGTAAGTAAAAAATTGCTCAAATACACTTGACTCTGTACCTAGGTACAGAGGCTAACATAGGTAATGTCATGAAAGAGAATACTCCAATTACCATAGGTGTGCTGGCAAAATCAGCGAATGTAGGTGTAGAAACCATACGTTATTACCAACGAAAAGAAATTATTCGTCAACCGGAAAAAACGAATGGTTTCCGCCGTTATTCGAATGAAGATATTCGCACCGTCCGTTTAGTAAAAAAGCTGCAAACTTTGGGCTTTTCGCTAGATGAAATTAAGGAGTTTCTTGTATTTGACAGAAGTTGCAGTAAATCGCAAAAAGTCGTTAAGCAAAAATCGCTGGCCAAAATTCAAGAATTAAATCAAAAAATTGTTGAATTACAGGCAACAGTTAAAGCATTAGAAACTTTTTCTGAAGGTTGTGGCTGCAGTAGCGAATCGGCAAGTTGCGAGTTGTTGCAATGCTTTGAAAACGAATGGAAATGCTGCGGCAGTTCTATTTAAATTCGGTTTTTTACCTAGCAGGAGAATGATGATGAGCGAGTCATGTAAATGTTGTGAAGAAAACACCCAGGTTAACCAATGCTGTTGCAATACCGAAAGTTGCAAATGTGATGAGGTATGTGCGTGTGGTGATTGTTGCGCTGAGTCAGATTGCTGTAAATAAGCTTTATATCCAAACGACTTGGATTTAAAGGCCTCCAACTTACGCTGGAGGCCTTTTTGTTATAACAGGGCTAAGTTTAGTTACACACCACGTAATGCGCCGTCTTGCCATAAATATAAACGTTGGGCGTCGCCACGTCTGATGCTCAAAACAACTGCAACCGTATTGCCTGATTTATCTTTAACAGCTTCCATCATAATGCGCGCTTTACTTAAGCTAAATTGATCTTTGTCCACCTGCCAATCGTGGCCATTGCTACTTGTAGCAGTTGCAAACACACTATTTCCTTTAGCATCTTTGTAAACAACAACCGCATTATTGCTCTGTTTAGAATCACCCAAAGCTTCTAGGCTAACAATTTTTGTAATTTCTTTATTGTTGGCGTCACGCAATGTGCGTTTAGTCGTGCCAGGCATTGGTTGACTATGCACCCACTGACCATTGTTGTACGACACCATGCGCATCTCACGATAGTCTTTGGTACGCGCTTGATACGCCACAGCAGGTCTACCATCTTTTAACAGTAATGGATCTGTACCAAATGGCGTTTCTTCCCTTTGAGTGGTATCAAATGCAAGTGTTTTTTGATTGGCAATATCTAGCGTTATCGGCAAAGGTAATTTTTCACCTTGTGCGTTATAAAAGTCGCCTGTGATTGTATCCAACTTCATGTAATAAACATTTACCCGTGCATAGGTTGTTTTGTCGTGATACTCCAAAAAGTTACACTCATGCCACAAAGAACTAATAGCAATTTCAGTGTCGGAAACACGCAAAGGTTTTATATAGAAGGTATCAACATTAATTGGGTTATGTTGCTGTGGTACTGGCCAAGTGAAAATCACTGGCTTTTCAAATCGGCTTTGTCCTGCAGGCATTTTGTAATAAACCCAAGGTGATTTATGCGTTCCAGCGCGAGTGAACAAGAAGATATCACCATTAGCCATTTTTTCACTAGCTGTGTACGAAGCAAACGGCGTAATATCATCTACATAAACAAACTTACTAATGTCATACGGTTTTTCCGACATTACATGCAACATTCTGCCTCCAGCGTGCGGCGTATCGATAGACATAGGGTTTAAACCGTCTTCACGCTCACCACCATGACCACCATAAATAAGATGCAAATGCCCTTTGCTGTCTATTTCTATTATTGGTCGACCATGGCTATCAATTTTTCTGTCACCCTTTGATAAAGTGCTTTCAGCCGCTTTATACGGACCTTCCCACTGCTTTGTAACCATATCAAAACTAGCAATGTAAGGGTCGGTTAACTCACCTTGATAAGTAATATAAATTTTGTTGCCAACTACATCATGCCAGCCAGCGTGCGGATTGCCTTCTAAGTTATCGGAAAAATAATCGGCTGGTAATGCAGGCAATTTATCCGGCAAAGGTTTTTTCGGCCCCAACTGCTCAGGCCGCATTTCATAAATGTCGTGAAAACCTTTGCCTTTTTTGTATGTATTATAAATAGGCTGATACTCAGGGTATTGGCCATATAGATATTGGTCGATACGCCAGCGCCAATACTCAGCACTTTCGCTATCACCAGGTTTTACCTGAGCCTGCAAAGTCGCAAATACTTTGTCTTTAGTTGAATATTTAGCAATTAATGCGCTGCGTTGAGCCAAAAATTCTTGTTCGCTCAAATCTGTTACCGTAGTTTCAGAGTTTGAAGAAGAACATGCATTTAATAGTGCTATTGAGCTACCAATTAAAGCTGCTAATACTGTTTTTCGTTTTATAAATTTCATATTGCTACCTATAGTGCTAACCAGCTAAAGCTAATTTTGATCTATCTACATAACAGCTAATTCTAGCGTATTATTTTCACTTTCACTTAAAAGATACCAAATTCAATCAAATTAATACCCAAGTATTCGATTTTTTATAATTATTAATCAACAGACCCTAAATAACAGGTATCAGTTTGCTACTTTTCGACCTTTTTTAAATATACGAATCAAGCTATACATGAAACATAGGTGACAAATGAACATAAAACGAATAACAACTTGCACTTTGCTGATGTTACTAACGGGAATAACGTCCAACAGTTTAGCGACAGAGCTCTCACCAGAAGCTTTTAAGCAACCAGCAAAAAATTATTTACCCAAAACTTGGATGCATGCAATGAATGGCAACTTGAGCAAACCAGGATTTAGTGGGGACTTTAAAGCCATGAAAGATGCAGGCATTGGCGGCGCTATTTTCTTTCATGTGCATAGGCGCGACAAAAACTATTCGTCTAGAGGCCCCATTCGTTTTGGCACTGATGAATTTTTTGACCATTTAGTGCACGCGGCGGCAGAAGCCGATAAAAATGACATTGAATTTGGCATACACAATGCCGATGGCTGGACCTCAAGCGGCGGCCCTTGGATTACGCCTGAAATGTCAATGAAGCGTATTACTTGGTCGGAATTAGCAGTTGAAGGCGGTAAAAATCTTATTCCACCAAAACCAGGCTTTTATGAAGGCTTGTATCGAGATGTGGCTGTGATTGCCTTACCGGCCAATAAATACAATCAAAGTAATGCGTTTGCTAATGCAAAAATTACCAGCTCAAATCCAAACTTAGACACCTCAGTATTAAAAGATAAAGATTGGGACACTGTATTTAATTTTAGCGACCAGCAAAATCGTGACAGCTGGGATACCCCAAAGACTGAGAATAACAACCAAGACAATAAATATTGGCTGCAAGTAGAGCTTACTGAGGCTACCACTTTACGCAGCCTGCATATTGAAACCCCCAATCGCCATGGTGATGCGGCGCTGCAAATATCAAACGACGGGGTAAACTTTACCACTGTAGTAGAAAAACTCAGAAAACCACGTCCTGGTGCGCGGTTATGGGCGTATAGCCCACAGCTGGTTGATGATAAAAACGATGGCTACACAGCCAAATATTTCCGCTTAGTATTCAACAAACCCATCACCATCAAACGCTTCGATTTATGGTCAATCCCTCGCTTTAATGATTGGTATTCAATGAACTCGATGGAGCGCGGAAAACTCAGTTTAGCACCAACAATAGCAACAGATGCCATTACCAAAGCAAGTGATGTGATTGTTTTAAACCGGGGCGAAATACCTAAAGAAGGGGTTAAATTACCCGAAGGCAACTGGCGCGTATTGCGTTTTGGTTATACAAGTACTGGCGCGTTTAATGTGCCAGCCACAGTCGAAGGTGAAGGATTAGAAGTTGATAAATTTGATGCTCAAGCATTACGTTTTCATTTTGAGCAATACGTTGGCAAGCTAGTTGACAAAGCCAAAGCTAAAGGCATTCAATCATTGAAGACGACTGAAATTGACAGCTATGAAGTTGGTGGACAAAACTGGACGCAAAATGTCGACCTAAGCTTTAAAGCCAAATTCAACTACGACTTTATTCCTTGGTTACCTTTAATGACAGGTCGGGTAATTGAATCGCCAGAACACACAGGCGGTATCTTGCAAGAATTTCGCCAGCACCTATCCGATTTAATGGTAGAAAACTATTTTGGTGAATTTACGCGTATCTCAAACGAATATGGCTTAGAAGCTTATATCGAACCTTATGGCTGGGGACCATTTGATGAATTGGCATCAGGTGGTAAAGCAGACAGATTAATGGGCGAATTTTGGGTGAAATCGCCATTTGGCAAGAACAAAAAATATCATGGCCGCACCAGTGCTGCGATTTCATCTGGCCATATCTATGGTAAAAACATTATCTCAGCCGAATCTTTCACCTCAATCAATGTCGTTCATTGGTCAGGCCACCCTTATTATTATAAACACCATGGCGACCATATGTGGACACGTGGTATCAACGAAACCATGTTCCACCGTTTTGCCCACCAGCCAAATAACCACATAAAACCTGGCATGACTATGGACTCGATTGGTTCGCATTTCGATCGAACCCAAACCTGGTGGTACAACGGCGGTGTTGAATGGTTTAAATATTTAGCCCGTGGTTCGTATTTATTGCAGCAAGGTGTCCCGGATGCCGATTTTTTAGTGCATGTGGGTGATGTCGCGCCAGTACGTGGTGGTAGCTCAGTTCAAGTACCTGCAGGTTTTAAATATGACTTGGTCAATAGTGATGTATTACTTAATCGTATGAGTGTGAAAGATGGTTATTTAGTCTTACCTGAAGGCACCCGCTATCGCGCTTTGTATCTAAACACAACGAACTATATGCATTTTAAAACACTAAAACGCATTGCAGAATTAGTTGCAGCTGGCGCAACTGTGATTGGTGAAAAACCGCAAAAAGTAATTGGTTATAGTGAGTGGCCGCATCAAGCAGAATTTAGCCGTATAGCTAATCAGCTTTGGGGCAATGAAAATGACGCGGTTACAGCATACAAAAAAGGTCTAGTGAGCAGTTACAACCTAGAGGACTCTATAACTCAGCTTGGTTTTCAGCCAGATCTAATCATTGATGGCCAGCCGATGGAACACTTTGCCAAACGCCGTATTGGCGAAAATACCTTGTATTTTTTCCACAACGAATTTGCTCAAGTAAAACAAGTTAATCTTGATATTCGTGATGGTGATGGCATTGCTGAAATCTGGAATATTGATGATGGTAGTATTGAAAAAATCAGTCAATTTAGCCATGAAGGTACTCGGTTAAAAACTTCGCTAGTACTCGAACCACACGCAAGCCGTTTTGTTCTTATTCGCCGCGATAACAACAAAGTTGATTACACAGGTACGCATTCAACTTTAGTTAACGACATATACAGCCAAACAGCTAACAAATCACAAACTTTAACTGGCAATTGGGCTGTTGAATTCGATCGACAATGGGCGGGTCCTGGCAAAACCATATTTACCGGTTTGACCGATTGGGTAAATCATAGTGATGAAGGCATCAAGTATTATTCTGGCACAGCAGTGTACAGCAAACCCTTTAATGTCTCAGCTGAAGATATCGCTTCGTCCGAGCACATCTATTTAGATTTAGGCGAAGTGCAACAAATTGCTGAAGTCAGCATTAATGGTGTGAACTTAAAAACCTTGTGGAAACCACCGTTTGCACTGGATATAAAGTCGGCAGTTCAAGCTGGTTTTAATGAGTTACAGATAAAAGTAACCAATACCTGGGTTAATCGATTAATTGGTGACGAAGCATTGCCAGATACCAGCGGCTATCAGATGACAGGTGATACTGTGCCATGGTTAAATGCCAATCAAAAACCGCCAAAAAGCCAAAGAGTCACCTTTACTGGCTACAATTTCTTTAGCAAAGAATCAGCCAAGAAACTACAAACTTCAGGTTTATTAGGGCCTGTACGCATCATTCATCTGTAAACTCTTACCGTTGGTTTAACGCGAGCTCTTACGGAGAACCTTTGGCCTTAGCAAATGTTAAGGCCAGCTCTGTTAGTAGGCGGTAAATACAGAACAAGCTTTAACAATTTCAGTTCTTACATGGTGTTTATCGCTAAACAACGCGCACATAGAGCGTAAAACTTCAACGAATGTTGACTAGGAAGGAGAGTTTATCAGTTTTCACTGCAAGGGCCATTCTATCAAACACTCACTTCCACTCAATATCAGTCTATATCAACTATTTTTTACACTCTCTGGCTTGCCGTTATTTAATTCAATGCTGTATAGTGCTACTTAATATCAAAATTTTAACAAATGGTTAATGTAGGTTGAACTTTGCTTTCAAACAAACCCGAACCGAAACAACAATTAAACACTCAAGCTAGCGAGGTCGCGCGAGTATCGGAGTTTAAAAAATTATTTGAAGCTGATAAAAATCGGCTATACACCTATATCTACGCTTTTGTATCAAACCAAGCTATCGCCGATGATATTTTTCAAGAAACCAGTTTGACCTTGTGGCAAGAGTTCGAAAAATTTGAATTGGGCACCAACTTTTCTAAATGGGCGAATGTAATAGCATTTAATCGAGTTCGTCATCACCGCCAAGCCAACAAAAAATATCAACTAGGTTTAAGTGATGATTTTTTGCAAGAGTTTAGTAATAACATAGCAATATTGGAAAGCCAGTACGGCACACAAGAACAAAAATGGCGTTATCTAGAACATTGCCGTTCTTTATTGTCAGACCCACTCAAACAAATTTATCACAATTTTTACGTTGAAAACCTAACCGCCCAAGATCTTGCAGATAAAACGGGTCGGTCAATTCACGCTATCCGTAAATCCGTTTTTAAATTACGTAAAAAATTGTACGACTGTGTAGAGAAAAAAGTACAAGAGGCAGAGCATGAGCACAAGTGACAAATTCCCAGAAGTAAGAGATATTGCTGATGCGGTGTGTTCAGACTGCGCGACCAATGAGCAACTTGTACAACTTGAAACACTGCTTACAGGTAATTACGAAGCGCAAGAGTTTTACTACGACTATCTAAGCATGCATATGCAGCTTAAATCGCCGGCCGATAACAATATGGAGTTTATCTACCGTCGTATTTCTGAAGAGTTTGTTGTCCGTCCAAAAGACACACCGCCGCCAAATCACGGCAATAATACTTTTGACCACGAGCAAGAAGATCCAGATTACTTTCGCATTAAAAAAAGAGTCATTTTCTTTGGACTGCTTGTGATTATCAGCATCATTGTAAGTATATGGTGGTATGCAACTCGCAGCGCAACCAGCCATATTGCTCAAGTCATTGATGGCGTGGTCATCCCAATGGGGCGGCACGCGGATATGCAAGGTGATTATCTATTTACTGGTGATTACCGAATTGAACAAGATGCCACACTTGAAATGACCGATGGCCGCCTGCTGCATCTAACTAAAGACTCCATTATTAAACTATTTAACCACGATGAAATTAGGCTAAAACTGGGTAAAATTACCATTGAACCTGGTGAGAACAAAAAGCTGATTTTGCACGCTAAAAAGGGCATTCTGCATCCAAATGGTAATGGGCTAATATTTGATTTAACCCACAGCGCTCCAAGGCTAACAACAGGTGAAAATACCGGCATAACACCGCTGCGCTGGCGACCAAAACATTATTGGGGTTTTAACGACAAGGGTGATCGAGTATTCGACTCAGCAGGTAATGCCCATGGCATACCAGCTACAGGCGCTAAAAGAATCAAAGGGCTAGTTGGCCAAGGTGCGTTTATGTTTGATAATAGCGAAAACGCACGCATAGAGCTTGGCAGTGGCGGTGGCACAGCACCTGGCACGGGCACGTTTGCAGTAAATGATGGTGTCACAATTGAAGCGCTCATTAAGCCAAATTACTCAGGGAAATTTGGCGAAATAGATGAAATATTCCGCAAAGACCATGGCGACAAAGACTTACGAATCACGCTAAGCTTTCAGAACGACCGCGGTAAGAGCTTTCTAAGACCGAATGGAGAATATCAACAAAGTTTAAGTTTTGGCCTGTTTATCTTGGGGCAAGGTTATCACGAACTCAAACTCCCGCTTGATGGTAAAGAGGGTAGGCCAAGCTTAACAGATTTAACCGATGGTAATTTTCATCATGTTGTTGCTACTTACAATGTGCAAACAGGGTTAAAAGCCATGTATATCAATGGCAAACGCTTGGCGTCTTATCAATATCCTGTTGGTTCTAAAATACTATCAGGCGGTCCAGGTTTAGCCGCAATCGGTAATAACCCAGCTAAAGAAAGATGGCACAAAGAAGCCTTTGCAGGTGTTATTGATGAAGTAGCCTTTTATGACTATGCACTGCCAGAATTTATGGTAAATCAACACCTTGAATATTATCAGCAAGGTAAAAACCTCATTGGTTTACCGCCAAGCGATCAAGCATTGCCACCAAGACCAAGATTAACTTTACCCAAAAACACCACATTTGAATTGGATTTCGTAACAGGCTTGCCAAGTCATATCATTCATAACCCCAATTCAAAGTAACTTTTAAACCGTCTCAAACTTTTTTGCCCCACACACAAAAAAGTTTGAGATTTAAGGGTATCAGTTTTTCATTTTCGCTGATTATCTTATTAGGCGATGTTTTTGCTTAACGCAAAATTAACTTGTTAGACATAACGACGAAAATGAACAAAACTAAAAATTCACGAGATTTAGCAAATGTTAGCTATTTGCTAAATACCTTTAAAATACTCCTATTGTTATTGCCTTGCTGGGCAATGGCACAAAATCAAGCCCCAAATGTTGTCTTGATAGTGGTCGACGATTTGGGTTGGGTTGATGTTGGCTATAACGACCACACAGGTGTTTTTCACACGCCAAACATTGACGCACTTGCAGCCAAAAGTGCGGTTTTTACCAACGCCTATGCAGGTGCTGCAAATTGTGCACCAAGCAGAGCCGTGCTAATGAGTGGTCAATATTCACCAAGGCATGGTGTCTATACGGTAAATTCATCAGAGCGAGGCAATGAAAAAACTCGCAAGATAATTCCTGAACCAAATACGCCGCTACTTGATGACAGCATAGTCACTATGGCAGAAATGTTTAAATCAAATGGTTATACAACAGGTACATTTGGTAAATGGCATTTAGGGGAAGACCCAAAAACACAAGGGTTTGATCACAATGTAGCAGGTTACACTGCAGGCCATCCAAACAGTTATTTTAGCCCGTACAATATGCCTCATCTAACTGATGGGCCTGATGGTGAATATTTACCAAACCGTATCACCAGCGAGTTAATTTCTTGGATAACTCAAGTAAAAGAGCAAGCATTTTTTGCATATGTGCCTTATTACACAGTGCATACACCCATTCAAGCAATTGAATCTGTTAAAGAAAAATACTTAAGCCATCCTCGTATTCGCGACAGCCGCCATGCAACTTATGCAGCTATGGTTGAGCTGATGGATATCAATATAGGTCGGATTGTCCGCAGCTTAGAGCAACAGAATCTAATGGATAATACTCTGCTTGTATTTACTTCGGACAATGGTGGTATTCGCGCAATCGCGCATCAAGACCCTCTGCGCGGTGGTAAAGGTAGTTACTATGAAGGTGGCGTGCGCGTACCGCTGGTTATTTCATGGCCTAAAAAAATCAAAGCGAAAATAGATGCAACCCCAGTAGTAAACGCTGATTTTTATCCAACATTTGCCAAATTGATTGGCGCAGACGTATCCAATCAAATACTTGATGGTGCCGATTTATCCGCATTGTTATTGGAAGAAAAGCCGCTTGCAACGCGTAATTTGTATTGGCACTTTCCTATTTATTTACAAGCCTATAGTCCAATAGCAGATCAAAACCGTGATCCGTTATTTCGCACACGCCCCGGCAGCAGCATGCGTCAAGGTAATTGGAAACTGCACCATTATTTCGAAGACAACAGTTACGAGTTATACAACTTAGAAAGTGACTTAGGTGAACATGTCAACTTAGCACCTTATCTACCAAACAAAGTGAAAGCTTTGGCAGCAGAAATGCAGTCTTGGCGCGAGTCTATTAACGCACCTGTACCAACTCAAGCTAACCCTAAATACGACGCAGAATTTACTGCCAAATACACAGAGCAAAGATTGCTTAAAACCAAAGGTAAAAAATAAAACATGCTGTTAAGTTTTAACCCGATAGAGGTCACTTCTGTGTTTAATAAAATTAAAAATGCACTTGTTGTCACCAGCTGCATTGTTGCGATTAGCGGTTGTGGCGCAACTTCGAATATCAATAAACCAGTCTTGCAAGCAACAAATAATTCAGCAAAGAATAAACCTAATGTTATCTATATTATTGTCGATGATTTAGGCATAGGTGACATTGAGCCTTATGGCCAACAGAAAATTCGTACCCCCAATCTACAACAACTGGCTAATGAAGGTTTAACCTTCAATCAACATTATGCTGGCAATACAGTGTGTGCACCTTCACGCGCCGCCTTAATGACAGGTCTACATTCAGGGCATAGTCAAATTCGCGGAAACTACGAGTTAGGGGATTTCACTGACGAGCGCGAGTTTGGCCAATTACCATTAAAACCGGGCACCACAACTTTAGGAACCGTGATGCAAGATGCAGGTTACAAAACCGCATTAATTGGTAAATGGGGCTTAGGTGGGCCAGGCTCTTATGGCACACCAAACAAACAAGGTTTTGATTATTTTTTTGGTTATCTAGATCAAAAACAAGCGCACAACCACTATCCGACTCACTTGTGGAAAAACGAACAATGGTTTGCCTTAAATAATGAATTTGTTCACCCTCACCAGTCTTTACCTGAAGGTGTCGACCCAAACGATCCAGAAAGTTATAAAGCATACTTGCGCGAAGACTTCGCGCAAGAGCGTCTAACACAAGATGCACTGCGTTATATTAAAGAAAACCAACACAATCCATTCTTTTTATATTTGGCATATGCAGGCCCGCATGCGGCGTTGCAAGCACCAGAAGATGAAATCGACAAATACCAATTTGACGAAACACCATACGGTGTCAAATCAGCCTATTTGCCGCAGCGTCGACCACGTGCTGCGCGTGCAGCAATGATAAGTCATATAGATCAAGGTGTTGGCCAAGTAAAAGCCTTGCTGGAAAAACTTGGCATTGCAGACAATACTTTAATCATTTTCACCAGTGACAATGGCCCAAGCAAAGAAGGCGGCGCAGACGTTGAATTTTTCGATAGCAATGGCGATTTTAGAGGTTACAAACGTGACCTCTACGAAGGCGGTATTCGCATGCCAACCATAGCATATTGGCCTGGCCAAATTGCACCTGGGCAAACAACCGATCATGCGTCAGCGTTTTGGGATGTATTACCTACATTAGCCGACTTGGCGAATGTACCGCTCACAACTAAAACAGATGGCATTTCCTTTTTGCCAACCTTGCTAAACAAACCAGGGCAACAAGAGCACGACAGCTTGTA
This sequence comes from Catenovulum agarivorans YM01, assembly GCF_000281085.1. Classification (GTDB taxonomy): domain Bacteria; phylum Pseudomonadota; class Gammaproteobacteria; order Enterobacterales; family Alteromonadaceae; genus Catenovulum; species Catenovulum agarivorans. Next base: position 59,591 of record NZ_JH767542.1, read on the forward strand.
TTGGGAATTTCATCGCCCGAATGGATTTCACGCCCAGGCCGTTCGTATTCGTGACGAACAAAATGGTGATTGGAAAGCGGTGCGCTTTTTTAAACAAGGACAAAGAAAAAATCCACCAATTGAATTGTACAACCTGAAAAATGATCCATCAGAGCAGCAGAATATCGCGGCTCAACACCCTGATATTGTTCAGCAAGCAAAGGAACTGATGGAAACCTCACGCACTCAATCGTTTATCGATGCGTGGAATTTTGACTTTTGGCCAAACAACAAATTTTAAATAACTAACTCTCTTAATATAGGGTTCAATAAAGATGAAAAAAGCAACACCACTAACATGGCTTTATCAAAAAAGCGCTATGTTGATGTTATTGTTAGCTGGAGCACTGGCTATTACCAGCGCCAATGCTTCCGTTAGCAACAACACCAGACAAGAAATCAACTTTAATCACAACTGGAAGTTTAAACTAGGCGATCACAGCGCCTATAAAAACAAACAGCATAACGACAGCGGTTGGACTGTATTAGATGTACCACACGACTATATTTTTGAAGAAGGCGTCAGCAAAGACGGCTCGCAAAAACAATTTGGTGGTAACCATGGTGGTGGATTAGCTTGGTATCGCAAACACTTTGCATTTGACAACAACTGGCAAGGAAAACAAGTATTTATCCAATTTGACGGCGTATATATGAATAGTGAAGTGTGGCTAAATGGCCAGCTACTCGGTAATCGCCCATATGGATATATCAGCTTTCAATACGACATCACTGAACATCTAAACCGTGACAACAATGTAATTAGTGTGCGTGTTGATAATGAATTACAACCATCGGCACGTTGGTATCACCCAGGTGGTATTTATGCGCCTGTGCGCTTAGTTGTGGTAGACCCAACTCATATCAAGCACAACTCATTATTTATTCATACACCTGTTGTTGGCGAAAAAAGCACAGTACAAACAGAATTTGAACTGAGCAAAGCTGTTAAACGCATTGGTGACTATGACGTGCGTTACCGCGTTGTTGATCAAGAAGGTGCTGAAGTTTTAACTGGTAAATCAGCCTTGAAAAAGCTTAAGCAACAAGACAAGTACCAGTTTTCGTTTGAATTAACCAATGCAAAACTTTGGAACCCACATGCAGGTTACTTATACAACTTAAATGTTGAAATACTGCATAAAGGCAAAATAATCGACAGCGACAATAGCAATTTTGGTGTGCGTGATATTGCATGGAAAACCGAAACTGGTTTTTGGATTAATGGTAAAAACGTAAAAATTCAAGGTGTTTCAGAGCACTACGAAGGCGGCCCAGTTGGCGGCGCATGGACCAAACCATTATTACGTTGGAAACTACAACTGTTAAAAGACATGGGGGTTAACGCAGTGCGCCTTGGCCACAACCCTTACCCACCAATGTTTTACGAGTTAGCCGATGAACTTGGCATCATGTTAATGGACGAAATTTTTGACGGCTGGAAACAAAAAGCATTACACGACTACGGCGCACACCACTTTGATACATGGTGGAAAACCGACATTGAAGAATGGGTAACGCGGAACCGCAACCACCCTTCAATTATTATTTACAGCGTAGGTAACGAAACCCACGGCGAAATAGCGCCAGAGCTAGTAAAAGCTGTAAAAGAATTTGACCCAACAAGGTTTGTGACTTCTGGTTCAACCAATAAAGAAGGTATGGACGTAGTTGGTATTAACGGTGGCTCTGAAAGCAAAAGCTTCTTTAAACGTCGATTCGACCGCCCATTTGTTTCTACCGAAGCGCCACACACATGGCAAACTCGTGGTTATTACCGCACTCAAACTTGGTGGCGTGATGGTCCGAAAAGTGACACCTTCGATTTACCTAATTTAACTGACAAAGAAATTTTCTTTTACGATTGGAAAGATCCAAAAGACTGGGTAAACCAAAAACAACATTTAAACTCATCTTACGACAATGCAACCGTGCGTATTAATGCGCGTAAAAACTGGGAAATGGCGCGCGACTTACCACATCATGCGGGTCACTTCCGTTGGACAGGTTTCGACTACCACGGTGAAGCAGGTTTAGCCCATGGTGGTTGGCCGTTTATCGCCTTTATGGGTGGTGCTTTAGACTTAGCAGGCTTTAAAAAAGACCTATTCCATTTCTATCGTAGCCAATGGTTAGACGAGCCTTCATTGCACATATTGCCCAGTTGGACACATCCAACCATGAAACAAGGCACAAAAATTCCAGTTTGGGTTTACTCAAACCTAGACGAAGTTGAATTGTTCTTAAATGGCAAATCTTTAGGCAAAGACAAACCAGGCCTAAAAGCAGAAGACATGCAATGTGAGTGGATGGTGCCTTGGCAACCTGGCACATTAACGGCTGTTGGCTACAAAAATGGTCAAAAAGTTTTAGAACAAACTTTAAATACTGCAGGTGCACCTGTTGCATTAAGGCATCAAGTCGAAGTATTTGAAGCTGAATCTGGCTTTGACACGGCTAAAGTTATCTCAACAAAAACAGTTGATAAAAACCAAGAGTTTTACCCATATGGCGCACATAAGGTCTATTACCACTTCAGCGATGGGGTAAAAGTTAAAGCGTTGGAAAATGGTTCACCTTATGATCACACCAATCGAGTGCGAGCTAACTACCGCGAATTATTTATGGGTAAAACCCGTGCGTTTGTTGAGGTTAAATACCCACAAGCAATGGAATACGCAACCATAGGTGCCATTGTTGGTGACGAAGCATTACGTTTATCTAACCAAGTAAGCATAGACGTACAATACTTACCATTAACCGACAGCGCTCGTTATCAAATGCAACATGTAGAAGTTGTTTATGCAATTAACAATGCCTACGCAACCAAGATGCAAACTTACGACAAACCATTTACCGTTAAAAATGGCGACACTGTCTACGCTAAAGTTATGGTAAAAGGCAAAGTTTTGTTAGAGATGCAACAAAGCTTTGGTGATGGTGTTGGTATTTTTTGGGGTGATGAACACTCAGCTGATATGTGGATAGGTCGCGGCTTGTCGATGCAAGGTGAAGCGGCCGAATACAAAGGCAGTGCAGCAGCAGTAACAGACGCTCATGGCGTACATGGTGGTGGTTACTCAACCTTTAACGACAAAGAAGGTTCGTTGTATTGGTACCACGAAAACGATGGAGCTGAAGGTGTATACAAAGCTGTATTCCGCTACACCCACAACGATCAAAAAACCAAACGCCGCATTGCTATTTACATCAATAATGAAAAAGCGACTGAAATTGAATTTGAACCTACAGGAAGCTGGGACAGCAAATGGAGCGAACAAGCCATTGCTGAATTCACTTTAGTAAAAGGCGCTAATCATATTGAGTTTAGAACTATGGGTGAAAGTGGTCCGAACATTGACCAATTTGTTCTAGAGTAAACCGAAACTAAGCTTCACAAACTAAAAAGCCCGCTATCGTGAAGTGACTCCCAATAGTTGGACTATCCAATTACTGGGGGTCTTTTATGTCTAAATATCATCGA
>NZ_JH767543.1:0-33338 GCF_000281085.1 Catenovulum agarivorans YM01
AGAAAATTTCTGGCTAAACTATAAAACCGTGGCCAATTTAACTTGACCACTACACCTGGAGAAAACTGATCTTAACGCCTGACGAAAAGTTTAATAAATCTCTTAGACTGCACACAGAATCTTCGCCAAATTATTTCGCCAGTTCACTTGAAATTGTAGCGAAGGCTAAACCTAATGAATTCGCCGAGTTCGCACTGTCATTACCAAAAAAAATTAATAAAAGTTATATAGATGCGTTTCACAGAGCTGCACGAGAGAGAGATAAATTAAAAGTAGCTGAAGACTATCGTGATAACTGGAAAGCTTGTGATCCTGAACTTGCAAAAGAAGTATTAAATCATTTTGATTTCACTGTAAGTGAAATGGACGCGGCTAGGAACTATGAAATACAAGCAGAGAATAACAGCATTGATATTCATGGTATTAATAAGCTTAAAGATATCGCAATCAACGGTGAGTCTCCTATTCATGACCAACTAGCGGTTTATGTAGACAAAGATGTAAATGGTCTTGATTGCAAAGCATTACTTGACAACTCTATTAATTTAACTAGAGGGGAGGCTTTTCGAGGAATAGCAAAGGTTTGCTGGAAAGATAAAGATACTGCAAACACATTCAAAGAGGTTATAGCGAATGCTCTAAACAATGAACATCCTGCGGTAAAAATGTCTGCGATTGAGGCTCTTTGCCCGTTCTTAAACTACGACGAACGATGGGCTGTAGACACATTCATCTCTGCGATAAATGTTGACGTTAGGCTTGCAGGAGCACACAGTGCATACCAGTTTTTCAACTGTGGTTTTGCTGATAATAAAGAAAAGTTTATTCCTGTCATCATGAAAATGTTGACTTCAAACCACAATGAAGTAAGGAAAATAGCCGCAATCCAAATAATCGCTAGGTGGCTATTTCACGGAGTATTTTCGGACAAAATTGAAGTTGTCCTCAATGGTGATATTGAAGTTAGAAAAGGTGCTGCGGAAATAGTAAAAGATTTACTATGTAGCCAAAAATACTCAAGCGCTCAGCTAGTACCTCTTTTTAAAAAGCTAGCCAATGACGAAGAATCAGATGTGAGGCGAATTGTTTCAAGTATATTTAGAAAAGACACTATTTATGAAAAGCCGTTTAGAGACGAACTTTTAAGTGAGTTTACATTTTCTTTAGCCGCTGAAACTGAATTCAGAGATCTTTTCTACCAGTTGCAACGTTACGATGGAACTTTACTTCCTTTTGCTGATAGCGTTCTAAAATTAGTTATTCGGCTAACTAATGGTTTAACACAAGCCAAGACCAGTGAAATAGGATACGTAATACCTAAAGTTGTAATGAGGCTTTATGATGAGGCTTATGCATTATCTGATTCAGGTCGTATTGATCTTTGTTTAGACATTTGGGATCTGCTTTTTGAAAATGGAATAGGCGAAAGTAGACAAATGTTAGACCAAATGCAAGACAGCCTACTTTAGTAGATCCCGACTTGTTTCTAGGTACATACCGATATGCTTCTTCGAAGCAATAGCGACACAAAAAGGTTTTAGATCAAAGTTAAAATAAACAGATTTTCAATTTAACTTTCCGGCATTTTAAACTAAAAAATCCCCTGAACTCAGTGAGTGCAGGGGATTTTATTTTGAATTGCTATCAGCTGTTTAGCTAATTAATTCACTAAAAATTATAGAGAATCAACTACTGCGTTTAACGTTATACTTGCGCGCATAACGTTAGAAGCTTTGTCATCTTCAGGTTTAAAGTAACCGCCAATCTCAACCGCTTTACCTTGAACTTCAATTAACTCAGCAACAATTTTGTCTTCGTTAGCAGTTAATTGCTCAGCTACAGGCTTAAATTTAGCAGCTAAATCTGCATCTGCAGCTTGCTCTGCTAAAGCTTGTGCCCAGTACATAGCTAAGTAGAAGTGGCTACCACGGTTATCGATACCACCTAAACGGCGTGAAGGTGAACGGTTAAAGTCTAATACTTTACCAGTTGCTACGTCTAAAGCGTCAGCTAAAACTTTAGCTTGAGTGTTGCCTGCAACATTGGCTAAGTGCTCAAAAGAAGCAGCTAGTGCTAAGAACTCACCTAAAGAATCCCAACGTAAGTAGTTTTCGTTAACTAATTGCTCAACGTGCTTAGGCGCAGAACCACCAGCACCAGTTTCGAATAAGCCACCACCGTTCATTAATGGAACGATAGATAACATTTTCGCACTTGTACCTAATTCTAAAATTGGGAATAAGTCAGTTAAGTAGTCACGTAAAACGTTACCAGTTACAGAGATAGTATCTTGACCAGCTTTAATACGCTCTAAAGAGAAACGAGTTGCTTCAACAGGCGCTAAAATTTGCAGTTCTAAACCGCTAGTGTCGTGCTCTGGTAAGTAGGCTTCAACTTTCTTGATAAGTTGTGCATCGTGTGCACGGTTTTTATCTAACCAGAATACCGCAGGTGTATCGCTTAAACGTGCACGGTTAACAGCTAGTTTAACCCAGTCACGAATTGGCGCGTCTTTAACCTGACACATACGCCAGATGTCACCTTGCTCAACAGAGTGTTGTAGCAATACGTTACCGTCTTGGTCGATAACTTTAACTTCACCCGCTGCAGGAATTTCGAAAGTTTTGTCGTGAGAACCGTATTCTTCAGCTTTTTGCGCCATCAAACCAACGTTTGGTACGCTACCCATAGTTGACGGGTCAAATGCACCGTGTTTTTTACAGAAGTCGATAACTTCTTGGTAAACACCAGCGTAACAACGATCAGGAATTACGTATTTAGTATCTGCTTGTTTTCCATCTGGACCCCACATTTGGCCAGAAGAACGAATAGCTGCAGGCATAGATGCATCGATAATTACGTCACTTGGTACGTGTAAGTTAGTGATGCCTTTATCAGAGTTAACCATAGCCATTGCAGGGCGTGCAGCGTAACAAGCTTCGATATCTGCTTTAATTGCAGCTTGCTCGTCAGCAGGTAATGAAGCGATACAGCTTTCAACATCACCAAAACCATTGTTAAGGTTTACGCCTAAAGCAGCAAATTTGTCTGCGTATTTGTCTAATACTGGCTTGTAGAAAGCTTCAACAGCGTGACCAAAGATAATTGGATCAGAAACTTTCATCATAGTTGCTTTCATGTGCAACGAGAATAAAACGTCTTGCGCTTTAGCTTCTTCAACTTGTTCAGCTAAGAAAGATTGTAATGCACTTGCGCTCATTACTGCAGAATCAATAATTTCGCCAGCTTGAACTGGAACTGAAGCTTTTAATACTTCAACTTCACCAGAAGCTTTAGTTAATTCAATTTTTACTGAACCAGCTTTTTCTACAGTTGTAGATTTTTCGCTACCGTAAAAATCACCAGCAGTCATGCTAGAAACGTGAGATTTAGAATCGGCAGACCATGCGCCCATGCTATGTGGATTTTTCTTCGCATAGTTTTTAACTGAAGCAGGTGCACGACGATCTGAGTTACCTTCACGTAATACTGGGTTTACTGCACTACCTTTAACCGCGTCAAAACGCGCTTTGATATCCGCTTCTTGTTCGTTCGCTGGTGAATCAGGGTAGTTAGGTAAAGCGAAACCTTTAGCTTGTAATTCTTTGATTGCTGCTTTTAACTGAGGAATTGAAGCACTGATATTCGGTAATTTGATGATATTAGCTTCAGGCGTTTTAGCTAATTCACCTAACTCTTTTAAATCGTCAGCTTGGAATTGGCTTTCAGGTAAAATGTCTGGGAATTGAGACAAAATGCGTGCAGCTAAAGAGATGTCACGCGTTTCTACTTCAACGCCAGCTGTTTTAGCGTAAGCTTGAATAATAGGTAATAAACTGTATGTTGCTAAAGCTGGAGCTTCATCAGTTATGGTATAAATGATTTTAGAACTTTCAGTTGTCATCATTATGTCCTTAAAAAATATAAATTATGCTGACGATGATTCTAGCAAGCTTGTTAATTACTACAAGCGTATGTTCACCGCATTGGTGCAATGTCGACCATAAAGTTTGGTGATATATGCCCAAGTTGCTTGATGAAGCGAGTTTCCACTTCACTCATTGAAGAACCGTTACAATATAGTAAGCTTGCCAGGGTATATAGTTACTTCTCATTTTAAAATTGAATAGTGGAAATAAATGTTGCAGCAAAAAGCAAAAAAGCCAAGTTTTGGACAAAAAAAACACATAAAAAATGCCAAACCCGGCGCTAAAACACGTTCGGCTACAAAAAACAAAAACAAGCGGCCAGAGCCTGCTGTGGTAAAAATTGTACTCTTTAATAAACCTTATGATGTATTAACCCAATTTACAGACGATCAGCAAAGAAAAACCTTAAAAGACTATATTCCAATTGAAAATGTATATGCAGCAGGGCGCTTGGATAAAGATTCAGAAGGTTTATTGGTTTTAACCAATAGTGGCAAACTACAAAATGTGCTGGCTAGCCCTAAATTTGAAAAAACAAAATTTTATTGGGTACAGGTAGAAGGTCAGCCAAGCCAGCAACAACTGCAGCAATTACGCCAAGGGGTAGAATTAAAAGACGGTAAAACTAAACCTGCAAAAGTGAGATTAATTGAACCACCTGCCATTTGGCCACGTAATCCACCTATTCGAGAGCGCAAAAATATTCCAACAGCTTGGTTGGAAATAGGTTTGCAAGAAGGTAAAAACCGCCAAGTTCGCCGCATGACAGCGCATGTTGGTTTGCCAACTTTGCGTTTAATCCGTCATCAGTTTTCTTCTTTTTCGGTACAAGGGTTAAAACCGGGGGAGTGGCGCGAACTCGCAAGCGAAGAATTTAACCAATATCTGGAGCAAATTAATTAATGTTTAAACCCAATACAACCATTGCATGGATAGTTGAGTGCAACAATAAGTTTTTAGTGGTTGAAGAAATAGAAAATGGCGTTAACGTGATCAATCAGCCAGCAGGCCATTTAGAAAAAGACGAATCTTTATTACAAGCGGCTAAACGTGAGTTATTAGAGGAAGCTGGCCTAGAATTAGAACCTCAAGGTTTAGTTGGTATATATCAAAGTCAGGTTAAAGGCAAAGATATTCAGTATTTACGTTTTTGTTATTACGCTAAAATTGATGCTGAACAACTACCAAAATTACAACCGCAAGATGATGATATTCTAGCCGCACATTGGTTTAGCTTTGAGCAAATCAAACAAAAACAGCTACCACATCGCAGTCATATGGTACAAATTTGCTTTGATGATTACCTAAATGGACAAAGAATACCCTTATCTGCTGTTAAGAGTTATTTATAGCAAGGATAAAGGGTGATAGAATAGCGCCCCATTTTTAGCTGCGAGTATTTTTATTTCATGTCAGACAATCAAAACAAAAAAGTTATTGTAGGAATGTCAGGTGGTGTTGATTCATCTGTATCTGCTTATTTGTTACTTCAACAAGGATATCAAGTTGAAGGTTTGTTCATGAAAAACTGGGAAGAAGACGATACAGATGAATACTGCGCAGCTGCACAAGACTTAGAAGACGCACAAGCTGTAGCCGACAAACTTGGCATTGAACTGCACACGGTTAATTTTGCTGCTGAATACTGGGACAATGTATTTGAATACTTTTTAGCAGAATACAAAGCGGGTAGAACGCCTAACCCAGATATCATGTGCAACAAAGAAATTAAGTTTAAAGCCTTTTTAGAATTTGCTGCTGATGCTTTGGGCGCTGACTATATAGCGACCGGTCATTATGTGCAGCGTCGTCAAGATGAAAATGGCAAATGGCAAATGTTGCGTGGTTTAGATAACAATAAAGACCAAAGCTACTTTTTATATACTTTAGCCGAGCAACATGTTGCGCAAACTTTATTCCCAGTTGGTGGTTTAGAAAAACCAGAAGTACGTAAGATTGCTGAAGAGCAAGACTTAGTCACAGCCAATAAAAAAGATTCAACTGGTATTTGTTTTATTGGCGAGCGTAAATTTAAAGATTTCCTCCAGCAATATTTACCCGCACAACCAGGTGATATTGAAACTGTTGATGGCGAAGTGATTGGTCGCCATGAAGGTTTAATGTACCACACACTAGGCCAACGCAAAGGTTTAGGTATTGGTGGTATGAAAAACTCAGGTGATGAGCCTTGGTACACGGTCGACAAAGATCTTGAACGCAATGTATTGATTGTCGCACAAGGCAGTAAACACCCAAGATTATTCTCAAATGGCATGATTGTTAATCAAAGCCATTGGGTTGATCGGGTCGGTCCTGGCGAAGAATTTAGCTGTACTGTGAAAACACGTTATCGCCAGCAAGATATTGCCTGTTCGGTTAAAAAACTAGATGAAGAAAACTATCAAGTGATGTTTGATGAGCCAGTTGCTGCGGTTACACCAGGGCAGTCAGCGGTATTTTATGCGCAAGAAGTCTGTTTAGGCGGCGCAATTATTGACAGTTTAATTCGGTAACTAATTCGGTAATTTTGATGTCAGACGTATCTTACGAACAAACATTAGCTTTAGCAGGCGTTTGCCAAGCCTGTGCTTTGGTACAAAAAATTGCCCGTAAAGGTGAAATGGACGACGCACAATTAACCACCATGTTAAACAGTGTGTTAAACACCAATCCTGCGGATACAGTTGATGTATACGGCGAACTGGCTAATTTAAAGCCGGGTTTAACCAATATTCATGATCAGTTAGGCCATCAGGCGCAAGTGAAAGATGCTGAGTTAACACGTTATGTGTTAAGTGTATTAACCCTTGAGCGCAAACTGGCGAAAAACCCTCAGTCATTGCGTAAACTTGGCCAGCAAATAGATGCAATGGAAACTAAACTAGCACATTATGATTTATTGCATGATGTTGTGGTAGAAGGATTTGCCGGTATATATAAAGATGTAATCAGTCCACTCGGCCCGAAAATTCGAGTCATGGGCAACCCAAATTTATTACAACAGCGTTTAGTGCAAAACAAAGTACGCGCGCTGTTGCTTGCTGCGTTGCGCTCAGCTGTGCTTTGGCGTCAGCTAGGCGGTAAACGACGTAATATTTTATTTAGAAGACAAAAATGGGTGCGTTTTTCGGCGCATGCGCTTCAACAAATATCCAATATTTAACAGGAGATTTCGATGGAATTATCCAGCTTAACTGCGGTTTCACCAGTTGATGGTCGTTACGGTAGTAAAACAACTGAACTTAGATCAATTTTTAGTGAGTTCGGTTTAACTAAATACCGCGTAACGGTTGAAGTGCGTTGGTTACAAAAATTATCAAAAATTGCCGGTATTAAAGAAGTACCTGAATTTTCAGCTGAAGCAAACACTGCATTAGACGAGATTGTTGAATATTTCAGTGAAGCAGACGCTGCTCGTGTAAAAGAAATCGAGCGTACAACTAACCACGACGTTAAAGCGGTAGAGTACTTTTTAAAAGAAAAAGTAGCGAATATTCCTGAATTACACGCGGTTACTGAGTTTTTACACTTTGCTTGTACCTCAGAAGATATCAACAACACTTCTCACGGTTTAATGTTACGTGAAGCGCGTGACACAGTTATTTTGCCTTACATTGATAAGATTTTGGCTGAATTACACCGTATGGCGAAAGAATATCGTGATGTTGCGATGATGGCGCGAACTCACGGTCAGCCAGCTTCACCTACCACTATGGGTAAAGAAATGGCTAACGTTTATATGCGTTTAAAGCGTCAACGTGACCAAATCGCTAAAGTAGAAATTTTAGGTAAAATCAATGGTGCAGTAGGTAACTACAACGCACATTTATCTGCTTACCCTGAATTAAACTGGCATGAAATCAGTGAAGAGTTTGTTACTAGCATAGGTTTAACTTGGAACCCGTACACAACTCAAATTGAGCCACACGATTATATCGCTGAGTTGTTTGATGCTGTTGCACGTGCAAATACTATTATTTTAGATTTCGACCGTGACATCTGGGCTTACATTGCGTTAGGTCACTTCAAACAAAAAACTGTTGCTGGTGAAATTGGTTCATCAACTATGCCGCATAAAGTTAACCCAATTGATTTTGAAAACTCAGAAGGTAACTTAGGTTTAGCCAACGCAATTTTTGATCACTTAGCGGCTAAATTGCCAGTATCTCGTTGGCAGCGTGATTTAACAGATTCAACTGTATTGCGTAACTTAGGTGTAGGTGTTGCTCATTCAATTATTGCATACCAAGCAACCTTAAAAGGTATCAGTAAATTAGAAGTTAACGAAGCTAGCTTCTTAGCTGAGCTTGACCAAAACTGGGAACTATTGGCTGAGCCAATTCAAACAGTAATGCGTCGTTATGGTATTGAAAAACCATACGAGAAACTAAAAGAGTTAACCCGTGGTAAACGTGTTGACCAACAAGCTATGGCTGAGTTTATTGATGGTTTGGCTATGCCTGCGAACGAAAAAGCTCGCCTTAAAGAATTAACACCAGCTAAATATATTGGTGATGCACAAAAGTTAGTAGATTTACTTTAATTTGCTAATAGTTGTAATAATTTAACAAGGCAAACATACGTTTGCCTTGTTTTTATCAAATTTAATTTCCCCAATTTTCCTGCCTAGTAGCTCTAATGAGATTCGCTATTTTGTTTTTGCGCTATCGTTAAGTAACCAAGCCGTTATTTATTAAACTAAATTGGTAATTGTATAAATTTTGTATATACTAGATAAATGCTACCGGTGGCACTTTCGCTAAGTATGTATTCTAAGCTACTTGAAGAAGCACGGGTATATAACTATGTTTAAGGTGTTGTTGGTATAGGTTTGCATGGAATGCAGTTAAATTATGCAATTCAATATAGGTAATTTCTTGTCTATGAATAAATTATTAAAACTGGCGCTCAATGGTGGGGTAGTTGGTTTATCACTAGCGATTTTCAGTGCTCAAGCATCAAATGTTCGATTACACGCCGAATACGAAAAATTATTGCCGCCAGAGCCAAGTTTCCCAACAAAAGTTTGTAGCGAATTAAAAGCCAACCTCAAGTATGTTAATTGGGTATTGCCTGACGAAATTGATCATGATCCAAAAAATTCGAGCCCTGATTCAGCTCGATTACAGCAGGCATTAGATAACTGTCCAAAAGGTCAAGCGGTTAAATTAGTTAAACATAATGGCAACAATGGTTTTTTATCAGGGCCAATTGAAATCCCTTCAGGTGTCAGTTTATGGATAGAAGAAGAGGTTAAGTTATTTGCCTCGCGTAGTCCTGCCGACTATGACTTGGGTGATGGCGTTTGTGGTGATGCATTACCAAAAATTAAAAACCGCTGTAAACCATGGATTTATGCGGATAAAACTGAAAACAGTGGTATCTATGGGGAAGGGACAATAGATGCCCGAGGTGGTGCTATTTTAACGTCAGGCAAACGCGCATACCAAACTACTTGGTGGGATCTGTCGATGCAAAGCAAGGCTAAACCTAAGCTTGAGCAAAACAATCCGCGTATGTTGCAAATTGATGATGCGAAAAACTTTACTTTCTACAAAGTGGGTTTACAAAATGGTGGTAAATTCCACGTTGCAGCAAAAAGAGCTGATGGACTAATTTTCTGGGGCATCAAATTGTTAACCCCTTCATTAGCTTACACAGTGCCGGGTTACAAATGTGCTGAAGAAGATATGCCAAGACCTGGCAAGTTAGATAAACCAAGCACCTGTTTTATTCCTGAATTGGTGAAAAACACTGATGGTATCGACCCAGGTGCAAGTAAAAACGTTACTGTTGCTTATTCGTATATCAGTACAGGTGATGATAATGTTGCGATTAAATCAGGTAAAGAAACTGACAGACCTGCAACAGAAAACCATTTATACGCACACAACCAATTTTATTATGGCCATGGTATGTCGATTGGCAGTGAAACAGATGCGGGTGTTAACAACATCAAAATTTGGGATCTGACTTTAGATGGTATGGATAGTGGTCATGGCGTTGGTATTCGGATTAAATCGGATGGCAAACGAGGTGGTGATATCACTAATGTAACTTACGATAATGTGTGTATGCGCCGAGCTAAAGATTCTATGGTGTTTACACCGTATTACAGTTCCACTAAAAACGATAAATTGCCGCCGAAGATGGAAGACATTGTCGTACGTAATTTTCGATATGTAGATTTCCCTGGTGCAAAATATAATGAGTCTTTGGTTAATGTTAGTGGTTATCAGTCCAAGCATTTAATCAACCCATTAAAACTGACACTAGATAATGTTGTTTACGATACTCAACCTGAAATTCGTGACAATAAACATTATAAGCATCACCACATAGAGTTTACCTTTGGACCGAATCCAGTGGTCAATTTCCCTGTGCGTGAGCAAGCTGATATTAAAGTTTTTGATAAACAAACTAAACAGGCGAAAGCAATTGACTGCCCTGACAGTCGTTTTGAGCCTTATCCGGCACCGGATTCACCCTTTTAGTTTAAATTTATGCTCTTATAAGGTCAGAGATCTGCTCTGACCTTAACATTATCCTGCAAAGGGCAACCTGTCTTAATCATTGGCCGTTAATACAACAAACCTTTTATCCTGCGCAACAAGTTGGCTGGCAGCAAAAATTTCATTTAAGCGCTTGCCATAACCTAAATGGGCATTGCCGACAATACTAAGTTTACCGCCTTCAGCTAAACACACTTTGCTCTGATTAAACATTTGCATTGCTATATGGTCGGTAATGGTTTTTTGTTGATGGAACGGAGGATTGCATACAATCCAATCAGCTTTTTGCTCCACGTCAGCTAAACAGTCATTCCAATAGGTTTTAATTTTAACCTTGCTGAGATCATTTGCTTCTAGCGTTTTAACAGCTGACTCAATTGCCATATATGACTCATCGAATAGATGGATAACTAATTCGCCAGCACAGTTATTTTGCTGAAACGAATTAGCAATATAAGCCGATAACACACCATTGCCACAAGCTAAATCAAACACATGTGTTTGTGTTGGTTGAAAGTCTTGCGGTTTTGCCGGAAGGTGAGGCAGGAAAAATGCCGCGCCCATATCTAAACTACTGCGTGAAAATACATTCGGCGCGTTATAAATAGTTAAACCATTATCTAACTGCCAAGTTTTCCAATACGAGTAAGATGAATAAGGTGACGGCTGTTTCCCTGATGCGCTAATAGTGCGAGATTTTTTAACCGCTAAACTCACGTCCACTTGTTTAAAGTAGCGATTAAATAACTTAATTACTTTGTTATTTATCTCGGTCGCTTTAGCAGCTGCAATAACTTGTGCATCATCAGCTGCTACTTGATGGATTTTATCCAAAATAGCTTCAAGGAAATCTAAGTTCTTGGGAATTTTTATTAGGTAAATTTGCTCTGCAGTTATCTTGTTTAAGTCATTTAAACTGCTGCCAAGTGGGTTGATTGTTAAATCAGTTTTTGCTGAATTATCTGAATTTAGCTGTAGATTTTGTTGGTAAGCTAAATGGGCGATTTTTGAGTCGCTATAAAAGCTAATTGGTACTGAAGTTACACTTTGCAAATGCAAGCTTATAGCGCCAAATTGGTCATTGACAACTAATGTACTGGCATTAGATTGTGTTAGAATTGGCAAAGCTGTTTCTGCCAGCAAAATATCAGCACTGTCCCATGCCTGAAGTGAAGAGCGAACATCCTGTTTAGGATAGCGCCAGAGCGTTAATGGGCATTGTTCAACTGGGTAGTTATGATTATCTTGCGGCATATAAGAATTAAGTAAACACTGGATATATAAATTGACGCTATTGTATCAAGGCCAAGAGCATGAACAAGTAATACATCCGCATAAGCTACAAATGCGCAATGCGGACGTTAGTTATTATTCAAACTTAATTAGCCTTGATGCGGCAGATTTATGGTTCGAATGGTTGAAAGACAAACTCGCTTGGCAACAAGCGCACATTACTGTTTATGGAAAAACGCATCCAATACCAAGGTTGCAAGCATTCTATGCGGCTAAACCGTTAAAATACAAATATTCAGGTGAAACCTTCACTGCTGATATTTGGCCTGCTGAATTGGCGCAATTAAGAGATTTAGCTGAACAAACTTGTGGTGCAAAATTTAATTGTGTTTTGGCCAATTATTACCGAAACGGCCAAGATACTATGGGATGGCATGCCGATGATGAAGCTGAATTAGGCAAACAACCGACCATAGCATCTTTTACTTTTGGCAGCGAACGAGAATTCTTGTTTAAACATAGGTTATCTGGTGAACAACAAAAAGTGACCTTGCAGCATGGTAGCTTGTTGATTATGGCAAGAGACACCCAAGAGTTTTGGTTTCATAGTTTGCCTAAACGGACAAAAATTACAGATGGGCGCATCAATTTAACGTTCAGATACATATACCAGTAGTTTGTGTATACCGGTGACAAAAATTAGAGACGTAAAAAATGACAACAGATCAAATTATCTTCGATAAATTAAAACAAAGATTTAATCCGATTGAGTTGGATGTTCAGAATGAAAGCCATATGCATTCAGGGCCAGCGACAGATTCACATTATAAAGTTATTATTGCTTCAGACGAATTTGCCGGTAAAAGACTGATACAGTGTCACCGTGCGGTGAATGAGTGTTTAGCCGAAGAGCTCGCGGGTGCTGTCCATGCATTATCCATCCACACTTATTCGGTTGAAGAATGGCAAAGTGGAAAAGTGAATGTACCTTTGTCGCCAAAATGTTTAGGCGGTAGCAAGTCGGACAAGTAGTGGCAAACTCGCAATTTAGCCAACCTTGGGTATAATGCGCGCAAAAAATAAAATGGAATCAAAATGCTTTTGCACATAAGCAATAAACTAGACGCCTTTTCTGAAACCTGCGGCAATATTGTTGCTTGGTTTGCAACTCTGATTGTTGTGTTAATGGCCGCTATTGTTTTTCTTCGTTATGGCTTTGCAATTGGCTCTATTGCTGCACAAGAACTTGTGTTGTATCTGCATTCTGCATTATTCCTATTAGGCTCAGCCTACACGCTTAAACACAATGAACATGTGCGGGTTGATGTCTTGTATACAAAATTTACTCCGCAGAAAAAAGCTTTGGTTAATCTATTGGGTAGTTTGTTGTTACTATGGCCTGTCGTCATTGCAATCGCTGT
Organism: Catenovulum agarivorans YM01; assembly: GCF_000281085.1. GTDB lineage: Bacteria > Pseudomonadota > Gammaproteobacteria > Enterobacterales > Alteromonadaceae > Catenovulum > Catenovulum agarivorans. The sequence continues at coordinate 13,096 of NZ_JH767543.1, forward strand.
ATATAGCTGGCAATACGTTGCAGATAGCTGGATGATAATGGAAGGCTCGGTCGACGCTGGCGGTTTACCATTTGTGTATATATTGAAGAGTTTTATTATCGCATTCTGTGTGTTTTTCTTTGTGCAAGGACTAAGTGAAATCTTCAAAAATATTGCAGCGATAACAGAGGGCAAAGCATAATGGAATATTTGTCTTTAGTGCTATTTGCCGTTGTATGTTTAGTTTTACTGACTGGTTATCCAGTTGCATTTGCCTTGGCTGGAACCTCACTTATTTTTGCTTTCATCGGTTCTTTTATCGGTGTATTTGATACAGCCTTTATGCATGCATTGCCAAGTCGCATATTTGGCATAATGAACAATCAAACCTTGCTCGCTGTGCCTTTATTTGTATTTATGGGCGTGGTATTAGAAAAATCTAAAATTGCCGAAGAACTCCTTATTTCAATCTCTCAATTGTTTTCGCGTTTTCGTGGTGGTTTAGCCATAGCTGTGGTTATGGTTGGTGCATTGCTCGCAGCAAGCACAGGCATAGTTGGCGCTACTGTTGTCACTATGGGCTTGTTGTCTTTGCCTGCTATGCTCAAACAAAAATACAACCCGTCAATTGCCTGCGGCAGCATTTGTGCTGTGGGTACACTAGGGCAGATTATTCCACCTTCAATTGCGCTGGTTTTACTCGGCGATGTTATTTCAAATGCATTTCAGCAGTCTCAATTGGATATGGGGATATTTTCTCCTGAGACGGTGTCGGTAGGTGATCTATTTGTCGGTGCAATCGTCCCTGGTGTTTTGTTGGTTGTTCTCTACTTAGTTTATTTATTGGCGGTAGCTTGGTTTAAGCCTGAATATTTACCAGCCTTTGACAGCAAAGAGAAAGTTAAATTAGGCGAGCTAATCAAAGCCGTTGTCCCTCCTATTTTATTGATTGTAATTGTTTTAGGCTCCATATTGGCAGGTTTTGCCACACCAACTGAGGCCGCAGCAATAGGCGCTTTTGGTGCACTTATTTTAGCTTTGGTTAAAGGCGCGCTTAATATCAAAATGCTTACATCGGCAAATAAAGCGACGTTAACTTGTACCTGTATGGTCTTCTTAATTTTAATTGGCGCTTCGGTTTTTTCTCTGGTGTTTCGTGGTTTAGGCGGCGAAGAGTTAATTGAGTCAGTATTTGAAAGTCTACCAGGTGGCGTATTTACTGCCATGTTGTTGGTTATGGTTATTCTGTTTTTACTCGGCTTTATTCTCGACTTTATAGAAATTACTTTTGTTGTAGTGCCTATTGTTGCGCCGGTTTTACTTTCTATGGGGCTTGATCCGGTTTGGTTAGGCATTATGATAGCAATCAATTTGCAAACATCATTCTTAACACCACCTTTTGGTTTTGCGTTATTTTATTTGCGTGGTGTCGCTGATAAAGGCATTAAAACTACACAAATATATAAAGGTGTGGTGCCATTTATTATTATTCAGTTATGTGTCCTAGTTGGTCTGGCAGTATGGCCGGAATTAGCGACTTGGTTGCCATCTGTTGTATATGCCGATGGTTTTTAGTTTAGTTAGGTAGGAAATAATGAAAAAAATTGCCATAGGATTGGTTGTTGCGCTAACAACCCTGTTATCTGCGTGTTCAAAAGATGACGCAACTGCCGTTGGTGCAACTGCACAACAAAAGTTTAAGTGGAAAATGGTTACAACATGGCCGAAAAACTTTCCTGGTTTAGGGACTATACCTCAAAGTTTTGCCGACAATGTTGAAAAAATGTCTGGTGGTCGATTAAGCATAAAGGTATTTGGGGCCGGTGAAATGGTACCAGCTCTACAAACCTTTGATGCGGTAAAAAGTGGTGCCGCACAAATGGGTCATGGCGCAGCCTATTATTGGAAAGGTAAAATCCCTGCAGCGCAGTTTTTTACTACCATTCCTTTTGGTATGAATGCACAAGAAACTAATGGTTGGTTTTATCATGGTGGCGGCAATCAGTTATGGAAAGAAGCATACGAGCCATTTGGTTTAATTCCTTTTCCTGGTGGTAACACAGGCGTGCAAATGGCCGGTTGGTTCCAAAAAGAGATAAATAGTTTAGCTGATTTTGACGGCTTAAAAATTCGTATACCTGGTTTAGCGGGTGAAGTTGTAGCTGATTTAGGTGGTATTCCAGTGCAAATGCCTGGTGGTGAATTATTTAGTGCGATGCAAAGTGGTGCGTTAGACGCTGCCGATTGGGTTGGCCCATACAATGATTTGGCTTTTGGCTTATATAAAACTGCACCTTATTATTATGTAACAGGTTGGCAAGAGCCGGGTGCTGCACTTGAGTTTATCGTTAATCAACAAGCTTTTGAGCAATTACCAACTGATTTACAAGCTATTGTTGAAATTGCCACAGAAGCAGCTAATGCAAACATGCTTGCACTATACACAGCTAAAAATAACGAAGCTTTACAAAGTTTAAAAGAGAAGGGTGTAGAGATTCGTAAATTTCCAACTGATGTAATTGAAGCGTTAAAAGCTTCAAGTGTTAAATCAGTTAAAAACTTAGTTGCAAGCGACGAGATGGCACAAAAAATATTTGCATCTTACCAAAGGTTTTTAGCACAATCGTCAGAATATCATGCATTGACCGAACAAGATTATTTTCACAATAGAAGTGGCATTGATTGGGCACAAGCTCAAGCTGTGCAGAAATAAATTTAGCTAGATAAGAGAATAGGATTATACATATGGTTATTAAACCAAAAGTACGTGGTTTTATTTGTACAAATGCACACCCAGTTGGTTGTGAAGAATCAGTAAAACGCCAAATTGAATATGTAAAAAGCAAAACGAATCCAGAAGGACCAAAAAACGTTTTAGTTATTGGTTCATCAACTGGTTATGGTTTGGCGTCACGTATCACTGCTGCGTTTGGTAGTGGTGCAAAAACTTTAGGTATCTTTTTTGAAAAAGAGCCTACTGAGAAAAAATGTGCGAGTGCGGGTTGGTACAACACTGCGGCTTTCAATAAATTCGCTAAAGAAGCGGGTTTATGGGCTAAAAATATTAATGGCGACGCGTTTTCACACGAAATCAAAGCGAAAGCCATTGATGTTATTAAAAAAGAACTCGGCAAAATTGATTTAGTTATTTATAGCCTAGCTTCTCCACGCAGAACAGATCCTGACACTGGCGAAGTTTACTCTTCAACTTTAAAGCCAATCGGCCAAACAGTCACGACTAAAAACTTAAATACTTCAAAGCGTGAAATTGACGAAGTAACAGTTGAAGCTGCAAATGAAGCTGAAATTCAAGGCACAATCGACGTTATGGGTGGTGCTGATTGGGAATTATGGATCAAAGCTCTACAAGAAGCTGACGTGTTAGCTGAAGGCTTTAAAACGACTGCTTATACTTATATTGGTAAAAAACTAACTTGGCCAATTTATGGTCATGCAACAATTGGTAAAGCGAAAGAAGACTTAGACAGAGCTGCTGCTGCAATTAAACAGTCTACTGATGGCTTGAGTGGTGAAGCTTATGTAACTTCACTAAATGCAGTTGTGACTCAAGCGAGTTCAGCTATTCCGATTATGCCTTTATATATTTCTGCTTTATTCAAAGTAATGAAAGAGCAGGGTACATACGAAGGTGTTATTGAACAAATTCAAGCTTTATTCTCTGAAAACTTATATGGTGACAATCCACGTTTTGATGAAGCGGGTCGTTTAAGCCAAAACTACAAAGAATTAGAAGATAAAGTACAAGATGCGGTACAAATTATTTGGGATTCAGTAACAACTGAAACTATTGATGATTTGACTGATTACATCAGCTACAACCGTGAGTTTTTACACTTATTCGGTTTTGAATATGACAATGTTGATTATGACGCTGACGTTAGCCCTTTGGTTGAGTTAGAACTTGAATAATTGACCTTTAATCAGTAAATCTGGTTTTGTTAATAAAGGGCGTTTTATACGCCCTTTATTTTTGCAGAAATAAAATAGAACAAAAAAACAGCAAATCATTCTGTTTTCAAATTGTCAATTTGAAAAATTTAACCTAATCTCAATCAAATCAGTATTTTTCGTGGATACATAGGGTAAAACAATGTTAAAATCCGCGGGTTTTATATATAGCTATAAATAGCGACAAATCGCAAAGAAGCTAATCGTTTGAAATTAGCTCGATAGCGCTAAAGCGAACCATATTCCAAATTTCGTTTTAAACCTTAAAAACAAGTGCAATGAGTATGATAACTATCAAGAAAGGCTTGGATGTTCCTGTCTCAGGGACTCCACAACAAGCAATATCTGACGGCAAAGCTGTCACAAAAGTTGCTATCCTTGGTGAAGAATACATTGGCATGCGTCCTACTATGAGCGTCCGCGTTGACGACGTAGTTAAAAAAGGACAGGTTCTTTTTGCTGACAAAAAGAATCCCGGTGTACAATTCACTGCGCCAGCAGCAGGGGTAGTTAAAGAAATTAATCGTGGTGCTAAGCGTGTTTTACAGTCTGTTGTTATTGAAGTTCAAGGCGACGACAAAGTAGAATTTGCTAAAACAGCTGCGGATCAACTTGGCTCATTAGAGCGTCAACAAATTGTTGATACTTTAGTTGAATCAGGTTTATGGACTGCCTTAAGAACGCGTCCATTCAGCAAAATCCCAGCAGTAGATGCCACTCCTTCTTCATTATTCGTTACGGCAATTGATACCAACCCATTAGCAGCTGATCCTGCGGTTGTATTGAAAGGCCAAGAAGAAGACTTCAAAAACGGTTTAGCATTACTTGCTAAATTGGCTCCAAAAACCTTCTTATGTAAAGCTCCAGGCGCAGATATTCCTAGCGTTGATGGCGTACAAGTAGAAGAGTTTGGTGGTGTACACCCAGCTGGTTTAGCTGGTACACATATCCACTTCTTAGACCCTGTCAGCATGGAAAAGCAAGTTTGGCACATTAACTACCAAGACGTAGTTGCAGTAGGCCAATTGTTTACCACTGGTGAATTGCCAAATACACGTGTTGTTGCATTAGCAGGCCCTGCTGTTAACAATCCTCGTTTAGTTAAAACGCTAGTTGGCGCAAGCCTTGAGCAATTAACTGACGGTGAAGTTGCAGACGGTGAATTACGTGTGATTTCTGGTTCAGTATTAGCTGGTCACGATGCAGGTGGTGTACACGGTTATTTAGGCCGTTACGCAACACAAGTTTCTGTATTAGCCGAAGGTCGTGAAAAAGAATTGTTTGGTTGGATTGCACCTGGTGCAAGCATGTTCTCAATCACTCGTGCGTATCTTTCTCACTTATCTCCAAGCAAGTTATTCAACTTCACAACAACAACTCGTGGTTCTGATCGCGCTATGGTTCCAATCGGAAACTACGAGCGTGTTATGCCATTAGATATCATCCCAACTTTATTGTTGCGTGATTTGGTTGCTGGCGACGTTGATTCAGCTCAATCTTTGGGTTGTTTGGAATTAGACGAAGAAGATTTAGCACTTTGTACTTTCGTTTGTCCAGGCAAATACGACTATGGTTCGATCTTGCGTTCACGTTTAACGCAAATCGAGAAGGAGGGCTAAGATGGGTTTAAAGTCCTATTTAGAAGAAATTGAGCCGCTATTTGAAAAAGGCGGTAAATATGAAAAGTGGTATGCGTTGTATGAAGCAGCTGCAACTATTTTTTATACGCCAGGCTTAGTGACTAAAGGTCGTACTCACATTCGTGACAGTATCGATCTTAAGCGCATCATGATCCTTGTATGGATGATGACTTTCCCTGCAATGTTTTACGGTATGTACAACATTGGTTTACAAGCAGAAGCTGCAATTGCTGCTGGTGCTGGTTTACCACAAACTTGGCAAGTTGATTTATTCACTGCATTAGGCGGAACGCTAGAAGGCAGCGGGTGGGGCGGTAAAATGTTCTACGGTGCTATGTTCTTCTTACCTATTTATGCGGTTACTTTCGCTGTAGGTGGTTTCTGGGAAGTATTATTTGCTTCAATCCGCAAACATGAAGTAAACGAAGGTTTCTTCGTAACTTCAGTATTATTTGCATTGATTTTGCCAGCAACAATTCCTTTATGGCAGGTTGCTTTAGGTATTACTTTCGGTGTGGTAATTGGTAAAGAAGTATTTGGTGGTACTGGCCGTAACTTCTTAAACCCTGCATTAGCGGGTCGTGCATTCTTATTCTTCGCTTATCCTGCACAAATTTCAGGTGATGGCGTTTGGGTTGCTGCTGACGGTTTCTCTGGTGCTACTTTATTAAGCCAAGCTGCACAAGGTCAATTAGACTACGCATTAACTGGCCAATGGTGGGATGCATTCTACGGTAATATCGCAGGTTCTATGGGTGAAGTTTCAACTCTAGCTATCTTGATTGGTGGTTTAGCGTTAATTTACTTCCGCATTGCTTCATGGCGCATCGTATTAGGTACTTTTGCTGGTATGGCTATTTTCTCTACCATGTTTAACTTAATTGGTAGCGACACTAATCCATTATTTGCTATGCCTTGGTACTGGCATTTAGTAATTGGTGGTTTTGCATTCGGTATGATGTTCATGGCAACTGATCCAGTATCAGCTTCATTTACCAACCAAGGTAAATGGGCATACGGTATTTTGATTGGTTTCATGGTGGTTATGATCCGTGTAGTTAACCCTGCATACCCAGAAGGTATGATGTTGGCTATCTTATTTGCGAATGTTTTCGCGCCATTATTTGACCACTTCGTTGTATCTGCAAACATCAAGCGGAGGTTAGCACGTAATGTCTAAAGGAAATGATTCAATCAGCAAAACGCTGACGGTTGTTATTTCACTTTGTTTGGTCTGTGCGATTATTGTTGCGGGTTCTGCGGTTGCTTTACGCCCTCAGCAAGAAGAAAACAAAGCATTAGATAAACAAAAAAATATTCTATTAGCAGCTGATTTATTACCAGCAGGCGCAACTGCCGCTGAAATTAAACAGCGCTACAAAAACTTAATTACTGCAAAAGTTGTTAACTTAGAAACAGGCGAATACGTTGATAGTATTAATGCAGATACTTTCGACCAACGCGCGTCTGCTAAAGAGCCTAGTACTTCTATTACTTTGACTCAAGAGCAAGACGTAGCGAGCATTAAACGTCGTTCTAACAATGCAGTGGTTTATTTAGCGAAAAACGAGCAAGGCGAGTTTTTAAGCTATGTATTACCAGTTCATGGTTATGGGTTATGGTCAACAATGTACGCATTTGTTGCGGTAAAACCTGATGCCAATACTATTATCAACTTAAACTACTATGAGCAAGGTGAAACCCCTGGATTAGGTGCTGAAATTGAGAATCCTAAATGGAAAGCAATTTGGGTTGGTAAGAAGATTTACAACGACCAAGGCGAAATGTCTATCGAGATTGTTAAAGGCGAAGCACCTAAAGGTACTGAGCACAAAATCGATGGTCTATCTGGTGCGACTCTAACAAGTAACGGTGTGCAATTCACATTCGATTTCTGGTTAGGCGAGCTAGGTTTCAAAAAATACCTAGAAACACAGCGTCAAGGAGCATAATTCATGGCTAAAAGTAGCGAAGCTCAAAAGGTTCTATTTGGACCGATTTTTGCGAACAACCCTATTGCGTTGCAAGTATTGGGTATCTGTTCTGCATTAGCTGTAACAAGCAAAATGGAAACAACCATTGTAATGTGTATCGCGTTAACTTTTGTTACTGCGTTCTCAAGCTTGTTTATATCTATTATTCGTAATCATATTCCATCAAGCGTACGTATCATCGTGCAAATGACCATTATTGCTTCATTGGTAATCTTGGTTGATCAGTTATTAAAAGCTTACGCATATGACATTGCTAAACAGTTGTCAGTATTCGTTGGTTTGATCATTACTAACTGTATCGTAATGGGTCGTGCAGAAGCGTATGCGATGAAGAGTCCGCCGTTTATGAGTTTCTTAGATGGTATTGGTAACGGCTTAGGTTATAGTGTTGTATTAATCACTGTTGGTGTTATCCGTGAACTATTTGGTTCTGGTAGCTTATTCGGTGTTGAAATTTTACCACTTGTTTCAAACGGTGGTTGGTATCAACCTATGGGCTTATTGTTAATGCCACCTAGCGCTTTCTTCATCATTGGTTTATTCATCTGGGTTTTACGTACTTTCCGTAAAGAACAGGTAGAAAAATAAGAGGCTGAGATGGAACATTATATAAGTTTATTCGTTCGCGCAGTTTTCATTGAAAACCTTGCGTTAGCTTTCTTCCTAGGTATGTGTACTTTCTTAGCGGTTTCTAAGAAAGTAACGACAGCTTTCGGTCTAGGTGTAGCTGTAATCGTAGTATTAGGTATTTCAGTACCTGTTAACCAAGTTATTTATGCTAACTTGTTAGCGCCAGGCGCTTTAGCTTGGGCTGGATTCCCTGAAGCAGATTTAAGCTTCTTAAAATTCTTAACCTTTATCGGTGTTATCGCGGCATTAGTACAAATTCTAGAGATGTCTCTAGATAAGTACTTCCCAGCTTTATACAACGCGTTAGGTATTTTCTTACCACTTATTACTGTTAACTGCGCTATCTTCGGTGGTGTAGCTTTCATGGTAGAGAAAAACTACAACTTTGCAGAAAGTGTTGTGTTTGGTCTTGGTAGTGGTGTCGGTTGGGCTTTAGCTATCACTGCATTAGCTGCTGTACGTGAAAAAATGAAATACTCTGACATTCCAGACGGTTTGAAAGGCTTAGGTATTACATTTATTACAGTAGGCCTGATTGGTTTAGGCTTTATGTCATTCTCTGGCGTATCACTATAATCCAGAGCAAGTAGAGGAATAAACCGTGAATTTAACAGATATTTATTTAGGCGTTGCAATGTTTATTGTTATGGTACTTGTACTAGTAGCAATAATCTTATTTGCAAAATCAAAATTAGTAAGTAGTGGCGATGTCACTATCTTAATTAACGACGACCCAGACAAAGCTATTACTGCTAAGCCAGGTTCTAAATTACTTGGTGCTTTAGCTGATGCTGGTATCTTCGTATCATCTGCGTGTGGCGGTGGTGGTTCTTGTGGCCAGTGTCGTGTAGACGTAAAAGAAGGTGGTGGTGAGATTCTACCGACTGAGCTTGACCATATCACTAAAGGTGAAGCGCGTGAAGGTTGTCGTTTATCATGTCAGGTTGCTGTTAAAAATGACATGAAAATTGAACTTGAAGAAGAAATCTTCGGTATTAAAAAGTGGGAATGTACTGTTATCTCTAACGATAACAAAGCAACTTTCATTAAAGAATTGAAACTTGCTATTCCTGAAGGTGAGGTTGTACCTTTCCGTGCTGGTGGTTATATTCAAATTGAAGCTCCTGCTCACCATGTTAAATATGCAGATTTCGATATTCCTGAAGAATATCGTGCTGACTGGGAGCGTTTTGGTTTCTTCAAATTAGAATCTAAAGTTGATGATGAAACAATCCGTGCCTACTCTATGGCTAACTACCCAGAAGAGCATGGCATTATTATGTTGAACGTGCGTATTGCTACGCCGCCGCCAAACAACTTGTCACTACCTTGCGGTAAGATGTCTTCGTACATCTGGAGCTTAAAAGAAGGTGATAAAGTAACTATTTCTGGTCCATTTGGTGAGTTCTTCGCTAAAGATACTGATGCAGAAATGGTATTCGTAGGTGGTGGTGCAGGTATGGCGCCAATGCGTTCACATATCTTCGACCAATTACGTCGTATTAAATCTTCTCGTAAGATGTCTTTCTGGTACGGTGCGCGTTCTAAGCGTGAAATGTTCTACGTAGAAGATTTCGATATGCTTGCTGATGAAAACGACAACTTCCAATGGCATGTTGCGTTATCTGATCCACAACCAGAAGATAACTGGACTGGTTACACTGGCTTTATTCACAACGTTCTTTATGAAAACTATTTGAAAGATCATGAAGCACCAGAAGATTGTGAATTCTACATGTGTGGTCCACCAATGATGAATGCCGCAGTTATCGGCATGTTGAAAGACTTAGGTGTTGAAGACGAAAACATCTTGTTGGACGACTTTGGTGGTTAATCGGATTCATTATTAATGAAGATGATGTTAAAAGTATGGCTAGCCCTTTTTGGGCTGGCCTTTTTTGTTTCTTGTTCAGAGCAAAATCAAGACCTAGGCGTACATTTACAAGGTAGAACCATGGGGACTACTTATAATGTGCGTTATTATCCTAAACAGCCTATCGATTCCAAATTAGTTCAAGATAAAATTGATCAGAGTTTGCTGCAGTTAAATCAGCAAATGTCGACCTATATTCCTGACTCACAAATAAGCCAATTTAACAAAATGCAATCAACCGAGCCGATGCAAATCGATGCTGGTTTTGCTTATGTGGTAGAACAGGCAATCGAACTTGCAAAACTAAGCCAAGGTGCTTTGGATGTTACGGTTGGCCCACTCGTTAATTTGTGGGGCTTTGGTCCAGATAAAAAACCTACACAATTACCTTCGGATGAACAACTTAGTCAAATAGCTGATTATGTTGGCATTGATAAGTTATTGTTGAACGGCAATCAGCTAACTAAACTTGATCCAAGACTCAAAGTAGATTTATCAGCAATTGCTAAAGGTTATGGTGTAGATGTTGTCGCGCAAGTGCTCGAATCTTTATCGATCTCCGACTATTTAGTAGAAATAGGCGGGGAAATGCGCTTAAAAGGGCAAAAGCCTGCTGGGCAATCTTGGTTGGTGGCTATTGAAAAACCTCAGTCAATTGAGCGCAGTGTACAACAGGTTTTGAATGTCGGTGACAATGCATTAGCCACATCTGGTGATTACCGTAACTATTTTGAGCAAGATGGTATTCGTTATTCGCATACAATTGACCCAACTACAGCTAAGCCTATTAGGCATAAATTAGCCTCTGTTTCTGTTGTTGCTGAAAACTGTACGTTAGCCGATGGTTGGGCGACTGCATTGAATGTGCTTGGTCCAGAAAAAGGTTATCAGTTGGCGTCTGATTTGGGACTTGCTGTGTATTTAGTGATAAAATCTGACGATGGCTTTGAGATTAAATATACCAAAGCATTTGAGCCGTATATTGTACAATTTTAGTGGGTATTAAAATGACAACTTTTTTATTAGTTTTTGCTGCTTTTTTGATTATTGTTTCTGCTATGGCGGTAGGTTACATTTTTCAGAAAAAATCAATTTCTGGTAGTTGTGGTGGTTTAGGTTCGGTTGGCATTGATAAAGTTTGTGATTGTGATGATCCTTGTGACAAACGCAAAGCTAAAATGAAGCGTGATCAAATGTTAAATGAGAACCGAATTATTTAATCGTTCAAAATAATTTGTCCTCTAGTATCTGTTCACTGAAAGTTGTAGCTGGTATCGCTGTATTGAACATAGCGCTGAAATGTCCGTGCTATATATAAAAGCCCTTGGGCATAACTTTCGCAAAAACGCTGCACCGAGTTTTTATAAACACGGAGTAGTCAAACCTTCCATGGATGACAGGCCCTGTCGTCATCCATGACTCCACCTCATTCAGCTGCGAAGCTGCGCTTCGGTCTTCATTCGCCCCTAAAAAAGAGATTTTGCTCTAAGTTATTGCCCAAGAACTTTTGAATTTAGGTGCGCTAGTGACTTTTTCGTCTTTTACTACCTATAAAAACCATACTAATTTTCTTTCACTATGAATTTAATTGCTGAGCAACGATCAATATTGGTCTTTAGCGATGTTTGAGAATAGTTTTTTATTGAGCGGAGAGATGCTACAAATTCTTCAAGATTGACAACTTAATTTCACTTGTGAGTGGCAGATTGTGCAAACTACCCATTCAACCTTTCAACAATTCTAAGCAAATTATCGTCTAGCTGTTTAATCGCATTCATCAAAACCATATGTTCGTTTTTACTAATGCCTTTCATCATAGGTTGGCTAATGTTGCTCAGGGCTTTGTTTAGTGCAACTAAGACTTCTTTGCCTTGTGGAGATATTTTAATAATGGCTTTGCGTTTGTTGTCTGGTACGACACGGCGTATTATCCAGTTTTTACCGCTGAGCCAGTCGAGTAGGCGGGTGATGGCAGCTTTGTCTTTACCGGTTTTTTTAACTAATTCACCTTGTTCTATGCCTGTTTCAGGTATCAGGTTTAGTAAAAAATAAGCTTCTGGGGTGATGTCATATCCGGTGTTTTTAAACACGCTTTTTAGCATGCTTTTCATATTAAAGGCGAGTTGATGGACTTGATAACCTAAGGTTTTTTCAATATCAATTTGTTTATCCATTACAACTGCCTATAAATATTATTGAGCTTGGTAGCGATTGATTTGCGCCAATATACCTTGTTCGTCTAACTCAAGTAATTGGTAAATCTCAGCTTGGCTGCCGTGTTTAACAAATTCGTCAGGTACACCTATTTGTAAAACTTGTTTGGCGATTTTGTGTTTAGCTAATACTTCTAATACAGCTGATCCAGCGCCACCTTGAATACAGTTGTCTTCTACCGTGACTAACAAATCATGTTGCTCAGCAGTTTCGACTATTGCTTGTTGATCGATTGGTTTAACAAAGCGCATATCCCAATAACTGGCACCAAGTGTTTCAGCAGCTTTTTCAGCGAATTGACCTAAGTGACCAAAATTTAGAATTGCTATTTTTTGTCCTGTACGTTTCTTGTTCGCTTTGCCAATTTCTAGCAGGCTCATTTCACAGTTAATATCAACTTGTGGGCCTTGACCTCTTGGGTAGCGAACAACCGCAGGTAAATCCGCTTGATGACCTGTGTAGAGCATTTGGCGACATTCATTTTCGTCGCTTGGGGTCATTACAATTAAATTTGGGATAAAGCGCAAAAAGCTTATATCGAATGTTCCTTGGTGCGTTGGGCCGTCTGCACCAACAATGCCCGCGCGATCTACTGCAAATAACACTGGTAATTTTTGTAGCGCTACATCGTGGATCAGTTGGTCATATCCACGTTGTAAAAAGGTCGAATATATTGCCACAACGGGTTTTAGCCCTTGAATAGCCATGCCTGCAGCTAATGTCACAGCATGCTGCTCTGCTATGGCTGTATCAAAATACTGTTTTGGGTATTCACGCGAAAACTTAACCATACCAGAGCCTTCACGCATTGCAGGCGTGATTCCCATTAGTTTGTCGTCTTTTTTCGCCATATCACACAACCATTGACCAAATACTTGAGAGTAGGTGGGCGATTGTGGTTTTTTACTCGGTAATTCTGATTTAGTTAAATCGAATTTAGGTACAGCATGGTAACCAATAGGGTCTTGTTCGGCAGGGTGATAGCCTTTACCTTTTTTGGTGACTATGTGTAAAAACTGCGGGCCTTTAAGGCTGCGCATGTTTTTTAAGGTTTCAACTAAACCTTGTACATCATGCCCGTCGATTGGGCCAATATAATTAAAGCCCAGTTCCTCAAAGATAGTCCCTGGTGCTATCATGCCTTTTAAATGTTCTTCTGCTTTACTCGCTAGCTCTTTAATTGGTGGTAAACCACTTAATATTTTTTTACCACTTTCTCTGAATGATGTGTACACAGAGCCAGATAATAGTTTGGCTAAATGCTGATTAAGCGCACCAACATTTTCAGAAATAGACATGTCGTTATCATTTAAAATAACTAACATGTTTTTCTTTAAATCACCTGCATGATTCAAGGCTTCAAATGCCATGCCAGCAGTAATTGCACCATCGCCTATAATGGCAACAGCTTGGCGGTTTTTCTTTTCTTTTTCTGCCGCTATTGCAATACCCAGGGCGGCGCTAATTGAAGTTGATGAATGACCAACACTCAAAGTGTCGTATTCACTTTCTTCACGCCAAGGGAAAGGGTGTAAGCCATTTAACTGGCGAATGGTATGAATTTGCTCACGGCGACCGGTTAATATTTTGTGCGGATAGGCTTGATGACCAACGTCCCAAATAATTTGATCAAAAGGCGTGTTATAAACATAGTGCAGAGCTACGGTTAACTCGACAGCGCCTAATCCTGAAGCAAAGTGCCCGCTGCTTTGACTGACACAAGCCAACAAGTATTGGCGTAATTCATTAGCAACTGCTGGTAGCTCAGATACCGGCATGCTGCGTAAATCTTCTGGTTCGTTTATCAGCCTAAGCAAAGGATATTTGTTAATATTAATAGTCATGAGTGCCGTTAGTGTTTGCGTTGTACTATAAATTGAGCAAATTCAAATAGAGTTTGTGTATTGTAGGGAAGATTATCAATTTGCTCTAGTGCATTCTGATATACTTGATCCGCTTTTTGTATCGCTTGCTCTAAACCTAAAATACCTGGGTAGGTGCTTTTATTAAGTTTTTCATCTGACCCTTGCGGTTTTCCAAGCATTTCAGTGGTAGAAGTTACATCCAAAATGTCATCTTGAATTTGAAAAGCTAAACCAATATTTTTAGCGAAATTGTCCAGTTTAATCTTTTCAGATTTATCCATAGCTGGTTTACAGGCTGTTGCCATATTAACTGCTGCTTGCAATAACGCTGCGGTTTTCAGCAAATGAATATTTTCTAATTGCTCAACTGTTAGTTGTGTGTTTTCACCCGCTAAATCCAACGCTTGGCCGCCGCACATACCGTGGTAACCTGAGCGGTTCGCCAGTTCTTGCATCCAGCTAACTTTTATTTCAGCGGATACATCTGCATTAGCGATTAATTCAAAGGCTAAAGTTTGCAGGCTATCTCCGGCTAAAATTGCCGTAGCTTCATCAAATTGAATATGACAGGTTGGTTTGCCGCGGCGAAGCTCATCGTCATCCATCGCTGGTAAATCATCATGGACTAACGAATAGCTATGAATACACTCTAATGCGATTGACGCTGGTAACAAAGTTTTATCGTCAATATCTAACATTCGACCCACAGTATGCATTATAAAAGGACGGACACGTTTACCGCCGTTGCTAACACTGTATTGCATCGCTTGGTGAAGTTTACCCGCTATATTTTGGTCAATATGCGCAAATGCCTTGTCTATCTCGGCATTAAACCAAGTTTGAAATTGTTGCAGTTGGTCGAATAGGCTCATTATTCTAAATCTTCAGGTTTACACTCAACCATTTCTATATGGTCGTCTTTTTGCTGCAATATTTTTATTTTTTGTTCTGCTTGCTGCAATTTTTGTTGGCTTGCTCTAATTAATGCAACACCACGTTCATATTGTTTTAGTGCATCTTCAATAGATTGTTGTCCATCGTCCATTATATTGACGAGTTGTTCTAATTCTTGAATACTTTCTTCTAGCGACATATTTTCTGGTTTTTTCGCGGCCATATTGTTTCTCAAGTTGCTAGTTTGTTAAAGCCGCTAATTTTAGCCTTAAATAAGCTAATGCCAAAGCAACAATTTTGTTTTTACGGCTTGCTTGAGTTATTTTTAACCAAAGTGACACTATTTAGATATTAAGCAAATGAAAAAACTAAATATTTTGCTGGTATTGTCGATAATTGAGTTAAAATAAATATAAATCACCTGTTTGGGAGGCGAATAGTGGATCTAGCAACGGTCGTTGGGATAGTCGGAGCAGTTGGCTTTATTGTAATGGCGATGATGCTTGGTGGCGATTTGGGCATGTTTGCCGATGTACCATCTGTATTAATCGTTTTCTGTGGATCTTTATTCGTTGTTTTGTCTAACTTTACTATGGGGCAGTTTTTTGGCATTGGTAAAGTTATGGGTAAAGCTTTCATGTTTAAGATTGAAACGCCAGAAGAGCTTATCCAAAAATCAGTTGAAATGGCTGATGCTGCACGTAAAGGTGGTTTTTTAGCATTAGAAGAAGCACAAATTGATAATCCCTTCATGCGTAAAGGGGTTGATATGTTGGTAGACGGCCATGACGGCGATGTGGTTAAAGCAACCCTTTCTAAAGACATTGAACTAACAACAGAGCGCCATGAAGCTGGTGTTAGTTTACTCAAGGCTTTAGGTGACGTAGCACCTGCTATGGGTATGATAGGTACGCTTATAGGTTTGGTTGCTATGTTATCAAACATGGATGACCCCAAAGCGATTGGTCCTGCAATGGCGGTTGCGTTATTAACAACTTTGTACGGTGCGTTTTTATCAAACGTAATAGCATTACCGCTTGCAGCTAAACTTCAACTTAGAACCGAAGAAGAAAAATTAAATCAGTTATTAATTTTGGATGCCATTCTTGGTATTCAAGACGGGCAAAACCCTAGGGTAATTGAAGGGGTACTTAAAAACTATATTGCTGAATCTAAACGCTCCGTTGGGGAGGAAGCCTAATGGCGGATGATTGCCCACCGTGCAAAAAATGCCCTCCCGAAGGTCTACCTGCGTGGATGGGCACATTTGCTGACTTAATGTCGTTATTAATGTGTTTCTTCGTATTGCTGTTAGCATTCTCAGAGATGGATGTGCTTAAATTTAAGCAGATAGCTGGTTCGATGAAATTTGCATTTGGTGTGCAAAATAAACTTGAAATTAAAGATATTCCTAAAGGTACTTCTGTTATAGCGCAAGAGTTCCGCCCTGGCCGACCTGATCCGACGCCGATTGAAACCATACAACAGCAAACTGTCGAAATGACCCAGCAAACACTTGAGTTTGAAGCTGGTGATGAAGATTCATCTGGTGGCCGCCAAAAACAAAGGGGTGACCAACGTGGTGGTACGGCATCGGATACAGCTAATCAACAATCTTCGACTTCTGAATCAACTTCAAGTGCCGAAGAAATCAGCGAACTCGTTAAGAAAATAGCCCAGCAGTTAGAACAACAAATTGTTGATGGGGCGATTGAGTTAGAATCGTTAGGCCAACAAATTATTATCCGCATTCGTGAAAACGGCGCGTTTCCGTCAGGCTCTGCGTTTTTACAGTCGCAATTTAAACCTATTATTCAACAGGTTGCTAAGTTATTAACCCAAGTGCCAGGCGAAATTACTGTTTCTGGCCATACCGATAACCAAACCGTCACTTCGGAATTATATGCATCTAATTGGGAGCTATCGAGTAAACGTGCAGTAGCTGTTGCGCACGAAATGGTTAGAACACCAGGGTTTGACCCTAACCGATTAATTGTTGTTGGTCATGCAGATACTCGTCCGCTAGTGCCAAATAATACTTTGGAAAATCGTCGCCGCAACCGCCGTGTTGAAATCGCTATTATGCAAGGCAAAGCCAAAGAATCTGATCCTATTACAGTTTCGCCCTAAGTCGGCAAAACTCTCTCTATCACGTGCAGCCAATTAATGGCTGCATTTTGTTATTCAATCTGCCGGACAAACTCTGTATAATCGCTAGCCTTTTTAGTCGCTACAAGTAACAAGCCATGATCAAGTTTATTGTTAAAATGCACCCTGAAATTTCGATTAAAAGTCGTTCGGTGCGCCAACGTTTTACCAAAATATTAGAAAGCAATATCAAAAATGTTTTGCGTAAAGTGGATGAAAAGGCTTGGGTTCAACGCCAATGGGACTGTGTAGAAGTTAGAGGTAGCGACGATAAACGCGATATTATAATCGAGCGTATGCAGTGTATACCTGGGGTAACCAACTTCTCAGAAGTTAAACAATACCCATTTGTTTCATTTGATGATACTTGTGCGATAGTTTTACCGCATGCCCAGCATCTTATCGAAAACAAAAGTTTTTGTGTCAGGGTAAAACGCCGTGGTAGTCACGATTTTAAATCTAAAGATTTAGAGCAATACGTTGGCGGCTTTTTAAACCAAACAGTTGCATCTGCAAAAGTTAAACTCAAAGATCCAGACGTAACTGTCATGTTAGAAGTGGCTAATGACCAGTTATTTGTCATGGGTGAAAAATACAAAGGATTAGGCGGTTTTCCAATTGCAACTCAAGATGAAATTTTAAGTTTAATTTCAGGTGGATTTGATTCAGGCGTCGCAACCTACGAAACCATGCGCCGTGGGATTAAAACCCATTTTATCTTCTTCAATTTAGGTGGTGCGGCACACGAAATAGGTGTTAAACAAGTATCCTATTTCTTGTGGGCTAAGTATGGCATTTCACACAGAGTTAAGTTTGTTTCGGTTGATTTCCAACCTGTTGTCGCCGAAATATTAGAAAATATCGATAACGGTTTAATGGGCGTTGTGTTAAAGCGTATGATGTTGCGTGCAGCCAGTTTAGCGGCAAAACGTATGGGCATAAAAGCGTTGGTAACAGGTGAAGCTTTAGGGCAAGTATCTAGCCAAACCCTAGCCAATTTAGCTGTTATAGATAAAGTAACAGATACACTTGTGGTGCGCCCATTAGTCACTATGGATAAGCAAGATATTATCGATTTAGCCCGTAAAATTGGCACTGAAGATTTTGCCAAAACCATGCCAGAATATTGTGGTGTGATTTCTCAGCGTCCAAATATCGCAGCGCCAGAAGATAAAGTTATTGCAGCAGAAAGTAACTTCCATATGCCTTTGATTGAGCAAGTAGTAGACAATGCTAAATTGTATGATATCAAAGAGCTTAGAACGGAATCAGAGCAAAGCGTAACCGAGGTTGATAGTGTTAGTGAAATTCAAGCCAATCAAGTTGTTATTGATATTCGTTCAGTAGAAGAAGAAGAGTTGGAGCCGCTAGAGTTAGCGGATGATGTTGAAGTTATTCATATTCCATTCTTTAAATTAGCAACTCAATACGAAAACTTAGACCAATCAAAAGAATACTTGCTCTATTGTAAAAAAGGCGTAATGAGCCGTTTACAAGCATTGTATTTACAAGAGCAAGGCTACAAAAACGTTAAATTATTCCAACTTTAATTTTATGAGTTTGAGGTCTCCAAGTGCTTTATCTGCTTATAGAGTGCTTGGTGTTTTGGCAAATCAACCGATAGTTCTGCTGCTGTTTGTAATAAAAAACCACTTATAAAATCAATCTCAGTTTTTCTATTATTCGCTATGTCTCTATTCATTGACGAATAGTTATCAGCCGTTTTATCAATCACCTCATATACAGTTTGTTTAATTTCAGCGTCGGATAGAGCAGGACAAACATGCGCTGATATTTGATAAATCTCCGCTAATAATTCATGTATCTCCGCAGAAAATCTACTCTCGCGTAGTTGGCCATTTTTGACCTGATGTATTGCAGTTAGCGGATTTATCACGCAATTGATAAAGAGTTTTTGCCATAAAATCTCATTAATATTTGCCTGCCAACTCGCCTGTGACCAAACGCCGATAAGTTGATTAATTACTGCAAATCTTTCGTTGCATTCATTTATGTTCGCAAATGGATTTTCTATTTGCAGCTGGCCAATACCTGTCTGCACAACATCCAGCTTTTGTTGGCTGTAGGCTGCATAAGTTGTAGTGGCTAACAGTACATTAGCTTTTGGCAGTAACGCCTCTACTATTGCTTTTGTGCCCATGCCATTGTGCAGTAATACAATATTGGCATCTGCTGCAATCATTTGTTGTTGGCGTAATTGGTTTATGGCTGTTTCAACTTGATAAGCTTTTACTGTGACAATAAGGTTTGTGACAGTTTGGCTTGCAGGGGAGAGTGGGATAGCAAATTTTTGCTTATTTATATCGGTAAAATACAACAGCTTGTTTGGCGATTGTGCAAAATTAGCTGGTTTCAGCAATACGTTGAAATCAATTTGATTGATAAAACACTGCTGGGCTATAGTCGAGCCTATCGCGCCGCAACCCAAAATAGTAAGCATGCTAACCTTGTTTTAAACAATAAAAATAAGCTTGTAAGCGTACCCAGCATATCGGCTAACCAATCAGCCATACTCGCTTCACGGTCAAAAAAACTGCCTTGCAAACATTCAATAGATGCCCCATAAATGGCAAAAAACACTATCACCATAGTTAGATTAAATTTTAGGTGGGTTTTAGTTTTGTCAGTTAGTTGACGACTATAACTAAAGCAGCCAAGTGTAGTTAAAGCACCAAAAACAACAAAATGGGCAAATTTATCAAAGTGCGGGAACAGGCCTTCGCTGCTTGGATCTATTGGTGCAAAAAATAAGTAAGTCGCATATAAAAAAGTACAGACTGTGATAGTGCGAATTACATAAGTCTGTCTTATAAAATCTAACATTTAAATGATTACTACTGCAAAATCGAGAGCGCGTATAATACTCGATTTTTCAGTAATTTCGAAGCTAGATTTTTTTCACTATTAATGTGCAAATTATGCTGATATAAAATACATTTTTCGCTACAATGCCCGGATAATTATACCCAAGCTACTTGAAGATGCGAGATTTCAGCAAGAGATAAAAAGCATTTAG
>NZ_JH767543.1:33454-59093 GCF_000281085.1 Catenovulum agarivorans YM01
TGGGAGCTTCACAGCGTTTCTATTACCGCGTTATGTTAATTTGAAAGGTGCCTACATTCCTTCATTAACATGCCTTGTACTAAAAACGCTGTGATAGCTCTGAAACATGCATCTTCAAGTAGCTTGGGTATACATCGTGTGACCCGCACTAATACAAGATTTCATTGGATAAAACTGAATGCTAAAAGATAGTTTAAATAACGTTCATGTGAACGACGAAACCGTACTGATTACCCCTGAAAAATTAAAACAAAATTTACCGGTTTCTGAAAAAGCATTGAATTATATCGCAAACGCGCGTGAAACATTGTCAAACATAATTCATGGCAAAGACAAAAGATTAATTGTTATTAGTGGCCCTTGCTCAATTCATGATGTGGATGCGGCTATTGTTTACGCAAAAAAACTTAAACAGCTACATGATGAATTAGGCGACAGTTTGTATGTTGTGATGCGTGTGTATTTTGAAAAACCAAGAACAACAGTTGGTTGGAAAGGTTTAATTAACGATCCAAACATAGATGGTAGCTTTAATATTGAAGCTGGTTTACACAAAGCGCGTAAATTGTTAATCGAATTGGCCGAACTTGAAATACCTATGGCAACTGAGGCTTTAGACCCTATCAGTCCTCAATATTTAGCTGAGATGTTTAGCTGGTCAGCTATTGGTGCGCGTACTACTGAATCACAAACTCACCGTGAAATGGCCAGTGGTTTATCTATGCCTGTAGGTTTTAAAAATGGTACAGATGGTAGCTTAGACACTGCAATTAACGCATTAAAATCAGCTGCTTCTCCGCATAATTTTATGGGCATTAATCAACAAGGCCAAGTTGCGGTAATTTCTACATCAGGCAACCCAGATGGACACGTTATTTTACGTGGTGGTAAAACGCCAAATTATGATGCTGCTAGTGTTGCTGAATGTGAAGAAAAATTGAAAAAAGCCGGTTTAAACGATGCACTTATGGTCGATTGTAGCCATGGCAATTCAAACAAAGACTATAGCCGCCAACCTATTGTTGCACGTGATATCATGCAGCAAATCATTGATGGTAATCAATCAGTTATCGGTATTATGTTAGAGAGCCATTTAAACGAAGGCAACCAATCAGCTGATTTATGCTTAGCAGACATGAAATACGGCGTGTCGATTACTGATGCTTGTATTAATTGGGACGATACTGAAGAGCTATTACGCGAAATGGCTGATAAATTGGCTGCACCATTAGCTGCTCGTAAATAGGTTCATTAATGTCCGAGGCTACACTGACTGAGCAGTTACTGCAGGTAGAAACTCAAATTGAAGCTCTGTTAAAACAAAAAACAGAGCTTGAACAGAAAATCAAACAAATAAATTTAGCCCACGCACAACAAACTAGCCAATGCCAAAAACGTATCGTGGTAGTTGGTGGTCGCGGTAAGTTAGGTTCACTGTTTGTACGTTTATTTATTGAGTTGGGTCATTCAGTTAGTGTATTTGAGCAACAAGATTGGCCGAATGCGGCAGATATTCTGAAAAATGCAGATCTAGTTGTTGTATCTGTACCTATAAATTTAACTACACAAATAATTCAGCAGCTTGTTGAATATTTACCTGCAAACTCAGTTTTAGCTGATTTAACCAGTATTAAAGCTGAGCCTCTTGCGGCAATGCTAAAACATCATACTGGCCCTGTTGTTGGCTTACACCCTATGTTTGGTCCGGATGTACCAGATATTCATGATCAAGTTGTTGCTTATTGCGATGGTCGACAGCCCGAACAATACCAGTGGTTAATTGATGCGCTTTCTTTATTAGGTGCCAAACTTAATAAAGTGTCGGCTGAATCGCATGACAAGTCTATGGCCTTTATTCAAGTGATGCGTCACTTTTCAACTTTTGTTTATGGATTACATCTACAGCAGGAAAATCCAAAAATTACCGATCTAATTAGTTTAAGTTCTCCTATCTATCGACTTGAATTGGCTATGGTAGGGCGTTTATTTGCGCAAGATTCGCAGTTATACGCAGACATTATTTATTCAAACCCAAATAACTTTGACTTGCTAAAACGCTTTGCTGAGCGTTTTAATGAAGGCATTCAATTGTTAGAAAGCGGTGATAAAGAGTTATTTAAGCAAGAGTTTGCCGATGTTCGCAGCTGGTTTGGTGAATATGCCGAGCATTTCTTAAAAGAAAGCCGCGTCATGTTAGAAGCGGCTCATCACTACACAGAATTAGAAGTTAAATAAATTAATCTTGTTTAAAACCGGTTGAATCACGGATAACTAATTCTGGATGCACAGTACAATTTTGAATAATCGCCTGCGGATTATTTCCTTCTACTTTAGCAATAAGTTTATTTGCTGCATATTTAGCCATTTGTCGCACTGGACGCTTGATTGTCGTCAGTGCCGGAATGACTCGTGAAGCCATTAAGTTATCATCGAAGCCACAGATAGAGAGCTGACCAGGGACTTTAATATCAAGTTCGAAAGCTGCTTTTAACACCCCTGATGCCATTTCATCATTGTTGGCAAATATCACGCTCGGTTTGTCATCAGAAGTTAACAATTTGCGCCCGAGTTCAATACCACTTTCGTATTGATTACTACCTTCAACTATAAAATTTGCTTCAAGTGGGTAGCCGAGAGATGCCATAGTTTCGGTAAAACCTTCATATCGTTCACGTGAGGAACGATAATTCAACGGACCGGTTATCATTGCAATTTTTTCATGTTTTAACGAGACAATGAATTTAGCCATATCGCTGGCAGCATGTCTGTCATTTGACATTACAAATTTATCAGTTGCTTCAGTGTGGCCCGAAACTAGACGGACGTACGGGACGATATTTTCATCTAACATTTGGGCTAATGCATCTACTTCTGACGCAGGGGGAAGTATGATTAAACCGTCGAGTTTAGAGCGGCGAACAAAGTTTAAAACATTGGTATTTAAGTCATCCGATTTATATTTACATGGGTGAACTACCAATTCATATCCACGCTGGCTGCAAGTATCGATCACGCCGCGCTGAATTTCATCAATATAAAGTGCATCGGGTTGATCATATATCAAACCTAAAAGGTAAGATCGACTCGATGCTAAACCTCTAGCTTGTTTATCAGGCACATAGTTGTACTCGGCTATAATTTGTTCAACTTTCTGTTTGGTTAATTCGCCAACCTTCGGAGATTGGTTAATAACCCTTGAGACCGTTCGTTTCGATACACCCGCTAAACGAGCGATATCGTTAATTGTTATTTTTGGCTGATTCATATCTATATTATATCGCATCAAACAAGTTGATGATTTTTACCGCTATTGGTTTTTTATTACACTATTTAACATATATTTTTGTTAACACAAAATTTAAAAGCATATATAGCCGGTATACACTTAAAACTTGACAATGCTACCGGTGGCATTTAGTATTCTTTAACATCAGAACTAAACTGTGTTAACACAAAAAATTGCGTTATTATGACTAAAAAGATAGCACATATTGACGAAATTTAATCACACATTGTAACACAAACAGCAAATTGAGGTCTAATATGATTTACATTGTTATGGGTGTTAGCGGTTGTGGCAAATCTTCGATCGGTGAAATGTTGGCTGAATCGTTAAATATTCCATTCTTTGATGCCGATGATTACCACACAGAACATAATAAAAACAAAATGGCACAAGGTAGTCCTCTGAACGATGACGATCGTCGTCCTTGGTTAGAAGGTTTAGCTGAATTAATGCTCGGTTGGGAAGAAAATGGTGGCGCTGTCCTAGCGTGTTCGGCTCTTAAGCAAAAATATCGCGATATGTTAGCCAGTAAAGTTGGTGAAAAGGCAGTTATTGTCTACCTTAAAGGTAGTTTCGCATTAATTGACCAACGTATTCGAGCGCGTAAAGGGCATTTTATGAATGCTGATTTATTGAAAAGCCAGTTTGATACGTTAGAAGAACCTACTCAGGCTTTGATCATCGATATTTCTCAAAGCCCACAACAAATCGTAGAAAACATACTACAGGAAATAAAATAATGAGTTATCCGTTTCATATTGTTGATACAGAACAAACCATCAGTGATGAAGCTTTAAGCAAAATTCTTGATGACTTTATTGAAGTTAAAGCAAAAAATGCTAAACGAATTTTGATATTGCCACCGGATATTACACGTTTCTATTCAAAGGCTGGTTTTATTTCTGCGTATTTGTACCATGCGTTAAAAGAGCAAGCTGAAATTTTCTTTTTACCAGCTTTGGGAACACATGACCCAATGTCAGCAAAAGAAATTGATGTTATGTTTGGTCCTGATATTCCTAAAGAATTATTTTTGCCACACAAATGGCGTACAGATGTACAAAAGTTTGGTGAGATATCTTCAGAGCGTATGCTTGAGTTATCTGAGGGTAAGCTGAATTACACCATGGACGTTGCTGCAAATAAATTACTTGAAGAAGGCAACTGGGATTTAATTGTATCTGTTGGTCAAATTGTGCCGCATGAAGTAATCGGCATGGCTAACTACACTAAAAATATTTTAGTGGGCACAGGCGGTTCAGATACCATTCACAAATCTCACTTCCTGGGGGCAGTGTACGGTATGGAACGTATCATGGGCCAAATTGATACACCTGTTCGTCGTGCATTAAATGAAGGTTTTGATCAATATTTACGTCATTTACCAATTGAGTTTATTTTGACTGTATTGGGGCCAAAAAATGACAAGTTGGCGTTACAAGGCGTATTCTGCGGTGATGGTGAAGATACCTACGTAGAAGCTTGTAAGTTGAGCCAAAAACTCAATTTAAACCTGTTGGATAAACCAATTCAAAAAGCGATTGTTTATTTAGAACCAGATGAGTTTAAAACTACTTGGTTAGGCAATAAATCAATTTACCGTACTCGTATGGCTATGGCCGATGACGGTGAGTTAATTGTGTTAGCACCAGCTCTACATAGATTTGGTGAAGATATGGCAATTGACGAGTTAATCCGCAAGTTTGGTTATAAAACGACTGACGAAACATTAGAGGCGGTTAAAAATAACCCTGAACTTGCGAATAATTTATCCGCAGCAGCGCATTTAATCCACGGTACGACGGATAATCGCTTTAATGTAACTTATTGCCCAGGTGATGGTGTTACACAAGAAGAGATTGAATCGGTAAATTACAAATATTGTCATTACAATGACATGATTAAACAGTATCCATTAGAATCATTAAAAGATGGTTGGAACACATTACCTAATGGTGAAGAAATATTTTATGTAAGTAACCCAGCATTAGGATTGTGGTCGGTTAAAGACAAGTTTATTTCAAAATGACAAATAAATTTAATGTTGCAAGAATAGACTTAGATATCGCTGGCGGAATTGCTGGCGATATGTTCGTCGCTGCTTTTTGTGATGCTTATGCAGAGTTGCAAGACTGTATTTTGGCAACTGTGCAAAGTGTGTTACCTAAAGATATGGCTGCGCAGACAGGCCAAGTTAAAATTTGGCGCGACATAAATAATGGTATTGGATGTTTGCGTTTTGCCTTAACTGACGGGCATAACCATGCACACACACATACACATAATCACTCGCATCACGAGCACGACCATGGCCACAGTCATAGCGATAAACATAATCACGACCATGGGCATCATCACCATGAGCATAAGCACTCGCAGCAACATTCGCATCATTCTGAAGAAACGACTTATAAAGCCTTAAAAGCAAAAATAGAAAAAGCTCCGATTGCAGCTGGTATACAACAAATAGCAGTAGAAATATTAACCATAATTGGCAAGTCGGAGGCAAAAATCCATCAAACTAGTTTAGACAAAGTTCATTTTCACGAACTCGCTGACTGGGATTCGTTATTGGACGTTGTCTCGGCAGCTGTGATAATTCACAACCTAGATGGAGTGGAATGGAATATTTCTGATATCCCACTTGGTGGTGGCATGGTACAAACTCAACATGGTCTCATACCTGTACCAGCCCCAGCGACTGCAGATATACTCAAAGGACTTAACTTTCGCGACGATGGCATAAAAGGCGAGCGGGTAACACCAACTGGTGCAGCTATCATTCGCTATTTAGTCGAACACAAAAATGCCAAACAACAGCCGCAGTTAGGTTTTTCTGAGCAGTCGCAAGCTTGGCAATTAAAGCAAATTGGTTATGGGGGCGGCCATAAACGATTTGCTAATTTGCCAAATATTTTACGTGTTTTATCTTTTGCTAAAGTTTCACAATCTGCATTGCAGCACCATCAGCTGATCTCGATTGAGTTTGACATAGATGATATGACAGCCGAAGAAATT
The DNA here is from genome assembly GCF_000281085.1 of Catenovulum agarivorans YM01. Classification (GTDB taxonomy): domain Bacteria; phylum Pseudomonadota; class Gammaproteobacteria; order Enterobacterales; family Alteromonadaceae; genus Catenovulum; species Catenovulum agarivorans. The sequence continues at coordinate 39,759 of NZ_JH767543.1, forward strand.
GCTTGGGCATGTGACAAGTTACGTCAACATACCAGTGTTACCGATTTAGTTGTTGCTAGTGTCCGTGGCAAAAAAGGCCGTTTGGTTGAGCAAGTAAAAATGCTGATTAAACCTGATGGACTTGAAACGGTACGCACGAAAATATTTAAATACACTTCTACAATTGGTGTGCGTTGGCAAAACGTGAACCGGCATTGTTTAGAACGGACGCATACTAGCCTAGAGCACGATGGCCAAGACCTGCCTGTTAAAGTGGTTGATAGACCAGGGCACGCAAGCACAAAAGTGGAGAGTGATGCTTTGGATGGTTGCGAAACCTTAGAAAAAAGACGTTTTATTAAGTCGCAACTAGAACATAAGTAGCTGTAATATTAGGTGGTTTTGATGAATCAACAGCTTAATCAGAAGCTTGCTGAGTTACGCACATACTTAGCGCAATTTCCCGAACTATCAATAGCCGTTAGTGGCGGTGTTGATAGCATGTTACTTATGTATATAGCCGCTGCGCAAAACAATAGAGCAGTTTATGCGATACATGCGTTTTCCGCAGCTGTACCAAGCCAAGCGCACAGTTTGGTAAAAGACTATGCTAAACAATTTAATTGGCAACTAAAGTGTATCGACGTTGCCGAGTTAGAAGATCAAAACTATCGCAAAAATCCAGCAAATCGCTGTTATTTCTGTAAATCAAATTTATATAAAGGCATAGCTGCGGCTTGCAATGGCATTATTGCGTCAGGCACCAATACGGATGATTTATCTGATTACAGGCCAGGATTAGTTGCGGCAAAAGAAAATAACGTAGTTCACCCTTATGTAGCCTGTGATATCAGTAAAAGTGACATATACGCACTAGCCGCTTTTTTGGGTTTAGAAAAGCTCAAAGATTTGCCTGCACAACCTTGTTTAGCCAGTAGAGTAGAAACAGGTATTGAAATAACCCGTGCTGATTTGCAATTTATTGATAAAGTAGAAACTATGCTCAGGCCATATTTTATTGGCAATGGGAAAAATTCTACTTTGCGTTGTCGTGTTACCCATGCGGGTGTATATGTTGAAGCCGATTCTTTGCCTCAGGGTGATACGCTTAAAGCAATTTTAACTTCAGTGCAAAACGCCTGTACTGAAGCTGGTCATATCTTTTCCGGCGTTAGACAATACAAAAAAGGTTCTGCTTTTATAATATGACTTCTAAAAATACCGCTGAATTTAATTGGGATGAACAAAGGTTAGAAAGAACAGGCATTCAAGAGGCCGTTTATTGTTTGCATAAATCTGCCGGACAAATTGCAGATATATTGGCTTATCACCAGCAGCAACAAAGCTCCACTTTATTAACGCGCTTGTCGGCTGCTAAAGTTGAACAGTTACCCAATCATTTGTCTGCTGCGTTAGATTTTAATAGCAGTGGCCAAATCGCTATTTTTAATGCTGAATTTAATCAATATCCACAGCAGCAAAGTGACAAAGATATCTGTATTGTTACAGCGGGTACATCAGATATGTCATTGGCTTATGAAGCTCAAGTCACCTTGGCATTTCACGGTTATAAAGCGCAAATAATTTCTGATGTGGGAGTAGCAGGTTTACACCGACTGCTCAATCGCATTGACGACATTCGCCAGTACAAGTTGGTGATAGGTATTGCTGGAATGGAAGGCGCTTTGTTTAGTGTGTTGGCTGGCTTGATAAAATCTCCGCTAATCGCAGTGCCAAGCTCAGTTGGTTATGGTGTTTCAGCAGGCGGTGATAGTGCATTGTCGAGTGCGCTGGCAAGCTGCTCACCTGGTATAGTTACAGTTAACATAGATAACGCTTTTGGCGCTGCGGTTGCTGCGATAAAAATGATATCAGCATTCACTCACTCAGCTCAAAATAGCTAAGAGGTTTTTATGGAATCCATTTTGATCATTCTGTTTGCCGGTATGTTAGGCATGCTACACGCATTTGATGCAGACCATGTTATGGCTGTTTCTAACCTAATGTGCAAAGAGTCCGAGAATAAGAGCAAGGATTGGTCAAATACCATAGGGCAAACACTTAAATGGGGAATAGGGCACGGTGGCATTTTAAGCATTATCGGCATCGTTTTTATTTGGTTTGGTTTGGGCATGGAAGAAGCATGGGTACAAAGCGCTGAAATGTTTGCCGGTGTTTTATTATGTGTATTGGGTATAGCAACATTGTTTAGCCTGCGCCAAAAATCGTTAACACTGCATACGCATAGCCATAAAGGTTTAACCCATACACACTGGGTAAGTAAATCCAAGCTCAATTCGCATGTAAATCACACCCCTGTATTGGTCGGTATGGTGCACGGTATGGCGGGAAGCGCTTCTATTGTGGCTATGTTACCAAGCTTAATGCAAACGAGTTTAGCGTTTGCATCAATCTACTTAATTGTCTTTAGCCTAGGCTGTTTAATTGGCATGCTAGGTTTTGGATTCTTCTGGAACAAATTTTTTAATAAATTGGTGTTCAAGTACCAGTTATTACAAAAAATCGTGAGAGGGATGTTTGGTAGTGCGTCTTGTTTATTAGGCGTCTACTGGATCCATATGTCGCAGATCTAAAAAGATCTGATTATTTTTTAATAATTGTTGTATTTATGTTGATAAATGCCACCGGTGGCATTATTATTATATGGAACGAACGGAAAATGTGTCATAACTGACTGTTCCGTTAACTACGAATACGCAGCAAAAGCAAAAGTCAAAGGTGATAAAAATGCTTAAAATAGAGAAGTTTACAATTGGTGTGGGCGACCGCTTTGGTCATCAGGCAGAAGCTCAGTTACAAGCAATGATAGATGCGAAAGAAAATTTAGGTGTTGAAATTTTCCCTGTATGGAACAAATCGAATCGCGAGCATCAAATTATTGGTACAGTTCCACAAAGCTTGCGCGATGAAGCTGATGCAGCTGTAAAAGTTAAAGGTTGGGATTTACCTTATTATGTTGACGCTGACCACATCCAATTAGGTACAGTAGATAGCTTTATTGCATGTAGCAACTTTTTTACACTAGACGTTGCAGAGCAAATCGGTTTAGCAGCACCTGAAGCTGACATCGAAGCTTTTGTTAAAGCACAAGCTAAATACATTGGTGAATTAAACATTCCAGGCATCGACGAAACTTTTAACGTTACAGAAGACCAAGTACGTGCAATCGCAAAAGAGTTTTTAGGTGCGGTAAAATTAGCTAAACAAATTTTTGAAAAAATTAGCGCTAACAAACCAGAAGCTTTCGTAACTGAAGTTTCTATGGACGAATGTGAAAATCCACAAACACCTTTAGAATTATTCTTCATTTTAAGTGCTATCGCCCAAGAAGGTATTCCTGCTCAAACAATCGCACCTAAATTCACTGGTCGTTTTAACAAAGGTGTTGATTATGTAGGTGACGTTGCTCAATTCGACAAAGAATTTGATCAAGATTTAGCTGTTGTTGCATATGCAATTAAAGAATTTGGTTTACCAGAAACGTTAAAATTATCTGTTCACTCAGGTTCAGACAAATTCTCTATCTACGAGTCAATTGGTCGCAACCTTAAAAAACACAATGCTGGTATTCACTTAAAAACAGCTGGTACAACTTGGTTAGAAGAAATCATTGGTTTAGCTGAAGCTGGCGGTGAAGGTTTAGTTATCGCTAAAGAAGTATATGCAGCTTCAATTGATAAATACGAAGCTTTATGTGCGCCATATGCAACAGTTATTGATATCGATGCTTCTAAATTACCAACTGCAGAAGAAGTTAATGCGTGGACAAGCGAACAATACACTAACGCATTACGCCATGATTTAGATAACCCAGAATACAACCCTAATTTACGTCAATTATTACACGTAGGTTATAAAGTAGCTGCACAAATGGGTGATCGTTATCTTCAAGCGTTAAAAGACAACAAAGAAATTGTTGGCAAAAACGTAACTGAAAATATCTACCAACGTCATATTTGCAAAATTTTCGGTTAATTACCTGAAAATATCGCACTTATTGAGTGCGCTGCACCAAGTTGTGGTACACTCTTGGTGCGCAAACAAGAAGATATAAGGCAGCGCAATTCTTTGTGCTGCTCACATGGGAGAACGAAATGAAAGATAAATCTGATATCGGCCTAGTTGGCTTAGCTGTAATGGGTGAAAACCTAGTATTGAATATGGCTAGCAAAGGTTTCACTGTTACAGCATACAACCGTAGCTATGACAAAGTTGAAAAATTCTTAAGCGGCCGTGCAGAAGGTAAAACAATCCGTGGTGCTAAAAGCGTTGAAGAGTTAGTAAACTCTTTAGAAAAGCCACGTAAAATCATGTTAATGGTTAAAGCTGGTCAAGTTGTTGACGATTTCATTGAACAATTAATTCCACATCTAGAAGCGGGCGACATCATCATCGATGGTGGTAACACGCATTTCCCTGATTCAAATCGTCGTACTGAATATCTTGCAAGCAAAGGCCTACACTACATTGGTAGTGGCGTATCAGGTGGTGAAGAAGGTGCACTTAAAGGTCCTTCAATCATGCCTGGCGGTGCTAAAGAAGCATGGCCATATGTTAAAGATATCTTCCAAGGTATTTCTGCAAAAGTTGCTGACGAAAAAGGCGAGTTAACAGTTCCTTGTTGTGACTGGGTTGGCGACGGTGGTGCAGGCCACTTCGTGAAAATGGTTCACAATGGTATCGAATACGGCGACATGCAATTAATTTGTGAAGCCTATCAGTTAATGAAAAACGTATTAGGTTTAACTGCTGATGAAATTCATCAAGTATTTGCCAAGTGGAATGAAACTGAGCTAGATAGCTACTTAGTTGAAATCACTCGTGATATTTTTGCTTATAAAGATGAAAACGGTGAGCCGTTAGTAGAAAAAATCTTAGATACTGCTGGCCAAAAAGGTACAGGTAAATGGACTGGTGTTGTTGCACTAGACTTAGGTGTGCCATTAACTTTGATCGCTGAATCTGTATTTGCACGTTGTATTTCTGCACAAAAAGACGAGCGTGTAATTGCATCTAAAGCTATTGAAGGCCCAGCTGTATCATTTACTGGTGATAAAGAAGCTTTCATTGAAGATTTACGTCAAGCCCTATTAGCTTCTAAAATGGTTTCTTACGCGCAAGGTTATGTATTAATGCGCGAAGCGGCGAAAGAGTTTAACTGGGATCTTAACTATGGTGGTATCGCGTTAATGTGGCGTGGTGGTTGTATCATTCGTTCTGCTTTCTTAGGCAAAATCAAAGAAGCGTACGACAACAACCCAGAATTATCTAACTTATTGTTAGACCCATATTTTAAAGATACAGTTGTAGCAGCTCAAGCTGGTTGGAGACGAGTTGTTGGCTCTGCAATCGCTAATGGTATTCCTGCGCCATGTTTAAGTGCTGCGTTAACTTATTTTGACGGTTACCGCACTGAGCGTTTGCCTGCAAACTTATTGCAAGCACAACGTGATTACTTTGGTGCGCATACTTATGAAAGAATAGATCGTCCACGTGGTGAATTCTTCCACACTAACTGGACTGGTCGTGGTGGTGATACAGCGTCAACTACCTACAACGTATAAATAAGTAGTTTTATAACTATTTAATAGCTCCCCGAGCCGCAATACTAGCTTAGCCTGCTTTAAAATGTATTGCGGCTTTTTTGTGCCTGATTTTTGGCTATAGGCCGCTAAGTTGCTTTCACAACATACCTATTTAACCTCAGCTGCGTGTAAGCAGAGTTGAAGTTAATTTATGAATTTTAACGCTAACTCGTTTATTTATACGGTCCAATGCGGATAGTTTTTCATCTATCAAGGCATTTTTATGTATCTAATAGCTGGCTATTAGTAGTAAAAATAACGCAGAAAGATGGAAAAATAGACATATTGGGCAATTTTGATTATGCGCAGCTGAGGTTACTTAACTTTGTTGCTAGATGAAAAAGCATCCGCATTGGACCCTAAAGATAAACGACTAGGTGTTAAAAACGTGCAGCTGAGATTCAATAAAGTCTTGCAGTGGGTATTAACTTCATAATATTACGAGCCGCTTTATCTGAAAGTTTACTGTGGCGAGCCTTGTTATATATAGTTGGTTGTGAGTTTATAAGAAAGCTTTGCTGCATCAGGTGTGCTGAAAAAGTGGAGCTTGACAATAATTATGCTCTGCTTCGGATCTTGTTAAGAGCTTTGGTTTGCAAGACTAGGTAATGACCGCACTGTTAAGCTAAGTACATAGTTTTAGAGGGCAACAAAAAAGGCGCTAAATAGCGCCTTTAGTAAAACTACCAGCAAGAAATACTTACTTAGTTAATTGATAACCTTCTTTAGCTAAGCGATACGATAAATCGTAAGCTAAATCAAACGCAGCAGTTTCGCTTAGTCTGTGCTCTGCAACCATTTGCGCTAAGAAACGACAGTCGATACGTCTAGCTACGTCATGGCGAGAAGGGATAGACAAGAACGCACGTGTATCATCGTTAAAACCAACTGTGTTATAGAAACCAGCAGTTTCAGTGATGTTGTGGCGATAACGCAACATACCTTCAGGGCTATCGTGGAACCACCAAGCAGGACCCACTTTTAAACAAGGGTAGTGACCAGCTAACGGCGCTAATTCACGAGCGTACACTGATTCATCAAGCGTAAATAAAATAATACGCAAATCAGATGCAGTACCGAATTTAGCTAATAAAGGACGTAAATCTTCAACGAAGTTAGTACGGCCTGGAATATCACAACCTTTGTCAGGGCCAAATTGTTGGAAAACCTGTAAATTGTGATTACGACGTGCGCCAGGGTGAATTTGCATTACCATGCCGTCTTCCAAACTCATGCCAGCCATTTCAGTTAACATTTGAGCGCGGAACAATTCTTTTTGCTCGGCTGTTGCATTACCGCTTAATACTGTCGCAAATAATTTTTCACATTCAGCAGTGGTTAAATCAGCAGTTAACGCTGAAGGGTGACCGTGGTCGGTCGCAGTGGCACCATGCTGACGGAAAAATTCACGACGTTTGCGCAATGCATTTAAATAACCATTCCAAGAATGAACGTCTTCGCCGGTTTGACCAGCCATTTTGGCAAGTGTTTCTTGGAACTTCCAGTTGTCAGGGTCAACTACATCATCAGGACGGAACGTGGTGATTACAGTTTTCTCAAGGCCTGTGCCTTTAAGTTTTGCATGATGCACCAAATCGTCACCAGCACCTTCAGTCGTTGCAAGTAGTTCGATATTGAATCTTTTTAATAAAGCACGAGGGCGGAACTCGTCTGAGTTCAGTTTCTCGTTAATCGTATGATAGAACTGCTCGGCATTGGCAGGGCAGAATACTTCAGTAAAGCCAAATACTTCACTAAATACGAAATCCATCCACATACGAGAAGGCGTAGCATGGAATAAATGGTAATTTGCTGCAAATATATGCCAAATTTTTAAATAATCAGTTTCTACTTCACCGCCGTCAACACGCGGAATGCCTAAATCTTCTAACTTGATACCTTGGCTGTAGAACATTCTGAACACATAGTGGTCAGGAATAATAAGTAATTCAGTTGCGTTTTTAAAACATTCGTTATTAGCAAACCAACTTGGGTCAGTATGACCGTGTGGACTGATAATTGGTAGATTTGCCACCGTTTTATAAAGGGCTCTACTTAACTCTCTTTGTTTAGGATCAGAGCTAAATAACCGGTCTGGATGCAATTCTAACGGCTGGATCTGGCTGACCATACTGTTTCCTCAAAAATATCATTAACAATTGAACATAGGGTACACAGTAAATAAGTCAACAATCTAAATTTTCGGTGGCAGCTAGAAGGCAACTTATTTACTGTGCTACCGGTGGCAATGATATAGCGATATTTATGTAACGTCAAGGTTAAAAAATAAACATTTGCCAATAATACGATAAAAAAATTATGCAAAAGTCTACAAAATCTAGAATCACCAATTGTCATTGTTTGTAAGCGAACTTAAAAAAACTTTTGTTAAATAAAAATTACATCAACGAATTAAATTAGTAATACTAATGTGATTAAATTTGGTCGTTATTGGCTGTCACCCCCTTATTTTAGATACTTTAGTAATATTTAATTAAAAAGCGTTTTAGTCTTGTTAGTTATAAATAACAGGTTTAAACAAAATAATTACAATTTGACAAAACTAAAAATCTAGTGCTAGTCTTATGCTACCGGTGGCATAAGGTTGAAAATTTAACATCAACTTTTATTGAAAATATTAAAATTAAACTGGGGTTTTAAGGTTATGAAAGCATGGCGGTTAAACTCAATAATGATGGCGCTTGCGCTCGCGCATAGTGGCATTGTTTACGCTGAAGAAGCAGAGAGCACAACAGATTCAGCAGAGGATAATGAAACTGAAGTCATTTCGGTTACTGGTGTTCAATACAGTGATCAAAAAGCACGCTTAATAGAGCGTGACAAAAAACAATTTAGTACGGTTATCTCAACCGATGATTTGGGCAACTTTGTTGATCAAAATGTTGCTGAATCATTAAGACGTATGCCTGGTGTTACATTGCAGCGTTCAGAAGGTGAAGGTAAATTCGTTACTGTTCGTGGTTTAGGCCCAGATTTTGTGTCTGTGAACATGAATGGTGCATCTATGGCCGGTGCTGGCGATCAACGAAAAGTTGGATTGGATGCGTTGGCTGGTGACTCATTAGGTCAGATCGAAGTTGTTAAAACTTTAACACCAGATATGAATCTAAATTCAATTGGTGGTGCGGTTAACGTTAAATCAATCTCAGCTTATGATCGTGGTAAAGACACACTTAAACTAAAAGTTCAGAACGCCTATTCAGATTTGCGAGAAGAAAATTCTCCTAAAATTTCGATTGATGGTACTCAGTTTCTTTTTGATAAGAAAGTTGGTTTAGGTTTTGTTTTATCTACCGAAGAGCGTAAAACTCAAGTTAATGAAAGACGTCATCATAGTTCGAATGAGCCTAGAGAATATCAGATGGATTTTGACCAAACTGATGAGCAAATCGAACAAAATCCAGTAGTACTCGGACCTCGCCAACTAGAAAATCGACAAGAAATTGCTGATAGAGAAAGACACACTGCTGGTTTAAATATTGAAATTCGTCCTGATGACGCAAATCAATTTTACATTAACACTAATTATGTCGAATTTTCCGACCACGATGTAGCGTTAAGAGAATTTTTTGACTACCAAGATGCCGGCAACGTTGGTTCTGGTGAAATGTTATACGTAAACCCAGAAGATCGCTCGTTTATTGTTTCTGATATAGACGTTTTCCACCAATATTTTGTTCAAGGTTCTACCAAAGACACTTTAACTATCAACATAGGTGGTAAGCATCTAATTGGCGACGCTTGGACGTTTGATTACGATTATACTACCTCAAAAGCTGAAGAAGATTCAGTTGGTGACCACCGTGTACAGTTCAGAGAACGTGATTTAATCGTTTATGGTCGCGGGCATAAAGAGTCAATAGACGCAAAGGTGCTTAGTGGTGAAGAGGCCGCTAGTATCATGGGCGTAGATTATGTTGATGGAATGTTTGGTACATCTGGTAGTGGTGACGCTTCTCAACGAAGTAATTGGAACTTCGACAATCTATTTTTAGAAGATAGTGTTAGAACGGACGATGTTTCTACTTTTAGTGCAAACATAAAATATGACTTCTTAGACTCCGACTGGCTTTATTATGTAAAAGCTGGTGTTTCTATGAGTAAACGTACCCATGAAACTGATAAAGATCGTTGGAGCTTTGAACCAAAAGCTGAATTTTGTGACAACGATGCCTGTGCTGCGGCTACCGCATTTACTCACCAAACCGCTATAGATGAAGGTTATGTATTAGAAATTCCTGCCAATAGTGATTTTCAGTATCCATTTGTTAGCGAACAACTTTTACAAGACTTAGTTGCTTTAACTGAGCCAACTAAACATACAGCCACGGCTGGTGAGAGTTCTATTGATAGTACCGCAAATGACTACAAACTTAGCGAAGATGTCAAAGAAGCCTACATCATGACCGAGATGGAGTTGGCCGACAGGTTAACTTTAATCACAGGTGTTCGCTATGTCGAAACTGAGTTTGCATCAACTGGTTTTATGTCATTAGAAAATGATGATTTCCAATTTGTTGAAGGTGTTGATTATGCATTGGACATATTTATTCCAATGCCAGAGTCTACCAACAAATATAGTGAATTTTTCCCTAGTGCACATTTACGTTACGAACCAACAGATGACTTGTTAGTCCGTGCCGCTATTTGGACCAGTTATACCCGTCCTAACTTCAAAGACTCGCGTGGTTATGCGAAGTTCGACAGTGATATCGAATTATGCCCACCAGGTGAAACAGACAATTGTGATGATTCTTCTCAAGGCGCTTCTGTACTTGAATTACAAGACTTCACTTTAGGTGCCAACAACATGCTAGACGTGGGTAATCCTAATTTAGTCCCAATGACGTCAGTCAACTACGATATGTCTGTTAGCTGGTATGAATCTGAAGACTTATTTATTGAAGCTGCTGTTTTTTACAAAGATATCGATAAATTTATTGCTGAAATTCCAGGTCGCGAAATGTCGATTGCGCAAATGCCGCTGACATTACCAATCAATCAAGTTACCGATTTCATCATTTCACAGGACCAAGTCTTTACTAATGTAAATATTACTGAGAATGGTCAATGGGCTAAAGTGTACGGTATTGAATTAAGCTACAACCAGTTTTTTGACAATGGTTTGTTTATTCAAAGTAATGCAACCTTCCAAACTAGTAAATCTAAACTCCCAGACAGCATTCGTCGCGGGACTGTTTCATTACCGGAGCAGGCAGACATTACAGCCAACTTCACCCTAGGTTGGGAAAATGATGACTATTCGGCTCGTGTTATAGCGAACTACCGCTCAGACGTACGTAAAACGATTGGTTATTGTCCAACCGAAGAATTCTCTTCTGTATGTAAAGATTGGTACGACCAATTTGAAGATGACTTGGCAACGGTTGACTTTAAAGCAAAAGCTAAATTATTCAGTGGGTTTCAGCTGTATTTTGATGCAGTTAACCTGACGAATAATGCAGACCTTAAATACTTTGAAGGTAACGAGTTAAGCGGTGGAAACATGCTGTATCAACGTGAAGAATACGGCCGCACTTTCCAAGTCGGTTTTAATTACAAGTTTTATTAATCGTACAGAATTTAAGCACAATGAAGGCGCAAATGCATGATTTACATTTGTGCCGGATGAGGTGAAATATGAAATTTAATTATAAATTAACCACACTCAGTAGCGTCATTGGTGCAACGCTCTTGTCTGGATGTGGATTTGATCAAGAAATAAATGTTGTAGAGCCACCAGCACCGGCTTTAACTGGTCAATTTGTTGATAGCGCGGTTTCTGGTATTTCGTATATTCGAACCAATGTAAACGGCGAAGTAACAACCGGCGTAACTAACTCTAATGGTGAGTTTGAGTTCTTCAGAGGGGATACTATAGTCTTCCATATTGGTGATCTACAGTTACCGGCAATTCCTCCTAAAAACTTTGTTACACCATTAAGTTTTTTCAAAACTGATAACTCTAACGCCGCTAATGTCGCCAATTTAGCCCGTTTATTACAATCGCTAGATGATGATGGTGATCCGAGCAACGGTATTAATATTTTTTCTTCTGCAGCTGGTTTTGCCAAAGCTAAAACCGATCCTGAAGGAAACGCTTTATCACCAGACGATTTTTTTGCATTAAGCCCAGAAGAATTCGCGCAATCTGTTGAAGAGTGGTTGCCGTCTGCGAGTAACAATACTCGCATGAAAATGGTGAGTTACGATGATGCGTTGGATCACTTTGTTAAAAATTTATCAAATCAATTTGGTAAATATAAAGAGCAAGCGTTTGACCCTGCAATTTTAACTGGTGATATCACGAATATCTTCGCTGAGAAAGGTGTCGCTGTTACCCAAGTCATTAGCTTAACACCGGCCGATGAAACTAATACATCTGGCACGTATGTTGTGAAACAAGATGACGTTGAAGTTGAAGCTGGTAACTATGTGTTACATGCGTCTCGTCAAGTTATTACATTTAACAAAGAAGAAAATGGTGAAGTTGTAGATAGCAATTACCTAATTTCTTTGTCTAAAGGTTCGGGTGGTGATGTATACAGCCTATGTCATAGAAACATTGCGGATATTACCGCAGATTCTGGTTTATACACATTAATCAATGCGTGTGAGACAGTTGATAACCGTAAAGAAAACAAATTTGTTTTAAATGCTGATTTATTGGCTGAAGAATTCGCTGCTGTGCAAGAGTATGCAGAGAATTCAAATATTCCTGAGCCAGCATTATCGGAAGACTTTAGCGCTAGCAGCGTTGATGAATTCTATTCGTCAAATTACAAACGTTTAGCTGAATCTACTACCAGTGGTGCTCTATATTACAAAACGGGCGGCACTATTGAGTTAGTTAATGAAACACTAGTGCTAGCTGGTGACCGTTTCTCTATTGGTAATACAACTCCAGACGTTGGCACAACTGGTGTGGATACTAAATACTCAGGTATTTACAACATCAGTAAAGGTTTCACCATTAGTTTTGACGTTATCGACCATAATGGTTCTGGTAGCCTTAATTTGTATGTTGATAACAACACCACAAGTTCAGGTAGCTCAATCCACGGTGGGGCATCCAAATTTGTCGGTTCATCAATCAATGATGAAAACTTCCCTAAAGGGCAAAGGTTTACTTATACTGCGGTAGAAGGCGATTTCCCAGCTGACGCAACCAACTCTTTCTTCCAACTACGTACTGATAGTGCGGGTAGTATCACAATAGATAACTTAGTTATTGAGACTAATGCAGACGCTGTTGAAGACACTACCTATCATCCAAAACAATTTAGTTGTGCAGAAACCACAGGTTTATATTTCTGTGATGATTTTAGCAGCGAAACTCTAGACAATTGGGATATTTACGCAGCATCTGACAATACAACTGGGCCGGTTGGGGCGTTTGATGTTTTAACCACTAGTGACGGCAACAAAGCTATGCGCTTTACAGCTGATACAGCCGGTGGTGTGCTAGCAACTGTAAAAGATTCAGTTATGGCAAATGTACCAAGTGCTGACTATTTTGTTGAGATGAAAATTCGTCCACGCCAAAACAGCAAAACCTCTAGCAAGCATTTATACATGCTAGGTCGTTATGTTGATAACGACAATTGGTACGCTGGTGGTTTGAATATGCAGAACGCGGTGACCTCTACTCAAGCTGAAATTGCAACAAATATTGCAGCAAGCTTGTCTCGTCCGGTTCAGAAAAAACAACCATTTGTATTAGGTGAAAAAGACGCCACTGATGATGGTATTTGGTACACAGTGCGTTTTGAAATGTTAGGTGATGCTTTAACACTGTACATTGACGGTGAGAACAAAGGCACATACAACGATACAACGTTTACTGCTAAAGGTTTAGTTGGCCTATACACTAACAATCGTTCGTTTGAAATAGATGATGTAAAAATTGGTGATGCGAACGTTAAGCCAGTGCAATTAACTGCAGACTACTCTGAACCAAGCTGGGTTGGTAGTGCAGGAGGCTCTGAATTAGTTATTAATTTGACCGCAGTTAATAGAGATGGCACAGACGACTCTGGCGTGCAGGTTTATTCATCAGATGAGGATGTTGCGACTGTGTCTATAAATGGTTCAGTTGTTACTATCACACCGTTAGCGGAAGGTGATGCAACTATCCATATCGTTTCTGGCTCAGATGAAACAATTTACCGTGAATTAGCGGTAAATGTAGGCCCTTCATTTATCGACTCCACAACTGATTATGGCGACTTAACGACTAAGTTAACACCTGTAATAGATGACGCATCAGCTTATGTTGATACAACATTATCAATCGAGTTTGATTCTGCTCCACAGTTAGGTACTGCTGGTATTGTTCGTATTTTTGACAAAGATACTGGTGACGTTGCGGCTGAGATGAAAGTTGGTTTTGATGCATTAGTACTTGGCGCAAACATTGATAAACAGCGTACACTGCTATATAAATCAATTGATGTAGTCGGCAATAAACTTGTACTTAAACCACAAGTTGGCTCATTAGACTATAACAAGTCTTATTATGTAGTTGTTGGTAATGACGTGGTTGTAAATACCAAATTAAATGGTATTGATTTTGATGGTTTAGGTTCGTCGACTGCATGGGAATTCACTACGCAAGCACAGGCACCAACAGGTACAACTGTTGTAGTAGATGATGATGGCACTGATGCTGACTTTAGAACATTACAAGGAGCATTAGATTATGTAATGTCTGATAAAGACACACCTATGACTATCAGTATTAAAGATGGTACATACGATGAGTTTTTATATTTACGTAACAAGCATAATCTAACAATTGAGGGTGAAAGTAGAGACGGTACAATCGTCCAGGGTGAAAACTTTGATGGTTTAAATGGTGGCTCTAGTGGGCGTCCGTTATTCCTTGTTGAAGGTTCTGACATGTTGCAACTGCGCAACTTCACCCTTAAAAATACCCATATTCGCACTGGTTCTGGCGACCAAGCGGAAACTATCTACTTTAACTCACCAGGTCGACGTTTAATTGCTGAAGATATGAACTTCATCAGTGAACAAGATACATTACAGTTAAAAGGTTATGTTTGGATTTACAATAGCTTAGTCGCGGGTAATGTTGACTTTATTTGGGGTTATCCAGAAGCAGCATTGTTTGAAAAATCTGAAATTCGCACTATTGGTGATTCAAAATCTGCGCCTGACGATACTTCTGGCGGTTATGTTTTACAAGCGCGTGTGCAAGATGACAAATACCCAGGATTTGTTTTCTTAAACAGCGAATTCACCAGTGGCCCTGGTCCTTTAGGCAATGGCGTATTAGACAACTCTACTTATATTGCTCGAAGCGCAGGTAACGATAGTTACTTTGATAATGTTGTATTAATTAACAACAAACTTGGTGCACATATCAACAGTGAAGGCTGGGCAACTAAAGCCTCTACTAGTGATGCTCAACCTGATCCAAATCCAGCATTTGCTACGGCTTCAACTGGCTGGCGGGAATACGGTAGTATGGATTTACAAGGCAATGCATTAGACACAAGTGGTCGTGATATGGCTTCACTTACCTTATCAGGTACTGAAGCTGGCAACTACTATACTCGTACTGCTGTGTTTAAAGACTATAATGGCGGAGAAGGTTGGGATCCTCAACCTACAACAGTTAGCCAATATGTCTTTAGCTGTGCGGACGTAACAGATTTGTATTTCTGTGATGATTTTTCAGCTGGCAACTTGGACAACTGGGATATTCAAGCAACTGATGGTAACACTAGTGGTCCAGAAGGCGTATTTGATGTCGTTGACCTTAATGGCAATATGGCTATGCGATATACAGCTGGTGGCTTAGGTGGTGTATTAGCAACAGTTAAAGATAGTGCTTTAGCTAACGTGCCTGATGGTGATTATTTTGTTGAAGCGCGTATTCGCCCAAGAAATAACAGCACAA
This sequence comes from Catenovulum agarivorans YM01, assembly GCF_000281085.1. Classification (GTDB taxonomy): domain Bacteria; phylum Pseudomonadota; class Gammaproteobacteria; order Enterobacterales; family Alteromonadaceae; genus Catenovulum; species Catenovulum agarivorans. The sequence continues at coordinate 55,290 of NZ_JH767543.1, forward strand.
CCAGCAACAAACAACTTTATCTATTGGGTCGACTAGTTGACAACTTTAACTGGTATGGCGGTGGTTTAAATGTTCAGGGCAGCCCAACTTCTACACAAGTAGAAGTAGCAAAAATGCTCAATGGCGCAGACCATAAAACTGACGTTAACCGTCCAGTACAAAGCAAACGCCAAATCGTTATGGGCGAAAAAGGCGCTGTAGATGATGGTGTTTGGTATAAAGTTCGTTTTGAAATGAAAGGCTCTGACTTGTCTGTGTACTTTAACGGTGAGTTGATTGGTACAGCGCAAGACACTTCATTAACGGCTAAAGGTTTAGTTGGTATCTTTACTTATAATCGTTCATTTGAAATGGATGATTTAAAAGTGGGTAACCCAGACAATAAGCCAGCGCAGTTAACCTTAGATTACGTTGAGCAAACTTGGGTAAGTACAGAAGGTGATACGCCTCTAGAAATTAATGCAACAGCGTTAAAATCGGATCGTACAACGGCTGATACTTTTACAGTTGAATCGAGCAATCCGTTCATCGCAAGTGCAACAGTAGACGGCAGTAAAATTACTGTTACACCTGTTAGCCAAGGCAACGTAACGTTAACTATTACATCAGATAGTGATCCAAGCTTGGAATACACAATCGAAGTTGAAGTCAAACCTTCGTTTATCGATTCAGCAACAAGCTATGGTAACTTATCTGCTAAGTTATCACCAATGCCTGCAGCAGCAGCGCAATATACAGATTCAACTTTATCTATTGAATTTGATTCTGCTCCTACATTAGGTGTTGCTGGTCAAGTTAGAATTTATGAGGTGGGTTCAGATACTTTGGTCGATACGATTAAACTTGACCCTGAAACAGATGTGATAGGTACAACCTCAACAAATCGTACGCCTAAAGTGCGCTCGATCTTAGTTGAAGGTAATACTTTAATAATCAAACCTCATAGCGGTGCTCTTCAGTACAATACCGACTACTACGTAGTTGTTGGTGATGACGTTGCAACCAACGTACAGCTTAATGGTGTTGACTTTGACGGCTTAGGCAGTAGCTCTGGTTGGACTTTCTCAACGCGTTCTGCTCAACCTGTCGCTTCGGATACTGACATCACTGTAGATGACGATGGTTACAATGCTGATTACCGTACGGTACAAGCTGCGCTAAATCACGCTATGGCGTTGGATAAAGATACGCCTGTGACAATTACTGTCCGCGAAGGTACTTATCGCGAAATCTTGTTCTTGAAAGATAAAAACAACGTAACGATTCAAGGTGAAAGCCGAGATAACTCAATTGTTGCTTTCGAAAACTATGAAGGATTGAACAGCGGTAGCGAGCGTGTTTTATTCTTAGCAAGTAATGTTGATAACCTAGTGTTAAATAACTTTACTCTAAAAAATACTCATGAGCGCAGTGGTTCAAGTGACCAAGCTGAAACTATCTACTTCCAAGGAAGTGGTCGTTTAATTGCAAACAACATGAACTTTATTAGTGAGCAAGACACCTTGTTGCTTAATGGTTATGTGTGGATATATAACAGCTTAGTTGCAGGTAACGTTGACTTCATTTGGGGTGCACCAGTTGCAGCACTATTTGAAAACAGTGAAATTCGCACAATCGGGCGTTCAGAAAAAGCACCTAGTGCTTCAGATGGTGGTTATATCTTGCAAGCTCGTGTTAATGATGCAAGTCATCCGGGGTTTGTATTTATTAACAACGACTTTACCAATGGCCCAGGTCCACAAGGTAATGGCATATTAGATAACTCCACCTACATCGCACGTAGTGGTGGTGGTGATTATTTCGATAATATTGTGTTAATAAACAATACTTTTGGTAGCCACATTATTACTAGCGGCTGGAAAACAGACCCAACACCTAATCCTGCAGTTGCAACTGCAACTAGTGGTTGGAGAGAGTTTGGCAGTAAAGATACAAACGGTGCAGCGCTTGATTTGAGTTCTCGCGAAGCAAATATCTCGTTGGAATTAACTGCTAATGAAGCTGATGTTTACTCAGACCGAGCCAAGGTATTTGCATCATACGACAGCGGAAATGGTTGGAATCCACAACCTATTGCTGCACCTGTAATTGTTGATGATGCAGTCACAGGTGACGGTGGTTTTGCTGGTGAAAACGGCCCAGTTACCGGCGGTGCTGGCGGAGACGTAGTTACTGTTGATAATGGTAAAGACTTAGTTGCAGCATTAGCAACGGCTAAATCAGCTGGCATGCCTGTTACCATCTATGTCAAAGGTACAATCACGCCTGCAAACACTGACAATGCAACGCGTAGCATCAATATTAAAGACATTGACGATGTTTCAATTATTGGTGTTGGCACTGAAGGTGAGTTTGATGGTATAGGTTTACAAATTGAGCGAGCGAATAACATTATTATTCGTAACTTGAAGATTCATGATGTACCTAAGAGCTTCGGCGATGCTATTGGCATTCAAAGTGACCAAGGCCAAGATGATACTTCTCGCATCTGGATTGATCATAACGAATTACATGGTTCTTTGAACGTAGGTCAAGATGACTACGATGGGTTGATTGATACTAGATATAATGCGAAAAATATTACTATTTCGTACAACTATATCCATGATCACCATAAAACTATGCTAAACGGTAGCGATGATAAAGATGAAGAAAAGGGTGATCGTTTCATCACTTGGCATCATAACTACATAGCGAATATTGTTTCGAGAGCGCCTTTGTTCCGTTATGGTTTCGGTCATATATATAACAACTACTTCCATAACATCACAGGTTCTGCAATCAACTCGCGTATGGGGGCAGAACTATTGGTTGAAAATAACGTATTTGAAAACGTTAAGAACCCGATCATTTCTAAAGATTCTGCTCAAAAAGGTTATTGGAATGTGCGTGGCAATGAGTTTGTTAGTGTGACTTATTCACCAACAAGTAGCTTTGATTTAACCAAAGAAACTAGTTTTGAGATAGAAGGTCAGTCAACTTCTACTTATGAAGTGACTTATGACTATGCAGATCATTTGATGGATGCATCTAAGGTTAAAGACCACGTATTAGCTAATGCTGGTATTGGCAAGATAGATCAGTCTGGCGATACTATCCCTGCAATTGGTGATAATGGCTCTACCGGTGGTGGTGACACTGGCGGTACACCAAATGGTGTAATCACTGAAGATTTCTCAGCTGCTGATACTGCTACATTTGTATCTGCTACGTATAAGTCTTTACCAGGGGACACATCATCTCCGTTATATGCAAGACAAAGTACTACAGAAACGAAAGTGGGTATATCTAATGGTGAACTATTGCTTAGCAATAGTCGAATCACAGTTGGTCGAAAAGAAGGCTATAAAGATACAACAGCTAAAGGTGTAGATCCTGCCGGCTCATTAGACTTGTCAAATGGGGTTACAGTAAGCTTTAAGTTAGTTTCAATCTCTTTAGATCCGAGTGAAACGAAAAAAGAGGATGAGAAATATTTTCAATTGTACATTGACAACAACACTGGCTCTAGTAGTAGTTCAATTCATGATTCAGCATCAAGATTTATGAATGGCTCTGTTGCAGCCTTGAAATTACAAGTAGGGCAAACTCTAACTTTTGACACGGATGTTGGTACCGCTAATTCGTTCATACAGTTAAGAGCTGAGAGTAATGTTATTGTAGTTGTTGACGACTTAGTTATCACACCTAAGTAATAAATTGTACTTTAATTGTTAATTTCCATACAAAGCCCTTGTTCATACAAGGGCTTTTTTGTTTGCCCAGCGAAGCTGGCAAACCCGTCAGATTGAAAGAAATCTGAAT
>NZ_JH767544.1:0-18344 GCF_000281085.1 Catenovulum agarivorans YM01
CGTACGGTTCTGTGAGAGGGATGAGGCGTAAGCCTCACCCTACTTGATATCTAGAGTTTAGGTTTACATACCTTAGGGATCATTTGTATGACAGCTGAAACAGAAACGCTCATCTCTTTTGTTATCTTGCCATTGCTTGCCGCCCAATTGTTTATTATGGCGGCTATATACTTCAACTACCTAGGCCGACAGGTAATTGCTCACCTCGTTTTATTTAACTGTTTTATCGCAACTTTTGTCTGCTATTTGTTAGGTATGGTCGCACAGCAATTTTTGGAGACGCAGTGGGCTTATGCGGTTTTGTATATTCGCATTGCTTTGCTGTTTATTATAGGTTTACCCTCGCTGACTTTGTTTTTATATCAGCAGTGCGGAATATTAGTTAAACCTTTGTACCGCCACATTCTGTTTATTTTTTCGGCATTAATGTCGATTGTTTATATTGTCTGTGCCGATGCAAGCCATCAAAATATGCTGCTGGCTGACTACTATCAGCAAATAATTCCGTTTACAGTGACAGGCGCTAACCACAGAGATGCAGAAATGTTGCTGCTCATTTGTGTAAATTTACTGCCGATCTGTTGGTTACTGTTGCACGAGTCATCTGAGGAAAAACGTAAAACTTGTCTAGCTTTGTTAGTTGGTGCCATCCTACTGGTCTCTACTTACATTATTGGTTTAGCTTACGAAAGTTATTGGATTTATTATGTTGGCGCTATGTGCACCGCGATATTTTGGACTCTAGCTGTCTATCAAGACATCCAAAAAACTAAAAATCAAGCACAGCACTTTAAGGAAGAATTGCAGCGGAAGTTGCATCGGCAACACTATCAGTTCCAACTCTCACTAGATAAAAAAATGCGTGTTGTGCGACAACCCAATTTTGCTTGCTTGGACGCGCGGAAAAGAAGTGAAGACCAACAAACACATCAGAGTATTGTTACTAAAGAAAGCAATGAGCTAACCAGTTTAATTTGTCAGCTACCGCTCACACGCAGTGAGCAGATCACGCCCAGAGTTAAACAGCATATTGCTAAGCACTTCCAAGAACACATAGATATTGCAGAGCTCGCGATAGCCTGCAATGTGAGCCAATCGTACCTAGTACGTTGTTTTAAAAAAGATACAGGACAGACAATCAAACAATATCTAAATCAATTTAGAGTCAACCAAGCAAAAAAATTATTGGCGAACTTAACTGTAGCGGACGTCGCTTTTGCGGTTGGTTTTAATGACTCAAATTATTTTACAACTGTGTTTAAAAAGATTACCGGAGTTGCGCCTTTAAGGTACAAAAAAGAAAACTACCCGTGATTGGTAGTTGTAACGGATGTGCTGTGTTCAAGTTTTTGAGGTTTTGATTTTTATAATATTTAACGTATTGATTTTATTTTGTTTTTTATTTTCTGTTTTCTATGCGGTTGGTCAAGTTTGTTAAGGTTTTTATGTTTGTAGATTGTTAGCATTTTGTAAGCTTGGCAAATTTATTTCAGCCTAAGCTGCCTAGAAGTTTCGAAGACAAATAATATGAACAGAGGAAACGCAAATATGTTTTGGAAAGCAAAATTCAGAACTTTATGTTTAGGTGTATTGATATCGCTGACAGCCGCGTGTGAATTAGATATTAGCACCGAAGATGTTAAAGACACTCCGATACCAGAGAACCCAGAGCCGGAGAATCCACAGCCTGAAAACCCTAGTACAAAATTAGTAGACACAGAAACGGTTATACAATTAGGTCAACCTTTTGAAACTAGCTACATGGTTTCGGGGCAGGCCACTAAGTCGATTTTATTTGATCTGTCTATTGCCGCTGCGTACGCACATATCAGTATCGAAGTTGATGGTAAAATCTTGCTTGATAGTTTAAATATTCCAAGCTCTGGTCAGCATTCTCTAACAGCAATTGTTGAGTTTGATGGTACTGGTGAAAAAGCGATAAAAATTATTGCTAATGCAGCCGATATCACAGTTAAGCACATTGATGTTGTGGATGCGACAGCCAAAGCGCTACCTAAATTTACCGATATTTCGGCTGACATTGGTTTGTTTGATGATCCTAGTTTGAAGTACGGTGGCCCTTCTATTGCAGATATGGATAACGATGGTGACTATGATCTTATCTTAAATAATCATAACGATTCGCCAAGTAAACTGTATTGGAACAATGGTGATGGCAGCTTAACCAAAAATTCAACAGATTTGTCTTTATGGAAATTGATGGATTTACATGGCTCTGCTGCCGGTGATTATGATAATGATGGTGATCTTGATTTAATTATTACCCTAGGTGGTGGTAATGGCACAAACCCAACGCCACCAGTATTTTTCCGCAATGATAATGGCACGCTTGTTCGTAGTGATACGGCAGTTGGCATTACCGCTGGTGCGCGAGGGCGTTCTCCGCGCTGGTTAGATTTAGATATGGACGGAGATTTAGACCTAGCCTTATTTAATGCTGCTGGAATTAATGGCGAAACTGGCGCGCAACATATTTTCTATTGTAACAAGGGGGATGGCACCTTTGAGGTTGTTGATATACTCGGGTTAGGTTATGCATCGAGCGATCGTGTACTGGTGACTGATTTTAATAAAGATGGCATAGATGACATATTGATGATCGCGCCAATGTCTTTATGGCAAGGTAATGGAGATTTTACCTTCAGCAATGTCAGCGATACTTGGCTACCACAATCAGTGCGTGATTTATGGGGCGGTATAGCTGCCACGGATGTAGACCTTGATAATGATGGTGATTTGGATATCTATGTTGCTGCCGGTAAAGGTTATTATAGTGTTGCGGATAAATCGCTCGACTTTAATCCAACTAGCCAACAAATGGATATCAGTGATAAGGGCGACACTGCTGGAAAAACTGAGTTCAGTTTTTCTGCTGACAGCGACATAAAGCTCATCAATTATGATACCAGCATTATTCGAACCTCTGGATACACTGGTGATTTTGAAATTTTCCTTGGCGCTGATAAAACTGCATTTGTACCTGCCGATCGTGATGAAGTGAATCCTATTAGCCAAACACAAGCACAAGGTTGGCCGACCACTCGAGATGCTAACGGTATCTATATTGGTCATCTAGGCAATGGTGAATGGAAAATGGAAATTGTCCGTGATCAAAAGTTAAGTTGGAGTATCAAGTATAGTTTGGCGGGTATTTCTTCGGTACAAACAGACTGGCAACCTAACAATAGGAACATGCAGGATACCTTATTGATTAATCAAGGTGATAAATTTGAGTTGGCACCAGCAAGTTGGAATATTCCTCAAGGCGGTAATCATTGGGGGGTGACTCATGGGGATTTCAACAATGACTCGTTTAACGACATATTTGTTTATCGTTATACATATTTGCAGCAGCGTGTAGCCGACTATATTTTGTTGAATACTGGCCAAAACAGTTTTGAAATTGTCACATCTGATCAAGCAACCGCTATGGACTCGACTGGTCATGCTGATTCAGGTCAAGCGTTTGATTTTGATTTAGACGGTGATGTTGATGTATTGAGTGGTGACGATGAATACGGTTTGTGGCATATGTTCCAAAATGACTATGCAGGTACAAATCAATTTACACTGGTGCAGGTGGGTTATAGCCCAATTGAAAATATAGACCCAATTTCAGCGCAAGTCACAGTAACCACGGCTTTCGGTACTTACTACAAGCGAGTTGGTTCTTCTGGAGAGTCTCATTCTCAAAGTTTGTTAAATACAATTCATTTTGGTTTAGCTGATGCAAGTGGAATTGAATCGATAGAAATTCGTTGGCGCAACGGTGAAACTGTTTATCTAAAAGATCAGGCGGTTAATACCTTGCTTAAAAGCGCGGATGGTGAATTCCCTGAGCCTAATAGCATTAAATTGACCCCTGAAGCTGCAGAGGTAAGAGTAGGCCGTTCTATAGATTTATCTTTAGTGCTTGAGCCAGTTAATGCTAATCCGAATGTAAACTGGATATCCGATAAGCAAAACCTTGCGACAGTCGACAATAATGGGGTGGTAACGGGTGTTGCCGAAGGAACTGGGGTGACTATTACTGCAACATCTACCGCTAATGCTCAGTCAGGTTCGGCTGTGATAAACGTAGTGCCATATTTTGATATACCTGTGTCGGGTATTTCACTTTTGCCAGAATCTACTTTAGTGCTGGTTGGCAGTAGCCAAAAGTTAACCGCTAGTTTTACACCTGATAATGCCGATATTAAAGATATCAATTGGACATCAACTGACGACTCGATAGCGACTGTTGATGAACAGGGTGTTGTACGTGGTATTGCCGATGGCCAAGTTATCATTACGGCGACAACACTTGATGGTGGATTTGAAGATAGCAGCACAATTAATGTGGAAACTTATGCACCACCTTCAATTGCATTTAGTGATGAAGATTATTACAAAACGACTGAATTTTTGACCTCGGCAAGTTTAGATGTGGTAGTTGATTATCATGCGGGCACAGGAGACAGCGTAATTGCCGGTGTGGATGATGGGGCAAAATTCTTTTTACGTGAAATGACTTCAGATTGGTCAAATGTGGTCAAAGATTATACTGCCTCTGATGCCAGAATAATTGGTACGACTTCAGGTCAAGCGTCAGTGAGTATTCCGCTAACAAATGTAACACCAACAGCAGAATTGGCTGACGGCAATTTCTATTTCCTATGGGTTAGATTTAGCAATAGTGAAGGAGAGGTTGTAGATAAGGGCGTGTGGCCAGTTAATATTGTTGCCGGAGATACGACCGCTGAACCAACAGCATCTGTTTGTAATGCAAGTAATTTAGTTAGTTGTGGCAATAATGATGGTGAAGGTGCAGACGTAACAGACTGGTATGCGTTTAAACACGAAAGTTATGCAACCGACCTATCGAATCAGTTATCTGTCAGTTCCGTGCAAGCAAAAGACGGCAATAACAGTATTATGTTTGCTTTTAACCAAGCGGGTATTCAGCATTTCGTTTACGATAAAATTGTATTTGAGGTAACTGACACTGCTGATTATCAACTTAGCCTAGACGTATATGGGGATAATTTGTCAGTGGGGACCGACTATGTGATTGAGATTTCATTTAGGCCTGTAGATGCGCCCGAAAACTCAGAAACGTACAAGTTGTGGCAACGAAAAACCGCGGGTAGTTGGCATACTCTTAGCCACGCTGCGACTTTACCTCAAGGCCAGTATTTTGTTGGATTTAAAGCATTCAGCCCAGGGGTTGCAAATACATTAACTTTGGATTATTACTTAGACAATATAACTGTAAGCAAGTTATAAGCTTATAAACAGTCAAAAGCCCGAACACTTTCATGTTCGGGCTATTTGATTTATTTAATGTTTTTTCTTAATGCCGCAGTCGCTTCTTTTAAATCTTTATTGCGAACACCGTTAACAATATCCTTATGCTCGTCAACCAAAGCTTGTGAGGTTTTTATACGCTGGTAGTTCATGCGCATACGCATAACGATTGGATACCAGATATTTACCAGGTCTTCGCCGCCAGCTAGGTTAACTAGATATTGATGAAACTCGATATCGGCTTTAGTGAGTTCAGTAAACTCTTCTTTATTAAAATGCTCTTGCATTCTGTCGATAATATCGTCGAGGTCTTCGAATTGTTTTTCTGTGACATGACCAATTAAATTTTTCAGCGCAAATTCTTCGATTTTACGTCTAATATCTATGCTTAATTTTTGCATGTCAGCAGATAATGGGCTGCTAACAGATGAACCTACGTTATTTTTACTAACTAACAAACCTTCTTTAGTTAACTTTAATAAAACGTCTCGAATTGGCCCTCTAGAAACACCGAATCTTTCTGCTAATTGTTGCTCATTTAATTTGGTATTGGCTTGAAGTTCACCTGAAATAATATCAGATCTAAGTGCGTCAGCAATTTGCTCGCGAACGGGAATTATTTTGATTTTCTTATTCATAATTTGGTCCCACATTAGGTGTATACATTAAGAAATTGTAAACTTTATACATTAAATAAATAAAAATAGTATATCTGGATTCTAATACGTTTAATTCAGATTGGCTAGCGCATTGTTAAAGGATGTGGTAGTGCAAAAGACTAAATCTATAAAATCCATTAAATAACAACTATTTAGCTATATTTTGTTGTATAGTGCCTGTCTTTTTTCACTGTTATAACGCTTGATGAACCTGCGTTTTTAACCATAGTTTTATTTATTGTCTTAAGAATTTTTCACAAAAATATATTCTAAATATCAATGGCTTAATAAGTTTTTGCGAAAATAACCAACACAAGCAGTTATTATTAATTGAATATTATTGTTAACAATGTACAATTAAATGAAGATTGTGTTTGTTTGAAGGTTTTTATGGTCAATTTAGCCAAGCAAGCAGATGTACCATGCTTACATTCTGCTAATTCTCGAATTCGCTCAGTGAAAACTGAGTATTATCAAATTCCACTAGCGGAAGTTCTAAGTGATGCTAAGCATGGTGACCACACGCATTTTGAATTAGTCGTCTGTCGTGTCTTTACTCACGATGGTTATGAAGGTGTTGGTTATACCTACACAGGTGGTACTGGTGGTCGCGCTATTTATTCGCTTATTGAAGATGATTTAAAAGCATCACTAGTCGGCCAGGACACTTCTCAAATCGGCAAAATTTGGGAAGATATGTTGTACAAGCTGCATTATATCGGCCGTGGTGGTTTAGTTAGTTTTGCTATGTCTGCGGTTGATATCGCTTTGTGGGATATTCGCTGTAAGCGTTTAAATCAACCTTTATGGCAAGTAGCGGGTGGTGCAAACAATTCAACCCGTTGTTATGCAGGTGGTATCGACCTTAATTTTTCTGAAGAAAAGCTGCTTAACAATATTCAAGGTTATTTAGATCGTGGCTTTAAAGGCGTCAAGATAAAAGTAGGCAAAGCCGACTATCGCGAAGATGTCGCTCGTGTTGCCGCTGTACGCAAATTGATTGGCGACGATATCATTTTTATGGTCGATGCTAACTACTCGTTAACTGTTGAAACTGCCATTCGTTTTGCCAAAGCAATTGAACAATACGACATTACTTGGTTTGAAGAACCAACAATTCCTGATGACTACCAAGGTTATGCTCGTATAGCTGAAAACACCACAATTCCGTTAGCTATGGGCGAAAACCTCCATACAGTTTACGAATTCAACTATGCGGTACAACAAGCTAAGTTAGGATTTTTACAGCCAGACGCTTCGAATATTGGTGGCATCACAGGTTGGTTAAAAGTGGCGGATCTCGCTTATATCAACAATTTGCCTATTTGTACCCATGGTATGCATGAATTGCACGTGTCGTTAATGGCTTCACAGCCAAATGCCGGACATATGGAAGTGCATTCTTTCCCAATTGACCAATATACAACCGAGCCATTTATTGTTGATGAAAATGGTCGAGCGGTTGCACCAAATGTTGCTGGTACGGGCGTTGAGTTCGACCAAGCGTTAGTCGGTCCACATTTAATTAAACAATCTTAGAGGTGTAACAATTATGATAGCTGCTCAATATATGGGTGATAAAAGTTTTTCAATTGTTGAAGGTGTTAACAATTTGCCAAAAGCGGATGAGGTTAAATTGGCTGTTGGTTATGTTGGTATCTGTGGTACCGACATGCACATCTATCATGGTGTTATGGACGCGCGTGTTAATCCACCTCAAACAATTGGCCATGAAATGTCGGGTACAATTGTTGAAGTTGGTAGTGAGGTAACTGGTTTTGCTGTTGGTGAGCGTGTTGTTGTGCGCCCATTAGATTGGTGTGGAGAGTGTCCAACTTGTAAAGCGGGTCACACGCACATTTGTCAAAATCTTAAATTTATGGGCATTGATTCACCGGGTGCTTTCCAATCAAATTGGACAGTTAAAGCGCGCACTTTGCACAAATTACCGGCTGGCGTTAACTTAAAACAAGGTGCGTTAATCGAACCATTATCAGTTGCTTGCCACGACATTCGTCGTTCACGTTTACAAGCTGGTGAAAAAGCGGTTGTGTTAGGTGGTGGTCCAATCGGTCAATTAGTTGCAGCTGTGGCTAAAAGTGTCGGTGCGGATGTTTTAGTTTCTGAGCCAAATGAATCACGCCGTGCGTTTGCTGAAAAACTAGGTGTTGAATCTGTCAATCCATTAGAAACTGACTTAGCTAAATTTGTTGATGAATGGACAGGTACAAAAGGCGCCGATGTTGTATTTGAAGTTTCAGGTGTTAAACCTGCAATTGATGCTATGACGCAAATTGCTGGCCGTCGTGGTCGTATTGTTATGGTTGCTATTCACTCGCAAAAACCTGAAATCGATTTATTCCAATTCTTCTGGAAAGAACTAGAGTTATTAGGTGCGCGTGTATACGAAGCTGAAGATTTTGACTGGGCCATCGACCTAATCGCTTCTGGCAAAGTAGATGTAGCGCCATTTATCAGCTCGGTTAACCCACTTGCAAATATTGGTGATGCGTTTGCGAGCATGGACAACAATCCACAAGGCATGAAAGCTTTAGTTGAGTGTAACGCTGAGTAAGCCTAATAGCACAAAAAGTAAGAGATTTTATTATGTTAGAAAAATTTAGTTTAGAAGGTAAAGTTGCCTTAGTTACTGGTTGTAAACGTGGTATAGGTAAAGGTATCGCTTTAGGTTTAGCTCAAGCGGGCGCCGATATTATCGGCGTTTCTGCCAACTTAGAGCTTGAAGGCTCAGAAGTTGAAAAAGAAGTAAAAGCGCTAGGCCGTAACTTTAAAGCTTACCAATGTGACTTTGCTGATCGCCAAGCTTTGTATGCTTTTATTGAGCAAGTTAAAGCTGATTTTCCAAAAATTGACATCTTAATTAATAATGCGGGCACAATTTTACGTGCGCCTGCGGCAGAGCATGGTGACGATTTATGGGATAAAGTAATTGACGTTAACTTAAACTCTCAGTTCGTATTAAGCCGTGAAATTGGCAAAGACATGGTGGCACGTGGATCGGGTAAAATTATCTTTACCGCATCATTGTTAACTTTCCAAGGTGGTATTACAGTGCCTGGTTATGCAGCAAGTAAAGGTGCAATTGGCCAGTTGGTTATGGCATTGTCAAACGAGTGGGCTGGCAAAGGCGTAAACGTAAACGCTATCGCCCCTGGTTATATCGACACTGATAATACGGAAGCATTACGTAATGATCCTGAGCGCAGCGCGGCAATTTTAGGTCGAATTCCACAAGGTCGCTGGGGTACACCCGAAGACTTTAAAGGCCCTGCTGTATTCTTAGCTTCTGAAGCTGCAAACTATGTAAATGGCGCTATTCTGTTGGTAGATGGCGGCTGGATGGGGAGATAAACCTATGGCTTTCCAAAATAACGTAAATTTTATTAATGGCGAATACGTTAAGTCGTATGCAGATGGTGTAATTGATGTATTAAGCCCGTCTACCGGTGAAAAAATTGGCGAAATTCCAAAAGGCTGCGCTGAAGATGCACAGTTTGCGTTGGAAAGCGCTAATAAAGCGCAAAAAGCTTGGGCTAAATTAACGTCACGCACACGTCAAAAAATCTTACGTAACTTCGCGCAAAAAATTCGTGAAGCTAAAACTGTGTTGGCGCCAATGTTAGTTGCCGAGCAAGGGAAATTGATTGCTGTAGCTGAAATGGAAGTTGAAGTTACTGCAACTTTTATTGAATACGCTTGTGATAATGCATTAACGATTGAAGGGGATATTTTACCTTCAGACAATCAAGACGAAAAAATCTACATTCACAAAGTACCACGTGGTGTTGTGGTTGGTATTACCGCATGGAATTTCCCGCTAGCTTTGGCTGGGCGTAAAATTGGTCCGGCATTAATTACTGGCAACACTATGGTATTAAAACCTACGCAAGAAACGCCATTAGCAACAACTGAGTTGGGTCGTTTAGCGGTAGAAGCGGGCATTCCTGCGGGCGTATTAAACATCATTAATGGCTCTGGTTCTGTTGTGGGTCAAGCTTTATGTGAAAGCCCGATCACTAAAATGATCACTATGACAGGTTCTACTTACGCAGGTAAACAAATTTACAAAACCAGTGCTGAATACATGACTCCGGTTATGTTAGAGCTAGGTGGTAAAGCACCTATGGTAGTCATGGATGATGCTGATTTAGACCAAGCGGTAGAAGGAGCTTTATGGGGGCGTTTTGCTAACTGTGGCCAAGTTTGTACTTGTGTTGAGCGTTTATATGTTCACGAAAAAGTATATGACGAGTTTATGGCTAAGTTCTTACCGCAAGTTAAAGGGTTGAAAGTTGGCGATCCTATGGATCGTGAGAGCCAAATGGGTCCTAAATGTAATCAACGTGAAATTGATAATATTGATCACATTGTTAAAGAATCAGTTAAACAAGGTGCAACAATAGCTACGGGTGGCCAAGTTGCTAAAGTTGCTGGTTTTGCGGGTGGTTGTTGGTACGAGCCAACAGTGCTTGTGGATGTTGAACAATCAAACATTGCGGTACACGAAGAAACTTTTGGCCCTGTTTTACCTGTTGTAAAATTTAAAGATGCAGAGCAAGCCATCGAATTCTGTAACGACAGTATTTATGGTTTAAGTGCCTATGTTTACACAAAAAACTTCTTCGATATCAATAAGTTTATTAACGACTTAGATGTAGGTGAAGTATACGTAAACCGTGGCATGGGTGAACAACACCAAGGTTTCCATAATGGTTGGAAACAAAGTGGTTTTGGTGGTGAAGACGGTAAATTTGGTTTAGAGCAGTATTTAGAAAAGAAAACTGTTTATTTAAAAGAAACTAAATAATAAAACCATTTAGATAGAAATAAGATAACTAGCCTCCCCATAATCCCTGCTGCCAATGAATGGTAGTGGGGATTATTTTTATTACCCGCAATTTACTTTTTTTAAACAAAAGGGAATTTTGTGGTTTACTGCGTATTGTTAACAGTGTACAATTATCTGAATTGTTGTGAGAGGTAAACCAAAGATGAAAAAGTTAATCGCATTGTTAGTATTAACACTTTGTTGTCAATCACAAGGGATTGCTAAAACTGTCGTGACTTTTGCTACGGGCATACAGGGCGATGCAAAACAGCAGTACGAATATAATTTGGTTAAACTGGCGTTAGATAACACGGTTGAAGACTATGGTGTTTATCAATTAAACGTAAGGCCGGGGGAAACTCCTAGTTATACGCGTATGCGTGTTGAAGCTGAAGAAAAGCAGTTTCAAAATTACCTTTACAAAGATTCAGTATCGAACGATTTGTTAGACAAACTAGCAGCAGTGCATTTCCCAGTGGAGTTGGGTGTAGCAGGCTATCGTGTTGGTTTGATCTCACCTGAAGCACAAAACAAACTACGTACAGTTCAGACTAAAGAGCAAGCATCACAATTAAAAATTATTCAAGGCCGCGGCTGGTTAGACGGAGATATTTTACGTTCGCAAGGATTTCGTGTCGTTGAAGGTAGTCATATTGAAGGTCTTTTTTATATGGCTGCAAATAATCGCGGCGACATGTTTCCTTTAGGTGCGCACGAACTAAAACGCGAATGGGATAAGTTCAAACATATTGATGGTTTACGTTACGACACGGAAATTTGTATTTATTACCCCTTGCCCAAGTTCTTTTTTACCCATCCTGACAACAAACTTTTGGCTGAACGTATCCAAGTTGGATTAGAACGAGCGTATAAAACGGGTGAGTTAAATGCGTTATGGAAAGAATATTTTTACGAAAGGTTTCAATTTAGTAATTTAAAACAACGACGCATTTTTAAATTTACTAACCCGATGATCAGTCGAGTTGATCCGCATTACGAGCAGTATATTTTAGACCCAAATACCTTATAAGAACTTTGTGTGTGTACCATGTGTGCCTCTTGCCCCAAGCTTGCTTGGGGCTTTTTTAGCGCATGGTTCAAAGCAACTAAATCACAGTTAAACTCTGCATGGCACCTAAGGAGCAGGCTGTTAACCAGAGTTAAGCTTCACTAGACTGAGGTGCACAATGAAAGCTTTGATTATTTTTATTCTGGTTATTTGCCCTAGCCTATTTGCGGGCGTTCAAGCCTGCGAACTAACACTCACTCATCCTTTACGCGACAATGATAAAGAAATACTAATTGTTGAATTGCTCAAATTATCTTTGACTAAAGTTGACTCATCTATTTGTTTTAAAGAACTTGATGAGACGTTAACTGACGCGCGTGAAGTTATGTATGTGGCGAAAAATCGCCTGAGTTTAAAATGGGGTAGTGCAGGCTCATATAAAGTTGAGGGCCTACTCGCGGTTGAAGTACCTATTTTTAGAGGTTTAGGCGGCTATCGAGTTTTAGTGATTCGACAAGGCGAACAAGCTAGGTTTAGCAAGGTTAAAACCGTTAACGACTTACAAGCATTTACTGTTGGCCAAGGTGCATTTTGGGGCGATACCCGCATACTCGAACATGCAGGTTTTACCGTCGAGAAATCAACCCAAGCGCGAAATTTATGGAAGATGCTGCACGCAAAGCGTTTTGATTTTATTTCACTCGGTGTTCATGAGCCTTGGGATGAGGTTGCGCAAAGACCAGAGTTAGCTATAGCGGTTGAGCCCAATATATTATTAATTTACCCATCGGCTTTTTATTTTTATGTCAATCAAGCCAATTTCGCACTTCACCAACTCATTGCTCAAGGTATGCAATTAGCATTGAATGACGGTAGTTATTATCAAACACTCATTCACTCAAAATTAATTCAAGACATGTTACGCCAGGCGAATTTGTCGCAACGGTATGTTATTGAAATAGACAACCCGTTTATTGACGTTAATCAAATGGCAAAAACCGAGTTGTTGTACCAATTGGTCAGTTTAAATAGTTCAAAAATGAACACGAATAATTCAATGCAAATAAACCAATAAAATTTAAGCCGTGAGGGTAAAAGATGGAATTAAAAATCAATAAACAAACATATCAGGTAGATGCCCCAGACGAAATGCCACTGCTTTGGGTTGTTAGAGATTTGCTTGGAAAAAAAGGCACTAAGTTTGGTTGTGGCCAAGGTTTATGTGGGGCCTGTACTGTTCATGTTAACGGCCAGCCAATGCGCTCATGTATTACTCCTGTTATGGTTGCTAAAGGCGCTGAAATTACCACAATTGAAGGGGTTGACGCACAAGGCAATCATCCTATTCAAGTTGCATGGCGTGAAAATAACGTTCCTCAATGCGGCTACTGCCAGTCTGGGCAAATAATGTCTGCATTAAATTTACTCAAGAATAATACGTCACCAAGCGATCAAGATATAGACAATGCTATGTCGGGTAATATCTGCCGTTGTGGTACTTATCCTCGCATCAAACAAGCGATTAAAGATGCTGCTTCTGCTATGCAACAAAATAAAGGGGTTAAATAATGAACACCTTTAAATTGGATAGGCGCGAATTTTTAACCTTAACAGGTGTTGCTGGTGGTGGTTTGTTATTGGGTTGTTCAACCTCGGGCAATGCACCGCAGGCAATGTTTATTAAAAGTGACCAGCCACAAAAGCTCAATGTGTTTGTATCAATTCGCCCTGATAACAGAGTAGATATTATTAATCACAGATCAGAAATGGGCCAAGGCGCTAAAACCGGGGTTGTTCAAATAATTGCCGATGAACTGGATGTTGATTGGGAGAAAATCAATGTTATTCAAGGACTAGGTGACAGAGCATATGGCGATCAAAACACCGATGGCTCAACCAGTATTCGTAAATTTTACACTAAGCTGCGAGAAGTCGGCGCATCTGCACGCGCCATGTTAGAACAAGCTGCGGCTGACTATTGGCAAGTTGATAAATCACAAGTGCAAGCTAAACAACACAAGGTGTTTAATTTAGCCAATGGCTATAGTTTAAATTATGGTGATTTAGCTGAACTTGCCGCCAACCAGCCTGTGCCGAATGTTGCTAGTTTAACTTTTAAAAGCAAAGAGCAATTTAACTATATTCAAAAACCTGTGCCGATTGTCGATTTACACGATATGACCACAGGCAATACCACTTATGGCATAGATGTTGAGCTAAAAGGTTTGTTAATTGCCAGTATAGAACGCTGCCCTGTCTTGTATGGCAGAGTTAAATCTTTTGATGCCAGCGCCGCCAAAGCAATTCCTGGTGTGGTTGATGTAATTAACATGCCAGCTACAGTTAAACCTGTGGTGTATACATCGGGTAGTGGTGTGGCGGTTATCGCAACCAATACTTGGGCGGCTAATCAAGGACGTAAAGCGCTCAAAATTGATTGGGATTATGGCGTTAATAAAGATTTTGATAGCGATAGCGCGTTTGCTGATATGGCAAATAAAGCGCAAAACCCAGCAAAACGTAGTGCCGAAAAAGGCGATATCACTGCAGGTTTTGCTAAAGCCGATCAAATCATTGAGGCGACTTACCAAGTACCTTTTTTAGCCCATGCGCCTATGGAACCGCCAGCTGCCGCAGCGTTAGTTACAGACACAAGCTGTGAAATATGGGCGGCAACACAAAATCCACAAGCGGTTATGGATAATGTTGCTGGAATAGTGGGTTTAAAGCCCGAACAAATAAAAGTAAATGTCACTTTATTAGGTGGCGGATTTGGGCGTAAATCTAAAGCTGACTTTGTTGCTGAAGCTGTGTATTTATCTAAACAAATGGGTAAGCCGATTAAAGTAGTATGGACGCGTGAAGATGACATTCAAATGGGCTATTTTCATGCGGGTGCTGTTGCACATATTAAAGCTGGGCTGGATAAACGCGCTAATATCACAGCATGGCAGCAGCGCTCGGTGATGCCAAGTATTAAAACGACGTTCGACCCGTCAACTGAAGATATGTTAGATGTTGAATTGTCGTTAGGTTTTAATGATATTCCTTA
Organism: Catenovulum agarivorans YM01; assembly: GCF_000281085.1. Taxonomy (GTDB): domain Bacteria; phylum Pseudomonadota; class Gammaproteobacteria; order Enterobacterales; family Alteromonadaceae; genus Catenovulum; species Catenovulum agarivorans. Next base: position 14,877 of record NZ_JH767544.1, read on the forward strand.
TCAAGTTGAGAGTTTACAAAGTGAGTCTTCAGGTTATCAAAACCCTGTGCGTATTGGCTGGTTACGCTCTGTAAGTAATATTCCACATGCGTTTGCTTTGCATAGTTTTGTCGATGAATTAGCCCAAAGTAAAGGCATTGCCACACATAAATATCTTCGCCAGTTATACGCGCAAGACCGCATGATAAACCCAGCTGAAGACTATGGGTTTAAAGGCTACACTAACTATGATGAAAGTTTGCAGCGTCACCCAATTAGCATTAAACGCTACAAAGCTGTGTTAGATAAGCTTGAGCAGTTGGTCGATTTTGATGAAAAGTTGCCAGCAGGCCAAGCTTGGGGTTTGGCTATTCACCGTAGTTTTGTTAGTTATGTTGGAGTGGCCAGCAAAGTTGAAGTGAAAAATGGCCAATTAAAAGTATTGCAGACGCAAGCTGTGATCGACTGTGGCATCGCGGTTAACCCAGACAGGGTACACGCACAAATTGAAGGTGCTATGATCTTTGGTTTGTCATTGGCGTTGATGGGGCGAATAGATATTAAACAAGGTGCAGTTTCACAATCTAACTTCCATGACTATCCATTGCTGAGAATGCAGCAGTGCCCGCAGCTAGCGGTTGAAATTATCCAAAGTGATGAATATCCAGGTGGGGTCGGTGAGCCTGGCGTGCCTCCAGTTGCACCTAGCCTGACCAATGCAATTTTTGCAGCAAGTGGTAAACGATACCGAGTTTTACCAATCAACCAATATTTATCGGTTTAATTAACCTAACTTCAGTTTAATTATTTTCACAACCTTGTGAGTTGGGTATTAACCCAACTCTTATTATTGTTCAGCCTAACCTTCAAACTCTTTTGTTAATGTTAACAATTTACCATGATCTGTTTGTTTTTTGCTCGATGTTTCTTTTTTATTTCTTTTTAAAACAATAACTTGTGATTTGTTTTTATTTTGTTAACTTTTAATTGTTGTCATTTGTGATTGGTTGTTCTACTCTAGCTGGGCAAAGTGGCAGGCTAATATTCACACAAATCAATTGACTTGCCTACGGGGTCGATATTTAGCTTTTTAAAATATTCCCCGTATTTTTTTGCTTTTTTAATAATTGTTATCAATTAACAAAATGTTTTACTGTGTGATGGTGGGCTAGTTTAGCTTGTCATCAACACGCTCTAGTAAGAACCACTTACTTTACACAACAAAAATTTGGAGAATAAAATGTTTAAAACTAAACGTTCTCTGTTGAGCTCAAGTATTGCAGTTTCACTTGCTTTACTTGGAGCTCATGCGCAAGCAGAGACTCTAGTATTACAGGCAGAATCTTTCACTAATTCTGGCGGAACATACAGTGATGGCCAGCCTAACCCGGTAACCATATACAATGTAAACGGACAAGGGGCGATTAACTTTATTAACGCCGGTGACTTTGTCGACTACAACATTAACGCCCAAGGCGGTGAATACAACATAGAATATTTTGTTGGTACCAGTGTTCAATCTGGGCCAAATATCGAAGTTTTAGTTAACTCAAACGGCACTTGGCAAAGCCAAGGTTCAGTTGCAGTGCCTTTCGGGCACTGGGATGATTTCCAATCTTTAACACCTTCTCATTCAGTTACTTTGCCAGCAGGCGCTTCAACCGTTCGTTTATTGGCGGTAGGCTCTACTTGGCAATGGAATTTAGAATCTTTTGTTTTAACCCAAACCTCTACGCCTGTTACTGATTCAGATAACGATGGTGTAAACGACAACCAAGACCAATGCCCAGGTACGCCTGCAGGTACTGCAGTAGACGCAAATGGCTGCCCGACGAATAGTGGCGGCACACCGCCTAGTGGTGAGTCTTTTGTTATTCAAATGGAAGCCTTCGATGCAACAGGTAGTGATGATGCACGCGCACAAGGTGTTTTAGTTGGCGAACGTGGTTATCCAAATGATAAACACACAGTGGTTGATAGTGTGCAAACCACAGATTGGGTTGACTACACAATTAACTTCCCATCTTCAGGCAATTACAGCGTCTCCATGTTAGCTTCTGGGCAAACCTCACATGCTACCGCTGTGTTATTTGTTGACGGTACAGAAATTAATGAAGTGCCAGTGCATACGGGTAATCAAGCTGATTTTGCAGAATTTCAATTAACTGGCTCTGTATACATCACTGCAGGCACTCACACAGTACGTGTTCAAGCACAAAGTTCTACTGGCGAATTTAGCTGGTTATGGTTTGGTGATGCTTTAACTTTCACTAATTTAGATGGCGACAATGGTGGAGGTGAACCAGAACAAGACGCTGATAACGACGGTGTGTTAGATGGCTCTGATGTATGTCCAAATACACCAGCAGGCGAACCTGCTGATCTAACTGGGTGCAGCGCATCACAATTAGATAGCGACAACGATGGTGTAAACAATAATATTGATCAATGTCCAAACACTACCGCTGGTGCAACGGTCGATGCAAACGGCTGTGAAATTATCGTAAATAACGATACAGACAACGACGGTGTAAACAACAGCCTTGATATGTGTCCAAACACGCCAGCGGGTGAAGCTGTTAATGGCTCGGGTTGCGGTGCATCACAATTAGATGACGACAACGATGGCGTAAACAATAATCTTGACCAATGTCCAAATACACCAGTAGGTACACCTGTAGATGCTGCAGGTTGTGAAACCGACAATGGTGGTGGCGAGCCAGGTGAAGGTGAGTATTATCACGATGGTCAAGGTTTATTGTTTGGTCGTGTAGATGGTGCCATGAACTTTGCTGGTGAAGCCGGTTATGTTGCAAATCCACCTAATTACGACGTTACAACTGATTTGTTAGAGACAGACGATGCAATTCGAGCTAATTCTACCGAAGTATTCCGTGGTGAAATTTATGATGCTGATGGTCATATCTCTTTCTACGAGCATATAGACGACAGCGTACGTTTATACATTGATGGCCAACTAGTTCTTTCCAACGACAGTTGGGAAAATTCATCACAAACAACTGACTTAAACTTAACCCCAGGTTGGCATGACTTTGAATTACGTCTTGGCAATGCTGACGGCGGCAGTGGTGCGGTTAGTGGCATAGGTTTTGGTATTGACGTTGACGGCGGCACAAACTTTGTTCACCCAAGCGCGTTAAGCCCAAGTATGTTTAGATCAAGTGGCCAAGTTGTGGTAGACCCAATTTTACCACCACCAGGCGGCATTTATATTCAACTAGAAGACTTTGACGAAACCGGCACTGTTGGCCGAGTGGCGAGCGATCCTAACGATGGTTTTGTTACAGGTGATTCAAATGTTGGTTGGGTAACCAATGGTGACTATGGTAAATACCATAATGTATTCTTAGAAGCGGGTACATATCGTGCATTTATTAACGTATCAACCCCTGCGGGTGGTAGTTATGGGGCGCGTATTGATATTGACGGCGAACCCTTTGCGTGGGGATACTTTGACAGTACAGGCGG
>NZ_JH767544.1:18417-44470 GCF_000281085.1 Catenovulum agarivorans YM01
TAGAAAGCACAGGTAATCACACAGTGCACATTGAAGCTATTGGTGGCTCTGATTGGCAGTGGAGTGGTGACTTTGTTCGTTTTGCTAAAGTGAGCGACAGCACTGCTAAACAACCGCGTGTATATAACCCGAATGATCATGTAGTGGCTGAAATTGATGGCCCGGCAACAGGCTTACAATACTTGAAAACACCAGTGCAAATTCCACTTGCAAATAAAGTATTAAAATCAGACGTTTGGTACACCTATCCACAAAACCGTAATTTAGAAGTAGATGGTGATACACCATATGCAGACTTTGGTGCGACAGGTGCATTCTGGGGTCATCCACCAGAGCATGACTTCTATGACGATACTGTCATTATGGATTGGGCAGTTAACGTAGTAGGCGACTTCCAAAGTGAAGGTTTTGAATATACTGCACGTGGTGAGTTTGACTGGGGTTATGGTTGGTTTACCGAGTTTACTACTAATCCACAACCACACTATGTACAAACATTAGACGGCCGAAATGTGCGTATGACATTCATGGGTTATTTAAGCCATGACGGTTATAACAACAATTGGTTGAGTAATCACAGCCCAGCGTTTGTGCCATTTATGAAGTCACAAGTTGACCAATTATTAAAAGCAAACCCTGACAAATTGATGTTTGATACCCAAACTAACTCTACACGTTCAACTGACATGCGTACATTTGGTGGAGACTTCTCTCCATATGCCATGGCAAACTTCCGTGTATGGTTGTCGAAAAAGTATAGCAGTGCACAGTTAGCTTCTATGGGGGTTAGCGATGTGAATACCTTCGACTATGGTGCATATTTACGCGCGCAAGGGGTAACTCATACTGATTGGTCTAATGCAGGTGATACCATTTCTGGCAATATCCCAATGTTAGAAGATTTCATCTACTTTAACCGTGATGTTTGGAACCAAAAATTCGCCGAAGTATTAGAATACATTCGTGTGCAACGACCTAATATTGAAATTGGTGCAAGTACCCACTTGTTTGAGTCGCGTGGTTATATCTTCAATGAAAACATCACTTTCTTATCTGGTGAATTGAACTTAGGTGCAAGAACCAGTATCGCCGAGTTACCAACTAACATTCTTGTACACTTAAAAGGTGCACAAGCTGTTGGTAAAACTTTAGCTTACTTCCCATATCCGTGGGAGTTTGACGAGTTACGTATTCAAAACGCACCGCGTTTTGGTCGTGGTTGGGTTGCTCAAGCTTATGCTTACGGCGGCTTATTCTCTATTCCTGCTAACGTATGGGTAGGTGGAGAGGTTTGGACTTGGTCACCAGGAGCGGATAACTATCGTGATATCTATCAATTTGTTCGAGCGCAAGCTAACTTGTTAGATGGTTACACTTCGTATGCGAAAGCAGGTTATGTACACGCTATGTACTCATCAATGAAAGCCGGCTTTATTGACGGTGGTAACCAGGTGCAATCAAGCGTGAAAATACTAACTGAAGATAATATCAACTTTGATATGTTAGTGTTTGGTGATGCAGGATACCCAGTTGTGCCGCGCCAAGCTGACTTTGATAAGTTTGACCACATCTTCTACGACGGCGACTTAAACTACTTAACGCCAGAACAGCGAGCTGTATTAGATGCACAAGGCAGCAAAGTTAGGCATATAGGTCAACGTGGCACCATTGCTGGTTTACAAATTAACGTCAGCATTAACGGCAGTGTTGCAAACGAAACTGTATCTGCGGTATCTCGTATTCATGAAACTGATGCGTCTGCGCCATATGTTGTGCACTTAATTAATCGTCCATTTGCGGGTGGGGTAACACCTATCTTAAACAATGTTGAAGTGGCAATTCCTGCAAGTTATTTCCCACAAGGGGTAACTTCAGCGAAATTACACTTACCTGATGGTTCAAGCTCAACTGTAGCGGTTTCGACTAATACAAACGGTGACGCGGTTGTGTCTGTTAGTAACCTTGAAGTTTGGGGTATTTTAGAATTAGCTCACTAATTTTTTAAATTTATTGAAGGTTATTCAGGGCTTCATTTGAAGCCCTTTTGTGTTTAACTTAATTGGAGCTTTGCATGACTAACCAATTAACAGAGTTATTAAATAATTGGTATCAAAAAAAAGACCAATACCAATGGGTGTTGGGCACTATTATTGAAACTCAAGGCTCGTCATATCGCAAAGCAGGCGCCATGTTATTTATTAATAACCTTGGCCAATATTTTGGCCTGCTTAGTGGTGGTTGTTTAGAAGCCGATATAATGCGCCAAGCGCAAAAAGTAATGGATAAACAACAGGCCACGGTGATCCAATACGATATGCGCGAAGAAGATGACATTAGCTGGAAGCTTGGTATAGGCTGTGGTGGTATGGTGCGAATATTATTGCAACCTGTTAATTCACAAAACCACTATCATGATTTACCAATGTTATTGGAGTTGTTGCAAGGCAGACAAAGCGTTAGCTATCAAATAAATCTAGCTGCGCCAGATAAATCCAATTTGGCAGTGGTTAACAACCCTACCGATAGCCACAAAACATCTACTCAAAGTGATGTATTAAATATCCAATTAAAACCCGTACCGCATATTGCGATATTTGGCGCAGGCATAGATGCAAGACCTTTAGTGGCAATGGCTGGTAACTTAGGTTGGCAGATAACACTAGTTGATCACAGAACCAACAACGCACGTGCGCAATATTTTACTGCGGCAACTCAGATAATTCGCCAAGCACCAGAACAATTAGCAGGCAGCCAACTACTGCACAATGTAGACGCAGCAGTGGTTATGGGGCACAACCTTGAATTTGATGCCGCAGCTTTGGCTGTTTTGCAACAATCAAGCGCTAAATATATAGGTTTATTAGGCCCAACACACCGCAAAGAAAAAGTACTCAAACACGCACAATTACAAGATACACAAATGCCTATTTATGGCCCCATTGGCTTAAACATAGGTGGTGAATTGCCTGAATCCATCGCATTAGCAATATTGGCAGAAATACATGCTGTATTGGAACAGCAAAACGCACACCCTTTGTCGGTAAAGCTCGACTTTTAAAGCCATTCAAACACTGTAAATTAAACTGACTAGAGGTTAATAAATTTAACGCATTTAAATTTATTGTTAACAATAAACATTTTTGTGGTAGCATCAATGATAATTTTTAAATTGAGATGTGATGACTCTATTATGAAAAAGGTATTTTTCGTTTTATTGACTGTATTGTGCATGCAAGTTGTAAACGCCTCCGAGCGTTTATTGTGGGGACATGTATACGAAACAAGTGAACCTCTGCACAAATGGGCTGTGTGGGCGGCAGAGCAAATAAAAGTTAAAAGTGAAGGACGGATTGAAATTGATATTTTCCCTATTTCAATTTTGGGCAAAGAAGCTGAACTTAACGAAAGTTTAAGTTTAGGTGTGGTTGATATTATTTATACAGGCACTAGTTTTGCGGCACAGCTTTCGCCTTCACTGGCAATTGCGGATTTACCATATGTATTTGACGGTTATTCGCATTGGCAAGCTTTTAACCAGAGTGATTTGTTAGTTAATTTGGCTCACGATTACGCGAGTGCAACAAACGGTAATCAAATACTTGGTAACAGCTATTACGGCCAGCGACACGTTACTTCGAACAAGCCGATTGTCGATTTAGCTGGCATGCAAAATTTAAAAATACGCGTACCTAACGCCAGTATTTTTAAAGAGTTTCCATTAGCAGTCGGCGCAAACCCAACACCTATTGCCTTCTCTGAAGTGTATATGGCACTACAACAAGGTGTTGTTGATGCACAAGAAAATCCATTGCCGACGATAAAAGCGAAAAAGCTTTTTGAAGTACAAAAGCATATCAATCTAACTGGCCATTTAATGGGCTCTATTCTTACTATTGTCAGTAGTTATCGATGGAATAAATTACCGGAGCAAGATAAAAAAATTGTCCAGGCTGTGTTGCAACAAGCCGCTGAAAAAGTGAGTGAAGAAACCCGTAATAACGAACTCGCGTTGATTAATTGGTTTCAACAAAACGGCATCAGTGTTAATCAAGTTGACACACAAAGTTTACGCCAAGCAACATTAAAACGACACGCGCCTTATATAACAAAAGTCGGCCGTGAAAACTATCAGCAACTGATTGCGCTTAATTCAGAAAATAACGCGGGAGCTAAATAAAGATGGACACTGCAGAGCTTGAACAAAAAGTAATATCGCTAAAACAACTGCATATGGAAGACTGGATAAGCTTAATCATTTTCTGGGGACTCGCTATTATTTTATTTAGCCAGTTTTTCAGTCGCTATGTATTTAACTTTCCGTTAGGTTGGTCTGAAGAAGTGAGCCGTTATCTGCTTATTTTATTGGCGTTTGCTGGCGCTTGCATCGCCAGTCGCAACCAAGCGCATATCGCTATGACGTTATTCCATCGTTGGTTGCCGAAAAACTCGCTCGGTAAATTGCATATGGTTATTGAATGTTTTAACTGTGTGGTTATTTGTCTGCTGGCATATTTTTGTTGGCAAATTATTCCATTGATTTCACCGCATTCATTGGCTTCGTTGCCATTATCACTCACCTGGGTTTATGCGCTTTTATTGGTATTTTTGTTCGCTATGCTGGCTCGTACACTGCGGATTGTGCTTGTTACCCCATACAAACACCAAACACAAGGGTTATAAATATGGTCATCGTAGTTTTATTTATTTCGTTACTTGTGCTGATTATGCTTGGCGCCCCGGTTGCTTTTGCATTAATTGCTTCTTCTTTATTGGCTATTTTAGTTGATGGTCAACTACCAGAGTTAGTGGTGATGCACCGTATGGTTGCTGGTATCAATAGTTTTCCATTGTTGTCGATTCCATTTTTTGTATTTGCAGGCGCGTTAATGAATGCATCCGGCATTACTCAGCGTATTTTCGATTTTGCCAACTCTTTGGTCGGTTGGTTAAGAGGTGGTTTGGGTCATGTAAATGTAGGTGCTTCGGTATTGTTTGCTGGTATGTCTGGTGCTGCTGTTGCCGACGCAGGTGGGTTAGGCGCAATTGAAGTAAAAGCTATGCGTGATAAAGGTTACGACGCAGGTTTTGCTGTAGGTATTACCGCTGCTTCATCGACCATAGGGCCAATTATTCCACCAAGTTTACCTATTATTATTTATGGTGTAATGGCATCAGCTTCTATCGGCCAATTATTTGCCGCAGGTTTAATTCCGGGCTTGTTAATGGCACTCGGTTTAATGATTATGATTGCTTGGTACGCAAGAAAACGCAATTACCCAAAAGATGCCGGATTTTCTATTAATAAAACCATAGTGACTTTTAAATCGGCGTTTTTATCGCTGATGACGCCTGTGATCATAATAGGTGGAATATTATTTGGTGTGTTTACTGCAACCGAAGCCGCGGTAGCTGCTAGCGCATATGCTTTAGTTTTAAGTTCAGTTGTCTATAAAACGCTGACGTTTAAACAGCTGGTTAATATAAGCTTAGAAACCATAGAGACCACAAGTATCATTTTGTTAATTATCGCCGGGGCATCAATTTTCTCTTGGGTATTAACCACTCAACAAATCACTGAATTATTTACTCAGTGGATGTTAGGTTTTACCCAAAACAAAACTCTGTTGCTGCTATTAATGGTGCTCATTCTATTTATAGTTGGTTGTTTTATGGAAACCATAGCCGCCATCACAATTTTAACGCCAATATTATTGCCAATAGCCATCAGCTTAGGCATAGATCCTGTGCACTTTGGCATTATTATGGTGCTTAATTTAATGATAGGTTTGTTAACCCCGCCTGTCGGTATGGTGTTGTACGTATTGTCACGCGTGACTAAAGTACCATTCGAAACCTGCACAAAAGCCACGCTGCCTTTTTTAATACCACTGCTATTGGTTTTAATCTTAGTGACATTTATTCCTGAATTGTCCTTGTGGTTGCCGTCTGTTTTGTACAAATAGAAGCGACCAGTTTACTTTTTAACAAGACCAATATGCCGTCTAAGGTATATTGGTCAGTGTTTATTTCTCAGTCTATCATTATAGTTTTTTAACATATTGTGCGAGAAAAGTTTAAAGCTGCACATTAAATGTATTTTTTTTGTAAATAACACTTGCATACAGTAGATTGTTGACAATATACTGTGTCTATGTTGTTTGTGTTCTGTCTTTTGGGTGTGTCAGAACATGACTGTCAGCATAAATTGGTAAGATCCTTAGCGGAGATAAAAGATGTCAACAATGAACAAACGATTTAAATTAAGTGCGCTGTCACTAGCCTTGCTGTCTTATAATATGCAAGCTTATGCAGCTGAAGAAGAATCAAAAGAAAAAGAACAAGAAGACGATGTTGAAGTTATTGAAATTAAAGGCTTTAGAGGGAGTATTGCTAAGTCAATTAACGACAAACGCTTCTCAAAAAACATCGCTGATACAATTAATGCTGAAGACGTTGGTAAAAACGCCGACCAAAATATTGCTGACGCATTAGGCCGAGTTACTGGTGTATCAATAGTTAGCCGTGATGGCGAAGGTTCACAAGTAACCATTCGTGGTGCCACAGCGCAACAAAACAATATTACCCTAAATGGTCAGCAGTTAACGTCCACTGACTTCAGCCAAGCGGTTGATTTGAGCTCGTTTTCTGCAGATATTCTTTCTCGTTTAGAGGTTGTTAAAACTGCCAGTGCCGATCATGACGAAGGTTCATTGGGTGGTAGTGTTAACTTAGTGACAATTCGTCCTTTAAACACTGACGCCATTCGCACCGGTGAAATTCAGGGGCGTACTAATGATTTAGCTGACGAGAAAGACTATAAGTTTCAATTTACTGTCTCTGAAAAATTTTTGGATGATACTTTAGGTGTTGCATTAACTGCCTATAAAGAAACTAACTCAATTCGACGTGACCAATATCGTGTAGATAATTTTGTTGAGTCGTTAGATTTTCTTGCTGCAACTAATGAAAACGGTGACGTAGTTAACAATGTTAGAGGTATTACTCACTCAGCAACTATGTACGAACTACATAGAAATACAACTGACAGAACCGGATTATCTTTGGGTGTTCAGTGGCTTCCAGCAGACACCACTGAAGTAATGTTTGACCTTACCTATAGTGAACAAGATTATAATCGCACATTCGATGCAATTCGCACGCGCCCTGGATCTAGTGCTGGTTTTGTTGAAGGTCAATTAAATGTGCCTAACTATGCTCAGCCTTCTCACGCTGAACTATACACATCTCCATTTACCGACGACTTTGCCGACTGGATTGGTATAGATACTCGTACCAATACTATTACTAAAAATACAGGTCGATTTGGTCAAGGCGACTTAACTCGTTCTGATGGTGGTGATAAACAAACTAACTTAAGCACTACACTTGATATTAAGCATTCGATCAATGACAACCTAGAGATGAGTATTAAGTTAGGTCACTCTCAAAGTAAATCTGATAGTTTGCCTGATAGTGCATACACTAACATGCAAAATTTCCATCAAGTGAACAGCCCTTTATTGTACCGTGCGGGCGCAGACATTATTGAAACTGGTTACGACTGTACCAGCGGTAGATGTGAGATGGTTGTTGGTGACAGTGTATCTGATCTTGGTGCCAACAATACTTCTCAAGGTTTTGAAGATTCTGATGGTGTTACACGCGCTGGTTGGTGGGATAATACCAATGTGTTAACTGGTTTTAATCCAGCTGATAGCAAAACTTTCCACTTAGGTTTTATTTCATCACAGGCCGTTAAAGTTGAAGATACGCTTTCAAATGCTCAAGTCGATTTTGATTGGTTTGTTGACATGGGACCTGTCACTTCAATTGAATTTGGTGCCAAGCTAAGCACTCGTGAGAAGCTTGTTGATAATCAGAACTTCCGTTTTTCTTCTTCTAACCAAACAGCTGTTTTTGAAGATCCTGAAACGGGCGAAAGATTCTTAATTCAAGAAGGTGGTTTGTCCGATATTCGTGGTGATTTGATTGCGCGAACTGAAGGTTTAGGTGTAGATGATTTTATGAGCACCCTAGGTTACGACCGTAACTTAGCTACAACCGGCATGCGTCCAATCGACGTGAAAAAAACTTTAGGCATTATTCTGAATAAAGATGAAACCGTGTTAAACGTAGATGATTCAGAAACACGTCTAACAGACTTGGATACTCAAGCACTGTATCTAAAAACTAACTTTGAGTTTTTTGACGGTCGTTTAACCGGTGATCTAGGTGTTCGTTATGTTAAAACTGAAGTTGAATCTAAAGGTGCGGCAGGTGCTCAATGGTATACCCATAGAGACTTCAACTTAGCACGTGAATTTGACATGATTCAGTTGCAACAATTGCGAGACCGCAGTTTGCCAGAATGTCGCCCTTTGAGCGTATCTGATGAGCCATTAGGTTATACCAAAAAATACGAACGTGTTGATGGTTTAGGTTGGGATACATCATCAGGTCCAAATCCATCTGGTTGGACTCGAATTCCTAACCAAGGCCCATGTCACGACGCTGCTTATGCAGATTGGTTTGAAGTTAAGAGTAATGACTTTAGTGCAACGGCTTATCCAGCTGATTGGAGAGATGCATCGCTTGCTGGGGAAAATCTTCCATCAATGGGTTGGGATGTATTGTGGCGTTACGCTGATGTTAGCGGAACTCATTTTTATGAATTTGGCGATCCGAGTTTAACTGAAGCGCCGATGAGCTACGATAGTTCAGAGAAATTAGGCTCGTTAGACACAGTGGCTATCAAAGCGAATATGGTTCAAGACCGCTCAGTTTCTGCGTACGCAACAGCGGACTCGCATTCTTATTCAAACTTTTTACCAAGTTTGAATTTGAACTTCGCTTTTACTGACGACTTAGTTGGCCGTTTTGCGGTATCTAAGACTATGACGCGCCCTGAAATTGACCTATTACGCCCAGGTTTTAGATTAAAACAAGGTACATATTGGTCTGGCCCTGATTCGAATGTTGGTAGTGAAATGACGGTATTTAATACCAAGTTAGAGCCACTTGAATCTAAAAACTTAGATATATCATTAGAGTGGTACTTCAACCCAACTTCTATGTTAAGTGTTGCTTTGTATCATAAAAACATGACTAATTTTACCGATACCTTAAGTGATCAATATTACATTCGAGATTTTAGAAATGACGAAGGTACTGTAGATCTAGAGACATTAAAGTTAGCTAGAGCCACGCTTGAAGATGAAAATGATGAAGATTTACAAGGTTGTTTAGGCTTAAAAGCTGTTGCTGATTACGCTACAAACAATCCAGTCACAGGTGTATCTGATGACTTAGACATACTTTGTGATACCTACAATGTTGCAGAATATTACAATGGTAAAGGTGCAACCATTACAGGTTTAGAGCTTGGATATTCACAAACTTATGACTTTTTACCTGGAATTTGGGGCGGCTTAGGCATGTCTGCAAATTACACTTATCAGTACAGTAAATATGATACTCAGTTCGCAGATGCAGCTGGAACAGTCAAGTTACCTGAGTACCCAGTAGCAGATACTCCTGAGCACAGTTACAACTTAACTACTTTCTGGGAGCAAGATGGCCACCAAGTTAGATTCAGTTACCGTGGTACTTCTGATTCTTTAGTTGGAATTGACTGGAATACAGGTTTACGTGGTCGAACTTGGAACCAAGGTAGTTTGTGGAATGAAGGTCGAGATTCATTAGATATATCTATATCTTATAAAGTTAACGACCAAGTTTCGCTAAATTTCCAAGCTGTCAACATTACCGACGAAAGTTACCGTCAATACTTCACTAGCAGGACGTTACCAGTACAGCGTGTAGCCGCCGCTAATGATGTAGGTTACACCTACATAGGTTATGACGAAGGTAACCCGTTAGACGGAGAAGCAACGAAAGACCGTACTTACGTAGATTACAAAGTAGGTACAACTTACCGTCTAGGCTTACGTGTTAACTTTTAAGAATAATTAAAGCAGGTGGATGCCACCTGCTAGTTATGAATGGTATAGAGCTATGAATATGATGAAAAAATCTTTATTAGTCAGTGCAGTTTTGTCTGCACTTGCGGGTTGTAGTGACGATAACAGCGGTATTGTAAATGTTGTTGATACTGGTGAAAACGACGCTCCAACGCATCAAGGTAATATTACAGTTACTTTAAATGAGCGAGATAAAACAAGGCTAGTTTATTTATTAGGTACAACTACAGGCGCAAAAGGTGGTGTCAACGACAATGGGACACCTGATGATACATCAGACGATTTCACTAATGCGGCATATGATGCTGATGGTGACTATTTGCAAGTAATTGATGTTCAATCAAACCTTGAAGATATGACAGGTTTTCATATCGAAAATGGTGTTTTAGTTGTACGCGCTGCAGAGCTAAAACCTGCGTTAGATGCTGCTGATACTCGTACAATGACCTTGACCTATAAAATTTCTGACGGCGAATTATCGGTTGAGCGTACAGCAACTATCAATGTTGAAGGTGCTGAATCAACACCTGTTTTTGAGTCTGGCATTGAAATTGGTTATACCAAAGCAACTTCAATTGATGAGTTGGATCTTTTGATGGGGGTTTCTGATGAAGATGATGAAACCTTAATCGTCAGCAATTTACAAAAAGTCGGTACCCATAACTATAACTTGGATGCGTCTATAGTAGACGGCAAGCTTAGAATTGACCTAGATTCTATTAAGTCACAAGTGCCTGATGAAGGGTTTGAAACCTTCGAGTACACATATGACATTGCTGACCGTAAAAACACATTAACGCGCAGCATTAAAGTTAAATATATTGCGGTAGAAGGGGTAGAAGGTGCACCGTTCTTTACCGAGTACTTCTTGGAAACTAGCTTAACCGAAAATAGCAACCCAACCGTAGTTGATTTACTACAAGATGTAACAGATAACGACAGTGAACCTCGTATTAAAGATTTCAAGGTTGAAGGTTTAGCCGAATTGCCAAAAGGCGTATTTGTTGAAGGTAATGAGTTAACTATAGTGCCAGCAGCATATGCTGAAGAGCTGTCACCTAGTCAATCTCAAGAGTTTAATTTTAGTTATCAAATTGAAGATGGTAATGGCATAACAGCAGCCGGGCGACGCCAGCTTAAGTTAACGATCGCCGGTAAAAACAATAACTTAATGTTAGCTCAAGGTTTTAATGCTGATTTTGAGAATGTAAATAATGTTGGTCCGGTAAATGATGCTAATACCAACAACTTCTTATTCGGTTGGGCAAACTGGAATTGTCCAGTTAAAGAAATAAAAGCAGAATCAGCGAGAACTGGTAGTTATGGTTGGCGCCTCGAAGGTGAGTATTGCCACAACGAAATTAGCTCAGATTATTTTGTGCCAATGCTTGAAGCTGAAGACAAATACGTGACTAGCTACTGGTTGCGTTCAGAAGAAGCAAATGGCCCTGCTGGGAATCCTTTTGTATCCATATATGCTGGCCCTTCAACAGATGGAGCTCGTTTTTGGAATGGTACTCGATTAGAAGGGATAAGTTTAAATGAGTGGCATATCCATGAGCAATTCTTCAGTGGTAGTAGCGCACCATATTCGGAGCTAGTTGGAAACCCAATTTGGTTGTCAATATTCAAATATGCGGGTCAAGGCAAGCACGACATTGATGATCTATCGTTGGTTCGTTATAGCGCCTTTATGCACCCAATGCTTGATTTAATTGAAGGTGATCAAGGTTTATTTGACGATAGCCAAACCATAAATAGCAATGGTGGAGCTGTGGAGCTTTCAGATGGTCAACTATCAATTGATACAACAGGTTCGGCTTCAGGTGTTACAGTTAGTTTGCCAATTACTGCTAACTCAGTGAAAACCAACAGCTATTATATAGTTACGTTTGACGCGGTTCGCAATGGTGATCTAGCCAATGATTCGGCGGTAACGGTTAAATTGACGAATGGTTCTGAATCTATAATGGCTTCAGGCACTGTCTCTAATGGTATGATTGAGTTGGTTATGAATGAGCTAACAACCCGAAGTGCAGATGTTGATTGGTCACAAGAAACTATGACTTTAGACATTACATTTACCGACGCAGATTCGACAATCATGTTAGATAACGTGCGCTTATATCGAGCACCACAATAGTTAGGTAGTACATTTGTGCTACAGTTAATGAAATGCCACTCTAGATAGAGTGGCATTTTTTTTGGAGGACGTGACAAAATAGGCAATCGGATATGAATTCACTTGTGCAAAACTTGATGATAATCGGCGGTGGCTCAGCTGGTTGGCTAACTGCTGCGGTTATAGCTTCAACCCATAAACACCGTATTGAAACTGGCACTTTGCAAATTACCTTGTGTGAATCACCGAATATTCCAAATATAGGTGTAGGCGAGGGTACTTGGCCGACCATGCCAAAAACTTTACAGCAAATTGGTATATCTGAATCGGAGTTTATTCAACGCTGTGATGTGTCGTTTAAACAAGGTTCAAAGTTTGTTGGTTGGGGGCAAGATAATGGCACTGGCTTTTATTATAATCCGTTTGATTTGCCGCATGGTTTTGCCGAAGGTTTATCTGTGGAGTATTGGCATCATACTCAGCTAAAAGAGGCCTTAGCTCATGTATTCTCACCGCAGCAAACAATATGCGAACTAAATAAAGCCCCCAAATTAGTCACGGATGCAGAATATGCACAAGTTTTAAACTATGGTTATCACCTAAACGCAGGCGCTTTTGTAGAGTTGTTGAAAGAACATGCGATTAATAACTTAGGGGTTAAGCATATAGTTGCAAATGTTGAGCATGTCGGGCTTGCAGCCAACGGCGATATATCCAATTTATTGCTCGATAGCGGTATACAAGTGACAGCTGATTTGTTTATTGATTGCACTGGCTTTAAACGCCTGTTGATTGAAAAAGCGCTTAAAGTTGGTTTCTCACCGTTAAATATTACTTTGTTTGCAGATACAGCACTTGCCACTCAGGTTGAGTATGCAAGTGATGAGGAGGCTATCAAATCTTACACCCAATCAACCGCGCAAACGGCGGGGTGGATTTGGGATATAGCTTTACCAAATCGTCGAGGTGTGGGCCACGTATATGCGAGCGACTTTCAGACGGATGAGGCCGCAGAGCAAACATTGCGACAATACATACAAAATTCCGGTGGCTTAGTAGAAAAGTGCAACATACGTAAAATCAGCTTTACTGCCGGCCATATGAATAAATTTTGGCATAATAACTGTGTCGCCGTCGGTTTGTCTGCAGGTTTTTTAGAGCCTTTGGAAGCCTCAGCACTGGTGTTAATTGAACTTTCTGCAGCAAAAATAGCGGAAGTTTTACCTGTGACGACAGATGTTATGCAGATAGCTGAAAAACGCTTCAATCAAACTTTTGCATACCATTGGCAAACAGCGGTCGATTTTTTAAAACTGCATTATTTAATGAGTTCACGGACGGATGATTTTTGGCAAGAAAATAGAAAAACAGCTACAGTATCAGGTAATTTGCAAGAGTTAATGGATTTGTGGAAGCACTCAGTGCCAAAAATGTCAGACTTTCCAGCTAGAGCCGAATTATTTCACGCGGCAAGTTATCAGTTTGTTTTGTATGGGCATGGTTATCGCAGTCAGCTATTTTTCGAATTATCAGAGCAAGAAAAAGCTTATGCCCAACAGCTTATTCAATACAATAAGCAGCGAATAGCGCAATTGACCGATGCACTACCCAGCAATCGCGACTTAATTAACAATATTAAAAAATATGGCCTTTCTAGGACATAACAAAGCTAAACCAAATCAGGCATTAACTTAGGAAACGCAATGACAGATAAAAATGTACAGTTATTAGATAAAACAGTTCACCGTACTTTAACCATAGATACAAGCCAGGTTGATATAGCAGAAAACCAAATAAATATGGCTATGGTTGTGGTTAACGAGCTAAGTACCATAGTGCATGAATATCCAGTTTTTATCGCCAAAAATCCGCAGACAGGTCAGTTTATGTTAGGCGCTTTGTTAGGGCTTAAATCTGGACAAAACTTATTTATTCAAGATGGTCAGTGGCAAGCATCTTATTTACCTCTGGAAATTTTACGCCGGCCATTTCAAGCCTTGTTTGATCCGGAAAAACCACAAGAAGGTGGGCGCATCGCTATTGATCTTAATCACCCTCAGGTGGTTAAAGACGGCCAAAAAATATTTGATGATAAAGGTGAAGCAACCGAATATTTAAAACGCATTCAACAAACTTTTGCTGCATTAATGGCAGGTACTCAACAAACAACAGAAATACTCACTCAAGCTGACAAACTTGGTTTAATTGAAGGAATTAATATAAGTGTCGATTTAGCTAATGGTGAAAAAGCTGCTTTAAACGGACTGTTTGCTTTTAATCAACAGGCTGTCAGTAAGTTGTCTGGAGACAATTTAGAGTTGGCACATACATCGGGCATATTGCAAGTTTGCCACTTAGTATTAAGCTCGGGCTTGCATTTACAGAAGTTGGTGAAGTGGGCCGGTTAGATATTCGAATAACGGCAGTGTTTAATCTGCCGTTAGTTATATTTAGTAGGTTGAGCACTTAATTTCAGTCACAACTTTTGCTTTTGGACTGCTAGGATCATATGGGTGATGTATTAATTCATATTTTCCTAAGTAATTGTTATATTGGGCTGAATAACCAAATGCAATTTCTTTGTCTATTTGACCCGCCCCCGTCGCTGCCGCCGTTAGACCTCGCTCAGAGCAGAATCTAAATCTGATAGGCATTGAACCTGCATTATAATAATACGGTACTTCTACACCATAAAAGTTCATTGTTGGATTTTTAAATGTAGTAATCGTTGCAGGATCTGCAGTCGAACAGGTCACTTTAGATATAATGCTAACGCTTTGTCCTGAGTTGATTTGTGAGCGATGCCATGCCCCATTTGCCCATGTAGCATAGCTTCCAGAGTTAATAGAAGTGCTAGTGGTATTGTTAGTTCCAGTAATAGGGTATCCATCTGTCATGTATTTACAGTAGTTTGTTATTTCACTGTATGCTACAGCGGCCCCTTGGCCATCGCTAGTTCCGACTACAGGGTAAGAAAATACCTGCTGACCTGCGAAAGCTGCTGTACTCGAAGCTCCCATCATAGCTAATCCTAACAACTTTAATTTATTCATATTCCATTTCCTTTATTCGTTAAAGTAATTCACCTAATGGTGAATTTTTATTCTATTTGTTTTTTGTTTAATGTCAACAATGTGGTTTGTTGTTAAGTTAGAGAGCTTATATTGCAAAGCACAATCGCTCTGGTGAAAAAAGAGTAGGCCATCTCGTAACTATAATTTTCATTATTTTTATATGAATTTATTATTCATATAAAAATAATTGTTGATCGATTTTTTTGTTTGTGTGAATATTGTTGACAATTAAATGTTGTTTTAAATAAGGTGTGTTATGAGTTCAATTTCTTTAACTGAAAAACAAATGGAAGATTTCAACCGTGATGGGTATGTAATCGCCCGCGGCTATTTCAATATGGCTGAGATTGAAAAATTACAAGCAAAAGCCTTTAGTGATGATTCGCTATACGACAGAGCTTGGAATAAAAAAGATGGCAGCGGAGCTGTGAGTAAAGTTTGTTTATGGCAAAAAACGGGTGACGACTTGTATAGCATGTTTTCCAGAAGCCGTCGTTTGGTTGATTCGTGTGAAAAACTGATTGGTGAGCCAACGTACCACACCAGTACTAAAATTATGATGAAAGAACCATTTGTTGGTGGTGCGTGGGAATGGCATCAAGATTTTGGTTATTGGCATCAAGACAATTTAATGCTTTATCCAAAAGCCATTAGCTGCATGGTCGCTATTAACAAAGCGACAATCGAAAATGGTTGTTTACAAGTTTTAAAAGGTTCACACCATTTGGGTCGGCTAGATCATAGCAAAACTGGTGATCAAAAAGGTGCCGATCTTAAGTTTGTTGAAGAAGCGATGAAATATCACGAGTTGGTGAATGTTGAGTTAGAGCCGGGGGATGTATTGTTTTTCCATTGCAACTTATTACACAAATCAAACCAAAACCGTTCGAAAGATCCTCGTTGGTCGATGATCTCTGCTTATAACGCAATAAGCAACCAAGCTTTTGCCGACAACGAAGCTGTTTATTATCCGCTTGAGCGTGTTGATGATGATGCAATTTTAAATTGGCAAGAAAGCCAATAAACGCAAATTATCAATTTCTATACAGCCGCCGACAGAGCTCCTCTAGGCGGCTTGTTTGTTTTATAAACTCAGGACAATAACCAGATGAATAACAGTGCAACATTAAAAATTTCTGATGATTTAGACGGAAAAACATTCGGTGCTGCAGGTTTTGAATACACACTTGATGCCAATTGGGGCAAGTTAGATTCAAAACAATATCCAGTAGAAAATTGCCATGATTTAGCAATTGATTCGAAAGGGCGGATTATTCTAGTTACGGATAATGTACAAAATAACTTTTTAGTTTACAACCAAGCGGGTGATTTACTCGATAGTTTTGGTACTGAGTTTCCTGGTGCACATGCGCTGAAAATTCGCCAAGAAGATGATGGCGAGTTTATGTATGTGGTTGACAGCGGCTGGAAATTAAATCGTGATTGGGACGGTGTATCTATCAATGAATGGGACTCGCCGCGTAACAAAGTTATCGCACAAGCTGGCTTTATTGCTAAATTGAATATGCGTGGTGATATTTTGTTTACCATTGGCCATCCACAAACAATAGGCATTTATACCCCTGATATGCCTTTTAGGCCGACTGACATCGCCATAGCTGATAACGGTGATATTTATGTGACTGATGGTTATGGCTCAGATTATGTCATTCAGTATGACAAACAAGGGCGTTATATTCGTCATTGGGGTGGCCACGACAATCAAGACCAGAATCTCAATTTGTGCAACACCCATGGTATTGAAATTGATAAACGTAACCCTGACAAACCTATGTTAGTGATAAGCTCCAGAGCTGAATGTGCGTTTAAATTTTTTACCTTAGAGGGTGAATATGTCGACACGCTTAAGGTGCCTGGCGCTTGGGTTGGACGTCCGGTTTTTCATGGTGAGCATTTTTATGTGCCAGTATGTTGGTCTGATATTGATGGTAAAAACCAAGACGATTCAGGTTTTATCTGCATCTTTGATAAAAACAATCAGGTTGTGGCAAACATAGGTGCTGAACAACCAGTTTACCTAGAGGGGCAATTGCAGCCAATGAAAACCAACTGGCAGTTATTTAATCATTGCCATGGTTTGTGTATTGATGATGAAGGTAATTTATATGTCGGCCAGTGGCGAGCGCATAACTCTTACCCGATTAAACTGCTAAAACAAAACTAAAAAAATAACTAAGGGCGTGCGCGCCCTTAGTTATAAATCAGCACAAATTATTTTTTATATGCAGGGTTGTCGAAGTCACCGTTGAAGCGTTTTTCATAGACAGTCGACATAAAGGATTTAATTGCATCTACCATTTCTGGATATGGAATATCCGTACCAGCGACAAATCCAACATTGTAGGGTTCGCCGTCAAACGCACGACCGGTTAATGGCGAATCTATATATTGGAACCAATGTGCACCAACCATGTTCGGATGAGCGGCCACACTGGTAATATAGTCTAAATACATTTTCGCTCTGTCTTTATGATCATGTGCTTGCACTAAACCTGCATGAAATACACCCGTATCTGTGGTTGAACCAATGTGGAACTCACCAATTGCGACAGGTAAATCAAACTCGGTTAAGAAACCCCATTCTTCAGGTTGAACACCTTCTTCATAAATGTTGAACGACAATACATCTGAGTATTTAACCGAAGCTTTAATGGTTTCTTTTGGCATACCAAAGTTCGCCATACGTGCGCCCATATACAAATGATTTGGCAAAGCTTGTTCAAGCGTGTCATGGACTACTTTAAAATAACGATCAGATAAAGCTTCAAGCATATGGGATAAATCGGCTTCTAATTCGCTAGAATACGGCGCATGTAAATGCACACCTTTTTCTATGTTTGCCCAGCTATCTGCTTGAAAATTCCATGCTTGGTTGAGCTGGTTAATGCTGCCATATTTATCTTTTAAATATTCAGTAAAATAAGTTTTCGCAGGGCTATCAGCATTGTTTACCGTTAATGTTGATAAGATTACCCCGTATTTTTGTGCAACTGTACCTTCTGGCAATCCCCAACTTTTTTCATTATCGATAAAGATACCTGCACACCATGGTGAGCCTTTAATTTCTTCGGCTATTACATCAATGGTGATTTTTGCACGGCGGACAAATTCAGGATCAAATGGATCAGGTAAAGGTGCCCACACATCATGTTCAGATTTTAACGTTTTAAAATCACCGATAATCCAACCATTGGCAAAATAAGGCACTTGTTCATTTGGATAAAATGCCGGATCAACCCAGTTACCAAATGAAGTGAATCCCCAGTTGTTCATACGATCTAACGTTACTTGTTGCCAAGTTTGTTCAAAGTTTTCACCGTAACGTCTTTCTAAATTAGCCCGATAAAAACTAAAAGTTTCACCTGAAGTTAATGGGCCTTTATGTACTTCACGACGATAGCTATAGTGTTTAGCCATAGGATCGTCATAACTTGGTAACCAAGTAAACATGTTATTGCGTAGCTCTGATGCAACAAAACGTGTTTTCCGGACCTCGTCTGACACTTGCACTATGCCCATAGAATCTTCTGGTGTTACTCGAGTTGGGTCTATATATCGCACTGAGTCATCTTTAAAATCAACCCCGGTCAAAGTGGTTAAATTAGCCATACGTACATTAGCTGGGCCATGTGAGAAAAAGATATGGCCTTCAGGATCAACCATCCACCAACGGCCATCAATTTTTTCTGTTCTAAAATAGCCAGTCGCTTTCAGTTTAGGGCCATCTTTCCAACCGCCGTATTTAGAGCGATTGGCCATTAAGCCACCTTTGGCCAGCTCGGCAAGTTCTTTATCGGCAACTGCTTTAAGCTGTTCAGCAGAGTTAACTTTAATTGGAAAGTTTTGTTTAGCATTCTGACCAAATTCATCAGCCAAACCGACTAGATAACTGTCGTTGTATTCAGGGTTTTTACGTAAACGTAAGTTTGTAACTTCAATTTGTTTGTCGTGTAAATTACCGCGCACAAACAAGGCGACTTCGGTAATGCGGCTTAAATCGAGTTTTTTACCAAAACGGGTGACAAACATTTCTTCGTCGGTTTGCCATGGATAAGGTTTTTCACGAATACCTGCATTGGTATCAACAAACTTGCCTTTAATAATTGAAAAGTAGGTGCCTTGTTCACCTTTAGCTAAGTTAACCGCTCGATTGAGAGAACGTGCGCGGCTACCGGTAATTTCCATATCTTCTTTGACGCCAGCTTCGTCGGTTAACGACAGGTAAACTTGGATAGATTCGTCTGATAAGTTTTT
This sequence comes from Catenovulum agarivorans YM01, assembly GCF_000281085.1. Taxonomy (GTDB): domain Bacteria; phylum Pseudomonadota; class Gammaproteobacteria; order Enterobacterales; family Alteromonadaceae; genus Catenovulum; species Catenovulum agarivorans. The sequence goes on from NZ_JH767544.1 coordinate 37,869, forward strand.
AATATCAACCGCTAAGTTAAACTCATCAAATTCAGACCAATCCCAAGGTGTGTCAGGGTGAAATTTAACCGATGGACGGTAGTGATCACTCTGGTAACTGACTCTCACTGAGTTATTCAACAGCTGAGTTTGAGCACCCCAACTGGCAATATCCACATTGGAATTTGCACTGCCATTCCAAATAACAGCTAGTGCTTGTTCGGGTTGTGATTGAGTTATTTGCACTTCGGACTTTTTGCTATCACAAGCTGACAGCAATATTGCAGATAGAATGGCTGCAATTGGGAGTTTACGCATTTTCGACCTCTTGTCATGTATAGTGTTGTAAATTTTTTGCTTGATTGACGCTAGCGTTAACTAGGCTTGGGCTGTAATTAACTTTTGTACCAATTGATCAGTTTTTTGAAATTCTCTTGCGACGCCAACAACAAATAACAAGCTTGTAGCGCACCTGTTTTATGGAGATTAATAATTGATTGTTCAGATAAAGATGCGAGCTGTTGCCGGCTGACTTGGTACAAACCATCTATTTTTTTTGTTTGTCCGTCCGCCTGTTGAAATTGGAGTTGGCTCGGCTCAATTAAATCTATATTTAATAAGGTTTGAATAAAATTTTGATTGCTGGCTAAACTTGACTGCAAAAACTCAACAAGCTTGGCCATTTTTTGTAAATAATCACTGGGTTGTTGATCATCCAAAAATAGTGCTTCACCAAGCTGATTATCTATTCTTGGGCTGTCAACATTTATCGCTAGGTTTAAACCAGTGGAATTAGTATTGATTTGGTAAATAAAGGGTTGTCTTTGAATATGCAAAGGCAAGTAGTCTTGTCCCCACTGACCACTTTTAATGTATAAATTTTGATTGGGTTCAAAACCTAATAAAGCATATAAACCAAATTGACCTGTTTCTGTGTCTTTTAAAAAACAAACCGGGTAATGAACTGCTAATTGATTTAACTCGTTTGCGACAACAGGTACACAGTGAACATTTTCACCAAAATTTTCACCATGACCTGTTTTAATGCGTATATCTTGATGGCGTTTTCCATCTAATGTTTCAAATGATTGCATAGTTATACCTAAATTTTTTGCAGCCCGAATTTTTTAATTTTTTCAATGAGTTTACGGTTGGGTTCAAGAGTATTGATAAGATGGTCTAGCTGTAATTGAATATCGCTGCATTGAGCCAAGAATAAGTCTTGCTGTTGTTTACTAACGTTAAACGGATAGTCAGTTTTAAAACCCATGCCGTACAAAATATATAAATAGCTATCGAGCGGAAACACCTCTATTGCTTGTTCAAAATCATGCACACAAGGATATTGGTATCGCCACAACTCAAGCTGGTTTTGTAATGATTGAGGTATGCTCTGTGCTTGTTTAATATCTTGCCAAAATGGCTCGTGTCTTTGATTGAGTATGTAATGCAACTTAAGAAAATCGATAATGCGTTGCCAACGATATAAAAATGTTTGATTGAACTTATCTGCCACTAATTGCATAGCGCTTTGATTTGCAGGAAAGTGCTCAGCTAGAGTATTGGCTGACATCTCAATCAGTAATAAAGCCGAAGCCTCTAGTGGTTCTAGAAAACCAGCTGATAATCCAATTGCAACACAGTTTTTATGCCAAAATTTGCTTAAATGCCCAGGTTCAAATTTAATTGTTTTGAAAGTGCAGTTGGTGGCATTGCCAGCAGTGTTGTTTATGTAGCTAGCCAATTGTGCTTGGGCGTCAGAGTCGGAGAGATAATCACTGGCGAATACATAACCAACACCTCGGCGGTTTTGTAAGCCAATATCCCAAATCCAACCGGCTGATTGTGCTGTGGAAATTGTCGTTGAAGCAATTGCTTGATCAGTATTGGCATAATCAACTTGGCAAGCTATGGCTGAGTCGGCACTAAGGATTGTTTTGCAGGACTTAAACGGAATTTGATAATGTTTATTAATCAGTAGCCGTTTAAAGCCAGTGCAATCAATAAATAGATCTCCTGACACAAGACCATTTTCTTTGGTCACCACGGCTGAGATAGTGTTTTCTACAGAAGCCTTAACTTCAATCACATCGTCTGTTAGCAGTTTTACTCCAAGTTTTTCAACACAATGTTTTTTTATAAAGTCAGTAAATAAACCAGCATCTAAGTGGTATGCATAGTTGCTAACGGACGCATATTCGGGAGTGGTGATGCTTTTAGGTGCCAAACCAAGTTCACATATGTAATCTTGTACACAAAAAGCTTTGGAAAAAGCACCTTGTTGGGGTTGTGCTTGATGATGCCAAGCGTGCAGTGTATTAAATTGTTCGTCTTCGCCTGCCAACATCAGCGGATGGTAATAAGCATCATTTTTAGCGCCTGAAACCCAACCGACAAATTTTGCACCTTGTTTAAATGTTGCATTGCAACTTTTAATAAACTCGGTTTCACTCACGCCAATACTTTTAAGAGTGCGGCGCATGCTTGGCCAAGTACCTTCACCAACACCAATTGTTTTGATGTTTGGTGATTCAATTAGACTAATTGAAACTTGTCCAGCACATTTGTTTTTCAGCTTGCGGGCTAATATCGCAGCTGTGATCCAACCCGCATTACCACCACCAACAATAATCACCGACGAAATAGCATTATTCATATAACTAACCTAAAAGCGGCAAAATAAATTTTGCCGCTGATGTTGGACAACTCAATTAAAACTTGGCAGTAATACCAATGTTGTAACGCGCACCATAATCTTCAAAATCAACGATTTGATTTTTAAATCTGTTATGACGGCGAGTTGTCTCGTCGGTTATATTTAATCCTTCAATAACTAAACTGACACTGTCGGTTAATTCAAGGCTAGCTGAGATATCTATTTGCTGATAAGCCTCGGTAAAAGTTGGCTCATTGCCGCCTTTCAGTAAGAACTTATCTCGCCAGTTGTATGCAACTCGAACAGAGAATAAATCTTGTTCATAAAAACCAACTAAGTTTGCTGAATCACTTAGGCCGGTTAGTGCAAAATCATTGTTTAAGTTATAAATATCGTAGTTATCTGAACTATCAACTAAGGTGTAATTGGCGATTGCACCAAAACCACTGTCACCAAACATGTGCTGGATATTAAATTCCCAGCCCGTTACTTCAGTCGAATCTAAGTTTTTCGGTGTAGTCACAGTCCATAAAATTGCTGGATCTGTCGCTTGTGACGTACAAGCGCTTACTGGATTAGTTGGGCTACCTTCAGGGCAATTTCCTCGTGGATTTGCACTCGGATTGGTCAAAGGACCATTTGGACCTGAAATAATGCGCTCTTCTTCGCCAGTGGCGATAAAGTTATCAACTTGTTTACGGAAATGGCCGACTGACAAATAACTGGTATCCTCGTAATACCATTCTAACGAAACGTCAAAGTTGCGTGACTCAAATGGTAGTAGATTTGGGTTACCTTGGTTTGCTTCAAATGGGCCTGTAGACAGGTGGTTGTTTAACTCGGTTGCTGGGAACATTGCACTAATATCACTACGTGAAATTGTGGTGCTGTATGACATACGAGCAACAACTTCATCGGTAATGTTTAAGCTAAAGTCCATATTTGGTAAGAAGTAATTATAGTCACCGAATAAGGTGCTAGAAGCCACTTCGTCCGCATACATTTTTGACATTTCTAAATCTGAAACCCAGTTAAAACCAACAACTGGTTTTTCAATTGAGTATGAGGAAACATCTGTGCTTTCGTACCTAACCCCAACATTTGCGTTAAAGTCCATACCGTTAAATTCGGTCGAAAAATCAAATGATAGGTAATAAGCTAAAGTATCTTCTTCAATACCATTTAAGTTTTTATTGGTATCAACAAACAAACCTTGTTGTTTCACCATGTCGATAAATTGCATCGCTGAGTAGTTAGGAATATGCTGAAAACCTATGCCACCATTTTCTAGCGATAGGTCAAGTGCAGAGATGTCCATTGCACCACCCAAGGCAAAGTTTGCGCTGTAAATTTTAGTGGTATCAACTTTGTAGTTTGTGGTTGCTACACCAAAGTTGATTGCTGTCAGTCCACCACTAGAGCTGTTTTCCCAGCGGCCGTCTAATTGAATTTGTTGAATATTGTTTTCAATTTCGTAACCACGCTCTTGATATAAATCCGCACGCATATTGGCCAGATCATAAGCACCACCAGTTAACATAGAATCGTCATAACTAACACTTGGGATATCTGAGCTAAAATCTGCTGCTACGGTAACACCTTGACCATCAGATGTTTTTATATTCGCCAAGTTGGCTAAACGCTCTGCAGGTAGTGCACCTGGGTTGGCATGTGAAGTTGAATCATGTAGATCTAATTCAAATTTTAAATTGTCTGTGGCAAACCATTCAAAGTTTAAGCCGTAAGAATCATTTTTAGTTTCAAAAGCATATTCCCACGCCCAGAAATTCAATTCATCGTTGGTGCGGCGAGGGTCGATAATTGTACCGTTTACATCCGCTTTGCCTGATTCAACATTATCGAACCAAAAACTCATACGATTCATTTTAGTTTTTTCATCATGGCGCGACATTGTGTAGTCAGCTGTTGCAGTTAGGTTATCTGCCAAAGCAAACTGCAACACGAGTTGAGCATTTTGACGTTCACGCTCTGTGTTTGAATCGTCCAAATCAACAGTTGGTACTTTCCATGTTTGTAACGTTGGATTTTTAGTTGTATCTATCGCGCTTGTATCTGGTGATTTTCCTGCTGCAAACCCAGGATATCCGCGACTCCAACCATTTTGAGTTCCAATTCTATCTTTATGGCTGTCACGCTCAGCGTGAGATACCGACAACATCACACCTACAGTGTCATCTAAAAATGTATTGCTAATTGTACCGGATAACTCTGGGGTAATTCTTCTACCTGTACCATCACTTGTGCTTGTATCCATCACGGCTTTGGCACTTGCATGAGCATTAAATCCGGGGCGTTCAAATGGGCGCGCCGTTTTAATATTTATGGTTGCACCTATACCGCCTGAACTCACATGTGCTTTACCTGTTTTGTATACCTCAACGGTAGAAACAACATCAGCGCCTACTTCTTTAAAGTTAAAGCTTCGGGAAATACCTTCTCCATCAAGTGCAGAGGAGTTTGGCATCTGCCGACCATTTAGGGTTACTAAGTTAAAGCTGGGGCCAAAACCACGGACAGTAACTTGGTTACCTTCGTTGTTAGAGCGATCAATAGATACACCAGTAATACGCTGCAATGATTCGGCTAAGTTAGTATCTGGAAATTTACCAATATCCTCAGCTGAAATGGCATCAATAACCCCTGATGCATCGCGTTTTAACGCAGCCGATTTATTGAGTGAGCTACGAATGCCTTTTACGTGAATGACTTCCGCTTCTTCCGCTTGATTAGTTTGAGCTTGAGCAACCGTAGTCATACCTGATGCAGCTAACATAGATAATAAGACGGTATTGAGTTTAAACATGCTATTACGCATTTAGTTGTCCTCTTGTTTGTGTTGTTTGTTGAGTGTTTAACTTCCTAGCTGTACTGCTTGTAATGTCAGCTTTACAAACATCTCTATAATATTTTTACTTTTTGTTAACGGTTGTTGTCAAGTGTTTATTGTAAACAATTAAATTTAAGTGTAGTCTGTAAATGGATTATGTGTAATTTGAATTGGGTTGTGAGCAATATGCCGGCAAGTGAATATTTCAAAGATTTTTTTCAACACGAGAACAAAGTTTATGCGCAAATTCTTGCTGACATAGCCCAAGGCATATACGTCAGCGGCGATAGGCTTGTGACTACAGCTTTGGCCAAACGCTACAGCACATCAATTAATCCAATTCGTGAAGCAATAAAACAACTTGAAGGTGAAGGTTTTGTCACCTCACAAAAAAACAGCGGTGCGCGTGTGGCTAACTTCAGCCAAGCAACTATGCGTGATGTGTTTGAGATATTGCAGTTACTCGAACCATATTTATTCGACTGGTATACGCAAAGATATACCCAAGATTGTTTGCTAAAACTCAATGATGTGCTGCATCAAATGCGCAGTTTATCTGCAGATGAGCATATGAAATTTCGTGAACTCGACACAGAGTTTCATTGGTTGATGTACAAACACCATTACAACAAAAGTGCTGTTCAATTATGGAAAAAGAACAAGCTCATCTTACAAGCGCTGCACGGCAATATTCCAATCAGCTTGGCAAGACGCCAACACGCCATTGATGAACACGAAAAAATATTATCCGCATTAGTTAATAAAAAACCGCAAGACGCGATCCAAGCGCTGCAAGACCATATCACCCTTGGTGGCCAATATTGGTCGAAAGTGTTGGTTCAATAAGAGGATTAAGTTGGAAGTTAAAATGAAAATAACAGATATAAAAACATACGTATTTTGGTTGGGCTTTCGCAACGTTTGTTTGGTGAAAGTTGAAACCGACCAAGGTTTATATGGCTGGGGCGAGTCGGGTTTATCTGGTCGTGAAAAAGCCGTTGTTGGTACAATTGAGCATTTTAAACAATTTCTAATTGGCCAAAATGCGCTGAATATTTCAGCCATGTGGCAAGAAATGTATCGCAGCCAATATTTTGAAGGTGGCCGTGTATTGGCAGG
>NZ_JH767544.1:44548-53763 GCF_000281085.1 Catenovulum agarivorans YM01
CCAACCAGTTTATCAATTGTTAGGGGGTAAACAACGTAACCATATCCCTTTATTTGCAACGTCAGTAAAAGACTTCAACCAAGGTTTAATTGAAGATTTACTCAAATTAAAAGAGCAAGGTTGGCAATCTATTCGAGTAACCACTGGTGAACATGGCAAAGCACAAGGTAAAACTGTGTTTGACCCAAGAAAGTCATTAGCCAAAACAGCACATTGGTTAACCCAAGCGCGCGAAGCTATTGGTAGCGAAATTATGCTCGGCATAGATTACCACCATAGACTCAGTGTTGGTGAAACTGCATCTTTTTGTCAACGTATGCCAAGTGGCACTTTAGATTATTTAGAAGAGCCGATACGCGACCAGTCAATTCAGGCCTACACAAATTTACGCTCAATGGTTGATATTCCTTTTGCGATAGGTGAGGAACTTACCAGTAAATGGGATTTTGCGCCCTATGTAGACAGCGCCTTAACTAATTATGCGCGCATAGATATTTGTAACGCGGGTGGTTTTACCGAAGCAATGAAAATTGCCGCCATGTGCGAAAGCAAATATATCGACATGATGCCGCACAATCCACTCAGCCCAATTTGCACGGCTGCATCGGTACATTATTGCGCCGCCATTGCCAACATGAGTTGGTTAGAGCTTGCGCCATACGACGGCGATTTATCTGATTACGATGAAATTTTTACCAATAGACCGCGTGTAACCAATAACAGTTTTGCAGTACCAGACTGTGTCGGTTTAGGTATAGACGTAAATGAAGAAAAGCTTAAAAACCAACAATTCAAATTTTGGGAACCACCCAGATTAATTAAACCAGACGGCAGTTACACCAACTGGTAATAAAGGGGGATAAGATGAAAAAAGGTGGTATTTTAGCGCTGATATTTATCAGCGTAGTAATTAATTACATGGACAGAACCAATATATCTGTCGCAGCGGCTGCAATATCGGCTGACTTAAACATTAGCAAAGTTGAAATGGGGTTGATCTTCTCCGCGTTCGCTTGGACCTATTCAATTATGCAAATACCAGGTGGCATGTTAGTGGATGCTGTACGCATTCGTTTTTTGTATCCATTCATTCTAGTTGCTTGGAGTTTGGTCACTTTAGTGCAAGGTTTGGTTAGCTCAGTTGCAGCGCTCATCGGTTGTCGTATGGCAATAGGTTTTTTTGAAGCCCCAAGTTATCCAGCAAACAATAAAATTGTCACTCAATGGTTTGCTGAGCAAGAAAGAGCAGGGGCGATTGCTGTATATACCTCTGGGCAATTTATTGGTTTGGCGTTTTTAATGCCAGTGTTGGCGGTTATTCAAGACTGGTTTGGCTGGCGTGGTTTGTTTATTGTTTCTGGCATAGTTGGCATTGTGTGGGCGGTTATTTGGTACATATTTTACAAAGAAGCGCCAACTGAAAATACCCAAGCTAATACTCAATCTAACATTCAAGGCAACAAAACTTCAGCTACAAACTCAGCTAATACTCCCCCAGTTAGCATGCAGAATTTAAAACTGGCGTTTTCCAGCAAAAAATTATGGGGAATTTATATTGGCCAATTCTGTTTAGGCGGCACTTTAGTATTCTTTTTAACTTGGTTTCCAACCTACTTAGCTGAATACCGTGGTTTTAGTGATTTAAAAACAGGCTTTTTAGCCTCAGTGCCATTTTTAGCGGCATTTTGTGGTGTGTTGTTATCTGGTTTTGTTTCTGATTTATTGGTGCGCAAAGGTTACTCAAACGAGTTTGCGCGTAAAACCCCAATCATATTAGGTTTGTTTCTATCTAGCTCTGTTATTTTTGCTAACTACACCGACAGCACATTGTGGGTGACGTTCTTCTTATCTTTAACCTTTTTTGGCAATGGTTTGGCGTCGATTAATTGGGTGTTTGTATCTTTAATTGCACCTAAACATATGGTTGGTTTAGTTGGTGGTTGTTTTAATTTTATTGGTGGTTTATCTGCGGTAATCGTACCTATTCTTATCGGTTTTTTAGTGCAAGACGGTGATTTTAGACCAGCATTGGCATTAATAGCAGGCCTCGCATTTGTTGGTTTGTTCTCGTATTTATTTTTGGTGGGCAAGGTTGAAACAATAGAAATGCCGATAGCTGAAAATGAATTGGAGGCCAAAGCATGAGCATAGTTTTTTTTGGCGAAATAATGCAAAGGTTGACCCCAGCATTACCACAACAAAAATTGGTGGTGGCGAAAAACTTAGCGGTTGATTTTGCAGGCGCTGAAGCAAATGTTGCAAGCTCACTTGCAAGGTTAGGGCATAAAAGTTATTTCGCAACTTGTTTACCTGATAACCCAATAGGTGATCACTGTATCGCGACACTGAAACAGTACGGTGTTAATACCGACAATTGTTTACGTAGCGGCCAACGCATTGGTAGTTATTTTATTGAGCTTGGCGCATCTATTCGTCCATCGCGTGTGGTTTACGACCGTGCAGATTCAGCTTTTGCAAGCTTACAGCCTAGTCAGTTTGATTGGGAAAACATATTAGCAGGTAAAAAATGGCTATTTTTAGGGGGTATTACACCTGCACTTTCAACCAATTGTGCCAGCGAAATTGTTAAGGCAGCGAAAATTGCTAACAACATGGGCGTTAAAGTTGCTTTTGATATTAATTACCGCCGCAGTTTATGGTCTGAAGAGCAGCAAGAAAACAAAAAAGCCGAGCAGATTTTCAGCCAAATTTTACATTGCAGCGATCTAGCTTTTGCCAACGCAGGTGCAGTTGCTGATGTGTTTGGCAAAACCTTTGATGAAACCGATGCTATTGAACAAGCTAAGCTTGTTGCGGCTTATTTATCCAATACCTTTAATGTAGACGCGGCAGTAACTGCGCGACTACATAACAGTGCATCAAGCAACCAGTTAGCCGCGATTTACCTTACTCAATGTGAAAATTATCAAAGCAATTGGTTAGACGTAGAGATACTTGACCGCTTAGGCACTGGTGATGCATTTGCCGCTGGGATTTTGCATGGTCTATTAAGTGACAAATCAGCACAACAGACAATTGATTTTGCCAACGCAGCTTTTGCACTGGCGCACACTTGTTACGGCGATCAACATTGGTCGGATGAAGCTGAAATAACTGCAGTCGTTCAAGGTTTAACCAGCGGATATGTTATTCGCTAATTTTTTTGTCTTTAAAAATTATAGTTAACAGTTAACGTTTTAATTTAAGGTGTTGAGGTATGGAATTATCCAATGAATAAACAACAAATAATTGAACAGATGTTTAAACAAAAGCTGGTGGTGATCATTCGAGTTGAACAGCCAGAACAGATAGACGGCATAGTTGAAAACCTATTAACCGCTGGGGTTGGTATTTTAGAAATCACCAGTAATACCCCGGGTTTTGCGGGCAAAATCACCCAGCTGCGCGAGCAATATCCAAACTTAATTGTTGGTGCTGGCACAATCACCACAGTAGAAATTGCTGAGCAAGCCAAAGATGCGGGTGCGCAGTTCTTAGTAACCCCGAATACCTGTAAACAAGTTGGTGCTTTTGCTAATGAACACAATTTGCCAGTGTTAATGGGGGCATTTACCCCGACTGATGTGGTAGAGGCGAAAAAAGCGGGCGCAGATGTCGTTAAGTTGTTTCCCGCTGAGCCAATTGGCCCTGAATATTTGAAAGCTTTGGCCAAAGGGCCGTTTTTAGACACAGCATTTTTCCCGGTTGGCGGCATAGATCAACACAACTTTGAACAGTGGATAGATGCTGGTGCAAAAGGTTTAGGTATAGGCGGCGCATTGGCAAAACCGGTAGAAACTGACGCAGAAAAACAACAACTCATTGCTGGTGTTAGCAAAATAGTTAATCGACTAAAACAAATGGGATAAAAGCACAATGCAATTTATAAATATAAAACACCTTAGCCTGCTCGGTTTTGCTGGGTTATTAGCAGCATGTGGGCAAACTTCGAATACTTATAACAGTGAAAAAATGTTGTGGGATTTTGAGCAAGCGGCACACTTTAAAAATCTTCAAGGCGAAAATGTATTAATTGAACCTGTTATGCAAGGGGACAATAGCGCGGCTAAAATCAGCTTTGATTCAAAACAGCAACACGTATCCGGTTTTGAGTTTAAATCAGATAAAGGTTGGGATTGGTCTCACGAGCAATCTTTCGCTTTTGCACTTGATATTCAAAACCCAAAAACAACCTCAGTGCACATGTATGTCACAGTTAAAGATAAAGCTGGCAAAACGCATAATCGGAGTTTTGTTGTGCCTGCTAGTTCAGCAGACACCTATTTTATTGAACTTAAAGGCATAGATTTAGATGTAGAAACCGGCATACGCTCAAATCCGCCAAGCTGGCAGAGTGATTATGTACCTATTATTTGGCGACATGGCACAAAAAATATCGATATCAGCCAAATCACTAGCATTAAATTTAATGTAAGAGGTGTACTCGAAGATAAACAACTTATTATCGACAACGCCCGTTTGATTTACCCGAAAGCCGTTGATAATAACTACCTAACTAATTTAGTGGATGAATTTGGCCAGAGTACATACATTGATTTTCCAAACAAGGTAACGTCAACTGCTGAGCTGATTGAGCTCCACAATAAAGAACAAACTGAACTATCTGCGAGTAGTTTTGCCGACCGCTCCAAATATAACGGCTGGAAGCATGGCCCTAAATTGGCGGCAACGGGTTATTACCGAGCTGAGAAATTCCAAGGCAAATGGACTTTGGTTGATCCTGAAGGGCACTTATTTTTCTCTAATGGTATCGCCAATGTACGTTTAGCCAATACTTCTACCATTACAGGTTATGACTTTGACCACAGTAAAATAGTTGAGCGCAAAGCGGGCGATTTAACCCCGGAAGATTCATTAGGTTTAAACCCAGCACCTAAAGCTGCATGGCCTAGCCGTGAAGTTTCCTCAGAGTTACGAGCAAATATGTTTAGCTGGTTGCCAGAATATGGCTCTGAACTGGCTGATAACTTTGGTTATAGGCGTTCAGTGCATACAGGCGCAATTGATAGAGGTGAAACTTTTAGTTTTTACCGCGCTAATTTACAGCGTAAGTACCAGACAAATGATGACGCTGAATTGATGGAAAAATGGCGAGAAACGACAGTTAAGCGCATGCAGTCGTGGGGTTTTACTTCCTTTGGCAATTGGATTGACGCTAAATATTACGACATGCAGCAATATCCATATTTTGCGAACGGTTGGATTATTGGTGACTTTAAAACCGTTAGCAGTGGCAATGATTATTGGAGCCCGTTGCCTGATCCGTTCGATCCTGTTTTTAAACAACGTACCGACATCACAGTCAAACAAATTGCCGATGAAGTAAAAAACAGCCCTTGGTGTGTTGGTGTGTTTATTGATAATGAAAAAAGCTGGGGCATGATGGGCTCAGTTGAAGGTCAGTATGGCATAGTATTAAATACGCTCACCCGCCCAGCCAGTGATAGCCCTGCTAAACAGGTATTTGTTGATGAATTGGCTAAAAAATATAGCTCGATTGAACAGCTTAACCTAGCGTGGAATACACAAATATCTGATTGGCAAACCTTAGCCAAAGGCGTTGAAATAACCAAGTATTCAGATGTTATGTTGACCGACTTGTCACATTTATTATTTGTTTATGCCGAGCAATATTTCAAAGTAGTTAAACGATCCGTTAAGCACTATATGCCGAACCATATGTACATGGGCGCACGTTTTGCCGACTGGGGTATGACACCTGAAATCCGTTTTGCCGCAGCTAAACATGCTGATGTTATGAGCTATAACTATTATAAAGAAGGCATTAACGATGAATTTTGGGACTTTTTAGCTGAAATCGACAAACCAAGTATTATCGGCGAATTCCACAATGGCGCTTTAGATTCAGGTTTATTAAACCCTGGGTTGATTCATGCAGAGTCGCAAGCTGATCGTGGACGTAAATATCAAGAGTATTTGTACAGTGTTATCGACAACCCATATCTAGTTGGTGCACATTGGTTCCAATATATAGACTCGCCATTGACTGGCCGCGCTTACGACGGCGAGAACTATAATGTTGGTTTTGTCTCTGTTACCGATATTCCATATCAGCCTTTGGTTGAGGCGGTAAAAGAGGTAAACAAAAACATATATCCACGACGTTTTAGTCAAGCTTTGTATCAAATTCACCAGCAAGCAGCGCTAAATTATTTAGATATAAACCAAGGATATGAACAACTGGCTGATGGGTTTAAATGGGTGGAAGGGCCATTATGGATAGAAAACTCACTTGAGCAATCAGGTTATTTGCTCTTTTCTGATATCCCAAATAATCAGATTATTAAGTATTCGCCAACTGAAGGTGTATCTACTTATTTAACCGATAGCGGTTTTTCAAACGGGTTAAATTTAACCCCACAAAATCAGTTGGTGCTAATGCAGTCTCGCAGCCGACAAGTGGCTGTGATGGAAGCTCCACTAAATAACGCCAAAACAAACTACAAAGCATTGGCAAGCCATTACCATGGCAAACGGCTAAATAGCCCAAACGATGTTGCCGTTGATAACAAGGGCAATGTGTTTTTTACTGATCCGCCTTATGGTTTGGAAAAAAGAATGGACGACCCAGCGAAAGAATTAGACTTTCAAGGCGTTTTTAAATTGTCACCCGAAGGTGAGCTTAAACTGCTGGATAAAAGTTTAACCTTTCCCAACGGAATCGCGCTTTCACCAGATAACAGAACCCTATATGTTGCAGTATCCGACCCAGATGCGCCTGCTTGGTATCAATACCAATTAGATGAGCAAGGGGAGGTACTTAGCAAAAAACTTTTTTACCAAGTTACAGGAGACGGCACGCATGACAATGGTGCGCCTGATGGCTTAAAAGTGCATAGTTCCGGGATAGTGTTTGCCACAGGCCCATATGGCGTTTGGCTATTTTCACAAACCGGCGAAGTATTGGCAAAAATTAATATTCCATACTTTTGCGCTAATTTGGCATTTGATGACAAAGAGCAGTATTTATATATCACTGCTCATGACAGGTTGTTACGAATTAAATTGGCCGGCGATTAATCGCCGCCAAGGAAACTCATGTAAAAGGTTTTGACTACTGTGGCTGAGGGCAGAATGCCCTTGGTTGCGGGGAATAACACTAGGATAAGCTTGGTTCCTTTAGGTTAAGCATTCCTCATTCCACCAAATCTAATGGATAAATTACTTCGTCGAGCATATCACCGTTACTTGAGGTAAATGACACTCTAAATTGATAGAAATGCTGCTCGGATAATTCTGTAGTTGGTATTAAATCAGCAAGGTCAAAGGTCATTTTTGAGGTGCCAGATTCACGGCCAATAACAGGAAAGTGTATTGGCAATAATATAATTCAAGTAAGTTTGAATCTTGAATTATGAGCTCTGTTTTTAACAATAAACACCTTACAATCAATGTTAAAAATCAATTTAGGAACAGCGTAGTGTCTATAATCTTCAATAATTTTAAATCAAAATTTTTCATTTCCGTGCTAATACAGATTTTTTTAGCTGGGTGTGGCGACTCAGAAAGACCAGATACTATCCCTCCAGTTATAACCCTAAATGGTGATAGCAGCATTACTGTTTATCTGAATGAAACCTATAACGAGCTTGGGGCAAATGCAATTGATGATAGTGATGGTATAGTCGAGGTTGTTATGTCAGGTACTGTTGATACTAGTGTATTTGGTAGTTATACAATTACTTACAGCGCAACGGATAGCGCAGCTAATTACAGTAGCGTTACTCGAAGCATTATTGTTGTTGCAAAACCTTCTACTAAACCTTTCATTACCTTATGGAAAACAGATAACCCAGGGGGCTACTCAAATGATAATCAAATTATGATCAGCACTAGCGGAGTTGGTTATGATTATCAGGTAGATTGGGGGGATGGAGCCATTGACGAACATATAACGGGTGACATTACCCATACCTACGCTACTGCTGGTACATACACTGTGAAAATAAGTGGTAGTTTCCCGCAAGTATATTTTTCAGAGCCAAGTTATGATCATAGAGAACAACCCACATATCTTACTGATAACCTCAAATTACTTTCAATAGAACAATGGGGTACTAACAAATGGCGTTCAATGCATAGAGCCTTTGCTGAATGTAAATATCTTGTGGTTAACGCAACCGATATACCTGATTTAACTGAAGTAACAGATATGAGTTTTATGTTTTATGGTGCTGAAGCATTTAATCAGGAGTTAAACGATTGGGATGTATCGAATGTACAAAATATGGCAGGAACATTCGCTTATGCAACTACTTTTAATCAGGATTTAAGCCATTGGGACGTATCCAGTGTCACTGATATGAGCGGAATGTTTTTGGCGGCTTCTGATTTTAATCAAGATATCAGTAGTTGGGATGTATCTAGTGTTATTAATATGAGGGGAATGTTTTATGTAGCTTCTTCCTTTAACCAAGATTTAAGTACTTGGAACGTTTCGAAAGTCACTGATATGCGCCAAATGTTTTCAGCCTCCTCCTTTAATCAGGATATCAGTAGATGGGATGTGTCGAATGTCTCTGACATGCATCGAATGTTTGCAGTCACTCCCTTTAATCAAGACTTGAGTAGTTGGGATGTATCGAATGTACAAAATATGTCAGGAACATTCGCTTATGCAACTACCTTTAATCAGGATTTAAGCCTTTGGGATGTATCGAGTGTTGCCGATATGGGGGGAATGTTTGTGGGGGCTTCTAATTTTAATCAGGATTTAAGTGTTTGGGATGTATCGAATGTCACTAATATGAGTTTAATGTTTGCAAGCACAGCCTTCAATCAGGATATAAGCAGCTGGGATGTATCGAATGTCAAAAAGATGTCTAGTATGTTTCATGGCGTTACGCTCACTACTCAAAATTACGATGCTTTAATTATTGGCTGGAGCGGTTTATCACTGCAAAGTAATGTCGATTTCAGTGGCGGGAGTAGTAAATATTCAAATTCCGCTCAGGACGCAAGAATGGTTCTCACCGAGGTTTTCGGTTGGACAATAACAGATGGTGGCGTTGAAGACTAGCATAAATTGACGTTAGCTGTCTAAATCAGCTATATGGATCTTGGTGAGAGAAATCAAGCTGCATTCAGGACAGGCACGACATTAGACACTTACGTGTACTAGTGTGATTACCAAGGGAAACTGATGGTATGATTACCAAGCGATTTTGACGTAT
>NZ_JH767545.1:0-33564 GCF_000281085.1 Catenovulum agarivorans YM01
AATCAATCATAACATCCTCTAATTAGGTGGCCAAAATCACTCTACCACTACAATGACCGTATCATCTAGTGAAGAGTGCAATACAACCTCTAGTTTCAACGTAGACTCGTCTTTATTTATATTTTTTATTTTTTCTATACCGTCGAATACACTAATGGTTTCAAACGATTGAATTTGGGTTTTGATCGTATCATTCAAAACATCGGATTCGATACTTCGAATCATTTCTTGAAATTGCTCAACTGTACCAGAAACATATACACATGAAGCGAGTCCAACCTCTGGATGTGTTTTTTTTCCCCACTTTTTAGGTTTTATTCGAACAGATCTCGTTCCCAAATCCTTAACATTGTATTTTTTGAAAAAGTTTCTAGGGTAATATGACTTAGCCAGATAGGACGGGTGTTGAAGGAATTTTAAAACCACTTCATTGTTTGCACATTCGATCGCGGGCTTAGATGCAACATTAGCTATTGATTGGGTTAGCTCTTTGATGCATTTTTCTCTAGCTTCGCCAAATGTATAAGGATGTTTTTTAGGTCCTGAACCTGAAGGTATTTCTACTTTATTTGTTAATGTTTCTCCGTATCCAATAATAAAATTTTTCATCGTTGTTCCTTATCTTTGTTTTGGTTTATTACTTTTCTAATGGTCGGTCTGCTAATATTTAATTTTTCAGAAATTGCTCTTTGAGAAAAACCGTCTTTGCTAAGTTTTAGTACAAGTGATTTTTTTTCTGCCATTGATAAGCTTGAGTGATCACACAAATCATCGTCTAATAAACAAGATCTTAAAGCCAATCCCGATAAAATACTTTGTCTTTTTATCCTAGTTAGCTCTCGCTCAATATTACTAAATGATTCACCGTTAAAAGAATTTATTAAGGTCTTGGTTATCGGGACATCTGGCCAATAACTGCTCAAATATTGATTGACTAAGTTCGGTGTCGGTAATTCAAATTTTACTTCTATGTCGAATCTTCTCCAAATAGCTGGGTCCAATAATTCGCCGTGGTTGGTGGCGGCAATCAAGATAGAAGTTGAAGGCCAATCGTCAATAGCTTGCAGTAAAACTGTCACTAATCTTTTTAGTTCACCCAATTCCCGGTCATCGTCTCTCCGTTTTGCTATCGAATCGAATTCATCTAGTAATAACACACAGGGGACGTCCATCGCATACTCTAAAACAGCCCTAATATTACTACCTGTTTTTCCAAGAAAACTGCTCATTACAGTAGCTAAATCTAACACTAAAAGCGGCAAATTTAGTTCTTTAGCCAACCATTTTGCAGACATTGTTTTGCCTACTCCAGGTGGGCCCTGGAATATAATCGATTTAGTTGGGTATATTCCGCTTTCAATGATCACATTGCTGTGTTGGTGTTCCAAGATTACCTGATTCAACAATTTTTCAATTTCTGCAGAATGGATAGGTTTTATATCAATAGAAGTCGTCTCTTCAACCCTTACCAGTGCTTGCCTGCTGTCGGAATCCACGGGCAAAGGCTTAGTGTTTCCATTAAACGAGCGGAAATTTTCTAGTTTTAATTTCGTTGATAGTAATTGGTATAGTTCATTGTCTGACGTCCTTGCTTTAGTTGCTAACTTGTGAATAGCCATTTTAATAATTCTTTGATTGCCGCTTAATGCAGCGTCAACCAAATTAATAATGCTGGAGTTGTCCAATTTTTGCTCCTTTTTTTACCACTATTCTTTAATTTGGTAAATTACAGGTTCTGTTTCATGTTATATTTTACCATTTTTGGTTGTTTTTTCCATTTTATTTCGTCTTTTATATTTTTGTGGGTAATTGTTCTTGTTTGGTAGGGATTGAAATAAATTTTATAGGTATACTAATGGTACTTATTATAACTTTGTCTTTTGTTTTTGTTCTTAATAAACAATGTATTACGTGTTTTGTTTGAGTCCAGGTGGGCCATTTCTTACGTAAAAATCCTTAAAAATAAATGGGTTACGGTATTTTATAAAAGTTTTTTACACCTTTTTTTACACCGATACGTTAGCATTACACTTTATTCTTGTCTAAGCTCGATTTTTAACTTGTTAATTCTTTTAGTGCTTTTTATAAAACATTAATGAAAATCTCTTGATTTGCTTTGTAATGCTGCAAGGGTTGATGTGAGATCGGTTAACTTGCCGGCAATGATATGAATCACTTCACCTTCTCGTTCGAGTATGCCTTTTACCTTTAAGATTTTGGCGGTTAGAAATGGTTTTTTTTGAGCTTTAGCTGTGCCAGCCCAAACAATCACATTAATGTTTCCAGTATCGTCTTCTAAAGTGACAAAGGTAACGCCTGCTGCAGTTCCTGGTGATTGCCTACCTGTTACTAATCCTATAACAGTTACTAAAGATTTGTGTTTAAGCTGTGTAAGTTGATTCATTCTGGTAAAGGCTTTTAATTGGCCTGCGTCGTCTAATAAGCTTATTGGGTGTTTGTTTAAGGTTAATCCTGTAGCTGCATAATCTTCAGTCAAGTTTTCAAATAGTGAAGGACTATTGGCGAAGTTGTTGTCCGGCGATAAATTTTTAAATAGAGGTAACTCGTTTACATTATCCATAAGTGCCCAACGGCTCTGATAACGGTTACCTGATAAACTTTGTAAGGCGTTGGCACTGGCTAATTTTTGTAAATCTAATGAACTTAAGCCAATTTGTTTTAACTCTGACAAAGTTTGATAACCAGATTGACTTCGATGAGTCACTATCAGTTGTATGGCATTTTCAGATAGCCCTTTAATCAGATTAAAACCTAATTGTATTGCTTTGCTATTGTTGTAATTAACTAAAATATGATGCTGTTCAGAACGATTAATGCAAACTGGGAGTATTTTTACTTGATGTCTTTTGGCATCTTGAACCAGTTGCGATGCACTATAAAACCCCATAGGTAAGCTATTTAAAATAGAGGTATAAAATGCGGCTGGATAATAATATTTTAGCCAAGCTGAAACATAAGCTAATACGGCGAATGAAGCGGAGTGACTTTCTGGAAATCCATATTCACCGAAGCCACAAATTTGTTGATAAATACGTTCTGCAAATTCGGTTTGATAACCTCTTTGTTGCATACCGGAAATTAATTTATGTTTAAACTTAGTTAGTTCTCCCGTTTTTTTCCAGCTAGCCATAGCTCGTCTTAGCTGATCTGCTTCACCTCCGGTAAATCCTGCAGCAACCATTGCTAGTTTTATCACTTGTTCTTGGAATATAGGCACACCGAGTGTTCTTTTTAACACTGATTCTATGTCTTTTGATGGGTATTCAATCGCTTCTTCGCCATTTCTGCGTTTTAAAAAGGGATGAACCATATCTCCTTGAATAGGCCCAGGTCTAACTATGGCGATTTGAATAACTAAGTCATAATAATTAGCTGGTTTTAATCTAGGTAACATGCTCATTTGAGCACGTGATTCAATTTGAAATACACCTACAGTATCCGCTTTTTGGATCATGCCATAGACGTTTTTATCATCTTGCATTCTGGTTATGTCAGCTAACGAAAATGTTCTGCCATAATCTTGTTTGATGATGTCAAAGCTCTTTCTGATAGCAGTTAACATGCCTAACGCGAGTACATCAACTTTAAGTAGGCCGAGTGATTCTAAGTCATCTTTATCCCACTGAATGACGCTTCTATCTGGCATAGCTGCGTTTTCAACTGGCACTAACTCATACAATGCGCCTGCGGAAATCACAAAGCCACCAACATGTTGAGATAAATGTCTTGGAAAGCCTAATATTTCATTCACTAAATGAATAAACTGCTGACCTTTAACTGACTCTGGCGACAGGCCCAGCTCAATAATTTGAGCTTGCCAGTTGAGTGATTTATCTCGGCGGTTGATGTTTTTGATAAAAAATTCTAGCTGGGTTTCTTCAATAGCCAGTGCTTTGCCCACTTCTCTAATGGCGCTTTTTAAGCGGTAGGTAATAACAGTCGCGGCAATAGCCGTTCGGTTCCTGCCGTATTTTTCATAAATATATTGAATAACTTCTTCACGGCGCTCATGTTCAAAGTCAACGTCGATATCAGGCGGCTCGTCACGCTCTTTACTGATAAAACGCTCAAATAAGACTGATATTTGTCGTGGATCGACTGAGGTAATTTCTAAACAATAACAAACAATAGAATTAGCCGCAGAGCCTCGGCCTTGATAAAGAATTTTTTGCTGCTGAGCAAACATCACAATGTCGTGAATGGTCAAAAAATAAAAGGCGTAATTCAGTTCATCTATCAAACTCAATTCTTTGTCGATTGTGTTTAATATTTCGGTGTTGCACCCATCTGGAAATCTTTTTTGTATGCCTTTATCAACTAAGCTTCGTAAGTAAGACATAGGTGTTTGTTTGGCTGGAACAAGTTCTTGCGGATATTCGTATTTAAGCTCAGATAATGAGAAATGACATTGCTTGGCAATAATGCTCGACTCAATTAACCAGTCTGAAGGAAACAACTTACTGAGTTTTGTTATTGGCCTAAGCGCACGTTCACTGTTTGAAATCAGTTGGGTTCCTAATTTCTCAATAGGCTGACTTAGGCGAATTGCTGTTAAGGTATGCTGTAATTCTAATCTTGTCGCTGAGTGCATGAGTACTCCACCACAAGCTGTAATTGGTATTTGCCATAGTGCTGCAAGATTAACGCAATGTTGATGGTACTCTTTGTCGTGATTGAGTAAGTGCCTTTGATAACCCAACCACAACCTGTTTGCATGATGTTTAGTTAAAAACTGTCCCCAAGTTTCATCATCTTTTTTGCCTGATGGTAGCCATAACACCAAACAATGTTTAACGGACATAATGTCCCATTCAGATAATTGATATTTTCCTTTTTCACAACGCCTTCTGGCATTTGTTATAACTCGGCATAACTCGGCATAAGCTTGTCGGTTGGGGCATAACATGACAAATTTAAGTGATTCGTTGAATTGGAATAAACTGCCAACAATGAGTTTAATCCCAAGTTTATGCTGTTTGATTGCGCTATAGGCTCGAACAACCCCAGCTACAGAGCATTCATCAGTGATTGCAATTGCTTGATAAGTTAAAAAATCAGCTTGGAATACTAATTCTTCAGGCCGAGAAGCCCCTTCAAGAAAAGAAAAATTACTTTGGCAAAAAAGCTCGGCGTATTGCATTTTAAACCTAACAAAAAAGACCGTGAACAAACCATTGGTTTTGTGGGGTGCGGTATATCCATAACCATTGGCCTGAGTTGTTACGAGCAATAAAATAATCACGTATGATATTTTCATTGTCCCACCAACCCGAAACAATACGTTCAGGACCATGCCTAATATCAAGTTTACCGGTTAAAGGAGTAGGAGTTGTTAATAAGATGCTAGGTCTAAATCTGTCTATATCCGTTGTTATATCTGTTTGTGTAAATGGTCTGCAGTATTGGCTTGCACGTTCGGGTCTGTGATCATCAAATAGTTGAATACCTGTTACTTGTTCTTCGCCTAACTTAGCTTGTAGTTTGGCAATTAACGCTTTTGGGGTTATTTCACCTTTTGCACCTACAAACATGTCTTGTTTATCTATTTCAAATGCAAACAAGTTCGCTGCGGCAACTCGTATTGAAATGACTGGTGCGTTAATTGTGATTGACTCAAAGGTGAGTTTTGTTAATTCAAGCCACTTTTCGGCTTTGTATTCACCTTGTGCGGAAGATATTTTTATCTGCTGTTTAGCTAAATCTCTAAGAAATAGGGTGATATTAACTTCACTGGTTTGTTTATTTCTAACTAGCAGGAAGTGTTCAAGTAAGCTAAAAATTTTCTGTAATGGTTTGATTAGCTTATCGACTAAATCAATTTCATACATTAGCTCTAATTCATAATTGAATTGTTCTGCGGGGTGAAAAAAATCAACTGGGTGTTTGAGTTGCCCTGACAGTTTTCCAATATAAGTCACTAATTCAATATCAAAACGCTTGGCTATTTCTGCAAGAGACAACTTAAGTAAGTCGTTTATATATTGCACGCCAACCCGTTTTAAGCTGGTAATTGTTTTTAAAGGTAACTCTGTTTTAGTTAGAGGTATTTTCGCTAATGCTCGGTTAATTAATTGTTTGTCTTCAGTAATTTGATTTACACCCGCTTGAGCAAGTAATTTAGCCGCGTTGGGGGAATAACCAGTGGCATAATAATAATTAACTGAGAAATGCGCTAAGTGTGATTGTATTGCTTGCCAATAGGTGGTTAGGTTTTCGTATAGTGTGAGCATGCTACTGACTTTTAGTAGCAGCCCATTTGGTTTGAGTAGATGGATATCGGCTGTTGTTAGATATAACCATTCTGCTATTTGTATTAAGGCTTTATTTTCTGTCGATTCATTATAAGGATGAATTTGTAAGTCTCGACATAAAGCCGCAGCAGTACCAAGACCCATACCCAATTGAATACCTGATTGGGCAGATATTGTATTGAGCTGGACAATTTGATGATTTTTATTATGCACAATTGCCAGTGGAATATCTGAATCTTTAAATAGAGTATCCAATTGCAACGAAGGGAAGTGTAGATATAACCAAACTACCATAACTAACTGACTTTTGTGGTCGGAAACTGAATGATATTTTGTCGATTAGTTTGTATCGCCAAGTTAGGCCATAAGTGGCTCATATCAAGGTTAAAATGCTTGGTTAAGTGGCCTCCTACAAATTTATTTATTTTGATATTCAGCCCTAAAAAATCAGGCTCTATGGATAAACTTAAATCAAACGGAAGTGTAATAGACTCGGCCTTTTTTCTGCGGATAACAAATTGCCTAGAATCACCTTTTTTACAAGCTAGTTTTAAGCGTTTTATCTGATGTATTGCTAATTCTGATGAAATCCACATACAAACGGAATGGCAACAACCACTTTGTAAACACTGTTCTGCCGCCCATAAAGATTCTTGGGTATTGTTCGTTTGCACAATAATAACTTTATTAATATCAAAGTTGTTTTTCCGCAGCGTTTGTCCATTAACACGACCCGGAGGAGCAATAAAAACAACTAAACCTTCTGTTTGGTTTATTGATGGGATAAGCAATCTAAGTTCGCCAATGGCTGTTTCAGAGATCAGTTCAATAACACTTGATTTTGCAAAACCACCACATAACTTTTCATCTAATTCGGCATACCCGGATGAAATAGCATCAGGTTTGGTTTTGTGGTTATATCCATGCCAGACTAGGTTTTTGTGTTCCAGTAACTCAATCAGGTTTTGCATCGAAATAAAATAATTTAACTGTATATATAAACAGTATAGTTATTCGCTAGCGACTTTCAAATTAATTTATTATTTTTTATCTGTGGGCGCTTAAATCTTTATCCCCCAGTCAAAGCCTGAAACACATATAAGGTATTTTCTTCTGTTATTTTGTCCGACAGCTTTTTACGGTCTATGATAAATTCTTCGTCTATGCAAATAACCACATGGCGGCGAACTTGGCCGTGTTCATCCAAAATATAGTGGCTAAACCCGGGCGCGAGTAGCTCTATATTCTTGATAACGTCGCTGACGGATTGACCCGAAAGGTGCAAGTTTTCATCAGCGAGCATAGGGAAAAACCTATGCAAATTAGAGGTTATTTTCACTTTTGGCATTTAGGCAGCCTTTAAGCAAATCTAACTGAATAAACTGGTGGGAAGTTGTTGCCCAAACATTGCCAAGTTTCCCCTCTATCTTCCGATAAATACACATTACCTGTGGTGCTGGCAAAACACACCATATCCTCAGTTGCATCTAGCGCGTGGCGGTAAACAATATCGTAGGCGTTTTGTTGTGGTAAACCTTGGGTAAACTTCTTCCATGTTTGTCCACCATCATCTGTTCGCGCAACAAATAAGCCACCATCTAGGGCCATGCGCTCAGAGTCGGCGCGGGCTGGCACAACCCAAGCGCATAAACCGTTATTATCGTCAGCCGCTATTGGAAAACCAAAATGTATTCCTTGTTCTGGGTTACTTACTTTGCGCCAAGTTTTTGCGCCGTTGTCACTATAAAATATTCCACAATGGTTTTGTTGCCACATGTGTTGTGGCTGGCTTGCGCATGCGGTAACAAAATGTGGATCGTGTCCCCATTCGGCTTCTGGGTTAGGCAAATAATCCATCAACATGCCTTTATTTGCTCCAAACCAAGATTTGCCTCCATCAGTTGATTGCATCACACCAACGGAAGAGGCCGCCATATATAAGTTATCGGGGTTTTGTCGGTTAACAATAATTGAATGAATACCTGGCTCAAATACGCCGTAATCTATACTAGCAGGGGTTCCAAACCATTTGTTTTCGCTGGTGGCATCACCTGCAAATAAATTACCACCGCGACTGTGGTGATCCCACAATGGCCGGTTAAGTTGCCAGCTTTCACCACCGTCATCACTTATAAATAAGCCACCCGGAATTGTACCAGCGTAAATTCTGCCGGGTTGTTCGGCCGTACCAAAAGTTAGGTTCCATATTTTGTAGACGGTCGCATCTTTATATTCGGGCTCTTTTGCTGGTGCTTCGGGATCAAAATCTTCCGTAGGTAAGTATTTAACTATATATCTAGCACCTTCTGGATATTTGAGGCTAAGTACATCTTGCCAAGTTTCGCCGCCATCTTTCGAACGGGATAATTTGGGCCCCCAATGGCCGTGGTCGAGTGACGCCCATAAAGTACCGTCGCGTTTATCACATGCTACATAACAAACGGGTATGCCTTGGTGGATCATCGGCTTTGCCTGCCAAAAGCCGTCTTTTTGTTCAATTATGACTGTGCCTTTACGAGTGCCTAGTAAGATGCGTTGCGACATAACTTATCCTTAAATCTTTATTTGCTTAAAAATTAAGCTAGCATACTTTTATAGAATTTGTATTGGTTACTGTTAAATATAGTGTTCGCATGGTAGCTTTTGGCCAAAAGGAAAATTTTATTTTGAAAAAATCCCCAAGCCATTTTTTGCTCGTTGCTGTATTGTTTTTAGCTGGCTGTGCTTATAAACCGGATGCAGTTGAACATACTCAGCCATATTCGGCTACAGGCTCGCATACCATTTATTTGGTTAACCATGGTTGGCACACAGGAATAGTTGTGCCACAACAGCCATTTTCTCAGAGCGTCCCGCAGTTGGTTACAAGGTTTAACCAAGCTGATTATTTGGAGTTTGGTTGGGGTGATAAAGGTTTTTACCAAGCGGACAAAATTACCTTTGGTTTAGCCATTAAGGCTTTGTTGTGGCCAACTGACTCAGTTGTGCATGTTGTTGGTTTAACTGAAGCTGTGGATGTTTATTTTCCCAGTAGTCAGATTGAAAGTTTGTTATTAACTGATGTCGAGTTGCAATCATTAGTTAAATTTATTGCTGGCAGTTTTGCATTTGACCAAGCAGGCTTAATACAGCCAACTCAGTTGGGAATTTATGGTGATAGCCAGTTTTATCAGGCCATTGGCAATTATCATGCTTTTAACACCTGCAATAATTGGACGGCCAAGGCGCTAAAAAGTTTTGGTATGGATATTTTCGTCAGTTCAAAACTAACTGCAGACAGTGTGATGGATTATGTCAAAGCTTATAAACTTGAGCGTGAGCAAAACGCCAATCACCATTGAATACGTATTCATTCCTTTTCTAAGTCTATTCAATTAAACAGTTGTCGCTTGGCTGTGCCAGAATGTAGGTTAATTTATATCGGTTTATTTGATAACTGAACAAACAGTAAAGCTTGCGGCTTTATGCTGGTATCAAGCACTTTTATCGCAAAAGAAACATAGTTGGCATCTGTCTTATGTGGTAGTTCTAAGGTTAAGTTACTCGCATTACTTGAGTAAATTAGCTGAAATATTATCTGACCTTGTTCGGGTACGCTAAATATAGATTCGTCTGGGTTAATGCGCATATGGCCAAAACCAAATTGGTGATGCCAGTCGACGTTAGATATTTTGAAATTAAGTGCATTGTTATCGCGAACGTGTTTGTTCAAGACTATGTTTTTTAACCAATAAATTTTTGTTTCCGGTTCGAAACTAAATTTAAACTTGTCGGTATGGCTCCAAAAGTTAATTGGGCTGGGAAGGTATAAATCATAGTCTAATGGGTAGCCTTGCATTTGTTCAAATTGCGCAAAAGTTAGCGGCTGTTCAATGGTTTTTGACAGCGTATAAACATTGTCACAGGCCAGTAAAAATTGACTGATAAAGGCAACAACCGCGCCGCGATAAAGGTTAGGCAGATACATAGGTAACAAGATGACAATACGTGTGCTTTTAGTTGAAGACGATGTTAGGTTAGCTGATTCAGTAATGCAATACTTTGAATTGCAGGGCATTACGGTTGACCCATGTACCAATGGTAAACAAGCAACTAACTTTTTACAGCAGTCAAATTATGATGTGATCGCCTGTGATGTAAACATGCCGAAAATGGATGGATTAGAATTTTGCCACAATGTCCGTGCTGCCGGTGCTGATATCCCGTTTATTTTTATCTCAGCAAACGATGGTTTAGATGACAAGCTATTGGGGTTTGATAAAGGCGCTGATGATTATTTAACTAAACCCTTTGAATTACGTGAGCTGTTGGCCAGAGTAAAGTCTTTATCTAATCGCAAAAGCAATGTGGTGGAGACGCTTGATATTAAAGAGTGCCAATTACAATTAAATTTAAAACAGCGCAAAGCTTATCGCCAGCAACAACCGGTTAAATTGACTAAATCAGCTTGGAATATATTGGAGTTACTTGCTAAAAATTACCCTGAGCCTGTAAGTAAACAAGATCTCGCTTTTGCGATTTGGGGCGAAGAGGTGGAAGATATTGAATCTCTTAAAGTGCATATTTATAACCTGCGCAAAGTGTTAGATAAACCGTTCGATTTTGCTATTTTACACTCGGTCAGTGGTTTTGGTTTTAAGCTGGCGGGGCAAAGTTAATATTTATTATGTCACTATTTAATTCAGCTTTTCGTCATCATTTTGCCTTTTGGTTAGCTTTTGCTGGCGCTATTTTGGTGTGCGTATATATCTGTTTTAAATTTGTTTATCTGCATATTAATATCGCCGAATCTCATGCTGATTTATTGTCAGAATTTTCCCGCCGCACAGTAGCTCGTATGCAAGCTAACCCTCAGGTGTATCAAGACAGTAGTCAGGTATCGCTTGGTAATCGTAAAATGCAGCTGGTGGCTGATTATGCAAAACTGCAGAAAGTGTTGCCATATGTCCCCGCAGATCCAACTCAACTCATTAACAATAAAATAAATCTGGTTTTTGATAGTTTTAATGGCCTGTTTTCAGTCGCAAATTTTGCAATTGTTTATCCAATTCCGATTAATCAAGCCGATGGGCAGGGCTGTTATTGGACATTTTTTCGTTTCGCACCTGAGCTCAACGATGAGCTTATTGAAATTCATTTAAGGCAAAGTTTGCAACCCGTGATATTCACATCAGCCATTATCATCACTTTGTTGTTTTTAGCTCAGGTGACTTACACCTATAAAATGGATTCCAACCTCGCAAAGTTGGCCGATTGGGCACAAGGTTTGTCGCTTGCCAAAGCAAATGTAACCCCACCCAAATTAGCTGAGCGCGGTTTAACCCCGTTGGCCACAACCGTCAGTAAAAGTTTAATGGCGTTTAATCAGGTATTAGAAAAAGAGCAATCTTTTGCCAAATTTTCTAGCCATGAGCTGCGCACTCAGGTTGCAATATTGTCGGCCAATATGGAAATTCTCGATGCGATTATGGCCGATTTAGAGCCGAACGAGCGCAAAGTTTTATACCGCATGGAGCAGGTGGTGTCAGATATGAAATACCAAACAGAAGCTTTATTGTGGATCAGTAAAGAAACAGAACAAGAGCTTGAATATACCGATTGTGACTTGTTGGTTATGTTAGAAAAAGCACAAATAGACAATCAATATTTACTCGAAAAAAAGCCGGTAACTCTGCAACTTTTTGGCGACAAGCGCATAGTGCAATCGCATACAACTTTACTGCAAATTGTCTTGAACAATTTATTACGCAACGCCGCACAAAATACCTTTAATGGTGAAATTATTGCTGAGGTGACCCCAAGCAGCGTGATTGTGACTAATCAAGATATTGATGACATAGACGGTAAAAATAACCCTGATGGATTTGGTATTGGCTTAGTCATAGTTGAAAAAATCGCTAAACGACTGAATATTCAATACTTAGTTACACCTTTAACTAATGGCCGCAGAGTCGAACTTATCATTCCTTAACCTTAATTTAACCAGCCTTGCGGTATCTTCAATTTAATAAACTAAAATTAGAGGATATCGAGTGAAATTGTTTAAATCTAAGCTAACTATGGGTTTAGTCATTGCAGGTGCGAGTGCTGCTTTATTCACGGCCTGTGTGTCAACCCATGGTGAAACCAATAATCGCCAAAATATGTCAGCTGCAAGCCAAACTAAACAACTAAATCCACAGCACAAATATGTGGTCTATCAAGTGTTTACCCGTTTGTTCGGCAATACCAATACCACCAATAAACCTTGGGGAACAATTGAAGAAAACGGCGTTGGTAAATTTGCTGATTTTACCCCAACAGCACTGAATGCAATTAAAGATTTAGGTGTTACGCATATTTGGTATACAGGTGTACCGCACCATGCTGTGATTAATGATTATACTGCTTACGGTATTAGCAATGATGACCCTGATGTGGTTAAAGGTCGCGCTGGTTCACCTTATGCGGTAAAAGATTATTATTCGGTTAATCCAGATTTGGCGATAGATCCTGCCAAGCGTGTTGCTGAATTTGAAGCTTTAATTGAACGCACGCATGATGCTGGTTTAAAGGTATTGATAGATATAGTGCCAAACCATATTGCGCGTAATTATCAATCTTTAGATAAACCTGCTGGGGTTGAAGATTTTGGCGTCAATGATGACACCTCGGTGGAATATGCGCGCGACAATAATTTTTACTACGTGCCAAAACAAGATTTTAAAGTGCCTGCAGCGCTAAATGATTACAAACCATTAGGTGGTGAAAAACACCCATTGGCTGATGATTATTTTGCCGAATCTCCAGCTAAATGGACTGGCAATGGTTCGCGCCACGCCCAGCCGCATTTTCACGATTGGTACGAAACGGTTAAAATTAACTATGGGGTCAAACCCGATGGCAGTTTAGATTTTCCAACTTTACCTGCCGATTTTGCGCAAAAAGATTACCAAGCACACTTTCAATTTTGGTCGCAACATGACGTGCCTGATTCTTGGATTAAATTCCGTGACATAGCTTTATATTGGATTGAAAAAGGCGTGGATGGTTTCCGCTTTGATATGGCTGAAATGGTGCCTGTGGAGTTTTGGAGTTATATGAACTCGTCAATAAAAATGGCTAACCCAGATGCGTTTTTATTGGCAGAAATCTACAATCCAAAACGTTATCGCGATTACATTCATTTAGGCAAAATGGATTATCTATACGATAAAGTGGATTTTTACGACAGCCTAAAACCTGTGATGCAAGGTAAAGGCTCAACTGACCATTTAGTTTCTATCCAAAATCGTTTTGCAGATATTGAACACAACTTATTGCACTTTTTAGATAATCACGACGAACAAAGAGTAGCGAGCCCTGAGTTTGCAGGGGATGCGAACAAAGGCAAGCCAGCCATGTTGGTGTCAGCCACTATTAGCACTTCACCTATGATGGTTTATTTTGGTCAAGAAGTGGGTGAAGACGGTAGTGAAGAAACCGGGTTTGGCGACCCTAGCCGCACCACTATTTTTGATTATGCGGGTGTACCTGCGCATCAAAGATGGATGAATGGCGGTAAATTTGATGGTGGTAAGTTAACGGATGAAGAGCGTCAACTACGCGATTTTTATCAAAGATTATTAAACTTCACTATTTCAAGTGGTGCATTGATGGGAGATTACGCCGATTTACACCAAGTAAACCGCAGTGCTAATTATCAAACTTACACAGATCAGCAATTTGCTTATGCGCGTTTTAGCGATAAAGAAAAATTAGTTATTGTTGCCAATTTTGCTGAAACAAAAACACCTTTGATTAATTTGGTTATTCCAGCTGATGTTATCGCCGATATGGGCTTAGCAGACGGCGAATATAATTTAACTGAAAAATTATATGGTGAATATCAAAGCAAGTTAACTGTCACTAATGGCCGAGGTTTAATTGATGTTGAACTAGCTGGGCTAGGTTCATTAATCCTATCTATACAGTAATTTTTGTAATTACTATTTATCTGAGTTCAGGTTACTTAACAAAGGTACGAACTAGAGTTCGCGCCTTTGTTGCATAAATGTACATCTTAACCATTTTTTTACTTTGTCGAATGTAGAGTGGTTTTGTGAGGTTGATATCAGCCTTGAAAAACTACACATAACTTACACAAACAAAGGAAAAATTATGCTCAGCAATTTTGTTCGCGCAAGATGTGGCATTGCCACAGCTATATTTGCGCTAGGGTTAGGTTTATCAGCAAACAGCTATGCGGTTACTCCAGCTTGGTTAAACGACGATCCGCAAGCTATTTGGCAGATGTCGCCAGGTGTTTATAAAGAGGGGAATACTTGGTATGCAATTTTTCACGCACATACAACAGACACTAATGTAAAACTTTATGGCACCTTTACCGGTGGTGAGTCGGGCGCTGTGGCTTTAACGCCAACACCAGATGGTAAATTTTGGTGGTTTAAAGGCACAGACAGCAGCTTTGCCAACGCGCCGCAACATGGCGACGAATACCGTTTTATGTTGGATAGAGATGGCCAAACCATTACAGTACAAGATCCAGCAGCACGCTGGGTGACGGATTCAAACCTGTCTACTGGTATGTCAAAAATCTACCTGTCTGATCATTATCAATGGCAAAGCAATAATTGGGACAGGCCACAACAGCATTATTTAAACATCTATCAATTGCATCCTCTGCGTTTTACCAGTCGCAACAGCGGTGCACCTCTTGCGCAAGTGACAGAAGAACTCAACAACAATGGTTCTAATGATTATATCAACGAGCTAGGTGTTACAGCGGTACAACTTTTACCGGTAAATGAATTTGCTGGCGATTTAAGCTGGGGATATAACCCTTCATTCTTTTATGCGGTTGAAGCTTCGTATGGTGGGCCTGATGCGTTAAAAGCTATGGTTGATGAAGCGCACAAAAACGGTATCGCGGTTATTCTCGATTTAGAATTTAACCATGTTGCCACAGGCGACAATATTTTATGGCAAGTTAACAACCAAACTTATATCGACGGCGATACAGTGTGGGGCGGTTTATATAATTTTGATAATGATGTCGCCAAACACTTTTTAATTGAAAATGTTAAATACCTTGTGGAAGAATTTAAAATTGATGGTTTTCGTTTTGACCATACTAATACAATTCATAATGTAAACAGTGGCTTTGTCACGGTTCAAGGCAGTGGTGGTGGTTGGCAGTTTTTACGCGAGTTATATGGCGCGGTGAAAGCTGTCGATAATGATATTTGGTTTACCGCTGAAGAACTGCCTGATTGGTGGGGCATTACCGCTGACGATTTAGGTAGCAGTGTTGCTGGAACTAGCCATGCACCTATGGATAGCCAGTGGGTTGATACTTTCCACGATAACTTTAAAGCCGTATTAACTGGCGGCCATTTAAACGAGCTGTATGCTGTGTTTGGTCAATTTGGTGATGGCTGGCAAGATGCAACTGTTTATACTGAAAGCCACGATGAAGTGGGTAATACAGACGATAGAATTGCTAAACGTGCGCGTGATGGCAAAGGTTGGGAGATGAACCAAATTTCACTTGCTGGCACAATTTTAGCGCGCGGTACACCTATGGCATTTATGGGGCAAGAAGCGGGCGAAACCACTCAGTTTCATATTGACTGGTGGGACGACAGATTAGATCTTGACGATTACACCACTAACGCGGGTCGTAAAAAGGTACTCGACTGGTATAAAAAACTCAATGAAATTCGTCGTAACGATGAAGTTTCAATTGCGACTGGCAATAGCTGGGTTAGCCACATTCATGACAATAATGGTGTTGCCGCTTTTGTGCGTGATAATGGTAAGTATGTTGTTGTGATGAACTTTAAAGGGACAACTTGGTTTGATTATGATGTTGGTATATCTGGTAAATATATTGAGCTTGCTAATACCAGTTGGCCTGCGTACAACTTAGATAATGTGACATATGCAAGCCGCGGCGGTGAGCAATCTTTTGACATAAACAATGTGCACATACCAGCCTATGGCGCTGTAGTTTTAATGCGTGACGACTCTGCAGCGCCTTTACCTAGTGTTGAATTTACCTGTAATAATGCAACTACCGTATGGGGGCAGAATATCTATGTTGTTGGTAATATTGCGGAATTAGGTAACTGGGATACAAATCAGGCATTTGCATTGCAACCTACTGCTTACCCAACTTGGACAGCGACATTAGATAATTTACCGGCAAACACAAGTTTTGAGTGGAAGTGTATCAAACGTGATGTCGGTAGTGTCCAGTGGCAAGCTGGTAGCAATAATCTAGCCAATACACAGTCAACCGGCACTGTGACCAGCTCTGGTAGTTTTTAACTGCTAGAGCACCAAAAGGCGCGTACTGGTATACGCGCCTTTTTTGTTTTAAAAATGTTTAATTCTTAACCAAATTTTCACTTTGCCAGTTATAGAGTGTATTTCGAGGCCAATCATAAGGCTTCCACACTTACACTCATACAAAACAAAGGAAAATTTATGCTCAGCAAATTTATTAGTGCAAAACAATGCCTAGCTACGGCTGTTTTCGCGCTTAGTATAGGATTATCATCGCACACGCTCGCAGTTACACCAGCTTGGTTAAATGGCGACTCGCAAGCTATTTGGCAAATGTCACCTGGGGTCTACAAACAAGGTGATACTTGGTATGCGATTTTTCACGCACAGGCCAACGATACCAATGTAAAACTCTATGGCGCTTTTACTGGATGGGAAGGCGGTGCTGTCGCGTTAACGCCCACGCCAGATGGCAAATTCTGGTGGTTTAAGGGTACAGACAGTAGTTTTGCCAATGCACCGCAACATGGCGACGAATATCGCTTTCAAATTGAGCGAGATGGCCAGACCATCACAGTGCAAGATCCAGCAGCACGTTGGGTGACGGATTCAAATCTGTCTACTGGTATGTCAAAAATCTATCTGTCTGATCATTACCAGTGGCAAAGTAATAATTGGGACAGGCCACAACAGCATTACCTAAACATCTATCAATTACACCCATTACGTTTTACTAGTCGTAATAGTGGTAGCCCGTTTGCTCAAGTAACAGAAGAGTTAAACAACAATGGTTCCAACGATTACATCAGTGATTTAGGTGTGACTGCAATTGAGTTTTTACCTATCAGTGAATTTGCCGGAAATCTAAGTTGGGGTTATAACCCGTCATTTTTTTATGCAATAGAGTCGTCATTTGGTGGGCCAGATGCACTGAAAGCTCTAGTTGATGAAGCGCATAAAAATGGCATTGCGGTGATCCTTGATTTGGAATACAACCATGTGGCGATAGGCGACAATATTTTGTGGCAAGTCAATAACCAAACTTATCTGGATGGTGATACTGTTTGGGGCGGCTTAGTCAATTTTGATAATGATGTCGCAAAACACTTTTTTATTGAGAATGCCAAATATTTAGCCAAAGAGTTTAGAATTGACGGTTTCCGTTTTGATTCGACTAATACAATCCACAATGTGGATAGTGCAAATGTCACAGTGCAGGGCAGTGGTGGCGGTTGGCAGTTTTTACGTGAATTATATGGTTCAGTAAAAGCAGTTGATAATGACATTTGGTTTACCGGTGAAGAATTGCCAGATTGGTGGGGATTAACTTCAGATGATGCCGGTAGCTCTATTGCGGGTAGTAATCATGGGCCGATGGATAGCCAATGGGTTGATACTTTTTACCATGATTTTAAAGCT
Source organism: Catenovulum agarivorans YM01 (assembly GCF_000281085.1). Taxonomy (GTDB): domain Bacteria; phylum Pseudomonadota; class Gammaproteobacteria; order Enterobacterales; family Alteromonadaceae; genus Catenovulum; species Catenovulum agarivorans. The sequence continues at coordinate 17,961 of NZ_JH767545.1, forward strand.
GTGCTTAAAGGTGATCATTTAGACCGCTTGTTTAATGTTTGGGGCGAATTCGGCGACGGTTGGCAAGATGCCACAGTGTTTGCCTCGTCACACGATACAGTTGGCAATGTTGATGAGCGTATCGCAAAAGTTGCTAGAGACGGCAAAGGTTGGGAAATGAACCAAATTTCACTTGCTGGCACAATTTTAGCCCGCGGCACACCTATGGTATTTATGGGCCAAGAAGCTGGTGAAACCACTCAATTTCATATCGATTGGTGGGATGACAGGCTCGATCTTAATAACTACACAACTGACATTGCTCGTAAAAAAATTGTCGACTGGTATAAAAAACTCAATGAGATTCGTCGTAACGATGAAATTTCACTCGCCACTGGCACTAGCTGGGTAACCCATATTCACAATGATAATGGTGTTGCGGCCTTTGTCCGCGATAATGGTAAATATGTGGTTGTGATGAATTTCCGCGGTACAACTTGGTTTGATTACGATATTGGCGTATCAGGCAAGTATATTGAGCTTGCCAACACTAGCTGGCCTGTTTACAACTTAGATAATGTCACTTTTGCTAGCCGTGGTGGCGAACAATCATATGAGATAACCAATGTACATATTCCAGCTTATGGTACTGTGGTATTAATGCGTGATGACACAGCAGCACCTTTGCCGAGTGTTGAATTTAGCTGTGATAATGCAACGACAGTGATGGGACAAAATGTTTATGCTGTGGGTGGTATCGCAGAATTAGGCAATTGGGATGTCAATCAAGCATTTGCATTGCAGCCCACAAGTTACCCAACTTGGACAGCAAGATTAGATAATTTACCGGCAAATACAAATTTTGAATGGAAATGTATCAAACGTGATCTTGGTGAAGTTGAGTGGCAGCCTGGCAATAATAATGTGGTTAATACACCAACTACAGGAGTTGTGGCTAGTAGCGGTTCTTTCTAGCGTTCATCTCTAATTAATCTATACTTGTTAAGGCACTTAAGTTATTGAAGTAGGCTTAAGTGTCTTTTTAGCTATTTAGTAGTAAAAAATGACTAAAGAGCTTTAAATTAATAGCTCTTTGTTGCATTATTGTTAAGTCTCATTTTGGCGTTTTATCTTAAGGTGTTATTGAATGCGTATACTTAAACAAGCTGTAGTTGTATCCAGTTTTACTTTGTGTTGTTTATTTTCTTTATTTACCCACGCCGAAACGATAATTCACTTGGATGTTGCTGAAGCCAAAGATAAGTATCACGTCGATTTACTCAAGTTTTTGTTCAGAAACGACAGCAACTATAAATTTCAGCCTTATCCACAAGACATAGCCTATGGTCGCCAGCATACTGAAATTGACGCAGGTAATTTAAGTGTTGCTGCATTTGGTACTTCGTCAGAACTTGAACAGCGAGTTCGTCCTATTCGTATCCCTATTTTGAAAGGTTTATTGGGGCATAGAATTTTTATTATCCGCAAAGGTGAAGAAAGCCGTTTTGCCAATATTAATAACATGCAAGATTTATTGGAATTTAAGGCTGGGCAGGGTAGAACTTGGGCTGACACAGCCGTTTTAGAGAATGCCGGTATCAATACCATTACGACAGTAAAATACGACAACTTATTTTATATGTTAGATGGTGATAGGTTCGATTATTTTCCGCGTGCAGTACACGAACCTTTTTCGGAAGTTGCAACTAGACCACATCTAAACTTAACCGTTGAAAAAAATGTGATGTTAGTTTATCCATTAGCTTTATACTTATTTGTTGCTAATGACAATGTTAAGTTAGCGAATGCGATTGAAGAACGCTTTGAAGCGGCAATTGCAGATGGTTCATTTGACGAGTTCTTTTTTAATCATCCACTTATTCAAGATGTATTGCAGAGTGTGAGAATTCAAGATCGTAAGATTATTCGAATTTCTAATCCGAATATGCCTGCGAAAACGCCATTGGATAGAAAAGAATTATGGTTTGATATCAATAATATGGAATTGGTAAAGACCAACTACTAATTATATAGTTAGGCACTGTACTTAGTGCCTAACTTATAACCACTCAACTATTGTTGAGCTGCTAAAAACTCTTCGTAACTACCACTAAAATCTTTATAGCCATTGTCGTTAAGTTCAATGACACGTGTAGCCAAACTAGAGACAAATTCGCGGTCGTGGCTGACGAAAATCAAAGTACCTTCGTATTTTTCAAGGGCAATGTTTAACGACTCAATTGATTCCATATCCAAGTGATTGGTTGGTTCGTCCATAATTAAAATGTTTGGTTTGTGCATCATAATTTTGCCGAACAACAAACGACCTTGTTCACCACCAGAGCAAACTTTAACCGATTTTTTAATATCGTCTTGTGAGAACAATAAACGGCCTAAATAACCACGAACAACTTGATCATCATCACCTTCTTGACGCCATTGGCTCATCCATTCGAATAAGGACAAATCTTCTTCAAATTCATGGGCATGGTCTTGCGCGTAATAACCTATATTGACGTTTTCCGACCATTTAATCATGCCTGAATCAGCTTCAAGTTCACCCATTAATGAACGTAAAAAGGTAGTTTTACCTATACCATTGGCACCGATAACCGCAATTTTTTCGCCAACTTCAGCCAGTAAAGAAATGTTCTTGAGAATCTTTTTATCGTCAAAACTTTTGTTTAAGTTTTCAATTTCTAACGCATTACGGAACAATTGTTTTTCTTGTTCAAAGCGAATAAACGGGTTTACTCGGCTCGACGCTTTTACTTCTGAAAGCTGTATTTTGTCAATTTGACGTGCACGAGAGGTTGCTTGTTTCGCTTTAGAAGCATTCGCCGAGAAGCGCGCTACGAATTCTTTTAGTTCAGTTATTTGTGCTGCTTTTTTCGCATTGTCCGCTAATAACTGGGCACGAGCCTGTGTTGCTGCAAGCATATATTCATCGTAGTTGCCTGGATAAACACGTAACTCACCATAATCTAAATCGGCCATGTGGGTACAAACCGTATTTAAGAAGTGACGATCATGCGAGATGATAATCATGGTTGATTCACGTTGGTTGAGTGTTTGTTCTAACCAACGAATTGTGTCTATATCCAAGTTATTGGTTGGCTCGTCGAGTAACAAAATATCAGGATCTGAAAACAGCGCTTGGGCTAATAACACACGTAATTTGTAACCCGGGGCAACTTCACTCATCGGTCCATAATGCAAAGAAACATCAATACCTACGCCAATTAATAGCTCTCCTGCACGACTTTCTGCACTGTAGCCATCCATTTCCGCGTATTCAGTTTCTAAGTCGGCTACACGCATGCCGTCTTCTTCGGTCATTTCTGCTTTGGCATAAATAGCATCACGCTCTTCTTTAATTTTCCAAAGTTCACCATGACCCATAACAACAGTGTCAATAACACTGTATTTTTCAAAAGCAAATTGATCCTGACGTAACTTACCAATGCGCTCGCCTGTATCTAGGCTGATGTTGCCAGCGGAAGGCTCTAAATCACGACCTAAAATTTTCATAAATGTGGATTTACCACAGCCATTTGCACCAATTAGACCATAGCGGTTACCACCACCAAATTTATGTGAAATATTCTCAAAAAGTGGCTTAGCACCAAACTGCTGAGTGATGTTATTTGCAATTAACACTATTACTTCTTACTCGTAAAATAAAATTGCGCATAGTTTACGTGGAAATAACTGGCGCGTCAGCTTTAATGCAAAGGATATTTTTTATGGGCATTCTCTATGCTTAATGATGATGTGCGTGTTGTTTATCAAGTGGTTGACTACTGTAGTTATGTAATACCAATTGAGGTTCATCTAAATTTAAAAACACTGAGCTAACAATAAACTGCTCTTGGTAGACCCAGTTTTGATGTTTGTGGCTATTAAGAGATACAGCTATTTGATTAACACCTTGTTTAAGCGCGCTAGCTGGTATATGAAAGTCTGCTGCGTAGGCACGCAGGTATTTATTGCCATTAATAAATACATGAGCGTGTCCTTGTAATATGTCATCCTGTGCATAGTCTAAGTCGGTGTTGTCTGCATTGGGTGCATTTAAAATATAGTTATCTAAATTTAGATGTATGTTTATGCCATCCATTGGATCGCGCGTAATCAATAATTCAATTTTCGGGATCTTGTTGGTTGGCACAACTTGCATTGAGTGTTGGTGCACTTCTTTGGCATTTACTGCCGCGAGCAAGAGTGCACCAATAAAAATAATCGCAAAGGTTAAAAGTCGTTGTAAAGATTGCATAGTCATTTAGTCATTCTCCTTGTTTTATCGACGTGAGCCACTTGGTGGACCCATAGTCCCAGCGGTTCGACAGCTGGCAACCGCATTGTCTTGCAACTTACCAGCAAATCTATCACCGATAATGTAAGGAAATGCCGGCGAGAGTTTATTGTTATCGGTTGTTACTGTTATATGGTAGTGATAGCCACGCTGTGCATCTGAGTGACCATTGTATTGGTCTAGATAAGGTGAACCTTGTGCGGTTAAATTTGCATCCCAATAATAGTCTTGATGGTAAAAACCATTGTATGCAACCAGCAAATTACCCGATAAGGTGCGTACTGTTTCATCAAAACCTGGGCCTGAATTAACCGTTTCTGAGCCTTGGCTAACATCGTATTGATCAACCAATACACAGCTGCGACCTCCGTCTGAGCAACCTGTGGCTGAATTGGCAGCGTAATCTCTAGTTGTCCAACTGCTGATTGCGAGCACACCATCAGCTTCCCATGGGCCATAAATTGGATATCCATCCGCGGCATAACCATACAATGGTGAATGTCCGTCGGCGTTGTCGCCAACCATATCGGCTAAACAAGTTGAATAAAAATGGTGATGGTAGTCGCCATTGGCTGCATGGCCACCACAAATATCCACATCATATTGTTCAGCAACTGGCGCTAAAGTATTCCAGTCGCCTTCATTATTGTATGTTTGGCCATCTCCCCAGTTATAAACAGATGAACCATTTACCCATAAACCTACTTTGCCTAATCCGGAATCACAGTCTTGGTCGGTTACTTGAGGAGATTTAGGTAAGTAGACAGCGCGGGTATCTTGAGTTGGACATTCTGGCCCAGGAGGCCAATAGCCATAACCTTGATTATTTTGGCAATTTACATTGCTAGAATAGCCAAGATCTTGACCAAAATTGACTAGTTCTCCAACTGATACTTCAGGTTGGGCATTAACAAAATCTGAATTAGCTTTTGGCCGATTCGCCAGTGAATCGTAAATATCTTGGGTTATTTCAACTTGGTAGTCAGGCACACCCTCAGAAGTTACTAAGGTATAATCCATCCCGTTGTTTTGCACATCTTCGACGGATTGCACATTAACTAACACACCTTGACCTGTACTGCTGTCAATAATATGGACAGAGCGAGCATTGTTTTGATTTATTATCCAGCTGCTGTCTGATTGATTGCCATTGTCATTTGTGTTGTTATTGTCGCTCGGTTGTTCTACATCAACTCCGGTGTCGTCTTCGTCTAGATCTGTAGTTGTGGATACTTTACACCCAGTTAGTTGCAGGCTTGTTATAGCAATGCCCATCACTAAATATTTTGTTGTTATCTGCATACTTGCTCCTAAGTTAAAGCGAATATCAAAGCTCTAGGGCTATAGTCTATAAAGCAAATGTGCAGATTTAGTGCAGTTGTGGTGAGAATTTAGCGCAGCTGTGCTAGTTCTGAAATATGTGTCAGTAAGTAGTTTGGGTATATTTAGTTAAGTTTATAACCCACACCATAGATGGCTTGGATAGGCGAATCAGCTTTCTTGCTGGTAAGTTTGTGGCGCAAATTTTTCATATGACTGTCTATTGTTCTGTGGCTGACAATGCGGCCATCGTCGTAACAATTTGCCATTAAGCTGTCTCGGCTAAATACCACACCGGGTTTTGCCATTAAGGTTTTTAAAATTCTAAATTCCACTAAGGTTAGTTCGACTGCTTGATTGTCTAAATGGCAGCTAAACTTATCTGTATCTAAAACAATATTGGCATGTTCAAGTCGAGTACTTAGGCTATGTACTTGTTGCGCTTGTTGCACGCGACGTAAAATAATTTGTATGCGGGTTACTACTTCTCGTACCGAAAAGGGTTTACATACATAATCATCAGCGCCACTTTCTAAACCTATTAAGCGGTCAATTTCATCAATACGTGCGGTTAACATTAAAATAGGCACATCAGAGCTTTTTCTAACCGTTTTGCATATGCTTAAACCATCAACATTGGGTAACATTCTATCCAAAATAACCGCGGCTGGTTTTAAGGTTAAAATACTGTCGATGGCATCGGCTCCATCCAGCAGAATTTGTGAGTCGAAACCTTCCACTTTTAAATAATCTGCAAGTAGTTGTGCAATTTTAACTTCATCTTCAACGATTAATATCAGTTTATTGTTCGACATAACTTAACTCCCTGAGCGAATTGGTAATTGCACGGTAATTTTTACGCCTCCGAGTTCAGAGGCAGACGCTGTGATTTGCCCTCTATGTGCTGCAACAATTTGTTGGCAAATGGTTAAGCCTAGCCCAGCACCTTTGCCGGCTCGACTTCGAGATTGATCTTCTTGAAACAGTGGTTCAAATACATTGTGATAATTGTTGTTGTCAATGGCGGGGGCACTGTCTTCAACGTCAATTTGCACAAAATTTTGTGCTTTGCTGACGGTAATTTTAATCAGCCCTGGCGCATTTGTATATTTAACTGAGTTGGTGATTAAATTTGCGATTAACTGTGCGATGCGCTGTTCATCGGCAACCAAGCTAACAGATTTGGGGCTGAATAACTCTATGGTTAATTTCGCTTGCTCTATGTTGGCGGCGTTTAATCCTATTTGTTGCTCGATAATTTTAACGAGATCTGTTGTGGCAAATTGATATCTGAGTCCACCTATATCAGCTAAAGATAATTGATATAAATCTTCCACTAGATGGTGTAGCCGATGAACTTCTTGTTCTAACGAATCTAATTGTTGTTCATCCATTTGGCGTACACCCGCTTTAACCAGCTCAATTTCTCCGGCAAGAATAGACAAGGGGGTGCGTAATTCATGTGAAATATCAGCCAACCAACGGTTTTTGCTTGTGCGATTTTTATCTAGCGTGTCTGCCAAATGATCTAGCTGTTTATTCAGTTCACCAAACTCATCTTGATGATATTTGGCTTTGGTTATTTTGAAGTTACCACTTGCGAGTTGGTTTATCTTAGCTAACAGCTGTCGAATAGGTGATAACATTTTTGGAATGGCGACGACAACCAAGAGTATTGTCAGTAACAAGCTGACAATTGCTATGATGGCAAAGTTGTGCAGTTGTTGGCGGACAAATAAATCAGTCACAGCATCTTTTGGAACTTCTGGTATCCAACTGTGTAAATAACCTATGATCTGTTGCTGATCTTTCAGTGATATTTGCACGCGTAAACGATCGTCCGCTGGGTATTCTGTACCCACAACTAACTTGCCGCTAGCATCAAATAACGCTATGGGGGCACCCCTTTGAGTTTGTGTTGAGGCTGAGTGCCTTGCAGGTCTTAGGTGATGAGGTCGTTGACCTGCGGGTGGATGTCTTCTATGCCGTGGTCGCATAGGTTGTAGCAAATCATGTTGAGATAAATGACTCACGTTTATTTGTGACCAGTCTTGGTTTTGTTGGTAAATAGGAACCAACCTTTGTGCAAGATTACGCAATTTTTGTTTTTCTTGATTTTGAATAAATTCGACAAAGCCAGATTTAAAACTAAGTGCAGCCAAGATTAACGAAGCCGTGAGGATAATGGTAATTAAGCTGAATAAAATCAAAAATAGCTTGTGCGACAATTTCATAATCAGTGGGTTTGAGCCTAGTATTATGGTTAATTTATACCAGTCGGCTACGGCTGACTAGTTTGTCGGTGCAAGTTAGCGGTATTTTGCCAAATGTCTGCACAAGTTCTGCACATTGTGTCCGTTCGTTTATTAATTTCACTTTATTATGCTGAATATATTTATTTATAAGTCATATATTTTGTCAACTTGGCGTATATTCTATACCCAATTTAACCATGAACGAGCTTAATTATGACAATAACAATAGATACTAACCTAGCAGCGCAAACTTTATTAGCGCGCCGTCAACCAGAACAAAAATTTGATACTTTACCTGTAGATGCTCGCCCGTATGATATTGAATCGGCCGTGGCAGTTCAGCTACAAATGATAAAACAAAAACAAGGTGAAGTGGCTGGCTGGAAATGTTTAATGCCTCCAGCAGAAGACAAAGTGGTGATTGCACCTATTTTTGCTGATAGTTTTTATACAGGTTCACAAGCTAAATTGATGCCGGAAAACGGTAAAGCACGTATTGAACCTGAAATTGCCTTTGTATTGGCAGAAGATTTAACGGCAAAAGAGGGTGGTTATAGCGAAAGTGAGATATATGCCGCTATTGCTAGCTGTCATATGGCATTGGAGTTAATGCAAGCGCGTTATCAAGATGGTAGCCAAGCTGAATTTTTTGAACGTTTGGCGGATTGTTTAACCAACCAAGGTTTATTTTTAGGCCCTGAAATAGACAAACAAACCGCTTTTAACACTGCCACTATTGATATTGCTGTAACCCAGAATCAACAAACCGAGCAATATCAAGGCAAACATCCAAACAAGTTGGCCTCTGCTCCTTTATTGTGGTTTATCAATTTCGCATTAGCAAATGGTTATCAGCTTAAAAAAGGTCAAGCTATTATCACAGGTTCGTTTGCAGGTGTTATAGAATTAGACTTTGCGTCTGCTGATGTTAGCTATGCTGGTTTAGGTCAGTATTCGGTTGATTTAATTAGCTAATCTCTAATTTATTCCAAATAATTCAGTTCTAAACACCTCAGTCTGATAACTGGGGTGTTCATTAATTTGCCAATTCAACTAAGTTATTGTTGACTTTTTGTTCATTATTAATAAATAATGACAGCGTTGTCATTTGTGGTGGGTGAATATATGAACAGCTTAAAAGCAAAAACTATCGCGTTAGTCTCAGCTATTTTGGTTGGATTGTTACTAATGACTTATGTTGCATTATCAGCGTTAAAGATAGCCAGTGATGCAGATAATAAATCTAGGGTAGGACAGCTGTTTAAATCGACTTATAGTACAGTCGTAAGCTTAGAAAAATTACAGCAAAGAGGCGTGTTAACTTTGGTTGAAGCACAAGATATCGCGACTCAATTGTTACGTAATAATATCTATCATCAATCTGAATACGTTTATGTCGTAGATCATCAATTGAACTTTATTGCTGCACCACTTGATCCTCAACTGCACGATACATCATTTCACGAGTTTAAAGACAGCCAAGGTCAGAGTGTGGGTCAGGTTATGTTAGACGCGCTGGCACAAAATTCATCTGAATATGAGCGAGCTGAATACAATTGGCAACAATTGAAAGATGACGGCAGCATTGAAAATAAATTATCTGTTGTGCAAAAGTCACCTGTGTGGGGCTGGTACATTGGGACTGGCATAGGCTTTGATGAAGTGAATCAAAGATTTTGGAATACTGCTAGCTGGTTATTAACTATTTGTTTAGCCTTGGTCTTAGTATTAGCCGGAGCTCTTATCTGGACATTTAGAAGCCTACTTGCGCTTATTGGCGGCGAGCCTAAAGCAGTGTTTAGCCAAGTTCATTCAGTATCTAACGGTAATTTATATGAGCAAGCAGATGAACAGTCGTGCTCTGAGCGAGATTCGATTTTAGCTGCCACCTATTTTATGAAAGCAAAATTGCGAAATATGGTGGAAAATTTACAACGTTTAGCTGCAAGTTTAGCAAGCCAAACACAAGATTCAGAGATCCGAAGCAAGCAGATTGAATTATCCGTCAATGCTCAACAGCAACAAATTGACATGGTGGTGACGGCTATTACCCAAATGTCAGCAACTTCTGAAAGTGTTGCTGAAAACACCAATCAAGCAGCAGAAGCCGCTAATTTAGCCAGTGAGCAAAGTGATTTGGTTATTAATATTGTGGCCAATAGCGTTAATAAAATGCAGGCGTTAACTCAGCAATTACAAGCCAGCGATGAGGTCGTAAATAAGTTAGGTCAAGATGTGCAGAGCATAGGAGTTGTGTTGGATGTTATTCGTGAAATAGCCGAACAAACTAATTTATTAGCGCTAAATGCTGCGATAGAAGCCGCTAGAGCGGGTGAAGATGGTCGTGGTTTTGCTGTGGTTGCCGATGAAGTCAGGCATTTAGCCAAACGCACGCAGGATAGCACTAGCGAAATTCAAACCATGATAGATACCTTAAGACAAGGCGCTAAAAGTGGTGTGGCGTCTATGCAGGCTTGTATTGTGGCAGCAGATGATGCGGTTAATACTGTTTCTGAAACCCATTTGTCGTTACAGGGCATTGCCAAGGCGGTTGACACCATTAATCAAATGAACAACCAAATAGCATCCGCAGCTGAGGAACAAAGTATTGTCTGTGATGATATTATGAACAGTGTGCACAAGATTGCTGATACAGCACAAGAAGTTACACTGGCATCACATGAAAACCAAAGTGCCACACAAGAATTAGTAGGTTTAACCAGCGAAGTAAAAAATAGTCTAGACTTTTTTAACCGTTAAGCTCAGATGTTCGCTTTACTGCTGTTTTGGACTCGTTCGTTGCAAAATTGTGGCTATAACGATTAAGTCATACGTTTATGTCAGTTAACTACTTAAACGTATGACAAGTTCAGATGGTAAAATGGTATTTTGCTCTGTATTTCCGGCTAATAGCTGTACTGCAGCGACTTTACCTTTTTCTCTGCTGCGTTGACACACGGTTGTTAGTGGGGGAGTAACACGCGAAGCTTCTGGGATATCATCAAAACCAACAATCTTGATGATATTCGGCACGTCTAGGTTTAACTCTCTGGCAACCGCCATCGCAGCGATAGCTATGGTATCACTCATACAAATTACCGCATCGGGCATCGGCAGAGACGTAAGCGCCTCGTGTGCAGCCTGATAGGCAAGCTGATAATTGTTCTCAGGGATATGCCAAATTCTATTTGGTGAAATATCTAGATCGTTATTTTTAGCAGCGGCCAAATACCCATTCAGTCGTCGTCGTGAGATAGAGTGAGATTCTTGCAGTAATTCAGCTTGGGTAATTCTACACACTCTGTCGCTAGAGATAAGTTTTAAACCTAAAATAGCGGGTTGTAACGGTTCACTGAGAAATACATGGCTAGCGATGTCGTAAGCTGCTTGATAATTATCAATGTTGATAGAAGGGTAACCTTCAATATCAATATCAACAGTTATACAGGGTTTTCCTTGTTGAATAACACGTTCAAATAGTGGATTTCGCTCTTGGCTACCGTAAATGATAAAGCCATCTGGTAAAGCTTCAATGCCAGAAGTATTCGTATTGTTAGATGAACTAGATAGTAACAATAGTTGTTTGTTGTTCTTTTCTAAAACTTCACTTATGCCTTGTAAAAATTGATTGGCGACAGGATCGGTAAAGTGGTACGAAAGTGCGTCAGATAATAAAACACCAATTACTCCTGACTCTCCTTTGCGCAGAGTCCGTGCCGTTATGTTGGGACCATGGTAACCTATACGTTTGCACTCAGACAGAATACGCTCACGCAGCGACGCAGACAGCTGGTCTGGTCGATTAAATGCATTAGATATAGTAGCTGTCGAGCAATTTAGAACTTCGGCAACTTTTTTGAGTGTAAGTGGTTTGTTATTCTTATTCACATAAACGCCCAATATGTTAATAAAGACTGCCAATTCTAAAAGGTTTTAGTTGTTATTGAAAGGTCGATTATGACAATTTTTTAACTTTTTTCCATATATAAAACTTTTGCAAGGATCACTGGCAACCGCTAGAATTCACAAAAACTGACTTTAATAGAGAAGAAGATGCCGGTTAATCTACCTGAAATTGAATCAATGGACTTATATCCAGTCGCTGGTGTTAAGCTTGGTTGGGCACAAGGCCATATCAAAAAAGCAAATAGAAAAGATGTACTCATTATGGAGCTGTGCGAAGGCGCGAGTGTCGCAGGTGTTTTTACCTTAAATCGCTTTTGTGCTGCACCCGTCACTTTATGTCGGCAACATTTAGCTGGCAGTAAAGGTATTCGCGCTTTAGTTGTTAATACTGGTTGTGCTAATGCGGGGACGGGCGAGCAGGGGATGCAAGATGCCAAAAAAACTTGTCAGGCGGTAGCTGAATTATTGGGTGTGAGCCAACAAGCTGTGCTGCCTTTTTCAACAGGTGTTATTTTAGAAAATTTACCTATGGATAGATTATTGGCTGCGTTACCTAATGCGGTCAATAATTTAGCTGAAGATAATTGGAAAGACGCTGCTTATTCAATTATGACGACAGATGTTGCACCAAAAGCAGTTTCAGAGCAATTAAATATTGCAGGTAAACAAGTTGTGGTAACTGGTATTTCTAAAGGCGCGGGTATGATACACCCGAATATGGCGACCATGTTAGGTTATTTGGCAACAGATGCTGGTGTTGAACAATCGCTATTGACAGAAATCACCAAAGAAATTGCGGATTTATCTTTTAACTGTATTTCAGTTGATGGTGACACTTCGACAAATGATTCTTTTATTATTATTGCCAGTGGTCAAAGTGAAGTTCAATTCAATAGCCGAGAACAAGCCGGTTTTGCTGAGCTTTATCATTCGTTGTTAGCGAGTGCACAAAAATTAGCTCAGGCCATTGTTCGAGATGGCGAAGGTGCAACTAAATTTATGTCAGTGAGTGTGCATGGTGCTAAAACAATGGCTGAAGCAAAGGCTGTTGGGTTTGCAATCGGAAAGAGTCCGTTAGTTAAAACTGCATTTTTTGCTTCCGATCCTAACTTAGGTCGAATACTAGCGGCAATTGGTTACGCTGCTCGCGAATGTGATTCGCTGAACGATTTAGATACTAATTTAATTGATTTGTACTTAGGTGATGTACTAGTTGCTGATAAAGGTGGATTAGCCAAAAGTTATAAAGAAGCTGATGGCCAAGCAATTATGAACCAACAAGAAATTGATATGACGGTTAAATTAAATCGTGGTGACGTGAATGTAACCATTTGGACTTGCGATTTTAGTTATGAATATGTGCGAATAAACGCAGATTATCGCTCGTAATATGCATAAACAACAAAAGGCAGGGGAAACCTGCCTTCTCGTTTGGCGCTATTCAGTTTCTTCAATATACAGAGTTTGCTTGAGGGCAAACAATGGAAAAGATACTAAATGCACCAATATTAGCCCAATCCATAGCCCCGTCTAGATCATTTTTATTGTAGCCTAGTATTTCCACAAGTTGGCTAGGTAACATTTTATCCATATCAAATTGGTCAGGAAAGACACTGACCAAACCTAATCTACAAGATAAATACATAAGTTGGCTTTCTAATGAGCTACCAATATTATGTTGGTTTAAAATTAGGTTAACCATGTGATTTGGTAGCCGCCAATGCTTAAATAGCATGGCTCCTAAAGTCGCATAGTCAAACCCCAGCACCTCTTGCTGAACTAAATGAAGCGGTTGATTACTGGTGATCTGTTCACATGTTGTCGCCGCTGTTGGGTTAACCTGGGCAACTATAAGCTCTCCAACGTTATGCAATAACCCAGTGACAAATAAACTGTCTGCTTTTTTAATGCGTTCTTTTTTCGCGAATCGTTTATATATTAATGCGGTATTAATGCTAGTGCGCCAATGCCTGTCTAAATCTATTGCGGATGCATCTAATTTGGCTAAAGCGGCTGAAGTACCGGTAGCTAATACTAAGTTGTAAACTGCGTCAGCACCTAACAAGGTAACCGCTTTGCTTACAGTTTCTACCTGACTACTAAAGTTATATAGAGCACTATTGGCTAACTTAAGTACATGTCCAGTGATAATAGGGTCGAAAGACAAAACTTCAGCTATATCATCCATGGTTGAACTGTCGTCTTCAATGAGCTCTTGTATTCTGTGGCAGGTATCAGGTAAAGCGCAGGTTCTTCCAGCTTTGGCAATATACTCTTCTATTTTCATAACCGTCTTCTCTGTATATGAGCGACGTCCTATCGATCTAATAATGACTGGGAATTTGCCAATATGACATTGGCTTACATAAACTATAGGCGAATTCTGAACTAAAAAGCGATTAATTTCTACAAGATTGTTACTTTTTTGTAGCAAGCTTCACAATAAAACAAATTAGAGGAGGCAGTTTCTGCTGCTCTCCTCAGCATTGATATTAACAAGTTATTGGCTAATCATCATCTGTGTCGAAGCGTCTAAAGGTGTATGCTAAACGGTTGCCTGCAACATCATAGATATAGGGTGACACGCTGACGTACAAATAGTAGATGGTGTCTGGTTGCAATGAACTTGTCGGTTGAAAACTTAGTGTCATTTTATCTGCGGAGACAATTACACTGCCAGCAACTTTACTGCCGTTATTGTCTGCTACATAGAAGGTTTGGTTGTTTATTGAAGTCGGATCTAATACTTCGGATACAGTAATTTCAGGGACAAAATCACTACTCACCACTTGGGAGTTTGTGTAGTTGAAGCTAACGACAGTTGGCGTTGAGATATCCATAGTACTTTGGGTCACAAAATTGATATCAACCGGCGTTGCGGCTGTTTCATTGCTGCTGATATCACTCACGTTGGTTAAGGTTAACTGGTAGCTGGCATTTGCTTGCAGAACTGTTTGAGGTTTTACAACAACTACTTTACGTTCATTCAAATAGCTTAGAGTTACAGGAACTTTAGTTCCAGAAGAGTGCATAAGTTCTACTTCACTCGGTGCAATGTAAGATACAGCTTCGTCAAACTCAATTCTAAACATACTATTGATAGCTACGCCAATTTGTCCGTTGGCAATAGATGTATTCACTACAGTAGGTGCTGAAACATCAGGGCTAAAGCCTGTAGTAAAGCTATAATTTAAGGTGCTGCCAGTATTGCCACTCGTATCTTTGATACCTGCTACATATAAAGCGTAACGCGTGCCAGCATCCATAGCTTGCATAGGGGTAATACTCAGCCTACTATTTTGCTCTGAGTGACTCACACTTATGTCAGCGTACTCACCAGTCGCGTAGTTATATAAGTAGTGATTGCTGGTGTGTAAATTAACAGAGTCAATTGCTTCGGAATAAACCAGCCCAAAAGTGGCATTTGTCGCAATATTTTCTTGGTCGTTGATTATATTGACATCGAGCAATTGCGGATGACTTAAGTCGTGCGTAGCTGAGGTTGAGAAGCTAACAGTATGTGAAGCAACAGCATTACCAGCATGATCTTGCAGGTTGTTGAGTGTCTCGGTTACATCACTATTCAATGCTAATGGCTGATGTTTTTGATAAGTGACAAGGGTATTGTTCTCTTCAAACATGACTGCATGGTTATCCCATTGTGCTGTGGCGAACAATAAAGGATTGACACTTTCATCTAGTTTTAACGAGTACTGAGGATTAATTCCGATATTTGTTAAACCATCAGCTGGACTAAAATGAGTGATTGAAGGGGCCACGTCATCATTGGCAGCTTGTTGTGCTGTCGTGTAGTAGCTATTGGCTGCCG
>NZ_JH767545.1:33634-48198 GCF_000281085.1 Catenovulum agarivorans YM01
ATCTGTAGAAGGTGTCTGAGCTTAACGATTGCTCAGGTGTGATAAAGACTAGGTTGCCATCTGGATGTAACGTCAGGGTTGTCGAGATTAGATTACCCGTATTGTGCTCGTACAATGCAAAGAAATCATCAGTGACATCTGCCGGGTTAATTGTTTGGCTAAATTGAACGCTCATTTGTACATTGTCTGGTAAATTTGTTGCATACGAGGATGGGAAGTACCCAGTTACATAGACATCGTCATTAGCCGGATCTTTTATCTGGATATTTGTGTCGTAGTTGTTTATGTAATTACCCGCTAGATCTCTAATTTGACTCGGCACTGAGTAGTCAATTCTATCACCTTGCTGCCATGGGGTGTTTGGCGTAATCGTTAATACGTTTGCTGCCGATAAATTTAGGTTAGCCAAGCTGCTTTCGCCATTTACTGCTAGCTGAATTTCAGCTGGAACACTTGCAGCATCAATGTCTTCTGACAAATATAACTGAATATTTTCAGGGGTAAATGATAGTAGACTATTCGCTGCCGGATATTGCCTGTCAACATAGGGGCGAGTAGTTTCTACTAAGTTAATTCCTGTGGTAAAGCTAGCTATATAAGGTGTAATAGGGTTATCAGCTAAATCAGTGACATTGTCGTTTAATACAACTGATATAGTGCTAGCGGACGCGAGTGTGCCGGCAGACAGTTTAATTCGTTTACCGTCAGCTGAACGGCTAATAGAGGTCGATTTAATTTGACCGTTTTCAAACAGTCGGATGTTATTACTGTTTAATGTTGTCGAGCTCATGGGTTCAGAGAACTCAACCCAAATCTCAGTATTCACTCTATTATCCGTACTACCAGAATTCGGTGACAGGCTAACAATACTTGGTGCCGTTGAATCTTGCATGGTGGTATCTGTATCAAACCTACGAGTTGATAAATTTCTGCTATTGCCGGCAAAATCGGTAATATTATTAAACAAGCTGATTGTGTATCTGGTGTCGGCTTGCAATGGCTCGTCGAAAGTAAATGTTAGCGTTTGTCCTGAAACGGATTGTTGGCCTGCTACTGCATAACTATTTGCGCTGACAGCTATTTTACTGGTTAATGAAATATCTTCATCAAAAGTGAGTTGAATTTGATTAGTCGCTAGGTGTACTTCTGTACTCGCATGTACAGGTGTCATACTCAGTAAATTAGGTGCTTGATCATCTTCAAGTGCAATCGATCCTGTTGAAAACTCAAGTAAAGTGCCTGAATAGACATTGCCAGAATAATCTACTAATCCGTCGGCAATAAGTCGATAATTTTCAAGTGGCGTTAAATTTTGCTCTGGGGTTAGGGTTGCGCCAGTAAAGTCACTATTAATCTCTCCTGAAATAGCAATTATATTGTCCTGACTATCAACTAATTTGACACATTCGCCAAAACACGTGCGGCTAATACGCTCATTAAATACAATCGATATTTTGGCATTTACTGGCAGGTCGCTCGCTTGGCTAGCAATACTCGTTGCTGACAACTCTGGTGCAGTCGTATCTACCGTACTGCCGGTGGTAAAGTTATACCATCGATAGTTTGCTCTGTTACCCGCCAAATCAGTAATGTAGGGTGAGGCTGACACATATAAGGTGTAACTCTTATTCGCTTCAAGTAACGCGGTTGGTTTAACTTTAACCATGTTCAAATTATCAGCGAAGATATAGTCTAATGCCACGTATCTGTTATGCCCATTATCATATAGATATAAACTGTCAGAATTAATGGTTGCTCTGTCTATTGCGTCAGTAAACTCTAATATGAATTCTGGGTTTAGCGCCACCTCGTTTTGATTTGACTGCACCAAAGACCAATTTTCAATGTCTGGTGCAATCAGGTCTGCTTGAGATCCTGTCGTGAAGTTACGCACTATGCTTTGCTCTAAGCTATTCTCTGCGAGGTCTTGGATACCGCTAATGGTCAATTGATACAGAGTATTGGCTTTGAGCAATTGTTTTGGCGTGATAGTTAATACAGTTAAGCCTCTTGAAAACGAGATATCTAAATCAATACTTTCGCCATTTTCTTTAAGTTGAATAACTGGGTTAGCAACTAAAGTGACGGCTTCACTAAATTGTAAGTTGATTTTGTGATTAATTGGTATATCAGTTGCGCTATCTAGCATGCTTGCCGCTACGAGCTCTGGCGCAGTATTGTCTGATTCAAATCCAGTATGGAAGCTGTTTGCTTGGTAACTGATATTTCGTCCAACCAGATCTTGAAGGCCATATACTACAAAGGAGTAGCGGCGATCTGCAGCGAGTTGAGCTTGTGGCTGCATGTTCAAGCGGCTTCCTTGGTGGGTTAAAGCATAATTTACTGGAATTTGTTTATTTTCTACCGTGTCAAAAATATAGATTTGACTACCTTCTAAACTGGTAAAGTCGATTGTTTCGCTAAATTGCCAGAATAACTTAGGATTACGACTCATAGGGTTAGTTAATTCAGTTTGCGTCACAATAGTAGGCGAGGTGAAATCTAATTCCGAACTGGTGCTGAAGCTTGTGGTTATGTCCACTACAGTATTGCCGGCAAAGTCTGCAATTTTTGGCAAGGATAAAGTAACATTTTGATTTTCAGCTAATGGCTGTGCCAGTTTTAACGTGACTACTTTATTGTCAGAGCTAATGATTAAGCTATTGTATATTTCATCTAAATAATCAAATGAAAGCAGGTCGACCGCTTCATCAAACGCAACTGATAACTGAGTTTGTAACGGTACATTTGTACTTGCATCAGCAGGACTAATCGTAAACATTTGTGGTGCCCGATCATCTACAATCGCATCTTGGTTGACGGTGAAATACATAGAGCGATCAACGGTTGGGCTGTCACCATCCGTATCTTCAATCGCATTTTCTATCCGCAAAGTATAACTATGACCCACACTCAGTTGAATTTGTGGTGACACACTGATTACAGATTGATTATTAGACAAGCTGAGCTCAACTGGAACTATAGTATTTTGCGTAGTATCGGTTAAAACAAAGTTACTTGTGTTTACTGAACCCTGACTGATAGCTTCAGAGAATTTGACCCGAATGACAGGGTTGGTGATGTCTATTCGGCTAAAGCTATTTGGTGAATAATCAACAGGGTAAGGGCGTAAACCTGCACTGTCTATACCATCACTCATGGTTAAATTTGTGCTGTATGCATACAAATAATTACCATTTAGGTCGGTAATATTTGAAGTAAGATTTAGCGAAATTAAGCTATTGTTGGCAAACGCATTGGCACTTGAAACTTTAACAATTCTGTTGTCAGCGAGCGTGTTGATCTCAACAGGTAACAATACGCCATCCTGTGTTACATACAAGTTATCTTGTAAACTTGCTTCATCTATACTTTCTGACATATAGATATACAGCGTATCTAAATTCGACAATGAATATGCGGATGAAGGCGGGGTGACGTCAATTACACGCGGCCGTGTAACTTCACTCGTGTTAGCACCAGTGGTAAAGCTCATTACATAAGGGTCTAATTGATTGCCGTCTAGGTCAGTTAAACCATTGGTTAAAACTAAACTTATAAGCGCATGTTCCGGTAATGTTGAATTAATTAAGATAGATTTATTATCTGCAGATCGAGAAATAGACGCGGATAATTTATCGCCGTTATGGAATAAAGCTATATTGGCACTCACAATTGTGTTGCTGGTTAGTGCTTCATTAACATTAATTTGAATCGTTTGAGTTGGGTCAACTTCTGTTTGTCCGCTCAAAGGCGCGGTGCTGACAACTTGTGGTTTAGTCGTGTCGATTTGCGTGACAGTGTCGAAATAACGAGTAGAAATAAACCCATTATTACCATAAATATCCGATACCGTGTATGCAGTTGTCACTGTATACCTAGTACTACCTCGCAGACTTTCATTGGGGACAAAAGTAATGGTATTGCCTGAAACACTGGTTGTACCCGCAACTTCAATACCTGAGTGGGTTAATTTCATTGTCGATAGTGGGGATATCACTTCATCAAATGTAACAGCTATTTGCGCGGTTAAATCAACATTTGTTGTAGCATGGGCTGGCGAAACATTTACCAGTCTTGGCGCTTGAGCATCTGTCAGAGAGTCTGCTGCTGAAGTTAATTGTAACTGTTGGCTTGGTAAAATATTACCTGCCATGTCGCAGTAATCTTCAATAGATAGAGTGTATTGACTGTCACCCGCCAGCGCTTCAGTTGGTTTAATTTCGATGTAAGTTAAATCAGAACTGATGGATAAATCATAATCGACCTGCGCCCCTTGGCTATCTGCTAGTTTTAGTTGAGCGTGTTGACAATGTGGGTTGATAGCTTCGCTAAATGCCACAATTATTGGCTCATTTACGATAAGTGCACTATTTGTAATCCCTGTGTCTACCAAGGTAGGGGCAGTAGAATCAGTCGTATATCCTGTAGTAAAACTTCTAGTCCTATAGGTTTGGCTTGAGGCGTTTGTTATATCTTTTAATCTTTGATCATAGCTTGTATAAATTGTATACCTACGATTGGGCTTCAACGCTTGTTGTGGTGTCAGGGTTATGCGGGTTTGGTCGACTGACCAAGATTTACTGGTGGCAACTTTAAAGCCGGCAGCGTTATCCCATAAATATATGCTTGAATCGTTGATTGAGGTCGGATCTACCGCTTTGTTGTATTCAACAGTTATAACTGGCAATGTCGGCATTTGTGTTTGCGACGATT
Organism: Catenovulum agarivorans YM01; assembly: GCF_000281085.1. GTDB lineage: Bacteria > Pseudomonadota > Gammaproteobacteria > Enterobacterales > Alteromonadaceae > Catenovulum > Catenovulum agarivorans. Next base: position 38,351 of record NZ_JH767545.1, read on the forward strand.
TAAAGCTCCAATTCGAAACATCTAACGTGCCGGTTGAGCTAATGTCTGAGGTCGTGAAGTTTAGTGTTTCACTTTGCGCCAATATATTTGCACTTGAATCGGTGACGTTTTCGATTGTAACCTGATAAATCGTATCAGCTGTCAATTCTTCGGTCGGTTGAATCAATAAGCGTGTATTATCATCGACTAAATTTAAGCTAAATCCGATAGATTGATTGCTGGATTGATCAGTGAAACTAACACCAGATAGATTTAACGGATCAATTGCTTCTGAAAACTTAGCTGCGATTACAGCATTTACTGGCACAAAACTATCATTTTCATTAAGACTGAATGCGGTTAATTTAGGCGCAGTTGTGTCTGCTTGGTAACCCGTAGTGAATCGGGAAGTATAGCTAAACAAAGGATTGTCGAATAAATCAGTTATACCTGTACTTAAGCTTAAATAATGTTGGCGGCCTGATTTAAGCGGCGCATCAGGGATAAATATGATGGTGTCATTTGCCCCTTGTAAGCTGACCGAGCCAGCAATTGTTTGATTGGTCGTAAGGTCGAGTAAATTGACATTCGTTAAATTTACTGTGCTGGCTTTTACTGCCTCATCAATCTTTATGATAACCCGTGTATTGGTGGAGATGTTTGTGCTATTACTGTCAGGCAATATATTAGCAACGCTTGGTCTTGCGCTTTCTGTACATGCACCAGTGGTAAAAGTGTAGCTATATGCAGCTGTTAAATTACCTGCCAAATCAGCTACTGCTGGTACTGAAACCTCATAGCTAGTGTTCGACAATAAGTTGCTCTGCGGCTCTAATTTTATGCTTTTATTTTGCTCTAGAAAGCTAACAACAGCCGCAATTTGTTCATCACTTTGCGTGATATAAAAGCTGCTGGTATTTAAATTACGTACGCTAATGGTTTCGTCATACTGGATAACGACTGGTTCATATTCACAAACATCGGTTGCACCACTAACAGGAGATTGACTGTTAATGCTGGGCACATTTCTATCAGAGCTAATTGGACTTTGATTGGCATCCAACTCAACTTTATCGTCAACACCATCAGAGTCTGAATCGACCAAGTCTAATTCGCTAAAGATAATTGCTTCAGTTAAATCAGATAAACCGTCACTGTCTGTGTCGGCTAAATCTTTATCTGAACTGTATCGCGACAATTCGACTAAGTCACTCAGACCGTCAGAATCAGAGTCTGGGATAGGAGATAGGGTTTGCGTTACGTCAAAAGCAACTTCATCAATAAATTTGAACCTAGCTTTTACGACAAAATCATCGTTGAGCGCTTGGGCACGATACGTGTATGGCCAAGTACTGTCTGTGCCGAGTAACACGTCATCGATATAAAATGAAACAGACTGTACAAGATCATTTAAATCATCACTTATTTGGTAGCCTGCTTGGATTTCAAAATATGCACCATCTGTCACTTGAGGGTTTAAAAAAGCAAAATAATTCAAGCTAAAGCGTGAGCTAGCGTCACTCGCAGCACTCGCTAACGCTCTATATTGACCTATATAAAAATGGTTATTCGCAACCGCATAAACAAATTGATTATCTATGGATATAGCTTTGCTTTTATTCAGAGAAACGCCACTTAAGTCTATTAGTTGGCTAAAGACGGGTGCTTGTTCATTAGTGATATTGACAATAGGTAATGCATTGCTAAATAAACTGTCGTTGAACAAGGCATAACCTTGACTAATCGCGATATCCGTAGGGAAGAATCTGTTGTTGTCGTGCACTAAAGTTACAATAGGTAAGCTCGTTGTGGCGGCAGCAGTATCACCTGTTGTGCTAGCCGAATCAGAATTGCTACTTTCGATTTTAAACACCTTGTAACCGCACAAATTGCACGCAACGTGCAGCATGTTATCCGCACTCAAGTACATTTGACTGACACCAGCTAAATTGTATTTAGTCGCACTATTTAAATCTGGTGATTCAATATCATCCGTGTTAATTACATAAATAGATTGGTCAGTTGCCATGGCGATAAACTCGCCATTAGTTGCCACTGCATTTACTTTTTCATAGTGGTTAAATTGCAGTGCTTTTTCCAAAGTTTGCCCTTGGTCACTATAGACAAAATCAACACCATCATATTTGTTGGGTAACAATAAATATGGGCCAGCTACAGCAATGTCGGTAATTTCTCCACCTAAGTGCAGGCTAGCCAAGTTAATAGGCGTAGAGCCGCTTGATACATCCCAACTTTCAATTTGGCCACCTTCTAAGATGACGTATAAAACACCTGAGTGGAAGTAAAGTTTTTTTGCAGGACTTGATGTTGTTATTGTGTCGAGCAAAGTTGGTGATGCACGATCCGATACATCGTAAATAATAATGCCGCTTTGCGTGGCTAAATAGGCTAAATCTTGGTTAACTTGGATGTCGTTTAGCTCGTCTTCTACTGCTAAATGTCCTTTTAACCCTGGAGTAAACGATTGCTGATTATTAGCGACAGTGAAGGATATGGTTGCAATATTTGAATTTAACTCACCATCATTCACTGAAAAGGACAAGCTATCAGCACCTTCAAAACCTGAATTGGGTGTATATAACAAAGAACTTCCGTCTATGCTGGCAAAACCCTGTGTTGGCGGTGTTTGAATTGAATAGCTTAAATTGTCATTTTCAACATCTGAAGCATAGAGGCTTAAGTCAATTAACGCGCTGGTGTTACTGTTTATATTTGCGAGTGCGTTTTGTGCAATAGGCGCATCATTTACAGCTTGGATGAGGATCGAGAATTCTGCTGAGTCCGTCAGCAGGCCGTCTGATACTTGTAATTGCACTTTGTCTTCTCCAGAAAACTCTGGGTTAGGCACAAATATTAAGGTGTTTGCATTTAAGCTCGTTTGGCCATTAAGCGCCGCAGCTAAAAGTGTAAAAGTTAAATCATCACCATCAGGGTCATTGACAAACTCTGTTAAGTCTATAGATAAAGTCACATCTTCGTCACCAGTCCAAGTTTCAACATTAAATTCTGGTGGATCATTTTCAATTGCTACTGCAAATTGAATGGTGACTTGGCTGCTACCGCCTTGGCTATCAGTTAAGGTTAGGGTAACTGTATCTAAACCCGAAAAATTGAGGTTAGGTGTATAACTTAAAGTGCCATTGAGTATGCTGGCTTGGCCAAATTGTGGTGCTTGTTGAATCAGATAACTTACGCTGTCTTGCTCTGCATCTTGGACGAAGTCAGCTAAAATAATCTCTTTATTACTATCTTCATCGACTTCGAAACTTGTTTGCGTAAACACTGGTACATCGTTAACCGCAGAAATACTTAAATCAATTTGTCCATGTACTTTGTCGTTTACTCCATCTGAAACTGAGAAAATAATTTGGTCACTACCAAAAAAGTTAGTTGCGGGCTGATATTTTAAAATGCTAGCTTCAATACTTGTTTGACCATTTTGTGCGTCAGTTTCGATAACATAGGTTAAGCTGTCGCCTTCGGGATCTTGCGCTAAATTAGCTAAACTAATACTAATACTTTGTTCTTCAATAGTGACAAAGTTACCATTGCTAACAATGGGGGGTAAGTTAATATCTTTAACATTAATACTGACCGTTTGTTGCGCGCTGGTACCCGCTGTGTCTGTGGCAGCGTAGATAAAACTGATGTTACCAACAAATACGTCGTTAGCTTGGTAGCTAAACCCTCCATCTGAATTTAAGGTGACTGAGCCTTGAGTCGGCGGTGTTATTAACGTAACTGTTAAACTTTCGCCATCAACCTCAGAGTCATTGGCTAACACTCCGGGTGCTAACACACTTAACAACTCACCTTTATCCATCGAATAGTTGTCGGCTTGCAGTCTAGGTATGTCGTTAATTGGATTAACCGTTATTGTTACTGTCGCTTGCGCTGTGATGTCTGCTTGCGCTATTTGGTAATCAAAGGAATCGCTACCATTAAAATCAGCAGTCGGTTGATAAGTAAATTGCCCTGATTGGTCTAAGATCAAACTGCCGTGAATTGGATCTGTGATGATAGATAATTCAAAAGGTAAGCTGGCGTTAATTGAATCATTGGTGGTTAAATTTTCAGTTAGTGTTAAATCTTCATCCAACTGATAACTATCATTTATGGCACGGACAGATTGAGCTATATCTCCAACATTTACTACTACATTAACTCTATTTGACAGTGCTGTACCGTCTGTTGCTTGGTAACTAAACCTCACTTGGCCGATGAAGTCTCGCGAAACTGTAAAGTTTAGGCTATCGCTTGTTGATTGAATTTCAGCGTTTTCAACATCTTGGATGCTAGTTTGTGCAACTGTAATAATATCACCGTCAGGATCATTATCATTATTTAATAGCTCTGAATAGGGTATTTGGAAACTCGTTTGGCCACTGTTTACGCTAAAAGTATCTGCCGTTGCGATAGGGATATCATTAACTGCTAATACGTTAAACTCAATTGTTGCCGTGGAAGTTGCGTTAAATTCATCTGCGAGTTCAAACAAAAAAGAGTCTAAACCTGCAAAATTACTAGCAGGTGTATAAGTTACTTCACCTTCAGCTGTGAGAGTTACACTACCATTTTGTACCGTTGTGAAAGTACCAGTCGCAAAGCTAACTTGGTGATTTTCGTTATCAGAAATAGCACTATTAATATTAAATTGGCTTTGACTATCTTCGCTTAGAGTGATTGTCGTTGGTGCAAAAACCGGTGCTTGGTTACCCAGCATGATAATTTCAGACTGTGCCGATTCACCATGGCTATCAATACCTTTAATTTGCACCTGATAGCTACCCCCAGATGACGGGAAGCTAAAAGAGTTGCTGGTTAACGATAATTTTTGTTGTTGTGGTTGAGTATCTTCTTGCCAATAAACATTATAGTGTTGGTAATCGCCTGCTAGCGGTTGCCAGTTAACGGTAACAGAAGCTGCAGTTCGTTCGATTGACGTTAAATTGATTGTTGCCGGTTGCCAAGAAAATGACTGGCTAGCGACTAGCCGAATCGTGTTGCTGTCGAGGTCGGCGGTAGACTGTCCCCAAATTTCGACTGTATGTGTGCCTTGCGTAAGATCAAAGTTGGTTGGGTTAATACCTGTTAGCGTAATATCTATTTCATTACTGGCGCTGTTTTGCACAAAGTCTTGAGTGTTACAAGGTGCGCACAATAGAATATTCTTTTCAGCTTGCGCTAAGCTGAAAAACAAACGGTTAGGTAGTGGGGTGCTTGTGTTCGCCGTCAGTTTTAGCCGAACAAAAAAACCGCCCTGCACACTTGACGGCAAATTGAGCAACTGAGCTTGCCACGGAGATGTTGTTACTTGATTAAAGTCGCCAGTAACGTCGGTTTGTTGGTTTGATGGCAGTGCACGTCTAGCAGTATTCGTATTGTCAACAAAGTGCACAGGTTGGCCATTGACAAAACGTTTAGGAAGAACAAAGTCGGAATACTCTTGCTGACTAATTGTAAGTGTTTGTTGCGTTGGTTTTGTGTTTGGGATGGTCGTTGAAGTGGAATTATCTCCACCACACGCGGACAAAGCAAACACTAGTGAAACAGGCAAGGTTTTTACCAGATGAAAAAAACTTGGCGTTTTCATTCTATCTCCTGATGGACAATAGGTCCTGATATTATTCATGTGTTTTTTCTAACACATGATTTTGACACAGCTAAGTTACGCTGAAACATAAAATAAGAAATTAGCACTAAGTTTAGTGCCAAATTAACATTTACTAAAGTTATGCGCTTGAATTATGTGAATTAATTTTAATTAATATTTGGAGATATCTATTTGATACTCAATTCGTTGATTTTGGTTATTGGTCAAAATGATTGAGTTGGGGTCAATTAACCCTGGTTTAATTTGTTCTACTCGTTTTATATATTCAACCGCTTTTTCCATATCACCACTCATCAAAGCACGCTCTGCAACAGATTTTAGATAATGAGGGTTATCTCCATATTCTGCATCGATAATGTTGTTGAGATTCTCAGCTAAATCATACCTGTCAGTCTGATAATATAAGCTACGTAGATTGAGCAGTGCGTTATATTCTCTAGGATTCAAATTGAGCGCATACCTATACACTTGCTCTGCCAATTCGTATTCTTTAATTCGGGTAAATAAAGTGCCGAAATTGCTCCACATATAAGGCAGTTCCGGAGCGTAGGTTAACGCCTTTTGATAATAAAAATATGCGTTGGCATTGTCGTGCGCCATCATGGCTTCTGCGGCTTTATTATTGTAATAAAATGCGTAGCTTTCAGCGTCAGATATGACTCTGCCTTCACGCGGTCGGTAAGCGTATTTATTGTATAAATCTATAACAACTGAGATATTACGATTACGGTACATCAGGGTATTTATATGATGCAGTTCGGTAAAAATACCGTTTTCTGAATGCCAGATAGGTGCTGTGTTGGCTTCCTGAAATTTGGCTTTTAATCCAGCACTGCGCCCCAACGCAACAAACATCGCAGTGAGAGATACACAATTGCCCGTTTTACTTTCAAAGGTTTCACCTGCAGAGGCAGTTGTGAACATTTCGTAGTCAATTTTAAAACCTTTGTTTTTAAAAATAGCATCATAAATGGTGACTATTTTGTCGGATTCCTGCATGCCATCTAATTGAAGGTCATGCAAAAACTGCTGCATCTGTGGTGTTACTTCAAGGAAATCATATTTTTCAGTTGGTGCTTTAAAATCGACAAAGTAAATTTCAGGCTGCGGAATTTTTGGTTGTTGAACCGTCAGTCTTAAATAGTCAGGCAAATGTTGACAACCCACTAACAGCAATAAGCAGGTTGTGAGCAAGATAAAACGAAATCGGAACATTACGGCGCCCCTTAATCAACATTCTTTGATTAATTTTAGTACAATTTCCGTAACCTGCTGTTTACCTAAATGCCTTATCCCAACTTTTTTCGAAAAAATTTAAAAAAATTATACTCCAGCCCTTGTGAAGATTTTTTGCATCCCCATCTAAGCTACAACTCAAGATTTGCTTGACCACTAGGTCGAGTTTTATAAATAACATTAGTGTAATTACTTTCTCAGGAGATTGGAGAAGATGAATATTCGTCCTTTAAATGATCGCGTTATCGTTAAGCGCTTAGAAGAAGAAACTAAGTCTGCTGGCGGCATCGTTTTAACTGGTAGTGCAGCTGAAAAATCATCTAAAGGTGAGGTGTTAGCTGTTGGTAATGGCCGTACTTTAGACAACGGTCAAGTGAAGCCTGTTGATGTAAAAGTTGGCGATACAGTTTTATTCGGTAACTACATCGAAAAAACACAAAAAATTGATGGTCAAGAAGTATTGATCATGAAAGAAGAAAACATCTTAGGTGTGGTTGAAGGTTAATTCTCCCAACCTCAATTAGTTAGTAATCATTAGTTTAGAATTTAGGAAAGAGAATTATGGCAGCTAAAGACGTAAAATTCGGTGAAGACGCACGCGTAAAAATGCTTGCGGGTGTAAACATCTTAGCAAACGCAGTTAAAGTTACTTTAGGCCCTAAAGGTCGTAACGTTGTTTTAGACAAATCATTTGGTGCTCCTTTAATTACTAAAGACGGTGTGTCTGTTGCTAAAGAAATCGAATTAGAAGACAAATTCGAAAACATGGGCGCACAAATGGTTAAAGAAGTTGCGTCTAAAGCAAACGACGAAGCGGGTGACGGTACAACTACTGCAACTGTATTAGCTCAATCAATCGTAAACGAAGGTTTAAAAGCTGTTGCTGCTGGTATGAATCCAATGGATTTAAAACGCGGTATCGACAAAGCAGTAATCGCAGCTGTTGAAGAGCTAAAAGCTTTATCACAACCATGTGCAGACAGCAAAGCAATTGCTCAAGTAGGTACTATCTCTGCTAACTCTGATAGCGAAATTGGTCAAATCATTGCGGATGCAATGGACAAAGTTGGTAAAGAAGGCGTTATCACTGTTGAAGAAGGCCAAGCACTTCAAAACGAATTAGACGTTGTTGAAGGTATGCAATTCGACCGTGGTTACTTATCACCTTATTTCATCAACAAACCAGAGAATGGCACTGTTGAATTAGAAAACCCATTCATCTTATTAGTTGATAAAAAAATCTCTAACATCCGTGAATTGTTAAGCACGTTAGAAGGCGTTGCGAAAGCTGGCAAGCCTCTATTAATTATTGCTGAAGATGTTGAAGGTGAAGCGTTAGCAACTTTAGTTGTAAATAACATGCGTGGCATTGTTAAAGTTGCAGCGGTTAAAGCGCCAGGTTTTGGTGACCGTCGTAAAGCAATGTTGCAAGACATAGCTATTTTAACTAACGGTACTGTTATTTCTGAAGAAATCGGTATGGAGCTTGAAAAAGCAACGTTAGAAGATTTAGGCCAAGCGAAACGTGTTGTATTAAGCAAAGACAATACAACTATCATCGACGGTGTTGGTGATGAAGAAGCAATTAAAGGCCGTGTTGCACAAATTCGTGGTCAAATTGAAGAAACAACTTCAGATTACGACAAAGAAAAACTACAAGAGCGTTTAGCTAAATTAGCTGGCGGTGTTGCAGTAATTAAAGTTGGTGCAGCAACTGAAATTGAAATGAAAGAGAAGAAGTTACGTGTAGAAGACGCGTTACACGCTACTCGCGCTGCAGTTGAAGAAGGTGTTGTACCTGGTGGTGGTGTTGCATTAGTACGTGTTGCAGCAAAAATTGCTGAATTAACAGGTGAAAACGAAGACCAAAACCACGGTGTTAAAGTTGCACTACGTGCAATGGAAGCGCCTTTACGCCAAATCGTTACTAACGCTGGTGAAGAAGCATCTGTAGTTGTTAGCAAAGTTAAAGAAGGCGAAGCTAACTATGGTTACAACGCTGCTAACGACACATACGGTGACATGTTAGAAGCTGGTATTTTAGATCCAACTAAAGTTACTCGTAGTGCATTACAGTTCGCAGCATCTGTTGCTGGCCTAATGATTACTACTGAAGCTATGGTTACTGAAATTCCTAAAGATGACGCACCTGCAGCACCTGATATGGGCGGAATGGGCGGAATGGGCGGTATGATGTAGTCCCGCTATACGCTGAAATACTTTCCAGATATAAAGGCCCGAGCATTAATTATGCTCGGGCTTTTTTATTTGAAAATCAAAAGATTATAAATATTCTGAGTTTACATTGTTGTTTTAACTGCTAAGATTTCACCCAACTTAATTATCAATGGAATGAGTGATTATGGATTGGACACGCCCTGTCTTATTCTTCAGCCTGATTTTTTTATCTTTAGTTTTGCTGGGCCACATAGCCAACAAGCAAGTCGCATTGAATAGTTATCTTCTAAAAAGATTCAAGATATTACTTAGTAGTATTTTACTGTTAGGTTGCTCATCTTGTGTTACGTCCTCCTTGAGTGTTCAAGGTGGATGTTTTCCTGTTCGCGAAGTAAATGTTTATAGTATTACAGATATATTAAGTAGCTCTTTATATCCAATCGTTTTTATCGACAAGAATAAATCTGAAGAAGCACGATTATTGAAAAATTATGGTTATGAAGGATTAGTGTTTCCGAAATCTTATTCCCCTAGCAAAGACAATGACAATATTGAAGAATCTTATCCATTAAATTTAAATGAGACGTTACAATTCACTGGAAGGCTAGTAGTTAAACATAATGGCTACATGTCTAAATTAGTAGGTGGTCGAGCTGAATTACATTTTTATGAAGTAAAACTAAGAGATAAACTTTATTTACTCGAAATGTCTTCTGTAAATAGATGGCGTATGCAAGCTGAATTGAAGAATGCTTGTAGCTGAATTAGTGTGATTACCAAGGGAAACTGATGGTATGATTACCAAGCGATTTTGACGTAT
>NZ_JH767546.1:0-16561 GCF_000281085.1 Catenovulum agarivorans YM01
AAGTTTTTTGACTGTTCGGCTAAATAACGTACGAAACGGCTATTTTTAGTACTTAACTGTCTAAAATTTACCACTCTATAACGCTTGAAAGCCCTACTAAGCTATATGCTATACATACAAAGCAGCATTAAAATTAATAAAAGCTTGCAGATAATGACAGGAAAAATGGATTTCTTTTGTGAATAAAAAGAAAAAGGCTGCAAAAGCAGCCTTTTAGTTACTAGCCTAGTTATTACATCTGGAATAAGGATTCCATTGAAAGTCCCTGATGGGACAATATATCTTTTAAACGACGTAATGCTTCTACTTGGATTTGACGCACTCTCTCTCTGGTCAATCCAATTTCTTTACCCACATCTTCTAAAGTAGATGCTTCATAACCCAACAATCCGAAACGTCTTGCTAATACTTCACGTTGTTTTGGATTTAATTCTTCAAGCCAATGCACTATGTTACTTTTAATGTCATTATCTTGAATGGTTTCTTCAGGTCCTTCGTATCTATCGTCAGATAGAATATCTAACAAGCCTTTGTCGGAATCACCACCCATAGGAGTGTCGACTGAACTAATTTTTTCGTTCAAGCGCAGCATTTTGCTGACTTCTGAAACCGGCTTATCTAATTTAGCGGCAATTTCTTCCGCGGTTGGTTCATGATCAAGTTCTTGAGCTAACTCACGTGCTGTTCTTAAATAAACGTTTAATTCTTTAACAACATGGATTGGTAATCGAATTGTACGAGTTTGATTCATAATCGCACGTTCAATAGTTTGACGTATCCACCAAGTCGCATAGGTTGAAAATCTGAATCCACGTTCTGGATCAAACTTTTCAACAGCACGAATTAATCCCAAGTTACCTTCTTCAATTAAATCTAATAAAGCTAATCCACGGTTATTGTATCTTCTAGCAATTTTCACCACTAAACGTAGGTTACTCTCGATCATTCTTTTGCGAGAGGCTTCACAGCCTTTCAAAGCTTTGCGCGCAAAATAAACTTCTTCTTCAGCTGTTAATAGAGGTGAGAAACCTATTTCACCTAAGTATAACTGTGTTGCATCAAGGTTTTTATTAAGATCTTCAGAGGTGATGACTTCTTCTGCTGAATTATCATCGTTTGAGTTTTCAATATCTTCAAGTGCGATGTCGTCCACATCAACATTTGCTTCAACGGCTTGTTTGGTGTTCGTGCTTTTTACCTGGCCCATATTTCATCTCCTGGTTTATTAGTCACAGCAACTAGTTCAGTCCTTAAAGTATCCTAAGCTATTTTTTTGGCAAAAATTTTTCAGGATCCACGGTACTTCCCCTAAATCGCACTTCAAAGCGCAATTTGACTTCATCCGTGTCAGTATCACCCATATCAGCAATGTGTTGACCCACTGTAATCCAATCTTGCTCTTTCACCCGATTGACCTGATTATGTGCATATGCACTTAAATAGTCATCCGAATGTTTGATGATGATCAGGTTACCGTAACCACGCAGTGCCTTTCCTGCATAAACTACCTTACCGGAGTTTGCTGCATATATGGGGTCTCCCCTCTTACCTGCAATTTCTAAGCCTTTGTTGCCAAGTTCTGCATTTGAGAACCTAGCTACAATCTTACCACTTGCAGGCCACCGCCAGCTACCTAGGTCAAACCCTATCGGGTTTTTAACTTTGTTAACATTTTGTTTACCTGATTTAAGGTACTCCTGCTTAGATGCAGTTGCAACCTTTTTTTCAGATTTACTTATATCAATTTGTTTTGAGGGGCTAAGTTTTTTAGATCCTTTTGAATTATGTGACTTATTCAGGACTAAGGTTTGACCAGGAAATATCGCATAAGGCGGTTTAATATTATTTTGGCGAGCAAGCTGTATAAATTCAACACCCGCTCTAAATGCTATGCTATAGAGCGTATCTCCCTTCACGACTGTGTATTTAGATTGCTGTAAACTATTAGGTTCAAAATCGAAGATACTTTTACCACGATATACGGAGTCAACTGGAGCAGGTCCAGTACGTTGAGCACAAGCACTTAAACATAGGCTTGTAATCAATACTTTAATCCATATCAGCTTGCTAGTTGACAACATATTGGCAAAGAACCATCCAAATAACTATTTTAGTTTGTTCGCGAATCGCTCTAACAATACCACCAAACTCAAACCGAACAATGCAAAAGCTGATACAAGTATCAGCTGGCTCTCGTTGTTGGTAATCATAGAATAAGCACTAGGGAGAACATTTTCCTGTATTAATGGCACTTGTTCACCATGTCTATTAGTGTAAGTTGTCAACACCTGCTTCCAAGGCCAAGTCACATTAAGCGAACCAATTAAAAAGCCAATTAACATTGCAATGGTTACATCATGAAAGCGGCTTAATAGCCACGACAAAAAGCGTGAAAAGACCAGCAACCCAGCGATACATCCACCTCCGAAACTGGCTAGTGCTATTATATCCAAGGAATTAATTGCGTTTAAAAATACTGGATACAAACCAACAAGTAACAAAATAAAACTGCCAGATATACCAGGTAGAATCATCGCGCATATAGCAACAAAGCCACCTAAAAACAAAATCCAATTGTCATCGGGGAGTTGTGCGGGTGATGAGACAGAGACACAGTACACGAACAATGCACCAACAAACATACTTAGGTAATTTTGCCATTGATGATTTTTTAGTTTAGTCACTAGCAAATAGACTGACGCGGCAATTAACCCAGAAAAAAAGCCCCAAACTAATAAAGGTTGTGAATCGAGTGCTAATGTAATCAAGGCAGCAAAGGTTTTTAAGCTCAGTAGTATTCCGCCAAATACCGCCAATAAAAACCACCCATTGATGTATTGCCAAGCTGAAGAAAATCCTTGGCTAAAAAGTAACTTGATAGCATGGGGACCAATTTTTTGAATTGAACCTATCAGCTCATCGTATATGCCACTGATAAAAGCGATAGTGCCACCAGACACGCCAGGCACTACATCTGCCGCGCCCATTGCCATGCCTTTAAGTGTTAAGAAAGCATACTCTTTTTTACTTCGCTGAGGCTGAGCGCTCATATTTATTCCTTTATTTTATTCAATATCGCCTTCAACAAGCGGTACAAATTTAACGTTCGCAATATCTTTAATTTCAAAACCTTCTTCAGTACGAGTAACAAGTTTTAATCTCTGCTCTTCTATACCAATAGGGATAACCATAATGCCACCCACTTTCAATTGATCTTTGAGCTTTTGTGGCATTGAAGCGGCAGCAGCCGTTACGATAATTGCATCAAAAGGCGCTTTACTCGACCAACCTTTCCAACCATCACCATGTTTTAAACTGATATTGTGTAAGTCTAACTGACGCATTAATCGTCGAGCTTGAAACTGCAGTGACGCAATACGTTCTACTGAAAATACTTTATCAACTAATTGAGCTAGTACCGCAGTTTGATAACCACAACCAGTGCCAATTTCCAATACGTTATTAACCGGAATGTTTGCCGACAAAATAATTTCTGTCATACGCGCAACAATAGCCGGTTGCGAAATAGTCTGGCCTTTACCAATAGGTAAAGCGGTATTTTCGTACGCTTTATGAATTAAGGCTGGCTGAACAAAAGCGTGACGCGGCACTCGAGCGATTGCCTGTAACACTCTTTGATCTTTAATTCCTTCTTGTACCAATAGTTGAGCAAGACGCTCGCCGCTACGGGCTAAATTTAAACTTACCGACATGATTTTAAACACTACTTTAAGATTAAAAAGATTCTAACAAATTTCTATTTGTGCAAGCCAGTGCTCTAGCTCGTTTATTGTTTTATATGCTGTCATATCAACCGTTAATGGTGTGACTGAAACAAAATTTTGTTCAATTGCAGCAAAATCTGTATCCGCTGTATTGTCTTTAACTTCGCCCACAGGTCCATACCAATATATTTCTCGACCGTGCGGGTCAAAGGTTTTCACCATAGTTTCCGCTTGATGGCGTTTACCACAACGTGTGGTTTTAATGCCTTTTATTTGCTGCTTGGTGACCGGCGGGACATTAACATTGAGAATTTGATCGTTTGGCAATGGATGTTTCGCCAACTGACTGATAATAGTCGCCGCGACACTTGCAGCAACTGAAAAGTCCTGACTATTATAATCGGCCGACGAAACAGCAACTGCGGGTAAGCCCATGTGCCGACCTTCGGTTGCCGCTGCTACAGTACCTGAATAAATGACATCATCGCCTAAATTAGCGCCATGGTTAATCCCTGACACCACAATATCAGGTTTTACCTGACACAGTTGATTAATACCTATATGCACACAATCTGTTGGTGTACCGTTAACTGAATAAAAACCGTTGTCATGTTTAGTCACACGCAAGGGATTAGTTAAAGTTAGGCTATTGCTAGCACCGCTGCAGTTTCTATCTGGTGCGATGACAGTCACTTGATGCTCTACAGACAATGCCTGATACAAAGCAGCTAAACCTTGGGCAAACACACCATCATCATTACTCAGCAGTATGCGCATGGTTTTTACTCGCATCTGTATAATTTATAATTTCACGCAATACCGAGGTGGCAAAACAGCCTGCCGGCAAAACAAAAGATAAAGTTAAATAACTATCTTGCTGCTTTTGTCCAAACTGCCAATTAAATTCATCAACAGGTAATTGTAAGGCGCGTCTATCTTGTTTTAGTCCTTCGGCAGTTAAACCTTGCACTATTTCTGGATATTGCTGTAACAGGCTTTGCTCTATCTCAGCCACTTGCCCTTGGACAATAGCTTCACCAGCGCCAAACATAGCACCACTTAACAATACATCACCTTGGTTAAAGCGTTCAATCGTTTCTGCTTGCACCTGTGCTTCAACAAAAAATGAGTGGCTACCTTTTAACACAAAGGCATCACCGTCTAGCGGCTTGAATAAATCTTTTTCAATTCGGTAATTAAGAATTTGGTTAAATAACTCTGAACGGGCTGCTGAAATAAACAAGCCTTTAAGTTTTTTGTCACGCACAGTTAATTCACCACTGAACATCTTGACTGCTTGTTCAACGTTATCACCATATTTACCAAATCTTTGTTCGCCGAAATAATTAGCTACACCTAATGCTTTTATTTTTTCTAAACGTTCAACCAGTTCTTGCTGAGCAAAATCTGTTAACTTAACTGCGATATTAAACTTGTTGATTTTGTGCGTGCCGATTTTAAGTTTTTTACCATGACGCTTCATTTCTAATACTTTGGCGCCAGGTAACTCAATTGCAGGAATGTCTTTTTTGATTGGCCAAGGTAAACAAAACCATTGGCGAGTGACAGCATGACGGTCTTTCATACCAGATGTTGAAACTAATCTTGCAGCAATACCAAATACTTTGGCTAACTGTTTGGCAATAAACTGGGTATTTTGTCCGTCTTTTTCAATCCATAACCATAAGTGTTCACCTTGCCCGTCTAGTTCAAAGTGCATCACTTCTTCTACATAAAAGTCTGCATTGTTGTTGCGGATTGAACCTGTAGCCTGTGGCTCACCATGTAAGTAAGCTAAATTCATGCGATTTCCTCTAACAGTACAACAGCTTCAACTGCAATACCTTCTTTACGGCCGGTAAAACCTAATTTTTCAGTGGTGGTTGCTTTAACATTTATTTGTTCGATATCACAGTGAAAATCTTCAGCGATAATCTGGCGCATTTGCGCTAGATGTGGTGCCATTTTCGGTGCTTGGGCAATAATAGTGATATCTGCATTACCTAATTGGAAATTTTTCTGCTGCATCAAACCAATAACATGTCTTAATAATATTCGGCTATCGATATTTTCGTATTCAGCAGCTGTGTCTGGAAAATGGTTGCCTATATCACCTAGTGCAAGTGCACCTAATATAGCATCAGTTAAAGCATGCAAAGCAACATCTCCATCTGAGTGTGCTAAAAATCCTTGTTCATAAGGGATCTTTACCCCACATAAAACAATTGGCCCTTCGCCGGCAAATTTATGTACATCAAAACCATGACCGATTCTAATTTTCATTTTGTTGACTCCCTAAATAAATGGCGGCAAGTTTTAAGTCTTGCGGGCGGGTGATTTTAATATTGGTATCAGAGCCTTCGACAAGCTTAACCGGATGACCGGCTAACTCCATTGCAGAGGCTTCATCCGTAATCACTTGTTCGTTTGACAAATTCTGGCTAATGGCATTGGTTAATAAATCAGTTGCAAACATTTGTGGTGTATAAGCGTGCCATAAACACTCGCGTTCAACTGTATGTTGAATTTGTTGCTGGTTATCTGAGCGCTTCATGGTATCTCGTACTGGCGAAGCTAAAATAGCACCAATTTTTTGCGCAATAACTTGCTCTGACAACTTAACTATGTCTGCGGTTAATACACAAGGACGCGCAGCGTCATGCACCATAACCCAAGGATGTTGCTTGGCATTTAATACTTGTAAACCAGCCAAAACAGAGTCCGCTCTTTCTTTACCACCCACCACAAACTCAACTTTGTCGGAAAGTTTGTCTTTGAGTGTTTGAATGTATTCATCGTTTGCGCCAACCGCGACTACAATTTTATCAATAATGGTAAGGCCAGCAAAACGTTCAATTGTATGTTCAAGAACAGTTTTACCGCATAAAGGTAAATATTGTTTGGGGATATTTGACTGCATGCGTTTACCAACACCTGCAGCTGGAATAACAACAGCAATAGAAGGATTCATTATTTTTTGCTTATTCACTATTTGGAACTATTCGGTAAAAAACTTCGTTTTGCTTGATTAAACCCAACTCATTACGCGCTTTTTCTTCTATCGCTTCAATGCCCGACTTTAAATCTTCGATATCCGCTAACATAATTTTATTGCGTAATCTTAATTCCTGATTCGCGTTCTCAAGTTGGCTCACTTTACCACTCAAACTTTGATATTCGGAATATGCATTGTCGCCAAACCACAAGCGATATTGCAGTAGGATAAAAATAACAATCAATAGATTCCGAAAGAGTTTCATAAGCTAATGGGGAATTTTCATCGGTTTGTTTAAATTAGGCCAGTTAATAGTGCTAGATAATAACAGTTCGCGCAAGGTTAAGGTGCGGGGAAACGTAGTATCTCCACCTATCCATGAATGACCGCAACATGCGGCTGTCATAGTATCTTTATTTGCTTTAACAATTTTTAAGTTAACACTATCTAAACTTTGGCCATTGAGGTTAAACCACCCCTGTTCATTTAAACGAATTTTTCCGTCTGATGTAGCATCAATACAATCTAATCTATACCAAGTGACGCCATTTTCGTTAACTAGTACAGGTAAAATCAAACCAATTTGCGCATATTTATTTAACCACTCAAATGTCATGTCTGCAGTGATTTTTTCAGCGGGATTACGGCGTTTTTGTTTGCCCGACCAAGTACCGTTTTGCGTATCAAGCTGGAGTGGATTTTCCAACGACATTAGAGATTCAGCAGCTCTTTTGATATAAAAAGGTAAAGCGGCTAAACGCTTACTTAAACGAGAAGGTTCAAGGTTAAATTCGGCTAAGAGTTTTAGTTCGCGTTCGTAGAACACATTACACAACTGCGCATAGGCCAGCAAGCGTTTGCTGTCTTGGGCAAAATCTTGTTGTTGTGCAAAAAAGTCTACCAAAACCAAATACTCCAGATAAAAAAAAGGTGTTTTAACTGAATTTCAATTAAAACACCATAGTATTATCAAATTATCGCTAGAAAAACTAGCGAGTCAGCAATTATGCTTGACCTTTGATTTCAGAACGACCGTTGTATACAGCTTTTTCCGCTAATACTTCTTCGATACGTAATAATTGGTTGTACTTAGCAACACGATCAGAACGGCTCATTGAACCAGTTTTGATTTGGCCAGCAGCAGTACCTACTGCTAAGTCAGCAATAGTTGCATCTTCAGTTTCACCAGAACGGTGAGAGATAACAGCTGTGAAACCAGCATCTTTAGCAAGCTTGATAGCTTCTAAAGTTTCAGTTAAAGAACCGATTTGGTTGAACTTGATTAAGATAGAATTGCCGATGCTTTTCTCGATACCTTTTTTCAAGATTTTAGTGTTAGTTACGAATAAATCGTCACCAACTAACTGAACTTTAGAGCCTAATTTTTCAGTTAATACTTTCCAACCATCCCAGTCACTTTCGTCTAAACCGTCTTCGATAGAAACGATTGGGTATTGAGCAACTAAGTCACCTAAATAATCAGCAAACTCTTCTGAAGTGAATGATTTACCATCACCTTTTAAGTTGTATTTACCGTCAGCGTAGAATTCAGAAGCTGCACAGTCTAATGCTAAAGTTACTTCTTCATTCATTTTGTAACCAGCTAATTCAACCGCTTCAACTATTACTGCTAATGCTTCAGCGTTTGATTTAAGGTCTGGTGCAAAACCACCTTCGTCACCAACAGCAGTATTATAACCTTTTGAGTTTAATACTTTTTTCAAGTTATGGAAGATTTCAGCACCCATTTGGATTGCTTGACGGAAAGATTTAGCACCAACTGGTTGAACCATAAATTCTTGGATATCAACATTGTTGTCTGCGTGCTCACCACCATTGATGATGTTCATCATAGGAACTGGCATGCTGTACTGACCAGAAGTACCATTTAAGTCAGCGATGTGCTCGTATAAAGCAACACCTTTTTCAGCTGCTGCTGCTTTAGCTACTGCTAAAGAAACCGCTAAAATTGCGTTTGCACCTAATTTATCTTTGTTTTCAGTACCGTCTAATTCGATCATTAAACCATCTACTGCTGCTTGGTCTAAAGCATCTTTACCGATTAATGCTGGTGCGATTACGTCGTTTACGTTAGCAACCGCTTTTAATACACCTTTACCTAAGAAACGTGTTTTGTCGCCGTCACGTAATTCTAACGCTTCACGAGTACCAGTTGATGCACCTGATGGTGCTGCAGCGCGACCAAACGCACCACTTTCTAAATATACGTCTGCTTCTACAGTTGGGTTACCACGTGAATCGATAATCTCGCGACCGATAATTTTTGCAATAGTAGCCATTTTTAGTCCTCTTTAAATTACTTTGGCAGGGATACTTTCCCTGCCGTGTGATTTTGTTTAGTCTTCTTAATTAATTGTCTTGCTTTTGACACTCGTACGCTGCAGCAACAAATCCTTTGAATAGAGGATGGCCATCGCGTGGTGTCGATGTAAATTCTGGATGGAATTGAGCAGCAACAAACCAAGGGTGATTTGGCAATTCAATTACTTCAACCAGTTTTCGATCTGCTGAAAGACCTGAGAATACAAGACCTGCTTTCTCAAGTTGTTCAATATAATGGTTATTTACTTCGTATCTATGACGGTGACGCTCATAAACTTCAGTTGAGCCATAAGTGTCTGCCGCTTTTGAACCTGATTTTAAATGACACAACTGGCTGCCTAAACGCATGGTGCCGCCTAAATCAGATGTTTGATTACGCGTTTCTACATCACCTTCAGAATTCAACCACTCAGTGATTAAACCAACTACTGGGTGCGGCGTTTCAGAGTCAAACTCTGTGCTATTCGCAGCTTCTAAATTTGCCACGTTACGCGCAAACTCAATTAACGCCATTTGCATGCCTAAACAAATGCCTAAATAAGGAATATTGTTTTCACGCGCATGTTGCGCAGCCAACATTTTACCGTTAGTACCACGCTCACCAAAACCACCTGGCACTAGGATAGCGTCTAATGATTTAAGTTTTTCAATACCTTTAGATTCTAAGTCTTGTGAATCTATATATTCGATATTGACAGTTAAACGGTTTTTCAAACCTGCGTGTTTTAATGCTTCGTTTACTGATTTATACGCATCAGCCAACTCAACATATTTACCCACCATACCTATAGTCACTTCACCCATTGGGTTTGACTCTTCGTATAATACTTGTTCCCACTCAGTTAAATCTGCTTCTGGGCAGTCGATATGGAAACGACGAGTAATTAATTCATCTAAACCTTGTGATTTTAACAATGCAGGAATGCGATAAATGCTATCTACATCTTTTAACGAGATAACCGCTTTTTCTTCTACATTGGTAAATAATGAAATCTTTTTACGCTCGTTAGCTGGGATAGTATTTTCCGAACGGCAAATCAAAATATCAGGCTGAATACCAATTGAACGCAACTCTTTTACTGAGTGCTGAGTTGGTTTAGTTTTAACTTCACCTGATGCTTTCATGTAAGGCACTAAAGTTAAGTGCATGAACATAGCATGCTCACGACCAATTTCTGTGCCTAGTTGGCGAATAGCCTCTAAGAAAGGTTGTGATTCGATATCACCCACTGTGCCGCCAATTTCAACTAAAGCGATATCAGCACCTTTAGCACCATCTACTACACGACGTTTAATTTCGTTAGTGATATGTGGAATAACCTGAATGGTTGCACCTAAATATTCACCTTTACGCTCACGCGCAATTACGTCTTGATAGACGCGACCTTGAGTAAAGTTGTTACCCTTAGTCATTTTGGTACGAATAAATCTTTCGTAGTGACCCAAATCTAAGTCAGTTTCAGCACCGTCTTCGGTAACGAAAACTTCACCATGCTGAATAGGACTCATGGTTCCTGGGTCAACGTTAATATATGGGTCTAATTTCATGATGGTGACTTTTAAGCCACGCGCTTCAAGAATCGCCGCTAACGATGCCGCAGCAATACCTTTACCGAGTGATGAAACCACCCCGCCAGTTACAAAAATATATCTAGTTGTCATGTGGAACCTGAATTTGAAACGAAAGAATTATAGACAATACAGACGGGAGCGAAGTATAGCAGAGAGATAACAAACAAAACAAACTTACTGTGGGTATATAGTGATATTATTTCGCAATACCCACAGTTCAGATGTTGAATATTTATCGCCTATTAATATTTATGTGTAAATCTTGTTGATTTTGCTTTAACTCAATTAACAAAATTTTGCTGTCTGGATTAAATTGATAATTGCTTACAGCAGTGGAATTAACCTCTACTGCTGATACTTGCTCTATGCCATGTAACATCAACTGGATAGTGCGATCTCCAGCTTCATTGGTGTATTTTTTGCCGATATGGCGTTTAATGTTAATTTGTATATTAGCTTCAGATTCTTCGGCAATAAAATCCATTTGCTCATATTGCTGCTTTTGATAAGCATCAACTGTTACACCATCATCTTCATACATACTCGCGTTAAATTTACCGGCTTGGTTTGCTAGATAATAATGCAGCTCAAGTTTGCTACTATCATAATGTTTGGCATTATTCACTTCAGTTAACATTGGGATGAAACTTCCGCCCTTAACGAATACAGGAATAGTTTCGATATTTACCGGTGTTTGATGTGTTTGCCCACCAGCCACTTTTTTGCCATCCCAAAAGTCGTACCAAGTACCTTGAGGCAAACTAACGGCTTTAACTTTTACGCCTGCATTCACTATTGGCGCTACAAACAAACTATCCCCCCACATATATTCATTGGCCGTTAACCAAGCCTGTTGCTTGTTTGGTTCAACAAATGAAAGAGGTCGCATCAGTGGTGTACCCTGTTGGCTATTTGCAAATACCATACTGTAAAGATACGGCATCAAACGATAACGCAGATTAATAAAATGTTTGGTTATACGTTTAGTTTTCTCATCATGGAATACAGGCTCTGATGCAACCGCTTCTTGGGCGTGTGGTCGATAAATTGGTTGGAAGACACCATATTGCAACCAACGAATATACATTTCAGCATCCCAATTATCGCCAGCAAAACCACCTAAATCTGAATGGGTATAAGCCAAACCAAATAAGCTCATTTGTAAGCTGAGTTCTACTTGTGGTTTTAAGCCGTCCCATGAACGACTGACATCGCCAGTCCACGGAATAAGGCCATAACGCTGTGAGCCTGCAAAACCTGAACGCATTAAAATAAACGGACGTTTTTCTGGAAAATATTCTTGTTGTTTTTCAAAAACAGTTTGCGCCCAAACGTGGCCATATGCGTTGTGGATATGGTCGCCCCTTCCGACACTATGAATAATGTCATCAGGGTGCACTTCAGGTTCACCTAAATCGCCCCACCAACCTTCTACGCCCAATTCCATTTGTTGTTGGTAATACTGCCAAAACCAATCTCGAGCTTTGGGGTTAAAAATATCAACAAGGCCTGTATTGCCAAAAAAGAAGTCATAAGTATAAGCTTGCCCCGATGCATAGGTTGCTAAAGCTTGATTAGCTACTGCACTCGACCACTGTTTTGAGCTGGTTAAAATAAAAGGCTCTGTGATTAAAACTGTATTAACACCTTGCTGTTTAAAATCACTGATCATGTTTTTCGGATTTGGAAAAGCTTGTTTATCCCAAACTAAGTTGCCCATGTGACCTTGCACATCTTTACCAAACCAATATAAGTCAAAAATAATCCCATCAAGTGGAATATCTGCTTGGGCAAATTTATCCACGACAGTGCGAGCTTCTTCTTCAGTATGATAACCAAAGCGCGAAGCTAAATAACCTAAAGCCCAACGCGGTGGCATAGGTTGAGTACCTGTTAACTGCACATAATTTTCAACTATATGTTGTGGGCTATCCCCTGCAACCAAATAATAACTTGCGCGACCTGATACAGCAGAAAACATCAACTGATTTGAATTGGTTTTCCCCAGATCTATTGTGCCTTTAGCTGGGTTATCAAACATCAGCATATAACCCTGATCAGATAACACACCAGGAATACTATAATTCATCTGCTCAGAATGTGTGCCGTAACCATAATGAGCTCTGTTGTATAAAGGGAGTTGATGGCCACGCCGATTCATGCCCAACACACGCTCACCGGCACCAGCAAGAATTTCATCTTTGCTTAATTGAAAAGCAATTTTTATTGGATTTTTATCGGGTTTGTTGTCGGGATCAGGTTTTGTATCCGCCACTTCGGCAGTTAATAATTTATTTTGGTAATAAAACGACAAATTGAACGGCTGTTTTTCGACTACAACTGTTAAGTCTTTTAAGCTATAGATTAACTGATTTTGTCCACTGGTTAGCTGCCCTTGTTGTGCACTAAGGTTTTCGGGCAAGCTATATGATGCTTGCGAATGGACATCAGATAAATACTGCACCTCAACCACATATGGATTGAAGTAACGAATAGACACGTCACCTTGGTCTGTAGTGATAATCAGTTGCTGTCGTTTTAATTGATGCTGTTGGTATTCCCATGCAAATAAGCTGCTGGATAGCAGCGAAATACACAAATAAACAAATAACTTAAAAACCTTCATTGTCCTAACCCTAAAATAAATTTTGTGCGCATGCTAACAAGCTTAGAGTTAAGTTTAGGTTAAGTCGTTGATTAGTGCAGAAACAAAAACACCTGCCTCAGCAGGTGTTTATTAAATTGCCCAAACAAGTTTAGGCTTAACGCAAAAGCGCTGAATTATTTTTTCTTAGCTTTTTTGTTTGGAATGTCGGTAATTGAACCTTCATACACTTCAGCAGCTAAACCAACTGATTCATGTAAAGTTGGGTGAGCATGAATGGTTAATGCGATGTCTTCAGCATCACACCCCATTTCAATACCTAAACAGATTTCACCTAAAAGTTCACCTGCATTGCTACCTACGATACCACCGCCAATTAATCTATGCGTTTCTTTTTCGAAGATTAATTTAGTGAAACCGTCTTGTGCACCTTGTGCAATTGCACGGCCAGAAGCAGCCCAAGGGAATACTGCAGTTTCGTATGCAATACCTTTCTCTTTAGCTTCTTTTTCTGTCACACCAGCAAATGCAACTTCAGGATCAGTATAGGCAATTGAAGGGATAACTTTAGGGTCGAATACGTGTTTTTGACCAGCAATTACTTCAGCAGCAACGTGCGCTTCGTGTACAGCTTTATGCGCAAGCATAGGTTGACCAACAATGTCACCAATTGCATAAATGTGTGGCACGTTAGTTTTAAGCTGATTGTTTACTTCAATAAAACCACGATCCGTTACTGTAACACCCGCTTTGTCAGCATCAATTAATAAACCGTTTGGTGCACGACCAACAGCTACTAATACAGCGTCATATTTAACTGGCTCAGCAGGAGCTGCTTTGCCTTCAAAGCTTACGTAGATACCATCTTCTTTCGCTTCTACCGCAGTTACTTTAGTTTCCAACATTATGTTGTTGAATTTTTTGCTGATAGATTTAGTGAAAGTTTTGATGATGTCTTTGTCAGCAGCTGGGATAAGTTGGTCCATGAATTCAACTACGTCAATTTGTGCACCTAATGCACTATAAACTGAACCCATTTCTAAACCTATAATACCACCACCTAAAATTAACATGTTGCCAGGAACAAATGGCATTGCTAATGCGTCAGTAGAATCCCATACACGTGGATCTTCGTGTGGAATAAATGGTAATTTAACTGGACGAGAACCAGCAGCGATAATTGCATTATCAAAGTTTACTGTAGTTACTGAACCATCTTCAGCTTCTACTGCAATGCTGTTAGGGCCAGTGAATTTGCCGTAACCGTTAACTACGTTAACTTTACGCATTTTCGCCATACCAGCAACACCACCAGATAACTGACCTATTACTTTATCTTTGTGCGCGCGCATTTTGTCGATGTCTACTTCAGGCTTAGCGAAAGTAACACCTTCGTGTGCCATGTTTTGCGCATCAACTAAATGTTTAGTTACGTGCAATAAAGCTTTTGATGGAATACAACCAACGTTCAAACATACGCCACCTAAAGCATTGTAGCGTTCAATTAAAGTGACTTCTAAACCTAAGTCGGCTGCACGGAAAGCCGCTGAGTATCCGCCTGGGCCAGAGCCTAATACGACAACTTGAGTTTTAATTTCTTTACTCATAACGTCCTCTGAAATTTTGTTCTGGGTGAGCTATCAACCCACCCTGTTGTTAGATGCAAGAATAGTGTTATAGCACTAAACGTCGAATATCAGATAAGTTCGCAGCTACCTCTACAGAGAAACGCGCGCCTAAAGCACCGTCAATTACTCTGTGGTCGTAAGATAAGCTCAACGGACACATCAATCTTGGTTCAAAATCTTTGCCGTTCCATTTTGGTTTCATATCAGCTTTTGATACACCCAAAATAGCCACTTCAGGCCAGTTAACGATAGGGGTAAATGCTGTACCACCAATTCCGCCTAAGCTAGAAATAGTGAAACATCCACCTTGCATATCTGCAGCCGTTAACTTACCAGCACGTGCTTTTTTACTTATTTCCATTAATTCATTTGATAAAGTCTCAAGTCCTTTTTGCTCAACATCTTTAATTACAGGTACAACCAAACCATTTGGTGTATCTACTGCAATACCGATGTTAACGTACTTCTTAAGAACAATTGACTCACCATCATGAGACAATGAAGAATTAAACGTTGGGAACTTAACCAAAGCTTTAGCCACAGCTTTTAAGATAAACACTAACGGCGTATGTTTAATACCCGTTTGTGCTTTAGCGTGGTAAGCATTTTCGCTCTTACGGAATTCTTCTAATTCAGTAATATCCGCTTCATCGAATTGAGTAACATGAGGAATGTTAACCCAGTTGCGGTGTAAGCTTGGACCTGAAATTTTTTGTATGCGTGATAAAGGTTTAACTTCAACTTCGCCAAACTTAGCAAAGTCGATTTTTGGTGAAGACATGACTTTAAAGTCACCTGCATTTGCAGATGAAGCACCCGCTTCACTACGAGGTTTAGCCAATTCAGCTTTCACCCAGTTTTGCACGTCTTCTTTTAATATACGTCCTTTACGGCCACTACCTTTAACTTTAGCTAAATCCACACCAAATTCGCGCGCAATACGACGAACAGATGGACCAGCATGTACAGTGCCGCTAGTTGCCACTGGAGCAGCTTCAACAGGTGGTGCTTTTGGCGCAGCAGCAGGCATAGGAGCTGGTGCAGGCGCGCTCGCCGCAGGTGCTGGAGCAGGTGTCGCAGCTGACGCTGCACTTTGAGTTTCAACTAACGCAATTAAGCTGCCTTTGGAAACTTTGTCACCAACGGTAACTTTTAATTCTTTAACCGTACCAGCAAATGGTGCAGGCACATCCATAGTGGCTTTGTCTGTTTCTAAGGTTAATAAACCGGCTTCAGCTTCTACAGTATCACCTACTGCAACTAATAACTCGATTACATCAACGTTTTCAGCATCACCAATATCTGGTACAAAAACTTCTTTAATTTCAGCAACTGCTGGTGCACTTGCCGCAGGCGCTGGTGCAGGAGCAGCTTCAGCAACTGGAGCAGGTGCTGCTGTTGCGCCGGCAACTTCAAGCATTAATACTAATGAGCCTTGAGAAACCTTGTCGCCAACTTGAACTTTAAGTGACTGAACTTTACCTGCTTGTGGGCATGGTACGTCCATAGTGGCTTTGTCAGTTTCTAAGGTGATTAAACCTGCTTCTGCTTCAACCTCGTCACCTTCGGCAACCAATAATTCGATGATTTCAACATCAGATGCATCACCAATGTCTGGTACTGTTACTTCAATAACAGAACTAGATGCAGCAGCAGGCGCTGGCGCGGCTTCTGCTACAGGAGCCGATGCAGG
>NZ_JH767546.1:16618-38470 GCF_000281085.1 Catenovulum agarivorans YM01
CTTGTTCGATTTGCACAATCAAAGTACCTTCAGATACTTTGTCGCCAACCGCTACTTTAATAGCCGCAACCTTACCTGCAAATGGCGCAGGTACGTCCATTGATGCTTTATCACTTTCAACCGTGATCAGCGCGTCTTCAGCTTCGATTGTATCGCCAACAGCAACACATAATTCGATAACTTCTACTTCATCGCTCCCAACATCAGGGACCAATACGTCTTTAATATTTGCCATATCGTTTTCCTATGTTAGCCCTTATGCGTAAAGCGGGTTAATCTTGTCTGCGTCGATATTAAATTTAGCAATTGCTTCAGCAACTAATTTCTTATCAACTTCACCACGTTTAGCCAACTCATATAATGAAGCAACTACGATATAGTGTTCATTAACTTCAAAGTGCTTACGTAGGTTTTCACGGCTATCTGAACGACCGAAACCATCTGTACCTAATACACGGTAGTTTGTTGGGACAAAACCACGAATTTGATCAGCGTATTGTTTCATATAGTCAGTTACCGCAATAACTGGACCTTGTGCATCTTTCAACAATTCAGTTACATAAGGTACACGTTCTTCTGCGTCAGGGTGAAGCATGTTCCAGCGCTCGCAATCTAAACCGTCGCGTGCTAATTCGTTAAATGAAGTAGCTGAGTAAACGTCTGAACTGATGCCATAATCTTCAGCAAGAATTTGTGCCGCTGCACGCGCTCTTTCTAAAATAACACCTGAAGATAATAAACTGACAGATGCTTTAGCTTTCTTCGGCGCAACAGTTTCTAACTTGTACATACCTTTTTTGATGCCTTCTTCAACACCTTCAGGCATAGGTAACTGTACATAGTTTTCGTTCATTACTGTGATGTAGTAGAAAATGTTCTCGTTGTCACCGTACATACGTTTGATACCGTCTTGTACAATAACTGCAATCTCATAACCATAAGTTGGGTCATAAGTAATACAGTTAGGTACAGTACCGAAATGTAGATGTGAATGACCATCTTCGTGCTGTAAACCTTCACCGTTAAGTGTTGTACGGCCAGCAGTACCACCGATTAAGAAACCACGTGCTTGTAAATCACCGGCAGCCCAAACTAAGTCACCTACACGTTGGAAACCAAACATTGAGTAGTAGATGTAGAATGGGATCATAGGTAAGTCTGCATGCGAGTATGAAGTAGCAGCAGAAACCCAAGAAGCCATTGAACCTAGTTCATTAATACCTTCTTGTAATACTTGACCTTTTTTGTCTTCACGGTAGTAAGCTACTTGGTCAGCATCTTGTGGGGTATATTTTTGGCCTTCGTGCGCATAAATACCCACTTGGCGGAATAAACCTTCCATACCGAAAGTACGAGCTTCATCTGGAATAATTGGCACTATGTTTTTGCCAATTTTCTTATCTTTCAACAAGGCAGTTAATACACGTACAAAAGCCATAGTAGTTGAAATTTCACGACCTTTCGAACCGTCAGTGGTTGCTTTGAATGCGTCTAACTGTGGTAACTCTAATTCAACTGAAGAGTTTTCACGACGTACCGGCATTACACCACCTAAAGCTTCACGACGTCCCATCATATATTTATATTCTGGGCTGTTTTCTGGGAAGCGATAGTAAGGTAATTTTTCTAAATCTTCGTCTGATACTGGTACATTAAAACGATCACGCATATAACGAATCGCATCAAGATCCATTTTCTTAACACCGTGCGCGATGTTTTTACCTTCAGCCGCTTCACCCATACCATAACCTTTTACAGTTTTAGCAAGGATTACACTTGGACGACCTTTAGTCGCTTTTGCTTTTGCATAAGCTGCGTAAACTTTAACTGGATCGTGACCACCACGGTTTAAACGCCAAATGTCTTCGTCAGACATGTTAGCAACCATTTCTTTTAATTCTGGGTATTTGCCGAAGAAGTGCTCACGTGTAAACGCGCCACCTTTAGCTTTAAAGTTTTGGTATTCGCCGTCAACGGTTTCATCCATTAACTTTTGTAATAAACCATTGTGGTCTTTTTGGAATAGTGGATCCCAATAACGACCCCAAACAACTTTAGTGACATCCCAACCAGCACCACGGAATGTGCCTTCTAATTCTTGGATGATTTTGCCGTTACCACGTACAGGGCCGTCAAGACGCTGTAAGTTACAGTTAACCACAAATACTAAGTTGTCTAATTCTTCACGAGCAGCAAGGCCGATAGCACCTAATGATTCTGGCTCATCAATTTCACCATCACCTAAGTAACAGTAAACAGTTTGTTCTGAACAGTCTTTTAACCCACGGTCAGTTAAGTATTTTAAGAAGCGAGCCATATAGATAGCTTGCATCGGACCTAAACCCATAGAAACTGTCGGGAACTGCCAATAATCAGGCATTAATTTAGGATGTGGGTAAGAAGATAAACCATCTGCGAAAGCTTCTTGACGGAAGTTATCTAACTGATCTTCCGATAAACGACCTTCAACAAATGAACGTGCATAAATACCTGGTGAAATATGACCTTGGAAATAAACTAAGTCACCACCGTCTTTGTCATTTGGTGCACGGAAAAAATGGTTAAAACCTATATCGTACAACATTGCAGACGATTGGAATGATGAAATGTGACCACCCAATTCTAAATCTTTCTTAGATGCACGAACAACCATCATCATTGCATTCCAACGGATTACTGCACGAATTCGCGCTTCCAATGCAGGATCACCCGGCATTGCAGGCTCTTGGCCAGCAGGAATTGTATTGCAGTAAGCTGTTGTCGCATTGAATGGCAAATGAGCGCCATTGCGACGAGAAGTCTCAATTAATTGATCAATCAAGTAATGAGCACGCTCTGGACCTTCTTCTTTAAGTACAGACTCCAGTGCGTCTAACCACTCGCCCGTTTCAAGCGGATCAACATCATGATTAAGGACGTCAGACATATCATTTTCCTTTATCGTTAGGCTTAACTTTGATAAACCCCTTGGTTTATACCTTAGCCAGCTAGTGTTTTAGTTCTTTTTGCACACGTCGCATTGCACGCTGCAATCGGTTTTCTTCTTGCCCTAATTGAAGTAAAGACTCTTCAATGAAAGACAAATGATGGTGCGACGCTAAACGCGCTGATTCTGGATCGCGCGCTAGAATTGCAACCATCAATGAATCTCTATGCTTGTCTAAGCTGGGTAATATATCCGGCTTAACAGATAGTACTTCTAAATTTTGCGTTATGTTTTTCTTAATCAGTGCAGCCATACCCTGAATTAAATGAACAATCACTAAATTATGCGATGCTTCAGCAATTGATAAATAAAACTGATATAAAGCATCAACTTGGTCAGAAATTGTGGATTGTGCCTGCGTCTTCGTCAACTCATATGCAGCTTTAATTTGATTGAAATCAGCTTCTGTACCTCTAAGGGCTGCGTAGTAAGCTGAAATACCTTCAAGTGCATGACGAAATTCTAATAAATCAAATTGAGTTTCAGGATTTGCAGAGATTAATTCAAATAAAGGGTCGACTAAAGCATTCTGTAATTTATTATGAACATAAGTACCACCGCCTTGACGGCGATATACTAAACCTTTGGCTTCTAATTTTTGAATGGCTTCGCGTAAAGAAGGTCTAGATACGTCAAATTGTTTAGCCAACTCACGCTCAGGTGGTAGCTTTTGTCCTGGCAATAAACTGCCCTCGAGGATCATAGTCTCAAGTTGTTGTAGGATGGCATCAGCCAATTTAGGTTGACGTATTTTTTGGTAATTCATGTTGTTCCGTGCACAGGATAATTGGTAATACCAATTTAATTGCGCGTTACGATAGCAGAAGCAAATCTTGCTGTAAATTAATGTGCACAATTTTTATTGTTTATAGTGGTGAGGTCTTACCTGTAATCTAACTCAGTAAAGTATGTAAGCTAAATTTAAACATCTGTGGTAAATGTCATGTTTTCAAGCTTACGGTCGCCCACAATACGTGTTAGCATCTGTGCTTATATTTAAACAATAACAATTTGATGCATTTCAAGGACTCTTTTTATGTTTCTACCAGTTGTGATGGCGGGCGGTTCTGGCTCGCGTTTATGGCCCCTTTCTCGCTCAGCTTACCCAAAACAATATTTACCGCTTGCAAGCGATAACTCTATGTTACAAGAAACTGTATTGCGCTTAAAAGGCAGTGATCATTTAGCACCTCTGGTAATTTGTAACGAAGACAACCGCTTTATGGTGGCAGAGCAACTTAGAGCGATTAAAGCGCTGCAAAGCCCAGTAATTTTAGAGCCAGTTGGCCGCAATACAGCCCCTGCTATTGCACTTGCAGCATTGCAAGCAACTGCAAATGGTGAAGACCCTCTACTATTAGTTTTAGCCGCTGACCATGTTATTCAAAACAATGATGCGTTTTTAGCTGCTATTGATAAAGCCCAAGCTCTTGCCAAACAAGATAAGATGGTGACTTTTGGTATTGTGCCAACTCATGCTGAAACTGGTTATGGTTATATCAAACGAGGCAACGCGGTAGACACAGCTTACGCAGTAGATAGTTTTGTTGAAAAGCCGAATTTAGCCACAGCAACCGAATATTTAAATAGCGGTGAGTACTACTGGAATAGTGGTATGTTTATGTTTAAAGCGAGCCGTTACTTAGCTGAACTCGCTAAATACCAACCTGCTATTTTAGAAGCCTGTAAAAAAGCCATTGGTAACACAGCAGCTGATTTAGATTTTGTTCGTGTAGATAAAGAGGCTTTTGAAGCCTGCCCAGATGATTCAATTGATTATGCGGTAATGGAAAAAACTGACGCGGCTGTGGTTGTACCATTAGATGCAGGTTGGAATGATGTTGGTTCGTGGTCAGCATTGTGGGAAGTGAATAATAAAGATGACAACGGCAATGCCGTGCGTGGCGACTTTATCGGCGAAAATACCAAAAACTGTTTGGTCTATGGCTCGGTTGAAGGCCGCATGGTAGCAACAGTTGGTGTTGAAGACTTAGTCATAGTCGACACTAAAGATGCGGTTATGGTTGCAGCTAAAGATAAGGTGCAAGATGTTAAAAACATCGTAAACCAATTAAAAGCTGAAGGTCGCAGCGAATTTCAGTTCCACCGTGAAGTATACCGCCCTTGGGGTAAATACGATTCAATTGATAATGGTGCTCGTTATCAAGTTAAACGTATCACAGTAAAGCCTGGTGCGAAATTATCTGTGCAAATGCATCACCACAGAGCTGAGCACTGGATTGTAGTATCTGGCACAGCCAAAGTAACCAATGGTGATAAAGAGTTATTATTAACGGAAAACCAGTCTACTTATATTCCAGTTGGTGTGATTCACGCGTTAGAAAATCCTGGTAAAGTGCCATTAGAACTGATTGAAGTTCAGTCAGGATCTTACCTTGGTGAAGACGATATTGTACGTTTTGAAGATAGATACGGCCGTGTTTAACACGGCTAAGCGCGTGTGCTCAT
Organism: Catenovulum agarivorans YM01; assembly: GCF_000281085.1. GTDB lineage: Bacteria > Pseudomonadota > Gammaproteobacteria > Enterobacterales > Alteromonadaceae > Catenovulum > Catenovulum agarivorans. The sequence goes on from NZ_JH767546.1 coordinate 22,074, forward strand.
TTAACTGCATGTAGCGTTTACAACTATAAATTTAAAAATTTTGGCCACTGCGCCAGCAAAGACAAAAGATGGCCTTAGGTCAGGAAGCATTAGGAGCGGAAATATGAAAATAGCCGTAGCAGGAACAGGGTACGTTGGTATCTCAAATGCAGTGTTATTGGCACAAAACAACGAAGTAGTCGCATTAGACATAGTTGAAGAAAAGGTCAACTTGTTAAACGATAAAAAGTCACCGATTGAAGATGAATATATTCAAAAGTATTTAGCGGAAAAGCCGCTTAACTTTCGTGCAACTTTAGATAAAAAAGAAGCGTACCAAGGTGCAAGTTACGTTGTTATCGCAACACCAACTGACTATGACCCTGAAACCAACTACTTTAATACTCGCTCAGTAGAAGCGGTCATTAAAGATGTAATGGCGATTAACCCAGATGCTGTTATGGTGATTAAATCAACCGTACCTGTTGGTTACACTGCTGAAATTAAACAAGAGTTGGGCTGCGAAAACTTAATGTTTTCACCTGAGTTTTTACGTGAAGGTAAAGCTTTATACGATAACCTCTACCCTTCTCGCGTAATTGTTGGTGAACAATCTGAGCGTGCTAAGGTATTTGCTGACTTGTTGGTACAAGGTGCGATAAAAGAAAACGTTGATGTATTATTTACAGACTCAACCGAAGCAGAAGCAATTAAGTTATTCTCAAATACTTATCTAGCTATGCGTGTTGCTTACTTTAACGAGTTAGACACTTATGCAGAGCGCCACGGTTTAAACAGCCGCCAGATTATTCAAGGTGTTGGTTTAGACCCGCGCATTGGCAGTCATTACAACAATCCATCTTTTGGTTATGGTGGTTACTGTTTGCCAAAAGATACTAAGCAGTTATTGGCTAACTATCAAGACGTGCCGAACAACCTAATTCGTGCCATTGTTGATGCCAACACCACTCGCAAAGATTTCGTTGCAGATTCAATTATTGCTCGTGGTCCAAAAACAGTTGGTGTCTATCGTTTAATTATGAAATCTGGCTCAGACAACTTCCGCGCTTCATCTATCCAAGGCATTATGAAACGTATAAAAGCCAAAGGTATTCAAGTTGTTATTTATGAACCAGTACTGGAAGAAGACACCTTCTTTAACTCAAAAGTGATTAAAGACATCAATACATTTAAACAAGAGTCTGATGTTATTTTAACCAACCGCATGGCTGATGTATTAGAAGATGTTGCGGATAAAGTATATACCCGCGATTTATTCGGTAGTGATTAACTAACCCAGTGTTACTAGTCCATTTAAAAGGAAGCATTAGCTTCCTTTTTTGTTTCTAACTGTCCTGAATTTTTACCAGCCAAGGTAAGTTACATAACCATATATCTCTTTGCCCAGGCGTGCGTCTGTTGTTTCTAAACCTCGAAAGCCAAATAATTCACGTTGACGATAATGCATAGTTAAATAACGTTTACTCGCTTTTTTCCGCGCCAATACAGTGGATTTGGCCCAAGGGTTGTCGCGCTCCGACCATACATCCAAAATTGGCACTGGCAGCTGAGCGATTTTCGCCGGTAGTTTTTGATTGAGTTTTTGATCGGGCAGATACGGTGATATCAGCACTAATACGTCTGGCATTTCAAGTTGCTGCGATGCCAAACCTTCAACCAACCAACCTGCTGTTGCCCCTTGCGCCACCAACATGATAAGTCCTGGATACGCTGAGGCTTCATCTAACATACTCGACATAACCAGCTGAAGTTGGTTGATATATTGTTTTTGCGTATCCTCTAAAACCACATCAAGCGTGTTATTTGGGCGGTCAATCAGTTGTTTGAGTTGCTGCTCATCTTTGAGTTGTTGGTGCATTATCTCTGGCATAATACCGGCTACACTGATCCAACCATATTGATTGAGCGCATAACGCAATTGGTAAAAAGTGGCTGATTGATTAGGGTGCAAACTGATATCAGGTAGCAACAAAGCGCTGCCTCGAATAACACTACCATCTTGTTCACTAATTAACGCAGTAAACTGGCTTTCACCTGCCATTAGTGATTTTATCTCTGCTTCTGGCGCATATCTGAGTAAGTCGTTTGACGCGACTTGGTATTCAGACGGCGGCAATATGTGTTTGGGTCGAATGGCGGTTGGCGCTGTTGCGCCTTCTTCAGTAGCAACCTCAGTTGAAGCTTCTGCTGATGTTTCTTCTGCATAACTACGCAGCGCAATTGCAAATAAACACACGAATATAATGAATGATGTAAAAACTCGCATAAATCACCTGATTTATGGTTACCTTGCTTAGTTAGGTTATCGGCGGTTAGTGGCTAAACTATAGTATAAGTATCGAGCTATTACAGTGCTCTTTATTCTGGAATACGCTGGTAGAGCCGTGTACCAAAGCCCACTCGAAGCATAACTTTCTAAAAACGCTGTAAATCCATCCGTGGAAGCTCTGCTTTATCATCCCTGATAAAGAAGTTTTAGAAAGTTAGCATTTCGAGCAGGCTTTCTCGAACTAATATATCGCGGCGGCGTTGCTTGATAAAAACAATTCAAAGCTGCGACTCCTCACAAGAAAAGCAATAAAATTGCGGGAAAGGTGGTTGAGGTTGTTTTTGAAAAACGTCAACTCGGCATGGATGCCGTGTGAGAGCGAGCCAGGATGGCCTTGAAGCGATTTTTCAAAAATATCTCAACCACCTTGACCTTGTTTAACTCGCTTTGCGCAGCGACTAGAAAGCTAGTAGTTTCCATATGTAGCACAGATTAAGCAGCGATTTCGCCCTTTTTCATAATCCGCATACTATCGAATATTGAAGCAAACCAACTACTAAACTTGTCGAAAAGGCTAACCAATTTGCCGAATCAATCCCGCTAACTGCAGTGTTTTTTCATTGGTTAACTGCCGATAATCAAAATAGGGTGATACGATAATTCTGTGTTTATGGTTAATAGCAAATGAAGGCGACAACCATTCAAGTTCAGGCAATGTTAAAGTGGCAGCATAAGTTTTACCGGCAATAATATAAACACAATCCGGATCTTGTTTAAATTCAAGCGGTGCTGGCGCAAACAAAACAGAATGCTGACATCCCGGTTGCAACAGATGAGCATCTCGATAATCTTGCCAACTGGCAAAACCTAAGGTATCTAGTTCAAATAATAACTTAGCGTAACAATTAAACACCTTACGCCAATTATTCGAACATTGACCAACCAGCTCTGCCAATTCACCTATTTGCAGATAATGCATAGCCTGCAACGCTGGGTATGGTGCAATTGGCGGTCTGTGCTGTAAACACAAGTGAATATTTGCTTGGGGATTACCTATACCTATCATATTAAAACGGGCAAGGTGCAGTAAAGTTCATAGGCTCACCTGTCATTGGGTGATACAAAAACAAAGTTTCTGCATGCAATTGCAACCTGTTAGCCATAGCCAAAGCATTATCATGAGCATATAACCTGTCACCCAAAATAGGATGGCCAAGCTTTAACATATGAACTCTAAGTTGATGCGATCGGCCTGTGATCGGGAAAAGTTTAACCCTCGTGGCATTTTCTTCGTATGTTTCAACTTGCCAATAAGTTGTTGAAGGTTTACCACGATTAAACTCAACCATTTGTTTTGGTCGATTCGGCCAATCGCAAATAAGAGGTAATTCAATTAACCCCTGCTCTGCTGCAACTTTGCCATAAATGCGGGCGATATAAGTTTTTTTGGTCACCCTGTCTTGGAACTGCCTAGCCAACTTGCCATGTGCTTCTTTATGTAAAGCCCACACCATTAAACCAGACGTCGCCATATCTAACCTGTGTACTACACCAATTTTTGGCCATACACGTGCAGCACGTAACTCTACACTATCCCAATGTTCGGGCAATTTGCCTTTTACTGACAATAAACCACTTGGTTTGTTAAACACCACCATGTCTTGGTCTTGGTACAAAATAGGTAGATAAGGCGTTTGTGGTGGGTTATATACAAAAGTCACAGTGTCGGCTTGCAGGTTAAATCAAAGTGGCGTGATTATATACGTAAGCCATTAGAAGTTACACACCTCATAGCAATAGCACAGCACCACCTATACTGAGCAGAGCTCCTAGCAATTAAATATTAGCTCTTGCAATATTTATGGTACTAACAAGTCAAAACTCACTGTTTTTAGCACTTGCCCATTTAACAAAATATCGATTTTGTGTTCACCCGAATAATATTTACGTGTAGTTACAGCTGTGACTTTATGAATTTTTTTCAGTTGCTGAGTTTGCTTTGGTTGTAACCTTAGTTGCTTCCACTTAAACACTTTGGCGGATGTTTTCCCAGCCGCTTTTTGGTGGTGTACCGCATAATCTAGGATTAAATTTTGTGGTTTATTTGCTGTTGAAATAAGCTCCATGGTTATTTCAACTTGCCCGCCCAATTCAATCTGCTTTGGCGATACTTGCCCGGCTATCACTTTTACTTGAGGCTCGCCGAAGCCAAAAGCAGCTAACACTGCTTGATGCCCTTGTTTAACTAATCCACGACAAGCGTGTTTTAAAAGTTTTTGACGATTTTTGTCAGCATCAGCTAGCCAGTTTTCGGTTAAATTTACTATCAAATCTGCATGGTCTTTACTAATATCATTTAAATGATTGGCAACAGAACGACGCACATATTCACTGTCGTCGTCTTTGAGTTGTTCTAATAGTTGAATAGTCAGTTGTGGCTTTTCAATAAAAAAGCCCAAACGTATACCCCAAGGTAACCTTGGCCTGGTACCTTCCGAAATTAGTCGACGCACATGCGGATTTTTATCATCTAGCCAAGTTTGCAATGTTGCAATCACCAACTCTGGATTTTTCTCAATTAAATAACGAATGGCAAACTCGGCAGAAAAACGTTTGGTCATTTGTTTTAAAACTAACAAGGCAAACTCAATATCATCTAAACCATGCAAAGCGACAAAGTCGGCCATCGGCATAATAGCCCAACCACGAATACCTTGTGCACTATTATCAAAATGAATTTGTTCTGAAGACTCATCTACTGGCGCGAGCGTTTTTAATAAAATTTCACAAGCTTCACGGTAGTCTGAAGGAAGGGTTTGTTGCAATGCTTGATAGATTTGTTGACTACGCTGTTTGAGTTCAAGCTGCTCTAAATCCTTAGCCGCTAGCTCGATAAATTGAGATTTATTAAAAGCTTGATCATATAGCTCAATTTGTGCCGCAATATGTTTAATCAGTTTTATACTAAAGACGTTTTTAAACGGTTCCATTTTTCCTCCTGCACTAACCCAGATACAACAAGCCCCAGATACAACAAACCCCAGCAAGCTGGGGTTTGGATAAAAGCAAAGTTAAGCTAAATATTAAGCTTTAGCTCTTTCTTCTAATATTTTAACAGCTGGTAATTCTTTACCTTCAACAAACTCAAGGAAAGCACCACCACCAGTTGAAACGTAAGAAATTTTATCTGCTAAATTCCACTTATCGATAGCAGCTAAAGTGTCACCACCACCTGCGATTGAGAAAGCGTCAGACTCAGCAATTGCACGAGCAACCACTTCAGTACCTTTAGCAAACGCATCAAATTCGAATACGCCACAAGGACCATTCCAAATGATTGTTTTAGCAGATTTGATAATTTCAGCAGCACGCGCAGCAGACTCTGGGCCGTAGTCGATAATTTCTTCGTCGGCTTGAATTTCATTTGCTTGTTTAGTTTCAGTCACTGAATTGTGGTTCCAGTCGCCAAAACCTTCTTTAGTTGTACGAACGTCAGTTGCAAAAATTACTTCAGTTGTATCACGTAAACGCTTAGCTTCAGGGATTAAATCTTCTTCGTATAAAGAGTTACCTACTTCGTTACCAGCAGAAGCTACGAAAGTATTAGAAATACCACCACCAACAACTAATACGTCAACAATTTTAGAGAATGCATCTAATACAGCTAATTTAGAAGAAACTTTAGAACCACCAACAATAGCAACTAATGGACGCTCAGGGTTGCCTAATGCTTTGCCTAATGCGTCTAACTCGTTCACTAATAATGGGCCAGCAGCAGCAACAGGTGCAAACTTAGCAACACCATGAGTTGAAGCTTGTGCACGGTGCGCAGTACCAAATGCGTCCATTACAAATACGTCACATAAAGCTGCTAGTTTTTTCGCTAATGCATCATCATCAGAGCCTTCGCCTTCATTAAAACGTACGTTTTCTAAAACGACTAATTCACCTGCTTTAGCTTCTACACCGTCTAAATAATCTTTTGCTAAAGAAACTGGTGCAGATAATTTTTCAGCTAAATATTTAACTGCAGGCGCTAATGAATATTTTTCTTCGTATTGGCCTTCAGTCGGGCGACCTAAGTGAGACATTACCAATACAGCTGCGCCTTTATCCAATGCCTGTTGGATAGTTGGAATTGCAGCGTCTAAACGCACAGTAGAAGTAATATTGCCTGCATCGTCCAAAGGAACGTTTAAGTCTTCACGAATTAATACGCGTTTACCTTGTAAATCCAGGTCAGTCATTTTGATTACTGACATAATCGTGTCTCCAATTTATTATGTATATGTTTATTCTGCCGCAAACATGGCACGGCAAGTGTCTAACATTCTATTTGCGTAACCCCACTCGTTGTCACACCAAATTAATACCTTAACCAATTTGTTATGACTGACTCGAGTTTGTGTACCATCGAGTATGCACGAATGTGGATCGTGATTAAAGTCTATCGAAACAAGCGGGGCTTCCGTGTAGTCCAAAATCCCCTTCAGTTTACCTTGTGCTGCTTGTTTAATCACTTCATTTACGTCGCGAATTCGCACAGATTTTTCCACTGTAACACTCATTACCAGTGCCGTTACATTAACAGTTGGCACTCGCACTGATATGGCTTCAAAGCGGCGCTGAAATTTAGGCAAAATCCGTTCAATACCAGCAGCGAGTCGTGTATCTACTGGAATGATAGATTCGCCTGCGGCGCGCGCTCGACGTAAATCAGAATGAAAAGAATCTATAACTGATTGATCATTCATTGCCGAATGAATCGTTGTCACCGAACCACTTTCAATACCAAAAGCATCATCTAAACAAGTGATCACTGGCACACAACCATTGGTGGTACAAGATGCTGCCGACACAATACGATGACGTCGCGACAAAATATCTTGATTAACCCCATAAACAACAGTTGCTTCAATGCTAGAATCACCTGGATGCGACAATAACACTTTTTTTGCACCTTGCCTTACATGAACAAAAGCTTCTTCAAATGAACCAATTTTGCCAGTACATTCAAAAACCACATCTACCCCTAAATTATCCCAAGGCAAATGAGCTGTGTTTGCTTCGTGTAATAAGTGCACCCAATAATCGTTAATTTTTAGCCGATTATTTTCAATTGAAACGTCAGCCTTAAAACGGCCATGCGAGGTATCGTACTTCAACAAATGTAGCATAGCTTCTGCCGTAGCTAATTCGTTGATAGCAACAACTTTAAACTGGTCTTCTAATCCATATTCAAATATGGCTCGAACAACACTTCGACCAATACGGCCAAATCCGTTAATAGCAATGCGAATAATAGTTAGATTCTCCAAGCGCAAAAAAGGCAGATCAAGTCTGCCTTTTTATCATTTTAGTGGCTAAATTAGCCTAATTTTTTAACTGTCGCTACTACATTTTCAACAGTGAAGCCGAAGTGCTTGAACAAGTCACCACCTGGAGCAGATTCACCGAAAGTAGATAAACAAACAGTTGCACCAGCAAAGCCGATGTACTTGTACCAGTAATCACCGTGTGCAGCTTCGATAGCAACACGCTTAGTTACTGCAGCTGGAAGTACAGATTCTTTGTATTCTGCTGATTGTGCATCAAATGCGTCGGTTGAAGGCATAGAAACAACGCGAGCTTGAATACCTTCTTCAGCTAATGCTTTAGCAGAATTAACCGCTAAACCAACTTCAGAACCAGTTGCGATTAAGATTACATCTGGTGTACCAGCAGTATCAACTAATACGTATGCACCTTTTTCGATGTCAGCAACTTGCTCAGCAGTACGTGCTTGAGCTGGTAAACCTTGACGGCTGAAAATTAATGAAGTTGGTGCGTTACGACGCTCAACTGCAAATTTCCACGCAACTGCAGCTTCAGTTGCATCCGCTGGACGCCATGTAGACATACGTGGAGTCATACGTAAGTTTGCTAATTGCTCAACTGGTTGGTGAGTTGGGCCGTCTTCACCTTGACCGATAGAGTCATGCGTGAATACGAAAATGTTTTGAATACCCATAAGTGCAGACATACGTACTGCGTTACGAGCGTATTCCATAAACATCATGAAAGTTGCGCCGTAGTTGATGAAACCACCGTGCAATGAAATACCATTCATGATACCCGCCATGCCGAATTCACGTACACCGTAATGGATGTAGTTACCAGCTGCGTCGTCTTGGATACCTTTAGAACCAGACCATAAAGTTAAGTTAGAACCTGCTAAGTCAGCAGAACCACCTAACAATTCAGGCATAATTTTACCGAAAGCTTCGATAGTGTTTTGTGAAGCTTTACGTGAAGCAATGCTTTCACCTTTAGCTTGAACTTCTGCGATGAATGCGTTTGCTTTTTCAGCGAACTCAGCTGGTAATTCACCTTTGATTACACGACGCTCATATTCAGCTGCTAATTCAGGATAAGCTGCTTTATAAGCTTCGAATTTAGCATTCCAAGCTGCTTCTTTTGCTGCACCAGCTTCTTTTTGATCCCAACCAGCGTAAACGTCTGAAGGAATTTCGAATGGCGCGTGTGGCCATTGTAAGAATTCACGTGCTGCTGCGATTTCTTCGTCACCTAATGGTGCGCCGTGACAGTCGTGGCTACCACATTTGTTAGGAGAACCTAAACCAATGATAGTTTTACAACAAATCATTGTTGGTTTGTCAGTTACAGATTTAGCTTCTTCGATTGCTTTAGCGATTGCTTCTGGGTTATGACCATCAACACCAGCAATTACGTGCCAGCCGTAAGATTCGAAACGCTTAGGAGTATCGTCAGTGAACCAACCTTCTACGTGACCGTCGATAGAAATACCGTTGTCATCCCAGAATGCGATTAATTTACCTAAACCTAAAGTACCAGCTAAAGAACATGCTTCGTGAGAGATACCTTCCATTAAACAACCGTCACCTAAGAAACAGTATGTGTAATGGTCAACAATGTCGTGGCCTTCACGGTTGAATTGTGCAGCTAAAGTTTTTTCAGCAATTGCAAAACCAACAGCGTTAGAGATACCTGCACCTAAAGGACCTGTTGTTGTTTCAACGCCGTCTGTGTAACCGTACTCTGGGTGACCAGGTGTTTTAGAATGTAATTGACGGAATTGCTTCAATTCATCCATTGGTAAATCGTAACCAGATAAATGCAACAATGAATAAATAAGCATTGAACCATGGCCGTTAGACAAGATGAAACGGTCACGATCAGACCATTTAGTGTTTTGTGGGTTGTGGTTTAAGAAATCGCACCATAAAACTTGAGCGATGTCTGCCATACCCATAGGGGCACCAGGGTGACCTGATTTTGCTTTTTGCACCGCATCCATACTTAGTACGCGGATAGCATTAGCAAGTTCTTTGCGTGAAGCCATGTTAACTCCTTAAGATAACCTGTATTTATGTGAGTATATAAATTTTACTGTGTGCCAACCTATGTGTGCTATGTACCTAGACGGTTGGCAGACTAAAACCGGCGGGTATTTTCTACCAGCCACTATTTAAGTGCAAATATTTATCACTTATAGCCAGCATAATAATTCACAAATATGACATATTGGCGAATATTACCTGCCGAAAAACTGCGCGTATTCTAGCACAAAAGCTGCCGACAAAAGAATAAGTATGACTATATAAAAATTCATAAATTAGATGCGAAAAATAACAACTAACACTTTAGCAGTTTAGACGTCTAGACGTAAAGACTTGCAAATTATCAATTAACGATTAAAATTAGCCCATCTTTATTTAAAATTCGTCGACTAGGACTAAAACATGGCCAGACACGTATTTACTTCTGAATCTGTATCAGAAGGTCATCCGGATAAAATTGCCGATCAAATCTCTGATGCGGTATTAGATGCTATTTTGGCACAAGACCCACAAGCGCGTGTTGCGTGTGAAACTTACGTAAAAACCGGCATGGTAATGGTCGGTGGTGAAGTAACCACCAGCGCTTGGGTGGATATTGAAGAATTAACCCGTAAAACCGTACGTGAAATTGGTTATACCCACTCAGATATGGGTTTTGATGCTGATTCTTGCGCCATTTTAAATACCATAGGTAAACAATCACCTGATATAAACCAAGGTGTTGACCGTGCTCGCCCAGAAGACCAAGGTGCTGGTGACCAAGGTTTGATGTTTGGTTATGCAAGTAATGAAACCGAAGTTTTAATGCCTGCGCCTATTACTTATTCACACCGTTTAGTAAAACGCCAAGCGGAAGTGCGTAAAAACGGTACTTTACCCTGGTTACGTCCAGACGCAAAAAGCCAAGTAACTTTTGCTTACGAAAATGGCAAACCTGTTGCAATTGACGCAGTTGTTTTATCAACTCAACATTGTGACAGTGTTTCAACTGCAGATTTGCGTGAAGCTGTAATGGAAGAAATCATCAAGCCAGTATTACCTGCTGAGTGGTTGTCAACCAATACTAAGTTTTTCATTAACCCAACTGGCCGCTTTGTAATTGGTGGGCCAATGGGCGACTGTGGTTTAACAGGTCGTAAGATTATTGTTGATACTTATGGCGGTATGGCGCGTCATGGTGGTGGTGCTTTCTCTGGTAAAGATCCATCAAAAGTTGACCGCAGTGCTGCTTATGCTGGCCGCTATGTTGCAAAAAATATTGTTGCAGCAGGTTTAGCTGACCGTTGTGAAATTCAAGTTTCATACGCAATTGGTGTTGCTGAGCCAACTTCTATCAGTATTGATACTTTTGGCACAGGCAAGTTAGATGAAGATAAATTAGTTGCATTAGTACGTGAATATTTTGATTTACGTCCTTATGGCTTAATTAAGATGTTAGATTTAGAGCGTCCAATCTATCAGCCTACTGCTGCATATGGCCACTTTGGTCGTGAAGAATTCCCATGGGAAAAAACCGACAAAGCTGAAGCTTTAAAAGCGGCAGCTGGTTTGTAAGTAAATTAAGTAGGCGCGATTGATTTAGCAATCGTGCCTATTCTCTTCCACTAAAACATCAAAAATGATATTTAGCCTGCAACGACAAGTTATTTATAGATTCTGATAAAGTATATAACCTGTACTCCACCCCAACCGATACTTGTTCCATCAACTGGTAGCTAAAATCAGCACCAACATAAGCATCTGAGCCGTGCTGTGTCGTTTTTAAGCGCCCACCTTGAGAATGAACACTAACAATTTCATTTTCCCAAATGAACATACCCATCTGTGCATTTAGTTTCCATTGAGCATCACTCGCAATCGGTAGCGCTAATCCTAAAGCATACCCAGATGATAATATCGGTGAAACGGATTTAACCGTCTGATGATATTCATCTGGTGTATAAGTTGCTGATTCTAAAGTGACCTGCCCTTCGCCTAAATCAACATAGTTTAAGTCGACACGTAATTTGTCAAACTGATAATGAATACCAAATTGCCAACTAGTCGCAGAGTCATCGCGCTTTATTATGTCTGCATGCCCAGTCTGCAAGTCAGTACTGGCATAACCAACACCAACAGAAGTGCTCAGTTGTTGGGCACATAGCGGCGAAGCCGCTATAAGGAATAAACTTAAGCTTTTTAAAACAAATTTCATTATTTATTTCCTTTTGCTCTGAAAAGTGTACGTCGTAATCGCATCAGCATTAAGCTCACTAACGCCCATCCAGAAACACTACCACCAGAAGATTTATTGGTCACAGTAATCACCTCTGGACCAGAAATATTGACAGTCACACTTGCTGTATCTGAACCACCATAACCGTCAGAGACTGTGTAAGTGATTGTGTCTACGCCCGCATAACCTGCTTGCGGTACATATCGAATAGATCTATTGTTCAAAATAGTCACACTGCCATAAGTTGCAGAGGCAGACTCAAGCGTTAATGTATCCGCATTTACATCTGTGTCGTTTTCCAATACCTCGATATCAACCGACTGACTTCCATCAATTGAAATCGCATCGTCTGCAGCTACAGGTGCGTTATTGCCCGAAACATCTACAGTCACTGTACTATTGGCAACTAGGTTATAGATGTCTTCTATGCGATACGAAACAGTCACCTGCCCCGATAAACCTATAGTTGGCGTATAAACAATTTGTCCATTTTGTATTTCAGCAGAGCCCTGACTCGCTTCGACACTTAACAAACTAATTTCATCCCCATCTGGGTCTGTATCGTTGCCTAAAACATCAATAACAATACTTTGTTTATGCGTGGTTGATGCACTATCCGCGTTGGCGACTGGCGCTCTATTCGGCAGTACTGTTACTGCAACCTTGGCAGACGCTGTACCGCCTTGGTCATCGGTAATCGCGTAAGTAATTGTATCAGGGCCAGCATAGTTTACGCCTGGCTGGTAAGTAACATTATTACCCGACATATCGGTAATTTGACCAAAGTTTGCTGTGGCACTGGTGATACGCAGTGCATCGTTATCCGCATCGGAGTCATTTGACAATACGTCAATAACCATACTGGTGTTCCAACGCAATTCAGCTGCGTCGTCTACAGCAACCGGAATTTGGTTACCGTTGAGTTCAATTGCAACCCCACCTGGGTCAACAATTGCACCATTTGCTTCATTATCATCGTCGTAAATGCCACCATCTTTGATGACTAACTGCACACACCAATGGCCTGCATTTAAACCTTCCACCCAAGTATCATCACCTGGTGGTGGACAAATACCAGGCTCACCTTCAGTACTGTAGAGTTTATTGTCACCATTTTCTTCGTGAACAAAGGTGAACCACTCATTGCGGCTTTCACTATATTTACGATAAATCGCATTTTGTGGAATTGGGCTACGTTGTGGCACAACTAATTGATAGGTTTGACCCGCTTCTGGTAAACCATATGCGATAAAGTCAACTAAGCCGTCAATCACCTGGGCTTGGTCATCCACACCTAAGCTAGCCGCTTCGTCGTTAGAGACTAATAAACCACCGGACTCACCAAGCGCCGATATTGTGCCACGGCGTAAACATACCCCAGGATCACCTTCAACTAAGAAACCATCTTGCTGAGAAATTTCCTCAGGCACAACATTACAGTCAGATATCGCATCTTGGAAATCAGGAATACCATCTCCATCTGAATCGGCATAACCTTCTTCGTTATCAGGAATTAAATCTCCATCCGAATCTGCGTCAGTCAGTGCCTGTAATGATTCACGCACGTCAATATAGACAGCTTCGCTGTCTTTTAGTGAGCCAGTATCTATTGCTTCAAAGCTCACTTTGTAAATACCCTCAGTTAAACCAGATGGGTCAAACTCGAACAATAAGTCGTCAACACTACTATTAACTAAACTATTGTCTGCTTTCCATTCTGTGGTCACAGTGTCTGCCGGATTAGGATCTGACACTTGTGCCGTGATACGTACCAAGCCGCCATCAGTTGTAACTGTAAGTCTATTTTCATCGTTTTGCGCAACTGCCAAACTAACATTTGGCGCAATATTCGCTTCACTGATACGAATACGACTTGCGCGTTTAGCCCCTAGATTCAAGCTATCAGCCGAACCTAAAGTAATAACAATGTCCTCATCTACTTCAACTTCTGCGTCGGTTAGCACATCAAAGGTGATACTCGATTGTGTACCCGATGTGATAATCACAGTGCCATCAGTTAATGTATGGTCGTCGTTTTCAGTTGCAGTACCACTGACGGTGAACGGAATTTCCAGCGGATAAACTGGTGACGGACCATTTAATAGCACCCTGACAGTAACGGTTTTTCCTTCTGGGACAACTTGATCTTTGCTCAGTGAAATAAGCGGATGAACCGCCAGTTGCTGCTGTGCTGTACTTAAATTACCTTGGTTATCTTCAGCTTGCCAATAAACAATATGTTGTCCTGGTGCAAACACTGTTACCCCATCGACCAAAGACACAGGTAATGGATTACCTTGCGCATCAACAGCTGTTGCAACCCCTAAATCTACTTTGGTAATTAAACCAGATGCATTCTCTTCTTTGTCAGCAGGTACAGTAATAGTTGGCGGCTCTGTTGTTATATCACCAGTAATAGTGACATTTGCAACTGCGCTGGCTCGACCTTTATTGCCATCCCTTACTGAGTAAGTCAGCCTTGCACTACCAATAAAGTTATCGGGCGCTTGGAAGGCTAACTGGCCATTTTGGATAGTCACACTGCCCACACTGGCTTTTGCCCCTTCGAGAATCAACGAGTCGCCATCTACATCAAAGTCATTGGTTAGTACATCCAGTGTATAGGCGTCATTTTCCACACGCTCAAGCGCAATCAAATCATCGATTGCAACTGGTACATCATTCACTGCCGTGATTGTGATGTTGACAGTGTAGACTTGCGACGATACTTGACCATCCGAAACTGTATAGGTGAAGCTATCTGAGCCGTTAGCATTTTCAGTAGGTTGATAATGCCAACCAGCACCAGCTTGATTTAGCACACCTTTGCTTGGAGTACTTTCTATCGTTAAGGTCAGTGAGTCACCATCATCATCATTGATTGTTGGTTCAATGGTGATACTGCGATCTTCTAATGTGGTTACACTGATATTCTGCCCAATTGGTGCATCGTTGACATTGGTGACTGTCAAGTCAAACGCAGCCAAGCTCGTGGTGGCTAATCCGTCAGTCACACTAATAAGGATATTAGTTGTCGTTCCAACATCCGAGTTAGTTGGGGTACCGGTTAACCCGCCAGTGCTAGTATCAAACGAAATCCATGCTGGCGCATTGCTGATGCTAAAGGTTAAATCACTGCTATCTATATCTGTTGCTGCTGGCGTAAAGCTATATGCGCTGTCTTCTGCAACCGTGATTGCTGGCGTACCTGAGATAGATGGCGCGTCGTTTTGAGCATTTACCACCACATTTACAGTAATATTCGCTGTATCAATGCCATCTGTTACTTGCACAACAAAACTATTATTGCCGTTAAAATTACCGTTAGGTTGGTAATTCACCGCAACGCTATTGCCCGAAGTATCAACTGAAGCTGAACCGTTTGCTGCGCCAGTTGGCACAGACCAAGATAAAGTATCGTTGTTTGCATCCGTTGCATTTAAGGTTAATGCAAATGGCGTCGGACTGGCGTCTTCACTCATAACCACATTAACACTTGTACCTTCAACAATTTCAGGTGCTTTTTGATATAACTTATCAACCGTATCAGTGACAGCATCACTTTGATTACCAAAACTGTCTGTCAAGCTAACGCTTAAGATTAAGCTGCCTTCGGCTAATCCAGAAACATCAATGGATGTTACTTGTGCATCCGCAGCGTCAACCGAGCCAGATACACTGACTGTGTTTGTACCGTCACTCACGCTCGCTTGGTAACTTGTACCCAGCTCGGCGTTAGCAAATACAAAACTCATTGCTGTATCATTTGAAGCATCAATCAGTGACTGCTCAATATCAATGCTAAAGCCCGAAGGTTTGGTTGCATCAATTTCTAGCTCAGCCGTTGTCGAATCGGTTGCCACATTAGCAAAAGCATCAGTAGCACTGACTTCAACATCATATGTACCGTCAGCCAAAGCTGAAACAGTATCATCAGCCAAGATCCAAGTACCATCTGCGTTATTGACGGCATCGTAATTTTGCCCATCCAGCGTAACCGAAATTGTGGCTTCAACATCATCAACTGTGCCGCTTAGCGCAGGGGTTATATCATTAGTTTGTAAGCTATTAATAACAACACTAGGCAATTCATTATCTAAGGTGACAGTTTCACTTACGTCGCTGGATGTATTGCCTGCAGAATCTGTTTGGCTAGCTGTAACGGTTAAAGTGCCATTATTAAATGTACTAACATCAAACTCCGAGCCAGACAGTGACCAAGAACCGTTGCTATCTGCTGTAATCATTTGGCTTAAGCTATTTGCTCCATCACTAATACTGACAGTGACACTTGCATTGGCTTCAGCGCCTGTGCCTTCAATCAAGACATTATCGTCTTCTGCTGCGTTAACCAAACCATCACCTTCTATTGGTGTTGTAATGCTTGGTGCACTTGGGGTAGTGTTGTCTAACGTTATATTTTTGATGGATGCTGATGATGTATTACCCGCATCGTCAGTTTGAGTGACAGTAACGACCAATGTGCCATTTGCCAGCGCTGAGATATCTATTTCATTACTTTCTATCGTCCAGTTACCACTGCTATCCGCTA
>NZ_JH767546.1:38480-39916 GCF_000281085.1 Catenovulum agarivorans YM01
GTTATCTAATGTGATGCTTTGAGTTGCTGCAGTTGAAGTATTGCCAGCCGTATCTGTTTGGGTAGCAGAGACTGTTAAAGTACCATTGTTAAAGGCACTAACATCAAATTCACTGCCCGAAATTGTCCAGTTGCCTGAACCGTCCGCTGTTACTGTGCGAGTTAACGTAGCGTTATTGTCGGTAATGCTAACTGTCACGCTATTACCCGCTTCTGCCCCCGAACCTGCAATCAAGACATCTTCATCTTCCGTCGCATTAACATATCCATCACCTTCAATAGGTGTGGTAATAGTTAGCGCACTTGGTGCGGTATTGTCTAAGGTAATGTTTTGTGTTGCGGCTGTTGATGTATTACCCGCAGCATCTGTTTGGGTTGCAGATACAGTTAAGGTGCCATTATTAAAGTTGCTTACGTCAAATTCGCTTCCACTGATTGTCCAGTCTCCAGAAGCATCGGCAGTGACAGTTTGATTTAACGTAGAGGTACCGTCAGTAATTGTGACCGTGACACTCGCGTTGTTTTCTGCGCCACTACCAGCAATTAATACATCATTGTCTTCGGCTGCGTTAACAATACCATCAGTTTCAATTGGTGTGGTAATTGTGACTGCGGCAGGCACGCCGTTGTCTAAAGTGATATTTTGTGTTGCACTGCTTGATTCATTACCCGCGGCATCTGTTTGAGTAACCGTCACGGTTAACGTACCGTTGGTTAATGCTGAGATATCTATTTCATTACTTTCTATCGTCCAGTTACCACTGCTATCCGCTACGGTTTGAATCGATAAGCTGCCAATGTTAATGGTTATCGCCGCACCGGCTTCTGCGCCACTGCCTGATATCAGTACACTATCGTCTTCACTTGCGTTAACGATATTGTCTATTTCAATTGGTGTGCTGATACTTGGTGCACTTGGCGCTGAGTTGTCTAGAGTAATGTCTTGTGTTGCTGCGGTTGAAGTATTACCCGCTGTATCTGTTTGTGTTGCTGATACAGTTAAGGTGCCGTTATTAAATGTAGTAACATCAAATTCGCTACCACTTATTGTCCAGTTTCCAAAACTGTCCGCTGTCACTGCTTGATCTAGGCTACTAGAACCATCGGTAATTGTAACTGTGACACTTGCATTTGCTTCTGCATCCGAGCCTGCAACTAATACATCCGCATCTTCCGCTGCATTAACAATACCGTCTGTTTCTATTGGTGTAGTAATAGTCACAGCACTTGGTGTTGAGTTATCTAATGTGATGTCTTGAGTTGCGGCTGTTGAAGTATTACCCGCTGTATCTGTTTGGGTAGCAGATACAGTTAAGGTGCCATTATTAAAGCTACTAACGTCAAATTCGCTACCACTGATTGTCCATGCACCAGAGCCATCCGCAGTGACAGTTTGATTTAACGTAGAGGTACCGTCAGTAATTGTGACCGTGACAC
>NZ_AJWM01000090.1 GCF_000281085.1 Catenovulum agarivorans YM01
AATACTAATTGCCCGTGCGGCTTAACCATACAACGCCAAATGTTTATTGGGTTGCGAAGAATACAAAGAAATAAGTTGTTTGATTGAATAGATTAGATAAATAACAGATTGAAATAGAACTTAAAGATTAAGCTTTTACGAATTCAGATTGTAACCAGTTTATGCCTGGCGGCGATAGCATTGTGGAACCACCTGATCCATTTCGAACTCAGAAGTGAAACACAATAGCGGCGATGGGAGGGAGGGAGTTCCCATGTGAGAGGAGCACACTGCCAGGCTTTTAATTTAAGAAGAACCCCAACTCAATGAGTTGGGGTTTTTTCGTTTATAGTCTGTAAATATTCAAGGCGGGCTTTTTCCATCCGTTGCTGTGCATCTGGTATATCCGGTTTTTCCAGAAACTCAGTCCAAATTTGCATATTCTTTGCTGCCAATACTTCATTTGTTTCACGATCATAAAATTGAGTTAATCCATCTGCTCAGGCTAAAGATTGTACCACTGAAGAAAGTAAGTTAGAGCTCGAAGTTTTTGCGTGAATATTCGCTGGTACTTGGTAAAGCATCTGGTTCACTATCGTTTGGCTATCAGCTGAGGCCATAAATTGTAAAAACTGTTTTGCAGCATTAGGGTGTCGTGTATGTTTGGCGATCAATAATATATCTATTGGTGAAACTTGTATGTTTTCAACTTGAGGGTTAATTATAGGAAATTCGAAAAAACCAATATTGTGTTTAAATTGATCTGGGATATAACCTTCAATAAAACTACCTTCTAACGTGATCCCTGCTTTTTCTCGATATAAGGTTGGCAAACTTTCTCTTATACTTCTTTGGTTAGCATTATCGGCAAAAGCGTTTAGCTCTATGAGTTGTTGTAAGTGCATGAAAACTTGCTTGATACCATGGTCATGTGCACTGATCTCTCCGCGGACAAAGCTATTGTGATATTGAAGGCCATTGAGACGTAAATTTAGGTATTCAAACCAGCAACTAACCGCCCAAGGTTCAAATGAGCCAATTGCAATAGGGGTGATATTCACCTTATTCATTTGCTCAAGCATATTGAGCAGTTGTTGCCAGTTTTTCGGAGGCGATATATTTAAACGTTTAAATAGCGATTTTTTATAATAAAACCCCCACTGATAATATGAGTAAGGTATTGCATATATGTTCTGTTGGTATTTAATATGCCGCAAAAAGTTGTTCGGGAATTGTGGGCCGACTGTTTGCCAAATGTCTGAAACATCTAGGATTAAATCTTGGCGCACAAATTTGAATAATCTTTCATTAGCATGCCAGCTTATTATATCGGCCGAAACTGGTTTTTCTAACCAACCAGCTATTTGAGGTTTAAAGTCGCTATTTTTAACCTCGATAAAGTTAATTTTGATCTGTGGGTTTTGTCGCTCAAATTGTCGCGCAAGTTTATCCAATACTTTTGGCGTTTGCGCATTGCCTGTTACCATGGCAATTTTTAGGTTGATTTGTTGTTCATTTGCTAACAAAGGCGTAGAAATGGTCAAATGCGCAACGCAAATAATAGAAGTAACTTGGAGCAGCCTGCGCATCAAAATCATGAAATTTAGGTTATTAACGAGTTCTAGCTTATAAATTTAGACCCAGCTAATAACCTTGTCAAAGCGACTAGTGTGCTTGATCCCAATCCTCACCGACACCAGCTTCAACCAATAACGGAACTTTTAACTCAGCCGCGGTTTGCATTAACTCGACGATCTTATTGCTAGCTTCATCAACAAAATCTTCACGGACTTCAAATACCAATTCATCGTGCACTTGCATGATCATTTTAATCTTGTCTGATTGTATATCATCAATCCAAGCTGCAACCTTGATCATTGCTTTCTTAATGATATCTGCCGCAGTGCCCTGCATAGGAGCGTTGATCGCCGCACGCTCTGCTGCTTTACGCACAGCGCCATTACGTGCTTTGATATCTGGTAGATGCAATCTACGACCGAAAATTGTTTCCACGTAGCCATTTTCTTCGGCAAATTTACGCGTGTCTTCCATATAAGTTAATACACCCGGATAGCGCTCGAAGTATAGATCCATATATTGTTGTGCTTCGTTACGTGGGATATTTAATTGACGTGATAAACCAAACGCTGACATGCCATAAATTAAACCAAAGTTAATCGCTTTAGCACTGCGTCTTTGCTCTGAGCTAACTTGCTCCAATGGCAAATTAAATACTTCGGCTGCGGTTGCTTTATGAATGTCTTTACCTTCGGCGAATGCAGTTAACAAACCTTTATCCGCTGATAAATGTGCCATGATACGCAATTCAATTTGGCTGTAGTCAGCTGCGACTATTTTATAGCCGTCTTGGGCAACAAAAGCTTTGCGTACTTTACGTCCAGCTTCATTGCGGATTGGAATGTTTTGTAAATTTGGATCGGTTGAAGATAATCTACCTGTAGCTGTAACCGCCTGATGATATGAGGTATGCAGACGGCCGGTTTTGTTATCAACCATAGTTGGTAGTTTATCTGTGTAGGTCGATTTGAGTTTAGCTAAACCACGATATTCCATGATCACTTTTGGTAGTGGGTAATCTAATGCTAATTCTTGTAAAACTTCTTCTGCGGTTGATGGTGCACCTTTAGGTGTCTTCTTTAATATAGGGTGATTGAGTTTTTCAAATAAGATAGCTTGTAACTGTTTAGTCGAACTTAAATTAAACTTCTCACCCGCTATGTCAAAAGCTTGGGTTTCTAACTCGGCAAGACGAATTTCAATTTCTTGGCTTTGCTGCGCAAGTTGGTGAATATCTATATACACGCCATTTTGTTCAATTTTGCTTAAGATTGGCACAAGCGGTAGTTCAATCTCAGTTAATACGGATTTGAGTTTGTCGTCTTGCTGTATCTCTTGCCAAAGTTTTTGGTGTAATTGCAAACAGATGTCAGCGTCTTCCGCTGCATAAGGTGCTGCTTGTTCCAATGGAATCTGGTTGAAGGTAAGTTGTTTTGCACCTTTGCCTGCTATTTCTTCGAAAGAAATGGCTTTATGTCCTAGGTACTTAAGTGCAAGGCTATCCATATCATGGCGTGTACCTACACTATTAAACACGTAAGACTCGAGCATAGAATCAAACTCAATACCCTTGAGCTCAATACCATGATTGTTTAATACATGTTTGTCATATTTAAGGTTTTGGCCGATTTTGCCGATTTTGTTTGATTCAAGCAGAGGCTTTAGTTTGCCCAACACAAATTCTTCGGATAACTGTTGAGGCGCGTCTGGATAATCATGGCCAAAGGGCACATACGCAGCTTGGCCAGGCTCTACAGCAAAAGAAACCCCAACAACTCTAGCTTGCATATAATTCAGTGAGGTGGTTTCAGTATCAAATGCAAAACGCTCTGAATTTTCTAACTTGGCTAACCAAAGGTTAAACTCGGTTTCATCTAATATGCAGGCATATTCAGCATCTTTTTTCGCTGCTTGCTCGACCACTTCAGCTACCTCTGTGCCTTTTACCGCACCTGAGTTTTTGCTGCTTTGCTGGCCTAGCAAGTCACTTAACCAGCGTTTAAATTCCATTTCTTGGAATAACTCAATTAATGCTGCTTGATCTGGCGCTTGTATATCAAAATCTTCTGGGACTAAATCTAACTCAACATCAGTTTTGATTGTTGCAAGTTGGTATGAGAGCTCAAGTTGCTCTTTGTTTTCATCCAACTTCTTCGGCATGGTTTTAGAGCCTCTAAAGCCAAGCTCAGCAACTTTTGCAGTATCTTGATATAAGGTTTTAATATTGCCCATGCCTTGTAACATAGCAACTGCGGTTTTTGGCCCGACACCAGGTAAACCCGGAATATTATCAACCTTGTCACCCATCAAAGCTAAATAATCAATGATAAGCTCAGGGCCTATACCAAATTTTTCTTCAACGCCGGCAACGTCCATAACAGTATCTGTCATAGTGTTAATTAAGGTCACGTGCTCGTTAACCAACTGCGCCATGTCTTTATCACCTGTGCTGATCAAAGTATGGCGGCCTTGTTCACTTGCTTGTTTTGCCAGTGTGCCAATAACATCATCCGCTTCAACACCTTCAATAGAAACCAGTGGTAAACCCATGGCTTTTATTATTTTATGGAGTGGGGCTATTTGGCAACGTAATTCGTCAGGCATAGGTGGGCGATTCGCTTTGTAATCCGCGTACATGTCATTGCGGAATGTTTTGCCCTTGGCATCGAATACCACAATCATTTGCCTTGGTTGAAATTTGTTGATCAAACTTTTAAGCATGTTGACCACGCCATAAACAGCGCCAGTAGGCTCTCCTTTAGAGTTAGTTAAATGCGGTGGCGCATGAAAAGCACGAAATAAATATGAAGAACCGTCTACCAAGACAAGTGGGTTTTGTGGAATTTGAGCCATAAATTTTCTACGTTAGTTAGCGTAACAATGCCGATATTATACGGTAAAAACAGCCGAGTTGGGATTTGATTGTTTTGATCTCAAATGTAAAGCCAACGAAATAAATCTGTGGATAAATCTGTGGGTTTTGTGCGTGAAACAGCCTACAAATATAATTGCATGCATGTGAGTAAGTTTTAGCTAAGAACTAATAAATGGAGATGCTAACCGAAAAATTCGTAAAAGTTTTTTCTAAAGTTATAATTTTTATGGGTTTTTGTTGTATATGACCTTTTTGTTTTTTTTATTATCCTGTGGATAAGTTTGTTAATTATTATTTTAAGTTTGACTTTGTTAGTTATGTATAACTTTTTCTGCTAACACCTAGTTGTTGGTATTTTGTGCAAAATTGAAAAAGTGTGGCGGACAATTTACTCCTTCAATGGCTAAATTGCTACAATTTTTTAAACACTAATTTTTATTAGTTAAGAATAAAAGCGTATAAGCTGGTATGCTTTAGCGTTTCGTTTGTTCTTTAGGCAAACCTTTATTTACATCGATTGGCAGAGTTAGATTAACCCGGGTAAATCGACCGAGTTTACTATTCACTTCCATTTTGCCTAACAATTTGTCATCTACTAATTGTTTAGCCAAATGTAAGCCCGAGTGAGTGTCAATGGATTCAGTTGCAAAGACATTAGCTAACATAGCTTCATCCATGCCTGCACCATTATCTTCTATACGCATTTGAATAGATTGTTTATCTTTATTTTTAAACGCTTCAATCATAACAATGCCGTCTGGGCGGCCAGCGAAACCATGCTCAATACTATTGTTGAGAACGATACAGATGACATGGGTGAGCGAGCCAGAATAAGCTGTTAAATCCAAATCCCCCGGAATGCTTTCAATGAACTTAACTTTTTTGTGTTGATTAGATTTTTTGTAGATACCACTAATTGCAGCTGTGTGCAGTTGTAAATTAATATCTCTAAGCGTGTCTTGTTTTAGATCTGAAGCAAATTGTTCCAATGTATATGTGGCTTCTGCTGCAATTAATAACTGTGATGATGAGGCGCGGGTTAATTGCGTAGCGTTATCGAGGTAACTACCAACTAAAGATTTAGTTACTTTTCCATCTGTAAGTTTATTCTTAAGATTGATTGTACGCTCTTCTAGCGACGATACTGCCTTAATCGCTTGGCTGACTGCTGGCGTTATTTCAGCTGCAGCTATCGGTGCCATATCATTTATAATCGCAAAGCGAGAGTTGCGTTTTATGCTTTCTTTTGCTGCCGAGAGTTGATTGCCCAGTAATGCATTTTGTTGCTCTAAGGTCTGCGCGAGTTGCAGTGATTTTCTTTGCTGATACCAAAGTAAAACAAGTAATAAACAGACAAGCAAGGTGCCAACAATCACGCTGGCGATAAATTTGGATATTTCTGGGGCATGCCACTTGGGCGCAAAGGTTGCTCTTGGTTCGGCGATAATGTCCAGAATAAAAAACTCGTTTTCTACACGCTGACTAATTTGATTTTTTTGTGTATGCAGTTTACCAAACTCCCAGTTGACTATTGGCGTTTGTTGTTTATCAGTCAATTGCAGTGAAAAATTAAGCTTCGTTTGTGGGTGCGCTTGAATTAACGCTAACTTAATTAAACTTAAATCTACCTCGGATAACAAAAACCATTGTTCATTGGCCAACTTTACGCTCTTAGCTAATAATAAGGTGTCGCTGGATAGTCGCTTGCTGATTATACCTGTGGTGTTTTGGCTTTTACGTATTGCAGCCAATAATTCACTTTGATACGAATCTTGTTGGTATTTGCTTGCTGTGCCAACCGAATATATGTGTTGTAATCGTGCATTCTTAGTTGAATAAAGCGCCAGCGATGCCGCCAATAGCTCAGCATTATTGGCTATCTGATACTTGACCCATTGGTTATACTCATCAGCTGAAATTTGACTAGACATTGTTACTAAAGCGGTAAACTGTTGGAGTAATTCGTACTGTGTAGTTAGTTGGCGGTTACTTATTTGCGTAAAGGATTTACTCGCAGGTGAAACATCACCATGTAACCAAGCGGCAAAGCTATAGTGTTTAATCGCTTGCTGGGCGACAACTGAGCTAAGTGCAACACTAACAATTAATAGTGTGATAATTATCCAAATTGGCACTTTTATTTTGTTTAGCATTGTTGCTCCGGTCAGAACTTTATTGGCATAGAATGCAGTGGGCTTATGGTAAATTGTTGGCTTGTTTGTCGGTTGTTTATTTTCAGTTGTAAGGTTTGCCCATTGCTAATTAACGCTAGACTACCATTTTGTGTTAAAAATTTTTCACCATGGCCTATGGTTAATAAACCTCTTTCATTTACGCGCGATAAAATTTTATCTATATGCAGTCCACTCGTCGTTTGGTCGAAATAGTAAATTTGACAGCTATGCTCTATATCAAAATTTATAAGTGCCTGTTGGTTATCAAAACTATAAAAGTCGACAAAATAAGGGGGCGACATAACAAATTGGTAATTGGCTAAATACTGATTCGCTGAGTATGGGCTAGCGGCAAAACTACACATATTCAGTTTGTTGTTGGTGGGAACCGATTGCCATTCAATATTAGACAAAACCCAAACTAACATGCGGGCTTTATTTTGCGCCTGCTCTTCTGCATGCAGCTGCGGAGTGAGAAAAACAACTAGGCCAAAAAATAAGCTAATTAAGAGTTCTTTTTTCACGAGTATCTCAAGTTGTATAATATGGGAATGCTGGCAAAAGCGCTGGGAAATTACTCTAACATAAAATCAGCAGAGTATAACCACCTTGCGGCCAATCTAGCTGCTGATTGCTACTTTCTTAATCAAACTGTATCGCTTTAAGCAAAATTGTAAATTGCGAACATGCTAAAATATCCAAGCTACTTGAAACAGGTCACTCCAACAAGATTGGGTATATAGGCCGATAGAATTGAGCGAGAGAAGACGATGGAAAACTTTGACAATATTATTGAGCGCGCAGCTAAGCGTAAAGGGGGCAGTGAGGCGTGGCTCATGTCGTTTGTTGGTAAACCTCTAACTGCAGATGCGGTCGCACATATTAGCGACGATAGATTTTTAGCCGAATTCAGCAAAAAAGTATTCCAATCAGGTTTTGTCTGGCGTGTAGTTGAAAACAAATGGCCAAACTTTGAACGACTATTTTTCAATTTTGATATTGAGAAAATTCTTATGATGCCAGCGGAATTATTAGAAAATAAAGCAACAGACCCGAGCATTATTCGTAACGGCAAAAAAGTACAAAGTATTTATGAAAATGCGCTAATGATCCATGATGTACAAATTGAGCATAAAAAATCTTTCAGCCAGTTTGTTGCAGACTGGTCTTCTGACGATATTGTTGGGCTGTGGGGCTATTTAAAAAAACATGGCTGCCGCTTGGGCGGAAATACGGGTCCTTACGCCTTGCGAGCTTTGGGGGTAGATACCTTTTTGTTAACCCAAGATGTTGAAGGATATTTTAGAGCGAATAAGTTAATAGACGGTGGTGCTACAAGCAAACGTAGTTTGCAGCAGTTACAAGAAGGATTTAATTATTGGCGACAACAAACTGGCCTATCGTTCCAAGCATTAAGTCAAATTTTAGCTATGAGTGTTGGAGACAATCGTATTGGTAGCGCAGAATAATATTGTTGTAGTCGCAAGTGATGGGCAACAGCAGCCGCGGCTAACTGCTTTAGCTCAAACCTATGGTTTAACCATAGTTGAGCAGACATCGGATGATTTGCATCTATTGTGGCTAGAGGACAAGTTGCAGTTAGTTCAACAATCACAACCAAAACAGGCAGGTGTCTTGGTTGATTTTTTGGGGGCCGCAGCAACCTACAGGCGTAAACAAGTCAGTATCAAAAATGAGATTATCGCCCGTGCAGTTGGTTGTAAAAATAACGAACGCCCGCTAGTGTTAGATGCTACTGCTGGTTTAGGTCGTGATAGTTTAGTTTTAGCCAGTGTTGGTTGTGCAGTGGTGATGCTGGAACGCAATAATGCAGTAGCAGCATTATTGGCTGACGGATTAACGCGGCTCCAGTTAGCCAGCCAAGATGCTTGGATCAACAATTTTATTGGTTTGTATCATGGTAGTTTAATCTCTGACTGTTTTGATTGGCAAAACACCCTACCACAAGTGGATGTGGTGTATTTAGATCCTATGTATCCGCACAAAAAGAAGTCTGCCGCGGTGAAAAAAGAAATGAAAGCATTTCAAGGTTTTGTTGGTGCGGATGAAGACTCAGACCAATTATTGTCTGTGGCTAAGCGGGTAGCTCAACAACGAGTAGTGGTAAAACGGCCTGATTATGCTGACTATTTAAACCAACAAAAGCCTGATTTTAGTTTAGAATCGAAAAAACATAGATTTGATGTATATTTAACCTGATTTAAATTATTTAACCTTTTATACAAATTGCGGAGCAGGGTATGGGATTGTTAGATGGTTTGCTGGGGAACGCAAGTCAAATTGATAGCGAAGACGTACAGCAAGAATTACAGCCGATTTTGGCTGATGAAGAAAATGTGGTTTTTGCAGTTAAAGAAATTCGTGACATGTATGTGTTTACCAACTATCGCTTGATCTTAATTGATAAGCAGGGGGTAACTGGACGAAAAGTTGAGTATCACTCTGTACCATATCGTGCGATCACTCATTTTAAATTAGAAACCGCAGGACATTTTGATTTAGACGCAGAGTTAAAAATTTGGATCTCTGGATCATCAGAGCCAATCGAAAGAGAGCTCAAAAGTGGTGATACTACTTTAGGCATCCAAAAAGCATTGGCCAATTTTGCAATAAAAAAATAGTGGAAATAAGATTATGCCGTCGTTTGACATAGTAACTGAAATAAATATAGAAGAAGCACGTAATGCTGCTGACAATGCCCAACGTGAATTATCAACTCGCTTCGATTTCCGTGGTGTTGAAGCCAATTTTGAGTATGTGTCTGAGAGTATTAAATTAACCGCAGAGGCAGAGTTTCAAATAGAGCAAATGTTAGATATTTTACGTAATAAAATGGCTAAACGTAATTTAGACCCCAAAGCCGTAAAAGTAGGTTCTTTCGAGCATTCAGGCAAAAATCATAAAACAACCGTGACTTTTGTGCAGGGTATAGATGCTGCGATGGCGAAAAAGTTAGTTAAGCTAATTAAAGACAGTAAAATTAAAGTGCAAGCTTCTATCCAAGGTGAACAAGTGCGAGTAACGGGTAAAAAACGTGATGACTTGCAAGAGGTTATGCAGTTAGTACGTAGTGCTGAACTTGAACAACCGTTTCAATTTACCAATTTTAGAGACTAATTTTAGTCATTAGAACTTTGCTTAACATAGAGTTCAGACGTTAATCTGAACTCTGTTTTACCAGTAAGTGTTATTCGACACTGTCTACTTCGCTGTCATCAAATACATTTTGCTGCATGGAGCGACAAGGTTCTGGGCAGCGAGGCACTCCTACTTGTTTTGCAGGAACACCAACGACAGTTGTGTGTGGGGCTACGTCTTGTAATACTACGCTACCTGCGCCAATTTTTGAGTTGCAGCCAATTTCAATATTGCCTAAAACTTTTGCGCCAGCACCAATCATAACGCCATGGCGAACTTTAGGGTGTCTATCACCACTTTCATTGCCCGTCCCACCCAATGTGACCGACTGCAAAATTGATACATTGTCTTCAATTACAGCTGTCTCACCAACCACTATTCCAGTTGCGTGGTCGAACATAACCCCTTTACCAATACGGCAAGCCGGGTGAATATCCACTGCAAATACTTGGCTGCAACGACTTTGAATAAACAAAGCTAAATCACGGCGGTTTTGTTGCCATAATTGATGTGCCAGTCTATGTACTTGAATGGCTTGAAAGCCTTTTAAATGTAATAAAACGGTTAAGTAAGAATTGATAGCTGGATCACGCTCAAACACAGCTCGAATGTCAAATGCAACTACTTCAAGCATCTCTGGATGTGTTAGATAAAATTGGTGGAACAGCGGGATTAATTCTGCTTGTGGCATCACATTATCAGCAAGCTTTTGTGCGAATACAAATGACGCTGCATTTAACAGTGAGTCATGTGTCAAGATACACTGGTCGATAAAAGAGCTTAGTAGTGGCTCTTGTTGACTAATTTGTCGCGCTTCACTTTGAATAAGTGACCATAATTGGTTGCTGAGCATATTCACCCATTAATTTTATCAAAACTGTCTAGCACAATAAGGGCTAATGTTGGCAGATTCAAGGTAGATTCAGCTGAGATAGCAAAATGTCTAACAAAGATCTCACAAAACCCTCGACCTTAAGGGCAATACTTTGTATTTTGTATGTAATGAAACTTTGAATGAAATGCAGTAGTAAAATGCAGATAAATTTTTCTAAAATGCAAGGCTTGGGTAATGACTTTATGGTGCTTGATAACATTACCCAAAACGTATTTTTATCTAATGAACAAGTGAGTAAACTAGCTGACCGCAATTTTGGGGTAGGATTTGACCAATTGTTAGTGGTTGAAGCACCTTATGATCCGGAAATTGATTTCCACTATCGAATTTTTAATGCGGACGGTAGTGAGGTTGAACAATGTGGTAATGGCGCTCGTTGTTTTGCTCGTTTTGTACGCTTAAAAGGTTTAATTAACAAAAACCGAATTGCCGTAAGTACGAAAAGTGGCAATATTGTTTTATACATAGAAAAAGATGGCCAAGTTACCGTTGATATGGGGGTGCCTAAACTAGCACCGCAGCAAATTCCTTTCAAAGCGAATAGCCAAGAGAAAACTTACATACTGCAAGCGAATGAACAAAATGTGTTAGCGGGCGCTGTTTCTATGGGCAATCCTCATTGCGTTTTAACAGTCGATAACATAGACACTGCAGATGTCGACACGCTCGGGCCTATTCTGGAAAGTCACGAGCGTTTTCCTGAGCGTGCCAATATTGGATTTATGCAAATTGTTAATCGCCAAGCTATTCGTTTGCGAGTATTCGAGCGAGGCGCCGGTGAAACTCTAGCCTGTGGCACAGGTGCTTGTGCTGCTGTTGTGGTTGGTATTCTCCAAGGAAAATTAGACAATAGAGTTGAAGTTGAATTACCTGGTGGCAAGTTAAACATCAGCTGGGAAGGTGAAGGTCAGGCTGTGAAAATGACAGGACCTGCGGTTCATGTTTTTGATGGGCAGATAAATATATGAGTGATAATGAACAAATGCCTTTGCTCAATTGCAGCGAAGAGGACGTAGCAAGCTATTTATCTGAACATCCAGATTTTTTTCAGCGCCACCCAGATATTTTACGCCAAATGGTCATAGCGCATGACTCCAATGGGGTTGTGTCTTTATTAGAGCGCCAACAGCAGTTGTTACGAGATAAAGTATCTAAGCAAGAGCAAGATATTACCCGTTTAATTGGCACGGCCAAACAAAACGAAACCATATACAAGGCTTTTATCAACTTGTATATGGCGTTGTTGGAATGTCCTGACAGCAAACAAATGATTTATTTATTGCGCGCTATACTGCTGGAACAAATTGAATTAGATGGTATGAAATTGGTGTTATTTATCGCTGGTGGTGATGAACACGCCGCAAACTTAGTACAACCACGGAATTTGTTTCAAGAGGTATTATTACAGCGTTTAGCGCGGGATGATTATTATTTTGGCCGCTTGAAAAAACAAGAAATGAGCTTGTTTTTTACTGACGAACAAGCAATTAAATCAGTTGCGTTGATTCGTTTAGGTGGACAAAAAGATATGGGTATTCTCGCTTTTGGTAGTATCGATGAACAGCACTTTCAAGGCGATATGGACACAATCTTTTTGGCGCCTATGGTTAAATTAATCAACAGACTCTTGTTAGATTTTTCTGTTGATAATAACCCGGCTGAACCTAGCCCTATTTAATCGGGGTTGTGTTATTAATGAGCACTGTCAGTATAGCTGAGGCGCTGCAAGCGTTTGAACATAAGCTAATATCTGAGCAACAAGCTTCTGCTCATACCATACGTAGTTACATGACCCAGCTAAAACAGGTTTACGCAAACCTAGATTTAGACAGTAGTGTGAAGGTGACGAGCGCTGAATTTATTCGTCGCCATTTAGTTGAAGTGAGCAAGCTCAAACTTGCGACTTCAACTATTACCCATAGACTGACAGTGTTGCGGGTGTTTTGCCTGTTTTTACTCAGCCAAACTTGGATCTCCAGTGATCCAACTATCAACCTACAAGCGCCAAAAGCTGCTAAACGCTTACCAAAAAATCTAGATGTTGACCAAGTGAATTTATTATTGGATTGTGATCCTGAAGTTGATCCTTGTTCTTTTCGAGATAATGTCATCGCCGAGCTTTTTTATAGCAGTGGCCTGCGCTTGGCTGAGTTGATTGGGATTGACCTGAATGATATCAACCGCCATGAATATTTAGTCCGTGTTACTGGTAAAGGTGATAAACAACGAGAGGTGCCGATCACCAAGTTAGTATTAAAGAAAATTGAAACTTGGTTGTCGATTCGGGCTATGTGGGCTAAACCAGCAGAAACCGCCTTGTTTGTTTCCCAGCGTGGCACACGTATTAGCGACCGGCATGTGCGTGAGCGCATGCGTCAACTCGCGGTTAAACAAAATTTATCCCATCATTTACACCCACATAAATTACGCCATTCTTTCGCGACCCATATGTTGGAGTCGACCCAAGATTTACGTGCGGTACAAGAGCTGCTTGGGCATAAAAATTTATCTACCACCCAAATATACACACATTTAGATTTTGAACATTTGTCAAAGGTGTATGATAACGCTCATCCGAGAGCGAGGAAGAAAGCTAAATAATGCAAATTTATCGACGTATCAGCAACATTCAAGTTATCAGTTTTGATTTAGATGATACGCTTTACGACAATGTGCCAATTATTCAACAGGCCGAAAATAAATTACTCCAATTTGTTAATCGCAAGCTCGCACAAGTGCAAGTACAGCCACTAACTGAAGCTGAATGGATGTCGGCAAAACACAGCTTTGCGACCGAACATCGCAGTTTAGCGCATGATGTAACCGCGCTGCGCCAAGCTTTTTTGCGCCACCTGTTCAGCAATTATAAGCTTGCTGGTGCAACTGCAGTTGCTGAACAAGCCTACCAGTTGTTTTTTCAGTATCGTAACAACTTCACTGTGGATAAGCAGGTGGTAACATGGTTGGAGCAACTAAAAACAAGATACAAATTAGTTGCCATTACTAATGGTAACGCAGATCCACAACTGATAGGTTTAACTGGTATTTTTGAGCATGTGCTTAGACCAAAAACAGGTTTAAAGATGAAACCAGCCAGCGATTTATTTGCGCAAGCAAGTCAGCTAATGCATATTAAGCCGCAGCACATATTGCATGTTGGTGATAGTGAATTCACCGATGTTGCTGGCGCAGTGAAAAGTGGTTGTAAAGCGGTTTGGTTTGATGCGGATGGTCGTCACTATAAAGGGCAAGTGTTACCTGATATGGTTATTTCTTCTGTTGAAGAGCTCTATTTATATCTAGGTGAATAATTGCTGCTTTTGCCATCACGTTTTTTCGCCAACAGACCCGCGCGCTTTTTACCGAATTCTAATTGTTCATACTGCGCCAATAACTCTTTCTGTTTCTGTTTTAATTCAGCTAACTCTTGCTGATTGTATCTAGGTTTAAGTGAAATAACTTTATCAGATACAGGTACAACTGGTTTAGGTGTATTAATGTATTGGCGGTACTGATAGCGTGCCAATTTATAATTCACTTGGTTAAGTACCATACCTAAACAGTTTGCGTTTACTTGATTGAGTATATCAATGCCACTTTTTATCAGCCCTCGTGGCGTTTTTTCGGCTTTGGCAACGTAAACAATGCCATCAACGGCTTTAACTATAGCTTGTGCATCCGATACTAAGTTGACTGGTGCAGTTTCAACTATTACTCGGTCATAATGTTTCGCAAGTGCACGCAGCAGTTTAGAAAAATCTGGCGACAATAACACCTTGGTTGGATTCTCACAATGTGCGCCAGCACAAATAACGTCATACCCTAAAGATTTTTGTCTATGTAAACAGGATGCGAGTTTAAATTGACCAGACATCAATTCGACTAACCCAGGGCGTGTTTTTAACAAACCTAATTTGCTTGCCATAGAGGGTTTATGTAAATCAGCATCCACCACAAGTACTTTTTCTAATTCAGAAAAAGCTTTGGCTAAGTGTAGTGAGGTCGACGACTTACCTTCACCGGGCATAGCAGAAGTGACAGCAATGATTTTCTTGTTTTCAAACGACAGCTTCAAGCGAGTACGCAAAGTACGCATTGCTTCTATGTAATAGGGGTTTTGCGATAACTGATCGTGCTCAATATGATTAGTCGCTTCTTTACGACACTTAATTTTAGGCAGTTCAGTTAAAACTTCTAAACCAGTATAGTTGCTTGCTTCTTCGGCATTGAGTAAACCTTTGCGTTTAAACTCGACAACAAAAATACCCATCACAGAGATCATGCCGCCGAGTAAAACAGACAAGACCAAGATTAAAGCCGATTTTGGGCTAACCGGACTATCTTTTGCAATTGCATAGTCAAGTATGCGCGCAAAAGCCTTTTGCATGCTTTTTGTTGCTTTGGTTTCTTGCAAGCGCTTTAAGAAGGTATCGTACAACTCTTGATTTGCTTCAACTTCGCGCTGCAATTGACGATATAAACTTTGTGATTTGCGCAATTGTTGATATTGAGCTTTGGCAGTATCTAAGTTGAGTTTTATCTGCGCTAAATTTTCTATTGCCGCTTTGTATTTTTGTTCGACCCCTTTGACCAAAGCTCTAACTTGTTGGTCGAGTATCAGTTGTGTGGTTTTTATCTCTTCTACTACAGCTATGTGTTTAGGATGTTTCGGGCCATAAACTAACGAGATATCTGCGAGTTTGCGCTGCAGTTGAGCGATTGAATTTTGCGTATTTTCTACCAAGTTATTGCTTTTGATTGCACTGGATGACAACAACAAAGCTGTGTCATTAAGATCTTGAATGGTATTGTATTGAACCTTTATTTCATCAATTTGTTTTTGTGCCGTAAGTAATTGCGCCGAAAACCCTTCAACATCTTTTGCTTTTAAACTTAACACCCCAGCAAGATCAACTAGATTGTTGTTTTCCATAAAGGTTTGTAATTCGGCTTCGGCGGTATTGAGTTTACCCTTCAATATATTTAATTCAGTGATCAGCCAGTCGGCCGCGTTGTCGTTGACTGCTTGGCGCGAATCGTTATGGAAGTCCATATACACGTCAGCCAAAGTATTGGCTATGTTTGCCGCTAATTCAGCATTTTTAGCTTTGACAACTATGCTGATTAGTTGGCTGTTTGATACTTGATTAATTTGGATCATGGATTGCAGTGCAATCGCCAAATCTAAGTTACCCGCATCATTAATCGGCGGTATTAACCAAGGCTCTAATTGTGGTATGTGCTGCAAAATTGGAGGTTTAGGCGCGGCATGTAGTTTAGCTGCGGTTAAATTTAGCTGTTTGACCACACGCTCAAGCATATTACGCGATTTAAGCATTTCAATTTGAGTATTGTAGTGCTCTTTGGTACGTGCTTCTAAAACGTATAATTCGTCAATAGAGACAACATTGCCTTGATCTATACCAACTTGAATTGTCGTGGTGGCGCTGTAATAGCGGGTGGCGTTTTGCGTATATAGATGACCACAAAGAGCAAAAAGTGTGACAGTCAATACGATAAACCACTTGCCTCGCCATAAAAGGGAGAAGAGTTGGTTTAAATCTATTTCGTCTTCTTTTTGAATTTGCTCGGCCATTAAAAGAAACTCTGCTCTACAGTAATAATGTCGCCGGGCAAGATTTCAGTTTGTTCATCTGCCTTTATGCTTCTGTTTTGATTGTTGGTTGTACGTTTTAAAATCCAAGTGCTTGACGCGCGTTCAGTTAAACCGCCAGCCAAAGCGATTGCTTTGGATAAAATTAAACCTGGCTGATAAGCAAAAGCGCCGGGTTTTTTTACTTGGCCATGAATGTAAAAGGGTCGGTACTCCGACACGTAAACATGCACTTCTGGTTTAACTAGATAACCGTCCATCAGGGCGTCGGTAATAAATTGATTAACTTGCTCAGTGGTTTTGCCTGATAAAGGCACATTGCCAATAAAGGGGTATTTGAGGTTGCCACTTTTATCTATTTTACTGGTCACTGATAAATCGTCTTGGCCATACACATGTATGCTAATGGTGTCGCCGGCGGCTAGTTTATAGCCGTCTATGTTAGCAAGTAGCTTGGTGGCAAAAAGTGTGAGTAGCGCCAATAAAATACATTTATACATTAAGCTCTACCACCCATTTGATATTTTACGCTGAAGTAGAGGTTATTTTGTTTGAAATTTCTTCTCTCTGAAGAGTCTATATTGTTTATATAGCTATATGCGATATTCGCTTGCCAATTGTTGGTGAGTTGATAACTAAGTGAAATTTCACCTGACAGTCTTTTTTCATCACGTTTGGAAGCAAGCTGTTGCAGCTGTTGGTGGTGCAAAGTTACGGAGCTTTTGAGTCCGTTTGCCCAGGTGTGTCGCCAAGCTGCTGAATGCGTTTTCGCCAGTTGTAATAATTGATCTTGATATTCACTTGATTGTTGGTGCTGAGTGCTGGATAAACTAAAAACAGAATAACTTTTAGGCGCCCAAGTCGCTTGTAACGACCAATAGCTGGTTTTATTTTCGGCTGCACTTTGGCTAATTTCTCGGGTTTCTTGACCTATACCTAGGTTAAAACCAGTGATAGCTGTTGCTTGCCAAGATAAACCAGCTGCATATATCCGGCTGCTATTATCACGAGCAGAAAAATCAGTAAATCTGCTGTCTAGCTGTTGATATTGAATAAAAAGGTGACGACCTGCACGCCATTGGTAACCTAGTTTGTTGCTCCAACTGGTCGTTTTTTTGTTGTTTTGTAACGCGAGTTGGTCGGTTGCTTGGTAATCTTTTTGCAGGGTGTTAAATGCACTTGAAAAAACCAGCCCTTGTTCACTCGGTGTTGTATAGGCGTAGTTTAGTCCCGCCGTTGAGTCTGCCGTTTCGTCAATTGCTAAGGTAAGCACATTGTTGTTGGTCATTTGGTAGGAATCTCTGCGAATACCCAACCAAGGCTCTACTTCCGCATTGGAGCGGCTGACGTTAATCGCCAATGTTTGTTGATTAGTCGGTTGCCAAGATAAATGACCTGCCAGTGCATTGCGGCTAAATTTAGCTGCATTATTTGCTTTGTAATCGATTTCAGATAGTTTTGCTTGCACACCCGCATCAAACGAGCGCCAATTAATTGCAGCGTTGAGCTGCAGTTTCATCTGCACACTCGCTGAAGATTGTTTGTTAGCTGTTTGTTGATAGTTGTCGGAATAGCCTGTAATCAACTGCGCTTCTAGCAAAGCGGGTTGTTGAGCCAGCGCAGGGATAGCTAAACCAATCAGTACTACACAACATTTAACAATGTGTCTAAGCATAATTCTCTTTATTAACGTCAGGTTTAAGATAATTGACATCTATGCGTGTGAGAGCACAGTGCTCACTATGTGAGATATATCTGACGTAATTCTGCTCGATTCTACTGAACGCTGGGTCAATATGCAAAGTTTTACCGGTTTGTTAATGGTTTTTTTTAACTTTTAAATAAAAAAATAGTTAAAACGTCTAAAAATAAGACTTTATCACTGTCATATTTATTTTTTATATGTATTTTATTTGTGTATTTATTGTAACTTTTGGCCCTGAGTGACCTTGTTTGTTAGGCTATTTCTTAAACTTGTTTATGAGCTATATTCAGTACCTTTTTGGTATGAGGTGGTTAAATTAAACATTAATACCGCATTTTTTTACTATTTAGATATACTGATGATTACCGATAACCTCTGTTAAGCTGTTCTTATTAGTTTTGCTGTCAATGATACGACCATTTAATTATTTAAAACGCAATATCAGTTTGCGTACGCTGGTGATGCTTTTGGTGCTATTTACGCTCGTGTTATCAGCTGCCAGCATGATGTATATACACACTAGCCAAATAAACCAGAGAGTAGAGTTGTTATATCAAAATGGACTTGATTTAACTGCTGCATTGCAATTGTCTCAGTCACAGCTTCATGCAGATTCAACCGATACGGCAATTCATGTAAATCAGTTTTTGTTGCGAAACGAATCGATTCACAATGAACTCGCCTTTCACCAAGCGCGATTTCATTTATACGTATGGTTATGCATAGCGAGTTTGGTTTTGATTCCAATTATGTATTGGGTGTCACTGCACAAACCTTTATATCAAAGGTTAGACAATCTAATTGCACGCATGGATTCTATTGTGCGTGGCGATTTATCTATTAATCACCCAAAATTCCCTGAATCAGATGTAGGCATTATTAAACAGCTGGATAATAGTTTTAGCGAAATGTCTCTTGCGCTTGCCATTACTATTTCGACGTTAAAACGCCAACTTAAACATGTCAGTTATTCGGCTGAGCAGGTGCAAGATATCACCAAACACCAATTGAGCGCGAGTGAGTCGAATATGTACGATACAGGTTTACTTAGTTCAATTGCCCATGATCTAGTCGATTCCACAGAGGTTGTAAGTTTGTTGTTAGCAAGCTTTAAGTTTGACTTAGGAGATGGTTATCTTGCTGCCTACCCTGATGAAAAGCGCCAGTATGACCGACTGGATATAGGTATTCGTGTAGAAGTAGAACAATCACATTGTTTTATCGACCGGATGTCGAATGATTTCAGTGTTGGTGGGGTCAATGTTTATTGTCGTTTGGATGAAGTTAGCCGTTTTGACCAAGACAAAATCTTGATGGTGAGACTATATCTGCCAAAGCAAATAGCGCACAAGTATCACATTCATGATCAGTTATTAGAAATTCCAGCGAAAATTGGTTGGCGTAAACTAATAGATGACAGATATGAAGAAGTCTGTTTTCAATATGTTATCAATGAGCACAAAAATTTTGCCGTATTGTCCGATTTATTCGAATATTTTGCTGAATAAATATCCATTCTTGTTGTGGTTAGTTCAACTTAAAGCCCACGAGATTTTTTAATTATCTCATAAGCAGCCTGAATTTGTTGCGCGCGTTCTTTAGCTAAGGTTAAAGCTTGCTCTGGTAAGCCTTGAGATGCGAGTTTGTCAGGGTGATGTTGCGCCATTAACTTTTTATAAGCTTTTTTTACGGCCTGATCACTAGCACTCTGCTCTATACCTA
Organism: Catenovulum agarivorans YM01; assembly: GCF_000281085.1. Classification (GTDB taxonomy): domain Bacteria; phylum Pseudomonadota; class Gammaproteobacteria; order Enterobacterales; family Alteromonadaceae; genus Catenovulum; species Catenovulum agarivorans. Next base: position 19,702 of record NZ_AJWM01000090.1, read on the forward strand.
AAATTTGATACAGTTGTGGCAATTGATTTTGTTGTGATTGCTGCGTATGTTGCTGATGTTTTTGTTGATATTGGTACTGACCACTGGCTTTCGCTTGGCTGATGTAAGTTGCAACTTCTGCTGGATTAAAACCTAAAGTTTTGCCTATTTTGGTTAAAATAGATTCGGCGTTGTGATGCAACTGACCATTTGCCAGTGCAGCTTGCAACTGAATTTCGAAATACACTGCTAGAAAATCACGCCGTCCAAAACAGTATTGTTTAAATTCTTTTACTGTTTCTGCAACAGGGAAGTCTGCTTGTTTACCAGCTCTGTAGGCATTTTGTGCTTCTTGACGTAATTCACCCGATAAGCCCATTTTATCCATTAAAGCACTGGCGAGTGCTATATCGTTTTCGGTTACGCGGCCGCTTGATTTAGCTATGTGCCCCATAATCGAAAACAAAGTATGGAAAAATATCATACGATTTTTTAAGTTATTACGACCACTCAATAATCGGGCAAAACCACCATTGTCTGACAGTGCTTTGGCGTATCCTTTGTCAAAATAATAACCAATAATGACACCCAATAGCGCACCTGGTAACTTAAACAGCATAAAGCCAAAAATAAAACCTAAAACTTTACCCCAATAATGCATATTTAAACCTATGTTATTAAGTTAGAGAGCCGTACTATTTATTAGCAACCAATTGCTCAATTTGTGCCAAACGCTCAGGCGTTCCTATATCAAACCAACAGCCTTGATGTAGTTGACCAGATACTTTGCCTGCAACAATAAATTGTTTTAACAAAGGCCCTAAGGGTAACGGCATTTGGTGATCACCAGCAAATAAATCTTTGTGGTAAAGACCAATGCCAGCAAAGGTATATTTAGTGTCTTGGTTTAGGTTTAACATGCTATTCTTCAAACCAAAATCACCTTTAGGATTATGCTCAGGGTTAGCGACTAAAATTAGATGCGCTAGTTTGTCACCGAGTTTTATTTGGTTAAGTTGTTGGTAGTCAAAATCACACCAGACATCTGAATTAATTACGATAAAAATATCATCTTGCAACAATTTAAATGCGTGGATAATGCCGCCGGCGGTTTCATAAGCGTCAATCGGTTCTGCACTATATTGAATATTACAGCTATATTTTTCACCGTTTCCTAGGTAAGCGGGTATTTGCTCACCTAGCCACGCATGATTGATCACAAGTTCTGTGATCCCCGCTTTTACTAGTGCTTCGATTTGATACTCGATTAAACATTTCCCAGCAACTTTTAATAAAGGTTTGGGTGTTGTTTCGGTTAATGGGCGCATGCGTTTGCCTTGCCCTGCGGCTAAAATCATTGCTTTCATTCAGCTAGCTCCTCAGTTAACGCTATGCACTCTGACAATATTTTAAACTCAGGATATGTGTGTTGGTAACGCGTACAAACTTGTTGAATGTACTGAAGCACATTAGGCAAATACTGTATGTAACCAGCTTTGTTGTCGCGTAATTTTAAGCGGCAAAAAATACCTGCACATTTTATGTGGCGCTGTAATCCGGCTATATCAAACCAAAGCTGCCAAGTGCTTTCACTGACATCAGGATAATATTTAGCCCTGTATTGTTGAGCTATTTGGTTTATTTGCTCTTGTGGCCAAACTAGATAACAGTCTTTCAGTAATGACGCTAAATCGTAGGTGCAAGGTCCTGTCATCATGCCTTGAAAATCGATAAGTTTAATTCGCTCATTACTCAGCATAATGTTTTTACAATGCAAATCTCTGTGCACATTCACTTGCGGTATTTGCAAAAATAACTGGCTAACCGTATTTAACGCCAAAGTTAATTGTTCTGTTTGTTCTGGGGATAACTCAATCGCATGCTGCTTGTGTAAAAACCAATCATGGAAGAGGGACATTTCAAACTGGCAAAAAGTTTCATCATAACCAGCAATCGCTAATTCTGCGGCTGGCATTGTTTGCAGTTGGTGGATGGTAGGTAACAGTTGCTGGTAATAATTTTGATAATTGTGCTGGTTAATTTTATCCACTAAGTGAATATCACCTAAATCGGCCAACAACATGAAACCCATCTCGAAGTTATGGCTTAAAACCTCAACACTATCGACATTGTTTTGGCGTAGGGCACAACTAAGTTCAACAAACAGCGGGTTATTTTCATGCTCAGGTGGTGCATCCACCGCAATATAACTAGTTTGTTGGTGCTGAAAACGGAAATAACGACGAAAACTTGCATCACCGCTAATTAATTGTAAGTCGATTTGTCCAGCAAAATGCTGATTGAGCCAGTGATTTAATGCTTGTTGGCGTTGAAGTAATTGAGGCATAACATTAGCCGATAGTGCAATTTTGCATTATCATAGCGCTTTCAATTGGTTGAGTTAACCCCGGATTAAAATTGGTGATAGGTCAGGTGACAAGGTTTTTTGCAGTATTACTTGTTTTTACAACAACTTGGGTCAATGCAGCTGAGTTACAATGCCACTCTGCAGCCCCAACTAATTCTGCAACTCAATTATCAGCAAACGAACAAGAGCAAAATCTGTCTAGTGCAAATAGTTTAGTGATCTTATCGGATAAAACTGAAGTCGGTGTCAATTCGCCCGCTCGTTTTACTGGCCAAGTGAGCATTATCCAAGGACCAAACCAGATAAAAGCAGACAGTGCACGTATATCGAAAGATCGTAACTCAATGACAGCGGCTGGTGGAATTGAGTTTGTCAGTCAGCACGCGACTGTATACAGCGATAGTTTGGTCGCGGATATGCAAAACTCGACCTTATCTTTAAACAAATCTAACTATCAATTAGATAACTTTGCGGGTCATGGCAAAGCCGGTGTATTTCGTATTGATCAACAAAACAAAAAGCTTGAGCTAGAAGACGCCACATATACCAATTGCCCACCACATAATGCACCTGATTGGCAGTTAAAATCTGAAAAAATATCTTTGTCTGTTGAGGACGAATGGGGTGAAGCTTGGCATAGCCGCATCGAAGTATTTGAAGTGCCGGTTATTTATTTACCTTACTTGTCATTTCCACTCAGTGATAAACGCAAAAGTGGTTGGTTATATCCGTCGATTGGCACTTCGTCGCAACGTGGTGTTGATGTGACAACCCCGTATTATTGGAATATCGCACCGAATATGGATTTAACCTTAAAACCTCGGGTAATGACTTCACGTGGTTTGCAATTGGGCAGTGAATTTCGTTACTTACAACAGGATTTCTCTGGCGAACTTAATATCGAAATTATGAGCCAAGATAAAGACTTTTATGAGTTCTCTGAGCAGGGGGAAGTGCGTAGTAACGATGAACGTTATGCTATGAGTTGGCGTCATCAGGCGCAAGTGTTTGACGACTGGCAAACTGATGTGGATTTAATTTTTATCAGTGATGATAGTTATGTATCAGATTTGGGTTTTGAAGACCTTTCTGGGGTAGATACGCATTTAGAGCGCCATGTAGCCCTAAGCCATTTTGATGAAAACTGGCAAATGGACATTACAGTGCGTGACTTCGAAGTTTTTGGTCAACATGCTCGTCCGTACCGAACTTTGCCTGAAGTTGAATTTTTATATACAGGATTAAGCCAATATACAGGTTGGAGTTTTGAGTTACCTGCGCAATTTGCTTGGTTTCAATCAGATGAAGCTGGCTTAGCTGAGGCGATCCGTACTCATATCGAACCTAAGTTAAGTTGGAGTCATTTTGAACCCGCGTGGGAATTACAAGCACAAGCGTCGTTACCTGCGACTCATTATTTTCAAGAAAGTTATATTGATGGTGAGTTGCAAGAAGGTGATTATCAACAAATTAGTCGAGTATTACCGCGTTTTCGTCTCAATGGCCGATTGATTTTAGAAAGGCCAATTGATTGGTTTGGCAAAGATATGAAACAAACGCTAGAGCCGCGAGCGCAATATCTTTATGTGCCACACAGAGAACAAAGTAACATAGGTTTGTACGATACGGCTTTGTTGCAAGACGACTTTTTAGGTTTATTTAGAGAAAATCGCTTCAGCGGTATAGATAGAATATCTGAAGCAAACCAGTTAACTCTAGGTGTGACTACTCGTTTATTAAATGATGAACATAGAGAAAAACTAAGGTTAAGTGTTGGACAAATTATCTATTTAAGTGAAGCTGAGAGTGATTTTGTTGATTTTCAGCAAACGACTATTCAAGGTAAGTCGGCATTAGCGGCTGAACTAGACTTTGATATTCGTAAAACTTGGTTTTTACATTATGGTTTGCAGTTTGATACACAAAACGGAGATACCCGAAAAAGCCAAGTTACGGTAGACTATCGCAGAGACGATAATCATTTAATGCAAGTGAGTCATAGATTTGTCCGCGATATATCCGGTAACGATATCCAACAAATGGGTATGGCAACTATGTGGCGGTTAAATTCCAACTGGCAAACTTATGCCAATTTCCAGTATGATTTGCAATTAAATAGAACTGTTGAAGCGCGAGCCGGTCTATTGTACGAGTCTTGTTGTTGGCAACTACAGTTTGGTTGGCAATCTAGAGTTAAAACCAACTTAGCTGGCTCAGACAGTCAAGCTTCAATCCCAACCGGTGAAAGAGATTCAGGCATGTTGCTCACTTTCACGATTAAAGGGTTTGGGCAATCAAAGAATACAGCAGATAAGGTGTTAAATAGCGGCATATTTGGTTACCGCAAACCTTATTTCTTAAATCAGTGAGTTTTTCATGAATACGCTAAAAACAATTAGAACAGTTATTACTTGTGCACTGCTATTCAGTGTGAGCAATGCTTATGCGGCCAAATTATTAGACAAAGTGGCTGTTGTGGTAAATCAAGGTGTGGTTTTAGAAAATGAAATCCAAACTATGATGGCAACTCTAAAAGCACAAGCTATTCAAAACGGCCAAGAATTACCCTCAGACAAAGCTCTACGTGTGCAGGTTACCGAAAAACTGATAGTGAATGTGTTGCAACAACAGTTCGCTGAAAGGATTGGTTTACAAATTAGTGATGCTCAAGTGCAGCAAACTGTTGCTGGTATAGCGCAAGAGCAAGGCATTAGTTTAGAACAATTGCGCCAAGCTATTATCTCAAGTGGGCAAGACTACGAGTCGTATTTAGAGCAAATTCGCCAAGAGCTTACTGCTAACGAAGTGCGTCGTGCTATGGTGTCGCGTCGTATTTATGTATCACCACAAGAAATTGATAGTTTAGTTGCTTTGTTAAAAGAACGTGGTAAACAAAACGAAGAATATCATTTAGGCCATATTTTAATTGGTTTGCCGTCAGAGCCGAGTGCCGATGATATTGAGAGTGCACAAAAACGCGCGAATAAAGTCATTGAGTTAGTTAATTCAGGCAGCGACTTTAAAAAAGTTGCCATAGGCTCTAGTTCGGGACCAAAAGCATTAGAAGGTGGTGACTTAGGCTGGATGAATATCAACGAAATGCCGAGCTTATTCGCCGAAGCGGTAACTAATCAGAAAAAAGATGATGTAATTGGCCCTATTCGCAGTGGTGCGGGTTTCCATGTTTTAAAGATTTTTGATATTCAAGGTCGTCAAACAGTTGAAGTTGCTGAAGTTAACGCGCGACACATTCTAGTTAAACCGACAATCATTTTAAGTAATGACAAAGCAAAAAACATGCTGAATAAATTTATTGAGCAAGTGAAAGCCGGTGAAAAAGATTTTGCTGATTTGGCGAAAGAGTATTCTGAAGATCCTGGTTCAGCAGCTAAAGGTGGTGAATTAGGTTGGGCTGATCCAAATATGTATGTGCCTGAATTTAAAAATACTTTGGCAGAATTACAGCCAGGTGAATATTCAAGTGCATTTAAAACAGCACATGGCTGGCACGTAGTGCAGTTGCTTGAACGTCGTACTCAAGACGCAACTGAAAACGCCTATAAAGACCATGCATATAGAATGATATTTAATCGAAAATTTAACGAAGAAGCAGAAGCTTGGATAAGAGAAATACGTGACCAAGCTTTTGTTGAAGTGGTAGGTAATAACTAATAATGACATTGCGAATTGCGATAACACCAGGTGAACCAGCAGGCATAGGGCCAGATTTAGTCCTGCAGTTGGTGCAACAGGATTGGCCTGCACAATTAGTGGCTATTTGTGCAAAGTCTTTACTTGAATCACGCGCACAACAACTCGGTGTAGAACTTGAGTTGATAGATTATGATGCCGAGGCGCAAGCTCAACCACAGCAAAAAGGTACATTAACGATTTTAGATGTGCCACTTGAAGCTGACGTAGTTTGTGGTGAACTCAATGCGAAAAACGGCCATTATGTAGTGGAAACTATGCGCATTGCCTGTGAAAAAAATATGTCAGGCGAGTTTGACGCTATAGTCACAGGTCCAGTTAATAAAGGCATTATTAACAAATCAGGTATTTCATTTAGTGGTCATACCGAATATTTTGCCCAAGAATCGAACACAGCTGATGTGGTTATGATGTTAGCTACAGAAGGTTTGCGTGTCGCGTTAGCAACTACTCACATACCTTTGGCGTACGTATCTAAAGCTATTACTTATGATAGAGTGATCAAAATCACTGAAATATTGCATAGTGAACTCAAACATAAATTTGGCATTCAGCAACCAACTATCTATGTATGTGGATTAAACCCACATGCAGGTGAAGATGGCCATTTAGGCACTGAAGAAATCACCACTATTACCCCAGCGTTGGATCATTTACGCGAGCGCGGTATGGATATAGTTGGGCCCTTACCAGCTGATACCTTATTCCAACCTAAATATTTAAAAGAAGCTGATGCAGTATTAGCTATGTATCACGACCAAGGTTTAACTGTACTCAAATACAAAGGTTTTGGTAAAGCTGTGAATATTACTTTGGGTTTGCCGTTTGTAAGAACCTCTGTGGACCATGGCACTGCATTAGATTTAGCTGGTACAGGTAAAGCTGATGCAGGCAGTTTTAAAGTTGCTTTATCTGAAGCAATTAAATTAGCTTCGGACAAAAAACAATGAATGATAGAGTGCACTTAGGCCATAAAGCACGTAAAAGATTTGGCCAGAACTTTTTAACCGACGATTATATTATTGGTCATATTGTTGATGCGATAGACCCAACCAATGATGATATTTTAGTTGAAATCGGCCCGGGTTTAGGTGCTTTAACTTTTCCTGTATTAGAGCGAGTTAAACACTTAAACGTTGTTGAGCTAGACAAAGACTTAGTTGCGCGTTTTGAATCTGATGCGCTATTGGCGCGTCGTTTAACTGTTTATCAGTCGGATGCGTTAAAGTTTGATTTTACCCAGTTGTTGCAAACCGATAAAAAAATCAAGGTTTTTGGTAACTTACCCTATAACATCTCAACCCCGTTATTATTTCATTTATTCACTTTTGCTGATCAAATTGAAGATATGCATTTTATGCTGCAAAAAGAAGTGGTTGATCGCATGTGCGCTGAGCCTGGCTCTAAAGCCTTTGGCAAATTAAGTGTGATGACACAATATTATTGTGACAGCTGTTTAGTAGCAGATGTACCACCAGAGAGCTTTAGCCCACCACCTAAAGTTGATTCAGCAGTGATTCGTTTGGTGCCTAAGGCAAAACGTGCCGATGTAGACGTTGAAGTTTTGCAAAAAGTAGCAGGTGCGGCGTTTAATCAAAGACGCAAAACCATTCGCAACAGTTTAAAAGACTTAATCAGCGCTGAAGAGTTAACTGGATTAGGCATAGATCCGACAGTACGTGCAGAAGCTTTGCAATTAGAGAACTTTTTCCAAATTAGTCAATTTATCAGTAAGAAGTAACTTTTATGACAAATACCACAGAGTTGGCTATTCAAATAGATACAGAAACACATTATGTTGAAGAGCAGTCGGATGCTGCTGCAAACCGTTATGTGTTTGCCTATACCATAACTATACAAAATATGAGCGACCATCCGGTTCAGCTAAAAAGCCGTTATTGGTTAATTTCTGATAGCAATGGTAAAAAAACGGAAGTAAGTGGTGATGGGGTAATTGGTCAACAACCCAACATTAAACCGGGTGGCAAATTTGTTTACACCAGCGGTGCTGTAGTGGAAACACCAGTTGCGACCATGCAGGGTTATTACACTATGTTGAATTTATCTGACCAAAGTAGCTTTGAAACTCAGATCCCTGTGTTTAGATTAGCCCAACCTAATATCTTAAATTAAGACTGTTTGTAGCGAATGGCGCATTATTTTGTAGGTGATATTCAAGGATGTTATGACGAGTTAATGCGCTTGATGGAGCGGGTTGATTTTGACCCTAGCCAAGACAAACTCTGCCCCGTGGGTGATTTGGTCGCACGCGGGCCTGCCTCAGATAAAGTTGCTAAGTTGATGTTAGATATTCAAGACAGTGTATTAACTGTCTTGGGTAATCATGATTTGCATTTTTTATCGATTTTTCATGGGCTTTTTCAGCCGAAAAAAAATGACAAATTAGATGCTTTGCTCAAAGCACCTTTTGCGGAAGAATATGCCAACTGGCTGGCACAACAACCGCTTATTCGCACATTTCCTCAGTTGAATATTGTTATGTCGCACGCTGGTTTACATCCGCATTTAAGCTTGCAGCAGCATTTAGGCATGAGTGATTGGGTGCAGCAGGTATTAGCGGGTGGCAAAATAAAACCTTGGTTAAAAGCAATGTATGGCGACAAGGTTAACAAGTGGCGAGCTGACTTTTCATTGCAAGATAAGTTTAATTTTATCATTAACGTTACTACGCGTATGCGTTACCTCAAAAATAAAGGCCAGCTTGATTTTAAGTGCAAAGATACTTTAGCTGCAGCGCCGGATAATTTAACCCCTTGGTTTAATGTACCTAGAATGGAAGACGCTGATTTTCAGATTGTTTTTGGTCATTGGGCCTCATTGATGGGCTGTGTGCAAAACCAACAGTATATGGCGTTAGATACTGGCTGTGTGTGGGGGCAATATATGACTATGTATTGCGCTGAAACGGCAACTAAATATCAACAAGGCGCGTTATTTTAGTTTTTGCGCCACAGCTGGGCTGGCGGCAGAGAAGTCAGCAGTTAAATGGAGTATTGCTCGCAAAAGCGCTTCAAGGTCATCCGTGACTCGCTCGCACAAAACATATATGGACCCACTCCGTTTGCAAGTAATTTGATTGATTA
>NZ_JH767547.1:0-23558 GCF_000281085.1 Catenovulum agarivorans YM01
TCCGTCAATTCAAAAACGAATTACGCCAAAATGCTGCTTACTTTGGGTTAGCAAACGGCTTATAAGTTAACTGAGGTGTATTAGGAATTAGCAGCCAACCGCGCCAATGCGGTTGGCTTTTTGGTTATTTAACTGAAAACTTATAAATAGTTTCTGTTTGATAAGTTTCCCCAGGCGCTAAGATAGTATTTGGGAAATTTGCATGGTTTGGTGAGTCGGGGTAGTGCTGCGTTTCTAATGCTAAACCATATCTATGCTGAATTAACTGAGCATTTTTTCCTTTCACTGTGCCATCCATAAAGTTACCCGAGTAAAATTGCAAAGCTGGTTCTTGGGTGAATATTTCCATATAGCGGCCACTTGAAGGGTCATATAAACTCGCTTGTTTTTTCATCAAGCCGTCGTGATCACTAAATACCCAGTTATGATCGTACCCACCAAATTCTGTGTCAACGCCACCACCTTTTTTCAACTGTGCGTCTTGTGTACGTATGTGCTGACCGATTTTTTTCGCGGTCGTAAAATCAAAAGGTGTACCTATTACCGGTTGTAATTTTCCGGTTGGGATCAGCAAGTCATCAACTGGGGTAAAGGTGTCGGCTGAGATTTGTAGTACATGGTTTTCAATATCATCCGCCATATTTCCAGTTAAATTAAAATAAATATGTGAAGTTAAATTAACAGGTGTTTTTTTGTCGGTTGTCGCAGTATAACTCACCTTAAAATTATTCTGTGAGTCTAAGGTATAACGAACTTTAATGTGTAAATTACCAGGGTAACCTTCTTCACCATCTACCGATAAGTAACTAAGCTCAACGCCTCCAGTTATCACTTTTGATTGCCACATGCGTTTATGCAGCCCTTTTAAACCACCGTGCAATTGATTGATATTTTTGTTTGCGCCACCGTCATTTCGAGTGACTTGATAAGTTTTACTATCAATGGTGAATTGGCCTTTGTTTAACCTATTGCCAAAACGTCCCACTATTGGGCCTGCATAACAACAATCCTTGTAGTACTCATCCCAGCTGTCATATCCAACTACCACATCCTCAACAAGATTATTGCGATTCGGCACTTTTATCGATTGTACATAAGCGCCCCAATTTGACAGTTTTACCTGCATTCCTTGTTCATTGGTTAGCGTATATAAATACGCGTTTTCGCCATCAGCTTGACCCCAAACATCTTGGCTAACTGTTGTTGAACTGGTGGCCTTTGAGCCTGTTAGTTTATCGTTCATGCTACAACTTGCGACTAATAAGCAAGCCAATGTGCTTAGTAAGCCAAGTCGCGAAGTTCTTTTGAATGAATTCATAAAAAATCCTAGAAATTGTTCAGAAAGAGTAGGGCTCTTCAATATGCAGAGCCCTTATTGATAAAATTTAGAAGTCCATTGCGACGTATAGACCAATCAGGAGTAAAAACACGCCAGCACCAGCCACTTTAAAACTTGGCGTTGTTGCTGTGTCTATACCATTTAAATCTAATGCTTTGTCATCGTCGGCAATTTTAAATACGCCTGTTGCAGTCGGGTTGATATTAAATTGACCGTCTAAACTAGCAGCGTCAGAGCAGGGTACTTGCTCAGTTTGTTTTTTACCTGTCAATAAGGTTACAAGTACAGCGAGTAACGCACAGATTAGGAATACAATCGCCATTCGATTAAGGAACGGAATTTCTGGTGCAAATATCTTGAACAGCACTGACAAAGCAAATGAACCAACAGCTGCAATAAGCGCTGAACACACATTGGCTTTTTTCCAGAACATACCCAATAAGAAGATCAATAAAATACCCGGTGTGAAGAAGCCTGTGTATTCTTGGATGTACTGGAATGCTTGTTTAGAGCTGGCTAATAAAGGTTGTGCTGTTAACATTGCGATAATCAATGATACAAACACTGTGATACGGCCAACCTTTACCAACTGATGTTGTGAAGCATTTTTTCTAAAGTGGCTGTAAATATCCATAGTAAATATGGTTGAGATACTGTTGCACATAGAAGCGATTGAAGAAACAATCGCGGCAACTAATGCAGCAAATGCTAAACCTCGGAAACCTTCTGGCACTAACTTCAATAATTCAGGGTAGGCTTTGTCAGGCGTTTCGGATAATTCAGGCGCTAACAAGAAGGCTGCAATCCCGGGTACCACAACAATAATCGGCATAAATAATTTCATATACGCAGCAAAGCAGATACCTTTTTGCGCTTCTTGTAAATTTTTAGCCGCGAGTGCTCGCTGAATTATGTACTGGTTAAAGCCCCAATACGCCATATTCACAATCCATTGGCCACCCACTAACATCCAAATACCTGGCAGCTGCTCGTAACCGTGTTGGTCTTCATCTAGAATCAAATCAAACTTGTCGCGAGCATGCTCAAATAAATAAACTGCGCCATCACCAACACTTGCATTTGCCCCGACGAAAGTTAAACCAACGGCTTCTAGTGCAACATATAAAGTCACCAAACCACCAAGTACTAATAAAACCACCTGAACAATGTCGGTAAAGGCAACAGCTTTTAAACCGCCGTATAAAGAGTAGGCTACAGATAAAACACCTAAAAACATCAGGCCATAAACGATATTGACGTCAGCCACTGTATTCATAGCCAACGCACCTAACCAAAGCACAGAGGTTAAGTTTACAAATACGTAAATACCTAGCCAGAATATCGCTAAAATAGTCCGCACATTTGTACCGTACCTATGCTCTAAAAATTGCGGCATTGTGTTGATGTTGTGATGCAAATAGATAGGCAAAATATATTTTGCAATTATGATTAATGAAGCTGCGGCGATAAGTTCATAAGCTGCGATAGACAAGCCAATATCGTATCCAGCACCTGTCATGCCAACTATTTGTTCAGCGGAAATATTAGATGCGATCAGTGAACCACCAACAGCCCACCATGGAAGTGATTTACTTGCTAAGAAATAGTCTGATGCATTTTTGTCATGGCCTGGTTTTTCGCGGGAAACCCACCAAGCCAAAGCAACTATAAAAATAATATACATAGCGAATATAGCTATGTCGTACGTTGATAGATACATGTTGGTCTTAACCTATTGTTAATGATTAGTCTTTTTGTAGTGTTATGCCACTCACAACTATAAGACGAATTAGAAGATTGAAACCGTAACTAAATTTCAATCTTCTAATAACAAAATGGTTATTTGGCTGTGTCTAACTGAATGATTTGGCCTTGAGAGTTATAGTTCAGTTGAGTGTAGGTGATAGAACGTTTATGACTATCACCACCAGGCAGCAGCTTGTCATGATAAAAGAACCAAGTTTGCCCGTTAAACTCGACAATTGCTTGGTGGTTTGTACTGATTTCCAAATAATCAAGTATAACCCCTTGGTAGGTAAACGGGCCTAACGGGTGCTCGCCAGTTGCATAAACAATTTGCCCTGGCCAACCGGTCGAAAACGTGAAGTAGTATGTGCCATCTTTCTTGTGAATAAATGGTGCTTCGCCATAGGGTTTAGTCTCCCCGTTGGTTGGCGAACGAGTAATTTCAACGTCTAGAATTGGCCCAGCTAAACTGACCATATCCGCATTTAATCTCACAACCTTAGGAACTCGAGTACCAAAATACAAGAAGGTTTCACCGTTTTCAGCGACATAAACCATGGGATCAATTGGTTCATCGCCTGCGTTAACATCTTGCGCTTTATCAATTAATGGTTTGCCAATAGCGTCAACAAAAGGCCCTAACGGATTATCTGCAACGGCGACGCCAATTTTATCTCCGCCGACTGGCGCATAAAAATAATATTTGCCATTGCGCTTAGCCATTTCAGGAGCCCAAGCTTTGGCGTTATCATCCGCCCACTTAAATACTTTTACATTTAAAAAACTGCCTTGGTCTTGCCAATTTTTTAAATCTTTCGACGAATAAGCACGCCATTCGGTGGAATCCCAATAAGTACCTGAATTTGATTGGTCGTCTGTTGCATATACAAACAAGGTATTATCAAACACATGCGGGGATGGATCTGCATTGAATCGCTTGGTGATGGGCTCGGCTGCACCAGATAAATTTGAGTACAGCAACAACATTGCTAATGACATGAAATGAATAGATTTTAACTGCATAAAAAGTCCTTACGATAAGAAATTAACTTACATAAGACGAATATCTGGGTTAAAGCCGCAAGTTTAGTCGATATTATTTTGGGGGGTGAGCTTGTGGAATGCCAAGTATGTACGTATTCAATGTGTACGTGTTGTAAGATTGAAGGAGCTAGTGTACACTTCCTCAGTGTACAAAAAACAAGCTATTTTTGGGCGATAGTAAATTGCCTCGAACAAGCCAAGGCTAGTCAAATGTACATAGCTGAAAAACTTGTAATAGCTTAACGTAGGAGGAATTGATCATGCCTCAAATTCCAGTAGAAAGTAACGACAGAATGTCGTTACGCATTGCATCAGAAGAAAAATTATTATTAATGCGAGCTGCCGCTCTAGAGCATACTAATTTGACCGAGTTTGTTGTTCGTAACGTTGTATCTGCTGCACGAAAAGTGATTGACGAGAACGAAAGACTCGAACTTTCTGCTAAAGATAGTTTGCATGTTTTGGAGCTTCTAGATAATCCGCCTGCACCGAATAAGAAGCTGATGGCCGCTGCATTTGCTTTACCGGACACTAAATAGTGCTTTCAAACTGGCGAGAAGAACCTATTAGTAAACACCATAATCGTAAAGATTTTGATTGTGGTGATCCTATATTAAATGACTTTTTATACCGCCATGCTAGACAGAGTCATGAAAAGGGCGGATCCAAAACTTATTTAGCTGTAAGCGAAACTCATGAAAAAATATTGGGTTACTATAGCTTAAGCCCTGCTTCAATTGTTTATGCTCGTGTGCCTGATATTGTAAAGCGAGGTTTAGCTCGGCATGATATTCCGGTATTTAGATTGGGGCGTTTAGCGATTGATGTTTCGTACCAAGGAAAAGGTTTAGGCGGTCAATTATTACTAGCAGCTGGACGCCGTAGTTTGTTTGTAGCGGCTCAAGCAGGTGGCGTTGCTCTACTTATAGACGCTAAAAACGAGCGTGTGGCTCAGTGGTATGCTAGTTATGGTGCTATCCCTTTGCCTGATGCTAGGTTATCTTTGTTATTACCCTTTAAAACAATCCATGCAGCGTTAGCTGCTGCTGGTAAGTTCTAATATATTTATAGTCGAATTAGCCAGTCCTTGAGCGAAACAACTTGAGTTGTGTTTGTACCCACGCATTTTCATATTCCGATAATATATGTTATGTTAAATTGTCAAAAATAGGGGTTTTGTTTAATTACTAAGACAAAATAAGCTTTTTGGTTAGTTCTCGTTTTATTTTTACTTTGTTTATTTAATAGGCAGTTTTACAAAATGAGCACTTCAACTAAAAAAACAATCAAAAGCCGTAAAAGTACGAATTTTGCAAGCAGGCGAAAATCGTCAAAAAAAATTTTAAAAAAAGGAAAAAAAATTTTGCGGCAAGGTAGTAAACGGCTTGCGCACATCGAACGGGTGCGCGATTTTGATAGTATGACGAACAGCGATTTACTTTGGTCGGCTGGTTTCCCTTATGAATGTCTAGCAGATGCGGTTGATTATACGGGTTTATCGCTTAGGCAATTGCAGCGACTTTATAACAATCAGTGCGAGTTTCACCCCTCAACTAAAAAGCTGTTAATTTTAAAAGCTATTGGCGGCATTGCACATGAGAAGTGGCGCGGATGGTTTGTCGACCGTGAGGGTAATTTATATGATGATACTGGACTCTCTCACACGCAATTTGCAATCAAACGATACCGATACTTATCAAGCATAAATACCCATAAGGAACGCGAGCTAAACGCGCTTAAACATGAAATTGAAAAGGGGTTGTATGCGTCAAGAGTTGAAAATAAAAACAAACTTATTGAGTTGGCGAATGAGTTGTTAGAAATTGCAGGAGAGCCAAAAAGAGAAGTCAGGCGCACGGCCTGACCTGATTAAAACACTAAATCAGCGATTTTTTCGCCCTCCACTCGCACTACACACGAACGCTTCGCTTCACCGCCGCCACACTCAGCCGAGACGGGTTTACCGTCAAGCGTTGTGGTCATGGTTAGTCTTGACGACCACCATTTGCCTTTTTTGCTCATTATTTCTTTGTCGTTATGAAATATTACAATTTGTCGACCTGTTAAGCCTACGCGATATTCTGCGTGGAATTGTTCAACTTTGTTGTTGTTTTTCCAAGTGGCTGGGTTTGAGTGGATTGTGGTACAAGATGCTAGCGTCCCAACACCTATTGCCACGATTAAGGCTAGTTTTTTCATTCCGTTACTTCCGTTTTTGTTTATAAACTAACGGAAATGTTAAAGGGGTTTTGGTGTTGAGGCAATATATTGTTGTTGTGCTTGGTTTATTTCCATTCCGCGCACCCGGTCGTCAATTTTTATTATCTGACTCTCAAGCTTGTTTATGTCTCTCTGAATATAGCCAAACGATACATTTAGCTCGTTAATTGTTGCGTTAGATGATATTAGCGCTGTTACTATTGCCGTAGTAACACAAACAAGGGTTGTTTTGGTTAGTTCTGCTATCAGTCCGTTGGGCTTTTCCATTTTAACCGCCTGTGTTAGCCAGTGTTGCGGGCGTGTCGCTGTCGATAAGGTGCTGATACTCATGTTTTATGCGGCCTAGTGGGTCTAGTATGCTTTTGAGTATATCAGCATTTTGTGGGTGCGCCTTTTTCATTGCTTCTATGAAATAAGGTTGTAGCTGATTGTTTGCGTTAATGTCGCGTGATTTTATAAATACGTATGCTTGATTGGTTTTTACGGCCTCTTCGCCTGTTACGTCTACCCACCAATGCGCAACGGGTGATACTGCATTTTTTATTAGCCCGTTAAATTTGTTGTATGCCTTGTATGCAACAAAGCCAGCAACACCGAGTAACGCTATTTTGATTAGCGTATTGCCATTGCTTTGACCGCGCTTTGCAAGCGTTGTGTTGTTCGCTGCTTGCTTGGCTGCGGTTGAGATTGCTTTGTCTTTAAATTGGGCAAGCATTTATTTTGATTCGCTTTTTAGCGTTTCAGTAATGCCCACGCCAGCGGCTGCAATTAAGCTTGCTGCTTGTAGGGTTGCATCAATCGCTTCTACTGCGCCAACAATTGGTGCTGCGCCTGTTGCTACTGCTACAGTGACGATTATGCCGCGATAGGTTGACCACTCTTTTGAGCGTTCTTTAAGCCATTTGAACATCGTTTTTCTCCATTTTGCTTTTTACTTTGGTTGTGATGTAGCCTGTGATTAGTTCAACTGCCACACCGATTGCGATTGTTATGAGTACTGTTTTTGTGTTCATGTTTTTAACGCTAATTGCGCCCCCGCCAGTGCTTGCCCGTAGCTGAAATATTCCCACTTGCCGAGTAATCGCCCTGTTTCGTGCGTGCTCATTACGTGCATGAGTTTGGCTAGTGTGTTTTCAGTTAATGAAAGCTGTGTATTTGCATTTACGCCAAGTTCTGCAGCCACGTGGTTTATGTAGCTGGTTGTTTCGTTTTCGCTTGGCGGCGCCCATCGGTTTATTATTTGCTCTATGGTTGTTAGGCCGTAGAGCTTTTGATAGTTAATTAGGATTTTGCCAGCGGCGCGAAAGCCATAAACGGGCGTTTCGAACTTTTCAAAAGCTGAATCGTTGCCGCTTACCTTGCCGTCCCACTGGTTATTCGATAGGCGAATATTCAGTGGGTTGTTATTGCGAACACTGCGCGGTATAGCCGCGTAAATTGCTGCGGTTAGAGTCATAAGGGTAATTGCTCCGATTGCTAGTTTCATTATGCAAACGCTTTAAAATCCACGTTAAACTTTTGAAGGTCAGTCACCGCCGCTCCTGTGGCTCTATCGAACAAATAGATATTCCATGATTTAATACCACTATGACCACCAGTTGACCAAGTTACATAGTAATTCCACGGAGTATCAGACGTACCAACCATGCGCACATCTAACCAGTTTGCTTTTTCAATAAGATTTACAGTGATGTAACCAGATGCCACATTACCCACATCAAGAGTATATACCCCTACCCTGGGGTGAGTTGAAAGGCTACCACTTGTAATTGTTGCGGCTGCAACTATAGAAGCTGTGTTCTCTTTTTGTTCTGATGCTACATTTGCACTTGAGCACACACCTTTTACAGAGCAAAACCCCATATATTCACCAGCACCACTAATGGTTTCTCGGTTGTATATCCCAACTCTTTTAACTGGATTATCAAGGCCACTCAAGCCCGTCAACGCTATTTTTGTCTTGGTTTTATCTTTACTTAGCTTATACCTCACATTGTCTATGGAGATATTCGTCACTCTGGCAAAATTCGTAAGCAACGAGCTGTCATATGCCGAGTCAAACTCAATCTGATTCAAACATAATGGCAAATCGTAATTTTCAAACACGTATTTAGAAAAATCTCTATAGCCGTCCCGATTTGGGTGTAGCTCATCCGCAAACATATTTGGCTTTAGCGTTATAGGGTTATTTGTTCCGTTGCTAGCCCAATACATGAAATCAATCACGTAAATCTCTGGGTACTTCTTTTTTAGATAATTGTTTAACCAGTTGTTTACCTGCCGTGATTTCGCCTGCTTTGTGGCGTCATGGTCTGTTGCAGGCCCAATGTTGTTTACAATACAAACAATATTGTTTGCTCGGCACGACTGCGCCATATTTTCAAGGTTTGTGGCAATGTGACTTACATCATATCCCTGTCTAATGTCGTTAACCCCTGCATGTATCCAGACAGCAAATGGCTTTTGTCTGTTAAATTGCAAGGTTTCACTCCCAAGCCCATCCCCCGCATCATAGACCTCGGCGAGCACATCTCTTGACCATCGCGCCCAAATTTCATCGGTTCGCTGGCCACCTATACCCTGATTCAAGAAGGGGACATTAAAAGCTTGTTGAACTTCGTATGATATTTGTCCAGACTGACTTTGCTGGCTCGGGTTGTAATTTTTTACGCCGTTTTGCATCAATCGGCTATTTAGCGCAGTTCGGCCTTGCATGATGCTATCGCCAATACCGACAACGTATGGCAATACAGCATCAAAATAAACGTTATCACCAAATATGCTTGCTGAGCTGGTATCAAACAACAATCCTGACGACACATTATTAGTGATAACAGTTGAGCCGTTTCCTAGATTCCCTTCACTCCAATTTGTTGCGTGATATTTTGAGCCTGCGCCTACAGAAAAACATTCCGTGTAAATTTCTTTTTTTAGCAAAGTACTATCATCTGGCTTATCTATGTTTTGCGCGTAGTAATTATTGTCAATTTTAATTATGTACTCGTCGTCATCAACAAGATAGTTAGAGTTAAATTCAGCATCTGTAATTAATTTAAACTGCTTGCCATCTACTTTTAGAATCGCGCCTTCATTGTGCAGTGTCGCTAGATTGCCATCTGATACCTGAATACCGCGCTTTGTTGTTTTCAACTTAAGCGCTGTTATCGAATTAAATTCCAACGTTTTTGATTGCATACTAATTAATTTTGCAACTGTCGCGCCATCCATGCCAATTAATGCCGCGCCTTTGTCTGGGTCGTTTTTCTCTGATAGCGCGTTAAGTGGTGATACTGTGTTATTGATAAGTTCCATTGTTATGCACCTGTGTCGATTTCTGTGTCTGTGACGATTACTGTTTGGGTTTCTGGACTGTGGTTGTGGGCGTAAACTGCGGCTTTTACATCAATTTTTGCGGTTGCATCTGCGCCAAATATAATGCCGTTTTGCGCTGATGTTGCGTTGTTGTAACCCAACTTGATGTTATATAAATCAGCTTCACCACGGCCAATAATTGCCTTGTGTCTGTTTGGGTTTGCAGCCAAAACCAATACGGTAGCGCCTGCGTTAATGCTGATTGGAACTGAATCGCTCGCAGTGGATGCGGCGGCAACGGTTGCTTCAACTTGAAACGCAGGTAATGATTTAATATCGAGAGGCACTGCGGCACCAATGCTTAATGGTACGTTTGCCGCGTTCTTTTTTACTTCTTGTTTTGAGAATACAAAATCAATTTCAATTTCCGAATCGGTTATATTGCGAATTCGCGCTTGACCTCGGACGTCACCCTGACAGTCAACCATATCGCCCGAATCGACTGTTACGTCACTTGCGTTTAATGAGCTAAATTCAAATGCAATTGGTGTACTTAGTACGATGAACCATCGTTCTGTTATTGTTACGTTTTTATCACCGTACGGCGGTATTGTTAGTTTCATTTGCGTTTACTCTTAGCTATTGCTGCGGCTATCACCACAACAATTGATACGGATACAAAGCCCAGCACCATGGTTCGACTTAGGTTTAAATCACCTGTTTTTATGTCAGATGCTAATTGATGGTTATCGGCTGCGGCTTCGCGGGCGAACTTGGTAATTGAGTCAACTGAGTTGCCCGCAATTTCTGAAATTGTTTCGTTTGCTGCGCGAATTGCTTCAGCTGAACGGTCGGCCGATTGGTCGGCAAACCAAAGAGATTCGTTAACCGCGTTGTTTACGGTTTCGGTTGCGCCTTCATAAATTTCTGATGAAAAATCGAATGATTCTTTTGTGATGTTATCAGCAAAGTTAAAAGCATTTTCGTTATTGTATGCAACGGTTGATAGCGCATCACGAACTGCGCCGTTATCCGTCATGGTAACGTTTACTGTGCTTTTTTTACCTTTGTTCTCAAGTGTTAAATTACTATGGGTGTTGTTGTCACCCATTGAGCCAAGGTTGTTTGTATTGGTTTCTGTTGTTGTTTCTTGGTTTTTACCGCCTGAGCCAAGAAAACCACCAAGCGCCGCCATTTTATGCCACCACTACAATTGCAAGTGCTACCAGTGCAATTCCTGCATATAGCTTTGCATTGCTTTTACTAAATTTAATGCCGCCGTGCGATTGCTCGGTAGCAGATGAAAGACTTGAATTGTCATTCGTTGAACCGCTGAATGCTTGCGCTGCCATAAGCCACATTTACTTGAACCTTTTCTTAAGCACAATTGCGATAACCGCAACAGTAAAAACGGCGGCTGAAAATACGATAACTCCCTTATCATCACCGCCCCCAAAATCAATCCCGCCGAAGTTTTGCCCAAGGTAGTAATCTAGTGACGCGCTATCTTGCGTACTGTTGCTTGAACCTTGGGAAAGTGCGGCGGTTGCGCCCGCGCCCGCTGACATTATTTAACTGCCTTAACCAGTAAGACGGTTACACCAATGGCAACAAGCCCTAAACCGCCATAAATAGCGATGGTTTTCGGGTTGATGTTGTTTTCCATTGAGTTTTTATCAACAACGGTTTCACCCTGCGCGCCTTTACCAACCGTTGGCTGGCTAATTTGGGCAGGGTTTGAAGGTGCGGCAGCTTTTGCGGATTCGACTTGCCCGTAAGTTTCAAAACCTTTACTAATTAGGGCTTCCCAATTCACATTCATGCTGCTACCCCTTACGCGCCGTTGGCGGTTTCAATGGTTTCAAACACGGTGTAAATATCACCTGCACTTGAAACGGTTGGGATGATTTCAAGCAAATTCACATTTGTTTTGAAAACATCTTTTGCAGCCCAACCTGTTGAAATTGGGTCGAAGTGGTAAACGTCATTTTGTGGCGTTAAGCCTTTATCACCACCACGCGTTAACTCAAAGTTGTTTTCAGCTTTGGTTAACTCAAACGCTGTGTAACCGTCACGTTTAATGGTTAATTCAGTTACGTTTGCGCTACGCATGTGCATACGGCGAATTTCGCGGCCTTTTGGGAAGGTTTTATAGTGAATTTCACCTGTTGCGCCTGCTGGAATGTATTCAGCATAAATGCGTGGCAGGTATACGCGCGGCTCAAGTGTTCCGTCTGCTAGCTGTAAGCGACCACGCTGAACGACATAGCCTTTTAATTCTGGCGTTAAGTTGTTGTCGATTTGCGCCTGTGTTTTTGCACCTAATTTTAGGAACAGGTTTAAATTGTCTGATGCGACTGTAACCAAACCTGAGCGCTCTTCGCCTAATTCGGTTTTTGCACGCATATCGGCAAATGGGATTACCCAACGCGTTGCGTCTTGGTTGAATGATTTGTAGGTGTCAATCATTACAAGGTCATCACCTTTCACGTCAACAATTGAGCGGCCATTAAGCTCAAGTTTTACGTTAAGCATTTGTGCGCGGTCGATGTTTACGCCTTCGATAACCATGTATTTAATTACAGCGCCTGTGTTCAAGCTAATGTTTGCTTGACCGCCATAATTAACGGCGGTAAAGCCTGTTAATTTTAGTTTTGAGTATTGCATGTTGGCCTACCCCTTAACCGATGTGCTTTTTAACTGCTTGCACGTTATTTGATGCCCAAACAACAGCTACGGCGGCAACAGCTGCAATTGCAAATGTACCTACGATTGTTGATGGTGATGGAGTGATTTTTTTAATTGCGTCCATTGTGTAACCTTTGCTAGTTGGTAAATAAAAATTCGTTCTGAATGTGTTTTTACAAATAGCAAACGGTTTGATTTTTGAGCAATACAAATGTGATGTTGATGTGATGTGCGTTTGACGTTGGTTTGATGTTTGAAAAAAGGCGCAAATCAGCGCCGTTATTGGTTTATGAGTCTATATTCGCTGTTCTTATGGATTGCTTTTTGCTCTTCATCCCATTTCTTCATTATGTGCCTGCATGGCTCAACGATTGAGGCCAATTTTTCATAATGCCCAAAACCTTTTGATACAAGGTAATGTGTTTTTACTTTTACGGTTTCATCCCACTCTGGCACATACATGGCTAACTTAGTGTTGAGTAGACCAATTTCCGTAATGGTTTCTTTGCTGCAATCCAATTGCTCTTGGATGCGCTTAATGTCATTTATGTTTTCTTGCGCGCCAATTACTTTTATTGGTGAATTTGCCCAAATGGTCTTGGGTATTTCTGCCGAACGCTGAAAAATTGCGACCGCTCGCAAGCCAAATTTACGACCACCACTAAAAATCTCACCTACAATGGTTTCATCTTTACCAACCGATGTTGTGCATTTTCCGTATTCTTCAAAAACGGTATACAGGGTTTTATTTCCGTCTGATGCCGCCCAAGCTAAATCGCCAAACCATAACATTTCATCTGTTCGGTTTTTATCTGATTGCGGAAAATACGACAAAACAAACGGCTTACCAGATTGCCAAGCATGAGCAAATGCACGTGCAAAACCTCTGCGGGTTCTGTACTGATTTATAGGGCGCTTGCCCAATTTTTTATCCCATTCGCCATACGGGTCAAAAATAATGCAGCATGACTTATCAGGTATAACGCCCAAATACGACAAAGCAACGCCTTTGCCGTTACCTGTTGCGCAAGTTATGCAGGCATGTACTGCGCTGCGCTTTTTATTTTCATTTATCGCCATGCTCTGCACTCTGCTCTGTTTGTTCGGTTTGTTCAGCTGGCTTGCTGTTGGTTTGCGGTGCTGCTATTTGTTGGTACATGAAATAACCCATACCAGCGATACCTAGCGCGGCCATGCCTTCCGGCACTTTGCTGTCAAGGTCGATTTGTTTTGGCGCTTTCATTAGTCGCTGCACTGTGTCGCCGTACTTCATAACGCATGGTGAAACAAGTATGGCAAATAAGCCCTTTGCCATATCCGGCAATTCAATTTGCTTGCCTGTAAATTGCGACAACACGCCCGCAAATTGGTCGAGTGCACCCAGTGTGAATTCAGTGGCCTTTTCATGGGTTAAAGCGGTTGGCGCATCTTGCGCTTTTTCTTCACGCTGTTCGATTCGCTCTTGCTCTTTGGTGCGGGTTGCCTCTCCAACCAAGTTTTCAAAGTCTGGATTTGAAATTGATTCAGTAGTGACAGTGGTTTGCTCTGCATTTTCAATGTCATCTTGATTTGATGTTGATGTGATTTCGGTTTGATGTTGTGTCATTGCTCTACTTCCCATGAATACTAGATATATTTGATAATTTGCCCGCACCATAACCCGCAGCAATTAAACCGACTACACCTAAACCAGCTTTTAACACCCAACCCCAATTAGTTGGCTTTTTCTTAGGTGCGTCTGGTTTTACGGCCTGTTCGTTATTTGATGTTGGCTCTAAAACTTCTGGTTTTAGGTCATCTGGCGGCGTCCATTCACTTGATGTTGATGTGACGTGCGTTTGATGTTGCACATCCCCGCCGTTATTGGGCTCATTTGATGTTGATGTGACAATTTTGCCAAATTCGCCCAAAGTGCCGATTTCTGACATATCCGCTAACATTGTTTCGCGGTCGTCATCGGTTTTAGGTCGAAAAACACCACAGTTTTTACAATGGCGGTAAGGCACTTTTTGGCCGTTAGATTGGCGTTTTATTTTTGCAACTCGGCCACAAGTGCAAATTGCATCACCCACATGATTACCCATTAAGTTTCTCCCACTTTTTATCAAAAATAACCCAATCATTAGCCATTACGTCTGATTGACTAGCCAACCAAGGCACCAAAGACCCGTCAGCAGTCACCATGCAATAGAAAGGTAAATGCTCATTTATTCCATAGGCGATATCGTCCTTTATTTCCCAGTCTCTAACCTTGAAAATGCACATGCCTTTTCCATTCCAGCCTTTTCGCTGGACATCTAATCCATTTTGCATTGCCTCTTGAGCTTCACCGAACGTAAGTGTTTTTAATTCACACATTGGTTAACGCCTCCAATTTTTGTCTCAATTCGTTATTTTCAGCAACAAGCAAGCGGCACATTTTTAAACTTTCTTGTGCCATTTGTTTTGCGTAGTCGGCTTGTTTCATAAATGGCGCTTTAATTGTTGCGTCCACTGATTGCTCAAGCTTGGTTAGTTGTTCGTTTAGTTGATTTTGCATTTAAGTTGCTCCAATTCTGATGGTGTTAGCTGTTCCAATAACTCAGAAATCAGAGCGATACGCTCGTTTGCATTCCAAGCCATTATTTTTGAAGTGTTACGTTGAATTTTTCGCTTGATGTTTTGGCGCTCGTTGAAGTTTGAGCCCATGAATTGACTGTCATGTAAAATGGTTGGTTGTTCGTAGTTCATCCATAGGACCTCATCACGAACATTCCCGCCACGGTCAACCGAGGTAAATTCGACTTTTCTAAATTCTGTTAGATACTCGTCATAAATATCATTTGGGTAACCAGACAGAGCAACATTGCAATTTAGGTTTCTCAAGATCAGGCATAGGCGAATATGGTCATTGTCTGAAAGTTCGAATTCATAGCGCGAATTGCTTAAGCGAGTGTTGTGCACATATGGCGGGTCGCAGTATATAAATGTTTCAGTACCGTGGTTTTTCAAACTCTCTACAAAAGAAATTCCACAGGTTTTGAGTAAATGCAACCTAGCCATACCAGTTGTTTCTCTAAAGTTAGCCAATGCAGATATACTTAAATCACAACCAACAGAAAGTTCTAAAGCTGGCTTTTTGTGCCTCATTATCGAGCCACCACCTAAAAACGGCTCAATATAGTTTTTATGCGGCGGTATTTGGTTGATTATTGTTTGATAAACACCGTCTTGACCTTTTCCACCAAAATAACTCATAGCGGTACCCCATAGGCAAAAACAACTATGGCCAGCATAGGCACAATTAGCTTTGCTCGAGTGAAATTTACTTTCCAGTGATCAGCCATAGGCAAAAACGACTTTACTGCAGCACAGGCATTTTTGAACATCAAACCGCCCTCCTTCTTGATGCTTTTTTTCTACAATTTTGGTGTGCGTATTTTTGACGACCGACAACCAAGCGACCACAACCACATGCGCAAACTTTTTGCGCCCGGGAAGTCACATTTTTTATGCCTGGCGCAGTCACATTTTGTTGCAACCGGCTAGTCACACTTTCTTTAACTCGATGTGTCACAGTTTTTTGTACCGGTTTGGTCACGCCATAGATAGATTCGTTAATTAGGTCGGCTAGATATTCAGCCATTGGCAAAGGAACAGCGTTACCGATAACTGTTTTTTTACCTTTTACGGTGAAGTGTTCTAACTGGTCGGCAAAGTCGCAACCTTGAATATCTGCCATTTGCGCGATGCTTAAATCTGATTTGGTTGTTATAGCCTGGTGGGTCACACTTCCTCTGGTTTTTATCATTGGATTCAATCCAGGTGCGTCACACTTCCATCCAAATGTAAAAATGCGGCGGCGCGATGCGTTTGGATTGAACCAAGATAAATCAAGCTCAAACCGCTGCATCTGGTAACCTGCTATTTCAAACTCTGGCACACCCACAACATTTTCATGCAAAAACCACTGAGGGTTGGCTTGCTCAACAACCCTAATAAATTCATCTAGCATTTCATGGCTGTAATTCTTGGGATTTCGGTTTAAACGGCTAAAATCTTGGCAAGGTGAGCCACCAATAACGCCATCACAAAAACCGCTTGGCGGGTGAAAATCTCTAATGTCGCCGCCTAAAAATTTTTCAGGAGCGCGAACAACGCAAAACCCCTTGTTTTCAAAACCACGGCCAAACAAATCAATACCGCTGAAGGTTGAAAGAATTAAGCGATTCATCAAACCGCCTCCCGCATTGCTACCCAATAAGGCACTTCGTTTGATGCTGGCTCATTGAGTGATAGTGATTTCATAACAGGGCAATTGGTTAACGAACGCCAATAGCTTTCGACCAAGCCCCAGCCGTGTAACATGGCTTTTTTAATGCCACTGAATTGATTGTTTTTTACTTCGCCCGTCTCTTTGCAAATAACTTCAGTTGTTTGGTGTTGCAGTTGGTTTATGTGATTAAAAACAGGCTGTTTTTTGGTTTGGTCGACAGCAATTTTTTTACCGTGTTCGTCAAACAACTCAACAGGCTTGATTTCTGGCTTGAAAAAACGCTTAGTAACTGCGTAATCCATGAATTGATGCAAGCGGGATTCGCCCTTAATGGTTAGCGACCAATCGCCCGCAAACGCTTTGCGGTTTCTGATGCCTTCCCATGCGGATGAAATTCGTTTTTCTAGCTTCTGCAGTTTGTTTTTAAGCCCTTTCATACGCTTTTCGCGTAGCTGTTCGTTTTTCTCGGCTTTTCTAACAATTTCGTGTTGAATTAGAGTTTGTTTGTGTTCGTCTCGTGCTTTCCAGATGCGCTTTTTAACCGGTTCGTCTTTGTTAGCCCATTTGATTTTTAACTCACGGATAATTGCGGCCATGTTTTGTGCGTCAAACTCGGCTAAAAAGTCCCAACCTGGGGCGCGGGCGGCTTTACTGATGTTGTATCGGTTGCCGTTAATTTTACCTTGGTCTTTGCTTTCACCTTTGGTCACATAGCCAATGGCTTTTAAAATGTACGAACTGGCCGCCTCAGCTGATTTAATGCGCTCTAACTTGGCAAAACCATTACCCCATATATTTTCAAGCCTTTGAGCCCACGCTCTAAAGTCGTCAATGTCTACACTCCAATTAAGTAAAACATGACAATGCGGGTTTACTTCACCCTCTTTATTTTTTGGTGCTTCAGCTACCCAAATATAACGCAGTGGCTCGCTATGCGGCTGAAATGCCTTTAACTCACCCGTCTCAGGGCATTCTTCAAAACCGCCGCGTTTCCAAAATTTACTCGCACCATCAAAAAAGCGGCTAACCTCTTTACCTATGCTCGTTTCTTCACTGGCAATTCGGGCGCGGGCTGCATCGTCAAACGTTAAAGTTAAAAACGTACTAAAACCGCCGTGGCAAGCTGCAACATATGCGCCTGACTCAATAATTTTTAATGCGCCTCGACTGGTTAATCGCTCGGTTGTGCGTTCACCTTCAATGGCCTTGGGTGGCTTCATTGCAATGGTGTTTCGCTCAATTTGAAATTTAAATTGCTCTGACCATGCGCGGTGGTACAAACGGCAGGTAATTTTTGTTTTTGCAACGTTGGCATTGTCGCCACGGCCATAATAAAAATTAACCTCGCTTGGCTGCTCCTGCATTGGGTTTATGTGATTTGTAATGGTTTCTACGCGGTTGCCCGTTTTTGGATTGATTCGGGCATTTTTATTGCGGGCAGTAACCGTAATTAGGCCCGATAAAGCCTTAATTTTTTGAATTTTGCTCTCTGTCGGACTTTTTGGCCTTTGGACAAGTCTATTGTTTACTGGCTTCGCCAGCCCTGCGGGGCAGTCTGAGTCGTGTTCGTTTTTTGCACGATAAGAGGCAACAGAAACAGAAAAGTTTTGCTGTAACTTATCGAAAATATGTTGTTTGAATTCTGATGGTTTAGGAGGACCCACTTCAGTGTAAAGTGGTTTTCTTACTGCGGATTGTAAAGCGCGCTCAATTTTTGGATTATCTAAAACACCGCAAGGCAACACGGGTTGCCTTTTGGGTTTGCCGCTTTTCTCTTTTTTTTTACCTTGCGAACTTATGTCAATTGGGTTGTTAGCTACAACCTTGATTGACTGGTTGCGTGTTTCGTTGTGTGGGTTGTAGATAATCATCTTGCCACCCCGCAGTTGTATAGCTCGGCAATATCAACTATTCCGCAATCTTGGTCTTTACCAACCAGTACCGCGTCATCATTATCCAATCTAACAACTAAACACCAATCTATTTCTTTAGCGTAGACAACTTGGTAAACCGTACCAACTTCATAGCCAATTTGATTGTTTCCAATCGCTCTTACTTCCAACTTTTGACCAAGCAAACCTCGGCCATACTGGTTCCTAAGTTCTTCTGCGTTTGCTTTAAATAGTGATTTCATACCGCACCACCCACGTTCTTAAATGCTGCGTTAAAAATCACTTTAAGTGGGTGTGAATTGGTTTTCTGCGCTTGAGCTACTGCGCGTTTAGTCCAATCGCGTACTTTGTCATTAGTGCGCGATTCGACAATATTGGCTGCATTGGTGGCTTGCATCTGTTAGCCCTCCACCAATGAATCAATTAGGCCAGCAATTGTGTTTTTTTCAGCTTTCAGCTTTTCGCATATTGATTCATCGTCTAAAAGTAAAACTTTAGATTCCATACGGTATTCAATTGGTGCGCTTGGTTCGTGGTAAACGTAACCGATGTATAACGTTGAGCGAGTTACATCAATACTGACGCTCTGTTTTACCTCTTTGCTTTTAAACAAGGCATTTAGCTCTAAAATTAAGCTAACGATTTCAATAGTTAAGGTTTCTTTGGTGAGTTCTGATAACTGGTTATCATTTTTGATTTGGTCTAGTGGCATGGTTCACAATCCTTAATCCGTTTTAGTTTCAATTCACACAATCCGTGTACTGTAAATATAAACAGCGGTTTGGTGGCCACCGCCCCGCCGTTTCGGATTGTGATAGTTACAACAAATAGGTGAACAAATGTTGTACTAATCAATATAAATCAAGACTCTTTACATATTCAAGACCCTTTAGTGTGTAGACACCCTTGATTATTGGTTTATTCTTATAGTGTGATGGTTACAAAAAGGTGTGAAAATGAACGTTTCAATTGAACTGATTGAGCAGCTTAAAGCCGCTTATAATCTGCCCTCGGACTATGCCGCATCAAAAAAGATTTGTGTAAAACCCAACAGCGTTAGCAATTGGAGACATGAACGCAGTTCTATGGATGATGAAATTGCAATAAATGTTGCCGAGCTTTTAGAGCTAGACCCCTTGAAAGTATTGGCCTCACTGCATGCAGAGAGGGCAACAAGGCTAAACAAGGAAAGCTTAGCCGACTTTTGGTTAAAATATACCCACTGACACCATGGCAGCTTTTTAGCTGCCTTTTTTATATCTCCCGCCATAATGTCAAAAAGTCGCGTCATGGTGTCGTAAGAAAAATGAGAAAATCATTATATATCAGCGAATTAACTAAAAAGTCACTCTGACAATATATGTTATGTTAAATTATGGGTTGAGTTTTAGTTATAACAAAGTTGACACTAGCACGTTTGATATACGTGCTAGGAAGTAAATCTGTCAATTATCAGGAAATAAATTAGTCAATTATTTTTAACTGGGAAAGGCGTGCAGACAACAAATCAACTACGGATATTTGTCGGTAATCGGCTAACTTCAACACACCACTCGAGTTTTAACCTGATTACCAACAACTTAACCGAAGACTTAGAAAGGAGACTGGTACACACTAACCAGCTGTTGCCTAAATTTACCGACCACATCAAGATGAAGCATTTGGGATAAGTTTGTCGAGTAGTTGGGCGCTTCTTTAAAGTTCGGAGCTATTTCTAAACTGGGTTTGCTTTTAAATATTTCTGAAGATTTACTACGGCTGGAATTCAAAAGTGAGTTTTCTTTATAAGGAGTATGCTTCGCAGCTACATTCATCGGTTCATCAACATCTTCCTTCAATACCACCGGATAATTAGGGATATCGTCCGCAAGTCGATGTGCAAAATTGGTAAGGTTCGGCTCTGCAAACGTATATAACCAAGCTTTTTCAAGCTCAGCACTTGTTACACGTAAGATTCTTCCGATTATTTGCCTAAAATAGAGTTCTGTTTTTACTCGACTCAAATGACAACAGACTTGTAGTCTTGGAATATCGGTGCCTTCTGAAATCATGCCAATACTAATAATCCAAGGTGCTTCACTGTGACGGAATTCGTTTATAACACCAGCTGATTTGTCCGATTTGTAGCTTACAATAACCGCTTGTATATCGAAAATAGACGCCATTAAACTTTGAATAATCATTGCATGACTTACTGAGGCTGCAACAATTAACCCGCCCGCATTAGGATTATGTCTGCGTAACTCATTTAATTTGCTAGTAGCAGCCGATAGTATGTATTTCAGCGCATTTTCATTATGCAGTAGCTCACTGTAGCTAATGAGTTTTTGATTGAATAGTTCAATAAAAGTTTTGAAATGGTTTTGTTCGGATTTGTTTTTAACGACTATATTTTCATTATCGATTAAGACAACTTGCGGTAAGCGGCAGACGCGCTCCTTTATAGCCCGTCCAAGCCCATATTGGTAATGGGTCTGAATTGTATTGTCTGTTGGATTGTAATCAGCTAGTGTGACCGGCAAAGAATCCGTACGCCAAGGCGTACCGCTTAATGACAAAGTATAGGCGGCTCTATCTTTTACGTGACGGATAATTGAAGCACCCCAAGCATTCGCCTGTGCTAGCGTTTCTCCGGCGCAGTGATGTATTTCGTCAAAAATAACCAACACTCTGTGCGTTGCCAATAACTCCCAAAAAACATCATCTAGATTGAGCATAGCTTGGTATGTGATTGAGCACCCAACAGAACCTAGTTTACCATCAAATTTTTTACGCAAGATTTTCTCAAACACACGTTTGGCATTGTTGCAGGTTGGCGCGCTTGGGGAAATAACGACGGTAAGGTCAACCTTATCTGATTCAAATAGCTTGTTTGCAAGCGTCGCGGCCATTATGGTTTTGCCTGCCGCAGGTGTTGCCAAACACAAAAAGTGCCTAGAATGCTCATAAAATTCATAAGCAGCGGATACGCATTCAGATTGCCAGGTTCGTAATTGCATCCTAAATTGCTGCCTGTTCTTCAATTAGCTTTTTTACGGCTGTTATTTTTCCGAGTAGTTTGTTCGAGTGTTCGCGGGCCACTTTATAGTGTTTCTCTAATGTTTTTCGAAGTTCTGGAACAATTGAGAGTAAATTTTTATATTCCTCTGATTCGGCGATACTCGACTGAAAATCTATTTCATATTGGGTCAATTGGTGCTTGAGTTTTTGTTGGATGTCCGCTTGCGGTGCTTCATGAATTTCCGATGCCTGTGGTGGCTCATTCATACTGCTTTCGAAAGCAAATGGCTTAAACCTAAATTCCACCGATGCAAATTTTTCTGTGGTTTTGTATCCCATATTTTTTGAGTTTTTAATTTGTTCTTTGCAAATAATGCCATGTCTGATAAGCCGATTTATCTGACGGTAGATTATTTTGTTTATTTCTTCAGTCGATAATTCTCTATTTACTGAATCAATGAGTTGTAACCTAATCTCTTTTAAAGTTAAAAAAGAGTGTAAGTGAGACGAAAAAACTTTATGTAATAGAGGGCTAATAGTGATCAATTGTATACAGCTCGTTTATTCAATGGTGTCAAATATCTGAAAGGTGAGGATTATAAGCCGTGGATTAATAATCCGCAAAAAAAGATAGTCTTTTATTTTGAGATAAGTAAAAATGAAAGACTTAGCACGAAAGCTGGGCGCCAAAATTCGAGAAAAACGAAAGGAAATCGGATTGGCTCAGGATAAACTTGCCGAATTAGCGGATATGGATAGAAGTTACATTGGTCGAGTTGAACGTGGACAAATGAACATCACGGTTGAAAAGCTTTATGCCATAGCTAAAGTGCTAGGATGCCACGCCAGAGAACTTTTGCCGTAGACTCGAATATTACTAGGATGGGTATTCAATATCCCTGTTAAGTAATGTTGTTTATGTGCAATAGTTAATTCTGTACACCTTATATTAAATAGACATAATTTATGATTGAAAGCGACTCAGGTTGATTACAATTGACTATCGAATTTGTATTATCGGTTTTGTATGATCCTATTACTAGAGTTTTGTACACGAAAATTTCATTTTCATTAATCTAATGTGCCCCAATCAATGATCATGGTGAAACAGGTAGAGGATACTGCGAGAAGCAATACCACAGGCATATTACCGTAAACGTTGTTTAATAATTTTAAACGGAGATTAATAGCCTTTCGAATTTATTCTGAGCTGATTATGATTATTGCTATTCGTTAAAATTCCTCAAAACCTAGTTATTGGATATTCATTATTTACAGGTGAACAGTAAAAATATAGAGGCAATGCAGATTTTTGGGCACTTGCTAACAATACTAGATATGGAAAAATTGGGTTGGCCAATGTCAGTGGGTCTCAGATCATGTAACGTTTAAAATTTATAAGCGATTTACACTATCACTATCGGTGCTGATTCAGCGTTTAGTTGGATTTATTATCTTTGTTGATTTAATCAATAGCCACCGACATTGAAGCGGGGCTTCCGTCAAGTCAGGTCCGATTTAGTAAACCTTTATTGTCACAAACAGTTACGTACAAATTGTATCAACCAGGCTAAGTATCTGCAGCCTTTAAATTGTCTAATAATCTTTATTATTGGACATAGTGAGTTTGTCGAATTAGAATTGATTTATTGTGTTTTTTGTTTTGAGCTTAACATGACAATACCAAAAGCCATTCCTTTGTTTCCATCCTATCAAGAGCTAAAAGATTTCGATTGGCAAAACTATCCTCAATTAACTGAGTTTTTTAATAGCAACCCCGACTGGTATCGTCAGCTCTGGACTTGGGCAAAAGACTATTTAATTTATCTCGGTCGTAACAAATCAGAACATACTTATATTCGCTTCCGCTCTGATGTTGAAAAATTGCGCTTGTGGTGCTTTTTAGTTTCTAAGAAGCCGCTTATAGATTGTCGTAAGTCTGACATACTCGATTATTCTGAGTTTTTCATTAAACCACCGCAAGCTTGGATTGCGTTAACCAACGTCGATAAATTTGTAATGACCTCTGGCTTTTTCAAAATCAATCCTCAGTGGAAGCCTT
>NZ_JH767547.1:23800-24593 GCF_000281085.1 Catenovulum agarivorans YM01
ATCGCAGTGGGAACTTTTGTTACAAACCGCTGAAAATATGGCTTCCGATGATCCAATATATGAACGAAATTTATTCTTGATTGCCGCAATGAAAACCATGTTTTTGCGAATTTCAGAGCTTTCTGAGCGCGACGATTGGCTCCCAACTATGAATCATTTTTGGCAAGATGATGATAAAAACTGGTGGTTAAAAATATTTGGTAAAGGTAAAAAAATTCGCGACATTTCAGTACCAGATAGCTTTTTACCATATCTTGAACGTTATCGCCTATGGCGCGGATTATCGGCATTCCCAGGTCGTCAAGAAAAACAGCCTATAGTCGAAAAAATCCGTGGCGTTGGCGGCATGAGTGGACGACAATTAGCTCGATTAGTTCACCAAGTACTGGAGACTACTTATGATATTGCAAAATCTAAATGTGGCGAAAAACATGCTCAAATCTATAAAGATGTTTCACCACATTGGTTAAGACATACAGGTGCCAGCATGGAGATTGAAAGAGGTCGCGCCTTGAAAGATGTGTCTGGAGGATTTGGGCCACTCAAGCATGGCAACTACCGATTCAGTCTACGTACAAAGTAGTGCCAAAAAGCGAGCCGCAAGTGGAAAATCTAGGATTGTTTAGTAACTTAAATATGAAATTACCGACAATAAAATTAATTAGAATGTTAAGGGTAATTTGTTGGTGGTTTTATCCACAAACACCAAAGTTAACAAAAACGATATGTCCAATAATAATGATCTGATCCAATAGTTTTGGACACCTCATTAAGTGAGTAGAATAACTCACAG
>NZ_AJWM01000093.1 GCF_000281085.1 Catenovulum agarivorans YM01
CCAATACTAATTGCCCGTGCGGCTTAACCATACAACGCCAAATGTTTATTGGGTTAACCAAGAATACAAATAAAGAAGTTGTTTGATTAAATGAATAGATGAACAACAGATTGAAATAGAACTTAAAGATTAAGCTTTTACGAATTCAGATTGGTGATTAAGTTATTAATCACGAGACAGTTTATGCCTGGCGGCGATAGCATTGTGGAACCACCTGATCCATTTCGAACTCAGAAGTGAAACACAATAGCGGCGATGGTAGTGTGGGAGTTCCCATGTGAGAGTAGCACACTGCCAGGCTTCTAATTTAAAAAGAAGAAAAACTAGAAATTAACCAGTTTTTCCTGATGACGATAGCATTGTGGCACCACCTGATCCATTTCGAACTCAGAAGTGAAACACAATAGCGGCGATGGTAGTGTGGGAGTTCCCATGTGAGAGTAGCACATTATCAGGTTATCATTTTAAACCCAGCTTTTGCTGGGTTTTTTCGTTTATACTACTCACAAAAATAAACCGTTATTACTTCCACCTTTGCCAATGCCTAAACTTGAACAAACATCTAAATCTAGCCAAGTGAATTGGCACGTGTATATGATACGTGCAGATGATAATAGTTTATATACAGGTGTGACTACTGACGTTGAACGTAGATTTAACGAACATCAGTCCAACCCTAAGCTAGCAGCTAAATACTTTCGAGCACGCAAAGCTATCTCATTGGAATACAGTTACGAGACTCAATCAAAGAAACTAGCTTATCAACTTGAATATAGAATCAAGCGCTTAACCAAGTCTGTCAAAGAAGAGCTAGTAGCGGGTAAAGTAAAAGTAGAAGATATAATTGAAATCTAAATATTTGTTCTGTCACGCTTATCATCAATCTTTGGCTCTTGCCCTTGTATTAAGCGTTTAATGTTAGGTAAGTGGCGAATGATGATCAAGATTGTCAGCATAATAACCGCGTAAGTGTATTTGGGTTTGAGTAACCAAACATATAATGGCGCTAAAGAAACAGCCACGATAGAAGCTATTGAAGAATAGCGAGTTTTGTACGCTGTTATTAACCATGTCAGTGCTAGCGCTAATCCCAATTCCAAACCAATGGGCAGCAAAACCCCAAACGCGGTCGCAACAGCTTTGCCACCTTTAAATTTGTGGTAGATAGGAAATATATGACCTATACAGCAACTTATTGCAATAAGTCCTAACTCCAATGGTTGAAAACCTAAAAAATAAGCTCCCCATAATGGAATTGTGCCTTTCAAAACATCAAACAAAAAAGTTACGATTGCAGCTTTAAAACCCGCTATACGGTACATATTTGTTGCACCTGGGTTTTTTGAACCATGTTCAGTTGGATTGGAAGTATTAAACAAGAAGGCCGTAATTCGAGCGCCAGACATTGATCCGATTAAATAGGCAGCAACTAGCATAATTAATAGGGATGTTGACATAGAGTTAGGTTTTTTCCAAAGATAAAACAGGGTAAACTGCACAAGCTTAGAGCTTACATTATTTCTGAATTCAATTCACCAAACTGTCACAATAAATTTAGGTACTTAGATGAAGGACATTGTGTTTATTCACAATCTAGCCATAGAAACCATTATTGGGGTTTTTAATTGGGAGCATAATATTAAACAAAGTTTAATATTTGATTTAGATATGCAGTGGGATAATTCTAAACCAGCAGAAAACGATGAGCTTGAACTTGCGCTAGATTACTCTGCGGTGACCGACCTTATTCAAGTTTATTGCGCTGCGC
Organism: Catenovulum agarivorans YM01; assembly: GCF_000281085.1. GTDB lineage: Bacteria > Pseudomonadota > Gammaproteobacteria > Enterobacterales > Alteromonadaceae > Catenovulum > Catenovulum agarivorans. The sequence continues at coordinate 1,769 of NZ_AJWM01000093.1, forward strand.
GCCAGTTTGAGTTGATTGAAACCTTAGCTGAAAAGATTTGCCAAATGTTGTTCAAACATTTCCCGATAGAACATATTAGGCTAAAAATAACTAAACCAGACGCAATAGAAAATGCCCACGTTGGTATAGTGGTGGAGCGCTTTGCCACAAGTTACACTGCTGTAGGTCAATAAACACATGGCACTAGTAGCAATTAGCTTAGGTACAAATAAGCAAACAGAATTCCACCTGAACAAAGCAATATTCTTAATTCGGCCATTTATTAATGAATTAAAAATTTCGCCTGTGTATGAAAGCGAACCAGTCAGTTTTGGCGGTGCTAATTTTAAGAATATTGTTTTTGGTGGCGAAACAAATCTGTCGTTGGAGCAGTTTATTAAATTGCTTAAATCTATCGAAAACCAATATGGCCGCGATAGAAGTAGTAGCAATAAATCAGAAATAACTTTGGATTTAGATTTATTATTTTATGCTGATTGTATCTGTGAAGATCCGATTAAATTACCGCGTGACGAGATTACTAAAAATGCCTTTGTATTATTACCTTTAGCGGATATTTTTGCAGATGTTCACCACCCAGCTTTAAAGAAAACTTATGGTCAGTTAAAAGCTGAATACAACAACCCACAACAAAAACTTTGGACGATTAACTTTAACTGGGATTGATAGATGTCAATAATAGAAATTATCGTATTAGCGCTAATACAGGGACTCACTGAATTTTTACCTATCTCAAGCTCTGCTCATTTAATTTTGCCTTCACAAATTCTAGGCTGGCAAGACCAAGGGCTAGCGTTTGACGTTGCTGTACATGTTGGCTCTTTAGCCGCAGTTGTTATTTATTTTAGGCAAGAAGTAAAAACTATTTTAGCGGCAATGTTTAAACAAGTGATTAGCAAAGAAGCCAGTTCTGAAGCTAATTTAGGTTGGTTAGTAGCTCTTGCTACAATCCCAGCTTTGCTGTTTGGCCTTGCATTTAAAGATATTATTGAAGTTTACGCGCGTTCAACTGCTGTTATCGCGACTACGACTATCGTTTTTGGTTTGTTGTTGTGGTGGGCGGATGTCAAAGCAAAACAAACTGTTTCTATGCAGTTGTTAGGCTGGCAAAAAGCACTAATTATAGGCATAGCGCAGGCAATTGCGATGATCCCTGGCACGTCTCGCTCTGGCATCACTATTACTGCCGGTTTAATGTTAGGACTAAGCCGCAGCGAAGCCGCTAAATTTTCTTTTTTAATGTCGATTCCAATTATTTTAATTGCAGGGTCTTACCATACGCTAAAGCTAGCAACTGGCACTGAAGCTGTTGATTGGAACGCAATTATCTTAGGCACGTCTCTATCTTTTATTAGCGCTTATGCGTGTATTTATTTCTTTTTAGCCGTTATCGAAAAAATGGGCATGCTGCCATTTGTTATTTATAGGCTGTTATTGGGTGGTGTGTTAATAGCGCTAATGATGTAAGCGCTATTAACTATTGTCTATAACGTATAAATCAAGCTGGTTTATTGCTCTTGGCGAGTAAATACCGGCTTGATATCAGTTGATAGGTCAGGATTGTATTGATAACCCGCTAGATCAAACTCCAATAAACCTTCTACTGTTTCTATCTTGTTTTCAATGATATATCTGGCCATCATGCCACGTGCTTTTTTCGCAAAAAAACTAATGGTTTTATACTGACCATTTTTCCAATCTTTAAAATCAGGCGCGATAATTTTACCGTTAAATTCTTTGGCCTTAACTGACTTAAAGTATTCGTTTGAAGCAAGATTAACCAAAGTTTCACTGCCTATTGTTTCGGCACTTTCATTTAGCTTATTGGTAATAATGCTGCCCCAGAATTGGTACAAGTTAGCGCCGCGCGGGTTGGCCAATTTTGTGCCCATTTCCAAGCGGTAAGGCATCATTAAATCTAGTGGCTTTAACAAGCCATATAACCCAGAGAGTATGCGTAAGTGCTGTTGTGCATAGTCGATATCTTCAGATTTTAATGTGTATGCGTCCAAACCTGTATAAACATCGCCATTAAAAGCGAATAGCGCTTGTTTAGCGTTCTCTAAGGTAAATGAGTTAGTCCAATCGGCAAAACGAGCTGCGTTTAAGCCTGCTAATTTATCACTAATGTGCATTAAGTTTGAAAGATCTAGCGGAGTCAATTTTTTGCAAACATCAGCAAGCTCAGTGCTGTCAGTTAATAACTCTGGTTGAGTGTATTGTTGAGTCGGCGTTGCTGTTTCGTAGTCTAAATTTTTTGCAGGAGAAATAACAATAATCATAAATCTGAGAAATCTTAGGTTTGGGCAATAAAAACCTAAGTTTAACGCGAACGAGCACTAGAATACAGCCTAGAACTCATCTGGGTTTAGTTCTCGAATCGTTGTAAATAATTCGTAGTTTTTAAGCATAATTTCAACTAACTTAGGCTCAAATTTTTTGCCAGATTCTTCAGCCAATAACGCTTTGATTTTATCGTCACTCCAAGGTTCTTTGTAGCTACGTTTCGAGCCTAAAGCGTCAAAAACATCGGCAATAGCTACGATTCGGGCTTCTAGCGGTATTGCTTCGCCAACTAATCCTTCTGGATAACCAGTACCATCCCAGTTTTCATGGTGGTATCGTGCAATTTTTTCACCTGCTTTTGGTATTGCTTTACGCGAATTTTTTAACAAATCACCACCTATTTCTGCATGTTTAAGCATTACACTCCATTCTTTGGGATCGAGCTTGCCGGGTTTATGTAAAATGTATTCAGGTATGGCAATTTTTCCAACATCATGCAATGGTGCAGCGTGGGTTAGGGTAGTGACAAACCTTTCGTCGCAGCCATATAAGGTCGCTAGCTCATGGCAAATCAGTGACACTCGCTTTACGTGGGCGCCGGTTTCTTTACTGCGCATTTCAATCGCATCACCCAAGATATAAATTAATTCCGCTTGGGTTGTTGTTAGATCTTCTCTGTAAGTAACATTTTCAAATACTAAGGCAATATTGGTTGCATAGATTTCTAGTAGATGAATGTGAAATTCATCTACTGGTTGCTTAAATTGAGCTAATAAAACTGATTCGGTTTGGTCGGCTGTTTCGTAATAGCCGACATATATATTTTGATCTATGTAGGTTTTTTTATCTTTAAATGCACTATCGATAAGTTGTTTAGAGTTGTCACTGATGGTGATGCTACTGTAGTCGTGGCCATAACCGACATAATTACCGGTCGCGCCTAGAATAATTTTGTCATCTTCTGAATACAACTCAGTACTGGTGTGAGCGACGTACAAAGAAGAGCATTCAATTTCTAATAAATCGAATAGCTGAACGAGCGATGCTGAACCAAATTCTATAATTGAGTGGGTTTTTAGAATATTAGTTGATGCAGAGACTAAACGTTGAAAGCCTTTTAGACTTTTTTCAATCGTCATTAAATCTCGGTAAGAGCGAATGCCCGAATATACGCAGGTCGCTAGTTTTCTGGCGGTTAACTCGGTTTTTTCTTTGTAATCGTTAATGTCGTAATCACGAATAACTTGCTCTTCTGGTGCTGTACCCGCTTGGCCGGTGCGTAAAATTAGGCGAATACTACTATTGTTTAGCTCTGTCCTTATCCAGCGAACGAGATCTAAACCAGCGTGATCTGTTTCCATTACTACATCAACAAAAGCGAGTGCGACGTCTTGCTCTTGTTGTAAAATTTCACGTGCTTGAGCACCGCTATAAGCGTTGAGTAGTTGTAGTTTTCTACCTTCAACTTCAAGTTCATTTAGGACTAAACCTGTTACTTGATGAATAAAATTATCATCATCAACAACAAGTATTTTCCAATACTGTGTTTCTGTCTGTTCATTGTCGCTATCGTCTGCGAACTCAAACAAGTCGTCATCACTCATATGATAATAATGGTAAATTATTAAAACTTAATATGAGTGTAGACTAAATTGCTGAAATGCGAGTTTAAATTGAAAGATTTTTGTTGATCTAGGGCTGGATTTTCCAGCCCTATTTGGCAAGGCATGTGGGAGTTTAAACAGCTTCTTTAATGAATTTAATTACTTCTTCAATCGCAATTGACTGCTTTTCACCGGTAATACGGTTTTTATATTCCACCACACCTTCGTCTAGGTTGCGCTCACCAATTACGATAACGTGCGGTACACCTACGAGTTCCATGTCTGCAAACATAACACCCGGACGTTCTTTTCTGTCGTCAAACAATACGTCCAAACCGGCTGATGCTAATTCGTCATATAATTTGTTGGCAACATCTGGTATGCGATGCGATTTGTGCATATTCATTGGTAAGATACCAACTTGGAAAGGTGCAATAGCCGCTGGCCATTTAATACCAAACTTATCATGGTTTTGTTCAATAGCTGCAGCAACTATGCGTGATACACCTATGCCATAACAACCCATGGTTAGGGTTTCATGTTTGCCCGATTCAGTTAAGACACCAGCTTTCATAGCTTCACTATATTTAGTGCCTAGTTGGAAGATGTGACCAACTTCGATGCCGCGTTTAATGCTCAATTTGCCATTACCACAAGGGCTAGGATCGCCTTCAACCACGTTGCGGATGTCTGCTGTTTTGTATTCTGTAATATCTCTATCCCAGTTTACACCTGTTAAGTGGAAGCCGTTGTCGTTGGCACCACAAACAAAATCCGCGAGATGTGCAGCACTTAAATCTACTATCGTTGGGATATTCAAACCTACAGGTCCAATTGAGCCCGCATCACAGTTTGCCGCTTGTTTAATTTGTTCTTCATTGGCAAAAGTAAGCGGGGCAAACACTTCTGCAAATTTTTCCGCTTTTACTTCATTAAGTTCGTGATCGCCACGTAATACAAGCGCAACAACACCTTCTGCTTCGCCTTCTTCGTTTGCACCGGCAACCAATAAAGTTTTTACCGTTTGTTTCGCATCTACTTTCAGTAGTTGGCTAACTTCTTCAATACTGTGGGTATTTGGTGTTGCTACTTTTTCAACTTGTTGAGTCGCTTGTGCTCTGTCACCAGTCGGAGCGAGTGCTTCAGCTTTTTCGATGTTGGCTGCGTAGTCACTACCATCACTAAATACAATCGCGTCTTCACCACTTTCAGCTAATACATGGAATTCGTGTGATGTACTACCACCAATTGAACCTGTATCAGCCAACACTGGACGGTATTCTAACCCTAGACGATCAAATACATTACAGTAAGCTTGATGCATTGTTTGATAGGTTTTTTCTAAACAGGTCGCATCTAAGTGGAATGAATAAGCATCTTTCATTAAAAATTCACGTGAGCGCATTACACCAAAACGAGGGCGAACTTCGTCACGGAATTTAGTTTGAATTTGATACAAATTAATCGGCAATTGTTTGTAGCTGCTAATTTCTTTGCGAACGAGTTCGGTTACAACTTCTTCATGGGTTGGGCCTAACAAAAATGGACGATCGTGACGATCCTTAATGCGCAACAATTCAGGGCCAAACTTTTCCCAGCGGCCTGATTCTTCCCATAAATCAGCTGGCTGAACAACTGGCATTAATACTTCAATTGCGCCAGCTTTGTTCATTTCTTCGCGAACAATGTTTTCGACTTTACGTAAAACTTTTAAACCTGATGGTAACCAAGTGTATAAACCTGAAGCCAATTTACGTATCATACCTGCACGCAACATGAGTTGGTGGCTGATTACTTCAGCATCAGATGGAGTTTCTTTTTGTGTTGATAATAAATATTGAGTAGTGCGCATTTAAGCAAATTCCATTAATAAAACGAAAATTTTTGTATATTTTATGTCAGTAATTTCATTTGTCATCTAAATACTGACTGTCGTAAAAAGTGCGTACCCATGAAGGTACATAAATGATCCCGATTGTCATCGTCATGCCGTTTAACAAAGCTTCTGGGAAAGCTAACAAAACTAGCAAGATCAGATAGTTATCAAATACCACATCCCAAGCGTATTGGCCGGTTAAAGTGAAAACACCTGAGATAGCTAGCATTTTGAGCCCTATGGATAGCGCTCCAGCAAAAAAGCCGCAGACAAATACATAAATGAAAAAGTGTCTTGGGAGTTTGTGGAAGCTAATCACGTAAACCAAATAACTGACTAGCGCGGGCAGACAAACACCCGATAACAGTTGAATATAGGCATTATCCCATTGATAACTACCCAACAGGCAATTTATCAAAGTGGCGATTAGGCCAGCATATATTGCAAGCCTAGGCCCTAAAAACAAAGTACAGGCTGTCATCCATAAAAAATGTACTTCTAGCCCTTCATATATACTGGCTTGAATAGACCATAATATGGTTAATAAAGCTGTGTAACCGAAAAACAAATGTTGTTTAGGTTTTTCGGTTAATAATAACCGCAAGGTATTTTTGTCATAAGCTAAATAAGCAACGGCGGCAAATACAATTAGGTTTAACAGCATTATTGAGCCTTAGTTATTTAAAGGTTGTCCAAATTGGCGCGTGATCAGAAGGTTTTTCAATACCGCGTAATTCATAATCTATATCGCTCTCAATCGCTCTAGCACTTAATGCAGGCGTTGCTAAAACTAAATCTATACGTAAGCCGCGGTTGTCGTCGAAACCTTTAGAGCGATAGTCAAACCAGCTATATCGTTCGGTTGTATCTGGGTGTAAGTTTCTGTAAGTGTCGGTGAAACCCCAATCTATTAGGGTGTTTAACCATTCGCGCTCTTCCGGTAAAAATGAACATTTACCAGTTTTTAACCAGCGTTTGGCGTTTGGCTCGCCAATACCTATATCTAAATCTGTATGTGAAATGTTCACATCACCAATAACCGCAATATTTTGTTCAGGCGTATAATAGTTGTTTAACTCAGCCATTAAATCTTGATAAAACTTTTCTTTCGCTGGGAATTTAATTGGGTGGTCGCGATTTTCACCTTGTGGAAAATAACCGTTAAATACAGTTACATCATCACCGTTTTCATCTTGGTAGGTTGCAATAATCATACGGCGCTGTGCGTCTTCGTCATCGGTTTTAAAACCTTTTTGCACAAAAGTTGGTTTTTGTTTAGAAACGAGCGCTACACCATAATGAGCTTTTTGACCAAAAAATTCCACGTGATAACCCATATCTAAAATAGCTTGTAATGGAAAAGCATCGTCGTGCACTTTTATTTCTTGTAAACCTATTACGTCTGGCTGGTGTTTATCTATTACCGCTTGTAGCTGGTGTAAACGTGCTCTTAAGCCATTTATGTTGAATGAGATAATTTTCATAAAAATATTTTCACTAAATTTGGTTTGAGAGAAGTTTAGGGATTTGTTTTTCGCTTGGCAAACGCAAGCTGGCTTTATCTGTGCGAAAAAACAGCAAACGTAGATTTATTTTTAATTTATTTAACTTTAATGGCTTGAAAAGCTCAATTGCAGCCTTACTTATAGGTCAAGGCTATAAAGCAGAGACTTTTAGCAACAAATTTTTTTAGTTTCGGGTATTGAATACTGAATAGAAAGACCCCACTAAAAAAGCAGGTTTTAACACATTTAATTTTATTCGGAGATTTTCCAAATGGGCAAAATCATCGGTATTGACTTAGGTACTACCAATTCATGTGTTGCTGTATTAGACGGCGACAAAGCAAAAGTTATCGAAAATGCTGAGGGTGATCGTACAACCCCATCAATTATCGCTTATACAGAAGACGGCGAAACATTAGTAGGTCAACCTGCTAAACGTCAAGCGGTAACTAACCCTCAAAATACTTTATTCGCAATCAAGCGTTTAATCGGTCGTCGTTTTACTGATAAAGAAGTACAACGTGACGTAGACATTATGCCATTCAAAATTACTCAAGCAGACAATGGTGATGCTTGGGTTGAAGTGAAAGGCGAAAAAATGGCGCCACCACAAATTTCTGCTGAAGTTTTGAAAAAAATGAAAAAAACAGCAGAAGATTATTTAGGTGAAAAAGTAACTGGTGCAGTAATCACAGTTCCTGCTTACTTTAATGATGCGCAACGTCAAGCAACTAAAGATGCTGGTCGTATTGCTGGTTTAGATGTAAAACGTATCATCAATGAGCCTACTGCTGCTGCTTTAGCTTACGGTATGGACAAAAAGTCTGGTGATAACGTCATTGCTGTATACGACTTAGGTGGTGGTACATTCGATATTTCAATTATTGAAATTGACGAAGTAGACGGCGAACATACTTTCGAAGTATTAGCGACTAATGGTGATACTCACTTAGGTGGTGAAGACTTTGATAACCGTTTAATCAACTACTTAGTTGATCAGTTTAAATCTGATCAAGGTTTTGATTTGCGTAAAGATCCATTAGCTATGCAGCGTTTAAAAGAAGCTGCTGAAAAAGCTAAAATTGAGTTGTCTTCTGCGCAACAAACAGAAGTTAACTTGCCATACATTACAGCTGACGCATCAGGTCCTAAGCATTTAAATATTAAAGTAACTCGTTCTAAATTAGAGTCTTTAGTGGAAGATATGGTTAAAGCAACTTTAGAGCCATTAAAACAAGCGCTTAAAGATGCAGACCTAACTGTAAGTGACGTGAACGACGTTATTTTGGTTGGTGGTCAAACACGTATGCCACTAGTACAAAAAGCTGTTACTGAATTCTTCGGTAAAGAGCCACGTAAAGACGTTAACCCTGATGAAGCTGTTGCTGTAGGTGCTGCTGTTCAAGGTGGTGTTCTTTCTGGTGATGTAACTGACGTATTATTGTTAGACGTAACTCCATTGTCTTTAGGTATTGAGACTATGGGTGGTGTTATGACAGCGTTAATCGAGAAAAATACGACTATCCCAACTAAGAAGTCACAAACTTTCTCAACTGCTGATGACAATCAATCTGCAGTAACTGTTCACGTTATCCAAGGTGAGCGTAAACAAGCGAGTGCGAACAAATCTCTAGGTCAATTTAACCTTGAAGGTATTCGTCCTGCACCACGTGGTGTACCACAAATCGAAGTTACTTTTGATATTGATGCGGATGGTATCTTACACGTATCTGCTAAAGATAAAGATACTGGTAAAGAACAAAAAATTACCATTAAAGCTTCTTCTGGTTTATCTGATGAAGAAGTAGAAAAAATGGTTCGTGAAGCTGAAGCAAACGCAGATGCTGATAAAAAGTTTGAAGAATTAGTTCAAGCACGTAACCAAGCTGATGGTTTAGTGCATGCAACTAAGAAGCAAATTGAAGAAGCGGGTGCTGAATTAGCCGCTAATGACAAAGAAGCAATTGAAACAGCCATTTCTGAGTTAGAAACTGCACTTAAAGGTTCTGATAAAGAAGAGATTGATGCTAAGTCTCAAGCTTTAATTCAAGCTTCGCAAAAATTAGTTGAAATTGCGCAAGCAAAAGCTCAAGCACAAGGCGGTGACGCAGGTGCGCAAGCAGAACCACAAGCTCAAGCCGCAGACGATGTTGTTGATGCTGAGTTCGAAGAAGTAAAAGACGATAACAAGTAACTTGTAATCGAAAGTATATGTATACAAACGGGTGCTTGCACCCGTTTTGTACGTTAATCTAGGCGAGATATATGTCTAAAAGAGATTATTATGAAGTCCTGGGGCTAGAAAAAAGCGCCGGTGAGAAAGATATCAAAAAAGCCTATAAGCGCTTGGCGATGAAATATCATCCTGATAGAACTAAGGGTGATAAAGAATTAGAAGAGAAGTTTAAAGAAATTAAAGAGGCTTATGAGGTTTTAACCAACGCTGATCTAAAAGCGCGTTATGACCAATATGGCCATGCCGGTGTTGATCCGCAAATGGGCGGTGGTGGTGGACACCAAGACTTTTCTGATATCTTTGGTGATGTTTTTGGCGATATATTTGGTGGCGGAGGCCGTCGTCAGTCTAGAGCTCAACGCGGCTCAGATTTAAGATACAACCTAGAGTTGAGCTTAGAAGAGGCGGTTAAAGGCAAAAACGTCGAAATTAAAGTACCTACTTGGGTAACTTGTAGTCCTTGTGATGGCTCTGGTGCAAAACCTGGCAGCAAACCTCAGACTTGTTCTACTTGTCATGGTCAAGGCCAAGTACAGATGCGCCAAGGATTCTTTGCTGTGCAGCAAACCTGTCCAACTTGTCATGGTCAAGGTAAAATTATTAGCGACCCATGTAAGAGTTGTCATGGTCAAGGCCGAGTACAGAAGAACAAAACTTTATCGGTTAAAATACCAGCTGGTGTTGATACTGGTGACAGAATTCGTTTGGCTGGTGAAGGCGAAGCAGGTGCGCATGGTGCACCAGCGGGTGATTTATATGTACAAGTACATGTAAGAGATCATGCTATTTTTGAGCGCGATGGTAGTAACTTATATTGTGAAGTGCCAATCGGTTTTGCAACAGCTGCATTAGGTGGTGAAATTCACGTTCCAACACTTGATGGTAAAGTTAAATTAAAAATACCTTCAGAAACACAAACTGGTCGAATGTTTAGAATGCGCGGTAAAGGTGTGCGCTCTGTTCGTGGTGGTATTGAAGGTGACTTAATTTGTAAAGTTGTGGTGGAAACCCCAGTTAACTTAACAGACACACAAAAGGACTTGTTACGCCAATTAGACACAGAAATGGAAGAGGGCAGTGCTAAGCACAGACCAAAAGAAACAGGTTTTTTTGACGGCGTGAAGCGATTCTTTGACGACTTACGCAGTTAAATTGATTATGATTAAAGCCACTTTCGAGTGGCTTTTTTATTGCCAGTTATTCCCTATGTTAAGGAAAATTTTTAATGAAAAACAAGTGCCTATTATCTTTATTACTGTTAACGAGTGTATTAGCTAGTTGTGCTCAATCGCCAACCGGCCGTAGTCAATTCATTATGTTTGATGCCGACAAGATGGCTAAGATGGGGGTAGATAGTTTCGAGTCGATTAAACAAGAACAGAAAGTTTCCACTGATGCTAAAACTAATCAATACGTAGGCTGCGTTGCTGATGCTATTATTCGTGTACTACCAGCTGAATGGCAAGAAGGTTGGGAAGTTGTCGTATTTGATAGTGAACAAGTGAACGCATTTGCATTGCCTGGACGCAAAATTGGTGTGTACACCGGAATTTTAGCCGTTGCTGAAGACGCAGACCAATTGGCCGCAATTATGGGGCATGAAGTTGGTCATGTTATTGCCAACCATGGTGGTGAACGTGTATCACAAAATACGGCTGCCAATGTGGTGTTGCAAGGTGCTGCGGTTATGACACAAGGCTCCGAATATCAACAAGCGACTATGTCTGTATTAGGCCTAGGCGCTCAGTATGGCGTGTTATTACCATATAGCCGTACACATGAATCAGAAGCAGATGTCGTTGGTTTGAAGTACATGATGGAAGCTGGGTTTAAACCTGAAGCGTCGATGAAACTTTGGGAAAACATGAACAAGCTAGGTGGGGAAAAGCCAATGGAAATTTTGTCTACTCACCCAGCACCTGACACGCGCATTAAAAATTTGGCTAAACACATTAAAAAATATTCTAGCCAAGGTGTAAAAGCGAAATTTGCACGTCCTAGCTGTTAATTTAGATCTAGTATTGAAGAGTTATGTTAACAAGTGGCCGCACCTATAAAATCATTCGGTTAATTACTTGGTCAGTGGGCATAGTCTCACTGATTATTTTTTATTTGTGGTTTGAGTATTTGCGGCCAAGCAATTTAACACCGACGTCACAACACTTAAGCGAAAGTGCATTTAATCCTTTTGTTTGGGCAAAAGGCAAAGGGGATTATTCAAGTGCTAATCCAAGGCAAGCTTTATACTTAGACGTGTTGCGTAATCATTTAGCCAATGGAATGGATGTCACGGCTGTTGAGAAAAAACTGGGTCTTCCTGATTCTTTTGATAAACAAAAACAATATAACTATTTGTTGTCGTATGATATCAACAGCGGTATCTATCAATACTTAATTGTTCAATTTGATTCGAATCAAAAAGTATTGATGTATTACCGCTTTGAGGTTAACCACGTTTTAAACTAACAGCTTCTACTGCTGATTGTAGGTGGCGGCGTAATTCAGTTGCGCTGCCTACAACAAGTTCGGCTGACTCAGAGCGGACGTTTTGCTGCTGTTTAGAAGCAGATAAAGTAATTAAAGCTTTGTCGCCATCCGGTGCAAACATCTCAGACATTTCTTCTAATACTTCCTCAAAAGTCAACGATTCTATCCATTGGCATATTTCACGTGTGCGCCTAAAACTAGAGTCTTTTAAGCCGATAGACATCCACAATCTTTGAGCGCTTGCTCTTAAACTGCTGTCTTTCTCGTTGAGCTGATGAATTAATCCTTGCTGAATGTTATACCATTGCTGCTCATCTAACTGGCTTAAATAAGCAGGAATGCTTTGATAAAAATGATCGAGTTGATGCAATATAGTCGCTTCGTCGTAATTATCTGATTGCACATAAATAATCACTCCAGGAAGCAAATTGATTGGGAAATAAGCACTGCCAACTAAGTAACCAAGCTGCTTTTGTTTGCGTAAGTCGTGAAAGACTATCGGCGATAACAGTTGATTTATCAGCATATAACACGCGGTAGCACGCTCTGATACTTCATTTGATTGATAGTACTGCACAATCGCTGTATCAGTGCTATCAATTGGCAAAGCCAAGTGGAAGTCAAATGCTTGCTTTGCAAATTTGAATACTTTTCGGCTGACTTCTGGGGCCGCTTTACTGCGTTGGAATACAATACTTTTAATTTCTTCTCCCAATTGCAGTGCTTGGGTTAGATCCCAATCGCCATAAACAAAAGCTTCGACATTTACCCTATCAAAAAGATGAACACTGAATTCGGCATATTCTGCATACTCAATCTCTGTGAGTTGTTCGGCTAGCATTTCTGCAGGATATTGGTTGTTCTGCAAGCTTTGAGTTAATAGGTTGAAAGCTTGATTCGCTGGTTTTATTTGATTTTGATTATTCCATGCATTTATTAACTTAACTTTAGTTTGGTTAAAGTCTCTTTCAGTTACACGGCGTAGACGTAGTTGCCCGATTAAATGACGGACAAATTTTGATTGTTTATCTGAATAACCTTGAATATGTAGTGTTAATCCGCCTTGGTGAGATGTAATAGCATAGGTTAAACCGGCAGTTTCTGCTTGGTAGTTTTCACCCATAATACTGTCGAGCACGAGTTCAACATACAAACGGGTGAGTGCTTGTTTTTTTGCGCTGCCATGGCTGTTGGGGAGATCTAAACCTACATATACATGGGCGTGTGGTAGTTTAAATACTTGGTCTTGTTTAAACCATAATACCATGCCTTTGTCATTTATGATTTTTTGCGGTGTTGAATCAATATGTGATGATTCTAATGCTGTCATTCTTTCTGGAATATACGGATTTGGTTGCGGTAATACAAAACTAGATTGTTGCATTTTGCTCCAGTGCGCTTGTATATCCGTTGGTATTTTTTCTACTTTATAAGGGCTTTGGTACCATTCAGATAAATAATCAAATGAATGGTTCGGGTTTAACACAACTAATCTAAGTTGAGACGGCGATAAACTGGCTAAGGCTTTATTCAGCCATTGATGATTAAGTCCATCCATTAAGTAATCGCCAGCAATAACATCTTCTGCATTATACGTGTGTAATTTCAATGCGAGTTCAGCAACCCATTCAATTGGCTTTTTTGGTTCTAGGTGCTGAAAAGCTAAGCGACTCATTTGCGCTTTTTCCGCGTAAATGTACTGCGAGAAATCGGCCTTTTTTAGCGCGTTGATGTAGGCGAAAACAATTTCTGATATTTTGTTGATGCAATCTACGCCAGCAGGGGTTAATTGCATACTTAAATTAAAATCTAGGCTTTGACCATCATCTATACCACAACCCGCGGTCAAGCCGACAATTAAACCTTGCGATTTTAGCTGCTCAAATAAACTGCCGTGCCCTTCATCCCCTAGGATTGCCGAAAGGTAGTGTACGCTTTTACTGCTGTAATCTTCGCCTTCGCTTGGCAATACAAAAGTGTAGATAGCTCGATAAATTTGTTTTAAAGGTTTTACTTGAATTTGAATGGCTAAATCTTGTGGCCGATATAGTTGTGGCAACTCTGCTTTTTTAGCCGCAGTGGCCTGAATTTCAGCAAAATATTGTTCTGCTATTTGTTGAATTTGTTCAAACTCAAACGGACTTGCAACCACAAGTTTCATTTTATCTGCGCTAAAGCAGTTATTAAAATGTTCTACCAGTGATTTTCTTAGCTGTTGAAGGTTGGATGTTAAAAAAGTTTTTTTATTGCCGACACTAAATTTGCTAAACGGATGTTCTGGGTTGCATGTTTCTTTGTGCACTTCGTTTAAACGGCGTAGCTCATCTCGTGTTTTTAGTTTGAACTCTGAGTCAATCGCGCTAACTTCTTTTTCTAAACTCTGCAATGAAAATTCTGGGCAGACGAAAAATTGGCTAAAATGGTGAAAAGCATTTTCGAAAGCATTTGCGTGAGCGTCAAAATAAAAATTCATCAGTTCACTACTGGTCCAGGCGTTAGATTTACCTCCGTATTGCGCGAGCATTTGATTAAAGTCTACAGTGCCGCTTGGGAAGGTTTCTGTACCTTGAAAGAGCATATGCTCTAATAAATGGGTTAAACCTGGGTATTCTTTTGGATCATCAAAGTGACCAGCCGCTACTGAAACCGCCGACGCAACTCGATTACTCTCAGGCATATGGATATGCAACAAAGGTAAGCCGTTGCTGAGTGTGGCTATTTGATAGGTATAAGTATCTTGTTTACTTTTATTAATCACTATAGTAGCCCCGTGAAGTGTGCTAGTCGTTCAATTTTTAATAGCAAAACGATACCTAGGTACTAAAAAGTTTAATACGGACTACACGGCTAGGTATGTTATTAAAATCCCGTCGTTTTTTATTGTAGCACCGAATTTTTCGTAAGTTTTACTATATTTTTTTTTATAAGTGTTTTATTTTATCTACACAGCAGTTTTCTGTTGCAGATTGGTAATATACGTAAGTTACATCAATAAGCAACTAAACTGACCCATGTTTGTATATGTTTTGGTCAGATAGAGTAGGGTATGCAGTTATTTATCGTTCGTCACGGGGAAGCTGACCTTATTGCACCGTCAGATAGCGTTCGCCAACTAAACGAAAATGGAACACGTGAGAGTGTACAGGTAGGCCAATGGATTGCACAACAGTGTAAGCTATTCGATTATGTATTAGTCAGTCCATACGACAGAGCCTTTCAAACTTGGCAAAAAATGGAGCAACAAGGTTTAGTCGCCAACAAGCTTGTGCAGTTAACTGAACTTGAACCAGAAGCCGACGTTGCAACTTGTATCAACCTAATACAGGGTTATTGCGCAGACGCGAAATCAGTTTTAGTTGTTTCTCATCTACCTTTGGTTTGTCATTTGGTTGATGGTTTAGTTGCCGAAACTTGTCCTTTATTTGTCACCGGTGCGGCAGCATTGATTGAACTGAACGATAATCAAGTCAACGGGCATTTGAAGTTACTTGTGTCACCTGAACAGGCGCAGCAATTAACCGCGTTACGTGCTTAACTCTATTAATACTAATAATGCTCCATTGCCGCCCCATTCAAGTGGTGCTTGATGAATTGCATTAACGCTTGGATGTTGTACAAGCCAAGCGGGTGTACGCTGTTTCAAAATTCCACTACCTAAGCCATGTACAACACACACACATTCTATATGTTGTTTGATTGCTTCTTGAATTAACGCGGCGATTTCAATCTTTGCTTGTTGTTGGGTTAACCCGTGCAAATCTAAAATTAAATCAGGGTAATAGTGACCTTTTCTTAGCTGTTTAGCCAAATCTCTTGGGCAGCCTTCACGTACGTAACTAATGGTATTGTTGTCGGCAAAATGCGGGCTGTACTGGTCGGAAAAATAAAAGTTGGCTTCACGCGTAGCCGCTTGTTGTTCTTGTATTAGTGCGTCTTTTTTAGTTTTTTTCGCTTTTAATACCACAGTATCTTGTTTAAGCGGTTTTACCCCACGCATTTGTTCGGCAAAGCTGTTGTTATCGTCGTCTTTCAAGTGAGATTTTTCCGTCATTAAACAAAAATCTAGTGTACAATAGCGCGCTATTATTCATAACTTAGTGCGTTAATTCAATGTTAGAGTCGCATGCAAGCGAACAAGCTGCCAAACAGCTCAATACAGTTTTTGATTTTGTTCGATGGTTGGTTTCTCAATTTAACCAATCTGATGTTTATTTTGGCCATGGTACAGACAATCCTTGGGATGAAGCTTATAGCTTAGTTTATCAAGCGCTTAACTTAGCGGTTGACCCGAATGACAAGATTGACCAATGCCAAGTAACAGACGATGAAAAGCAACGTATTTTAGCTTGGGCTGAGCAACGCATTAATCATCAAGTTCCACTTGCTTATTTAACCAACACCGCTTGGTTTTGTGGCAAAGCATATTACGTTGATGAACGTGTATTAGTGCCGCGCTCACCAATTGGTGAACTGATTCAAAATCAGTTTGCCGGTATAGTTGAACAACAACCAAATAGAATTCTAGATTTGTGTACTGGAAGTGGTTGTATAGCGATTGCTTGTGCTTATGCATTTCCAGAAGCTGATGTTGACGCTGTAGACATCAGTGTTGATGCGTTGGAAGTGTGTGACAACAATATTGAACATCATGCCATGTGGCACAATGTTACACCTATTCAATCGGATGTATTTAGTGGTGTTCAAGGGCAAAAATACGATTTAATTGTTTCTAACCCGCCGTATGTTGATGCTGAAGATATGGCGGATTTACCGAGTGAATTTCACCATGAACCTGAATTAGGTTTAGCTGCAGGTGTAGACGGGTTATCTATCGTAAATACGATTTTGGCCGAAGCGGCGGACCATTTAACCGAAAATGGCGTATTAATTGTCGAAGTAGGTAATAGCTTAGTGCACATGGAGCAAGCATACCCAGGTGTCGAATTTGATTGGATAGAATTTAACAATGGTGGTATTGGCGTATTTAAATTTACTCGCAGCCAATTGATCCAATATCGCGATGCGTTCGTGAAAGAATAACAACAGAGGTTAAGATGTCAGGTAACTCTATAGGTAAATTATTTAGTGTGTCTACCTTTGGTGAAAGCCATGGTAAAGCTTTGGGCTGTATTGTTGATGGTTGCCCTCCTGGAATTGAAATAACAGAAGAAGAAATTCAGTTTGAGTTAGACCGTCGTAAGCCAGGCACTTCGCGTTACACCACGCAAAGACGCGAACCAGACCAAGTGCAAATTTTATCAGGTATTTTTGAAGGCAAAACCACAGGTACTTCGATTGGTATGATTATCGAAAATACCGATCAGCGCAGTAAAGACTATTCAAATATTATGGATTTATTCCGCCCTGGTCACGCGGATTATACCTATCATCAAAAATACGGTATTCGTGACTATCGTGGTGGTGGTCGTTCATCTGCACGTGAAACTGCAATGCGAGTTGCCGCAGGGGCAATTGCTAAAAAATACTTAAAACAGAAATTTGGCATCGAAGTTAAAGGTTATTTATCGCAACTTGGGCCGATTAAAGCTGAAGCGCTTGAGTGGGAACAAGTTAATCAAAACCCATTTTTCTTCCCAGATGCTTCAAAGTTAGACGCATTAGATCAATATATGCGTGACTTGAAGAAAGAAGGTGATTCTATCGGGGCTAAAGTCACTGTATGTGCGACTAACGTACCAGTTGGTTTAGGTGAGCCTGTATTTGATAGATTAGATGCTGAAATTGCCCATTCTTTAATGAGCATAAATGCGGTTAAAGGTGTGGAAATTGGCGCTGGTTTTGAGTCAGTTGAGCAAAAAGGTTCTGAGCATAGAGATTTAATGACGCCAGATGGTTTTAAATCAAACAATGCAGGTGGTATTTTAGGTGGTATCTCAACTGGCCAAGAAATTATTGCCAGCATTGCGTTAAAACCAACTTCTAGTATTCACGTGCCTGGTGAATCTATTAATACCAAAGGTGAAAGTGCTGAAGTTGTGACTAAAGGTCGCCACGACCCTTGTGTGGGGATTCGTGCAGTGCCGATTGCTGAAGCTATGTTAGCTTTAACTTTAATGGATCATGTATTGCGTCACCGCGCTCAAAACATTGATGTTCATACCGACACGCCGGATATCGCTCGTAAATAATTGAATGTTATTTAATTCGGCGAAAGCGAGACTGTCCCAAATATATTTTAGTTATTTTACTATTATTGGGGTGGTCTCACATTATCTTGGTTTTTATTTAGATTCCCTCCAACTTCCAGCTACAACCATAGGCAGCATATTAGCTGTTATGACGATAGGTCGAATAATTGGCCCAAGCACATGGGCACATTTACCTTGGCTTAAACAAAATACCCATTTACGCATTCAGCTCGGTAGTTTATTGGCACTGCTATTCTTTTGTTTATTGTTATTTAAACAAAATACCTTGTTCATATATTTTGCTTTAGGCGGTTTTGCTTTTTTCTGGTCGGCTGTATTACCGCAAATTGAAACCCTCACACAAGCTAAACTCAAAGGTAATGCGAGCGCCTATAGTATGGTGCGTTTGTGGGGCAGTATTAGTTTTATTTTGTTTGTTGTTATTGCCGGTTGGTCGTTTGAGCAGTATGGGGTAACTTATACAATTGAATATCTGACCATTGCTTTATTGATTATATTGTTACTGAATAGTTTGCGCTTACCGCAACTTAAAGTAAGTAAAAAACAGTGCGATACAGAGCCAGCTAAACCATTTAAGCAGTTACTCAAGCAAAAGCACATAATTGCATTTTTAGTTTGTGCGACTTTGCTGCAATTTAGTTTTGCGCCTTATTATGGCTTTTTCTCTATCTATATGAACGACCTCGGTTATAGCGGTTACCAAACCGGGATGTTTATTTCGGTTGGGGTGCTGGCTGAAATTATTGTATTTATTTATGCGGGCAAAATCGTTAAACAATTTAGTTTGCATCATTTAATTGCGTTTTGTTTGGCGCTAACTGCAGTGCGCTGGTTAACATTAAACTTGTTTGCTGAGCAGGTTTTGTTGCTTATTTTAATCCAGACAATTCATGCTTTTAGCTACGGGTTATTTCATGTCTGTGCGCAAAAATTTATGCACAATGAGTTTAGTGGAGAAGCATTAGCTAAAGGGCAAGCTTTCTATTTATCCGTTTCTTATGGTGTTGGCGGTGCATTGGGCGCTTGGTGCGCAGGTTGGGGTTGGCATTTAATTTATGATGCAACTTATTATTTTGCTGCGGCTTTTGCGTTAATTGGAGCTATGGTCGCGTTAATGGCGAAAGACGCAACTACTCGGTAATTGCGTCTAGGCTTAAACTAAAACCAGGCTCAAATAGGTTTAAGAAGAACTCTATTTCTGGCATGTTAAGTTCGGCTAAAGTTTCTTTTAACCTTTGTTGTGCACGGCTAAATTCATGGTTGCCTGCGTTTAGTTCTTCAATTGTTTTAAAATAGGCGGATAAAATATCCGCCGCTTTGACAATTTTATACTCTTCTTTATTGTGGTGCTCAGAACAAACCAGCGGCTGGTAATATTTCTGTAAACGTTCTGGCAACAAACCAACCAATTTTTCTTCAGCTACTTTTTCAATCTTTTTATATTCTTTGGCAATTTCAGCATTAAAGTATTTTACTGGGTTAGGCAAATCGCCGGTTAATACTTCTGAAGCATCATGAAATATAGCTAAAGTTGCAATACGCTCTGCATCCAAGTCACCGTCAAAATACTCGTTTCTAACGATTGCTAGTGCGTGCGCTATCATAGCCACTTGTAAACTGTGCTCTTGCACGTTTTCTAGTTGAGTATTACGCATCAAAGGCCAGCGGTTGATTAACTTCATTCTAGCCATGTATGCAAAAAAGTGACTTGGGTTGCTCTGTTCCGTCATCATTGGCGATACCTTTTTAAGAATTTATCCAGTTTATCCAATGCAATTTCAAGTTGTTCTATGTGTGGCAAAGTGACGATTCTAAAGTGATCAGGCTTTTTCCAATTAAAACCACTGCCATGTACCATAAGAATCTTTTCTTGGCGTAAAAAGTCGAGAATAAATTTTTGGTCGTCTTTAATATTAAATTTTTCAGTATCTATTTTCGGGAACAGATACATAGCGCCTTTAGGTTTAACGCAGGATATGCCATCAATTTCATTTACACGCTTCCAAGCAAACATGGTTTGTTCGTATAAACGTCCGCCACCAACGATTAATTCGTTAATGCTTTGGTAACCACCAAGCGCTGTTTGAATTGCATACTGGCAAGGTACGTTCGCGCATAAACGCATCGAAGCTAGCATGTCTAACCCTTCGATATAACTTTCAGCTAAGTGTTTGGCGCCACTTAACATCATCCAGCCTGCACGAAAACCGGCAATTCGGTAGTTTTTTGATAAACCACCAAAAGTAACGGTTAAAATATCAGAGTTGAAGGCTGCAGTTGGTTTGTGTGTCGCGCCATCGTAAAGTACTTTGTCGTATATTTCGTCGCTAAATAAAATTAATTCATGCTCTTGGGCTATTTGCGCCATTTGCTGCAAAACTTCATCGGAATAAACCGCACCGGTTGGGTTATTTGGGTTTATAAGTACAATTGCTTTGGTTTTATCAGTAATTTTGCTGCGAATATCTGCAATACTTGGATTCCAGTCATCTTCTTCATCACACAAATAATGTACTGGGGTACCACCAGATAAAGCGACTGCAGCTGTCCACAACGGATAGTCAGGGCTTGGCACTAAAACTTCGTCACCTGCGTTGAGCAAACCTTGCATCGCCATGACGATAAGCTCGCTAACACCATTACCAACGTAGATGTCTTCGATATCAACACCGCGTATGCCTTTTTGTTGGTAATACTGCATGATAGCGACACGCGCTGAATAGATGCCTTTAGAATCACAATAACCTTGAGCAGTGGGTAAATTGCGAATTACGTCTTTTAATATGTCGTCAGGGGCTTCAAAACCAAAAGGTGCTGGGTTGCCAATATTGAGTTTGAGTACTCTGTGGCCTTCTTCTTCAAGCCTTTTTGCTTCTTTTAAAACTGGGCCGCGAATGTCATAACAGACATTATTTAATTTTGACGACTGCTCAAACAACTTCATTTGTGCCGATTTCCAATAACAACATAATAAAAACCATAAGATAACCTTTGCAGCTAGGGTTTGTGAAGGGGAGAGCTTTGTATTTATTTAAATTTTTATCACAGATTGTCAGTTAACATATTTTTATTGAAATTAAGTTAAAAACGTTAATTTTTTTGTCACTTTTATAATACCTGTCTATATTTATATTAGGTCAATCTTTATACAAGGAGAATTGGATAAAGGTTAATACGAAAATCGGGGACGAATAACCACAATTGGAGTTGTTTTTTGATGTAGTAAATCAAGTTTGAACGCTATGGGGAATAATATATGTCACATACAATGCGCAAAGAAGAAAATGCTCTGCATGATAATGAGTTGGGAAGAGTGATACCTTGCAATGCCTTAGACTGGAGCGATCCGTTTAACTGGTTACGTTTAGGTTTAATGGATATGACCAAAGCACCTTTGGTGACTTTGTTTTATGGGGTTATTTTTACACTAGTGCCAATCGGCATTATGTATTTAGTATCGTTAACCGAAAACCACTTAGTGATTGCACCAGCAATCGTGTGTTTTATGTTAATTGGACCGTTTTTGGCGGCGGGTTTGTACGACGTTAGCTGGGAATTTGAAAAAGGTCATAAACCAAGCTTGTGGCACAGTATAAAAGCTATGCATAGAAATAGTGTACATGAGTGGGCATTTGCTATTCTGCTGCTTGTAATCATGATTTTCTGGCTACGCATTGCTTCACTCATTCACGCTTTATATCCACCTTATGTTTCAGATGATTTCAGTGAACTGTTACCGTTCTTAGCGCTAGGCACAGGTGTCGGGGCTTTATTGTCGGCTTTTGTCTTTACAATCAGCGCATTCACTCAACCTATTCTAGTTGAACGAAAAGTTGATTTAATGACAGCTGTTTTATCTAGTATTAATGCTGTGTGGTCAAACAAAGGTGTGATGATGGTTTGGGCTGGCATTATAGGTGTAGGTGTTGTAATTGGTTTCTTAACCCAATTTATCGCTTTTTTGTTTATTATGCCATTGCTAGCCTTCGCCACTTGGCATGGGTATATAGCAACTATTACCACTAAGCGTAAACGTAAATTTGAGTAGGTAATTTATTCTAAAACGGATGCTCTAGCCCAACCGAAACTAAAAAGCCGCAAGTTATCTCATGAAGTGACCCCATAAAGTTGGACTCATTTCTAAGCGGCAACCAAGGCCTGATT
>NZ_AJWM01000094.1 GCF_000281085.1 Catenovulum agarivorans YM01
CGGAGGGGTTCCCGAGTGGCCAAAGGGATCAGACTGTAAATCTGACGGCTCTGCCTTCGCTGGTTCGAATCCAGCCCCCTCCACCACTTTTCTTATAACACACGTCTCAAAATATTCTTCAGCAACTTTATCCCAAAGCAACTTGAAAGCTACCGCATAACAGTAAATACTCAAGACATTCGTTTTTATCATAAGATTCTTATGCAGTCAGGAACACCTTACAAGGACAAACGCTTTTTAGTTGTAGATGATCAGCGTCCATTTCAAATTATGCTGAAAGGCATACTGCTCAATTTGGGTGTAAAAGATGTGCAAATGGTCACGAATGGTGAAGCAGCTATATCCGCCACAAAAAACCACGACTTTGACTTTGTGCTAGTTGATTATAATTTAGGTGGTCATAGAAAAAATGGTCGTCAAGTTATAGAAGAAATTCGTACAAAAAAACTCGTTCCCGCACATTGCATAACCATAATGGTCACGGGTGAAAATCATAGACCTATGGTACTTGGCGCAATCGAACTACAGCCTGACGACTATGTTATGAAGCCATTTTCACAAAATGTGTTGAAACATAGATTAGATAAAGCTCTGCACAAACGTTCTAATTTATTGCCTGTATACAAAGCCATGCACGAAGAAAATTTTGAGCTGGCTATGGCTGAATGCAAACGGCTTATCAGTGAAAATAATAGATACCGAAATTTCTGTAATAATTTGCTAGCCGAATTGCTGTGCAAACAAAAACACTATGAACAAGCTGAATATTTACTCACTCAGTTATTAAAAGTTAAACCCTATACTTGGGGGCAAATTCAGCTCGCCCGAACTTACCACCACCAAGGCAAATATCAAGAAGCCATAGTCTTAGCGACTGAAGTGATGAAACAAGCACCGATGATTATCGACTCATACGATTTGATGGCTGAAGCATTTCACGCTAAAGGTGATTTAACCCACTCGCTTGAAATGGCGATCCGCGCAACTGAATTGTCGCCTTATTCCGTCACCCGACAATATAGGTTATGCCAAATTGCCCAATCAAGTCATATGTACGATATTGCCAAAGATGCCTGCAAAGCAATTTTGGATATGACTCGAAAATCAATTCAACAAGATAGCGTACATTTGCTCAATTATATTCGAGCGACAATTAATGCGGCTGAACATAGTGAAGAAAAATCCGAACAAAATAAACTAAAACAAGAAGCTGTGCTGGCGCTCCAACGGGCAAAACAAGACGAATTAATTACCGATGCAACCAGCTATAACGTATTCGAGACCTTATGTAACGCTCGACTTGAAGCTATGGATAAGCATTTGATCAATGCCAAAAAACAATTATTCAAAGTAATGTCTGCACACGCACAAGATGAACATGCAACAGAAGACCCATTTGCTGCCGACAAACTCAGTTTGCTCTACAAAATGGGTGAATATGAATTAGCAGACCAAATATCTGATGAGTGTAAGAATGAACAAGTCAATAATAACCCCTTTATTAAAAATACAATAAACCATTTAAAACAAGAGAATAAAAAGCGCCAGCGAGGTTTTAAACAACTTAATCAAGCGGGTATTGAAGCCTATAAAAAGCAAGATTACATAATTGCCCTACATCAGTTTGATAGCGCGTTGAAATATGCCCCTTTACATACAGGTGGTACACTCAACTTAATTCTGGCGATTATTAAACTTATTGAAGTGAGTGAAAAGCAACCTGAAGATTTAATGAAACGGATAAAAAGTGCCTTTCAAGCGCTTGAAGGTATTGAGCTACCGAGTAAACAGTTCGAACGATATAAAGAGCTAGAAAAACAATATCATAGCTTGATGGAAAAATTAAATCCGCCACAGAAAAAATGGCGTTAAAACTTGCGTTACCTGAAGCTTGCATTAGGCTTAGAGTAAAGGTTTTAGCGACAAATATAACTAAATAACGAAGATTTCCTATGCAAGACAATAACAAATTTGGTACCTGCAAGTACTGTGCGCCAGATGGTAGTTTTTGCCAAGAAGTAGATATGGGTAATGGATTTTGTTTTTGGCACGACCCAACCTTTGACAAAAAAGGCATGGAGCTCACCGATAAGTTAGAGCGCTATGCTAGCAGTGGTGGAATTACCCAAGGTTTACAGCTGAAATACGCCAATCTTGAAAGCGTCAACTTAGTTAGGCGTGGTAGTAGCTTAGGTTACGATTTTTCCGGTTCCGATTTTTATCGTGCAAATATGCGCGGCGCCCATCTATTTAATATTCGTTTAGATGGCGGTTCGCTGATGAAAACTGATTTAACCGAAGCTAATTTGCATTGCGCTAAACTACAAAACACGAATTTGCTCGGTGCTAAACTCATTCAAACCAAAATTGACAACATTCAGTTAGGCAGCAAACTTATTCAAGAAAAAACCGCAATTGAAGCGATGAAACAAGGTAAAACCGATGTTGCGTTAGATAACTTTGAACAAGCAGAAGAAATATACCGAGACGTCCGTAAAGCATCTGAGTACCAAGGTTTGTTTGATTTAACGGGCTACTGCATCCATAAAGAATTAACTATGCGTCGTATGCAAATGGCAAAATTTTCACGCGAGCGTATTGTATCTAAGTTGGTAGACTTATTTTGTGGTTATGGTGAAAGACCTGCAAATGTAATTGCATTTTCAATGATGCTAATTTTTACCTGTGCTTGTTTGTATTTTGTACTTGGGGTTAATTTTGGTGAAGACAGAATTCAATTTAGTCGCGAGCAAGTATGGACGCAGAACATTAGTGAGTTTTTTAGTGCGCTGTATTATAGCGTAGTGACCTTTACTACACTTGGGTATGGCGACATTACCCCAACTGGACCATCCAGAGTTATTGCCGCCTGTGAAGCTTTCACTGGCAGTTTTACCATGGCTTTATTCGTAGTCGTTTTTGTAAAGAAAATGACCCGTTAGGATTTTACCTAAGCCCTTGCAGGCTTAGGAATAGTTTATTTTAGCTTGTCAGCAAACATCTCTGTGAATTTCTGTAGTTTAGGAGCCACCACAAATTGGCAATACCCTTGCTGTGAGTTTTCCACAAAGTACTGCTGGTGATAGGCCTCAGCAGGGAAAAAAGGTTGGGCAGGTACAACTTGAGTGACGATAGGCGCACTAAATTTACTCTGTATCAAATGGATATAGTCTTGCGACAACTGCAGCTGTTTCTGCGACACACAAAAAATGGCACTACGATACTGCGGACCAATATCATTGCCCTGTCTATTCGTTTGTGTTGGATCATGTATGCTAAAAAACACCTCCAACAAAGAGACTAAGTCAATCAAGTTCGGATCATAAGTTATTTCAACCGCTTCAGCATGTTCTGTTAAACCGCTGCACACATCTTTATAATTTGCAGTTTGTTCGCTGCCTCCACAATACCCAGAAATGGCACTGCCAACTCCCTTTAAGCGATTAAAGGCAGCTTCAATACACCAAAAGCAGCCGCCAGCAAGAATAATTTTTTCCACAGGTACTCCTTTACATATTTAAACAGTAAATCGGTTAACCATTTTATTTAACGCTCCCGATAATTTACCAATATCACGCGCTAAATCTTCGCCAGTGTGGGCAATTTCATTCGCTGCTTGGCTTTGGTCATTAAGTGCAAACAAATTTTGGCTAATGTCATCCGCTACCACACTTTGTTCTTCGGTCGCTTGTGCAGTTTGTGATGACAATTCACTGACGACATTGGCCGATTTCAATAAACCTTCAAACACCTGATTTGTTTGTGAAAAGCTTTCGATGGTTTTATCAACGTTAGACTTACCACTGTTAATAGCGTGAGCCGATTTATCAACGTTTTGTTGTAATTGTGCAATCATATCTTGAATATGATTAGTACTTTCTTGAGTGCGGGTTGCTAAGGTTCTAACTTCATCGGCAACCACGGCAAAGCCTCGGCCTTGTTCACCCGCACGCGCCGCCTCTATTGCCGCGTTTAACGCTAATAAATTAGTTTGTTCAGCAATACTGCGAATAACATCTAACACTGAAGCTATGTCAGCTGAACTTTTTTCTAACTCACCTGACGAAGATAATGCAGTTTCCATATCCACCGACAGCTGTTTAATGATTTCATTTGAGGCTTTAACCACTAATAAACCTTGTTGTGCTTTTTTAGTCGACTGCTCTGCTTCTTCTGCACTGCCACTGGCAACTTGCGACATTTCTTTATTTGATAAATTCATTTCATGCACTGCACTAACAATAGAGTCAGACGCTTTATTTAAAGTTTGCGTGATGGTTTTGGTGCGTGAAGAGGATTGATGCAAAGTGTCGGTTAAATCAGCTAATTTATTCGATTGTTCCAATATAGACTGAATAAGGTGGCGTAAATTACCAACAAAATTATTAAATTGTGTGGCTAATTCGCCAAACTCGTCTTTACTACGCACAACAATTTGTTTGGTTAGATCACCATTGCCTGAAGCAATCTGTTGTATTTGATTGGTTAAATTGTCAATTTGCTCAGTTAAATTTTTTGGAATGATATAGCTAAACCAAGCAGCAACAGCTAGAACTATCAGCGCAATTACAATTGCGGTTTGCTTAAAGGCACTCACTTCACTTTTTAGTTGCGCATTTAAATCGTCTGATTTCTTTTCAGCGGCTTCGCCTGCTTTATCTAAAATTGAGCGTAACGCTTCAAATTTCTTATCCGTTGCAGCAATAACTCGCTGTTTATCGGCTTCACTAGCGAAACTCTGTTGTACCATAGCATCAGACGCTTTATACCAATCGTTGAATAAAGTATCAAAGTCATTAAAACGACCAACAACATCAGGAAAATCTGCCAAATACCTTTTGTAGGCTTCAAAGCGCTGTTTCACCTGTAATGCATTTTCACGCCTGTCTTGGTTATTAGTAGCCTTATCACCAACTTGGTTGAGAATATTTAACTCTGCTACTTTGGCTTGATATAAATCTCGGTCGGCATTTAACACAACAGCTATCGATTTTAAGAATTTTTCTGATTGAGCTTTAAGTGCATCTTCTTGCATCGACATCAATTGCGATAGAGTAAAAAAAACAAATAACAATGCAACACTCAAAGCGACAATTGGCCATGAGCTTTTTATTCTAATACTATGGATATTCATACTAATTCCTAGCTAATCGTTCATTAGCATCCAAAATACGGATTGGCTACTTTGCCTTTATAAAAGCTTAGTCAACATATAAGTTTAAGCAAAATTTTTAGTGCAAAAATTATTAATAAAAGGCTTAAAAATCACAGAGTTTGCAGACAATAAAGGGTCTGACCACTGGCGTGATATTTAGCTTCAAAAGGTGTGATAGCAGGAACAGGATTGTCCAAGGTGTGTAAGTGGCTCATTATCCCATAAATTTCTAAACTTGCTTGAAATTCTTGTAAATAAATAGGCCAATTGGAACGCAGTTCAATATTAGAAGAAATTTGTATGAGTTGTTTAAATACAGGCGCGCCGTGCCAACGTCTTTTAATATGCTGACTTTTTGGCCAAGGATTGGGGTAATAAATTTTGTGTTGATCTATGGGCATTTGACTGTCGGCCAATAAACGATACAAATCGTTTAAATCGGCTCGTAACAGCAACAGATTAGGGTAATCTTCACGGCCTTGACGATTAAGCCTATCGGCTGACTTATCAACCCCTATAACCCAATGCTCAGGATTCTTTTGCGCTAATTGGCGACTACTCTCGCCCACCCCACAACAGGCGTCGAAAATAATAGCTTTGCTAACAGATTTATCTGCTGGATTGAATTCAACAAACTGGCAAATTTGTTCAAATGCCAGCTGCGAATGCTCAGCAACAGGTTTTAAGAATTGACTGTTTTTGTGTTTCAATACAATTGACTCTAGGTCTTTATGTAAACCTTGTTGGTTAGATACAATTGCTCGAGAGTTTGCTTGCATTAATGTCTTATCCCAACGCCTTTTTTAATTAACATAGTTGCTGTTGTAAACAACACTAGGGTCAAACCAATCAATATACTGTAGGCCACAGTTAAGTTAATGTCTGAAATACCTAAAAAGCCATACCTAAAGGCATTAACCATATAAATAATCGGGTTAGCTTGACTAACATGCTGCCAAAAACCCGGTAACATAGAAACCGAAAAGAATACCCCACCAAGGTAGGTCAGCGGCGACAATATAAAAGTTGGTACTATACTAATGTCATCAAAGGTTTTTGCATATACAGCATTAATCAAACCACCCAAAGCAAACAAAATAGCGGTCAGTAATAAGGTAGTGACAATTACCCAAAAGTTATGAATTTGAATATCAACAAAAAACAGCGCAACGGCTGTGACAATAGCACCTACTAATACGGCTCGTAAGACACCACCTAAGACATAACCCCAGACAATCACCCAAGTAGGAACAGGGGCAACTAACAATTCTTCAATATTGCGTTGAAATTTGGCGCTAAAAAACGATGACGATACATTTGAATAAGCGTTGTTGATAACAGATAACATAATTAAACCTGGCATCATAAATTCTACGTATTCGAAGCCATCAACCTCTCCTACGCGGCGACCTATTAAGCTACCAAATACGACAAAGTATAAAGTCATGGTAATGGCTGGCGGCACTAGAGTTTGTACCCAGATACGTAAAAATCTATTACATTCTTTATAAACTATGCTTTGTAGCGCAATCCAATAATTTGCTTTGATCATACTGATTCCTGTTGTTTACCTTGTTCAACCAAATTAACAAAAAGCTCTTCTAAGCGATTACTCTTATTGCGCATACTCAAAACCTTGATGCCTAAATTAGATAATTCGGCAAATACCTGATTGAGCGCTTCACCTTTGTTAATTTCCACCTGCAAAGTATGCGCATCAACTAGCTGAGATTTAGCTGAAGTTAAAGTTAGTTCGTTCACATCTTTAGCTAAATCTAATATAAAGGTTTCCACCGATAACTTGCTTAATAAAGCTTTCATACTGGTATTTTCAATAATCAGTCCTTTGTCGATAATGGCGATATTGCGGCATAAACTTTCAGCTTCTTCTAGATAATGCGTGGTTAAAATAATGGTGACACCACTTTGGTTAATTTCTTGCAAAAACTTCCACATTGAACGGCGAATTTCAATATCCACCCCTGCGGTTGGTTCATCCAAAATCAGTAGTTTGGGCTGATGCATCATAGCGCGTGCTATCATTAAGCGTCGTTTCATACCGCCCGATAAGTTACGCGCGGGTGTATTACGCTTTTCCCATAAATCCGTTTGTTTAAGGTAAGTTTCACTGCGTTCTATCGCAATTCTACGCTCAACCCCATAATAACCAGCTTGGTTAACCACAATTTGTTGCACAGTTTCAAACTGGTTGAAATTGAATTCTTGTGGCACTAAACCTATGTGCGATTTAGCTAACTCTAATTCTGTGTCTAAATCGTGGCCAAATACTTTTACCTGACCTGAAGTTTTGTTTACCAGCGCGGTTAATATACCAATTGTGGTTGATTTACCCGCACCGTTTGGCCCAAGTAACGCAAAAAAATCGCCTTCAGCTACAGTTAAATCTATGCCCTTTAGCGCTTCAACTTGGCCTTTGTATACTTTTTTTAACTGTGAAATTTCCAATGCATTCATAATGTTATTTTCACTCTTCCATTTATTTAACCTGAGCTCAGGTTATTTAGCTTTGTAGCCCCAAGGTTTAACCATAGTTTGTGCCACACCTATATGGTCTAAAATGCGTGCCACAACAAACTCAACTAAATCATCAATTGTTTTGGGGGCGTGATAAAACCCTGGGTTTGCCGGCATAACAGTCACACCTAAATGTGCAAGTTTAGCCATATTGTCTAAATGAATGGCTGAAAACGGCATTTCGCGCGGCACTATAATCAGTTGACCTTTTTCTTTGATCACAACATCTGCCGCACGCTCAATTAAATTATCACTTGCGCCATGCGTAACCGCGGAAACTGTGCCCATAGAACATGGACAGATCACCATAGATTTGGGGGCAGCAGAGCCAGATGCAACCGGCGAAAACCAATCATCTTTGCCATAACACAAAATTTGTTCAGGCTGAGCTTGGCAATATTCGGTTAAAAACGCCTGTGCAGCTTTCGGCTGGCTAGGTATATCTAACTCACTTTCGGTTTTTAATACCACTTTGGCAGCCGATGAAATTAGCAAATGTACTTGCCAATTAGCTTTAACCAAAGCTTGTAATAACTTTAGCGCATACGGCATACCTGATGCGCCAGTGAGTGCTAAGGTTATTTGTTGTTGTGCCATTAAGCTTTTTGCTCCAATGCTTTGATAATTTTTTGATGAATACCGCCAAAACCACCATTACTCATAACCACTATTTTGTCGTTAGGTAATGCGTAATCTGCAATTTTAACTGCGAGCTCGTCAACGTTTGCACAGACTAAGTTGTGCTGGGTTAAATTTTGCGTTACTTCATCTAGTGACCATTTTAATCCTGGGTCTTGATACAAAAATACAGCATCAGCTAAATTGAGTGACTCGGAAAGCTCTTGTTTATGGAAACCCATTTTCATGGTATTTGATCTAGGCTCTAACACAGCAATCACTCTCCCTGTTTGATTATTGGCAACAACCCCTTGCAGCGTGGTGGTAATTGCTGTTGGGTGATGAGCAAAATCATCAAAAACACTAATTGAATTTACTTCACCGATTTTTTCTAAACGGCGTTTGACGTTTTTAAATTCAGCTAATGCAGCAATAGCGTCTACAGGTTTAACCCCAGCATGGCGTGCCGCAATAATGGCCATCAATGCATTGTGTGCATTGTGCTCGCCTAATAATTGCCAATTGAGTTGCCCTTGTAACTCATGGTTAAAATAAATTTCAATTTGCGTGCAGTCTGGGCTAACAGCTTTGTACGACCACTCTTTGCCGATTTTATTTTGTTCACTCCAGCAGCCCATTGCCAGCGTGTCTTCAACATTAGCATCGTTTTGATGGCTAATAATCAAACCTGATTGCGGCACAATACGAACCAAATGATGGAACTGTTTTTTAATGGCCGCGAGGTTTTCAAATATGTCCGCGTGATCAAATTCTAGATTATTCAAAATTAATGTGCGTGGATGGTAGTGGACAAACTTACTGCGTTTATCAAAAAAGGCACTGTCGTATTCGTCGGCTTCAATTACAAAAAAGATTGAATCACCTAAACGAGCGGATATCGCAAAGTTATTCGCCACCCCGCCAATTAAAAATCCGGGTTTGCAGCCTGTGTGTTCGAGTATCCAAGCCAGCATGCTCGATGTGGTAGTTTTACCGTGTGTACCGGCAACAGCCAATACCCATTTGTCTTTTAATACATGTTCAAACAACCATTGTGGCCCAGATATGTAAGGGATGTTTTTATCTAGTACAGCTTCCACCACTGGATTACCCCGTGACATAGCATTGCCGATAACCACTAGATCTGGGTTGATATCAAGCTGTGCAGGGTCGTAACCTTGAATGAGTTCAATACCTTGTGCTTCGAGCTGGGTGCTCATAGGAGGGTAAACATTTAAATCTGAGCCTGTTACTTTGTAGCCCAATTCTTTGGCTAGAACGGCTAAACCGCCCATAAATGTTCCGCAAATGCCCAAGATATGTATATGCATGATAATCCGTGTATTTGTTGGTTGTTTTCATTGGGTGTAAATAATACCAGCTATCTGTGGTGAAAGGATCAGTGTTAGGAAATTTAGCTGTTTTTATAAAGGCTGAGTGCAATATATTCAGAGCTAGTGTTGGATTATGTATGGTGAATTATGTGCAATATGCTCAGGGTCAGGTTTACATTCACTAAAACAGAAACGCTGTAAACACAATCCCTGTGCGCTCCGACTTTTCATCCCTGAAAAGTAGGTTCTGTTTCTAGTGAATCTAATCCTAAACCTTCGTTATGGTGTTAAATTCAGCGTCTGGTGAATAATATACAACATGCCCAGAGCCTGGCTTACATCCAATAAAACAGAAACGCTGTAAACACAACCCCTGGACGCTCCGACTTTTCATCCCTGAAAAGTAGGTTCTGTTTTTAGTGAATCCAACCCAGCCCCTTTGGCAATTGTGCAATTGCTAAATTTGCGAAAGAGTGATTGGAATAAAGGCAGAGCTTAATTTTGCAGCTATAGTTTAGAGGTCAGTATAATTGGAGCTGCATTATGAGCTTGTCAAAATACCTGCTTACAATCTTGTGCTCAGTATGTGGCAGTTTAAGCGCGCAAACTTTACAAGTCGGTAAACTGTATAGTGGCCCAATCGAGCTATCTGTAGCTGATATCAACGCCACTTTTTCAATTCCCGAACAATGGCAAGGCATACTGCCGCAAAACAGTGAAGTATTTGTTATGCAATCGACAGTGTCTGCCAGTCAGAATGTATTGCTGATAGCGCAGCAAATTGATTTAAATAACTTAAAACAACAAATGTCTGAATCGATAGATTTTGGTGATGGCTTTGTTTTAGTCCCCAAAGGACAAGTTACTGTTATCGATAAAACACAAATTGAAGCGAGCTATTCAGTCGCTCAGTCCAACGACAAATTTGCTCTAGTCATTTCTGTTGTAGGTGATGTCGGTTGGGCGATTTCAGCAGTCGGCATAGCTACGAACCAAGACAAGTCTGCGTTAGAACAAACCACACGGCAAATCGCCAGTTCAATCGTGTTCGAAAATGTCCAAGCAGCGCCTTTACAGCACAACGCCTGGTACCCACATTTATCCAACCGGAAATTGACTTACTTCTATACAAGTTCTGGTTATACCGAGGAACAGTATATTTGGCTGTGTGGCAATAATACATTCTATAAGAGTTTTAACTCTGGTGGTTTTGGTGGTGGCGCTAGCGGCG
The DNA here is from genome assembly GCF_000281085.1 of Catenovulum agarivorans YM01. Classification (GTDB taxonomy): domain Bacteria; phylum Pseudomonadota; class Gammaproteobacteria; order Enterobacterales; family Alteromonadaceae; genus Catenovulum; species Catenovulum agarivorans. Next base: position 10,874 of record NZ_AJWM01000094.1, read on the forward strand.
CTTTTGCTTCGAAGGACGGCGGCCAATGGCGGACAAGCGGCAACTTAAATTCTGGCACACTCGAATTGTACTTTAATGATGGGCGTATTAGCCAATATACCCTTACTCATGAGGGTGATACTAAATTGTTTTTAGATGGCAAAAGGTGGTTTAGAGAAGCGATAAACTGTCAGTGATTTTATTATTAATAAAAGGTTAATAATTTGGTCATGTAAGTCGACTAACTTTACCAACGCGGACTTATTTTAAACTTCAACTCTAAGCAAGGAGTGAACAATGGAATTAGCAGTCGACAATTACTACTCAGAGCAACAATCTTCAAAATCTACCTCAAGCAAAACCAACAAAAAGCGCAAATGGCGCGAAATTGAAGCCATTTTAGATCAACGAAACTTATATAAAGAATTAGAAGAATTTGACGAGTTCGGTCAATTTGCCAACACAAGCGATAGTGCTGCTTAAGTTAAAACTCAGCTATCAGCGATTAAAACAAGTAGCACTAACTTTGTTGGTGCTACTCACTCCGAATTATCTATCTAACCTAGACCGCCTTAGTTTAGATTTTACTTTTATTGGCAGCAAAGCAACTAAAAAGAAGATAGCAACAAAACCAAGCAAGGTGCCTACGTATGCAATAATTGGCTGTAAGTTAGCAAAAGCATACACAATTGCAATTATGATTGCGCCTTCCAGTAATACGTTTAGTAATAAAGACAATCCTTTATTTAATTGAAATAAAGTACCACATTTCATACAACGGCAATCTAGTTCCAAAAATGTGAGTAATTTAGCGAAGAGACTAATTCCATTTTGTTTGCATTCAGGACATTTCATAAGTGACAGTTTCGGCTATAAATTCCAATCAATTGGTGTTTTGCCATTTTGCAGTAAATACTGATTTGCTTGGCTAAAGTGGCGACAGCCGAAAAAGCCGCGATGCGCCGATAGTGGTGATGGATGTGGCGCTGTTAACACTAAATGTTTATTTCTATCTATCTGTTGGCCTTTTTTCTGCGCATGAGCGCCCCAAAGCATAAATACAACTTTATCTGTATGCTGATTAACTGCAGCGATCACTTTATCGGTAAATAACTCCCAACCACATTTAGCGTGCGAATGCGCTTTACCCTCTTCTACGGTTAATACAGTATTGAGCAAAAATACGCCTTGCTCAGCCCAAGGTAATAAATAACCTGTCTGAGGAATTTGAAAACCCTCGATATCTGTTGCTAGCTCTTTGTACATATTCACCAAAGACGGTGGTGTTTTAATGCCGGGTAGAACTGAAAAACTTAAACCATGTGCTTGGTTTGGACCGTGGTAAGGGTCTTGCCCTAATATCACAACTTTTATTTTATCTAACTCTGTAACTTTAAAAGCATTAAAAACATCAGCTTGTGCTGGGTAAACCGTTTTGCCCACATCACGCTCGCTTTGGACAAATTGCATAATCTGTTGAAAATATGCTTGTTGTTTTTCTTCACCGAGTACATCAGTCCAATTCATATTCGCTACCTATAAATTTAAATACTTTAGTTTATTCTGCAGAGTCGACGTCTATATAAGCCAGTGGATAATTATCGCAAAATCGCTGTAAACACCTCCTTGTGCGCTCGCAAACGTCATCCAAGACGTTTGAAGTTTTGCTCCTAATCATCCACTGACTTATATTAGTTCTTCGTTGTTTGCCCTTCCGAGATCGATAACTCATTGCATAATTTCGCCTTGCAACCGCCGCCCCAATTTACCTTCTACATTCCCATCAACTCAAGTCCAGGCTATTTGCATAAATACTAGAGCAATGATTTAGAGGAAAGTCTCTTTTTCAGGGATGATAAAGCGAAGCGCACATGGAAGTGTTCACAGCATCTTTCCGAAAATTATGCTCTAGGAGTTATGCAAATTTGCACCTATCTTTACAATCAACACCTAAAAAAAATGCCCTTTCGGGCATTTCTCTAAAACAATATCTAACTACTTAGATCATTAACCTAACTTAGTAAACATATACTCTTTAAGCTTACTAAAATCAGCGGTTAACGCATCTGACAACACTTCTTTATTCGCAACATCAGCCAAAGCTTTTGGCAATGCTACAGGTGTGCCCAAAATGTTCTCAACTGTTTCCTTAAACTTAGCTGGATGCGCAGTACCTAAGAAAATACCAATCTCATCATCAGCTAACTGACGCTTCAATGCTTTGTAAGCAACAGCTGCATGTGGCTCACTTAAATAGCCCATCTCATTTAACTGCTTAACACCAATTTGCGTGTAATCTTCATCAACACTCTCAGCAGATAACAAAGCTTTATCAACAATACCTTGCTCAATCATAGCTTCGATTCGTGGCCAATTGTTTGGTGAACTAATGTCCATAGCATTCGACATAGTTGCTACAGTTTTCTTCGGCTCCCATAAGCCAGACAACAAATAACGAGGTACAGTGTCATTGGCATTTGTAGAAGCAACAAAACGCTTAATTGGTAAACCCATGGTTTTAGCAATCATAGCCGCAGCTAAGTTACCAAAGTTACCACTAGGCACAGAGATAACCGCTTTCGCGCGATCTTCCGCAGGCAACTGAGCTAATGCTTCAAAGTAATAACAAACTTGCGCTAATAAACGTGCAATATTAATTGAGTTTGCAGAGTTTAAATGTAATTGCTCACGTACTTCTTTATCGTCGAAAGCCTGTTTAACTAATGCTTGGCAATCGTCAAATGGGCCATCAACTTCAACAGTTAAGATGTTATCACCTAAAGTTGAAAATTGTTTTTCCTGCAGTGGGCTCACCATACCTTTAGGGTACAAGATAACCACATTAATGTTAGCCAAACCATGGAAAGCATGCGCAACTGCCGCACCTGTATCACCAGAGGTTGCAGTTAAAATAGTAATTGGCTCGCCTTCACCAGTTAAATGCGCTAAACATTGTGCCAAGAAGCGTGCGCCAAAATCTTTAAACGCTAATGTAGGGCCATGGAAAAGCTCTAGTGAATACACATTGTCTTTAACGTGTGCTAACGGCGCAGTAAATTGAAATGCGTTGGTCACCAAAGTTTCAACCGTGTCTCGGCCTAACTCATCGCCAATTAATGCATTTAAAATTTCAACACTACGCTGTTGAAAAGGCATTTCTAATAAAGCATCTACATCGCCTAAAGCAGGGATAGATTTAGGGAAAAACAAACCTTGGTTACGGCCCAAACCTTGTTTTACAGCTTGTGAAAAACTAACAACTTCAGTTGCGTCTTTTAAGTTTACTAATTCCACTTATACGTCCTCTGAAACCTGGGTGCCTTGACCATCAACGTGGCATACATGAGCAAACCCATCTTCATTCTGAATATAATTATCAACCAACCATTGTTTAATCGCTTCTGCTGCTTCTAACGATTCAACCGCAGCAAACACAGTTGGCCCTGAACCTGAAATACCAAACGCCAAAGCACCTTGCTCTTCAGCAAACGAGCGGCCCGCATCAAAGTTCTGTAATAAAGATTTACGATAAGGCTCTGCAATAACGTCTTGCATCATTTGTGCTGCAAGTACTTTGTCTTTTCTATGCAAAGCATCAACAAATACGGCAAGTTGGCGACCAAAGTTAATTGTAGTCGCACGGTCGTACTCTTTTGGTAAAATTTCACGTGCAGCGGCCGTAGAAACACTTGCACCTGAATAACAAATTACCCAATACCAGTCGTCAAATACAGGTAAAGCCAAGCTGATTTGCTCGTCTGATTCAACCATTAACTGCAAGCCACCTAAATAACAGGGTGCTACATTATCATAGTGAATGCTACCGCTAATTTGACCTTCTAATTTGCCCATTAATCGAAGCAATTGCTCTTGGTTTAACGGATTACCATAAAAACCATTTAGTGCAGCAAGCGCTGCAACAATTGAGCTAGCCGATGAGCCTAAGCCACTACCGATTGGTAAATTCTTTTCTAACACCATTTCTACTGGGCGAACGTCAATACCTAAATCAGCCAGTGCTGCTTTAAAACCTAAAAAACAATCGTAAACTATGTTTTGTGTAGCGTCGCTTGGCAATTTATGCGCAAAGCGGCCCGCGTTGGTCAAACTAAACGACTCTTGTTCTTGAACAACAGTCACTCTGTCGCCCAATAAGCTGCCATCAATCGGTTTTAGCGCTAAACCTAGAATATCAAAACCTAAGCTGACATTACCGGTAGAAGCTGGTGCATATGCAGTTACAGACATAATCAACCCCAATTAAACTTCACGTTTCCACGGCATAGTACGCATTAAGTCTGCGAATACACCAGCGGCTGTTACATCAGCACCCGCACCATAACCACGGATAACTAACGGAATTGGTTGATAATACAAGCTGTGAATTGCTAATGCATTTTCACCATCTTTAATCGCATATAGTGGGTGCTCAGCACCAACAGCTTGAATGCTACAACGACATTTGCCATCTTCGATAATACCAACGTAACGCAATACTTGGCCTTTTTCTTTAGCAGACTCTATTAATGCTTGGTAATGCGCATCGGCTTTTGGCAAGTTAGTCATAAACTCGTCAATAGAACCGTCAGCGTTAAAGTCAGCTGGTAATACTGACTCAACGTCAATATCCGACAATTCCATTTCCATGCCAGCTTCACGCGCCATAATTAATAATTTACGCGCAACGTCCATACCACTTAAATCATCACGTGGATCAGGTTCTGTGAAACCATTGTCACGTGCAATTGCGGTTGCCTGTGACAAGCTCATACCTTCGTCCAATTTACCGAAGATAAATGACAATGAGCCAGACAAAATACCTTGGAAACCAATTAATTCATCACCAGCGCTGATTAAACTTTGCAAAGTATCAATAACTGGCAAACCTGCACCTACGTTGGTTTCGTATAAGAAACGACGATTGGTTTCAGCTGCAGCTTCACGAATTTGGTGATAAAACGCCATGCTTGAAGTATTGGCTTTTTTGTTTGGTGTAACCACGTGGAAACCAGCTGCTAAGAAATCAGCATATTGGTCAGCAATGCTTTCATTACTGGTACAGTCAATAATCACTGGATTGATTAAATGATTATCTGAAACAAAACGTTTTAAGTTTTCAAGGGTAAATTTACTTTGGCCGTTTTCTAACGCTTGTTGCCATTCAGCTAAATTTAAACCTGCATTATCAACTGCCATTTTGCGGCTGTTGGCGATGCCATAAACTTGTAAGCTGATATTACGCGCTTTTAAGATAGGTTGCTGTTTAGTCAACTGCTGAATAAGCGCTTTACCGACAGTGCCACAACCAACCATGAATGCATCGATAACATGTAAATTAGTAAAGAAGTTTTGATGCGTTACTTTAATTGCATCTTGTGCTTTTTTACCTTCAATAACGGCTGAAATTGAACGCTCAGAAGAGCCTTGGGCAATCGCGACAATATTTACATTAGTTTGTGAAAGTGATGCAAAAAACTTAGCAGCAATGCCTTTGTGCATTCGCATGCCATCACCCACAATTGAAACAACTGACAAATGGTCACGAAATTCAATTGGCTCTAATAATTGGTTAGATAATTCTAATTCGAATTCTTGCTCTAACACATCTTGCGCACGGCTTGAGTCTGACGAATGAATACAAAAACTAATGCTATATTCAGAAGAAGATTGGGTAATTAATACAACTGAAATTTTAGCACGAGAGATTGCATCAAAAATACGGCTCGCCATGCCAACCATGCCTTTCATACCTGGACCTGCAACATTGACCATAGTTACATCGTTTAAGGTTGAAATACCTTTAACCACATGGTCACCGTCAGTGCTTTCATTGGTAATTAAAGTACCTGGTGCAACTGGGTTTAGCGTGTTGCGAATGCGGCAAGGAATGTGATATTGCGCAATTGGGCCAATGGTTTTTGGATGTAATACTTTAGCACCAAAATAAGAAAGCTCCATCGCCTCTTGATAAGACAACTGCTCAACCAATTGCGCATTGTATACTTTGTTTGGATCAGCGTTATATACACCATCAACGTCTGTCCAAATTTCACACACTTCTGCATCAATACAAGCAGCTAAAATCGCTGCGCTATAATCTGAACCGTTACGACCTAAAGTCACTAACTCGCCTGCTGCATTTTGTGCACAGAAACCTGGCATTACCCAAACGCCGGTTTGTGGTAATGGCGATGCGGCAAACAATTTACGGCTTGCTTCAATATCAGCTTGTGATTCTAAAAATCCACCATGCGCAACAATCAATTTAGTTGGGTTAATTACAGTTGCTTGTACATCACTAACACGCACAAGGGCTGCAAAAATTTCCACACTGATAAATTCGCCTAAACAAATAATGCTGGCATTAACTGACTCAGGGCATTCGCCCAATAAGCTAATGCCTTTTAATCTGTTAGCTAAAAAAGTGAATTTTTCTGCTGCAATCCCAGCAACATGAGCTTTGTCATAGTTAGGGTATTCAGCGGTTAAGTCGTTGATAATTGAATGAATGGTGTTTTCTAGTTGCGCCATTAAGTCTGTCGTAGATAAACCTGCAATTGCAGCATCTACTAAAGCAACTAAATTATTTGTAACACCTTTAGGTGCAGACAAGACCACAGCTGTGTTAGCTGATTTTTGTTTATCTAGGACGATATCACGTACGACTTTGTAGCGTTGTGCGTCCGCTAATGATGAACCACCAAACTTTAATACTTGCATGTATTTTTTTACCCTATCTTTCAGACAAAAAAGCCCGTGACCTTTTGGGTCACGGGCTTTTGCATTGATTCGATTTCTTTAGCGCAACAGCCAGCGACCACCCCTTAAATAAAGGTAATGGTTGTAATGACGGTAATGGTGTTAATTGCGCATTTTTTCATGGGGCGAAACTGTGCCTGATCTGCCGCTGTCTGTCAATCAATATTTAAGCGATTGCACAGTATTCACACAAATTTCACGCCTGATATATAGTAACTTGGTTGCGGCCTTCTCTTTTCGATTGATACAAGGCTAAATCAGCGCGCGTAACCATGTCTTCAAATCGAGTGAACCTGCTATCAAATTGGCAAATGCCCATACTCATAGTCGCATTAATGCTACGGTTATCGTGCTGCATGGTTAATAATGAAAATTGACTGCGAATGCGCTCAGCCAATTCGTACGCCCCTTTGTCTGCTGTGTTTGGCAATATAATGCCAAATTCTTCACCGCCATACCGGCCTAACAAGTCGCCTTTGCGCAATATTTGCTGAACTAACTCAGTTGCTTTAACTAAAACTAAATCACCTGCTTGATGGCCGTATTCGTCATTAATACGTTTAAACTTGTCCAAATCAAACATGATTAAGGATAAATCATGCTCGTGGCGCTGGGCGGTTTCAAACTCAATTCGAAAGCGCTCTTCCCAGTAGCGTCGGTTACTGACTTTAGTTAAGCCATCAGTGCGGCTAACTTCTTCTAATTCTTTTAAAGTGTCTTTGAGCTTTTGTTGATAGAAAAAAACATCCGTCATATCTTCGACAATTATACCAACTTTGTCTGGTTCACTTTGACCATCACTACAAATTGGGATAAAGGTGATATTTTGTGCCATATATTCACTACTGGTGGTTACCGGCCGAGCGTGGCGCATTTTAAAAACGAATTGGCGTTGCTCCCACGAACTAAACGCAGGTGTGTTGAGCATAAATACACTTTGAATTTTACGTTGTAACCAACGCTGCGGCGCATCAGGGAAGATATCAAACAGGTTTTTGCCTATTACTTCACTGGCTTGTAACAGGCTATGCGATTCCATAAATCGATTGAAGTACAACAAGCAGCAATTTTGGTCTACAACCAGCACACCCGAATTAATTCTTTCGATTAATTGTGATTGAACCGCTGCTACATCCAAAATTAAAACTCGTCTAAAATTTGATCTAACACTTTCTGAATATTTTTAATCGCTTCACCTGGTATTAATAACACCATGTCACAATTAAACGAAAAATCCACCACTTGATAGCTGATATCAACTTTAAGAGCTAAATCCCAGTTAAATGACAATTGCTGTAAATGCTGTTCTAACGGAGTTTCCATCGAAGAAACAACTCTTGGTGCGCTATACGCAAGCTGATTGTCTATTTGTTCAGCCAAACCATTTAAAAAAGTGGTGGTTAAAATAGAGCTGATGTCAGTCAGTTGTTCAACTTCAGACACATCATCTGGTTCATAACCTAGTATTTCAGCTATACCATGCGCATCGTGCGACTTATAGATCAATAATGATTCACCCAAAATACCTTTTTCACCGTAGAACCCCTGGCTAACCAGAGATACACCCTCTTCCGCATAAGTTTCGGCAAAACGTTCAGGTAATACAGTTGAATCAATTAGCTCTATATAAGGTACTTGTAAGTGAACAAAGGTCTGCAAGTAACGCGCTAGCTTGTCGCTGGCTTGGCCCATAGCAACATTAATTAGCTCTTGTAAGCAGTCTCTTTGATCTTCAGTTAACGTTATATCGTTCATAACAATCCGTATTGCTGGAGTATTTCTGTAAGTTTAGTTGTATTTACCGGTTTTTGAATAAAAGCCAGTGCACCAAGTTCTGAAACTCTACTTTGCATTTCCGGCTGAATATCCGCTGACACAACAATGATAAAGTCGACAAGTTTTTCGGCGTGATTAGCTTCAAGCACTCCTACACCGTCGATTTCTGGCATAGTTAAATCCAAAAATAACACACCAATTTGCTTTTCGCGCAACACTTCCAAAGCTTCTCGACCATTAGTGGCGAACTGGACTTCCACATCCCATTCACTTGGCAGGCTCTTTTTCACTTGCTTTCTAGCTAGGGCTGAATCGTCACAAATTAGTACAGGAATGCTCATTAAATACTTCTCTTTTAGTAGTTGTTATTTTTCTATGCTTACCAAACCGGTATTTTTGACTCAACACAGGGTTAATTACAAGCCATTGAGCTAATTTTTCTACAAAAAACTGTATATTTTGCAGTCTCAACAATTAATGCTTACAACTAACCAGCGAAAACGTTAACACAATTGTAACAGTATAAACATTGATGTCTACTACTGCATTCAATTAGCTTTGATTAATTGATTGTTGTTTTCTTACCTTGCGTAGAAAGTTACTAACAGCCTGTTTAAGTTGCTTTTTATTTTTAGCCTGCTCATTTCTTTGTGGTTGTTGATATAAAATTTGGTCTAAAACCACACAAATTTGCTGCCAACTTTGTTTGATACTAGCAGGCTTATGTTGCAGCATTGCTAAAATCTGCAGTGGGGTTAATTTACTGTGGTTTTCAATATCCAGATGTTGCAGCGCTTTACACGCTCGGCGATATTCTATTTGCCAATATAATTGCGCTTGTTTATGCCGGTTCAACCACAATGCAATCAGCGTAATGACGATTAAAGTGACGACCACCACAGTAATTAACATTAAGGTACGCCATACTTGATTGTCGCCAAATAATTGTTTGAGTAGTTTTTTTTGTTTGTTGATATCGTAATTTAATATCCAACGTGTCCATTGATAATCTATATTTGCCAACAATAAACGCGCATCGTTCACCAAAGGAATTTGATCATAGTGGTATAACGAGAACAAGCTGTCTGGCAAAAATTCGTCGCGACCAAGAGTTTGCTGCAAGTTTTGCGTAATCCGCTCGGGCGCAACATATGAAGTTGGGTCTACACGACGCCACTGTCCTTGTAAATACACCTCTACCCAAGCGTGTGCATCAAATTGATAAATACTGAAATAGTCACCACTTGGATTATGTTCCCCACCTAAATAACCAATCACCAACCGACTTGGAATCCCCGCCAAGCGCATCACATATGCAAAGGCACTGGCATAATGTTCACAAAAACCTTCTCGAGTATTAAATAAAAAGTTATCTATGATTGGCTGTGATAATCGACTAGGGCTCAAGGTATAATAAAAAGCTTGCTGATTAAAATAGTCTAACACTGCAGCAATTAAGCTTGGGTTATCCGTGTTCAGTTGTTTTAGCTCTTGTAACCAAGCTTGTGTTTTTGGGTTTGGTTGATGTGCGGGCAACTGCAAATATGAATCTAAACCCACACTCGGTTGTATATTGTGTGTTTCTGTTAAGGCTTCATTTACCACAGAATAAGCTGAATATTGTAATTTTTGCCGTAAGTCTTGATGGTAAATCAGCGAAAAATCAGACATATGCAAGACATTATTGTCTTGGCTAAAACCAAGATCTAGATTAAACAACCAAGGTTGATAACTCGCTTCTGCGATGACTTGATATGAAATTAGCTCAGTTGGCTTTTGTGCAACTAACTTAGTTTTGCGTAAATCACGTTTTTTGATCTGGGCAAATTTAGTAATATTTTTTTTCAGTTCACTCTGCTGCCAAGTTTCCCCATCGAACTGGTCAAGCGTTAACGCACGCCAATACATTTGTGTTCGCTCAACGGCTTGATTATCAAATGTCACTCTAAACGCAAGTTCTTCTGAACGACTCAGCCGTGCAATATCCCCCAGCTTTAGCTGTTCTTGCAAACCTCGAGTTTCTGTTGGTGGTTTAGGCATTTTCCATAATGGGGGTAATCTTGGCATTAATGCAAATAACAACAAACAGATAGGTAATGCCACCACCACCAACTTAGCTACTTTATGCACATGAGCTAAGCTCTGCTGCTTTGTTAAACTTGGGTGATAAACAGAATAAATCGCAAACAGAATTAGAAAATTAAGCGCAAATAATACAAATGCCAAATGCATGCTCTGCAAGTACATCATACTCGCAGTAGTTAAAAAGAATTGAACCCAACAAATGGTATATAAACCCCTAACTTGTTTTAGGGTTAATAAGGTCAATCCTTGTGCGACAACCAACATGCTCAATAAAGTAGCGATTAAGTTACCTGAAATCGCCGACGAACCAACTAATACAATTGCCAATAAGTAGAATAACTTACTCAACCATTTAGATGCATTGTAGTTGTTATTGTCAATCAGCCAGAGTCGATACAAACTACAACACAATACAAAAGCAAAACTAAACCAACCAAGTTGTTGGCTCATCATCAGCGACAACAAACACACACCGGCGGCTGTTGCAATTAGTGCAATATTAGAAACGGCTTTGCTTTTATCCATTGTGTTGACCAACCAAAGCAATAGCCTGAAGAATTTGCAAATATTGTTGCTCACTACGATTTGCTAACAATACCTTGTTAGGCAATTCCACTTGATACAACCAAGTATTTTGATGCGCTTGCATAACTAACCATGTGATACAAGCCAGTTTATGCTCTAAATCACCTGCAAGATCGTTTAACGAATATTTAATCAATTCGCTTTGTTCACCGGCAAAACGTTTAACTTGTAATGGCCGCTGTGGTAGTAATTTTTTCCAAACAATGCGTGACGGCAAATCTCCAGGTTTGTAACCACTTAAATGGCTAAACTCATCGGAAAATATCGCAGTTTGTTTATCTAGTCGGTTA
>NZ_AJWM01000095.1 GCF_000281085.1 Catenovulum agarivorans YM01
AAATGTATAAGGTATTTTCGGCCATTTGCCAAATGCGGCTATACCAAGCATCGTCTGTTTCAAAATGCCCAGGTATTGATCCGACACCTGTCCAACGGTATTTTAAGCCATGTACTTTAACGCCTTTTGGAATTGTGTATTCGATGATGCGACCGTTTAACCAAGAGTATGATTCAAACTGCTGGCGGCCCGCTTTGGTGGTGTAGAAAGTTTCAATGGAGTTTAAACGCATATTTGACTTGATGTGTATGTCTAAACCCGCTTTGGCCTCAATATCAAAATATGGAGTGAAGTTTTTATTAAAATCGAGTTTACATTGAATGGTTTTTCCATCCGCAATAAAGGGAAATTTGCGTTCAGGAAAATTTTCACAGTTGGTTAAACCATAGTTGGTAAGAATTGGTATTTCACTTGGGTAGAGTTCGAAAAATGGTTCGCGGCCAGGTTGTTTTTTTGACCGAGCATTTTGCCATTTTGAGTCGTCAAAACCTGGCTGGTTCCAAGCTTGGTCACTCCAATCTTGCATATCTTTGCGTGCGTCGTACTTTACGCTCCAAGCAGCAACTCGGTAAGGATTTTTCTTAAGCACTTTTTTATCATAAGCAGGGTGGTCAATCGCTTTCCAGCTATCGTCCGATACTATTGTGCTGTCGCCAACTTGTGCTTGAAAGATAAAACCGCCTGTATTGGATGAAATATAAGTACCTTTTTGGCCATTGTCACCATAATACCAAGCCAAAGCTGCTATGGTATTTTTACCTTTTTTAAGGTATTTGCTGATATCAACTTGGTCGTAATATTTATTCGACGCAATGGGATAAAAATCAACCCTTGGTGACGGTTTTACAGGGCTTGGACCGCCAGTATAGCTGCCTTCAAATACCACCAACTCACCGTTGATCCACAGCCAATATTTAGTGTCGGCACTGATATAAGCCATGCTGTTGGCACTGGTTTCGGTTAAGTTAACTTGTTTGCGAAAAGCAGCCCATGTATTTGGATCGGTAAATTTACCTTGAGGCCAAATCCATTCGGCTGACCATTCAACGGCAAGGGATGGAAATGACAAAAATAGCAGCAAACAGCTGCATATTTTTGCCATGAGTTTAGAATTTTTCATTGTTCTTCCTAGCTCTAATTAATCTACTTACTAGGAAAATGCACGTGTTAGAAAAATTAATACCCATTGAATTTCAAATAATCACTCTAGATTAATTCCATTCAGTTGTTATCAAGCATGTTAGATTGTTGTATAGTTTGTCGAATAGAAATGTTCGATTATTTAAGGTTGAAAGGTGCCTGAAGATAGACCTTCCACTCCACGTACAAATACTGATTTAGCTTCCGCTAAACTATTTAATTCAGAGGCGTTTGCAGAGTTGTTTGAAGCAGATAAAGATCGCCTATACACCTATATCTATGCCTTCGTAAATAACTCAGCAGCCGCAGACGATATTTTTCAAGAAACTTGTTTAGCACTTTGGAAAGACTTTCATAAGTTTGAACAGGGCACTAATTTTACTAAGTGGGCTAATGGAATTGGCTTTAATCGAGTTCTATCATTTCGGCGTCAGCACAAAAAATACACGTTAGGGCTAAGTGATGATTTTTTAGTTGATTTTGAAAAAACACTCGCAGATTCAGAAGCTAATATTGTGGTTCAAGAAGCTAAATTAGGTTATTTAGAACATTGCAGGGCTTTGTTGTCAGACCCTATGAAAAAGATTTTTAATAGCTTTTATATTGAAAGCAAGACAGCACAAGAAGTAGCTGATGATACAGGGCGTTCGGTTTTCGCGATAAGAAAAGCCGTACATAAAATGCGCCAGAAGATTTTCGATTGTGTTGATGAAAAAGAGCAAGAGGGGGACTCGTGAAACGAAGCGAAAAATTTGCCGATATTCGTGAAATAGCCGATGAAGTTTGCTCAAATACAGCAACAACAGAACAATTACAGCAGCTAGAAAAAAAGCTCAAAGACGATCCTGAAGCCAAGCTGTTTTATTTTGACTACCTCAGAGTTCACAACGGCTTAAAATCGGCAGCTGATCGCAATATGGAAATTGTCTATAGGCGCATCAGAGAAACAGAAGAAGTAATTATTCGCCCACAAGGGGAGTCAGCGCCAGATGGTGCCACTATCATTGAACAAGGCGCAGGGGTAAATGTAGCGGATATACCTAAATGGAAGAATATTATTTTAGTTGTGGCAATTATTGTTAGCTTAATATTGCTGGTTATTTTTACCAAAACTGAACAAGCTTTTTCTGCCCACATCTCCCAAGGCCAACTCAATATTGAAAGTAATGGACGCATTGACTCAGATACACTTTATGGTGGTGAATACAGCGTTGCAAAAGATGCTGTTTTAACACTAAACAACGGTGATATTTTTGAGCTGGCAGCAGGTTCTCGCATAAAGCTGTTTACTCACAGTGAAATTCAATTAATTGAAGGTCAACTGAACATTATTGCTGTTTCAGGTCAAAACATAATAGTAGATGGTACAAACTTTAAATTAAATTCAAATGGTGACGATTTGTCGGTTAATTTGACCAACAATCAACCCGAAATCACCAGTGGCAAAAATACCACAATTATCCCACAGCGTTGGCGGCCACAACATTACTGGCCGTTTGACAGCGATAGTGATCGAGCTGTCAATTTAACAAATAACGCGCATGGTGTACCTGCATTTACTGCCACCAAAGTGAAAGGATTAGTTGGTGATGGTGCGTATTATTTTGATAATACACAAAACGCTAGGATAGAGCTGGGCACTGGTGGTGGTTCCGCACCTGCAACAGGCACTTTTTCTGCGACGGATGGTGTAACGATTGAAGCACTTATTGCACCTAAATTTACCGGGGAAAAAGGTGAAATGGATGAAATTTTTCGCAAGGGTCACCTTGATGGAGAATTACGCGTGTCGCTTGCTTTGCATAATATTGCAGCATCAAAATTCATGCACCCTGTGACGAATACACTTGAAAATTTGAGTTTTGGTTTGCATATAGTTGGTCAAGGTTACCAAGAGTTAAAGTTAATGTTAGACGGCAAAGATGGTCGACCCACCCTTGCAGAGCTTACCAATGGTGATATGTATCATGTGGTGGCAAGTTATGACGCAAAAACTGGCCTTAAAGCTTTGTATATAAATGGCAAAATGTTAGCTTCTTATCAATACCCTGCAGGATCAAAACTGTTAGTCGGAGGCCCTGGAAACGCGGCTATAGGCAATAATCCGACTAAGCGCTTTTGGGATAAATTTGCCTATTATGGAATTATTGATGAAGTTGCCTATTATGACTTTGCGCTACCGCCACTAATGGTATCTGCTCATTTTGAGCATGTTAAGCAAGGTAAAAACTATTATGGGTTCCAACCAAATATCAAGGCTTTGCCTGAGCAACCACAGTTACAATTACCAGCAAATAAACAATTAAAGTTGGATAGTTCAACTGGTTTACCAGCTAGGTTGATTAACTAATAAGCTAGAGCCTGCTTAACTAGGCTCTAGCTCCACAATCTTACTCTTCACTCGCTCAATATAAAATCTCAACAATTAAGCTAATTGGGGTATCAATTTCCCTTAACTAACGACCTATTTTTAAAAAGTCATTTAGAAAAAGATTTATATGAAACACAAAATATTCAAAATTTGCTTTATTGTCCCATTATTATTCAGTTGCTTGTCACATGCGGCTGATATTAAACACGGCCTGCGAGATAGTGATGGCCGTCATATGATCCCTCGAGGTTTTGTTGTTAATACCAATGATGCAGCAGGGCCGGTTGATTTTAACGAAGAAGACTACATACGTATGGTTCGCATGGGAGCCAACGTGCAGGTGGTTAGACTCGAATTAGGTCGGCTCAGTACATTTGGCAGCTCAGAATTCCAACCTGAATATCTAGAAAGATTAAAACGTGCTGTACGTTTGGGTCGTGAAGCTGGAATAAAAACCGTATTTAAATTAACAGTTTATGGTGCTGGTGGTTTTTCATGGCCAGATTTATATTTTAATAAAAACAATGCGCAGCAAACTTATATAGCAGCATGGCGTCATATTTGGCATGCCTTTAAAGATAATAATGCGGTACTGGGCTACGACTTGGTCAATGAGCCACGCAAACAAGAATTACCTCAATCATACGATGAACTGACCAGTGATTACCTGATCCCTTTATATGAAAAACTTATTGATGAGGCGATCCCTTATAGCGATAACAAACTGTTTTTGATTCAGACTATTTTTATGAACAAAGGTGAGGCAATTAATAAAAATCAATATGCTGAAATCAAACAAAAGATTAACCGTAAAAACATAGTATTTGCGCCGCATATCTACCAAGAATACATAGACTACATTGAGCCGACTATGGCTAGGTTTGACAAAGAATCAGAGCTATTGAAAGCACCAATTTTAATTGGCGAATGGGGATTTCCGACCTTATTAACCACAGATAAGTCAGTGAAAGAACAGCTGCACTATATAGATTTTTACATTCGCACCGCTGAAATATTTGATCAAATGGGTGTGGGTTCAATTAAAGCTTGGTTTTTAGGTAACAGAAGTTATCAAAATTTTTTGCCAGGCGGGAAATCAACTTGGGCAATCTTTTCTGACAAACAGGCGCAAGGTACGGTTGAGAGAAAGTATATTACCGATATTATCGCCCGCCCTTAT
Organism: Catenovulum agarivorans YM01; assembly: GCF_000281085.1. Lineage (GTDB taxonomy): Bacteria > Pseudomonadota > Gammaproteobacteria > Enterobacterales > Alteromonadaceae > Catenovulum > Catenovulum agarivorans. The sequence goes on from NZ_AJWM01000095.1 coordinate 4,692, forward strand.
CCTCAGTACATTGCTGGCGACATCAAAAACTTTATGTTTCACTTTGCAACCCGCACGTTAGATTTAAATATTAAAACCGATAACAGCAAAGGTATTTCCAAGATATTTGTCGCTGCAGACCGTCATTACCCAGATGGATTCTCAGTCTTGATTGGTGATGATTTAATTTTGACCAAAAGCCCCATGGCAACTGGACTTAGGGTATACCAATCAAAAGCCAATACGGATCCCAGCAATATTATTTGGGACGAAGACAGACAACAACTGGTTGTTTTGGCATGGCCAACTGATAAAGAGGTCGTGAATGTCACAGTACAACCTGGCATTTATAAAAGGCCAGATCTTGCAGCGAAGAATTAGTCTTCCTATACTTTGGTTAACTTTTTGTAAAAACAATGTGTCAGCACTAAAGGGTTCAACTTGCCTTCAAATAGAGTCATTTCATCCACAAAAAACACTGACAATGTGCTAAATACAGGCTCGTCGAACGTGCCTGTATATAAGCAGTTTGGAGATTTGTTTCGTGAAGATAAAGGACGGTTATATTCTTATATTCATGCTTTGGTTGCAGATAAAGTCGCTGCAGATGATATTTTCCAAGAAACCTGTTTAACGCTTTGGACAGAATTTGCCAAATTTGAAATTGGTACAAGTTTCTCTAAGTGGGCAAATGCCATTGCATACCGAAGAGTTTTAGCTTTTTACCGTACCAACAAAAAATATACTTTAGGTTTAGACGAGGATTTCCTTGTAGATATTAATGAAGGTTATGTAGAACTCGAGACTTCATCCACTCAGCTAGAACAAAAGCTTCATTATTTAGAGCTATGTTTGCAGCGCCTTTCTACTCCTCTACAGCAGGTTTACGAACAATTTTACGTAAAAAATCACACTGCCAATGAAATTGCATCCGATAGCGGTCGGTCGATTCACGCTATTCGCAAAGTGGTGCATAAAATAAGACAGAGGATATTTGACTGCGTTGACGAAAAAGCACAACAAGAGGATCTATTGTGAAGCGAAGTGAGAAGTTTTCTGAAATAAGAAAAATTGCTGATGATATTTGTTCTGGCTCTGCAACTGAAGGACAAGTTCAGCAACTAAAACAGCAGCTGAAAGACAATCTGGAGGCCAAGCGCTTTTATTTTGATTACATCCGAGTCAACGAAGCGATGAAATCTGGCTCGGAACGTAATATGGAAGTGGTTTATGAACGAATCTCAGAAAAACTGACTATTCGTCCTCATAGCGATAAGGTTATTGATGATCCGGATGATTTTCAAAAAGCCATGGCGTACAGCTTAAATGAACCAACTAACGCCAAGCGCTATACTAAGTTAGCTATTATTGTTGCAGCCATTCTATTCGTGATAGTAGCTGCTGTTGTTATTTGGGCACTAAAACCAAACCCAACTGTTTTCTCTGCAAATATTGTTGAAGGTAAGCTGGCTATTGTTGGTAAAGGCAGAATCGATGCTAATACCCTTTACAGCGGTGATTACCAAGTAGTGCAAGATGCAAGGGTAGAGTTAAGTAGTGGCGATACATTGTATTTGTCATCTGGCGCTCAAGTAAAATTAGTCAGTGACAATGAAGTTGCCTTGAAAGCAGGAGAACTTAAAATTGAACCTGTGTCAGGAAGTGACATTGCTGTTCACGGTGCAAATTTTGAGTTACGTTCAAACGGTGACCCATTGTCTATTGATTTAACCGCACAACAACCCATTGTTACAAGTGGTAACAACACTGTTTTATATGCGAAACGCTGGCGCCCAACACATTATTGGCCTTTCGACGGACGCAGCGATCGTGTTATCAACGCAGCAAATGATGCCCATGGCATAGCTTCGCCTGGGGCAATTAGAGTGCATGGGATTGTCGGTAGCGGCGCTTTTTCATTTGATAATGGCCGTGACGCCCGTATTGACGTTGGCTCAGGCGGTGGAACAGCCCCAGCAACAGGCTCATTTTCAGTAACTGACGGCATAACCATTGAAGCATTAATTCAACCTCAATTTACTGGCAAAAGAGGTGAACAAGATGAAATATTTAGAAAAGGTGGTATCGATGGAGAATTTCGTTTTCATTTGTCCTTTCAACATGATACTTGGAAAAAAGATTATATCAGCCCGATAGTTAACCCAGGTGCAAGCCTAAGTTTCGGTTTGTACCTTGTTGGTCCTGGCTACCACGAGCTTAAACTGCCACTAGATGGAAAAGATGGCAGGCCAACTTTAGCTAAATTAAAAGATGGCAGTACCTACCACATAGTTGCAAGTTATGATGTAAATACGGGTTTTAAAGCTATTTATATGAATGGTCAACTATTAGCATCTCAACATTATGCTCCGGGAGTGAAGATGCTCACAGGCGGTCCTGGACCTGCGGTGATTGGCGGCAATCCTACTTGGGATAAATGGGAAAAATTTGCTTTTTCAGGGGTGATTGACGAATTAGCCATTTATGATTTTGCATTGCCTCCTTTTGTCATAAGTCAGCATATTGAGCAAGTTCAGCAAGGGAAAAATTATTACGGATTACGACCAACGTCAGCTGCACTTCCTGAACAGATTAAAATTAACTTGCCACCAGAAAGCAGACTTGTTCTGGATGCATTGACAGGTTTGCCTCAGAAGGTACTTAAATAGCGTCCTAAGCTATTCTTTAAGCCCATACCCCAGCTTTTTTACATTGGGGTATGCAACCTATCCAAATAAAAAATATTTCCTCGAAAAAAATCTCACGTCTAGGGTAGTAGCTTTTCACATTAACAAACCTATTACAAAGTAAGGTGTTGTTAGTTCGCTAAACCCTTGCTTTGCCACTTTCCTGCAATCAATTTAAAGCAGGCCGCCCATTAGATGGTGTTGTGGTAACCGCTCAGCGTTGTTGGAAAGTGAAAAGTTAATAAAAATTAAGTTACATTGGGATCATAAAATGACAAATAAAAATAGAAATTTAGACAATAGCAAGCTCCCCAAATATGCGATTTATGGTGTTGCAGGTGCTTTGCTCGCTGTTGGCTCACCGAGCATACTTGCGCAGCAAGTTAATGCGGCGCTTAATGCTAAAAAAAACGATGACCAAGAGCTAGAAATTATTCAAGTGACGGGCGTTCGTTCATCACTTGAAGAAGCGCTCAACACCAAGCGTGAAGCTGTGTCTATTGTTGATGCGATTTCAGCAACGGATATAGATGCACTACCAGCACTTGATTTAGGTGAAGCGTTGCAGGCCATTCCAGGTATTCAATTAAACCGAGATGAAGAAGGCCGCCAATCTTCAATTAATTTACGTGGTTTATCCGGTGGTTTTATTAAAACTACCGCTGCAGGGCAGTCATTTGCAACCCCAAGCCGTAGTAGCGGAGAGGTAGGTGACGAAAATCCTTTTGGCGCATTTGAAGCAGGCGTGTTTGATGGAGTTACAGTGGTAAAAAGTCCTACTGCTGATATGCAAGTAGGCGGCATTGCAGGTGTAGTAGACAAAAAATTACAACGCGCTTTAGCTAAAAAAGACGGTAAATTCAGCATAAGTTTAGGTGGACGTTATGAGGCGCTAAGAGAAAGTTGGGATAAAGAATTTAAACTTTCTGGTTCAAAACATTTGATTAAAGATGAGTTGGCGGTAGCATTTAAAATAGCGGGGTCTACGCAAAATTTCCGTCGTGACACTGCTAACTTTACAAGCTATGTACCTTTGTCTCAATTTAAAGCGCTAAACGGTGGTGCTCAAGAAGGTAACTATAGAGAATATGATGCCTATGTTGCACAGCACAACCTGCCGGAAAACGCTGTAGTCAGAGCAGTAGCGCTTGCTCGAAATAACACTGAATCAAGTAAAGGAGATAGACTGTCGTTTACGGGTAATATTGAGTGGAAAGTATCAGAGGCGCTTAAATTAGGTGTACACCTGCTTTATACCAAACGTGCATTGGACGATGGTATTAAAGAAGATACCCAAATAAGCTCTGCTTACAATACTAGAAACCCAGCTCGCAGTGGCCGCGGTTACGAAATTATCCCAACGTCTGCACCATTTTTTATGGCTAACATTGAAGAAGAGGATGGCTCGGTCACGCCAGTTTATGGGGTATCTTCTGTAGAGCTTGTGAATGCTAATTATACGCCTGCTACACGTATTAATAACTACACAGAAGAAGCAAAAGGACTATTTTTATACGCGGATTACCGAAAGGGCAATTGGGCGTTAGATGGCACAATTACTTATTCTGATTCTTCAAATTTGTATGAAGAGAATGCCTTTGATATTCGTCATCAGGATGTGCCACACCCGCGCAACAAACCAACGGGCATCAGTGCGTCAATTGATACAGCAAAGGGCGACTTAAATGCGGCTTCAGTTGACATTCAGGGGTGGGACAGTTTTAGCTATAGTGGCACTTGGAACCCAGGCTCGCTAACTTCTTTTTCTTCTAGTTTAGATAAAACAGTTAATCAAGACAGAGCCGTCAATTTTTATGCCCATGGTACAGTAGATAACCCAACGCGTGATACCAACAGTATTGAATTGAATGCTAAGCGTTTTGTCGACTTTGGTTTTGACGATGTGTTTAAAGTTTCTTCAATTAAATTTGGTGGACGTTATGCCAATGAAAATTTAGAAAACTATCTAAGAAGGGTTGGTGTTGCTGGAGTTGATTTTGACTCTGTGATTGATAATGATATTTTTAGTAAAACGCTATTTTCTGATACGCAAGGCGCGTTTTTTAATGGTAATTATCCAGGTGCGTTTAATAGCTCAAATGGTTGGCAATCTATCGATGCTGCAGCTGTAAAGGCCGCATTAGTAGCGACTCGAGTCGATGTCGAGGGCGGAGTTGTTATTGAACCAAGTGGCCTGTATGCAAAAATGGATGGACCGCACCTAGAAAGATACGGAGAAAACTTTACCGCGAAACAAACTAATACTGCTGCTTATTTTATGACTGAGTTTGAGGGTGGATTAGGGGCGGTTACCTACACAGGTAATGCGGGGGTAAGATATGTTGGAACCGACAATGAATTGGTTGGACTTAATCGTATAAAAACTGACGACTCTGATGAATTGGTTCCAGTCACTGTGAATAAAACATATAACCATTTATTACCATCTATAAATGTGAGCTTTGAATTAACGGATGATGTGATATTGCGAACAGCATACTCAGAAGCATTAGTAAGACCCAATTTACGTTTCCAAACGCCGACCATTTCAAGTAATCCTGGTTCCGCAGCGGTAAGAATTGATTTACCACGAAGTGATGTTGAGCCTTATACAGCAGATATGTACGACCTTTCACTTGAGTGGTATAACCGTGAGGGTAGTGCGATATCTGTTGGTATGTTTCACAAAGAAATTGAAGGTTTATTTGATAGAAAGCCTGTTTGTCCAGTTGGTGAAGATTTAAGTTTGTACTCACCTGATCTAGGTGAAATTGAAGCTTATTTCAACGAAGGTAGTGCTGCAGAACAATGTCGCGAAATTCAAATCAGGCAAGATCACAATGGTGATGATGTGCAACGTGCAGTTATCATAACTCGTTCATTCAATAGTGACGCTAAGATTAAATTAACCGGTTATGAATTAGCAGTTCAACAGAAGTTAGACTTTTTACCTTACCCTTGGAATGGTTTTGGTGGTGTATTTAACTATACGCATATTGAACAAGAAACAGATGGTGAGGAATCGCTGTTCAAAATTGCGCCTGATTCTTATAACTTGATTGGTTATTACGAAAATGATGGCGTGAGTATACGTTTATCCTATAACTGGCGCAGCGACTCTATTTTAGAAGGGGGATCGCAATTTTTAGGGCCAGATCAACGTAACCAAAAAGCGGGCGGTCGTTTAGATTTATCGTCTTCGTATAAGATAAATAAAGGTTTACAGGTATTCTTCCGAGCGTTTAATTTAAATGACGAACAGCGTTATGAGTACATAGGTGATAATGAAGATGCGGTTTACCGTGTAGATTATACGGGACGTACCTATCAAGTGAGCTTAAATTATAATTTCTAATATAGTTTGAGACTTAGATCTGCATAATAAGTGGCGCTTTGCGCCGCTTCATTTATAACTGTAAGGGAATGTGCAACAAGCTCTAAATCAAAGGTCAACTTTTCTGCTGACCTTTTCTTTAACTGCCAATCAATAATACGACCTAACCTAATATCAATAAACTAGCCGAGCTTTCACCCTATATTCCCCTGGCGCCAAATTGAGCATAGCCGAGGCAGCTTCAGGCTTGCCGTTAAGGATTAAGCTGTTAGCAGATAAATCAGGCAATACAATATCGGCTGTAGTATTTTTGGGAATAACAACCTTCATTGTGAAGTCTTGCCCCTCGATAGCCCAAGCTACATTAACCTCACCATGAGGTGTTAAATATCCACCCTTAGCATTTGATAACTGTTTACCTAATTGCGGTTCGATACGTATGTGTTTAAACCCAGGTTGTGCTGGGGTAATGCCTAAAATACCTTCGTAAAACCAACGCGAAATGGTGCCATAGGCGTAATGATTTAACGAGTTCATTCCCATAGCGTTGAAACCATCTTTCTCAGTATATGAGTTCCAACGCTCCCAAGTTGTTGTTGCGCCATTGTTGATTGAATAAAACCAAGACGGGTAGGTTTCTTTAAAGATTAACTGGTAAATAATGTCGCTGCGTCCAGCCTCTTGTAATACCTTAGTTAATAATGGTGTACCTAAAAAACCTGTGCGGAGGTGATTGTCAGCTTGTTTTAGCAACTCAATTAACTTATCTAACGCCAGTGCTCTTTTATTTTCTGGAAATAATTGATATGCCAAACCTAACAAATAAGTGGTTTGAGTTGGTATCGCATTTTCTAACTTGAGATTAAGGTTTTGCTCAAAAAAATGATGATAAAACGCGTGTTTAACCTTGCTATGAAGTTCGGTTAAATCTTGAACATCTTTATCTTTGTTTAGCACCTTAGCGGCTTTAATGGTTAACGCTAACGAATGTGCAAAATAAGCTGTACCAATTAACTCGAAATTAGTATCACCTCGACTGCCGTTTTCACCGTCGCCTGAATTATTAGGGTAGGGCTGCAACCAGTCGCCAAAAGTTTTCATTTTAGAGATATAGTTTTCGCTTTGCAGTTGATGATAATTGACCCACTTTTTCATCATTGCATAGTTATCAGCAAGAATCGTTTTGTCGCCCGATACCATATACAACTCCCACGGTATAATAGTAACGGCATCACCCCAACCTGAGGAGGCAAAGTTTATCCAATCAACGAAAGGAATATAAACTGGCACCTTACCATCAGCAGATTGCTCTTCACGCACACTTTCCAACCAGGCTGACCAAAAACCATAAACATCCGCCATGTACATAGATGGCGTAACAAATACTTGCGCATCACCAGTCCAACCTAAACGCTCGTCACGCTGAGGACAATCAAGCGGGATGTCATAAAAATTGCTTTTTAAGCCCCAAATAATGTTTTGCGTTAATTGATTTAGTTTTTTATGAGAGCTCGCAAAATTTGCATGAATATTTACGTCTGAATGCTGAACAATGGCGGTTGCCCAGTTTTTATTCGGTGACTTGCTTTGGTCAAAACCTGAAATTTCAATGTAGCGATAGCCAAAATAGGTAAAAGTTGGTTGGTATTCAATTATGCCGGTTTTACTTGGGGTGAAAGTTAATTCTGATTTAGCACTTCGATAGTTGTCGGTGTAAAACTCACCTTTATGTAAGGCTTCGGCAAAACGAACTTTGATGTTTTGGCCTGCTAACGCTGGAATGGATAATTTAGGTACACCCGCCATATTTTGGCCAAAATCAAAAATAACTTTTCCTGGCTCATTTTTCACAATATCTTTTACAGGCAAGGTTTGTACGTTTCGAACAGGTGTGTGGCGCTTTGGTACAATTGCGACATTACTGTCTAACGCTGTAGCACTAGCAGCCTGCCAATTATCGTCAATGCGATTAAATTGTGTGCTTGTCCAACCTGGCATTTCAAAGTGTTGATCGTAATGTTCACCATCATAGATGCTACTGAAACGTATTGGCCCATGCATACTTACCTGCCAGCTTTCGTCTGAAACAATAGCTTCTCTCGAACCATCTGTGTAGGTCACTTCTAGCTGAGCTAATAATCGAGCAGGTAACCTATGTTCTTTATCGGTAAATTTATACACTCGGCCAGCATACCAGCCGCCTGAAATTGCAGCTGCCAAGACGTTTTCGCCTTGGTTTAAACTTTGAGTTACGTCATAAGTTAATGATTCAATGCGTTTTTGATACGGCGTCCATCCTGGGGTCATCACATCTTGTTGCGATACTGTTTTGCCATTAATAAAAGGTTTAAATAAGCCTTTGGCAGAAATATACAATCTCGCTTGCTTAACTTCACCTGCTAGGGTGAATGATTTACGTAGGTATTGTGATGCAGCCAGTGCTGATTGAGTTGGTGACTGATGGAGCTCTGTGTCTGGATGGCCTATCCATTTTGCTTGCCAAGCGTTATTAGACAATAAACCCAATTCAATCGATTGTGTTTGGCTCCAAGTCGACACTTGATCTTGTTCATTCCAAGCGCGCACGCGCCAGTAGACTATTTGGCGGGAGTTTAAGGTTTTACCCTGATATTTAATCCAAGATGTTTCTTGAGAGTGAATTTTGCCACTGTCCCACAAGTCAGCATTAAGGTTAAATAACGATTTGTCCGTAACCACTTGCACTTGATACGCGCTTTGATTTTTACCCTTAAAGGTATCAGCTAACTGCCATGAAAAGCGTGGTGACTTCTCGTAATAGCCAAGCGGCTCAACAAAACCTTCACCTACTTTAAGGGCTGTTGGAGCCGTAAGCAATCCAGTAATAGTTAATGGCGTTTCTTTGGGTGTATTACCACTGCATGCGCTCAGCAGTAAGAGTGCTATATATGTTGCGATAACACGCAAACACTTTGTTGTTAATTTTGTAGTACGAATGAACATCAGATGATCCAGCATAATTAATTTTAAGTTGAAATGTTGGGGAGTAAAATTAAAAAATAGCCAGCTGCAAACTGGCTATTTTCACTATGGTTAATTGGGGTTTAATCTTTTAATCAACGCTGGTAAATATCCAAACTTGGTTGCTGGTAGAAAAGTCTCTTTTCTCCCATAACTTAATATCTTGACCATTACTGCCACCATTGCCGCCATCAACGGCGTAACCTGTTGAATTGCGCTTGATGAGTTGATGTTTATTGCCACCGAAACTAACTTTTTGGAAATGCTGGTTTTGATTCGACCAACTACACGACTCCAATTTGAGCGTTTGACCGTTAGCGCCGCCACTGCCAGCATCTAAACAAAAGCTAGTGCCGCGTTTTTTATAACGATAGTAGTTGCTGCCAATATTATCTTCTTCAAATTGCTGATTGATGTTGCCAACGGCTTTGTTCCACAATTTGACGTTTTGACCAGCCGATGCGCCCGTACCGGCATCCAGCGCAAAATCAGAACTATTTGCTTTAGTTAGGTGAACATAAACAGGCACTTTATTAACGCCAATATGCTGCACCGTAGAGTAGATTTTTGTACCGTTGGTTTTTATCGCAATCGCGTCAATGGTGTAATCACCAGCGGTAGTAGGCGTCCAGCTGTGTTGATAAGGTGCCGTGGTGTCAGTTTTCAAAAAGCTACCGTTAACTTGGAAGTTCACTTTCTGAATATCGTCATCAGAACTAAAAGCGTCCGCTTTTAACGTGATTGTTTGGCCTAAATTAAACTGGCTACCTTGTGTTGGAGCGGTAACTTCAACAGTGAATAATTCATCTTCAAGCCCTGCGCTACGTAATTCAATAATATTTAATGAAAGCTGCGGTAAGTTGATCGCGCCTGAACCGTCTTTAACTAAAGATAATGAACTGGTATCTACAGGGATCTCTGGAGCATGCCCCATCCAATTGAACGATAAAGCTTGGTGTTTGAAGCTGCCATAGTATTGGCTGCCATCAATCTTCGCCTTAAATGGCACTGATTTGTTGGTTTTATTAACCACAAATAAATACGTTTTACCGTTTTTAACCACGGCGCGGGCACTAACAGCGTCAACATCATTAATGAGCTTTGGACTGTCAATGGTGCTGCTGATCATGGTGCTATTTTCTAGTGCCGAGCGAATGATTTCATAAGCTTGACCAAAGGCCGTTTTTTCCAGTGGGTACTTGATGCGTGGGCGTTCAGCACCGCTTGGTGAGATGTACGTTTCCCACACATAAAATGAATTTAATTGACCATTTACGCTGAACCAGTTGGCGCGTTCATATCTATGCTGGTTTTCGCTCATAAATAGATACACATCAGCCATACCCAAAGCAGAAACAGCGTTAGCATCACCTGATTTAACCCCCCATTCCGATAACCAAATCGGTTTGTTGGGCGCGACTTGTCCTGCGTAATCATCTATAGATTTTGCCATGTGATGCCTGGCAGTTAACGAAGTACCATAAGCATCATCACTATTAGAGGCATCGTCAGGATCGCTCCCTACATAGGTATGCACAGTAACTGCATCGAAATAACTTAGATCGGCGGCTAAATCAGCATTCCAGTTGCTATTGGCTGAATTTTCACGGCGCAACATAGGCACGGATACTTTAATGGTTTGATCGGCAGCTTTCAGTGCTGCAGACATAGATTTAGCGCGTGCAATGTAGTCTTCAACATTGGGAATAATTGAACTGCGCTGACCTGGGTAAAAGTTTTCGTTACCCATCTCAATGGCATTGACTTGAAACCCTCGGCTCACTAAATCGTGATAGCGCGCCATCGACACTGGGCTACCATCGTTAGAAACATTGCCTCCTGCTTCGCCATCAGCACTCATATTGAAGGTCCACAACATATCGAAACCTTGGCCTTCAGATGATTTTTTTTCGCTGTTGAGGTCGGTTAAACCATCGATACCAACCTTGGTACCGACACTTTCAAAGGTTTGAATTTGTGCTAGGTGACTTAGGGTGGTCGACCTTAGACCACTATCGTGATTGTATTGGAATGAGTCCGTACCAAATACTCGTGTGCCATCGGTTTGCCAGTCGTACCAATTTGCCCACAGTCCATGTGGAAAGCGAATGGTGCTAGGATCATTTCTGTGGATCAATTCTTTTTCCGTCGTGGTGGTAAAACCAAAAATGTTGGTGCCCAGTAACTTGTTGTTAAATTTTTCTTGTTTTGACGAGTCGATATTGACGGTGACTTCTATGCTTGATGGCAGGTCAAACGGATATGCCGCCACTTGAGTAGTAACTAAAGCACTGAGTGCTGTAATAGCTACTATTTTAGTTTTTTTCATAAGTTATCCTTTATTAATGCTGTATGTTAGTGATTACAAGACTGTTCTGGTACATCAAAGAGGTGTGTTATTAAATACCTCATGACAGTGTTAGAACAATCAAGTGCAGACGTGTTAAGTGGCTAACAATATTGTTTGCCTTTTAACCGCGCAGCATTAGTAAAGGCGCAAAAACTTATGAAATTGCTACCCATTGCAGCAATATTTGTTGTTTTTATGCAACAAGGTTGTATCAATAAGCTAACAAAGTGGGGTTGGTACCGCTCTACGAATCGTTTAAATTAAACAGTAAAATTGCTCATTTCTCTATTTAACGCTGCAATATTTCGTTTTAGGTTTTTACCGATGGTTTCGACATTTTTAATCTGATTTTCGGTATTTGTCGTTGATTCAAAAACCGTGTATGTTTTGATTTAGATCTTCAGTCACACTCGTTTGCTGTTGCGCGGCGATGGCAATAACAGCGTTGACTTCATAGCGGCCACTGCGTTTTGTGCGCCAGTTTGTAAGTTATCTATCATTACGCGGATTTGCAGTACTACTTTGTGTTCTGCTCGCCATAAATTGATACCCTCAATACTAAACAAGCCAGGTGCAATAAAAAATGTGAAATAAATTCCAGCCCTAGGGTAGTAATAAATAGCAATGAAACACCTTTAACAGGTACGAATCGTAAGATTTATTTAAATGCTATTTTCGTTTTCACTATGGAGTTTTATCTACATGATCATAACTAAAAAGCTGTTACAAGCTACGTTGGCTTGTTCGGCATTGTTGCTTGGCGCATGCGCTGATAACAATGCAGAGCAGACAACTACGGCTGGTAATAAAAGCCAAAATCAAGCACAAACTGGAGATAGGGTTAAATACAGTTTTAACCCCGATTGGAAATTTATTAAAGCCAATCCTATTGATGCACATAAAGTCGACTTTGATGACAGCCAATGGCAATCAGTTAACACTCCACATACCTTCAATGATATCGACACATTTGACGAATACAGTGTTGGTAAACACAAAGGGGAAATCAATCAATGGCGTGGCACAGTTTGGTACCGTAAGCACTTTAAATTGCCTGCTGATCAACACAACAAAAAAGTATTTATTGAGTTTGAATCGGTACGCCAAGTTGCAGATGTGTACTTAAACGGTGTGCATTTGGGTAAAAACCAAACTGGTTTTATTCCGTTTGGGTACGATTTAACGCCTTATTTAAATAAAGATGGAGCAAACAACGTCTTAGCCGTTAAAGTAAATAATGAACGTGGTGAGCACTTTCGCGATAACTTCCCATTAGTGTGGAACCACGAACATTGGCATCCTACGCATGGTGGTATCTACCGTAACGTTTATTTACACACTATGAATCCAGTACACATTACCTTACCTTTATACGACAACTTAAAAACGCTTGGTACGTATGTTTACACTGAAAATGTTAGCGAAAAAAATGCTGATGTTAGCGTGCAAGCACAAGTTAAAAACAACCTAAAAAGTGCTGAAAGTGTTGAGGTAGTGGCAGAAATTGTCGACAACGACGGTAAAGTTGTTGAAACATTATCAACAACTTCTAACCTTGCTGCTGGTGCCATGATTAATTTTGAAGTATCAGGCAAAGTTGCCAACCCTAAGTTATGGTCAACTCGTTACCCTTATTTATATACAGTGGTAACTAAAGTAAAAATTGCTGGCAAAGTCGTGGATAGTTACAACACGCCATTGGGTATTCGTGATTTTGAATTTAATAAAGACACTGGTTTTTGGTTAAACGGTGAAAACATTAAGTTAACAGGTTGGGGACAAAAACCAACGGGTGCATGGGCTGGTTTAGGTGCCGCAATGCCAGATTGGATGCGTGAATATACCTTTAGATTAATGGATGAAGCAGGTGGTAACTTTATTCGTTGGGGACACGCTGCAGGCGCGCCAGCTGAAGTTGCTATGGGTGATAAATACGGTTTTGTTACTTTAATGCCAGGTGTTGCGGGTGAATCTTCAGATTCGGGCGAAACTTGGGATATTCGTTATGCTGCGTTTAAAGACACCCTAGTTTATTACCGTAATCATCCAAGTATCTTTATTTGGGAAGGTGGGAACTGGGGGGAAACGCATGCCAACTATAAAGACATTTTAGCCGCGATTGCTGAGTTTGATCCTAAAGGTAATCGTTTAATGGGTAACCGTCGTGCCGATGTGAAACTAGCTTCAAAAGATTATGTAACTATCGAAGTAGGCACTGAAGGTTGGGAACGCGAATATGCACATCTGCCAATAATCGAAAGTGAATATAACCGTGACGAAGGACCTCGTCGTGTATGGGATAAATATTCACCAGACAATAATTTTTATTCTAGCCCTCGATTTAAAAACAACGTTTACAAATTTGCTTCAGAGTCGTTTGCGGTGCGCCAAGTTGAACACTGGTGGCAAAAAATGGGTAAAAAGCCATACCATAGTGGTGGTGCTAACTGGATTTTCTCCGATGGTCCACACGGTGGTCGTAACCCAACGGAAAATACGCGCGCCAGTGGTGAGGTAGATGCAGTTCGTCTACCAAAAGAAGCCTTTTATACCACCAAAGCTATGTGGCGTCCTGAGCCGCAAGCACACATAGTTGGCCACTGGAACTATGAGCCCGGTACAGTTAAAGACATGTATGTTGTTGCCAATGGTCAAGAAGTTAAGCTGTATGTTAACGACAAGCTTATAGGTAGCAACGACAAACCAGAAAATGGTTTTACCTTTAAATTTCCGCAAGTTAAGTTTGCCGCGGGTTCGATTAAAGCCGAAACCTATGTTGATGGTAAATTAACGGCAAGCCAAGTTAAACAAACAATTGGCCAACCAGTTGCGCTTAAACTGACACCAATTACTGGACCAGACGGTTGGTTGGCCAATGGTGCTGATTATTTGTTAGTTGATTTTGAAGCTGTAGATGCACTAGGTCGTCGTCATCCACTTGACCAAAGCATGGTCACTTTTAAAGTTGAAGGACCAGCTGTATGGCGTGGAGGTTATAACAGTGGTAAAGAAAAAAGTACCAATAACTTGTATCTTGAAACCGAATCAGGTATCAACCGTGTAGCGATCCGTTCGACCTTACAAGCCGGTAAGGTAACTATTACTGCTAGTCGTGAAGGTTTTGCGGATGTGAGTGTTACTGTGGCGTCAAAACCAATTAACATTGAAAACGGTTTAACCACCAAGTTACCACAAACTTATGCTCAGGATTTGCGGTTAGATCCTAAACCATTATACATGCCACCACAGCCACCCTTGCCGATTAATAGCGAAGCAAAAAGTGCTCTATTCACCAACTTTAGTTATACAGGGTTGCAAAAAGCAGTATTACGTACCAACGCATTTTGGGGTAAAAAGCCTTATATAGACCAAGAGGTTAACTATACGGTGATTCCTTCTTACCTAAATGGCGCTGAGTATATTCGTTTACCAAATGCTGATAAGGCTTATTGGGCGCGTGACCAATTGCAATTTATTGCTGGTGAAGATATGACAGTTTGGGTTGGTCATGATGATCTGGTGCCACGTCCAGCATTTTTGGCCGACTATACAGATACAGGTGACGACTTCAAGTTAGGGGAAAACACTATGTCGTTATTTGCACGCAAAGTAAAAGCAGGTGACAGCGTTATTATGGCGGGCAATGCAGATGGTGATATACCGGACAATGCAAGAATGTATGTTGTATTGGCAAAAGCCGACAAAGATAAACGCTAGTTTCATAAAAGTGATACTGCTAAGTAGTAGTCTTTAACGCTAAAGACTGATCTCAAGGGTTCAGGTTGGTGAGCAATTGTTTACTTGCCTGAACCCTCAATATTCCTCTCGAACTTGTGGCGAAAACCTTTGTGTTATCTTTAAATTTATATTGATTTAGCTCTAGTTTATTCGCGTTGAAGTAATGACTGATATAGTTTTAGCTTATGAAGATTTGCTTCAATAAAGTAATAATCGCCATAGACGATTGGTGTATCAACTTCACTGCCGCGTGGCATATGACCTGTTGCTGAATTTAATACAAAGCCTAGTTGGTACGATTTTGTTTTAGTTAAATCTGTTCGGTATTCAGTTGTCAGTGACGCCATAATTTGATCTGCATATGCTTCATACTGCTGCGCTTTTTGTTTGTTTTCGGTAAAACCTACCCAGCGGTAGAGCGCCGATGCATAAAGTGCTGCGGCTGAAGTGTCTTTTGGTACAAGTCTATCGTTGAGGTAATAAGGTTTAGTGCCACAGGCAACAAAACCATATAGTGCCCAAGCTTGCCCGCGCGCCCAAGCTGACACGTTACCTAAACCTTGCCAGTTACCAAACTGGCCTTTGTCATAATTGTATACATGATATGCAATAGGACGTTCTTTGTTGGTGTCGTCATCTTCAAAATGAAAATGGTTTAAAGACGTTTGATGTGCGTGACTAAAACCCATTTTTCGAATTGTCGGATTATCACTTTTCATTAAATGTTCAATATTCATCATGTTGTCGATAATAACAGGGTAGTGCCACGGCTCTTGTAAACTAAGCAACTCTGAAATTTTGGTGTTATTTTTTACATATTCGGCTGACATATGTGGTAGCTGCACAGTGTGAAAAATTGATGTTGGAAGATGAAGTTCGTAACGACTTCAACATGGAAATGAGCCGCTTTATTCCGAAGCAAATCATTGTTGCTTGGCGCATGCGCTGATAACAATGCAGAGCAGACAACTACGGCTGGGAATAAAAGCCAAAA
>NZ_AJWM01000096.1 GCF_000281085.1 Catenovulum agarivorans YM01
GTGATTCAGATTTCTTTCAATCTGACGGGTTTGCCAGCTTCGCTGGGCAAACAAAGATAGGTAAGACTTGTGTCTTACCTATTAATTACGATTAAAACTGCTTATCGCCCGCTACTGGCAAAGGCGCACCAGCGAAAAAGTCTGGTGCTGATACTTCAACAGTTTGTCCGTGCGTTTTAAATACTAAATATACATTGCGATTATCGCCGCGAGCTTCGCGTAAAAAGGTTTCGGTGCGCGCATTATTAATTTCAATACTATTGTCACGTAATAACAAAGTTCCCATCAACATACCGTCCGGGCTATCACGGCGCACTTCAATATGGCCGTTGCTAATGGTTTTATGCACTGTCATACCAAAATAATAATAGCCTGTGCCTAAATCTAAGTTTTTAAATTCAACTACCGCGCCGTCTTTCGCAACTATTTTGTCTTGCACTAAGTTAAAATTTGCGCCTGCAGGTGAAATTTTAGGTTTAATGCTAAAAGGTTGTTTTATGCTAACGGCTTTAACCCCTTCTAAGGTTTGCTGCACAGGTAAAGCTAGACCATTTTCATCGTAATTTAAGTAATCAACCGACACAGAACGTTGCGTCCAAGTCCCCATGCTTTCAAACTCATCTTGTTTCCATGATGACAAGGCCGATGTATGGTAAAAGAAATATTCTTGGCCATGAAACTCGACAACTGCACCGTGATTTGATTGAGTTAAACGCCATGGTACGTAATCTTTTCCTGGAAATTTAGGGCCATTGCTATTATCAACTTGATAACCCAACTCCCAATTAATTGTGCCTTTATAATCTAGTGGGCCGGTTGCCGAATCACCGATTGAATAGTCTAAATGTGATTTAGCCCGCTTTGGATCATCTGGGTTATTTTTATCGACTTTTCCGTTATATTTTGTGTGGTATTGGTAATAGTATTTGCCGTCGCGCTTGTGCATCCAAGCAGCTTCCATGAAGTTGTTTGTGCCGTAATCCAATTTAAAATATTTGCCATCAATATCACGCATATCATCTTGCAGTTTGCCCATTAATGCACGGTTCCAATATAGATAAGCTTGGCCGTCATCATCAATAAATACCGAAGGGTCTAAACCAGCAATAGGTACGCCCGCCATGCGTTCAACCGTAACTTTATAATTACCATCCGCTCGGTTACTTTCGGCGACTGCGACATAACGGTCGACACCTTTGTCTTTACCTTTGCTCACATCTAGCAAATTGCGCATTGGGTAGTAAATATAATAAGTACCATTACGGTAAACCATATCAGGCGCCCAAATGGCCCAATCTTCATCTTCACCTTCTGGCATATCTTTAGTATGCAATATGGTGCCGTGATCGACCCAATGTTTCATATCTGCAGTTGAAAACATTTGTAATGCTTCCATATTGTGGTAACCCGGCTTATCTAAATGGTCAACCGAGGTAACCATCCACACACGACCATCCGGCATTACTTTTGGCGCTGCATCCGCTGTATACATATGCGTAATAACTGGGTTGCCATGTGGATAGGGTTTGTCGTTGACGTTCTTTTTTGCGGCTAAACCTAGCGAAGGCACAGCAATTGATGCGCTAATTAACAATGATAAAACTTTAAGCTTCATGTAACACCTTTATACTAATTGTTGTTAAGCCTAGTCTCATACAAATTTTAATAATATGTTAAATTTGGCGTCTCACATTTCAAACCTATTGTTTTAAATTTTAAATTCGTAAATGTGACTATTGGTCAATGTGTAATTTTCACAAACTTGACCTTTTGTCCTTGCGGGCTGAGATTTAGGCAGGCATTTTATCGGCGGTTATAAACATAAAAGCCACTTCTGTTACTCACTACAGAAGTGGCTTTGCTTTGGCTATCTTACTTCTTGGTTTTAACTACCCAAACGGGTTGGGTATAGTCTATTTACACAGTTGGTAAATTCTTACGATCTCATCTTTAGTAATAGGACGTGGCCCAGCTGTACTCTCTGGCGCACTGCCAGGGAACATGCGTACAACATCTTCGGCCATTTGTTCAAACTTATCTTCACCTATGCCTACATCAGACAAAGTTAAAAATGCATCCATACGTTTGAACCATTCACGTACTCTAACGTGCAGCAAGTTAGCTGCAACTAGATCATCTGTTTCTGTCACGCCAAAACAGCGGCGTGCTAATTTGGCAAAGCGATGCGGAATTGCATCCGCCATGTGTTCTAAATAAGCTGGAATAACAACAACCATGCCACGAGCATGTGGTAAGTCATAATATGCGCTTAATGGCATTTCAACCGAATGCATAGGGATGCAACCCAAACGCCCAAGCGCTTGAATACCTGACCAACCAAAAATTGAACACAATGCCAGTTGACCACGCACTTCTAAGTCTTCAAGATTGTTGATGATTTTTTCAAAATTATCCATCAAACATAAAATCATGCCTTCAGTCATCCTGTCGGCAAACTCAGATTCAGCATGGCTAGATAAATAATGTTCAACTAAATGGGAGAAAATATCGATACAGCTCTCTTTAGTTAAGTGCATAGGTACAGATTGCAGAATTTCGGGGTCGACAATCGCTACTTTTGGAATGCGGTACGGTGAACGCGAAAAGCTTTTTTCGTTGGTTTCTGCGTTTTGTATTACACCACCAGCATTACATTCTGAGCCTGCGGCTGAAATACTGGGTATTGAAATAATTGGGAAAGCACCTGTGTACTCTCTTGGTGTGCGTTCACCTAATACAACATAATCCCAAGATTTACCGCCAGAAAAAGCGGTGGCAGCTATGTATTTTGAGCCGTCTATAACGCTACCACCGCCAAGAGCAATAACTAGGTCGCATTGTTCTGCAACAAATAATTCGGTTGCCTGATCAATTGTTTGAGCGCGTGGGTTAGGTTCAATGCCAGTAAAGATTACTACATCTAAGCCAGCCGCACGCAAAGACGTTTCTACCTTGTCCACGACAGGATCTAATGATGAGCCTTTAGCATAAGTTGCTATCATGGCTTTTTTGCCATACTGAGCAGCAATTTGCCCAATTTCACTTACTCTTCCTGGTCCGTAGGTTAATTTTGTCGGAAAGTTCCATTCAAATGGAGTCATATAGCACCTCATGTAAATCTGTGTGAATTAACTTAGCTCAATACGTGTGTCACTAATGTCATGGAGTTATAATCTCATTGGTTTACCATAATGTCAAACAAAAATGTAAAAATTGGTATGAAATTGTATTTTGCTGATCTATACTGACCAGGAAATGAACAGAACGGAGTTCTTAATATCAACATTCAGTACATTGTTGAAGATGCAGTTTGTGGGGCAAGCTGCAGACAATAATGTCGAAACTGCTAAGTGAGGTGTTTGGTGATTAATTCGTTTAAAAGAAGTATGAAATGTCTGACAGTTTTGTTGGGGTTAGTTTACGCGACATTTGTTAATGCAAATCCAAATCTTGTGATTAAGCACAACAAGATAGACTCACCTAAAGAAGAATATCAGTTTGGTTTGTTAAAACTGGCGCTGAGTTATTCGGATAAAAAATATCAATTTGATGAATCTAATACTTATTTAACTCAACAAAAACTTATGTCTGATTTAGGCTCAAATAATATTAGTGTCGCTTGGGTTGGTACTTCTAGCGAATATGAACAAACATATCAACCTATCCGTGTGCCTTTGTTTAAAGGTTTATTGGGTTATCGAATATTCTTAATTAAACCCGAATTACAAGAAAGCTTTAATCAGATTAATTCGGCTAAAGACCTTTCTGGTTTACGTGCAGGGCAAGTGCGTACTTGGGTGGATACACAAATTTTGCAACAAGCCAATTTGCCCGTGGTAACTTCGAATAAATTTAGCAACTTGTTTTATATGTTAGAAGGGCAAAGGTTTGATTATTTTCCGCGTAGCGTGTACTCAGCTTATGCAGAAAAACAAAAATACCCTGAGCTGGGTTTGCAAGTCGAAAATAGTTTAATACTGGTTTATACCTTACCGGGTTACTTTTTTGTTAATAAACAAAATCAGGCGTTATACCAAGAAATTTCGACAGGACTCAACACAGCAATTGATGACGGCTCGTTTGACCAGTACATGTTAAATCATCCATTGATTAAAGATGCGCTCGAATTAAGCAACATTCAAAACCGTAAAGTTATTCGCTTAGATAATCCATTCTTGCCACCACAAACCCCAATAAACGATAAACGTTTGTGGTTTAATCTTGCGCAACATTAGCGGTTAAATGTTGTAAATAATTAAAAGAATAATTGGTCGCGTGCTGCAGATGCACTTGCTGATAGTGGCGCGACATTTTCAAAAAATTAATCTGCTCTAAATTAAAATATTGGTTGTTGTGTTTAAATAAATGCACGATTGACTCATCCATCTTTTGTAAATCTAAATTAAATGTAACACCAATATCTGCCGCAAAGTCTTTACCATTTAGATAGTCGTATAACAAGGTCATGGCGTAAGCGCCTTGCAAAAAGTGTCCGCCATAACTAACGCGCATTTGTTTTAATTCAATCGCTTTTAATGCATCCGAATTCCAGTCAACCCCGCCTATTATGTATTGAGTTGGGTCTAAGTTTGCATCCTTCAGTCCGTCTATTGCTCCTAAGGCTAACTCGTCATTAGCACACCAAATAATTTTTACGTCACCATGGCGTTTGAGTAGTTTAGGTAAAACTTCTTTTGCCCTGTTGCGCGACCAACTACCTTCAATTAGTTGGGCCAAATGAAAATCAGTTAAGCTGTTCAGCGCCTCGTTTAAGCCTTGTTTTCGTAAAAAACTCGCACTATGTGTGCGCTCTCCCGCTATTGCGATAACCGGAATATTAGTTTTATCTGTCGGGTTTTGCGCGGCATAATGGGCTGCTAAATAATGCGTCAGCTCTTTGCCTGCTTTTTTGTCATCTGTTCTAAATTCGCCAAGCCAATGTTTGAATAGTCCCCTTGGCCGTCCGACTGAGTTATTGTTAGTGTTGTCGAGTAAACTGTCATTGAGGAAGTTGGTAATAATACTGATTGAAGAAATGTTAGCTCGCTCTAGGATATCTAAAACTTTGCTGCCTTTGTTTAAGAAATTGTAGAAGATAACAGCATCAATTTTGCCATGCTTGCCAGCAGCGACTTCCAGCGCACGCTCAACATAGTCAAATCGATTGCGATTAAAATCCACAATTACTAGCTCAACACCTAAATCTTGGGCAGCTTTTGCAGTAAATTTGTGTGTATGTTTCCAAAAGGCATTACCTTCACCAAATATGATTTTTTCGTCGGCTAAATCAATTGGTACAAACCAGGCGATACGTAAATTTGCCTGCGCATTAAAGGTGCAGAAAAGTAACAAGAGGTAGGCTATCTGGCGATAGCCTATTGTAATATGTGACATAGCAGAGCAAATAATGTGTTTCATCTAACAAGTATAGTTAGCTGCAACAAATTGACAAATATGCCAACTGCTTTTGAATAAATTTTGCCTTTTATCTAAGTAAGGTATTACGGTTGATACAATTTAAATCAGCAAAACTCTGCTCTAAGCGCTTAGCCATGTTTTCTTCACCTTTGCGCAACCAAACTCTAGGGTCGTAGTATTTTTTATTCGGTTTGTCTTCACCATCTGGGTTGCCAATTTGACCTTGCATATAGCCTTCGTTGGCTAAGTAGTATTGGTGAATACCTTGCCAAGTCGCCCATTGAGTGTCTGTGTCGATATTCATTTTAATTACACCATAACCAATAGAGTCACGAATATCTTGTAAATCAGAACCTGAACCACCGTGGAACACAAAGTTAAGTGGGTTGTATTTAAGGACAAAGTTGTCAACTAAATAGGCTTGGGAATTGCGTAAAATCGCTGGCTCTAATTGCACATTGCCTGGCTTGTATACACCGTGGACGTTACCGAACGAGGCTGCTACTGTGAACCTATCACTAATCTTAATCAGTTTGCGATAGGCATAAGCAACGTCTTCTGGCTGAGTGTACAAAGCAGCACTATCTATACCGGTATTATCAACCCCATCTTCTTCGCCGCCTGTACAACCTAACTCAATTTCTAAGGTCATTTTTATGTTGTACATACGTTTTAAATATTGTGCACATGTATCAACGTTTTCTTTTAACGACTCTTCCGATAAATCAATCATGTGCGAACTAAACAAACTCTCGCCATGTTTTAAGAAATATTCTTCACCTGCATCTAACAATCCATCAATCCACGGCAATAGTTTTTTCGCAGCATGATCTGTATGTAAGATCACCGGAACCTTGTAATGTTCAGCGGCCATACGCACGTAATGTGCACCAGCAATCGCGCCCGCGATTGACGCTTCAATTGAATCTAATTCGCTGCCTTTACCAATAAAAAAGCCAGCACCACCGTTAGAGAACTGAATAATAATCGGTGAATTAACTTTTTTTGCGGCTTCTAACGCTGCGTTAATTGAATTGGTATTAACCACGTTAACAGCAGGGATGGCGAACAAATTTTGTTTAGCAATAGCAAACAACTTTGAAACATCATCACCGGTTAACACACCATGAGTTTTGGATAATCTTGGCATAGATAAAGCCTCTTAAACGGTTTTTTGGGAAAATTGATCGGCGACCTGACAAATTTCCATAAAGTGTGATGGATCTAAGCTAGCGCCGCCGACTAACAAACCATCGATATTTTTTTGTTCCAAAAGTAGTGCTGAGTTGGTTTTATTGACGCTACCGCCGTACAAAATACGTACTTTTTCGGCAACATCTTTACCAAATAAATGTTTAATCTCTTTACGAATAAAACAATGTACTTCTTCGGCATTTTCCGCTGATGCGGCGTTGCCTGTGCCTATTGCCCAAACGGGCTCGTAAGCAATTAATACATCGTCACCGCTAAATTCAATGCCTTCTAAACCTTCACTGATTTGTCTAAACAACACATCACGGGTCACTCCCGCATCGCGCTCTTCGGCATTTTCACCTATGCATAACACAGGTTTTAAATCGTTGGCTATGGCGCTTTGAACTTTAATATTGCACGACTGGTTGTTTTCACGAAACATTGAGCGACGCTCTGAGTGGCCAATTAAACAATATTTACAGCCGGCTTCTTTAAGCATTTGCGCTGAGGTTTCGCCTGTGTAGGCACCAGACTCAAATTTACTGACGTTTTGACTGCCAATGACTACACTCGAGTACTGTAAAAAACTCAGCATTTCACGTAGATAAATATAGGGTGGGCAGACTACTACATCGGCTTTAAAGTATTTTCGGATAAAACTGGCAACTGATTTACACAATAAATCTATGTCACCATTGAGTTTCCAGTTGGCAATAATAATAGGGTTTCTAGCTTTCATAACGATAACCACCTTTAAAAAAGAACATCCATGTATAAAGTACGACTACTAAATTGTGGGCCTGCTTATCTTTAGTAAACAGGCCCTAATCTTTTAAAATAGCAAAGGCGTGTTATTTTGCAGGTGCAAAGTCCAAAAATAACTGTTTTACTTTTTTCGAGAATATTTCTGCGTCAACAATGGCACCTTTGTGCTGAACAACTTCACCGGCAATGCTGCTGGCCATTTTTACGCTGGTTTCAATATCGTAACCATTTAAACGCGCGCCAAAATAAACGCCATTAAATGAATCACCCGCTGAGGTGGTGTCAACTACATTAGTCACTGGGGTAATCTTGACGACAGTTTGTTTGTTTTTGTATTGCACAGTTACGTGTTTAGCACCGTTTTTCAACACCAATTCTTTAATTGGGTAAACTGACAAAAAGTCTAAAACCCCTTGTTCATCGTCAATGCCATATAACAGACTGAAGTCTTCAACACCTGGCAATAAAATATCAGACAAGATAAAACATTGTTGAAACAAGGTTTTTGCAACATTTGCGTCAGCCCAAAGTTTTGGTCGATAGTTAGGGTCAAAGGCAATCCGGACGCCTTTTTGTTTTAACTTATCTAACAAATCAAAAAACTTTGCTTGATCTTCTTTTGGTAAAATGGCTAAAGAAATACCAGAGAAAAAGAAAATATCTGCACTGCTTAATGATTGAATCTTGCTTGTATCTAACAATTCAATCGTGCGTTTCGCAGCTGAGTTTTCGCGCCAATAGTTAAATATCTTTTCACCCACTTCGTCGTTATGGATCCAGTACAAACCTGGAATTAACTTAGGATGACGCAATACATTGCTATTGTTCAGCTGCTCGCGAGCAAAAGTTTCAACCATTTGCTCACTTTGCAAATCTTCACCGACAGCGGTTAATAAACCGCTGTCGATATATTTAAAGGTTCGTTTTAAATACACACAAGTATTAAAAACGTCACCGCCAAACCCTTGGTGAAGAGCGCCTTCGCGAGAAGAAAGCTCAATCATACATTCACCGAAAGCAACAAACTGACTCATTATCTAGCCCCTTTTTTGGCCACTCTTTTAACTTTGCCGCCAAGTAATACAGAGATAAAACATAAAGGTACGAAGGTTGCTGCCAAACCAAATACCACTGAGTAGTTACCGCCAGCTGACAAGATAGGTACCAACTGAGTCACCACAATAACGCTAAATACCGCACAAGCACCAGACAAACCAGCCAAAGAGCCAACGGTTTTACCTGAGAAATAGTCGCTCGGTAGGGTTTGAATATTGCCGATAACGACTTGGAAACCGAATAAAATAAAGGCAATTAAGGTTACAGCCATAGTTGCAGTGTCAGCGTAAATAGTTGCTAAAAGTGCTGGCAACATAAACAAACAGCCAAAACCAATAACAGTGCGACGAGCGCGGTTAACCGACCAACCTTTGTCAATTAATCGACCAGATAAATAACCACCTAATAAAGCACCGACCATAGCACCCACATACGGAACCCAAGAGAAAGCACCAATTTGTTGAACGTCAAAACCAAATCTTTCATTTAAGTACAGTGGCAACCAAGCAACAAATAACCACCAAACAGGGTCAATAAAGAAACGAGCTGCAATAACACTCCACGCCTGTTTATGGCTTAATAATTGACGGTATGAAGGTACATATTCTTCTTGTCCTCCAGCAGCGTCTTTTTCAGCTTGCTGACCTTGCAAAATGTACTGACGCTCAGCTTCTGCAATTAATGGGCTTTCGCTAGGCGTACCCTTGTATAAATACAACCAAGGAACTAACCAGAATAAACCAACACCACCTATTACAAAGAAAGTTGCTTCCCAACCGATAAATGCATATAAAGCAGCAATTAATGGTGGAGCAATAATAGAACCAATTGACGCGCCTGCATTAAAAATACCTTGGGCTAACGCACGTTCTTTAACAGGGAACCACTCAGCATTTACTTTAGTTGCACCCGGCCAGTTACCTGCTTCACTGAAACCTAGTAAAAAGCGGAATATCGAAAACGATGTTACTGTGGTAGCAATACCATGCAAAATAGTTGCAATTGACCAAACACCAATTGATAAGGTGAAACCAATACGTGCACCTAATTTATCGAATAAACCACCAAATACACCTTGACCGATTGCGTATGAAATCATAAACACAGACATGATATTCGCGTAATCAGATCTATCTAGGCCAACATCTTCGGCAATACCTGGCCACATTACAGCTAACGCTGAGCGGTCGATATAGTTGATTACTGTTGCTAAAGCAATTAAGGCTATTACGGCCCATCTAAGTCGGTTAATAAACATCTTTCACCTCACAGAAAATCTTCACGAACTGGACTAAAGGTATCGATTAAAACACCCGCCTCGATACACACAGCACCGTGCAACTCTTCAGGTGGAATATAAAAACCATCGCCTGCTGTTAAACGCTGTACTTCGCCATTAATAAATACATCAAATACACCACTTTCCACATAAGTTGATTGTGAATGTGGATGTTGATGACGGTATCCTTCTGCGCCTTGTTCAAACCAAACTTTAACTACCATAATTTCATGGTTGTAACCTAAAATTTGACGTTTAACACCGCCGCCCAAATCTTCTACTTGTACTTTTTCAGCTTTTACAAAACGTTCACTCTGTGTCATGGGATACCTCTTTGTATAAATTAAAACTTTAGCTGACCTCTACCTGTTTTCACTAAAAACAGGCGCGCGTCCCTGCGCTACACGACTACCGTAAATCAAGGTCAGACTTACGATTCGGTTTATTTCGACGCTGTTATCGAAATATCAAACTCTGCTGTGTTAACTAAGTGGTTATTTTCAATCGCCACTTTTGGCTCACCCACCTGGGTAACTAGCTGTACACTCGCTGAATTTTTAAAATTGTTGTTTTTAATGTGCATTTCTTGCACACCTAATAACTCAAGGGCCAAACCACCTTTGTTATTTTTGCCTGTACCAACATTAGTGAGTTGGTTATTTTGCATATTTAGGTGCGGGCCAAAGGTACTTTCATCACGGCCGCCTCGGTATAAACGCACCAGCGTACCGTGAATATCGCTAAAACTATTGTTAAGCAGCACAACATGGTCTGCGTTAAATACACCTAGGTCATCTGTTTCTTTATTCAGGCGCAAAATGTCACCCGTGATATTTTTAAACTTTGAATTGGTGATAGAAATTGTGTCTGCAAGGCTTCTAAAACCTGCATCAAATATGTTGTAAAAACCATTGATGTCTAAGTCTCGTACTACCAAGTTATCCATGACTAAACGGAAGTTTTTGTACATACCAGACTTCAAGGTTCTAAAAATGGTATTACCTTTATAATCAGGGGCTGCATCTCCTGCTATAGTTACATCAAGCATTTTTAATGAGCCATTGTTTTGAATTTCTAAAAAGGTACTGCGCATTGGTAAAATGGTTACATCTGCACCTTTTTGTGCTTTAACTGTGATGGTTTTATCTAAAAAGATAATTTTTGGTGACGGATACAAACCAGCAGCAAGTTCTAGCACGTCGCCGTCATCGGCCGCAGCAATCGCATCAAATAAAGTATTCTCACCCGCTTGTACTTGATGAACTTTACCTGAATCAAACGGGGTAAAAGCGGCTTTTTTGCCATACCAAGCAGGACCAACTTGTTCTTTGGATAAAACCTTAAAGTTTTTCGCCACACCTACATTGTTAATGTTTGCTGGGTAAATTAAACCGTTAGCTGCACGTTTGATTTTTAATCTATTTGCTGACGTGTTATCTAAAGGGATTGCGCGACTTAACACATTTACCGCTGGGTTATTGTCGAAATCTATACCTGATGCATCTGAATGCACAGTGACTAAATTTTTTTCTGTATGGTTGTAGATAAAGTTATTGGTAAAAGTTGAATCGCTTGGCGCTTCACTTCGTTCTGCATCTGCACCTGCACCAATTTCAATAAAATCTAAATCTACAAAAGTGTTATTTTCTATTTGTGCATTTTTTACTGACATATAACGGTTAACCGGTGAATTTGGTACCCCATTCATCACAGTAAAACCTGCGCCAAAACGATAACCTGTTAACCCTTCTAAATAGTTGTTACGTACAACCTGGTCTTGGTTGATGATGCGAATACCACCAGTGTGCTCAACACCATGGCCAAAAAACACGTTTGATTCAACCAAATTACCATTGCCGTGACGCAAGGTTAATGTACCTTTTGAGCGATCAAACACATTGTTGGTTAAACGGTTTTTACCGGATTTAATCGAAATAATTTCAACTTCACCATCACAGTTTTCAAAATAGTTTGAATCGATTGTGGTCAGTGAATTAAACATTGAATAATGGCTAGTACCAACACGTAAAGTTTCACCACCATTTGAACCAAATACTGGACGATAACCAAAGTAGTTGTGGTCGATTAAATGGTTATTTTCGCGGCTTTCTTCAGTGTCTAATCTTACCGCTACTGTTACACCGCGGTTGCGTTTGCCCGCAAGATAATTGTGGTCGAAACGATTGTTCTTGCCATATAAAGCCACCCAATAATCAGACTCGAATCTGTCAGGGTTGCTAAACTCATCAATCACTACTTCGGTTACACGGCTGTGGTATGCAAGCTTGTCTTTGTTAATTCTAAAAGAAATAACCTCAGGGCTAGGGGTATAACCTTGAGTAAACACCAATCCTTTAACAACTAAATACTCACCTGCTAAACGCAAGTTAGATTGGCCAGTAATCAATACCTGTCCGTTAGTTTGTGCGCGTAAAGTAATTGGTTTAGCTTGAGTACCTTGGCCGTGAAAAACTATTTCAAAGTTCTCCCATTGACCATTTGCTAATACAACTTCGTCGCCTGCCTGTAGCTTGTTCGCCACTTGCTGATACTGAGCAATTGTTTTAACTAAATAAGTCTCGGCATTAGCGCTATAGGCAATACAAGCCAATAACACAATAATAGATAAACCGAATGTATTCCGTGTGATTTTCATATAAACGCTACCGTTAAAAAAAGCGGAACATTCGCAAGTAGGCAAATGGAATGTTCCGCTGAAGAACCAACTTTTACAGATTAAAACTTAGCTTTAAGTGACAAGAAGTACTTAGAGCCAGTAGATGAAATTTCATGGATGTTTGAATCTACACCACGAACTTGCACCTGAGGTTCGTTTAACAAGTTCAGCGCTTTTAAGCTCACTGAGAATGTTTTGTTGATTTTGTACTTAGCACTGAAATCTAAGTATTCAGAGTCAAGTACATGGCGAATCGAATTATCGTCAAATAGATCACTTGGTTGAAAATATTTCGAACGGAATTTATACAACACACGGAATGAAACATCATCAAAATCCCAATATACTGATGCAGAGCCTGTTTCTTTCGAATTACCCCACATATTCGCAGGTGCTAACAATCCAGGATATCTTGGATCTTGGCGTGCATAATCTGAATCCGAATAGTTATAGGCTGCTTTTACACCAATGCCATCAAATGGCGCTGGTAATTCACTAAAGTGTTTTTGTGCCGAGATTTCAAAACCTGTAATCGTCGACGTTTGGTCGAGGACATCATTCATATCAACGCGTTGAGTGATTTGATAAACGTCATCACCAAAGGTTAGATTGAAGTCTTCATTCACTGGTGAAGAGCCCAATACAGCATCAAATTGTTTCCAATAATACGCAAAACTCATATATGCATCTTCACTTGGATACCATTCTAATGACAAATCACCGTTCCAAGACATCAAAGGTTTAACCGCTGGGTTACCACCATTAACACGGTCGATAAGGCCAACGATCTGTTCTATATTGGTAATTTTTCCGTCGACAAGCTGTAGAGAAACACCTGATTCATCATCGCCGTTTTCTAAATCTCCATTTACAAACTCTCGGCCAGCAGACATATCTTGTAATGCCACTCGAGACATAGCTCGGAACGCACCTAAACGTAACATCAATTCGTCATTTAAATGGAAAGTAATGTTTGCGCTTGGTAACCAACGCAAGTTGCTTGCGCTCACTGCTATTGGTTCACCAGCACCACTGGTATCTGCTTTCAATTCATACGAAACTTCTTGGGTTGTTGCGTCAGTAACTTGCTCAATGACAAGTCCACGGCTACGACTGATTGAATCAATTTCAGTACGCACAGCACGCACACCAAAATTACCTTCTATCGGTAAGCCTGCTATTTCACTACGGAAGTTTGCCATAGCGTAACCAGCCAATATAGTTTCAGTTGCGTCTACATCATTCGGACTATGTTTGCTATCAGCTTCGCCGATATCTACATAACGTCGGCTTGCCGCATCAGGGTTGTCTCTATCATATATTTGCGCTACCGCACATTCACCATCAAAAATAGCATAGGCGCCAGAACCATTTCCGTCTTGACCACCGAAGAAGTTACTATTGTTGAACTCACTAATACAGTTTTGCACTACATCTGCAATCAGTTCTGGTGCCATTGACACCTCATTAGCGTTTAAAACATGCTCTGCGTTACTTGTATCAAATTCAGTTTCAGTCAGCTTTTCGCCACGCATAGTTCTAACAACACGAGTATCGTCGTCAACATACATAGTTTCTTCTGATAAACGCACACCGGTTTTTATGCTTTCAATAAAATCCCCACCGACATAATATTCAACATCAACGCGGCCAGCATAAATTGTATCGTCTCGCTCTTCATGTTCTCGGTAATAACGCAATCTATCAACATTGTCTTGCCATGCGGTTACGTCACTAATATCAAAGCCAATGCTAGTTGCATCATGACCTTCTTCCCATGGTGCATTGCCATTTGCGTCATCAAAGCCGAACGAAGGCACTAAAGTTGAGCGGCGATCCCAGGTGTAATTGTATTCTTGTGCTGTCTCGACACGCGCACGCTGACGTAAGCGGTAGCGATATGAATTTGAATAAGATAAATCAAGATCAACTTTTAAGTTAGTGTTTGGTGTGTAAGTGGTTTTTAAACCCCAGCCGGTATATTCGTCATATTGGCTGCGGCGCTCACCAATTAATTGTAGGTCTGACAAACCTTTATAATAGGTCAAAGCGTTCTCGTCATTGATAATCATGCTGTCTGCATAATGTTCATCGCGAGAGTTTGAAACCGCTAATTCATGTCTATGTTCAGTGTATTCTAATTCAGAGTAAGCAATATCAAAGTTGAAATCCCAATGCTCATTTGGCGTATATTGAATAGTTGATACAATGCCTTTTCGCTCATCTTCATCTTCTATTGTGCGATAGGTAAAACTATTTGGGATCATAAACAAACTAGAACGGTCAAATTGGTCGATAGCATTGTTAGATGCTTCAACATCGCCTTCTGGCATTATTACGTGTGCGCTTCCTCTGTCAGTACGCGCATCACAATCTACTTCACCGTCAATGTCGCTACCATCTGCTCGACGCAATCCACAAACATTTAACGTTGAACTAGATGTATAAATTTCTTCTGGATTAGATGAATCAGAATAAGTAACACCTAAGCTATAACCTAAATCGCCACCGTCGACTTCCAGGTTATTTACCGTAGAGAATAAAAACTCTTTACCGTAAGGACTCATGCCATCTATATGATCTGCGCCTTGGTTATACACACCAGTCAACTCGACTATGGTTTGTTTTTTACCGTAAGCGACAGGTTTTAATGAAGTGATATCAATTAAACCTGATACACCACCTTCTACTAAATCAGCTTGTTGTGTTTTATATACAACAACTTTATCAACTAGTTCTGAAGGGAATTTTTTAAAGTTAACAGCGCGGTTTGGACCTGCATTGGTAATTGGTCGACCGTTAAAGGTCGCACTACCTAAAAACGGACCTAAACCACGTAGTGAAATTTCGTTTTGGCTACCTTTTAATCTATGGCCGGTTGCACCTGGCACGTTTTCAATAACGTCTGACAACGACAAGCCTGGTAAGTCACCAAAATCTGCTGCTGCAATTGCATCAACAACTGCTACAGTATGTTTTTTCTCACTTAATGAGCGACTCATAGTCGCACGATTACCTGTAACTTGAATAACTTCTGCTACTTCTTCGTCTTGCGCTACGTCTTCCGCAGCGATAACCGCTTGTGGAGCCATAGACAATAAAAGAGTTGAGCTACCGTATACAAATACATTTCTTATCGCTTCAGCGATTTTATTTGTTTTATGTGTTTGTTTCATGCTGAGTCCTCTATCTGACCTTTATGTTTTACCTAATTTAAAATGATCACAACCTAATTGTCAAACACTTTAAAATATTTTTAACATAAAATGTTTTACAAGGTGGTATACCATGACTATAGTCAAATTTAGGGTGGAAACAATAAAGATAGATTTTGTTTTACAATTTTGCTAATTTAATAGTCATATTAATTGTAAGAAATTAAATGCTCTGTATCAGAGCTATTGATAGTGAGGAATTTGTTTTGAAAAGTCGTCGTTTATTTTGGAGTGTCGTAGATAAAATAGAAGAAGGCATAGATAACGGCTCTTATTTGCCTGGCACCCGTTTACCCTCTGAGCGTGAACTTTCTGAGTTGTTTAACGTTAGCCGTCCAACCTTGCGTGAAGCTATTATAGCGTTGGAGGTTCGAGGTCGTGTTGAAGTGCGCACTAATGCAGGTGTGTATGTTATGAATCAAGAAGACAAAGCCAAGAAATCCGCGGTGAGTCATATATCGGCTTTCGAATTAACGCAGGCGCGTGCTTTAGTTGAAGGTGAAGCGGCTGCGTTAGCTGCTGTTTCTATTACTCCTGAAGAATTAGATAAACTGGGTGAATTGGTCGAAATGCTGGATGATGAAGCTAGCAGTGATGAAGCAGATAGAGACTTCCACTTAACGATTTGCCAAAGCACTCGAAACAAAGCACTAATTCATACAATTCAAAATTTGTGGGAATTGCGTAAACAACCTTCTGTACAACAGGCGCATAGCTATATTTGTAGCCAAAGTACTGCTCAACGTAAAGAAGAGCATAATGTTATTTATCAAGCTTTAAAAGCTCGTAAGCCTGAACAAGCTAGAAGCGCAATGCACAAACACTTTAATCGTTTGATTAATGCTTTATTTGAAGCAAGTGAAGTACAAGCACTAGAAGAAATTAAACAAAAATCTGAAGCTACCCGTCAGTTGTATTCGTTAGACCGCATATTATCGAGCAAGTGATCCTTGCTCGAGCCTTCTACCCTCCAACTATAACTATTCACCACCTATAAGTATTTTTTATAACCCACCCATATTTCACAGCCAACTTGTTTGACAAAACAAACAAGCTAACCAATATTTATTCAAAGTTAATAACTTTTTATTTACTCATTAGCTTTAACTAAACAGCTGTTTTTACATTTTTTTTTAATTTACTAGGCTCTTAACATCCTTTTTAATTACAATCTTATTGAATGTGTATTACATAATTGTAATAATAAAATCAATTGCAGATAAACTTGTAATTAATTTTGCACCTTCAACTTAAGCAACAAAGGTAGACTTTTATGCAATCAATTAAAGCAGTTAGCGTGTTATCTATAGTCGCCACAGCGCTTATAGCTTGTTCGTCAACTACAAATTCAGAGTCAGCTACGGCGTCAACTAATAGTTCGATCCCTGCTGAAAAATTTGATCTAAGCGAGTGGAAAATTACCTTACCAATGGACGGAGACGGTGATGGAAAAATTGACGAAATTGATGTTAAAGAAATTCAAAGTTATTCACATCCAGATTATTTTTACGTCAATGCAGACGGACACATGGTATTTGCTGCGCCAAACAAAGCTATAACAACCAGTGGCTCAAGTAATACGCGCAGTGAATTACGCCATCAACTACGTGGCAGTAATACTAAGATTAAAACCAAAGCACCACAAAATAATTTTTATTTATTAGCCCATCCTTTGTCAGACCGTTTTGAGCGTTTAGGCGTACGAATTGGTGGCAAAATGGAGGCGAGTTTAAAAGTTGATCATGTGGCAACAAGAGCGGGTCATCCAGACAAACCACCTGCTTATTCGGTTGTTGTTGGTCAAATTCATGCGGGTAAAGACCAAAAAATTATAGATCTTGGCCTTGGTTTTGGTTGGGGTAACGAGCCAATCAAAATTTATTATAAAAAATTCCCGCATCATGACAAAGGTTCAGTATTTTGGAATTATGAACGTAATTTGCCAAAAGATGATCCAAATCGTACCGACATTGCATACCCTGTTTGGGGTAACATCTGGGAAAACCCAGCAGACCCAGGCGATAAAGGCATAGCGTTAGGTGAGGAATTTAGTTATGTAATTAACGTACATAACAATATTATGCATCTAGAATTTACCGCAAAAGACAAACCTACTGTTAAATATTCAATCGATCTGACAAACAATATAGATGCCTATGGCAAGGTAGATGAGTTTGATCATCCAGCTGGCTACACTGGTGATTGGAATTATTTTAAAGCGGGTGCCTATAACCAATGTAGTACTAAAGATGCTGCAGGTGGTTGGTACACAGCTTGTCCCGGTACTGGTGACTGGCAAACCGACAAAGCTAATGGTGATTATGTGCAGGTAACTTTCACTAAATTAAAAGTAGGAGAAAGTACTCCAGTTAAATAAATAAAGGCTATGAACCAAGTAATAAAAGGCACTTTTTAGTGCCTTTTATTTTAACTGATTAAATAAAATTAATTTTAGTGAACTGTAACCAACTTTTATTTTTATGTAATACATAATTGTTAGTCATAAATGTAAAAACATCTTGTAAACAATGTCGTATTTGTTGTATTGTAAACGTATCGTTAATTTAGATAGCGAACAAAATGGAATGTTTTATTCTTGTGAATAAAACAACTTGTCCGGAAGACTAATTGGCAAATACAACACAAAGAACTGACAATTTTACCTAAAGTGTTTAGCAAATAGACTGGGTAAGCTAACGAGGAATTAAATCATGAATATGAAAAAATGCTTGATTACTGCCGCTATGGCATTGTCACTAACTGCCTGTGAACTCGACACAGACAGCACAGGTGATAACGTTTCTGCTCCTGAAAACCTTCCAGCGGTTATTTTGGGTGACTTAACCCATGCAATTCAAAATGATGCGGGTGATCTTCAAGGCAAAATTTCTGTTAGCGATCCTGACGCTGGCGAAAATGGTGTTATTGAACAAGTTAGTATGGCAACAACCTATGGTACTTTCTCAATCGATTTTGCTGGAAACTGGGTATATACGGTTAATACCAGTGATGCAACGGTAGCCAATTTGGTTGATGAAAACGACTCTATCGTAGATGTTATTACCATTACCTCAATTGATGGTGTTACTGCAAATATTGAAATTACCATCAATGGTCAGCCAAGCACACCTATGGTGACTAACAATGTATTAAAGATAACGGATACTGATAGCGGCGATTCGGGTGAATTACGCGAAAAATTTGGTCCTTTAACTGTAGGTAAGTTAAATATTCGTTTTAACAAAGAAGAAGTTTTAACTGCTGATGGCAGTGTCAAAGAAGCTTATATTGCACTTTGGGGCACTTCAACTTCAACGTCTAACGCTTTGGTTGATTTACGTATAAGCAATGGTTCGTTCAAGATCCGTGAAGCGACTACTGACGTAACCCCTACTTTCACTTTAAATGAGTGGAATGATGTAGAAATTACTTGGGACGCGACCAATGCCACCGACACAGTTGCACCGTTAGTTACTGTTAAAATTAACGGTGTCGATT
Organism: Catenovulum agarivorans YM01; assembly: GCF_000281085.1. Lineage (GTDB taxonomy): Bacteria > Pseudomonadota > Gammaproteobacteria > Enterobacterales > Alteromonadaceae > Catenovulum > Catenovulum agarivorans. The sequence goes on from NZ_AJWM01000096.1 coordinate 19,103, forward strand.
CTGGTTTAGGTACGTTTTCATCATTCAGTAAAGACCTGCCGTCAGTCATGGCAGGTGCTGATAAACTAGTACTAAAATTAAGTGACAATAGCTCAATAGTAAACGGCGCTGTTTATTACGACGATATCGTTATTTATTCAGACTTAACCGGTACAACTAAAGTATTTGAAGAAGACTTTGAAGCATACGCAGCAGACTTTGACCTATCGAGCGTTTATACCGACTCAGCTACAAACGAAGCTGTTGTTGCGCAACAAACTAGCAGTGCGCCAGTTGTAACCACGACTAAAGTTGCGAAGATTTCTGATACAGATAGTGGCGATTCTGGTGAGTTGCGTCATGAGTTTGAAAACGGTGCGCTTAAAACTGGTAAAATTACCGCTCGATTCAATAAAGATGAAGTTCTTACAAGTGACGGTAGTGTTAAAGAAGCTTATATCGCCTTGTGGGGTACTTCTACTTCTACGTCAAATGCACTAGTAGACCTAAGAATCAGTAATGGTTCATTTAAAATTCGTGAAGCAACAACTGATGTAACACCAACCTTTAACATTGGTGAATGGGTTGATGTAGAAATGACTTGGGATGCAACTAATGCGTCTGACACAGTTGCACCACTTGTTACCGTTAAAATTAATGGTGTTGATTCAGGTTTAGGCCAATTCTCATCGTTTTCTAAAGACCTTAGCGCGATTTCTGGTGGTGTAACTAAGCTGGTATTAAAACTTAGTGATAATAGTGCTACAGTGACTGGCAGCGTATATTACGATGATCTTAAAGTGTACTCAGATGTGGCTGGTACAACGTTAGAGTGGGAAGAAGACTTTGAAACTTATTCAGCCGATTATGATTTGTCAATCACTTATGATGATTCTGCAACTAACGAAGCCGTTGTAGCTGAAAAAGATCTGTAAATTTAACAACTTGTATCTTGTTATCTAAAGGCACGTTTTACGTGCCTTTTTTATTGCGCTAGCTTTAAGCTAATAACAAATCATGCTCGATAGGAAAATACTCTGTAGCGGATGAAATTAGTGAATTTGCCGTTAATTGAGGAACACCATAGACCTCAACTCTTTTGTTCTTTTTAATCCTCAAATTATCAACAAGTAGATCAAAGTCACCGTCACCAGATAGCAAAACAATAGTATCAACATCATTAGCATACTCTAAGGCATCAATAGTAATTCCAACGTCCCAATCACCTTTTGCTGAGCCATCCGCTCTTTGGATGAAGGGTTTTAGTTTTACTTCGAAGCCGATAGCTCTGAGTATATTTTGAAACTCTAATTGTTTCTTATCGCCTCGATCAATCGCGTAAGCTATGGCTTTTACAACTTCCCGTCCGTTACTAACTTCAGCCCAGAATTTATTGTAATCAAATCTTCCATTGTAAGCTTGTTTGGTTGTGTAATAGACATTTTGAACATCAACTAAGATTAGTAATTTTTTAGACATAAGTTTTAATTTTGCTTGTTTTACCCCGCAATATACGGCAATTGATGGTAGTGGCAAACAAATAGCCATTTAAAAGACTAAATAACCTCTGCAGAGGCTAAATATCAAGTAGGGTGAGGCTTACGCCTCATCCCTCTCACAGAACCGTACGTACGG
>NZ_AJWM01000097.1 GCF_000281085.1 Catenovulum agarivorans YM01
TTATGAACTATTAAACGTAGCTTAATGAAGTGTCCACTTTTAATGGTTCAGATCATACCTTTCGATGTTTTTTCTATGTACTTTAAATACTCTTCTATTGGATTGATGTTGTGACTTAGGGCAATTTTCTTTTTCTTTAATAAAGAGTTGATTGTCTTTCTAATTGTCATTGAATGGGGTACATTGTTCCAAGGAAAACTAGCTTTCAGTTTACCGACGAATTGTCCATCGGAATAAGCGGATACAACCCTCATGTCGTCCTCATCAAATTCAATAATAAGTTTTTTATTGATAAATTTGTAAGATGCCCTTAAAACATCAGAGTGATATTTTGAGTAGCAAAAATTAATGTATGGCCTTACACCAAGTTTCATATTACCTTTTACCGTTACTTCTTGAGACTGCGTGCTCAAAAATTTAGAATAATCGCTAGTAACTTTATTGGGTAGTTCAGACAACGATTCCATTGAAAAACGAAAGTACTCTAGTGGTGTACGCATGCCGATACTTTGGTGTTCGGTTGCATTATAATTCGCAAGTAATGTATCGACTAAATATTGTAAATCATCCACCTGTATGTAATATTTTATTGCTGCTTTTTCAGGAAAGTTTCTCAATGGATCATTTACACTAGACCCCGTGGTGTTTGGAAGTCGGTGGAAGCCCCGCTCTTCAAGCGTTAAGAAAAGTCTCTCAACAAAAGGTCTATCATCTTTATTACGCCGTACGCCGACTTTTGGATTGATCTCCATTAATCTTTGCAACTTATGAGTTGTTTTTGCACAAATGTTTGCAAGAGCTCCATCGACTTTAAATTCTTTCCAACATAGTCCTGCATATTCAGGGGATAATGCAGAAGGAAAAGCTGCTTGCTGTGAATACCCCAAATATTTCCCCTCAAGTTTTTCCCAAGGGGTTAATGCATGTTTAATTGCCTTTAAAACGTCACTGGCCGTTACCTCCGCGTTCCAAGACAAGTGGTAACCCAATATGGCTCGAGTACATATATCCTGGATGGTTATTAGCCATAGTCGTTTGCAAATAAAGGGCTCTACGCCACCAAATGGACTCGGTAGTAAAGTGCAAAATATCGCATCAATCAGATGAGCATCACATTCGACACTATCTAATACTTTTACAGCCAATCTACCAGTACCATCCGAAATTGCTAATTTTTGTTTTGCTGATTCACCAACTATCTGTCGAAGATTTGAATTAACAGCATTTCGTTTTAAACTTTGGATATGACTACACATGGAACGATACCCTAATGAAAGGGTATTAAATGGGTAATTTAGCCCTTGTTCTAACCCTAGGTCACGGCATTTTGATATAAATTTTCTGTGGATATCTTGGTTGGTCAACGAAGCCTTACTTAGATTTTTTTTTGTAATTTTTCTAAAGACTAGACTATCCAATAAAGAATTTAATTCAGGATAATCGTTCAACAATTTGGTAAAGGATCCGCTATACCCTTTCCCAACTAGAGGTTTGATGTCAGTCCTTGCAATTCGTTTGTATTTTTTTACTCGAAAGTAAGGTAACAGTGCACAGAAACCGTAAATTTCGCCGTTGTCATCCACGCGTAAACATTTCTGAACAAGCTTTATGATGAATCCAGAGTTTAGATTAGTTTGAGATTCTATAGATGTAAGTGGTTGATCATCGAAATACATCTTAACTGCCCTAACCTTTTGAATAAACCCGGCGATTTGCTCTTCACTGTACTTACTATTGTCTAGCATTGGGTAAGGCCAATAATCGATATTCAAAACTGTTGCTGGCAGCTGTTGTCGATAAGTTTTGCTTCTTGGCATGTTAATGTCCGAACTTCCACCGTTCGACTAAGTAAAGGCGATTTTATTGATATGTCAAATTATGGGTTCGTCCAAGCTTGTTGTGCGGGGCTACCAATTAGATGGCTGATATACGACTTTGATTGAGTACGGTAAATAAAACCTTACTCCAGTATAAGGCAAAAACTATTTTAAATAATGTTTTTAGTTAAGCTGCGCTTACATGAAACTTTGCAAGCTAATTTTCGTGAAAATTATCATGCGCACCAAATTCAGAGCGACTGCTTTCGTGAGCCAATCAAATTCTATTTAGGTGAATTGTTAATTCAATTTTCTAAAAGTACAGACAACATTTTCCAGATTTGATTCTTCCTAACAATATTAGATAGATTTACTTCACTAACTTTTGAAGTAAAAACGTCAAATATTGCCTGGGGAACTCCAAATTACTGCTTTTATAATTGACAGAATTACTTCCCTGCACGATATATGAAGATTGGAGCCCGATAGATGCAAGTAAACATCAATGAGATTCTCCGTTGGCTGGCCATGCTGATAGTCCAGATGGTATTCATGGGTTTGAACCGCATGAACATGAGCCACCCATTGATGTGCGTACCAAGCCAACAGGCAGAATATTGCCTTACAAACCACACCCGAACCAGATGGAGTTTGGCCCAGATCCGACTCCGTACACTTATCAGGAGCATCAAGGACCACAAGATGCATTTGGTGATTACACTTTAATTAAAATAGGCAAACACTATTACCTATTTTGTGACTATGAGCCACACGATAAAAACAAAAGCATGCGAGTGGGCCGTTGGCGTAGTGATGATATTGATAAACAATTTGTTTGGGACGGCGAAATTGGCGAAGGTTTTCATCCAGACCCAAGTGTCGGCTTTGCTGAAGGTCAATTCTATTTGCTCGTACAGCGCTCATCAAACGACTTTATCAGCCAAGGGCCTTGGGTTGACGGCGTGCAAGCTAGAGTCGGTGTTGATGTTAACAATGATGGTGCTGTTGATCAGTGGACTGAATTTACACCTGTAAAAGCGAGTTATAAAGCAAAACCAGGATTTGCTCGCGTTGTTGAAGAAATTCCCGCGACCCTAGATGTTTCAGAGCTTGCAAGTGGTTACCAATTTACCCTTGAGTTAAAGCTCAGTAAGCAAAACAATGTATCACCAATTATCAGCAATATAAGAGTGCAAACTCGCTAACCAACACTCAATAGAGAAGCATAGGCCAATTTTTGGCCTATGATTTTACTCATGAAAAAAATTGAACAGCTGCGCGACTTTGCACAATCTTTACACTTTATTAGGTGTAAACGTATTACCCTTAAATTTATAATGGTTTTTAGTTAAACGATAACGGCAAACTGATAGTGAATAGAGTCAAGGAAAAAAGTTTAAAATTATTGGTCGGGAGCCTTCTATTGGCAGGCTGCGGTCAAACCCCTGATTCAGTTCCTAGGGATATCAGCTATCAGCTCCCGCAAAGTTGGCAAAATACTCAAGCTATAACTCCCATTGCAGCCGATAAAGTCGCGCAAACAGCTCCACTCAAAACTTTGCCAGATGAGCTTGTCGAATTGATTAACATAGCCTTGGCCAATAATCATGATTTGAAGCTGGCTGCAGAGCGCTTAAAACTGAGCCAAGCAGACCTCAATATTGCGTCATCTAATCAATTACCTGATGCTAGCATATCAACTGGTTGGAATTATACTGAAGCCCTTGACCCAAGCCAGCAAAAACAGTTTCAAAGTAGACAGAACCATAAGCTCAGAGTTAGTTGGGAAGCTGATATTTGGAATAAACTGTCTGATTTAAAACAAGCAGCGAACTCAGAGCTGTTTGCAAGTCAAGCCGATTATCACAATGCACAACAGTCTCTAATCGCCCAAGTTATTCACGCTTATCTTGATTTGTCGCTTAATCACCAACTAAGCGAGTTGTTAAGCTCTAATTTAGAAAATCAGCAAAATAGACTAAAAAGTACCAGTAAGCGTGTCGACCTAGGTTTGGCTAAACCAATTGATTTATATTTAGCACAAACCAGTTTACATAACATTGAAACTAACTTATCAACTCAAAAAAATCGCTTACAACAAAGTCAACAAAACTTAAATATTTTACTCGGCTTTTATCCAAGTAAACCACTTGATTTACGATTATTACCGCTTGACGTTTCTGATTTCAATTTAACACTGTCTCCGGCAGATGTGTTAGCAAGCAGACCTGATATCAAAGCTGCAGAAATGCAGGTATCTGCAGCATTTAGTCGTTGGCAGCATAGTACTAAAGCATATTTACCAAGCTTCAAATTAGCCGCAGAGCTAAATAGTTCGGAGAATAGTTTCAAGGACATTTTTAATCTGAACAATTGGTTAGCTCGGTTGGCTGCAGATATAGCCATGCCATTGTTTGATGCGGGTCAACTTGAACAGATAGACTTTAAAAACAAAACTCGTGAGCAAATCGCTTGGCTAGCTTACCAAAAACGTGTTTTGGCAGCGATGAAAGAAATTGAATCAACTTTGTATGCAGAATATGACTTGGTTGAAAGAAAGCAGTTTATTGCACAAGCAACCAGTAAGATTGCCGCGGCAGAAAACTTGTTAACGAGTCAATACGAACAAGGCATCGCCAGTAGTAGTGAAATATTTAATATTCAGAGCCGGCGCATTAACAGTGAAATAGATTTGGTTAGAGCGCAACATGCAATTATCTCCAATCGAGTAACCTTAACGCTTGCATTGGCCGCCCCCTTTCCCTTAGAGGTTTTCCCAAATGAATAGCATTAAATCGAATAAAAAACTATCAATTAATTGGGAGATTTGGGTCAAATGGTTGGTGACACCTGCACTGTTAGCGTCTCTTTTATTTGCTGGTATTGCTTGGTTTTCTGCTAATCAACCACAGCCTGAATCACGCCCAAATAAAATTAAAAAAGTGCGGGTATTCACCCATTTAAGTAAACAGCAGCGAATTCAGTTAAAAGCTGTTAGTCAAGGTGAAGTAAACGCTGTGAATCAAATTGAAGTTAAACCGCAAGTGAGCGGTAATTTAGTTTATGTAGCAGATAATTTTGTTGCTGGAGGTGTGATAAAACAGGGCCAACTTTTAGTAGAAATAGAGCCGAGTGATTATCAGTTAGGCGTAACCCAAAAACAAGCCAAAGTCGCACAAGCGAAACAACAATTTATGTTGGCACAAGCAGAAGCAGAAGCCGCAAAAGCAGAATTGCTTAGCTTAGGTAGAAATAAAGCCAGTGCTTTAGCATTGCGCCAACCACAGCTAGAACAAGCAAAAGCAAATTTAGCTGCTGCAGAAGCAGAACTAGCCATGGCTGAGCTTGATTTAACGCGAACAAAAATTTACGCGCCATTTGATGGTCGAGTTGCCAAGGAGAATGTAAGCAACCATCAATACGTAAACAAAGGTAGCAATATTGCCAGCTTGTACGCAACCGACATGTTTGAAATACGCTTACCCCTGAGTTTGGACGAACTCAAACAAATTGAACTACCGAGCGCGTTTTTTAGTAGCTATCAACAATCTGATTATCCAGTGATACTGACAGATGGCTTAGGTGAAGATGCAAATAGTTGGCAAGGCAAAATTGTCCGAACTGAAGCGAATATTGATGCTAAAACACGTTCAATTTATTTAGTTGCACAAGTGCAGAATCCTTACCAAAACCCACAATCACCCTTGTTAAACGGTAGTTTTGTTTATGCACAAATCAGTGGAAGCTGGATAGAACAAGTCAGCGCTTTGCCCAAAACTGCGTTGCGCAACAATGGCCAGCTTTGGGTGGTGGACGACAATAAAAAGCTGAAAATTGTCAGTGCGCAGGTGGTGCAACGTAATCAAAACGACATCATAGTTGCTGATTTACCGCAAAATACTCAAGTTATCACTTCTTCTTTGGCTATGGCGACAGACGGCTTAACTGTTATTCCAATTAATGCCAACAAACAACAAAAAGCCCAAGTAACTTTGTCGGCAGCAGGTCAAACAGAAGGACTGAATAATGCCTTCTAATATGCCATCAAACTCAATTTTAGCTTGGTGGATCCGCAATCCTGTGGCGGCAAATCTTGCTATGCTGTTGTTAATTGTCGCTGGTGTTTTAAGCTACTTTTATTCGGTTGAAAAAGAACCTTTTCCAACAGTGCGTTTGCCTATAATGGACATTAAAATGCGCTGGCCAGGGGCTGGCCCTCGCGATGTTGAAGACCAAATTGTGGTTCGTTTCGAAGAAGCAATCAAAAATGTTGAGGGCATAAAATATGTAGTGTCTAACTCATTTGAAGGTGGTGCACGTATCGCAGTTACCGGTGAAGAAAAAGTTGATAGACGCAAATTTGCCGATGATATTCGTGAAAAAATCAATTCGGTAAATGGTTTACCAGCCGATGCGGACAAAGTGATAGTGACAGAACGCACGAATCGTGAACCTATGATCCGCATTGCGCTGCATGGTATGGTGGACGAAGCCATGCTCAATAAAGTTTCGCGCGAAATTCGTCGTGAGGTTGGCTCACTGCCTTTGATATCTTTGGTTGAAGTGACAGGTGATTCAGCAGACGAAATTTCAATTGAAATATCTGAAGAAAAGCTCAGTTATTATCAACTGAGTTTTGATGAAGTGTCTGATGCGATTAAACGTCAATCTGTCAATTTATCTGCTGGGGTGATCCGCAGTGAAACAGAATCTTATACCTTAAGCGTACGCAGCCGCGCCAATAATCAAATCGATTTTGAAGATATCATTTTGCGCCACAATGATCAGGGCGCAATTTTACGGCTCAGAGATGTTGCGACCATTATTGATGGGCCTATCGCCGCGCGGCGATTCTCTACTTTTGATGGTGAGCCAGCAGTATTAATTGATGTGATGAACTCGGATTATATGAACATTCCGTTGATGTCTGAAAATATCAATAAATACATACAGCGCAAACAAAAAAGTTTACCACAAGGTTTGTCGCTAACTGTTTGGGAAGACTGGAATAATGCTTATCAAAGCCGCTTAACCTCCATATTTAATAATGCGCTGAGCGGACTTATTTTAGTTTTTTGTACCCTACTGCTCTTTTTGCAACCGAAAATTGCGCTGTGGGTCAGTTTAGGCATAGGCACAGCATTTTCCGCCGCGTTTTGGTTATTACCTTCATTTGATATTTCATTAAATATGATTTCTTTGTTCGCGTTTATGATGGTTATCGGCATAGTTGTCGACGATGCCATTGTTATTGGCGAAAGCATACATAGCGCCAACGAAAATGGTTTGAGTGGTGAACAAGCCGCTTATCAAGGAGTTAAAGAAGTATTCAAGCCTGTGGTCTTCGGGGTGTTAACCACCATTATCGTATTTATTCCTATGTCTATGTTGCCGGGCAGCACAGCCGAGTTTACCCGCTCTATAGCTTTGGTGGTTATTCTTGCACTCTTGTTTTCTTTATTTGAATGTTTATGTATTTTGCCTAGCCATTTAAAACATTTATCTGAATATCCAAAACAAAATCGAGTAAATAAACTCAGCCAAATTCAGCTTGCTTTTGCTAATGTTCTGCACTTTTTAGCCAATAAAATTTATCAACCTTGTATGCGTTTATTGCTGCAGTGGCGTTATTTAGTGGTTGGTGTATTTATTTTAAGTTTTATGTTTGCGCTGAAACTGTTAAACGACAACCATATATTGCAGTCGTTCGAACCAAAAATTGAAGCTGACACAATACGCTTAAACGTGAATATGCCGGAAAATACTTCGTTTGAACGTGTCCAACAAGTTTATCAAAGCATTAATCAAGCGCAGCAAAAGTTAAACGCGCACATTGCGCAGTTAGACACCGACAACAATGAATTTGTTGAACATGTATATAGCCGCATTAGCAATACCAGCATTCGTAGTTTTATTAAATTAGTGCCCATGCAAGCGCGCGCAATTGATATAGATAGCGCAACCGCACTCCTCACCGAATTTATGGGCGATATTCCAGATGCTGAAGAAATTGAGTTTAAAACCACACTGAATACGCGTGATCCACGTATTGCTTTTATGCTTAGTGGTGACAACTTAGACGCTATGGCAGTCGCGGCGAATGAACTTAAAGAGCACATTGCAACTTATGATGATGTATTTATGGTTAGGGACAACTTAGATAAAGGCAGCAAAGAAATTGTCCTTAAACTAAAAGCTGGTGCTGAAAGCACTGGTGTTAACGTCCGTGAAATAAGCAAACAAGTGCGCCAGGCCTTTTTTGGTCAAGAAGTACAAAGGCTGCCACGTGACGGTGGTGATGCTAGGGTGAAAGTTCGTTATTCGCGCACTGAGCGGGAAGCACTCGACTCTATTTTTAAACTAAAAGTTCGTATGCGTGATGGTCGTGAAATTCCAATTATGTCTGTGGTTGATTTGGAAATAAAACCAGGTGTGAGCCGTATTACCCGCCGTGACGGTAAAAAAACTGTGTGGGTTTGGGCTGAATATGCTGGATCTAATCGTGCTGCTGTGATTGACAGTATTCGTAAAGAGTTTATGCCTCAATGGTTGAAACGTAACCCAGAAATATCAACGGATAGAAGTGGCCGAAATCGAGACCAACAGGCATTTATCGATCAAGTGATCTTCCTTGAGGGCATGGCATTTTTAGCTGCATATGTGTTAATGGCGGTTGCTTTTAGCTCGTATACCCAGCCACTGTTAATTATGTCGGCAATTCCGTTTGCTTTTTTAGGCTCTATACTCGGGCATTGGGGACATAACATTTATTACGGTTCGTTTTCTATGTTAGGTATATTGGCAGCAAGTGGTGTTGTAGTAAACGATAACTTAGTATTAATTGATAAATTGAATAAACTACGTGCACAAGGCATAGCACCATTTGCCGCTGTGTTACAAGCGGGAACAAACCGTTTCCGACCTATTTTATTGACCTCGCTGACCACTTTTATCGGTTTAATCCCTATGTTGTCAGGTGATAATGAACAGTCGAAGTTTTTAGTACCTATGGTGGTATCACTTGCTTATGGTGTTGTGATGGCAACTCTAGTTACGCTATTTTTTGTACCTTGTTTGTATTTAATCGGTGTAGACGTAAAAGAGAAGTGGTTAGCTGGATTTAACTGGTGGCAAAACCTTGGAAAAGTAGATAAGGCCACCCTTTGAAGCTGAACTTTGGATAACAAGTTATCGGTACTTGGCTGCTGTTATAAATTGCCCGAAAGACTCGCACCAAACTATCACACTTGTGTAGTTTGACACTTGAATGTCCGAAGGCAATTTTACGATAAAGTTATTAAATGTGTTTACCTCACCGACTGATAGCATGCTGTCTTTTAAACGGAGAAAATCAGCTTCTGTTTCAACAAATTCTGCTGAGAGATATAATTTGTAGTCAGGTCCTGGGGCTAATTCGCCGCTAAATGTAATATAACTATCACTAATTGAAACCTCTCCTTCTCCCCAATGTAAAAAGTCACTGTCTTGTAAATTTTTATCAAAATAACCTGTATACATAGCCCCTTGTGAGGCTTGTGTTATTTCTAATTGGGTTGGCACATTTGGCGCTGTGATTATCGGCAGTAGATAAATGCCAGCAGCAAAACCAACTAATCCGACAAATGAGTGCGTAACAATAAATAATAGCTTTGTTTGGAGTTTCATCTTGCTACCTTGATTGTGCAAAACAATAAAATGAAAATAGCAGTATTTGTAATACATTTCGACTGCTAAAAATCGAAAGGAACAAACGGCTAGTAATTAGGCACAAACAGCCCGTTTGAATATTTGAAAATACATTTAAGCTATACCCGACCTAGCGTCTTGAATTTATCTTGCTTTAAGATTGTATATAATTGTTTTAGTTGGTAAAAATACTTCGAGAAATATTTAGTTTTGCTAAGAAGTTAAGTCATATTTAACTGCAGAACTTAACCATAGCACCTGACGGTACCGCTAGAGATATAGAGTTTATTTAGGCATGGCAAAACAGATTTACCAGCAGATGTGGCAAAGCTTTGAACAAGCGCTTGTCAGCAATAGCTATCAACTGGATAAATTAATTAACGATAGCGGCGATAGCCGTCGAGGCATTACTGCGCTGGCATACATACAAAACAATAATCAGGCGCTAGCGCAGGAAATTGGTCAATTTATCCAAAAGGTAGCTAGATTAGAACCTAGCCAATATTATTATCCAACCAATGAACTGCATTTAACCCTACTTTCAGTTATCTCTTGCATTGCGGGTTTTGAGTTGACTGAAGTTAATGTCGAAGCTTACCGTGAACTCTTTATCGAGGTTATGCACGATTGTGCGCCAATTAGCATAGAATTTGTTGGCATAACAGCTTCCCCTTCATCTATCGTCATTCAAGGGTTTCCGGTTGGTAATGGTTTGCAGCAGCTTCGCGAAAAATTGCGTAAAGCACTACAAGCAAGTAGTTTGCGTACAACTTTTGATACTCGCTATAAATTGGTGGCAGCGCACATCACAGCTGTGCGATTTTGTCATCCGCTAGAAGATAACAATAAACTACTTAGTTTGTGCAAAAGTTATCGCAGCCATTCATTTGGCCAAGTCACCTTTAAGCAATTTGATTTGGTATTTAACAACTGGTATCAAAACTTATCAGTGACTAAATCTTTGGCTAGATATGAGTGTGGTTAATCTGAATAACTTGTTATGTTCCTGTTCTCGCATAGACATCGAGTAACGGGAATTTGCTTTGCCCAAAGTTAACAACAATAGAAAGTGTTTCTTTAGCTAAGAAACTCTGTGCCAATTCTTGCGGATGAATCCTACTCCCATTCGCAACTAATGCCATTACATGATTATGATTTAGTGTGCGACGACCATTCGCGGTATTGGTGACGGTAATAACAACCCACCTTTCACCTTGTTCGTTACTCATAGGCACAAAGTTTAAAATAGCAAAGTCACTTACATCTGGTTGAATATTGGATTCATTTGGAAACGCTAATTCAATGTTTGCGGGTGGTCTTGTTTCTATGGAAAGAGACTCTTTGTCCGCCACCGCTGCGCTAGAAAAAATAGATAAAGATAAAAACATCCATCTAAACATAAAACTCTCCTTAAAGAATGTAACGCCGCAGCCAAGTTATTGCGTCCATCCTTGATGCGTTTGTTATTCGGCTACTAAGCCATTTTTAAATTATATGGCGAGACGTGAAGCGTATTTTGAGCTTGCCTAGTTTGCCACAAATCAAAAGCATTCTGTAACCTAAGCCAATGATCTGCCGATGGTTTTCCAAATGCGAGTTCAAGACGAACAGCCATTTCAGGTGTGATTGAACCTTTAGCATTTAACACCTTTGATAATGTTTTTCTACTAACATCAAGGTGTTTCGCCACGTCAGTAATTGTAACGCCCATAGGTTCAATTACTAATTCTTTCAGTATTTCTCCAGGGTGAGCTGGATTATGCATAGACATTAGTGATAATCCTCATAATTTACAATTTCAGCATCCCGTCCAACGAAGCGATAAGTAATGCGCCAATTACCACTAACACGGACAGACCAGATATCTTTACGTTCTCCTTTAAGTTTATGCATATATAATCCGGGCAAGTCCATATCATCAGGAATTTCAGCTTGATCTAAGTTAGCCAATATAAGACGTAACTTTTTCTCGTGCTTTTTTTGAATCCCTAACGTGGTTCCAGATGTATAAAACTTTTGGAGATCTTTGTGAATGAAGCTTTTATCATTGCATTAATGTAACCCTAGGGGTGACAAAAAGCCAGAGGTAGATTTAGCCGTATAACGCCCTTCATTATTGCTTTTTTAGGTGTTACAAGCACAGTCCATTCTTGAACTCGACTCAGCATATATCGGATTTTTTGCTAGCAAAGGCAGCTACTCCATCGTTAACCACCATTGTTGATTTAGCCTTGATGCACCTAAGGTTACTACCTCGCCGAATATTGGCGTGGCTAAAGTTACCGAATTATCCTCAGCTGCTTGATTAACTCGTGTTAGTGGTTCTGACCAGGCATGAAAAGCGAGATCAAACGTACTATTGTGAATTGGCATCATGGTTTTACCATTTAAATCTAAATGTGCCTGTACACTTTGTTCTGGTGTCATATGAATGTTGTGCCAGTCTTTGTCATATGCGCCAGTTTCAATTAGGGTCAGATCAAACGGACCTAGTTTGTCTCCAATTTGTTTAAAACCGGCAAAGTAACCAGAATCGCCGCTAAAAAATATCTTTCCATGTCGGCTAGCAATTGCCCACGAACCCCACAAGGTTTGATTACCATCAAATAAACCCCGACCAGAAAAATGTTGAGTTGGAGTAAAAGTTACTGTCGCTACATCATCGCTCGTTGTTTGCCACCAATCGAACGCGGAAATTTTATCCTCCGCAATCCCCCACTTTTTCAGTGCGCGCTCTACACCTAAAGGTACCAAAAATTGCTCAGTGTTATGCGTTAGTTTTTTAATTGTATCTTGGTCTAGATGATCATAATGATCGTGTGAAATCAATACTTTGTCTATTTTTGGAAGCTGGGTAACATCTAGTGGACTAGCGTGAAAACGCTTTGGGCCTATAAATGAAAATGGTGATGCCCGCTCTGATAAAACTGGGTCAAGGAGCCATAATTCGCCAGCTAGTTTTAACAATACTGACGAATGTCCCAACTTAATAATATGCACTTGGTTGTTGCTTAGCTCAGCAATATCTTCAACTCTTAAGTTGTGAACTGGAATGTCAGAAATAGGTGACGCATGTTGGCGTTTTTCTCGGATAAAACGCCAAAATATCGCTAAGGTTTTACTAAATTTAGGCTGCTCGGTTGGCTGCGAATTAACAAATTTGTCTTGAGCAAATTGCGCTGATTGATAATTAACTTTATCTGCCGATATACACTGTGTCATGGTAATAACTCCAACTAGCAATACAGAAATAATTTTAAACATTTAGTTAACCCATCGAAAACTACACGGTGCAGTTTACTTTATTCTTTTTATAAAAGTAAACTGTTTAGTGTAATTTTTTGTTGTGATAAACTAGCGCAACTTAAGTTGTGATGATGAGTGATATGAAGCTTTCGGATAAAAAACGTCTGCAAATAATTGATGCAGCAGTAGATTTATTTTCCAACAATGGGGTTGATGCGACTAGTATGGATATAGTTGCCAAAGTTGCCCAAGTATCAAAAAGAACTGTGTATAATCATTTTGCGACCAAAGAATTATTGTTCGCCGCTGTGCTGAATCATATGTTGGCTAATGTTGAAGGTAACGAGCAGCTTAATTTTGAGCCAACAATTACAATTGACAAACAACTGATACAAATTGCTCAGGCCGAGGTGCGTTTATTAACCTCAGATGCATTTTTACGTATCGCAAGAATGACATTTATCCAATTGTTGCAAGATGCGCAATTGGCGCAAACCCTTAACCAGCAACACATTGGTTGTTTAGGGGCTTTGCCTAATTTTTTAGCTGAGGCCTGCCAACATGGGTTGTTATCTATTGACGATTTGGAACTAGCTGCTAAACAATTTGTTTATCAGTTAAAATCTCTGATTTTTTATCCGCTGTTGTATGGAATCGAAACGCCCAACCAACAGCGTTATGACTACCTTATTGAGCAAACGGTTGAGCTGTTTTTAGCCCGCTATGCCGCCAAAACAACATAATTAATACACCCAACAGCCAGTAACCAATAGTACCGCCTTTTTTACCCTGATTATTGCTCGGATTTGGTTCAGGAGCAGGGTCGGGTGTTGGTTCAGGTTCAACGACTGCTTTTGGTCGAAATACAATATTTTTTAGATAACCTTTGTCATCAAACATGGCTTCAAATGGGTCTTTGCGATAAATCCAACTGACACGATTTGTACCTGGGTCAGCAACATTTACTAACACCACATCAAAATCCACTAATCCTGAAATAAAATCAATTTTTTTGCCATTTACATAAACTTCTAATACATCAAATGGATTAAACGGCTCGTCTACATTTTCTTCGGACGCAACCGCCCAATCAAAACTTAATACCCCTGCCCCTTCAAACTCAGCCATTAAGATACTTTGTTGTAAGTTGTCAATATCACCACTTTCAAACTGATCTAATACCTGATTGTACGACCAGATAGTGTCGCCGCCGCTATACCAAGTTAATAATTTTTCAGGTTGGTTTGGGGTTGATTTAAATTGCTCGGCGACAGCTATTGTGGTGGCTGATAACAAAGCTTTGTTTGCAGGTACTGTACTGTTGGTATTAATAGATAATTCAGTTTGCTGCTCACCAATCTGGTTAGCTAAAAAGCGAATGGTCAATTGGCAGCTTTGAGTCGGTTGAAGGTCATGGCAGTTGTGTTGGCCTAGTTGATATTGATTACTGCCATTTAACGAAAAATCTAGGTTAACAACGCTATTGCTGTTGTTGTCTAACTCAACTTCAAATTCAAAAGGCGAATCTAGCCCAGCTGCACCCACATTGATAAGGGATTGCACTGAAACACCGTTAACGATTGAATCAACCCAAGATGCATAATTTGCAGTTCGGGTATAAACACCAAAGTAACCATCGGCAGCGCAGCCTCGACCGTGGCTTACAATACCAACTTGCTGCCAGCCAAAATTAGTGTTTAACATTAAAGGGCCACCACTGTCGCCTTGGCATGCACTTTTACCCCCGCCAATCACACCTGCGCAAATCATATTGCTGGTAATGCCCAAATCTGAATTAACAGATGGTGCAGGCTGGTTTGGATTGTCTCGAATAAAAGCTTCGCGCAGTATTTGCCGACAATCTGCCGCGTTGTATAAATCGAGTTCAACTTGCCTAAGTGTTGTAGCAGTCACAATTTGTGGTGTTTCGTTTGGTTCGTAACCTAGAGTTGATCCCCAGCCCAAAACTAAACTAGGTGAATGCGCTGACTCTGCCGATGCCGTTTGCGCTTCCGTTGCTATGCTGATACTCGCGGTAGTTTGCGGCGAACTTGCGAGTTTAATTAACGCAATATCATGTTCAAAAGTAATCTTGTTATAGTTGGGATTAACAAATATTTTGCTGGCGGCGATGGCGTTATCTGCACCATTGAGTAAATTAAATTCACCTACATTAGCTTTAACATCAATTGATGAATCGACACAATGCGCTGCTGTCATCACCCAGTTATTGCCTAAATATGTACCACCGCAGTATGATGCTTGCGCCACTATGCTCGTTTGCTCTGAGATAAATAGGTTAGCTGTTTGGCCAATTAAATTTAAAAGGTTATTACCGCTAGTTTGTGAAACCGCTAATGTTGGTATGTTAGTGGTATTGTCGGCACCTAATGTTCCACCGTAGAGGCCTGCTTCGTTATTAAAAATAATGGCACCTATACCTCCACCGTCTTGGCAGTTTTGTACTTTCTCAACAAAAAAATTCTGTCCTCTTTCAATTAAACAAATTTTACCTGTGGCGTCAGTACATACGGCTAAACCGAGTTGGCAGTCGACTAATTCGGCTGTGATATTGCCTTTGGCGCTAAAACTGAAAATAGTATGTTCAAAGTTATTTTGGCTGACTTGCAATTGACTGTCGGTTTCTTCTAATGTGCGCACAAGCGCTGTCATAAAAGGCCAACTGCCTGATTGTGCTTGTTCGCCGCCAACTATTTGTGGGGATACGTCGGATGATGAGGGAATATTTTGTTGTGGCGCGGCAATCGCCGAATGAACAAACAGGCTGAGTAAGACGACAGAGCCTAACAATGACTTGTGCATAATATTCCCTAATACAAACTAATTCTAAATCATAATTAATATAACCGAGTATGGAACAAATTAATTACAAATTAAACGATAGAATAAGTTTAGCTCTGTTGTAGCTATTAGCAGGTGGGTTTAAAGGAACTTTAGCTGAAGTTGTGATAATGCGCAGAAAAGCGATAACTTTATCAGTTATCGCTTTGTAGTTTGCAAGTTAGTTTGCTTGAGTTGCAAGTAAACTAATATCGTTATCGGTTAAAACTGAATCAAACACTTTAAGCTCATCAATATAACCATTAAACGGTAGATCAGGCCAGTAGTTTACCCCTAAAGTGAAAGTCGCGTTTTGGCCGCTGAACAAATCACTTAAACCATTCCACGAAGCACT
This sequence comes from Catenovulum agarivorans YM01, assembly GCF_000281085.1. Lineage (GTDB taxonomy): Bacteria > Pseudomonadota > Gammaproteobacteria > Enterobacterales > Alteromonadaceae > Catenovulum > Catenovulum agarivorans. Next base: position 15,946 of record NZ_AJWM01000097.1, read on the forward strand.
TTCAACGCCATTTACATAAATTTTCGCTAAACCATTATCAACAGTAAATGCAACATGTGTCCATTGGTTGGTCGTTAACGGCCCTGTTTGGGTGTTAAACCAATTGCCGCTGTTAAAACTCCATATAGTTGTGCCACCGTCCCACCAGTTTTGCGGTAAAAAGCTTAACCACTGCTCAGTGCTGTTTGCCGCAAAAAACATGGGTGTATGCACGGATGTTGAGGTTGGATTTACCCAGAAAGATACTGTGTATTGATAGTTATCAATTAGGCCGTCAGGTAATGCAACACCTGTGCTGCCATCAAGATAAATTGCTTGGCCTTCAACACCTGCGGCAAAGTTTTCATTACCACCAACAGAGCCGATTGTTGAACCTATAATACTCGCATTAGAGAAATTACGGTTAGCGTCAGCTAAATGATTGTCAAAACTAAAATGTGCGTGAGCAACTGCTGGTGCACCAAGCGATTTGACCGTCACGCTAAACTCGCGAGTTGTTTGTTCTCCGCCAATGTCAATAGTTGCGGTTAGGGTAACTACAGCATCAGCTTGACCAACTTGTGGGCGTGTAACAACACCTTCTGCAGTAATTGTACTGCTATCTGATGTTTGCCAGCTAATGCTTGAGGTAAATTCCCCAGTGAGAGGCAAACTTAAGTTGTCAGTTACTGCATTCAGGTTACCTAAGTTGATTGAACCAGCGACCTCGTCTAACAATTGGCTATTGGTTAGCTGGTTTATATCTAGTGCAATAATTTCATTTATCGATAAAGTCGCATCATAGATACTTAGTTGGTCAATTAATCCATCAAATGGTAAATCCCAGTAATTAACACCTAATGCAAATGTACCCTCATTATTTGAGAATAAATCCGCGATTGTGCTACCTGAATATTTTTCTTCGCCATTTAAATAGACTTTGACTAGCCCATTGCTGACTGAAAAAGCCATATGTGTCCACTGGTTAGTCGAAATACGCTCTGCGGTTGTGCCGTCAAACCAAGCTGTGCCACTCCACAACATAGTATTGCCATCCCAACCTTGTGGCAAAAAGCTTAACCAAGCATCGGTTGCTGCAGCTGCAAAAAATGCAGGGGTAAAGCCAGTAATTTGGTTTGGATTAATCCAAAACGACACTGTGTATTCATAATTTGAAATTAAATTGTTTGGCAATAACACACCATTTGTACCATCTAACAACAGGGCTTGGCCGTTTATACCTGTTGTGTAGCTTGCACTACCGCCAGGGATATAAATTTTATCGCCAGTGGTTGTTGCGTTGGCAAAATCACCAAAACTATCCGTTAAGTTATTTTCAAATTCAAATTGCGCCACACGGTTGTAAACACTTCTTGCTTTAACTGTGATCACAAATTGTTTTTCAACTTGCTCACCATTCACTTCAATTGTTGCTGTTAAAGTAACGACAGCATCCTCCTGACCAACAGCGGGTCTGGTTACTGAGCCATCTACACCAATTACGTCAGGGTGAGAGCTGTGCCACTGAATAGACGCTGCACGAGTTGCGCGTGTTGGTAATTCTATCGCTGAAGCTGTAATAGTTGATTTAAAAGTCAAACTGTCGGTTATCGCGCTAATAACTTCAGCTGTGGTTTTATTGGGTAATTTTGAGCCCCAAACTGTAATACCGTCTGAAGATAACGCAGTAAATGCAGGCACAAGCTGCTGTAGAATATCATTGTATTGCCACTGTATTACGCCGTTAAATGTACCACCGGCAAAACCAGTTTGGCTATTTAACTGCAAGCTAATCTGACTTGGATCATTAGCCGAAACAAAATATTGCCCCGAATATTCGCCAGTTACCTGCCCGTCTGCAGTTAAATTAATATACACAGAAGTTTTTGCTACTGAGTTGGTATCATGTTCATGATTGATAAAACGATAGTCACCCACTATGTCTGCAGGGTTTACATTTGTATCGCCTTCAATCGGTACATATCTATGAGGTGAGGTAACCAGCCAACCATCTTCATTGATATACATTTCGTGTACACGAATAGCGTGTTCTTCACCTCGGTTTGGAAAACGTGTATGGGTAATTAATAAATGTTTGCCTAATGTCTCATCGTAATAAGCAGAATTGTGACCCGGTGCTAAATAACCTTGGCTTGTGCCTTCATCACCTACTTCTGCAACAAAGGTAAATCCACCCATAAGTTTTACACCATGTTGTTGTGGATCGCCCCAAACGTCAGCCATGTTAAAACCTTCGGCATCATAAAATGGACCATTTGGATTACGCGAGCGTGATATACGCATATTGTAACCACCATCAGCAACAAAACCGCCTAATGAGGTGAATAGATAGTAATAGTCACTCTCTGGGCTGTACAACATGTAAGAACCTTCATTGGCGTAGAAATTACCACCTGTTAGGCGTGTACCATAACCTTGACCTGGTTTTGGTTTGGCAGTTTGTTCATCCATTTCAAGTACCCAGATACCACCAAAATGAGAACCATAGATCATCCATAATCCACCGTCTTTGTCATAATAGACAGCTGGATCAATCGCATTTGGCATTTGGCCATCAATATAAACATCTACGCCCTCTGGTAAGTCGTCGGCGGTGACGCTACTAAGAGTACCTGATTTCAAAAAGACCCCTTTGTCAACATACGGGCCTTCAATGTTATCGGATACAGCGACACCTAAATAGGAATGCGGCATATTACAAACCCCAGAGCCTGGGTTGGCACAGTGGTTGTAGTAAAAATAGAATTTGCCATCACTTAACTGAATGACATCGGATGCCCAAGAGCCAACATGGCCGCCTGTCCATTCAATCGCTTCGGGTAGTGCATCTGCGTAACTTGGCGCGAACAAAATACCATTGGTAAAGTTATCGCCGGGATTTACAGCTTGCCAGTTCATTAAATCGGTTGATTTGGCTGCAGCTAAATGTGAACCAAATACATAATAAGTATCTGCAACTTTAATAACAGACGGGTCGTGGACTCCATAATCGTTAAAATTGATAAGTTCACTATTAACGCTTGGGCCAGTTGGCGCCTCAACAAATTGTTGTAATTCAGCTGTATAACTAAATGCCCCACGTTGGCGTGTAAATATTATGCGAGTCGATGTATTTATATCGGCAACGTCAAAGTATGGAAAACCTGCTTCATTTGTGCCATCGGCATTTAATACTGCAAAACTACTGCTAGTGACAACTAATCTGAGTTGCTCGGAAAGTGTCACATCACCAGTGATCAGTATGTTGTTATCCGTGTAATACCCTGTACCACGTAAGTAAAAACGTGAGCCTTGTTCAATACTTGCTTGGTCTACCAGTTGCCAGTCGCCTTCGGCGGCTCGGGCGTTGCTATTGAATGTGAGTTGAGCAACAACTAATGTGCATAACAGCAAAACACTACGCCAACAGTTTGCAGCAGATGCAAATCTTGAATGTAATTTAGGTAGCATGATTACACCCCTACTTTGTTGTGAGTGTGATTATTTGCACTCGTGGCTGTTTTGCCCAACCAGCGTTGACGAGCTAATAGAAGTAAACCACTTAGCAACAATGCAACAGACGTTGGTTCAGGTACATCAGTTGTTGTTTCTGTTATTGTTAAGTTTGATATTGTAATTGAATCGAAAACGTCAAAATCGCCGTCAATCACACCAAATTGAATCGATGCATTTACACCAGACCAATCAGTCACATCAAAAGCGCCACCTGAAGTTAAGTCAATTGCGGCCAAATTGTCGTCTAAATCAAGTAGTTCAACAAAAGCGTAGTCAAAGAAATCATCGGTCAACGAATAAGAGACATCCAGTGATAGTGTTAGGCTATTACTAGGGGCAATAATATCAAAGGTAAAATCTTGAAATAACACGACACTCCAATAATCATTTTCATCATCAAATGATGTTGTGAGGGTTGCACTACCAGCTGACGTAGAAAAGTTGTCTACATAGCTGGCTGTGATGTCGCCAGAAGCGACATTGTCCATGTCTGCTAGATAGTTGTAACTAACCACTTCTCCATTCCAATGGTCAAATTCGTTTGCGAAATCATTATTGATTAACCCTGCGCTTGCAGATTGGTGCCAAAACAGGCTAGCTGCCAAAACCAATGGTGCGCACGCCCCTATTCTTTTGTTGAGTACTTTCATGTTATTTCCTATGCCAATTGTTATGCTTATGATAAAGTAATTTAGTATTACTGTATCATAAATTAACACCTTGTATCTAAGTAGTATTTTTTGTTAATTTGTTTTTATAAATTATACGAATGTGTCATATCAAAAGGAGAAAGATGGACATGTCTAAAAACTCAAAAATATGGTGTCTGTTGTTAATTGCTTTAGCTGGCGTGATAGGAATTGTGTTGATTAGCTTACTAGCTATAGATACTGGCTATAAAGGCGCTGCTTTACCTATTCTTATTCTGTCGGTTCTGGTTTATAAATCTTTGGATATTTTCGCTAGAATGATGGCTGGTAGTTTGAACGAGTCTAGATATCAAGTAGGGTGAGGCTTACGCCTCATCCCTCTCACAGAACCGTACG
>NZ_AJWM01000098.1 GCF_000281085.1 Catenovulum agarivorans YM01
TTAGTTTTTAATCAATCAAATTACTTGCAAACGGAGTGGGTCCATATATGGCTTGAAGCGTTTGGTGAATTGACTGCAACTTCCAAACGCCGTAATTAAAAAGAACCAGCGATTTAAAAAGGAGAAGCGAAAGGAAAAACTAAGCTAAATAGCCCTTAGCACGTAAATGCTCTAAAACTAAATCAGCACAACCTTCAATAGTTAACTCAGCTGTTTTAACAACAATCTCTGGATTTTCAGGTGCTTCATATGGCGAATCTATCCCAGTAAATTGTTTAATTTCACCGCTGCGAGCTTTTTTATACAAACCTTTAGGATCGCGCTGCTCACACACCTCAATCGGCGTATCAATAAACACCTCGATAAATTCACCGTCACCAACCAAATCACGCACCATTTGGCGATCAGCTCTGAAAGGAGAAATAAATGCCGTTAATACAATTAAACCAGAATCAACAAACAACTTACTGATTTCACCAATGCGACGAATATTCTCAATGCGGTCTTCATCACTAAAAGTTAAATCTTTATTGATACCGTGGCGAACATTATCACCGTCCAACAAATACGAATGTACGTTAGCTTCAAATAACTTGCTTTCAACAGCATTAGCAACAGTTGACTTGCCAGAACCACTTAAACCAGTGAACCACAAAATGCACGGCTTTTGATTTTTCTGTTGTGCACGCTGCGCTTTTTCTACTTGAGTTGGGTGCCAAACAATATTTTCATTCATGATTAGACCTTAAAACGGAAAAAAGTAAGGTACGAGTATGGCGGTCAGTGTGACATAAACAAGCGTGACCGGAAAACCATAACGTACAAAATCTGTAAATTTATACCCACCCGTATTAAATACAAGCAAGTTAGTTTGATAACCATAAGGGCTTAAAAAGCTCGCACTCGCACCAAAGGCTATTGCCATTACAAAAGTGAGTGGATTCGCTGCAAAACTTTCAGCTAAACCTATGGCTATCGGAAACATTAAAGCAGCCGCTGCATTATTAGTAATTAACTCAGTTAGTACCACAGTTGCTACCAAGATGCCGATAAACGCGACCCAAACTGAATATTGGCTAAACACAGCATGTATGCCATTAGCTAAATTTTGGCTTAAACCGGTTTGCTGCATAGCTTCGGCTAAAGTTAATGCGGCGGTGATAATCAGCCATAAATCAAACGGAAATAGCCTTTTTAACTCAGCCGTTTTTACAACTTTTCCAGCCAACGTAGCGGCAATAAAAAATACTAAACCTTGTAATAAAGGTACAATTTCAAAGACAGCTAATGCCATCACAGCCATAAAACCAAAGATCACCATATTGTTGGTTTTAGTCGTTAATGGCTGCTCAACATTTACATCTGATACCAAAATGAAATGTTTATCGATATTTTTTCTGCTTTTAAAATCGCGCCCTGCCGCCAAAAGCAAATTATCACCTTCTTGCAGAGTCACTTCACCGAGTTTACCCGGTACGCTTAAACCATTACGCTTAAGGCCAACAACAGCTGCATCAAACATAGCTCGAAAGCCAACTGATTTAAGCGTTTTACCGACTAGATTAGAACCGCTGGTTAACACGACTTCAACTAGATTATCACTCATTAACCCAGTGTGCTCGGCAAAAAACTTAACCCCAGGCAAGGTTTGTAATTCTTCTATATGGCTAATTTCACCTGAAAAAACTAACCTATCTTCCGCTTCTATCATATGGCTTGGACGCACAGGTGCAATTGATTGACCACGGCGAATAATTTCGACTAAAAAGAAGCTATTTAAGTTACGTAAATGGTTGTCATGAATGGTATGACCAACTAGTGGCGAATCTGCTTTGACTTTAATATCAACAAAGTATTGTTTTTGTTCTTCTTTTACATGATTGTTTGGTAGCACTTTTTTGTGCAACAGCATAACCAGCAAACCGGCCCCTACCAGTGCAATACCTACAGGAAAAAATTCAAAAAAACCTAAACTCGGATGGCCTGCATCCATCCAAAAACTGTTGACCACCATATTGGTTGAAGTGCCAACTAAAGTAGTTGTGCCACCTAAAATGGCCGCGTAACTCAGTGGTATAAGTAATTTAGAGGCTGCTATCTTATTTTGATTTTTGATCGGACGTAATAACGCCGCAACCACGGCTGTGTTATTTAAAAATGAAGAGGCAAATGCAGATAAAGTGGTTAACTTAATCAGTGTTCTGTTTTCATTTTGCTCAAGTGCATTACGGGCAAATAATTTGAGTAAACTTGTTCGTTCTAATGCTCGAGATGCCAACATCAAAGCTAACAAAGTGACTACGCCAGGATTGACCGCTTTTTCAAGTGTTGTTTCTATGGTAACAAGTTGACAGGCAAATAGCGCCAGTACTGCAGCGCTAAATATATTAGACGCGCGCCAGTGTGAGAAAACCAGCGCGGCTATGGTTCCAACAAAGATGGCTGCAGTTGCAGCCTGTTCCATTAGCATATAAATCTATTTGATTATTTAAGTAAATCACGCAGATCAACTGCTTGCCAATGTGGGAAGTGTTTACGCACTAATTGATTTAATTCCAATTCAAACTCAGAGAATTGTTGTTTAGTTTGTTTACCTTCCGCTGCTTGAATAATCATGCCCGCGCCAACAGTTACGTTGGTTAAACGGTCAATCACAATAAAGCTACCTAATGCACGGTTGTTTTCGTAACGTTCAATAACAACAGGCGCATTTAATTGCACTTCACACACACCAATTTCATTCAAAGCAAGTGCTTGTGTATCTTCGTGCGCTAAAGTATTTACATTGATGCGATAATCAACTTGGTTTACTTGACCACTTGTGGTTTTTGAACCTAGTTTGAAATCGTACATTTTGCCTGGTTGCATTGCGTCTTCAGCCATCCACACAATATGCGCAGATACAGCTTGTGAAACTTCTGGTAACGAAGCTGATGCAGAAATTACATCACCACGGCTAATATCAATTTCGTCTTCTAAGGTTAAGGTCACTGACATAGGTGCAAATGCTTCTGCAATTTCACCGTCAAAAGTATCAATGGTTTTAACTTTTGAAGTTTTACCAGAAGGCATGGCGGTAATTTCATCACCAACACGCACAATACCAGATGCTATGGTACCAGCAAAACCACGGTAGTTTAGATGTGGACGATTTACATATTGTACTGGCATGCGGAATTCAGCCAAATTGCGATCTGCAGCAATTTGTACACTTTCCAACATTTGCATTAAAGTTTCGCCTTCGTACCAAGGCATAGTTTCGCTCTTGTTTACAACATTGTCGCCTTTAAGCGCTGACATAGGTGCAAAACGAATATCTGTGATATTAAGCTCTTGAGCGAAATCTAAATAATCTTCTTTAATTTTGTTGTAGGTTTCTTCACTGTAATCAACTAAGTCCATTTTGTTTACAGCAACAACAACGTGTTTGATACCCAACAAATCAACAATAAAGCTATGACGTTTAGTTTGGGTTTTAACACCAGCACGCGCATCAATTAAGATGATAGCTAAATCACAAGTTGATGCACCTGTTGCCATGTTACGCGTGTATTGTTCATGCCCTGGGGTATCCGCAATAATGAATTTACGCTTAGAAGTTGAGAAGTAACGATAAGCAACGTCAATTGTAATACCTTGCTCACGCTCAGACTGCAAACCATCAACTAACAAAGCTAAATCAACTTCTTCACCTGTGGTACCAGACTTTTTACTGTCTTTGGTGATTGCAGCTAATTGGTCTTCATAAATCATTTTTGAGTCATGAAGCAAACGACCGATTAAAGTACTTTTACCATCGTCTACGCTTCCGCATGTTAAAAAGCGCAATAATTCTTTATTTTCATGCTCTTTTAGATAAGCCAATATATCTTTTTCGATCAAGTCAGATTGATGCGACATAAAGCATTCCTCTTAAACTGTGTATTGCTGATCAAATTCAGCGATAAATCTGGATAATTCTGATTCGGGTAACTCATTGATGCCTGCCGCTGCTTTGCGGCCACCGCCGGTTGCAAACTTCATGCATAATTCGTCGGCACCAAAGGCGTTTTCTTTCGGCGCACGTACTGAAACCAAATAACCACCTTGTGGTAATTCAGTTAATACTGCGTGTGCATCTGCTGGTGTGCGGTTAGCTAAATCATTGCCCCATACACCAGATACTCGGCGAGCCCATGCTTGATTAGGCAATACAAATATTTTGCCTACTGCACTTTGATGCAACAACTTTGCGTGTTCAGCTTGTTGCATATCCGCTTCGTAGTTAGCTATCAGCTTGGTATAAATGTCCGCTTGTTCACTAATCATCTCAAGCGGATCAGCATAAGCTAACAATAAACGAAACAACTCATCTGGTGCATAGTGTAAATCTGTCACTGTAGCACCATAACCATTGTAATTAATAGCTATACCTAAAGCTTTTAATTGCGCTTTTTGCTCAGTGCTTAACCCTTGCTCATCAGCAAGTTGTTCCGCAGCAACCAGCATGTTGTCACCATATGCGGCAGCAATAGCCCAATTAACAAATTGACCATTAAGGTATTGGTTAATCAACAAGCTAGTACAAGTATCTGCTGCGGTATCAATTAAACTTTCAAGCTGTTCATTTTGTGGGATTTCCCCAGCAAAATGATGGTCACAATAAAACACCTCAACCTTTTGCTCTAATAGAGCTAAAAGTGGTGTTTTATTTTTGTCCATTGAAATATCAAGTACAGTGACTTTGTCACCTGCCTGCGCTTGTACTTTTTCAAGTAATTTAATATCGCGTTTAACGCCAGTTACAAGTGTACTGTCTTGCGGCTCTGCTAAACGCAATTGCAACAAGGCACAAATACCGTCGGCATCACCATTAAAAACATCAATGTAGTTTTGCATTGTCATTCCGTTTTAGAAGTAACCTTCAATTTTCTTCTTCTCCATTGAGCCAGAAGAATCGCTATCGATCACACGACCTTGGCGCTCTGAAGTTGAGGTTAACAACATTTCTTGAATGATTTCAGGCAAAGTAGCTGCAGTTGAATTCACCGCACCTGTTAATGGGTAACAACCTAAAGTACGGAAACGAACCATTTCCATTTTAGGTGTTTCGCCTGGCTCTAATGGCATACGGTCATCATCAACCATAATTTTCACGCCATCACGCTCAACAACAGGACGCTCTTTAGCAAAATATAAAGATGGAATATCAATATTTTCTAGGAAAATATATTGCCAAATATCTAATTCAGTCCAGTTAGATAATGGGAATACACGGATGCTTTCACCTTTATCAATTTTACTGTTGTAGATGTTCCACAACTCTGGACGTTGATTTTTTGGGTCCCATCTATGGTTTTTATCGCGGAATGAATAAACACGCTCTTTTGCACGTGATTTTTCTTCATCACGACGCGCACCACCAAATGCAGCATCAAAACCATATTTATTTAAAGCTTGTTTTAAGCTTTGAGTTTTCATGATGTCTGTGTGCTTGGCACTACCGTGAGTAAATGGGCCAACATTCATATCTACACCTTCTTGGTTGATATGAACTAACAAGTCAAAGCCATATTCTTTGGCAATACGATCACGGAACTCAACCATTTCACGGAATTTCCACGTTGTATCAACGTGCAACAAAGGAAATGGAATTTTTGCAGGGAAAAATGCCTTACGTGCTAAATGCAATAACACGGATGAGTCTTTACCGATTGAATACAACATAACCGGATTTTCAAACTCAGCGACAACTTCACGAATAATATGTATAGATTCAGCTTCTAGCTGTTTCAAATGAGTCAATCTATGTTCAGACATGGTATGCGCTTCTTCTGTCATAAAGGGTTCATAAAATTATATGCTTAGAATAATGGATTCTAAGCAGAATTAATAATCAAATTTGTTATTTGATATGTTCATTTTGCAGATTTAGGCTCAATTCTAGTGTCTCCGTCACTAATTTGAGTAACTGATTGGAATCAATGGGTTTAGCGATAAATCCTTCAACATCAAATTGCTCTATGTTTTTATCGTTTACTAAATCACTGTATCCCGTCATTAAGATCACAGGCAAGTCTGAGCGAAGTTGTTTAAGCTGACTTGCTAACTCAATGCCATTTAATTCTGGCATAGTTTGGTCGGTAATTAACAAATCGTACATATCAATATTTTCAGATACCTTGCGTAACGCTGTTACACTATCAGTAAATGTACAACAATCAAAGCCATGCATAGTCAATTTTTCAGCCAAATAACTCGCTATTGCAGATTCATCATCCACAATGCAAATTTTACTATTGGATGTATGCGGTGCAATCACCTCATCGGCAGCTAATTCTTTATGTTCGTCAGCTTGGTAAACCACAGGTAAATAAATTTCAAATTGAGTTCCTAGGTTTAATTCACTCTCTACTTTTATGTGACCACCTAATTGATGAATAATACCATGCACGATTGACAAGCCCATGCCCGAACCTTCACCTAAACCTTTAGTGGTAAAATATGGATCAAAAATTCTTTTCAGCGTTTCTTCGTCTATGCCTTTGCCATTGTCTTTGACACGAATGCATACCATCAATCCTTCAAAAGGATTGTGACAGGAAGAACATACTCGCACACCTGAAGTGACAAACTCGGTCTCGACAATAATAAAACCTCGCGCCGACATAGCATCTCGCGCATTGATTGCCAAATTCATAATAATTTGTTGTAGTTGGATTGGGTTAGCCAATACGCGACAATCTGCATCTATGTTGACTTGGGTTTCAATAGAGCTGGGCAATAAAGGCCTAACCATAGCTAAAGTATCTTTTAATACTTTATTTAAACTAATGGCTTCGGTTGATTGGGTATCATTGCGGCTAAATACCATCATTTGTCGGATTAGATCTCGTGCCCTTTCACCTGAGGTGACAATTTGTTCAACATAATCAGGTAATTTTGCTGTCTGTTCCAACTCAATACAGTCTTGGATCAGTTCTGCATAACCTAATACAGAAGCAAGAATATTATTAAAATCATGCGCTATGCCGCCAGTTAATTGACCAATCGCCTCCATTTTTTGCGAATGACGCAACTGCTCCTCCAAAATTAATTTATCTTGTTCGGCTGATTTAATGTTGGAGATATCAGAGATAGTCCCTGACATATAAATAAACTTGCCCTGTTCTCGAATTGCCTGACCACGCGCCCGTAACCAAATTGTATCCCCTTGACGTTTACAGGCTCTAAATTCACAGTCAAAATTTCGATTGTGGACAAGATGTGCTTGAATTTGGGTAATTAAATTGTCTAAATCTTGAGGATAAACGGTTTCATGCCAAAAATGCGCCGAGTCTGCAAGCCGCTGCGCTTCAGCATAAGGATAGTCGAGAATTTCCCAATAACGGGCATTCCAATGCAACTTATTATCTAACATGTTCCAATCAAAGGTTGCATCTGATGTACCTTCAATCACTCGACGGAATCTTTGCTCTCTTTCTTTTAACTCACTTTCAAATTTCAGTTGCTCTGAAATATCGCGAAAAAGATAGACAGCGCCCACTGATTCATCATTGCGAATAATCGGGTTAACTCGACAATCGGCAGGAAAAGTAGAACCATCTTTACGCCTAAACCAATAGGTTCCCATTATCGGTTGTTGTTGTTCACAAGACATAAAACACGGAGCACTGCCGGACATAGATAACCCTGAAGGTTTATCTATAAATTGGTATAAACGTTTCAATTGTAATTCACGTTTACTGTAACCTAACATACTCTCACTAGCTGAATTTGATAAAGAGATTTGTCCGGTAACATCAACACTGACAATACCATCATGGGCACTTTGTAAAATTAAATCTCGGTATTCAATTTCAGCTTGTAGAGCTTCTTTTTGTTTAAGCTTTTGTTCGGTAATATCCGTTATTAAGATTAAGATACTTGATTGCTGATGTGGGTTACCTTTGAGATAAAATTTAGCCAAGAAAAATTTGGTGTCACCTTGTTTATCTTTAAAGTAAATTTCACATTCAGAGGTTCGTTGTTCACGCTGCACTGTGTCAATTTGCCCTGCAATTAACCCTCGCTGGCTAGGATGAAGTTGCTTGTACATGACCTTTGGATCGACACTATCAATCGACAACAACTCATTGATAAATTCAAAACCACTATACCAGTCGATTTCATTAGTTTTACTATCCAACTCTATACAAGCGACATGAGCTAAGTCTTGTACATGTAACAATCGCTGTTGGTGGCGCAAGATAGAATCTTGTTTTGCCCTAAGCTTTTCGCGACTAACATTGACGACAAAGATAAGCACTAACATGACAATAAAGGCAAAAAATACCAGTATAAGAATACCAACTTGAATTTTCTTTAATGCTTGATCGACAATTTCACGTGGTAGACTGAGCAAAATGCCAAAATTCCTCGCTTCCATCCAACCATGAGCATATAAAAAGTCTTTGGTTTGTTCTGAACGAGTCTTTACTGACGAAAAGTCAGTAGTTTCAGATCTAGGCTCTACTTTTTGGATCACATAGTTGTCGTCAAGCTTGCTGCTGCCTTGTTTATCACTTAACAATATCTCACCAGTATTGGCATACAAATAAACCCGCCCTTGACCAGACATTCGCGCAGCACTCAATATAGTGGACATTCGGTATGCATGATTAAGTTCTAACGCTAAAATCGCAACCACTTTACTTTCTTCAACCACAGGGACAGCAAATAGAATGGGGAAAAATACATTTGCAATTGATTTCTCGGTTAGAAATAATGCTGCCGGCCGACCAAGATTAAGTTGTTGCAACCAATAATGTCGGTGACTGAGCGGGATTGTAAGTGGTTCTATGCTAGTTTCGGCCTGCCAAACTTGCTGACCATCAGGTGTGAATATATAAGTATTATGGTAATTAACATCTGACAATACGCCATTCTCAATAAGTAACGCCAGATAGTCCATTTCACGTAAACTGGGTAACGTTGCTTGCTGTGCACTAATGGCCAGTTGTTGTTTGGCAAACTCCACAACTAAAGGATGCTCAGTCCAAACAGCTAATTCGGCCAATTCTAGATTGACTAATTCTTGAACTTGCGAATAAGCCAATTCGACTTGAGCAGTCAAATTTTGTTGTTTTTCGGCCTGGAAATATTTAACCAAATGCGACTGAATAATAAAGGCTAATACCAACAATCCAGTTGCCCCTATTACAAAACTTATGAAAAACCAGCGTCCCGCTTTATTCATGATTATGTTAATCTAACCAAATAATTGATCTGTAAAAACTGCTTATTAAACATGCAAACACCTTCCCTCGCTAGCCAATTGTTAAAAAAAGTTTTATCTGATGAGATTGATCATTCATTTTTATTTGTTGATCCCATTGAAAGTGCTGATTTATCTGACCCATGTTTTGCTAACGCTGATACCTGGATTTTCCGGGATATGCAGATTCCCAATCAAAAATCATTTTTATGGCCACAAAAACCAAACCAGCTCTATAAAAATGTAGTGCTGTTTTTCCCTAAGTCAAAAGAAAAAGCGATTTGGCTGATTGACCTATTAAAATCAATTTTACCACCAAAAACAACTATCTATTTTGTTGGCGAAAATAAAGGCGGGATAAAAAGCAGTGGTAAACTCCTAGCAAATCAGCTCGACAACATAGTAAAAATAGCCTCAGGAAAGCATTGTGTATTGATGCGTGGTATTTTAAATGACAGCGCGGCTTCAGCAATTAACTTCCAACAGTCAGATTATCAAATAAATGACAAAAACATTGCCGTAGCAAGTTTACCTGGTGTCTTTAGTTTTAAAGAGTTAGATCATGGAACCAAACTATTGCTATCAAACTTGCCGACTAATATTTCAGGAAAAGTCCTCGATTTTGCATGTGGCTGTGGCGTGATTGGCAGCTACATAAAAAAATACCATCCAGATTGCCAAATAGATATGTGTGACATAGATGCCCTAGCCATTGAAAGCAGTAAACAAACACTTTTAATCAATCAACTGGTTGGATCAGTGGTCATTTCCGACGGTTTAACTAAAATTTCATCAAACTATCAGTGGATTTTTAGCAATCCCCCCTTCCACACAGGAATAAAAATAGACTACCATATCACTGAGCGCTTTATAAAAGATTGCAAAAATGTATTAACAACAAATGGCCGTTTATATATTGTTGCTAATCGATTTTTGAAGTATGCTCAGATTTTGCAAGACCACTTTAACTGTGTTGATGTGGTAGCTGAGGACAATAAATTTAAAGTTTATTGTGCTTTCAATCGTTAACCTCAATAGAGACTTAATGTCCCATAGTTGGGTGTGACTTGTTCACTGACGTGTGTTCGGTTAGCGGTTTTACATGTATCCGGAGCATGTGGTGGACAGCGGAATATCCAAGTATTGGATTTGAGTCTACAGAACATTACAAGGCACGACTATGGCAGGGATCTTATCGATGATTTTGGCTGGTGGCGCGGGCACACGGTTATTCCCATTAACCGAAACGCGTACAAAACCGGCTGTACCTTTTGCGGGTCAATATCGCTTAGTTGACTTCGTTTTAAACAACTTTGTTAATTCTGATTTATTAAAAATCTATGTGTTAACTCAATTCAAATCTCAATCACTGAACATTCATCTTCGGCAAGCTTGGCATTTTTCAGGGCTTACAGATCATTTTATCGATCCAATTCCAGCGCAAATGCGGATGGGCAAAAGATGGTACGAAGGCACTGCGGATGCAATTTATCAAAACCTTAGATTAATCGAAATTCACGATCCTGATTTGGTCGTTATTTTTGGTAGTGATCACATTTATAAAATGAACGTTCGTCAGATGACGGATTTTCATAAAAACAAACAAGCCGATTTAACCGTAGCGGCAATTCGGGTTCCAATTGAAGAAGCGCACCAATTTGGCGTGATGGAAATTGACGAAGAAGGTCGATTGATTGGCTTTGAAGAAAAACCTGCTAAACCTAAGTCATTACCGGGTAATCCTGATGTTGCACTCATTTCTATGGGTAACTATGTATTCGATCCAGATGTGTTATATAAACAACTAAAAGAAGACGCACAAGATCCGAATTCGTCACATGATTTTGGCAAAAACATTATCCCTAATTTAATGGCTGAAGGTAATGTGTACGTTTATGACTTCGCCAACAATAAGATTCCAGGTGAAAGAGGTGACCCTTTCTATTGGCGTGATGTTGGTACAATTGACTCTTATTGGCAAGCTTCAATGGATTTATTAGATGCTGACAGCGCGTTAGATTTATATAATCCAAAGTGGCCTATGCGCACTTATCACCCAACTGTACCTGCGGCTCAGATCTATAGCTGTAAAAACGGTGAAGCCAACCAAATCACTGACAGCTCAATTGCATCAGGTTGTATCGTGCAAGGCGCAACAGTTAAGAAATCAGTGTTAGGCTTTGAAGTGATTGTTGAACCTAACTCAGCTATTACAGAGAGTGTAATTATGGGTAACAACGTCATTGGTGAAGGCTGTACAATTCATCGAGCTATCTTAGATAAGAACGTTGAAGTAGCTCCTGGCACTAGCATAGGCGTAGACCACGATTTGGATGAAAAACGTGGATTTACTATCTCAGCTGGCGGCATAGTTACCGTACCAAAAGGCACAAAAGTAGGGTTCGACGACTAACCTATGAATATATTATTTGTATCGTCGGAAGTTGAAGACCTTGCCAAAACTGGAGGGCTAGCAGATGTTGCAAAAGCCCTGCCTGTGTCATTTAAAAAAGTCGGCCATGATGTACGTATTGTCACCCCCTTGTATAAAATAAGTGCGAACGTTGAAAACGCTCGCACCATTTTACAAGATGTGGAATTACACGCAGGCGACTTAACTTACACATACAGCGTTAAACAAATTGAATTACATGGTGTTGTTGTTTATTTAGTCGATTATCCGACCTACTTTGACCGCAAGGGCATTTATAGTGATGGTTATGAAGCATATGATGACAATGGTGAGCGTTATGCTTTTTTCAGCATGGCCGCACTGCACCTTGCTCAGTTGTTAGAATTTAAAACGGACGTGATCCATTGTAATGATTGGCATACCGGATTAATTCCATTTTATTTACATAAACACTGGTCAGATAATCCGTTTTTGACTGATGCTAAAACCGTTTTGTCAGTACATAATGGTGCTTTCCAAGGCCAATTTCATATAGATAGTGTGCCTTTTTTAGCTAAAAGTGGTGTTAACCACGAAGACCTAAACCATGGCCATGTTAACTATTTAAAAATGGGCGTACGTTATGCGAGTAAAATTGTTGCAGTAAGTCCAAGCTATGCTCAAGAATTGCAAACTGATTTAGGCTCTCACCATATGGGTGACTATTTTAGAGCTAGATCACATGACATGGCTGGCATAATCAATGGCTGTGATTATAGCCAATGGGATCCTGCAACTGATCCACTGATACCTTCTAATTACACTGTAGAAAATATGAGTGGTAAAGCATTTTGTAAAGCTAGCTTGCAGCAAATGAGTCATTTGCCGGTAGATGGTGATATACCCTTAATTGGTATGGTCTGCCGTATTACCGATCAAAAAGGCTTTGGTTATTTAATCCCAGTGTTAGAAAACATTCTGCATCACAACGTGCAGTTTGTCATGATAGGCACAGGTGACCCGCATTTAGTTAGTCAAATTCAGGCAATTAGCGATAAACATCGTAATAAATTCTACTTTATGCATGACTTTAGTTTGAGTTTTTCTCATCTAATTACCGCAGGTAGTGACTTCTTTATGATGCCTTCGTTATTTGAGCCTTGTGGGCTCAACCAAATGTATTCACTTGCTTATGGGACATTGCCGATTGTCCGTGCCGTTGGTGGTTTAAAAGACACTGTTATTGACTTGGAAGCTGATCCGGCAAACGCTAATGGTTTTGTATTCAACCGGCCAGATAGTGAAGAGTTATTAAACTGTGTGCGTAAAGCCCTGTTGTTCTATCACGAGTATAAACAAACCTTTGACTTTATCCGTAAGCGCGCTATGCAAACTCGCTTTAATTGGCACGAATCTGCCATGGAGTATGAAGCGCTATACCAGAGTCTAATAAAATAGATTGGATGAATAGTAGATGAAATACGTAGTTAAACAGCTATGCTTAATTGCGTTTTCATCAACTGTTTTTTTGATGTCTGCAAAACTATTCGCGCATGAGCCTTGCGTAAAGTTACGCCAAGAAATTTGCCCACATAAAATCATTCGAAGCATAAAATCTACTCAAGATGAGTTTAACAACAAAGCATTATGTGTCTGCGTTGCCGATTTTACCAAGTTAATCAATCAGCAACTCAATGAACAAGAGCAACAAGCTGTCTTTCTACAAATTCAACAAAGTTATGGTATGACTCAGCAAACGTTTTTAAAATTATTATTAGGTAGTTGATTTAACTGACGCTCAGTTGTGCATTTATTGAAATCACTTTATCACTAAAACGGCCTATATACTCTTCTTGCACGCCAACCATCAGCGCAGGCACTAAATATAACTGATCATCTGCAACCCAGTACAAAGCATTTTGTTTGTGATTTTTAGCTAATGTAATCGCTATCTCTTTATCTATGGCAATTGCCCAACTCTTTTCCATGTGGCTTTTGGTCGAATCACAGCCAAATAAACTACGATATGGTACACCTAATGCTGTTATATCTCGTTGCAGTACCCTATCTAACATCGCATTTTGTCCAGCACTGCAGAGCTCGCCGAGTGGATTGTGTGCGGTAATAATCGCAAAATTAAGACGAGGACTTAACGGTTGACCAAACTCAAAAACAACATTTTTATATATCTGCCAAATTGCTTGCATAGTAGTACAGTTTCAGAGCGATTTATTTGCTCTAACTCTAATCTATATTGGCTAATTTTCAATCGTTTCATCAAAAATTCATTCTACCCATACATGCTTGGCTCTTCGCTGCTGATAATTAGTTGTTTATAAATCACAACTCAACTTGTGCATTTTCAACTTTGTTCATACACTAAATTCAAGTCAGCTAAAAAAACTGCGGGCATGTCACAGTCAAAACCAATAAATAAAACTAGCTCAATCTCTTCAATAAAATCCAACATCATTAATATGGTGCTGTTTATTTCGGTTGTAGCTCTATTGTTAGCTTTTGTCAGTAATGGCTATTTTGAATTTAAACAGCAAAAAAGTACACTTGCGAGCCAAGCAATATCTTACAGTGACATTATTGGTTTTAGTGCAACCTCAAATTTAATTTTTAATGATCCAAGTGCCGAAAACGCACGGTTGTCCAATTTAAATCTAGTTGACAATATAGACAATATTCACATCTATCGCTTTGATAAAAAAAATGAGCAGACTGAGTTTTTTGCCAGTTATAACAAAAAAAATGTCCCGCCTATCCCAACTAAAATTAACCAACTCGATAGTTTGGTAGAGCCTGAGTTTTCAGATAAACATTTAGAGGTTGTTCGAAGCATTCAATTTGAAGATCAGCAGCTAGGTTTTATTTATGCAAGGTTTACCCTAGATAAACAGTATCAACAACTGTGGAACAGTTTATACCTAAAATTTACCGTGTTAGTGCTTTCGCTATTAACGGCTTGGGTATTGGCGTTACGTTTACAAAAAAGTATCACAGGACCTATTAGCGAGCTAGTCAAACTATTTAAGTATGCTTCAAAAGAAAAAGATTATTCGGTACGCGCTCCGAAACAAAGTTTAATAGAACTCAATGGCTTAAGTTCGTCATTTAATACTTTGTTAGACAGATTTCAATCATACATGGATAAACAAGCCCAATCTGAATTGGAAATTCGTAAATTAAACCAAAACCTCGAAGACAAAGTAAACCAAAGAACCGACGCATTAAAAGATGCCAATAATGAACTACTGACGACCTTAGAAACTCTACATAAATACCAAAACCAACTGGTCGAAAATGAAAAAATGGCGTCACTCGGTGATATGGTTGCCGGTATCGCCCATGAAGTTAATACACCAATTGGCTTAGGTGTAACAGCATCAACCTTGATGAACGATAGATTACACGAAGTAAAACACGCGCTAGATAATAAAAAGTTAACCGCCAAACAACTTGATAAATTTTTAACTGAAGGCGAAGAAAACCTTAACATCATCTATCGTAACCTCAATAGAGCAGCAGAGTTAATTAGTAGCTTTAAACAAGTTGCTGTTGACCAAAGTAACGAAAATGCCCGTTCGTTTAAAGTCCTAGATTTTCTAAATGATGTGCTCTTGTCTCTTAGACCTAAAATTAAAGCAACACCGCACACCATCAATTTAAATTGTGATGAAAACTTGGTCATAGAAAGCAAACCTGGCCCACTTAATCAAATATTAATTAACTTGATTATGAACTCAATTATTCATGCTTTCCCACAAGGTAGAGTTGGTACTATAGATATTAGTGTTGCGGTTAGCTCAGGTTATCTAAAACTGACCTTTAAAGATGATGGCATAGGCGTAGATGACAATATGAAAAAACGCATATTTGACCCTTTTGTCACTACCAAACGCGGCGAAGGTGGCAGTGGTTTAGGCATGCATTTAGTCTACAATTTAGTAACTCAAGCACTCAATGGCAGCATCCATATTGAGAGTGAAGAAGACAAAGGCGTACTATTCAAAATAGAAATACCGGTAAATGTTAAAAAAAGCCCAAAATAGTATATTAAATCTACAGTTATAGATTGAGACTTATCAAACGGTTAACTATAATCGTAAGTGATAAAAAATAATTTATTAATACCATTTTTTACTTAACAGAAGAATCCTAACGCCAATGCAAACACATAATATATTAATCGTTGAAGATGAAGCCGTCACTCGTAATACACTTACTAGCCTTTTTGAGGCTGAAGGGTATAACGTATTCTCTGCGGAGAATGGCGAAGAGATGCACACGGTTTTAAAAACTACTGACATCAATTTAGTTGTCATGGACATTAACCTACCAGGTAAAAATGGCCTAATGTTGGCACGTGAATTACGTGAAAACAAAAATATGGGTTTAATTTTCTTAACTGGTCGTGATAACGATGTAGATCGTATCTTAGGTTTAGAAATTGGTGCCGACGACTATTTAGTTAAACCATTTAATCCACGTGAGTTAACTATACGTGCACGCAACTTGATGAACAGAACTAAAACAGCACCTGTTGAATCAACTGAAAGTGTTACTGAATACAGATTTAACGGTTGGGTTTTAGATTGTGATAGCCGCTCTTTGGTATCACCTTCTGAAGAAGCAATTCGTTTACCAAAAAGCGAATACCGTGCATTAAAATTATTGCTAGATAACCCAGGCAAAATTTTAACACGTGAACAATTAATCAAAGAAATGACAGGTCGTGAACTTAAGCCAAATGACCGTACTGTTGACGTGACTATCCGTCGTTTACGTAAACACTTTGAAGAGATCCCTGATACACCTGAAATTATTTCAACTATCCACGGCGAAGGTTATCGCTTTTGTGGTGAAGTAGAGGCGTAATAGACGATTTCTGTTAGGTTTTATCTCAGCAGCCTATTGGCTGCTGGATAATTTCCTAGTCTTATTCAACCTGCCCTACAGGCTTGCCATCCATTGCTTTAATACTTGCAAATCATCTTCACACGCATGCTTTAACTGTTCGACTCTGTCATCCAAGTTTTCCCACCAAGCTGGTGAATCTGTAATTTGAATTAAATTCGCGATTTTCTGGATATGATTTAACCCCATAGAAGCAGCGGCACCTTTAATTTTATGTGCTTGTTTGCCAATTTCATCTTGGTCTTTGGCACACAGAACTGTATCTAAAATCTGCATATATTCAGCAATCAGCTTTTCAAACAGTTCAAGGTTTTGCTCTAATTGGTCATAACCAATTGTATCTAACATTTGCTCTAAAAAGTCGACATCCAGTACCGCATAATCTTGATTACTGTCTGTACGTACTGCTGTTGCTTCAATAACCTGGCCTTGCTGCTCGGCAAACAAACGGTTAAATACTTTATGCACATTTTCTATTTTAATTGGTTTAGCAATAACGTCTGCCATACCTTTTTCTAAGTATTCTTCTTTGGTTTTAATCACGTTGGCGGTTAATGCCACCACAGGCGGTAAATCAGCGCCTATATCCTGCCAATGCTGCAATACATCAAAACCTGTCATATCTGGCAATTGGATATCAAGTAGTACCACATCAAACTTACCCACACCAAAAGCATCAATTGCCTGCTGTCCTGTTCTGGCAACAACCACACTATGGCCTAGTTTTTTCAAAATAGAGTTAGCGACAACAATATTAAGCTCAACGTCTTCGACTAACAAAATAGACAAACCATTAACTGAAGACTCAGGTGTAGCCGATTCTGGCGCCTCAATCAAATCAAGTTTTAGTGAAACAGAGAAAGTACTACCTTCATTCATTTCACTATAGACTTCAATTTGCCCACCCATTTCATCCACTAAAATTTTCGAAATAGCTAAACCTATACCTGTACCCGTACCAGCACGAACTTCTTTGCGATCGACCTGATAGTACATAGTAAAAATGTTTTCAAGTTCTTGTTCGGGTATGCCAATGCCACTATCTATGATTTCAAAATCAACCCAAGCAAAGGTATTACGAATATGACATTCAACATTAAACTGCACATCCCCTTTTAAGGTAAATTTAACCGCGTTAGCTAGCAAGTTCCACAAAACTTGGCGTAAACGAGTAGTATCAGCTTGCACCCAAGTACCTTCAGGCACATTAGAGTTAAAACTAAACTCTAAGTGTTTTTGCTCAGCCATTAAGCTGGCAACACTGTTCAATTCAAATACAAAACCAGAAAGTTCGACAGGCTCATAGTTAATCGCGAGTTTTTTCCGTTCAATCTTATCTAAATCTATAATATCGTTAAAAATATTACCTAGAGTGACAGCACAGGCGAATATGGTATTAACATAGTTGTGCTGTTCTTTAGTCAATTTAGAATCTTTTAAGATGCGGCTAATACCAACAATACCATTAAGTGGCGTTCTTAGTTCGTGGCTGATAGTTGAGATAAAGGCGGTTTTATCACGGCTGGCTTTTTCTAACGCTTCTTGCGCTTTTTGTTTCTCCATAATGTCGCGGCCAAAACCCAATAAACCAATGCGTTTGCCTTCATTATTAAAGAAAGGAACTTTTTTAATTAGGAAAGGTTTTTTACTGCCATCAGGGTAAGTTAACCACATGTCATACGACAAGCTCGCATTGGTTGCAAGTACTTCCCTATCAGACGCTACTACTTTTTCAGCTATTTCTTCTGAATAAACATCCCATGGGCTCAGACCTATCATTTCTTTTTCAGTTTTGCCGGTCAACTCTTCGAAAGAACGGTTACAGCCAGAAAAACGACCATTTTCGTCGCGGTAATAAATAATGTCAGGGGAACAATCAAAACAAGAGCGTAATAAAATAGACTGTTCAATTAAGTTCTGTTGGGTTTTTTGTCTTTCTTCTATCTGTTGTTTAAGCAAACGAATGGCTTCTTCTCTTTGTAGCTCAGCACGTTTTCTTTCTTCTATCTCATAATTTAACTGCTGGATATTGTGGCGTAAATTTAGCGCCGATGCTTTGTCTTGTTTACGTAACGCTTCAAGCTGCTCGATAACTTGGGTTAGATGCTCGCGTGAGCGCTCTAAACGGCGGATTAACTCTGAGATAAAATACAAAACCCAAGGCATGGTCAACAAAGTTAACAATACCGGATCTAGATAGGATTTAGCTTCAACTTCGCCATATAAAAAATAATTGAGCACAGTAACTTCAACAAAAGTAATACCGAGTGCCAACATAAAAAAGAATAAGCTAACTCTGAGTGTACCGAATCGATTTACAACTTTTGCGACCCGCTCAGGCCAAGATAATTTTGTGGTTTTTTTAAGCATGGATAGAAGTATATTTAATCGAGAATAGAAAGAGCTAACTGTATATCACAAGCCAGCTAGATATACAAAAAAGGCGCCGAAAGGCGCCTTTTAAATTAACAGCAACTGTTAATTAAGCGATGATTTTAGCTACAACGCCAGCACCAACGGTACGACCACCTTCACGGATTGCGAAGC
>NZ_JH767548.1:0-3967 GCF_000281085.1 Catenovulum agarivorans YM01
TTATGAACTATTAAACGTAGCTTAATGAAGTGTCCACTTTTAATGGTTCAGATCAGTACTACCAAATTCGATTTTGGCGACTTTGTTTAAATTGTAGTTATCAGAGTCGAGTTTTTGCTTAAACATTTCTAGCCACCATTCATGCATGTCTAAATGGGCTAAGTCGATCTCAACCTGTTGCCATTGTTCGTTACAGGAAAAATAGCTTGAAGGAGCTCGATAGCTGAGATAATCATCTTTGCTCGTGAGTGTTTCGTCGACCGTATAGACAACAAAAGTGAGCACATTAGCTGGGGAGCATTTGACATTAAAGCGGATATGGCTGTAGTTGCTCAGGTCAACTAAGTGATTGGCGCTTGCTTGGTTGGTAAATTCAAGCGCGGCAGAAGCGTATGGGTAATCAATACTAGATTTAACATGCAATTCAAAATCTAAACTATAGGTTATGTCACTAAAAGTAACTTGGGAATGACCTCCGCGCGCTCGGTCTGATTCAATGGCAGCAGACCATTCTAAACTACTTTGTTCTTTCGGTAATAAAGCTGAGTGGACAAATGTTTTGTTAATCAAAAAGGCACTAATGGCGATGCAAACAATCAGCATGGCCACTAGAGAGATAAATGCCTTTTTATAAAAATCTAACATCAGTCCTGTTTACTCAAATTACCAAGCCATTTTTTGTTGGATAAACTTAGTCAGTTTAGCCGCATTGGTTTTATGTTGGTGAACACGTGGATGTGCCCAATAGCCGTTAAAATCGAAGGTTAAAGTATCAATACGTTTATATTTTTTCTGCTGTTTAAACTGCTCAACTGCCTGTTGAACATATCCTGGCCATTTTGAACCTTCACGAGTGGCATCCATACTACCTAAGGCACAGATAAAGTAAGCATTTGGATATTCAGCGTAAATTTTGCTGATAAATTGAGTGTAAGCGTCAATAATATCTTGCTCTGTCGGCTGCGGTTTTAACCGTTTCTCGCGGTCAATCAACCAGCTGTCATTTTGAAATAAATTGATCACCACAACATCGGGCTGCCACTGACTGAAATCCCACTGGCTATCATTGTTGCCGACGGCAGATAATTGGTCGTAAAACTGCGGCATAATAAAATCAAACCAGCTGATCATAATACCTATGCCACTTTGTGAAACTGTATGTTGCTCAGCATTTAGAGCACGTGCTGTGATTGAGCTATACGACCAATAGTTATTCTTTTCAGAGTTTAAATGGTCAGCGCCATTATCCGCGGCCTCATTACCCATACCTGTGGTAATAGAATCACCAAAAAACGCGATTTTACGTTGTGGGCGAGGGGCTGGCTGCTTCAGCTCGCCATTAACTGATATGCCATAAAAATAGCTGCCACCTTGTTCACCTTCGGTGCGTTTGTATATTTCTAATGTGTGCTCACCGCTAGATAAATCTTGGGCTATCACATACTCGTGTTTGCCTTTTTTCGCTTCAATTACGTAAGGGTGATAAATTTCATCGTCTACTATCACGCTAAAATAATTTTCACCTTTTTCATCTTCTAAAGTAATGGCTAGATAAGAGCCAGTAAACTTAGTTTTAATTGAAGTGCCGGGCCAAGAAATCATAGGTTTGTGTTTTTGACTAAAGTCGACGCGACCTGTGTATTGGAAATTTTTATTGTCAGCGGTAAACAGGTTAGCCGCGATACTCAGTTGAGTGTTAGCCAACAAACAGCCTAGGCTAAACAAGCTAATTTTTGTAATTGTTTTCATTTTTGTTGTTAACTGCATGGAGTATTCCATTTATCGTTATAATCTAAAACCTGCAAGCAGGTGGTCTAAGTTGGCATCATAAAACATTCTGCTGAGGTTAATCTAGTTGATCTTTTGATTAATTCGCGTAGAATCCGCACTTCACTATATTAGGTACGCTGGCTTAGTGATCGGCTTACCCGAATTTTGGAGATTATTATGTCACTAACTATTGAAGAAAAAGCGAAAATTGTAGCTGAATATGCAACTAAAGAAGGCGACACTGGTTCACCTGAAGTACAAGTTGCTTTGTTAACTCACAGAATTAACAAGTTACAAGGTCATTTCTCTGACCACAAAAAAGATCACCACTCACGTCGTGGTTTGATCCGCATGGTTAACTCTCGTCGTAGTTTATTAGACTACTTAAAGCGTAAAAACCTTGAGCGTTACTCTTCATTAATTCAACGTTTAGGCTTACGTCGCTAATCGTTAAATGAATTTATTGTGAAAAAAGGGCCTAAATGGCCCTTTTTTTTTCT
This sequence comes from Catenovulum agarivorans YM01, assembly GCF_000281085.1. GTDB lineage: Bacteria > Pseudomonadota > Gammaproteobacteria > Enterobacterales > Alteromonadaceae > Catenovulum > Catenovulum agarivorans. The sequence continues at coordinate 2,271 of NZ_JH767548.1, forward strand.
GTTTTGCACATAGGATATACTTATTTGCAAAATAGTTACGTATAATTAGTCGCGAAAATAAGCGATCAAAGATTAAAGTAAGAACAAAGGAAACATTATTGTGACTCCAATTACAACTTCATTCCAGTTTGGCCAACACCAGGTCACTTTGGAAACAGGTGTTGTTGCTAGACAAGCATCAGCAGCTGTTATGGTGAGTATGGACGATACTTCAGTATTAGTAAGTGTCGTAGCAAAAAAAGATGACGAAGTAAGAGATTTTTTCCCATTAACGGTTAACTACTTAGAGAAAACATACGCAGCAGGTAAAATCCCTGGTGGTTTCTTTAAGCGTGAAGGTAAACCGTCTGAAGGTGAAACTTTAACGGCTCGATTAATTGACCGTCCAATCCGCCCATTATTCCCGAAAGAATACACCAACGAAGTACAAGTTGTTGCAACTGTAATGTCGGTAAACCCTGAAATTGCACCTGATATCGTATCTATGATTGGTGTTTCTGCGGCTTTATCAATTGCAGGTATTCCTTTCCAAGGTCCAATTGGTGCTGCACGTGTTGGTTATAAAGATGGCCAATACATGTTAAACCCATTAACCAGCGAAATGGCTGATTCTGAATTAGATTTAGTGGTTGCTGGTACTGAAAACGCTGTACTTATGGTTGAATCTGAAGCTTCAATTTTAAGCGAAGATACCATGTTAGGTGCGGTTGTTTATGGTCACGAGCAAATGCAAACTGTGATTGAAAACATCAACAAGTTTGTTGAAGCTGTTAACCCAGCGCCTTCTACTTGGGTTGCGCCTGAAGTTGATTCTGCTTTATACGAAAAAGTTGAAGCTTTATCAAAAGACGGTTTTGTCCAAGCTTACCAAATTGCTGACAAAGTTGAGCGTAAAGACGCTGCATCAGCAGTTAAAGAAGCTGCGGTAGCAAAAATTGTTGAAGAAAGCGAAGAAGTTGACCAAAAATTAGTTGGTGAATTCTTAGGCTCTGTTGAGAAGAAAGTTGTACGTAGCCGCATTATTGCTGGTGAGCCACGTATTGATGGTCGTGATCCTACTATGGTTCGTGCACTTGACGTACGCACTGGTATTTTACCACGTACTCACGGTTCTTCTTTATTCACTCGTGGTGAAACGCAAGCAATCGTTGTTGCAACTTTGGGTACTGAAAAAGATGCACAAAGATTTGACGATTTGACTGGTGATAAAACAGATCATTTCTTATTCCACTACAACTTCCCTCCTTACTGTGTTGGTGAAACTGGTATGGTTGGTGCGCCTAAGCGTCGTGAAATCGGTCACGGTCGTTTAGCAAAACGTGGTGTTGCGGCGGTTATGCCAACAGTTGAAGAATTCCCGTACACAGTACGTGTTGTTTCTGAAATTACTGAATCAAACGGTTCAAGCTCTATGGCTTCTGTTTGTGGTTCTTCACTTGCGTTAATGGACGCTGGTGTACCAATTAAAGCTTCTGTTGCGGGTATCGCAATGGGCTTAGTAAAAGAAGGCGACAACTTTGTTGTTCTTTCTGATATTTTAGGTGACGAAGACCACTTAGGTGATATGGACTTTAAAGTAGCTGGTACAACTGAAGGTATCACTGCGCTGCAAATGGATATCAAAATTGAAGGTATCACCAAAGAAATCATGCAAATTGCATTAAACCAAGCGAAAGCGGCTCGTTTACACATTTTAG
>NZ_JH767548.1:4045-18708 GCF_000281085.1 Catenovulum agarivorans YM01
TTTGCTCCACGTATTTACACTATCAAAATCAGCCCTGATAAAATCCGTGACGTTATCGGTAAAGGCGGCGCAACTATCCGTCAATTAACTGAAGAAACGGGTACAACTATCGAGATTGAAGATGACGGTACTGTTAAAATTGCTGCAACTGGTAAAGATAAAGCAGACGCTGCAATTGACCGTATCAAGTCTTTAACAGCTGAAGTTGAAGTAGGTACTATTTACGACGGTAAAGTTACTCGTATCGTAGATTTTGGTGCATTTGTTGAAATTTTACCTGGCAAAGAAGGCCTAGTACATATTTCTCAGATCGCTGAAGAGCGTGTTAACAATGTTTCTGATTACTTATCTCAAGGTCTAGTGACTAAAGTTAAAGTATTAGAAATCGACCGCCAAGGCCGTGTTCGTTTAAGCATGAAAGCTTGTGCTGAGCCTAAGCCTGCAGCACCAGAAGCAAGCGAAAGCGCTGAGTAAGTTAGCTTTTAGCTACTAAATTTAAAAAAAGCGAGTTGATGCAAATTAACTCGCTTTTTTTCTGCCTAAAATTTCTTCATTTATCTTTATCTATCTTAACCACTTGGTAACTGCGGTATTTATATACTTTTCATTTTTATAAGTGATTTGTGTTGAAAATGCGCTTTCTTCTGTTCAACATTTTATTATGTCTGCTGGCTTTAGCTGCTTGTGGCGAACAAAATCAAACTGTCGCTGTGGTTTCACCGAATAAACAACTTGAGTTTAAGGTTGTTAGCCAAGCTGATGCTGAGCTGTCATTGCAGATTTTGCGTGATGAGCAATTTGTGTGGCAGCTAGAGGCTTTGCAATTGAATTTTGTTGAACATAGAAGCATGCAGCATTTTGAAATTTTAAAAGTGCAGTCGCTTTCTCATTCACACATGTTACAACATAAAAATTATGCTGAGTTATTTGTGGTTTTAAAAGAGTTTGAACATAGCCGCATTGCCCATTTGCGGGTGCGTGCATTTGATAGTGCTGTGGCGTTTAGATATGAGTTTCCAACTCAATCTAGTTTGGTTGATTTCTCCTTGGATTTGGCTAATCAAACCTTGCCAAGTGTTGATGATGTGAGCTTGCCGGATAAACTTGAATTAACTCATTACCCGCAGTATCCGAGTATTGTTTCTCCTTGGTTTATTTATCAGTTGTAAAAGCACAATGTATTAGATTGCCTGGACGGGCATGATTCATGCGGTGCTAACGGTTTGGGGCTACAAAATCGAAGGTCAATGAGGTATTACGAACAAAAACGCTGCGAGTCCATCCATGGAGCGCTCTCACAAAATATCCCTATTTTGTGAAGTTTTGTTCGCAACACTCTCATTTACCTCCTCTACATTTTTGTTGCTGCGTGGTTTATATAGCTCAGCGGGTTCGGTGTCAGAGGGGTTCAAGCTGGTTGGGGTATTTTTGCAAAATCGCTTGTTGGGCCGGTGCAATATATCGGAAATTACTAGACCATAACTATCGCAAAAACGCTGTAAATACTTCCATGTACGCTTCGCTTTTTCATCCATGAAAAAGAAATTTTGCTCTAAGTTATTGCTCTAGTACTTTCCTCACTGCTTTATTGTTGCTCTGCACATATATCGCTGTGGATTCGGTATCAAAAAAGCTCAAGCTGGTTGGATTTTTTTGGAAAAATCGCTGTTGGTCAGGTGCAACATATCGGAAATTACTAGACCATAACTATCGCAAAAACGCTGTAAATACTTCCATGTACGCTTCGCTTTTTCATCCATGAAAAAGAGATTTTGCTCTAAGTTATTGCTCTAGTACTTTCCTCACTGCTTTATTGCTGCCCTAATTGAATAGCAGCAATATCAATTTCAGATAAAAGCATACTCGAATGCTCGTTTTCTAAAACTTCAAAAGATAGGGATATCTTTTGGGAGCGGCCATGGATGGCGAACAGCGTTTTTAGAAAATGATGCTTCGAGTGTGCTTGATTGCACAGCATGTTTAGCGCTGCAGATTTGGTTACACAAAAGCTCAGGCCGACTTTGCTTCACCAACTAGCCTACAAACCCTAAAACCAGTCGTGACCTCAAAGAGCTGCTTGCCCGCGCATAAATTTATTCAACAAATTATGTCCCCACAAATACAAAGCTAATCCACATAAAATAGCCGCAGTGCCAAGCAATAAATCACGCGTTAATACTTCGCCATTTAATTGATTACCCAAAATAAGTGCAATCACTGGGGTTATCAAAGTCACTAACGACACGGTTGATACTGGTAATTTCTGCAAAATAAAGAAATAAGCGATAAAACCAAATAACGAGCCAAATAAACCCAAATAGACAATTGCGCCAATTGAGCGCTGACTCCACTGTGCGTAGTCAACTTGTCCATCCATTAAATACCAACAGACAAAATACAAAGGCAAACTCATAGTTACCGCGCCAACAGTGGTGGCCATAGGGTGAATATCAATCTTAACGGTTTTAACCAAAACACCACTTAAACTAAATAGGGTGACAGCAATCAATACAATCACTATACCAATTAAATTATTGTCGCCGTTATTGAAGGCGTCTTTAAAAATAAAAGCCAAACCTAATAAACAGATAACTAAAGCAAACCAACGAATTTTAGTAAAAGGTGCATCACCCAATATTTTTTGCCCAGCAAAACCAGCAATAACCGGCGCTAAACCAAAAACTACAGAAATTAACCCTGATGGAATGTACCAGGCGGCTAAGTAACTAAACATCATGCCACCAAAAACACCAACAACTGAATAGGCATATAGTTTTAACGCAGCTTTATTAATTGGTAAACGAATACCTAAAATGGGTAGGAGAGACAAACCAATGACAGAGGCTAAGCACATACGCAACATTACCGCCAATACAGGGTGCATAGATTCACTACTCCATACGATACCGAGTGGCGTAGTCGACCAAATTAAAACGACGGCTAAATAGCTAAATGTAACTTTTGATGAAGTTTGCATTGTGTTGTCCCTAAATAAACTGAGAAAAAAGTCACCAATGCAAACAAAAAAGCCGCATCGATAACTGAATGCGGCTTTTAACAATGGGTCTTATATACTTGTTAACTTCCGCATTCAAATACACGCATACGCATAGGCAGCGGGCGAATGACGACCACTGGTTTTGGTAAGCGAATATTAAAGGCGGCTAAGTTCAAAATAAGTCCAAAATTGTTGTTAATAGCTAGGGCCTGTTTATCTTTCGGGGACAAATTTTGTTCTAACTAAATGCTTTTTAATCAAGGCGCAGCGTTGAAGGCCTAATGGATTAAGTCAAAATGCTGCAACAATGAGTAAAAAGCATTTAGGACGAACCTGAAAGGCAGTGTTTGTTTGTCATTTCTACTGCGTTATAGCTCATTTATGTAGCTCACTACATTTCAATCGCTATGCCTTGTATAAATACCAAACAAACTGCTGCAAAATTGTCCTCGAAAGATAAACAGGCCCAAGCCACTATGCCACTTTTTTTGTAATTTGGTCAATGACAAATTAGTGACAATTTTAAAACCATAAAAGAATTATGGTGATTTGGTCTTACCAATATGTTAGTTTGTGCCCACTCGAACATGATTAATGAGGTTAGCTATGCAAAAAGGCATTGATGATTCTTTGTTAGAAACAGTCCGTTATTTAGGGACCGAACTCGGTCAAATTATCCAACAACACTTAGGTGATGAATGGTTGGAGCGTATTGAGACTGTGCGCAAACAAGGTCGTAAATCTTATGCAGGTGACAAAGCCGCAACTAAAAGTTTGCAGGCGCTATTTGCGCAAATGCCTGATGAGTCTTTATTGACGATTGGCCGAGCTTTTTCACAATTCTTAAATTTAGCCAATTTAGCAGAGCAAGAGCACACAGTTGCTAACGTTAGCGAACAAGATCCAGTTGATGAGTTCTTAGCTAAAATTAAACAAACTGATCAAACTCAAATGACACTCGAACAAGCGGTCGAGCATTTATCAATTGAGTTAGTATTAACAGCGCATCCAACAGAAGTCACGCGCCGTACCCTTATTTATAAATACTCACGTTTAGCTGAGTGTTTGTCACAATTACACGAAAGTGATTTAACTGACAAACAACGCAAAAAAGTTGAGCAACGCATCGCTGAGCTAATCAGCCAAGCTTGGCACACGGATGAAATTCGTGCTGCACGCCCAACACCAGTTGATGAAGCGCAATGGGGTTTTTCAGTTATCGAAAACTCTTTGTGGCAAGCCGTGCCAGACTTTATTCGTACATTAGATGGCAAATTAGCGGAAAACTTTGGTTTAAATTTACCAACAGATGCAGTACCAGTGCGTTTTGCTTCTTGGATGGGCGGTGATCGCGACGGTAACCCATTTGTGACGTCAAAAGTAACAGAGCAAGTATTATTGCTTGCGCGTAAACGTGCTGCGGTTTTATTTTTAGATGATATCAACAAATTGTACGTTGAATTGTCTATGGCACAATGCTCGGACGAATTGCAACAGCAAGTTGGTGCAGATGAGCATGAACCTTACCGCGCGACTATATTGCAATTAAAGAGCAAGTTAGAAAACACGGTTGAAGGTATTGAAGCTTATTTAGCTGGCGAGCAATATCAAAGCGAAACTTGGATTAATCACCAAGACGAATTAATTAAGCCGCTTCAAGCTTGTTATCAGTCACTCAATGCGGTTGGTATGCAGGTTATCGCCAACGGTTTATTGTTAGATACCATTCGTCGTGCACATTGTTTTGGTATTCATTTACTTAAATTAGATATTCGTCAAGATTCAGATCGTCATGACCAAGTATTTAGCGAAATCACTCGTTATTTAGGTTTAGGTGATTACTCAAACTGGACTGAAGCGGACAAACAAGCATTCTTGTTGCGTGAGCTTGCTTCTAAACGCCCACTTATTCCAAGAGTATGGCAGCCATCAGCAGATGTCCAAGAAGTATTAGACACCTGTAAAGTTGTTGCGCAGCAAAACCAACAAGCGCTTGGCATTTATATTATTTCAATGGCGCGTGCGCCGTCTGACGTATTAGAAGTACATTTGTTATTGCAAGAAGCGGGTATTAAATGGCCTATGCCAGTAGCGCCATTGTTTGAAACCTTAGACGATTTAAATAATGCATACGACAGCATGGCAGCCTTATTAGATATTGAATGGTATCGTGGATTTATCCGTAACCATCAATACGTGATGATAGGTTATTCTGATTCAGCTAAAGATGCGGGGGCACTAGCAGCAGGTTGGGCACAATATCAATCGCAGGAAGCCTTAGTTGCATTGGCAGAGCAACACCAAGTTAAATTAACTTTGTTCCACGGCCGTGGTGGTACTATAGGTCGTGGTGGTTTACCTGCACGCCAAGCGATATTCTCGCAACCACCTGGTAGCTGTTTAGGCGGCCTACGTGTGACTGAGCAAGGTGAAACCATTCGGTATAAGTTTGGTACTGAAGCTTTAGCGAATCGTAGCTTTAGTTTATACACAAGTGCGATTTTAGAAGCACTAATGCTCCCACCACCAGCGCCACAACAAAAATGGCGTGAAGTGATTGAATTTATGGCAGGGCATGCACGTGATAACTATCGTGAAGTTGTCCGTCATGATGAAAACTTTGTACCTTATTTCAGAAGCGCAACACCAGAACTTGAGCTGTCGAAATTGCCTTTAGGTAGCCGTCCGTCTAAGCGTAAACCAAATGGTGGGGTAGAGAGCTTACGAGCTATTCCATGGATTTTCGCATGGGCGCAAAACCGTTTGGTTCTACCAGCATGGTTAGGCGTAATGAAGGCGTTTAAAACTTCATTAGAAGCCGGCCATGAAGATTTGATCAAAGAAATGATGCAGCAATGGCCATTCTTTGCATCACGCTTATCTATGCTTGAAATGGTCTTTATGAAAGCTAATCCAGAAATGGCAGCTATTTATGACGACCAACTTGTACCTGAGCCACTTAAATACTTCGGTGAGAATTTGCGCACTGAGCTAAAAGAAGCACAAGTATTATTGCTTGAACTTTTAGGGCAAAAAGAAGTGATGCAAAACGATCCGGCTGGCAAAGAGTCTATGCAAATTCGTGCAAACTATTTAGAGCCGCTACACTTATTGCAAGTAGAGCTGCTTAAACGCGCACGTCAAGCAGGCGATGATGAACTAGCTTATAGCTTAGAGCGTGCTTTAATGGTGAGTATTGCTGGCGTTGCGACAGGTTTGCGTAACACAGGTTAATTTAACCGACTAAAACAAATTTAAAGCCACTTTAGTTGCAAAACTAAAGTGGCTTTTTTGTATCTACTTGGGTTAATTAAGCTGAGCTCGGGTGAACTAGTAAGGCCCGTTGACTAAGCTACTGTCGCTCCAATCACTCTGCCAAATTTGGTGGTTTTGAATAAAGTAAATTATATCGTCGTGAATAATGCCACGATTATCCCAACTGTGCTGATCGCTGTCTGGCGTTACTTCACCAACAAAATTCAAGGTTGCACTATCATTGTTTTCAATCACATTTAACAAACCAAGTGTATTTGAATGAGTCCAACGCCAACTATTATTCACCAACTCAGTTTTCCACGAATTAACAGGCAAACCAATTCTATGTTCAGTATCTGAGACTTTGACGTAAGCAAGTGCTCTATAGTTATATTCAACCTCTGAGTGGCTGTTTACAAATACGTGTTTGCCTAATTCAACTGGGTTATTTATATCAGCCACATCAAATAATGCGATTTTTAACCCAGGTTCAATTACGTCATCTTCAGCTTGGCCGTCAGCGCCAATATCGCGCAAACCTCCACCATTCGGGTCGACTTCTTGACCAAATCCTAATAAAAGGTTATCTCCTAGCGGGTGCAAATACGATGAGAAACCGGTAATTTCTAATTCGCCAGTAATGCTTGGGTTGGCCGCATCAGACACGTCTATTACATATAAAGGATCTGTACGCTCAAATGTGACTATATAAGCTTTATTAGCAAAATAACGCACTGCATATATATCTTCATTCGGTTTACCAATTTTTGCCGGTTGGCTGTCGTTGGGTAACTGGCCGATTATTTTTAAACTTTGGCTATCAGCGTCATGTTGCAAAGTGAATAGTTTATGGGTAAATCTATCATCGCTGTTAGACCAATCTGTTTGTGTGGTGACGACGCGTAAAACATTTTGATATTCGCTTAAGCGCAAGTGCGGGTTTTGCCAGTTAAGCTGGCCTTCAACCATACCAGAGCCAAGGTAATCAAAACTATTGTTGTCATCTAACTTAAACTGGTGAATTATGGTTTGACTCGCATTTACATTACTTTGATATTCACTGCCAAATAAATATATGGATTGTTGGCTTGCATAAAATCCAGCAACTGAAGCATTGATACAGACTGATTCAATTGTTTCTGGGTTAGCTAGAGATACTTTGCTTAAAGTGACTAAAGCGTCAAAACCGTCTTTGTCAGTTGAGCCTTGTGGTAAATAACAATTATCTGCTTCAACCAAATTTACATTGTCTGTTTGATTGACTTCAACTTGTGGCAGTATGTCACTTTCAGCTAGTTCAGATACTCTTTTAAAGCTGGCAATTTTTTCTTCATCTGTTGTTGGGCTTAACCACTCATAAGGTAGGGTAGGTGCATAACTACTAACAAAATATAAGTTACCGTCTATCACTCGGCTAGAAATTAAACGGCCATCAATTTTGAATTCTTTTTTCAAAGCGGGCTGTTCAGGCACAGCAATATCTTGAATTGAAACATAAAATGCACTTTCGTAAGGATACCAAAGAGCATCGCCAAATGCTAAAGACGCCATGTCCACACCAGTATCTATAGCGTAAAAATAGTTTTGTTCGTTAACTAAAACTAAATTGTCGCCAGCCAGATACATAGCATCTGGGTGTATATGTTGTTCGCTAGTTTGCGCATCAAAGCTGGTGGTTGCCACTTGAGTTAAACTAGCATCTGCGTTGCGTTTTAAAATACGCACATGCGGGGCGATACTGTTTTGATAATTGCCTGAGTCATTAACATATACATAATTGCCATCGTATTTAACTCTGTCGGCTTCATCTACTCCGGCTTCTTGGGTGACGGTTTGCGAGAAATTGCCGCCGTCGTCAGATGTGCCACCGCCAGCATCAGCTGCAGCATCTACAGCCATTTCCGGGACTGCTATACCATCTTTGTACACATAGCCGTTATTGCTTGCAGATAAATACAAACCATTTTTGTAGTGGGTTAAAAATTCAGTTTTTGAGGCTTTAGATAGCGGACTTAATTGAATGGGTTTTTCATTTAAATCGGGTACAACTTGTTGCGGCTGGTCGTCATCGCCTGAGTCTGTGTCAATACTACTGCTGCCACAAGCGGTTAAACTAGCTGCTAGCAATAATGCTAGGCTGTTATGAGCGGTTAACATGCGGTTCATCTTTCTTCTCCTTAAAAAGCATATGTTCAAAGTTTAACCCACTGGCTCAATAATACCGTTGTCAAATGCTAATAAATGTAATTAAGTGTTAATCAATCTAGTAAAAATGCAGATGTGTCTGTAATCTTGGCAATAGATGTATGTTGGAGATTCGACGGTGAAATTCTTTCACAAACAAAAGTTTATTGACCTAAAAGCTTTGCTGCTACTGTTGCCCTTTATCGGAAGCTTGCATGCTGAACAGTCTTCGGCTGAGCGAGCCGAGGTGGGCGAGTTGTCGATTAGCTTGGCTGTCGGTTACGGCGAAAAATCAAACCCTTTACACAAAGGAGACGCTTTTCCTTTGTTATTGGTTCCAGCTGTCCATTATTACGGCAAAAACTGGTACTTCGACAATGGTGATTTAGCCTACACTTTGGTAGAAAACAGCGATTATTCAGTTAATTTGGTCACAAGTTTTAATGGTGAAGCTGCTCATTTTTATGATTGGCATCCGGCCAATATTTTGGCTGTTAGTCAATTTGTTCAATCGGATGTAGCCGAGCAAAGTCCTGAATTCAAAGAGTCTGAACAACCTGCCGAGCCGTCTGAAGACCCTGCTTCTCCTAGCCCTGGTGTCGGTGGTGGCGACAATGGTGGTCAAGGTGACGGGGTTGATGCTGAACCGCAAACACCGGTAGGGATAACGGATATCCCAGAACAAAATCAAAAACAACAAGTTGAAAAAATCCACTACGATCAAATAGCCAAACGTAAATGGAATTTAGATGCGGGTGCGCAATTACATTGGTTTATTGATGAGCAGCAACAAATTAAAATCCGTTGGATGTACGATGTTATGGGGGTACACCAAGGTCATAGTTTAAAACTCGAATACAGCCACAAATGGCGTTTTAATCAATGGCGGCACAAAATTAAATTCGGCATAGATTGGTTATCCAGCGATTTAGTTAATTATTATTATGGTATTTCGCAGCGCGACACCCAAGCACAAAGTTTATGGTATCAACCGGGGGCTGCTAGCTTGCCTTACCTAGGTTACGCCAGTAGTTATAAATTTAATGATACTTGGTCTTGGGTATTGTCGGCACATTATCAGCAGTTGACATCCAAAATTGCTGACAGCCCAATTGTTGCTAAGGATTATCGCTACACCCTATTTACAGGGATTAAATATGTTTTTTAAGCAATGGATTATGCGCTGTCGGTTGTTATTATTTTTAGCTTTGTTTAGCTGTCCACAAATATTGAATGCGCAACAACAGCCTCATGCTCAGCCAGCTTTTATGGTTAAACCTTTGGTTTGTATTGTTGAACAGTTAGGTCAACCCTGTCTGATGAAAGCCAAGTTTAGTTGGCAATATGTCAGTAATCAGGCAAATGCCAAGCTGTGCATTTGGCAAGATCAAACAGAGCTTTTTTGTGCTAAGGCTAATGGTCAGTTGCAGCATAAAAAATGGTCGGTAGAGCTAAAAACTTCAACTGTATTTAGTTTACGCTTAGCGCAAAACATTATCGCCGAACAAAAAGTTGAAGTAGCAGGATTGCAGCCACCTCAGTATAGACGGCGTTTGCACTCAGATTGGAGTTTATTCTAATGCAGAATATTTTATTGGTTGAAGATGATGAAAAGTTAGCAAAATTAATCGCTGATTTTTTACAGCAGAATCAATTTAATGTTGAAGTTGTTAGCCGTGGTGACACAGCGATTAGCCAAATTATCCGTCAGCAACCTGATTTAGTTATTTTAGACATTAACTTACCCGGCCAAGATGGCTTTTCGGTTTGCCGCGCAGTGCGTCCCCAATACAATAAACCTATTTTATTCCTAACAGCTCGAGATAGTGATTTTGATCATGTTACTGGCCTAGAAATTGGTGCAGACGACTATTTAATTAAACCTATTGAACCACATGTGTTATTGGCACGTTTGCATTCAATTTTACGTAGATGCAACTCACAACCAGTAGCTGTTAGCTCAAATGTGTTGCAGTTTGGCCAGTTGACGATAGATAAACAGTCACACAAAGTTGCTTTGGCGGGTGAGCGGGTCGAATTAACCAGCCATGAATTTGAGCTACTCGCATTGTTGGCGGAAAAGCCAGGTGAAGTACAAACCCGCGAATATGTACATCAAAAAATGATTGGCCGCGAATATGATGGCTTAGACCGCAGTGTAGATGTGCGCATCTCAAGGCTACGTAAAAAACTGCAAGATGATTTAAAAAATCCATATCGAATAGTGACTGTGTGGGGTAAAGGTTATTTGTTTAGTGCCACAGCGTGGGACGATGAATGACCAAACTCTTTTTAAGTTTGTATATATTTATTTTGCTCGCTATGGCCACAATCGGTTGGGGTGGCGAATGGTTATGGCAAAAACTTCAGCCTACTCAGAATCATCAGCAAAATATAACCGCAGGCTCGGAGAAAGCTTGGTTGGCCTCGGCGCAATTAGCCGCAGCATGGTATCAAGATTCAGCGCCGCACAACCGACCTCAACTGTTAACTCAACTCAGTCAGCAGTTTGCCACCCAGGTAAGTATTATTAATAAACAAGATTTACCTATCCAGATCAGCCAACAAGGGTTAGTTAGTTATTTGGATGATAATCGCTTGATGGTATTTCAGCCCTTGGTTACTAAGGAGCAAGTTTTACAAATTGGGCCTATTGTGCTGGCCGATAATACCGCAGATGGGCAGAGGCTAAAAACCACACTTTTGTTTATCTCCTATCTGATGCTCGCTTTGTTTGTCGCATTGTGGACTTGGCCGCTTTGGCGAGATTTGCGTGCGCTTGAGCGCAGCAGCGAACAAATAGCCAAAGGTCAATTCGAACAAACTAGCGAGATTTCACCGACGTCGCCTGTCTATTTTTTAGCACAAGCTATGCACAATATGGCGAATAAGATTGGCGAGTTAATTGAAGGGCAAAAAATGATGTTAAACGCAGTCAGTCATGACTTGCGTACGCCTTTATCTCGGCTTAAATTTTCGTTAGCGGTTGAAGACAAAAACGAACAAAAGCAGTCAATGCAGCAAGACATCAATGCGCTGGAAAAACTTATTGACGAACTGCTTAGTTTTGCCCGTTTTGAACATCAAAATCAAAGTGTTCAATTAGAACAAATTCCGCTCGAACAAGTTTGTCAGTCGGTTATAGAAAACTTACAGCCGAGCGATGTTTATATTCAATTCGAGTGTAAATTGGCCGAAAATCAGCTTTGGTTATGTGATGGATTTTTATTTGAACGTATAGTACAAAACTTACTGAGCAACGCAGTTAAATATGCAAAATCGCAAGTTAAAATGGAACTGAATATTGTCGAATCAAAGTTGTTGTTGATTGTCGATGATGATGGTGACGGCATCACAAAAGAAAACTGGCCGTATATTTTTAAGCCTTTTTATCGTATTGAAAAAGGGCAAAAAAATGCACACAAAGGTTTTGGTTTAGGGTTAGCGATAGTCGCTAAAATTGCAGCTTGGCATCAAGGACGTTGTTATGTTGAACAAGCGCCTATTGGCGGCGCTCGCTTTGTGGTGGAGTTAAGATAAGTATTTATTCTTCGTCATCCATTTGTTCTGCTTTAAAGGTTTTTATCGCTTTATCTAAATGTTTTTTAGCTAGGTTTAGCTGAATAGGATTAGTCACCAGCGGATAACATAACGCTACAATCACCATAGGAATTAACATCCACCATTCTTCAAATTTAGCCACCATAATAAAAATCGGCGTTAATATGGCTAATTTCGTAATATTCAGAATAAATTTATCCGGCACTGTCATGTATGAAGTTGCTAACAACAAAATTTGTGCACGTTCAGTAAAACTAAATGATTTAAGTTCAGGTATTTGTGAAGATTTTAGGTAAAATGCCATAGTCAGTTAAACTTATTAACCTATAAACAAAAGTTGCACCATTTTAACCAGAAAATTGATTTATTCCACAGGACCGAGCTTTTATGTCTATTTTTTACCAAGTGCGCCGCGAATATGCACTAAGTGATTTGTCTGAAAACGACTTAACTGAGTCGCCATTTGAGCTGTTTGAAACTTGGTTACAGCAAGTAATGCAGATAGATAAAATATCCGACCCAACCGCCATGATAGTTGCAACTGTTGATGAGCAAGGGCAAAGTTATCAGCGCACTGTGCTGATGAAAGCTGTCGATGATACAGGCATCACCTTTTATACCAATAAACAGAGTCGCAAAGGCAAACAGTTGGCGCAGAACAATCGTATTAGTGCGATATTCCCTTGGTTAGCCGCCGAGCGCCAAGTGGTATTTAGTGGTGAAGTGGTTGAGCTCACGGATGCCAAAAATGATGAATATTTCGCTAGCCGCCCGTTTGAAAGCAAAATTGCGGCGATAGCCTCTGCCCAAAGTGAAATAATCGATTCACGCGAAAGTTTGGAACAAAAATACCATGCGTTAGTCGAACAGTACCAAGGCAAAGAAGTACCTAGACCAAAACATTGGGGTGGATACAAAATTATTGCCGAACAGGTTGAGTTTTGGCAGGGTGGTGAATTTAGAATGCATGACAGGTTTTTGTACCAACGCACAAATTCAGACTGGAAAGTTTGCCGATTACAGCCTTAACTTAGAGTGGAACTAAAATAACCAAAGGAAAATAAAGTGGAAAATTTATCTAGTTTGGCACAAAAGATCATAGAGCAAGTGTGCCAACAGGTGTTAGGTAAACCACAACAAGTTAAACTGGCGTTAGCTTGTTTATTAGCAAAAGGACACTTGTTAATTGAAGATTTGCCCGGCATGGGCAAAACCACCTTATCACATGCAATCGCGCATGCTATGGGGCTAAGCTACAATAGGGTACAGTTCACGTCTGATTTATTACCGGCAGATATCACAGGTGTGTCGGTTTATAATCAACAAATCAATAAATTTGAATTTCACCCAGGCCCTTTATTTAGCCAGTTGGTTTTGGCCGATGAAATAAACCGAGCTAGTCCTAAAACACAAAGTGCTTTGTTAGAAGCAATGGCTGAGCAACAAGTCACAGTGGATGGCACTACTTATCCAATGACAGCGCCATTTTTTGTAATTGCGACACAAAACCCACAAGAGCAGGTTGGCACTCATCCTTTGCCTGAAAGTCAATTAGACAGATTTCTAATCCGTATCCGATTGGGTTATCCCAGTGAAGAATATGAATTGTTAATGTTGCAAAATGTTCACCTCAATAGTGAACAGCATAGCCAAGCTTGCTGTAGTGCTGAAGAATTAGTTGCTATGCAGCAAGCAGTAGAACAAGTGTATAGCTCAGAAGAAGTATTAAAATACATTATTCGTTTAAGCCAGTTTACCCGCCAGAGCAATCAGTTTAGCCATGCTTTGTCGCCACGTGGTTCGAATGCGATTAAACAAGCTAGTAAAGCTTGGGCATTTTTACATGGCCGAAACTATGTTCAACCTGATGATGTAAAAGCAATATTTACCGCAGTGGCAGAACATAGAATTAACCCTGAAGATAATCTTAATCAACTGCCAATGAGCGAGCTTGTTATGCAAAATGTGGAAGTATTGAGCTAAGGGAGTCTGCTCAAATGTCTAAATTGCAAAGTTTTCGCCAAAAACAATTTGCCCAATGGATTAACAAACGTGTGCCTAGGCAAGCGTGCCACCAATTAAATAAACAGAATATTTTTATTTTGCCGTCTGGTGCAGGTGTAGCGTTTTTATTTTGTTGGATTGCTATTTATTTGCTCGCGACCAATTATCAAAATAATTTGATGTTGCTGTTTAGCTATTGGTTATTGGCAATTTTTTTATTGGTGATGTTATTAAGTTTTCTTAATCTACAAGGCTTGGTATTAACGGCTGGGCGCACATCTGCGCAGGCAGTAGATAATTTAACCAATCAACACATTATTTTTATCGGCCAAGCTGCACAATTAAAAGTTGCGACCCAAACCACCAAAGATAGATTTGATTTGTGCTGGCATGATCATATTCAAAGTTATTCGGCACAAATAACGACACAAGATAAATTTAGCCAGTTACATTGGTATCCAGAACAGCGTGGTGTTTTTGACTTTCCGTTATTTAAACTAACATCAACCGCACCTTTGGGCTGGTTTAAAGTTTGGACCTATCTACATTTTTACGACAGAGTTTGGGTGTGCCCAACACCTATTGCTTGCCCACAATATTTATATGGCACAACTAACCGACTAGATAAACAAACTGCGATATTTTCCGATGAGTTTAGCCA
>NZ_AJWM01000101.1 GCF_000281085.1 Catenovulum agarivorans YM01
GCTTCGCAATCCGTGAAGGTGGTCGTACCGTTGGTGCTGGCGTTGTAGCTAAAATTATCGCTTAAGATAATTGATAGTTTTGACCAAAAGCCCCGCTAAGGGGCTTTTGTGTTTTGAAAAAATTGTTTAGGGGTGTAGTTCCAATTGGTAGAACAGCGGTCTCCAAAACCGATGGTTGGGGGTTCGAGTCCCTCCGCCCCTGCCAATATTTTTAGTACCTCGCTATGCGGGGCGTTTTTGTCTGTAAACCCGGAAAAGGTTTTTACGTATGAGCGTTGAAGCAGAAAATCAAGGATCTCGTTTAGACCCTGTTAAGTGGATCTTAACTTTTGCAATCCTAAGTGCCGCTGTTGTCGGTAACTATTTATACACTGAACAAGTTTCAGTGTTGTGGCGTGCTATTGCTGTAGTTGGTGCTGTAGTGGTAGCTGGTTTAATTGCCGCACAAACGGGCAAAGGTCGTGATGCAATTGATTTTGCAAAAGAGTCACGCACTGAAGTTCGTAAAGTGATTTGGCCAACACGTGATGAAGCATGGCGTACAACTGCAATTGTATTAGTTGCAACTGTCATCATGGCACTTATCTTGTGGGGCTTAGATGGCATTATGGTACGTGCTGTATCATTTTTAACTGGATTGGGGTTATAAACTATGGCAGAACCTAAATTACGTTGGTATGTAGTTCAAGCCTTTTCTGGATATGAAGGCCGTGTTGCAACAACTTTAAAAGAGCATATTGCATTAAACCAAATGGAAGAGTTCTTTGGCGAAATATTAGTGCCAACTGAAGAAGTTGTCGAAATGCGTGCTGGCCAAAAGCGTAAAAGTGAGCGCAAATTCTTCCCAGGTTATGTATTAGTACAAATGATCATGAACGATGAGTCATGGCATTTAGTTAAAAATACCCCGCGTGTATTAGGCTTCATTGGTGGTACAAGTGATCGCCCTGCACCTATTTCTGATAAAGAAGCGCAAGCAATTTTAAATAGATTACAAGAGTCACACGACAAGCCGCGTCCGAAAACATTGTTCGAGCCTGGTGAAGTTGTTCGTGTTACTGAAGGCCCATTCGCCGACTTCAACGGTGTTGTTGAAGAAGTGGATTACGAAAAGAGCCGCTTAAAAGTTTCTGTATTGATATTCGGTCGTTCAACACCAGTTGAACTAGAATTCTCACAGGTTGAAAAAGGCTAAGGATTAACCTATAATCCGCGCCCTGATTTTTATTGGGAAGCCGTAAAGTAAATGTCCTCGCATTTACTAGGCGTTCGACCCTACTATTGAGGTAATTAAAATGGCTAAAAAAGTACAAGCCCTAGTTAAGTTGCAAGTTGCAGCTGGCATGGCTAACCCAAGTCCACCAGTGGGCCCAGCTTTGGGTGCACAAGGTGTAAACATCATGGAATTCTGTAAAGCGTTTAATGCAAAAACAGAAAGCTTAGAAAAAGGCTCTCCAGTTCCTGTTGTTATTACAGTTTATAACGACCGTTCTTTTACGTTCGAAACTAAAACTCCACCTGCTTCTTTCTTATTGAAAAAAGCTGCAGGCATCAAGAGTGGTTCTGCTAAGCCGCACGTTGACAAAGTTGGTAAAGTTACCCGTGCTCAATTAGAAGAAATCGCAAAAGCTAAAGAGCCTGACTTAACTGCTGCTGACTTAGACGCAGCTGTAAATACAATTGCTGGCTCTGCGCGCAGCATGGGCTTAGTGGTGGAGGGCTAATCAATGGCTAAATTAAGTAAAAAAGCTCGCGCTATCCGCGAAAAAGTAGACGTTACTAAACAATACGAAATCAACGAAGCTGTTGCTTTATTAAAAGAATTTGCGACTGCAAAATTCGTTGAAAGCGTAGACGTTGCTGTAAACCTTGGTATCGATGCTCGTAAATCTGATCAAAACGTACGTGGTGCTACAGTATTACCACACGGTACTGGTCGTTCAGTTCGTGTTGCTGTATTCACTCAAGGTGCTAATGCAGAAGCTGCTAAAGAAGCTGGTGCTGACATCGTAGGTATGGAAGATTTAGCTGAGCAAGTTAAAAAAGGTGAATTAGACTTTGACGTTGTTGTTGCTTCTCCTGATGCAATGCGTGTTGTTGGTCAATTAGGTACTATCTTAGGTCCACGTGGTTTAATGCCTAACCCTAAAACTGGTACTGTAACACCTAACGTTGCTGATGCTGTTAAAAATGCTAAAGCTGGTCAGGTTCGTTACCGCAACGACAAGAACGGTATCGTTCATTCAACTATAGGTAAAGCTGATTTCAGCGAAGCTCAGTTGAAAGAAAATTTAGAAGCTTTAATCATCGCATTGAAAAAAGCTAAACCAGCACAAGCTAAAGGTCAGTACATAGCTAAAGTTAGCTTATCTACGACTATGGGCGCTGGTTTACAAGTTGATCAAGCTAGCTTGACAACTGTAACTGCTTAATAGTTACACTAAAAGCTTTACTTGGCCGCGAAGTTTGGTTAAACTTCGCGGCCAAATTTAAGGTCGTGCCGTAAGGCTCACGTCCAAGACCGTAGGGGTTAACCAGTAACTTACTGAAAGACTTAATTATCCTACGTAGACGGTGAAGGAACCTCGAAGATTTAATCCTCTTCTGGACCTAATCCGTAAATCACGCCCAAGGCATTGTTGTTTTGGGGTTATTTTAATCTAGATTTTATCTAGGATATCCAGGAGTTACACTAATGGCATTAGGACTCGCAGGCAAAAAAGAAATTGTCGCTCAAGTCAACGAAGCTGCCAAAGGTGCACTTTCTGCAGTTGTTGCTGACTCTCGTGGTGTTACTGTAGATGCTATGACGACTTTGCGTAAGCAAGCTCGTGAAGCAGGCGTTCAACTTCAAGTTGTTCGTAATACATTAGCACGTCGCGCGGTAGAAGGCACTGACTACGAATGTTTAACAGAACTATTCGTTGGTCCAACTTTGATTGCATTTTCTAACGAGCACCCAGGTGCGGCAGCTCGTATTTTAAAAGATTTTGCTAAATCGAACAAAGCGTTCGAAATCAAAGGTGCTGCGTTTGAAGGTGCAGTTGCTGACGTAGAAGTTTTAGCATCATTGCCAACTTACGAAGAAGGTTTGGCGAAGTTGATGAGCTGCATGAAAGAAGCAGCGGCTGGCAAACTTGTTCGTACAATTGCAGCTATTCGCGATCAAAAAGAACAAGCTGCTTAATTTTAAGTGCGGCTTGAATTTACATTAGTTTAAAAATTATTTATTAGGATTAGAGATTATGTCTATCACTAAAGACCAAATCATTGAAGCTATTGCAGAAATGTCTGTAATGGATGTTGTAGAATTAGTTTCTGCAATGGAAGAAAAATTCGGCGTATCTGCAGCTGCAGCTGTAGTTGCTGGCCCAGCTGGTGCTGGTGAAGCTGCTGAAGAGCAAACAGAATTCAACGTAATTCTTAAAGCTGCTGGCGCTAACAAAGTTGCTGTTATCAAAGCAGTACGTGGCGCAACTGGCTTAGGTCTTAAAGAAGCTAAAGGTTTGGTTGACGGCGCTCCAGCTCCAATCAAAGAAGCTGTTTCTAAAGAAGAAGCTGAAGAACTTAAGAAAGCACTTGAAGAAGCTGGTGCTGAAGTTGAAGTTAAATAAGCTGTTATCTAACAGTTTATTCGCCTTAACGGGCAAGGGCTGGTGCTTTAAAAGCACCGGCCTTTTTGCGCTATAGAGCTTTGCGCTAAATAAGCTCACCAAAAGTCGATTTTGATTATAGGTTTTAACAGTCCGTATAACTGTTAAATCATCGAATCAGCAAGCTGAGGAACCCCATGGCTTATTCTTATACCGAAAAGAAACGCATTCGTAAGGATTTTGGTAAGCGTCCACAGGTTCTGGATGTACCGTACTTACTTTCCATCCAGTTAGACTCTTTCCGAAAATTTATAGATGCAGACCCAGATGGTCAATACGGTCTGGAAGCTGCTTTCCGTTCTGTATTCCCTATCGTTAGTTATTCTGGTAGCGCTGAATTACAGTATGTTAGTTACCACTTGGGCGAACCCGTATTTGATGTTAAAGAATGTCAAGTCAGAGGGGTCACCTACTCTGCGCCATTACGCGTAAAACTCAGACTTGTTTTATACGATAAAGAAGCACCGGCTGGTACGATTAAAGACATCAAAGAACAAGAAGTATATATGGGTGAAATCCCTCTGATGACAGATAACGGTACTTTCGTTATCAATGGTACAGAGCGGGTAATCGTATCTCAATTACACAGATCGCCAGGTGTATTCTTTGACCACGATAAAGGTAAAACACACTCTTCAGGTAAAGTGTTATATAACGCGCGCGTTATCCCTTACCGTGGTTCATGGTTGGATTTTGAATTCGATCCAAAAGATAACTTATTTGTGCGTATTGACCGTCGTCGTAAATTACCAGCGACCATTATCTTACGTGCATTAGATTATACTGCAGAACAAATCTTAGATTTATTCTTTGAAACCGTAACTTTTGACATTAAAGATGCTAGCTGCTTAATGCAATTAGTACCTGAGCGTTTGCTTGGTGAAACCGCAGCATTTGATATTGTTGGTGCTGACGGTGAAGTGTTAGTTGAAAAAGGTCGCCGTATTACTGCGCGTCACATTCGCCAACTAGCTAAAGCTGACATTACCGAATTAGAAGTTCCAGTTGAATACTTAATCGGTAAGATTTTGAAAAAATCTTACATTGATGAATCAACAGGCGAAGTGATCGCAGAAGCAAACTCTGAATTAACTCTAGAGCTTTTAGCTGAGTTAAGTAAAGCAGGTCATAAATCATTAGAAACGCTTTATATTAACGATTTAGATCACGGTTCATATATTTCAGAAACCTTGCGTGTAGACTCAACAACGAATCGCTTAGAAGCATTAGTTGAAATTTACCGTATGATGCGTCCTGGTGAGCCACCAACACGCGAAGCTGCTGAAGCATTATTCGAAAACCTATTCTTCAACGACGAGCGTTATGACTTATCAAGCGTAGGTCGTATGAAGTTTAACCGTCGTGTTCAACGCGAAGAATTAGTTGGTGAAGGTACACTTTCAAATCAAGACATTACTGATGTAATGAAAACCTTGATCGACATTCGTGATGGTAAAGGCGAAGTGGATGATATCGACCACTTAGGTAACCGTCGTATCCGTAGTGTTGGTGAAATGGCTGAAAACCAATTCCGTGTTGGTTTAGTTCGTGTTGAACGTGCAGTGAAAGAGCGTTTAAGCTTAGGTGATTTAGAAAACTTAACACCACAAGATTTAATCAACGCTAAGCCAATTTCTGCTGCGGTTAAAGAATATTTCGGTTCAAGCCAATTATCACAGTTTATGGACCAAAATAACCCATTGTCAGAAGTTACGCACAAACGTCGTATTTCTGCATTAGGTCCAGGTGGTTTAACTCGTGAGCGCGCGGGCTTTGAAGTACGTGACGTACATCCAACTCACTATGGTCGTTTATGTCCAATCGAAACGCCTGAAGGTCCAAACATCGGTTTGATCAACTCATTAGCAAGCTATGCGCGTACTAATGATTTTGGTTTCTTAGAAACGCCTTACCGCAAAGTTGTTGATGGCCAAGTAACTGACGAGATTGAATACTTGTCAGCGATTGAAGAAGGCAACCACGTAATCGCGCAGGCAAGTGCTGCGACGGATGAAAACGGTCGTTTAACTGATGAATTGGTAAACTGTCGTTACAAAAACGAATTTACTTTAATGAATTCTGAAGACGTTCGTTATATGGACGTGTCACCACAACAAATCGTATCTGTTGCTGCTTCATTGATTCCGTTCTTAGAACACGATGATGCTAACCGTGCATTAATGGGTTCGAACATGCAACGTCAAGCTGTACCTACATTACGTGCGGATAAGCCGTTAGTTGGTACTGGTGTTGAAAAAACAGTAGCAATCGATTCAGGTGTAACTGTTGTTGCTAAACGTGGTGGTGTTATCGACTATGTTGATGCTGGCCGTATCGTAGTTAAAGTTAACGAATCAGAAACAGTTCCTGGTGAAGCTGGTATTGATATCTACAACTTAACTAAATACACACGTTCTAACCAGAATACTTGTATTAACCAACGCCCAACTGTAGAAATGGGTGTGCCTGTGGTGCGTGGTGACGTATTGGCTGATGGCCCTTCAACTGACTTAGGTGAGTTGGCATTAGGTCAAAACATGCGTATCGCCTTCATGCCTTGGAATGGTTATAACTTTGAGGATTCAATCCTAGTTTCTGAGCGTGTAGTTGACGAAGACAGATTTACCACAATCCATATTCAAGAATTAAGCTGTATCGCACGTGATACTAAATTAGGTCCAGAAGAAATTACTTCTGATATTCCTAATGTTGGTGAATCTGCGTTATCTAAGCTTGATGAATCTGGTGTTGTTTATATCGGTGCTGAAGTTAAAGGTGGTGACATCTTAGTAGGTAAAGTAACACCTAAAGGTGAAACCCAATTAACCCCAGAAGAGAAGCTCCTAAGAGCTATCTTCGGTGAAAAAGCATCAGATGTTAAAGACAGCTCACTACGTGTACCAAACAGTGTTAGTGGTACAGTAATTGATGTTCAAGTATTCACGCGTGATGGTGTTGAAAAAGACCAACGTGCGAAAGAAATTGAACAGATGCAAGTTGCTGAGGTTAAGAAAGACCTTTCAACTGAAATGAAGATTTTAGAAGATGACATCTTCGCTCGTGCGCGTGCTTTATTACTAAGAGCAGGCATCGCAGAATCTGTATTAGATTCATTAGACAGAGCTAAGTGGTTCAAACAAAGTTTAGCTGAAGAAGAACTTCAAGAAGAGCTTGAGCAAATTGCTGAGCAATACGAAGAGACTCGCGCTGAATTTGATAAAAAATTAGAAGAAAAACGTCGCAAGATCACTCAAGGTGATGACCTAGCGCCTGGCGTACTTAAAATTGTTAAAGTATACCTTGCGGTTAAGCGTCAAATTCAACCTGGTGATAAGATGGCGGGTCGTCACGGTAACAAAGGTGTTATCTCGACAATTCTTCCAATTGAAGATATGCCGTACGATGAAAATGGCGAAGCTGTTGACATAGTACTTAACCCATTGGGTGTACCATCACGTATGAACGTGGGGCAGATCTTAGAAACTCACTTAGGTGCAGCTGCACGTGGTATTGGTCGTAAGATCAATGAGCTTTTAGCTGAGCAACGTGAATTGCACGAGTTACGTAATTATTTACAAGAAGTTTATAACGTTGGTGGTGGTCAGCAAAATGTTGACATCGCAAGCTTTAGCGATGAAGAAGTTCGTCGTTTAGCTAGCCACTTGAAAGCTGGTTTACCAGTTGCAACACCTGTATTTGATGGTGCGAAAGAGGCTGAAATTAAACAACTTCTTACTTTAGCTGGATTACCAACAAGTGGTCAAATTCAGTTATACGATGGCCGTACTGGCAACCCATTTGAGCGTAAAGTAACTGTTGGTTACATGTACATGCTGAAATTGAATCACTTGGTTGATGACAAAATGCATGCACGTTCAACTGGTTCTTATAGTCTTGTTACGCAACAACCATTGGGCGGTAAAGCTCAATTCGGTGGTCAGCGTTTCGGTGAGATGGAAGTGTGGGCACTAGAAGCTTACGGTGCATCTTACACGTTACAAGAAATGTTGACGGTTAAGTCGGATGACGTTAACGGTCGTACTAAGATGTATAAGAACATCGTAGATGGTAACCATAAAATGGAACCAGGCATGCCTGAGTCGTTCAACGTATTGTTGAAAGAAATCCGTTCATTGGGTATCAATATAGAGTTGGAAGAAGAATAAACTTCGACGGCTAAGGCGAGAGCAGCGGTGTAAACCGCTGCTTAGGATTTTAACTCCGAGTGGAGAATCAGCGTGAAAGACTTACTGAAGTTTCTCAAGCAGCAGAATAAAACTGAAGAATTTGACAGTATCAAGATTGGTTTAGCGTCACCAGACATGATCCGTTCATGGTCTTTTGGTGAAGTTAAAAAACCAGAAACTATCAACTACCGTACTTTCAAACCTGAAAGAGACGGTTTGTTCTGTGCGCGTATTTTTGGTCCTGTAAAAGATTACGAATGTTTGTGTGGTAAATACAAACGTCTTAAGCACCGTGGTGTTATTTGTGAAAAATGTGGCGTTGAAGTTACGTTAACTAAAGTGCGTCGTGAGCGCATGGGTCACATTGAATTAGCAAGCCCAGTTGCACATATTTGGTTCTTAAAATCTTTACCGTCTCGTATCGGTTTAATGTTAGATATGACATTACGTGATATTGAGCGTGTATTGTACTTTGAATCATTCGTAGTAACTGAGCCTGGCATGACTTCGTTAGAGCGCAGCCAGTTATTAAATGAAGAAGATTATTTAGACGCATTAGAAGAGTACGGTGATGAGTTTGAAGCTAAGATGGGTGCTGAGGCTATCTTAGATTTATTACGTCATATCGATTTAGCTCAACAAATCAAAGAAATGCGTGAAGAGTTACCAGAAACTAACTCTGAAACTAAACGTAAAAAAATCACTAAACGTTTGAAGTTAATGGAAGCTTTCCATCAGTCAGGCAATGATCCGATTTGGATGATCATGACTGTGTTACCAGTTCTTCCACCAGATTTACGTCCATTAGTACCTTTGGACGGTGGTCGTTTTGCAACTTCAGATCTAAACGATTTATATCGTCGTGTTATTAACCGTAATAACCGTTTGAAACGTTTATTAGACCTAGCTGCACCTGACATTATCGTACGTAATGAAAAACGTATGTTACAAGAAGCAGTAGACGCATTATTAGATAATGGTCGTCGTGGTCGTGCTATTACTGGTTCTAACAAACGTCCGTTAAAATCTTTGGCTGACATGATCAAAGGTAAACAAGGTCGTTTCCGTCAAAACTTATTGGGTAAACGTGTTGACTACTCAGGCCGTTCTGTAATTACAGTTGGTCCTACTTTACGTTTACATCAATGTGGTTTACCGAAAAAAATGGCATTGGAATTATTCAAGCCTTTCATCTACGGTAAATTAGAACTTCGTGGTTTAGCGACAACTATTAAAGCTGCTAAGAAATTAGTAGAGCGCGAAGCGCCAGAGGTTTGGGACGTATTAGACGAAGTAATTCGTGAACATCCAGTATTATTAAACCGTGCACCTACACTTCATAGATTAGGTATTCAAGCATTTGAACCTGTATTAATTGAAGGTAAAGCAATCCATTTACATCCGTTAGTTTGTGCGGCGTATAACGCTGACTTCGACGGTGACCAAATGGCGGTACACGTACCATTAACGTTAGAAGCGCAATTAGAAGCGCGTGCGTTAATGATGTCTACCAACAATATCTTATCACCAGCAAATGGTGAGCCGATTATCGTTCCTTCACAAGACGTTGTATTAGGTTTGTACTATATGACGCGTGACAAGATTAACGGTAAAGGTGAAGGTACTGTATTTAAAGATGCTAAAGAAGCTGAAAAAGCATACCGTACTGGTGCTGTTGAACTTCACACCCGTGTAAAAGTGCGTTTAACCCAAACTTTATTCGATGACAATGGTGAAGAAGTAACAACAACTTCAATCATTGATACAACAGCTGGTCGTGCAATATTGTCGTTAATTTTACCTAAAGGTATGCCGTTCGACATTATTAACCAAGCTATGGGTAAGAAGCAGATTTCACGTTTGTTGAATACTTCATACCGTCAATTAGGTTTGAAAGACACAGTAATTTTTGCTGACCAAATTATGTATACAGGTTTCCATTACGCAATGCTTTCAGGTGCTTCTGTTGGTATTGATGACATGGTTATCCCTGAAGCGAAAAAAGCAATTGTTGATGAAGCTGAAGCAGAAGTTAGTGAAATTCAAGAGCAGTTCCAAACCGGTCTTGTTACTGCTGGTGAGAAATACAACAAAATTATCGATATTTGGTCTTCTGCTAACGAACGTGTAGCTAAGTCTATGATGGATAACTTATCTAAAGATACTGTTATCAATGCTAAAGGCGAAGAAGAAGAGCAAGCTAGCTTTAACTCTATCTATATGATGGCTGACTCTGGTGCTCGTGGTAGCCCGGCGCAGATTCGTCAGTTAGCTGGTATGCGTGGTTTGATGGCCAAACCGGACGGTTCAATCATCGAAACACCAATTATCGCGAACTTCCGCGAAGGTCTAAACGTACTACAGTACTTTATTTCAACGCATGGTGCGCGTAAAGGTTTGGCCGATACGGCACTTAAAACAGCTAACTCTGGTTACTTGACGCGTCGTTTAGTAGACGTTGCACAAGACATGGTTGTTATGGGTGTAGACTGTGGTACTGAAAACGGTACTTGGATGCGTCCGTTAATCGAAGGTGGTGATGTTGTAGAACCACTTCGTGAACGTGTATTGGGTCGTGTTGTAGCTGAAGACGTAATAGGTCCTGATGGCGATGTATTGATTGCACGTAATGTGATGATTGATGAAGGCTTGTGTGACTTATTAGAAGTTAATTCGGTTGACGAAGTAAAAGTTCGTTCAGTAATTACTTGTAACAATGACTATGGTGTTTGTAGTAACTGTTATGGCCGTGATTTAGCACGTGGTCATATTATTAACCAAGGTGAAGCGGTTGGTGTTATTGCAGCACAGTCAATCGGTGAGCCTGGTACACAGTTAACCATGCGTACCTTCCACATCGGTGGTGCGGCATCTAGAGCATCGGCTGAAAACAGCGTTCAAGTAAAAACTGATGGTTCAATCAAATTAGCAAAAGCTAAATTTGTAACCAATGCTGATGGCAATATCGTTATTACTTCGCGTTCAAGTGAATTAACCGTAATCGACGAACAAGGTCGCCAAAAAGAAAGATACAAAATTCCTTACGGTGCAGTATTAAACAAAGCTGACGGTGATGCAGTTACAGCTGGCGATACAATCGCTAACTGGGACCCGCATACTCACCCAATTATCACTGAGGTAGTGGGTAAAGTTCAGTTTGCTGACATGGTTGATGGTGTAACTATTACTCGTCAAACAGACGAATTAACTGGTCTATCTAGCATAGTGGTTATCGATCCTAAAGATCGTACCGGTGCGGGTAAAGAAATGCGTCCAGCGATTCGTCTAGTAGATGAAAAAGGTCAAGCGGTTAACATGAGTGGTACTGATATGCCTGCTCAATACTTCTTACCTGGTAGTGCGTTAATTAACCTTGAAGACGGCACTATGGTTCACTCAGGTGATGCACTAGCACGTATTCCACAAGAAAGTTCAAAAACACGTGATATCACGGGTGGTCTACCTCGCGTAGCTGACTTGTTTGAAGCACGTAAGCCGAAAGATCCAGCAATTCTTGCGGAAATTTCAGGTACAGTTTCTTTCGGTAAAGAAACTAAAGGTAAACGTCGATTAATTATCACGGCTGAAGCTGGTGTTCAACACGAAGAGATGATCCCTAAATGGCGTCAATTAAACGTGTTTGAAGGTGAACAAGTTGAACGTGGTGAGGTAATTGCGGATGGTCCTGAGTCTCCGCACGACATTTTACGTTTACGAGGTATTCAAGACGTATGTAACTACATAGTGAATGAAGTACAAGAAGTTTATCGTTTACAAGGTGTAAAAATTAATGATAAACATATCGAAGTTATCGTTCGTCAAATGTTACGTAAGTGCGAAATCACTCAAAGTGGCGACACTCAGTTCTTAGCTGGTGAAACAGCTGAAGTAGCTGTGGTAAATATCGCTAACCGTGAAATGGTTGAACAAGGTAAAGAAGGTGCTAAGTACGAATACCAATTATTAGGTATCACTAAAGCATCACTTTCAACTGAATCATTTATTTCAGCAGCGTCGTTCCAAGAAACGACACGTGTATTAACTGAAGCAGCAGTAAGTGGTAAAAACGACGACTTACGTGGCTTGAAAGAAAACGTAATTGTTGGTCGCTTAATTCCAGCTGGTACTGGTTTTGCGTATCACCAAAAACGTCAAGCTAAACGTAACAATGCGTTAGAGCCAGTTGTTGATACTTCAGTAACGGCTGATGAAGCAGAACGTGCATTAACCGATGCGCTTAACGCTGATTTCAACAATGATACAGAATAAAGTTTAATGATTTAACCCGAATGCGGCTAAATGTCGGCAAGATTTCGGGTTTTCATTGACAGTTCATTCCTTGAACATTAAAATTCCGCGGCCTCTAGAAATAGGGGCGCGGATTTTTCATTTTTAAACGCTTATTTATTGTTAGGAGCAGTTAATGGCAACTATTAACCAGCTCGTGCGTAAGCCTCGTGTAAAACAGGTCGTTAAAAGTAACGTTCCTGCTTTAGAAGCTTGCCCACAGCGTCGTGGTGTATGTACTCGTGTTTACACGACTACACCTAAAAAACCAAACTCAGCATTACGTAAAGTATGTCGTGTTCGTTTAACCAACGGTTTTGAAGTAACTTCATACATCGGTGGTGAAGGCCATAACTTACAAGAGCACAGTGTTGTTCTTATTCGTGGTGGTCGTGTTAAAGATTTACCAGGTGTGCGTTATCACACTGTTCGCGGTTCTTTGGACTGTGCAGGTGTTACTAAACGTCGCCAAGGCCGTTCTAAGTACGGTGCTAAGAGACCTAAGGCTTAACGGTTCTCCGATAAGAGTAAGGCCAAGCAAGTAAATTAATTAGTTTTGGGTAATCCCTGAAAAATTGGAGCAATACAATGCCAAGAAGAAGAGTCGTAGGTCAACGTAAAATCCTACCAGATCCTAAGTTCCATAGTGAACTATTAGCAAAATTCGTTAATGTCGTTATGTTAGACGGCAAAAAATCAATCGCAGAAAAAATCGTATACGGTGCATTAGACATCGCTGCTGACAAATCAACTAAAGAGCATTTAGATGTATTTGAAGCTGCGTTAGATAACGTTCGTCCTTCTGTAGAGGTTAAATCTCGTCGTGTTGGTGGTTCAACCTACCAAGTTCCAGTAGAAGTACGTCCAGTTCGTCGTAATACATTAGGTATGCGTTGGTTAGTAGAAGCTGCTCGTAAGCGTGGTGAAAAATCTATGGCACAGCGTCTAGCCGCAGAAATTGTAGACGCAGCAGAAAACAAAGGTACTGCCGTTAAGAAGCGTGAAGACGTTCACCGCATGGCAGAAGCCAACAAAGCATTCGCTCATTATCGTTGGTAATCAGTCCAATCTAAGAGGATATATATTGTGGCTCGCAAAACTCCTATTGAGCGTTATCGTAATATCGGTATCTGTGCTCACGTAGATGCTGGTAAAACGACAACGACAGAACGTGTGTTATTTTATACTGGTTTATCTCACAAAATAGGTGAGGTGCACGATGGTGCCGCAACTATGGACTGGATGGAGCAAGAACAAGAGCGTGGTATTACTATCACCTCTGCAGCCACTACCACGTTTTGGCGTGGTATGGATGCACAGTTCGAAGAACACCGTGTAAACATTATTGATACCCCTGGACACGTTGACTTCACCATTGAAGTTGAGCGTTCTTTACGTGTATTAGATGGTGCTGTGGTGGTATTTTGTGCTTCATCTGGTGTTCAACCTCAGTCGGAAACAGTATGGCGTCAAGCGAATAAATATCATGTTCCGCGTATGGTCTTTGTTAATAAGATGGATCGTGCTGGTGCAGATTTCCTTGCCGTTGTAAATCAAATTGAAGATAGATTAAACGCAGTGCCAGTGCCTATTCAGTTACCTGTTGGTGCTGAAGATCACTTCACTGGGGTTATCGATCTAATCAAGATGAAATACATCAACTGGAACGAAGCTGACCAAGGTATGACTTTTACCTATGAAGATATTCCTGCAGACATGTTAGATGAAGCAGAAGAATATCGCGAAAAAATGGTAGAAGCTGCAGCTGAAGCTTCAGAAGACTTGATGGAAAAATACCTTGAAGGTGAGCCGTTATCAGAAGGTGAAATTAAACAAGCGTTGCGTAAACGTACGTTAAACAATGAAATTGTTTTATGTACTTGTGGCTCTGCGTTTAAAAACAAAGGTGTTCAAGCTGTATTAGATGCAGTGATTGAGTTTATGCCTTCACCTACAGATGTGCCTGCTATTAAGGGTATTAATGAAGACGAATCAGAGGGTGAACGACATTCTTGTGATGACGAGCCATTCGCTGCATTAGCATTTAAAATCGCAACCGACCCATTTGTTGGGACTTTAACTTTCTTCCGTGTTTATTCTGGTGTGGTTAATTCAGGCGATGCCGTGTATAACCCAGTTAAAGCGAAAAAAGAGCGTTTTGGACGTATAGTGCAAATGCACTCTAATAAGCGTGAAGAAATTAAAGAAGTTCGTGCTGGTGATATTGCAGCTGCGATTGGTCTGAAAGACGTGACAACGGGTGATACTTTGTGTGACTCAGATCACGTTATTACGTTAGAGCGTATGGAATTCCCAGAGCCGGTTATTGCTGTAGCAGTTGAGCCGAAAACAAAAGCTGACCAAGAAAAAATGGGCATAGCTTTAGGCAAACTTGCAGCAGAAGATCCTTCATTCCGTGTTGAAACAGACGAAGAATCTGGTCAAACTATCATCTCTGGTATGGGTGAACTTCACTTAGATATTATCGTTGATCGTATGAGACGCGAGTTCAAAGTTGAAGCAAACGTAGGTAAACCTCAGGTTGCTTATCGTGAAACTATCCGTTCCGCAGTTGAAGTTGAAGGTAAGTTCGTTCGTCAATCAGGTGGTCGTGGTCAATACGGTCATGTTTGGTTGAAAATTGAACCGAATGAAGAAGGCGCTGGATATAAATTCGAAAACGCTATCGTCGGTGGTGTTATTCCGAAAGAATATATACCTGCAGTTGGTAAAGGCATAGAAGAACAAATGAAATCGGGTGTATTAGCCGGTTATCCTGTTCTTGACGTTAAAGTTACATTATTCGATGGTTCGTACCATGATGTTGACTCTAACGAAATGGCGTTTAAAATTGCTGGGTCTATGGGCTTTAAAAAAGGTGCCGCACAGGCAAACCCAGTATTACTTGAACCGACTATGAAGGTTGAAGTAACCACTCCTGAAGATTTTATGGGAGATGTTGTGGGTGACCTTAACCGTCGTCGCGGTATGATTGACGGTATGGAAGACGGCCCTGGCGGTATTAAAATTGTTCGAGCTAAGGTTCCATTGGCTGAGATGTTTGGTTACGCTACTGATTTGCGTTCACAAACTCAAGGTCGAGCGTCTTACTCGATGGAGTTCCTGAATTACAGTGAAGCTCCGAAAAATGTAACTGATCAAATCATTGAATCACGTAATTTTTAATTGTTAGGAAGGACTTCTACAGAAGTCTCAAATAAAAAGGTAATTGAAAGTGGCTAAAGCAAAATTTGAACGTACTAAACCGCATGTTAACGTAGGTACA
>NZ_AJWM01000102.1 GCF_000281085.1 Catenovulum agarivorans YM01
GCGATTGGACAGTAAGTTAGATATTTAAATTTAAACTAGGCTGACACAGATTTTTCATCCTTCTATAACATTACTGAAAACATGACGGTTTCGTTCGAAATTATCAACCTAACCGACGAGTATTCAAGACTGTCACCATATGACAGGTGACGGCAGCATGAACCTGATGCGTGAATACAACCATACGGGTCGTCAATTTAGTTTAGGTTTACGTTTTAATATGTAGCCATTTAGCTTACCCAAGCCAAACAATTTGGCTTGGGTAATTAGGAGTTTTTGTGCAGCAAATTCAACTTGAGACACCTTTTAATATGCCGGCAATTCAAATTGCTGATTTCAGCCAAGCTAAGGTGTTTGATATTCGTGATTATGGCGCGCAGCCAAATAACCAACAAGCGAATGAACAAGCAATCGCCGCCGCAATACAAGCCGCCAATGCCAACCAAGGTGGACGTGTATATATTCCAGCCGGAGAATGGATATGTGCAAAAATTCATTTAAAAAGTTTTGTTGATTTGCACTTAGCCGAAGGTGCAACTTTATTGTTTTCTGCCGAGCCAGCAGGTTTCTATTAGTGGCCAAGGCAAACTGCAAGCTAAATTAGATGTTTGGCAGGTTTGGTACAAAAGACCCAAACCACATATGGATGCACTAGCCAACTTGTACCATATGGCCGCTAAAGATGTGCCAGTAGAACAAAGACAAATGACCTATGAAGGCGCTAATTTACGCCCACATTTTGTCCAGTTTAACCCTTGCCAACACGTGTTAATTGAAGGTATTCAAATTCAAGATAGTCCGTTTTGGGTATTACATCCGTTTTTGTGTAAAGACGTGGTGATCCGCGATGTCAAAGTACAAGCACACGGCCACAACAATGATGGGGTCGATCCTGAAATGACCCAGAATATGCTAATTGAAAATTGTGTATTCGACCAAGGTGATGATGCTATTGCGATTAAAGCTGGGCGTAATCAAGACGCTTGGCGGTTAAATACCCCAACCAAAAACCTAGTGATGCGCAATTGTTTAATTAAACGCGCCCACCAGCTAGTTGCTGTAGGCAGCGAGTTATCTGGTGGTATTGAAAATGTATTGGTGGAAAACTGCCGCTTTGAAGATGGTACCCAATATTCAGTTGGCACAGGCAATATTGTCTTAATTAAAACCAATGAGCGCCGTGGTGGTTATGTTAAAAATATCATTATCCGCAATATTAAAGCCGGTGCGGTTAAAGGTGGTGCACTCAGTATAGAAACCGATGTGCTGTACCAATGGAAAGATTTAGTGCCAACTTATGAGCGCCGTTTAACTCAAATTAGCGATATTTATTTATCTGACATTCACCTCAACCAAGCCGACTTTATTTGTAATATTGAAGGCCAAGCTGAGATGCCAGTTAAAAACGTGCAGTTAGCTAATGTTACTGCCGACCAATTAACCAAAGATGCAATATCTAACGTTAATGTCGAAGGTTTTGAATTTGCTTAGTAGACCCTAAAAACGCTTTAATCATGCAAGTTCACTTCAACCGTTATATGATCTATATGCAGTTGCTGCTGTAGCAACTGCTTATATTCTTCAGGGCTAGTTGGCTGTGCTGAACTGATCGCAATTATCATAGCTGTATGCTGGCTAGACAATTTCCACACGTGTAAATCTGTTACTTGGCTGCCCTGCTGCTCAATGATTTGTTGCGCCTGAATGGCTAAATCATCATGCTCTGTTTTATCCAATAAAATATGGCTACTATTTACCATTAAATGGTAGGCCCATTTCGCAATAACCACAGAGCCGATAATACCCATTAAAGCATCGGCCCATAACCAGTTGTAATATTTACCTAAAATCAACGCGACTATTGCCAGCACTGACGTGAGCATATCGGCCAATACATGAAAATAAGCCGCGGCTAAATTGTGATCGTGCGCGTGTGAGTGTTCGTGCGAATGCTGGTGATCATCATGGCTATGGCCGTGATTGTGCTGGCTATGATGGTGGTGACTATGCCCATGATCATGTCCGTGACTATCGTGCAGCAACACAGCAGAAACTAAGTTAACGATAAAACCCAAAATAGCCACAGCAATCGCCTGATTGAATTGAATGCTTTCAGGTACCAATAAGCGCTCGGTCGATTCAATTACCATCATAAAAGCAACTGTGCCCAAAGCAACCGCACTCGCAAAACCACCTAAGGCATTTACTTTACCCGTACCAAAAGTAAAAGCTGGGTTGTTGGCATTTTTGCGCGCATACCAATAAACAAACATAGAAATGGCAAAGGCCGCTGAGTGAGTCAACATATGCCAACCATCTGCCAACAAAGCCATAGAGCCGTACCAACTACCCGCGACAATTTCTATCACCATAGTGACAGTAGTTAAAGCAAATACCATATTTACTTTGCGCTCGGCGCCGCGGTTGTCTACGGTAAATTTATGCGCATATTGGCATTGTTGGCCATGATCATTTTGCACGAGAAAACCTTATAAATTTTGCAATAAACTTGGAAGCTAACTTCAATCTAATATACTATACCCCAGTATACCTATTAGATCCAGCGAGTAACTTATGGCGCACTTAAACAAAAACAACAAAGCTTTGATGACCCGAGTAAAAAAAATTCAAGGACAAGTCAGCGCTTTAGAAAAAGCACTCGACCAATCCAATGAATGTATTGCAGTGTTACAGCAAATTAGTGCTATTAGAGGGGCTGTAAATGGTTTGATGAATCACGTACTTGAAGCACATATTCGTGACCATTTAGGTGATAATCAGTTATCCGAGGAACAACGCCAACACGAAGTTGACGATGTAGTGGGTATATTGAAGTCGTATTTGAAGTAGGTGATGTGTTCCAGAACACTTTTAATTTAATGTACTCACAATGGGCAACAACTCGAAAGCAACCCCGAACGTTAAAGCTTGGTTAGTATCTGTCACTTTACCCAGCTTCACGACATTACAAATTTACATTCAACCATCAGCAAAAGCCGCTGCACTAATAAAAGCAGCGGCTAGGGTTAAAACTTTTGCGACTTGTCTCATTGTGTTTCTAACCAATTTAATAACTGCTCAAACCAATCAATTGGATGACGCATGCCATAACCGTGGTTGCCATCGGGCAATATGGTTAACAGTGCTGGCACTTGGTTATCGACCAAGGCGCGGTAATACACTAAAGCATTAGCGACTGGCACAACAACATCGTCAGTTGAATGTACAATAAAAGCAGGCGGCGCAGTTTCACTAACATTTAATTCATTGGAAAAACGGTCGATTTGTTCACCCGTTGGATTTTCACCTAATAAATTAGTTCGTGAACCTTTATGCGTGATCAGCGGCTGCATACTAATTACTGGATAAACTAAAATTTGAAAATTCGGTTTAACTTGATGCGCGCTATAACCATGATTAACCGGATTATCATAATGTGTTGCTGCACTTGCGGCTAAATGGCCACCCGCAGAAAACCCCATAATGCCCACTTTTTGTGGATTTATGCCCCAGTCTGCCGCTTGCGATTTTACTTGGGCGATAGCTTGTTGCACATCTTGCAATGGACCAACTGATTTATCTTCCATCCAAGTGTCTGACGGCATGCGGTATTTTAAAACAAACGCACTAATGCCATTTTGCGCAAATCGCTGCGCCACTTGTTGGCCTTCTTTTAACATAGACAAACCAAAATAACCGCCGCCAGGGCAGATGATCACAGCTTTGTCAGAACGGTTGGCCGCGTCAGGCAAATAAGCGGTTAAACTTGGCTGGCTAATTTGAATTACAAATTCATCATTATGATTAGTGCTGTGTACTTTTTCGGTATTTTCAGCCGGTTTAGCCCCGCTGATCATTTGTGCTTTATACAAAGTAACGGCTGTGCCTTGCTCTGCTGAGTTTTGTTCGGTACTGGCACATGCAGTTAACAATGTGCCAGTAATCAGTGCCGCGACGAATTTGCGCATTTGAGTGACTCCCAATTTTATTTAATTATTTAAGCTGAGCTCGGGGTATTTATCCTAGCTGACGGTTTTTCCCCGCAACAATTATCTTGTGTTGGGTGAGTTCAGCAACATCTTGAATAATATCTTCTTTTCGAACTTTTTTAACGTCTATCGACTGTAACTTAACTTGTTTCAATGGTAAACGTGGATCACCTTTTAAAATAAACGCGCGCCTTGCGTCAGCCACTTGTACATTTTCAATTTGAATATTTTGCACTTGGGTAATATACGGCTCAATTTTATCTTCGTTGTAGCGCATGTTAATCACAATTGCGTCTTTAACTTTATTGACCGTTAAATTGCGAATGTAGATATTTTCAATAAAACCGCCGCGAGACGAATTGGTTTTAATTCGCACTGCGCGGTACAGTTTTGGATTGTCCATAAAACAGTTTTCGACAAATACATTGCGCACACCACCAGAAATCTCGCTGCCAATGGCTATAGCGCCGTCACCATCCAACATTTTGCAATTACGGATAACAATATTTTCGCTGGCTATGCCATGTTTGCGTCCATCTTGGTCGCGGCCAGATTTAATGGCAATTGAA
Organism: Catenovulum agarivorans YM01; assembly: GCF_000281085.1. Taxonomy (GTDB): domain Bacteria; phylum Pseudomonadota; class Gammaproteobacteria; order Enterobacterales; family Alteromonadaceae; genus Catenovulum; species Catenovulum agarivorans. Next base: position 4,559 of record NZ_AJWM01000102.1, read on the forward strand.
TCGTCCGCTGTGTCAAACACACAGCCTTCAATTAATACATTACGGCAGGATTCAGGATCGCAGCCGTCAGAATTAGGCCCAAAACTTAAACATTGTACATTGCGCACGATAACGTCTGAACAGACTAGCGGGTGTAGCATCCACATAGGTGAATTGCGCAAGGTTACTCCTTCAATTAATACACGCTGGCACAAATAAGGTTGAACAAAACTTGGACGCAAAAAATTTTGTTTAAAAACACGTTGCTCTATTGGTGTGCCGTCGGCAGTCATTTTTCTTAACTGATCACGGGTGATATCTTGGCTTTCACCCTCAATCAAATTTAACTTGCCGCGTTTCCATTTGTATCGCCACGGCCACCAATGATCAGCACTGGCATTGCCTTGCAAAGTGCCCTCGCCCGTTATCGCAATATCGTGTTTTTTGTACGCATAAATCAGCGGCGAATAACTCAGTACATCCGAGCCTTCCCAGCGAGTTAATACATAAGGTTGGTATTTTTCAGGATCGGCAAAAAACGAAATAACTGCATCTTTTTCAACATGCAGCTCAATATTTGACTGCAAATGAATTGGCCCAGTTTGATACACGCCAGCCGACACAATTAACTTGCCTCCACCTTGTTGATGCAAATATTCAATGGCTTTGGAAAATACTTGCGTATTGTCTCCCGTGCCATCGGCTTGCGGATTAAATTTTGCTAAAGCAACTGCCACCGGTGGAATTTTTGGAGTTTGAATATTATCTATTATCTGCTGCGCTTGCTGCCAAGCCTCATGCTGGTCGGCTAAGTGGTTAGTGGATTCAGTTAAGCTTTTGGCGCTAGCATTTACCGCATTAGCCACAAAAGGTGCAGCTAAAGCACAACTACCAATTTGTTTAACCAATTTCCGTTTTGTTAGTGAATGATTTTCCATAATTTGCTTAGAGTTATTAGGTGTAAGATTAATAAAACAACATACACCTTTTTGCAATTTATTAGAAGACGCTATCCTTATACCGCAATCTGCGGTAATTAATATTAGATTTAAGCATAGAGTTATCACTCAAGACACCGCTAGTTATTGGCAACTGGTTTTCTCTAACGGAAAGTGCCATAAGCTAGTATCGTTGAACGGAATGTCTTTAGGTAAATGTGGATTACACAAAAATATTTTATTGCGGCGCTCTAAATTGAGCGCTTTTAAGCTGGTGACAATATCAGGGTCGTGATAAAAGATATGGTCGAACTCTCCCGAAGCTCGCAGCATTTTTATGCCAGTCGATAATCTTTTTGCCAACATATGATTGTTCTTGTTAACGTAAAAATACACAGGCAAGGGATAAATCAGAACTATATGCGGGTCTATCGCCAGTTGTTTATTTTTATGTAGCTGCAGCTCGGGTAAAACCTCATTAAAACCACGTGAAAATAATGGAAAACGTCCCGCAGCTAACATTTTAAATAATTGTTCAAAAGTTGAAGCTTGAGTAACGGTTAAACCATTTGCTTGGTAGATATCTACATCTGGCCAGCCATAACCCAAGCCAAATTGAAACGGTTTGAGTTTTTCTAACGAATCGACTCCTTGTAATAAATTCACATTCCTCTGTTTAACCAACATAATGCGAAAGCCTAATAACCCTTTAATCAAGGGTTCGTTGATAGTTAGGTAATCTTGCTGACGCTCAATAGTGACTGGCGCCCAGGTTAAATCAATAACCCTGCCCTGTTTGAGCAGATGATCTATACGTTTGTGAGTTAAATCTTGAGTAGAGTAATTGATTTTGCACGGGCCAAATTCAGGCTCAGTAACAGCTAATGTGCGCTCCAACAAAGAGATGAAAAATTGATTGTGTACTAACTTATTTGGTTCTTGTTTAGGTAAAGTGATGCACGCGTATAACCGCACTGGTATTGCTGCAAATATTAAGCAGATAATCAGTAAGCGCACGCAATCACCCCAAAGTTAAAATTATTTTCTAAGTATAGGTGAGTCCTAAAAATCTGCCCATGTGTTCTGCGGGCAATCAAACAGACTGATGTAGCATATACAATCTCCAACATTGATTTTTAGCTACGAACCAACGACTATAAAGCTAGTTCGCATTCAATTAAACAAGCAGTTATATGGCCGATTTTCTTCACAATATAATTTTTACTTTAAATGTAACTTTGCCAGTACTTGTGGTGCTGTGTTTAGGTATTTGGCTAAAACGCCGGCGCATAATCGACCAGCATTTTACCGATATAGGTAACAAGTTGGTGTTTAATATCGCGCTACCCTGCTTATTGTTTGTCAAAATTGCCGATGCGCCAATTGTCGAGAATTTTAACCTAGTTTATTTAGGTTATGCTTTGGCAGTAACAGTTGGCACAGTAGTGTTTTTGCAAATCTTTTGTCAATTCTTTTCCAAAGATGCACAAAAAGTCGCGGTATTCGTGCAGTCGAGTTATCGCGGCAATATGGGAATTGTTGGCCTAGCGCTAATATTTAATATCTATACAGATAATGCGGATGCACTGGCATTAGCCGCGGTTTATTTAGGCTTTATGACCTTGGTTTACAACATAGTCGCTGTGTTTATTTTGCAAACAGACAGCAAAGCTTTTAGCTGGGCGCGGTTAAAAAGTTTGTTGATGAATCCACTTATTCTGTCGATTAGCATTGCAACCATCTGGTCAATTTTAGGTATTCCGCTGTTTTCCGCCCTTAAACAAACAGGTAATTATTTTGCTAGTTTAAGTTTGCCACTGGCGCTTATTTGTATTGGAGGTAGCCTGCAACTCGCGAGCTTAAAAGAAAATAAACAGTGGGTTATGTACGCCTGTTTAGTTAAATTGGTTTTAATGCCAGCCGTTGCGGTTGCCGGTGCAATTTTGTTTGGTTTTAGTGCTGAGCAGATCACTTTATTATTTATTTATATGAGCACACCCACTGCTGCTGCAAGTTACGTAATGGCCAAACAAATGACTAATCAAGCGCAACTGGCAGCTGAAGTAATTGCCATTACCACCTTATTAAGCACTGTGAGTATTTCACTTGGGGTATTTGCGTTAAAAACCGCGGGTTATATTGGTTAACCCGCGCTGATTTTTATTCAAGCTACTTTGCCAATGTGCGTTTAAAAAAGCTAATGGTGCGCTGCCAAGCAATATCCGCTTGGGTTTGGTTATGCCTTGGTGTCGAAAAGTTATGAAAACCATGTTGGGTATCTGGATAAACATGCATAACGAATTTTTTCTTATGCTGGGTTAATGCTTGTTCATATTCAGCACGCATCGCATTAACTCGTGGATCTTGCTCAGCATACTGGATCATTAACTCAGCTTGGATGTTCGCGACATCTTCAGTTTTAGCCGCTCGACCATAATATGGCACACCTGCCAATAAATCTGCGCCCATATCTGTTGCTAAACGATTAACCACAGCACCACCAAAACAAAAACCTGTCGCACCTAATTTACCTGTTGATAACACATGGTTCTTTAAGAAGTATGCACTGTTAAGCATGTCCTTAAATAGCTTGTCTTGATCTAATGCGCGCTGCATTATTTTACCGTCGTCATCATTGCCAGGATATCCACCAGCTGGATACAAGCCATCCGGTGCTAAAGCTAGAAATCCTTCAACCGCTAAAGCACGTGCAACATCTTCAATATAGGGGTTGAGTCCACGGTTTTCGTGAATAACCAATACCGCCGGAAATGGCCCTTCGCCAGCAGGCGCAACCAAATACCCACGCATTTTACCCGAGTTACCACCAATCGATGGGTATTCAACATAACTCGGTTTAATCCGGCTATCGGTAAATGAAATTGTATGGCCATGGGCATAATTGGGTAATAAAGCTTGTGCCATGACAATTGCCGAACCACCGGCAATCGTTAGTTTTGCCGCTTTATTTAAAAATTCGCGCCGGCTCATCGCCGAGTGGCAATATTCGTCGTACAACGCATACAATTGTGGATCTATAGGTTGGTTTTTCATGGCCATATTTCCATATTTGGAGAAATTGATTTATTGAATTAGAGTAGATGTACAATAAAACATCAACTATAAAATTATGAAAACTCGATTATTCTTGTTCAGCTTCTTGCTTATGCTGTTATCGCCAGCAAGCTTTGCTGCTCAGTGTAACAATCAGCAACAAGTATCGGCATTAGATAACAACTTTGAATTGGCGATTAAAAACGCCAACAGTAACTTTTTACAGCAAGTGCTGGCAGATAACTTTATTTGGGTGCACAACCTTAAGAGCATGACAGAAACTAAAACCAGCTTGCTTAAACGTTTAGCCGCCGACAACTATGAAACGCCTGTGCAACGCACCTCAGTTATAGAGCACTTTATCCAAGGGCAAGATACTTGGTCTGTGATGGGCATTTCGCATGTGTATAAACTGCGACCAACTGAAGCTGATGAAAATAATATCCGCCATTACCAATATTATTTCTCACGCAGTTATCAACAAATTGATGGTAAGTGCAAATTATTGTCGTCCATGACAATGAAAATACATACAGAAGATGGCGCTAGGGTTTTACCCTAGGCCATATGAAACACTTTAGTTAAAGGTGTCACTACTGGGCTATTATCTGAGTTTGCTTGCATAATATCGCCCATATACGCCCACCATTTTTGCATAACAGCGGTTGCTGGTAAGTCGTCCATAGTATGATCAGGTTTACGCCATAACACTGCAAATAATTGCAGTGTTTCTGGATGTAAAAATATTGAATAGTCTTCAATACCGGCAGCTTTGAGTTCGCTGACTAATTCTGGCCATATTTCATCATGGCGTTTTTCATATTCAGCTTCGCAGCCCTCATTTAGCTGCATCACAAATGCTATTTTTTCCATCTGTTTATACCTCTTAATCTAACAATTGAAACTTAGGCGGTTTTGGTCAATAGCACATCAAAGTGATGTTGTACGTCATCCAATTCTGATTAACAAATAAAATCATTTTGCGTTTTCGATTACAAAAAAGATACATCTTTTCTACATTAGCGTGATATGCTACCGGTAGCATTTGCTATATTGGGCAAAAAAACACACAAACTAGATAGCTAAAAAACTATCCATTTAGGATGCTTAAATACATGAATAAATTTTATTTAAATGCGCTATTTGCCATCTCAGTTGGCTTGTTAGCAGCATGCTCTGGCTCAGAAGTTGATACAGATACCTCTGTCGAACAACCGGGTGGTGATAACACTGGCGGTGGCGACAACATTGGCGGTGGAGATAACACTGGCGGTGGCGACAACACTGGCACCACAGACTATGGTGTAACTGGTTTTGCTAGCTTAAATGGCGGTACTACGGGTGGTGAAGGCGGTCAGGTCGTAAAAGTATCAACAGGTACAGAATTACATACTGCTTTATGTACCCGTGCTTCGAGCGATACACCTATTATTATCGAAGTTGAAGGTACAATTAATCATGCCAATACCAGCCGAGTATCGGGTGACAGCTGTAATACAGCCGAAGACGTAATTGAACTAAAAGAAATTAGCAATATCAGTATTATTGGTGTTGGTAGCGGCGCCTTGTTCGATCAAATCGGCATTCATATTCGCAAAGCATCGAATATTATCATCCAAAATATCCATATTAAGAACGTCAAAAAATCAGGTTCAGTTACTTCAAACGGCGGCGATGCAATTGGTATGGAATCAGACGTATCTAACATTTGGGTTGACCATGTCACCTTAGAAGCAAGCGGCGGTGAAAACGAAGGTTTTGATGCTTTGTTTGATATGAAAGCCAATTCTAAATATGTAACTTTGTCGTATAGCATTTTAATGAACTCAGGCCGTGGTGGTTTAGTTGGTTCGACCGACGGCGACAACAATAATGGCCCAGTGACTTTCCATCATAACTATTATTTAAACCTAGATTCACGTACGCCATTGCTACGCCATGCAACAGCGCATGCTTATAACAACTATTACGATGGCCTGAATGAATCTGGGATGAATCCGCGTATTGGCGGCAAAATGAAAGCGGAAAACAACGTTTTTGAAAATGCCAAAAACCCACTAGGTACGTTTTATACCAATGATTTAGGGTATTGGGACGTCAGCGGCAATATTTGGGCAGATACTGTTACTTGGTCGATACAAGGGGATAAAAGTTATCCAGCAGGCCCTAACCCAGTATCAACCACTAGCATAGATATTGCTTACGACTATGCGCTAGACGATGCAACTTGTGTAAAAGATTTAATCTTAGCGACAGCCGGTGCCAACAAAGGTTTAGCCGTTTCTGATGGTAGCTGTGGTGTAACTCATATAACTGGCACAGGCGATAATACTGCAGGTGGTACAGATTCTGGCTCAAATTCAGGTTCAAACGGCGGAACTGATTCAGGTGGAGACTCAGGTGGCGATTCGGGTTCAAATGGCGGCACTGATGTCAGTGGTGTAAATCTATCTTTATCTGGTGGTGCTGACGGTAGCTCAAAAGCCAGTGGCAGCAGCTATGGCAATGTTAAAGATGGCGATTTGTCTAGCTACTGGTCTCCAAGTGGCACCAGTGGCCGCATCTCAGTAAAAGGCCTTTCAGGGCAAATGAATACTGTGGTTATTGTTGAAGCAAGCGGTAGTGAAGGCACAATTCAAGACTGGCAACTAATCGACAATGATACAGGCTCAGTATTGGACTCAGGTACAGGTATTAATGGTGCAATTCAGTTTGATGTTATTTCATCTTCGAAACTAAACTTTGAGATAATTTCAGCATCAGCGGCACCACAAATCGCTGAGTTTGAAGTGTATTATCAAGCGGATAGCTCTGCGAATACAGGTTCAGGTTCAGGCACAGATACAAGTGCAAATCCTGGCAGTGGTGATAGTGATAGTAGTAGCAACAATACAGCTGGTTCAGGCAACCAAGTTGCTGTAACTTACCCAGATGCCACTTGTGCTGATTTAGTTAATAACCCAGCGGTTAACTGGCGTGAATCAGCATTGCAAACCGACCAAGAAATTGTTGAATGTTTAGCAAGCTCGCTCGGCAAACCTATAGGTTTTGGTGAAAATGCCTTGGGTGGTTACAACCCAACAGGCGGCAGCAAATTAGTTGTAATCACTAAACAAGATGCAGAGCAGCAATTATTAAATGCAATTTCTAGCGATGACTATCATTGGATAGTGTTTGATAAAAATGACTTCGCCACTGAACAACAATTGATGATGTACCGCCCTTACTGTAGTCAAGCGGCAGTGCAAACTCATTTAGCTGCTGATGAAGCTACCTGTAAAGATCCAATCGCTTGGTGTAGTCAAAACGGCGTAGCAGATGCTAATTGTTTAGAACATTTTTTCAATACAAAACTGAACGACAGCAACTTACCCATTCGCAACTACAAAATATCGAGTAATACAACAATTGATGGTCGTGGCGCGAATGCTAAATTTGTCTTTAACGGCTTCGCAATTGGTGGTGATAGCAGTGGTGTAGCAACAACAACTGCCAATAGCGTAATTATCACCAACAACTATTTTGTTGGCGTTGGCCACACTGAAGATCACGACTTAGATCCGGATATGATACGTTCAACTGGCGAATCACACGATATATGGGTCCATCAAAATACTTTCGACAACACAGGTGATTCAGCTTTTGATGTCAAAGTGGGTGCTTACAACATTTCAGTTTCGTTCAACAAGTTAATCAATGTAAAACGCGCGTCTTTACATGGTTCAAGCGACAGTCGCACAATCAACTCACAAATCACCACCAGTATTCATAACAACTTATTTGTCACTACGGATAGCTATTTCGGTGACAGTAAATTTAATACCTTACGCCGTGTGCCTTTATTGCGCCGTGGTCAAACGCACTTATTTAACAATGTGTTTTATGGCTACCGCAAAGATATTTTAAGTGTACGTGTCGGCGGCAGCGCTCTGTTTGAAGACAACTTAGTTATCAACAATGTGAATAACTCCAAAGGTGATGATTTAGTCGATTGGCAAACCAATCTATTTGATGCAGCAGTCAAAGAAGGTCACTTAACGGTGAAAAATTCAGTTGTAGTAGAAGCAAACGGGCAATGTGAATTAACCGGTAATTCAGCATCACTCGATACTCAAGTAGGCAATGATTTAGATATGTTGGGTCAATACCATGCGGATTCACAACAAAGTTTTGCTGCAAATAAATTTACGGCAGGCTCGGATTTACGTGATTACTTAGTTGCATCTGCAGGTAAAGGCGGTAAAACACCATTTTTATCAAGTTATACCGATGGCATGACGAATATTTTGGCGGCTGGCAAGGTAAGCTGTCAGTAAAGAAGGAAGCGACAGATATATTTTATCTGTCGCTTTATTTTAACGATTTAATCTAGTGCAGTAACTGAAACACTACTGAACACCAAACGTTTACCACTTGTTTGGTTTTCAATAACTTTAATCAAATTCGCATACTGGTCGACAAATGTCGACGAAATTTCCGACCAGTCTTCAGTAGAATAAGTTGTCGCGTAGCCATCATCTGTCGCAACAGTCACTCTCTTTTCGCTCAAATTAAACACAGCATCTCTGATACGCACACCTGAACCAGTTAAACCTTGTACATAAGTCATATCTGATGCCAAAAAGATATCACCACCTCTGGTAATAACGTACGTTCCATCTGCGCTGGTCCAAACACCACCACTCATACGATAGTCGCCGTGATAAGGAGAATCACCGGCTGCTATG
>NZ_JH767549.1:0-2302 GCF_000281085.1 Catenovulum agarivorans YM01
GAGTTTTAGAAGATTAATACCTTTTCAACAAAATAAATAGTTTTAAATGTAAGAACACACAGGTGTGTGATGTTCTTACAGAACCATAACGCCCCACTATGGGGCTGGTAAAGCTTGGCTAAACTGTGAAGCGAAGCGGAACTGAGCCAAGCTTTAACAGTCCCGCATGAGTGGTTTGTTAGTTTGCATTACCCAAACCAACCCGAGCGGTTACGCACTACACCACTTAACACAATAAAATTAACTCAATGCTGTAAACCTAACCGACTATATAAACCCAGTAAAGAGAAGCTCAGCTTGATTTACCAAAAACTCAGTTAAAAAATAGTAACCGCCAGCAAACTTAAACCCTTTTAATGCCACAACCCAACCAGAAAAACTCAAAGAAGAAACGATAGACCTTTAACACAAATTCGCTTACCGAAATGAAAACTCTGAAAGACGGGATTGCAAACTAACGCCCCACTAAGGGGCTGATAATGCTTGGCTATAATGTGAAACGAAGTGGAACTGAGCCAAGCTTTAGCAGTCCCGCTTGAGTGGCTTGTTATGTGGCGCGCACGAATTAACGTATTCGACTACTCTAAGTTATCGCCCAAAATAGTGATTTGCCTCTGTTTCCAGTTTCTCAACGGATTTAACCCGTTCGCCCATTTTGAGCACAATTTCACAATCGTTAACTGATACAACTTCAACGCTTTGAAACTGCGCTTCGATTTCACCAGGAACCTCAAAGTGCCAACCTGCTTTTTGTGACTTGCACTTGTAGAGCTTACCAACTTCAACTTTTAAAAAGAATCGCCATGAACTATCTGCAATTATGTAATTATGTAATTATCAATATGTGCAGATTTAATGTTATTAAATAGAGATTTTTCTTCTTCAAGTTTCATCGAACACCAATAGCCATATAACGCCGCAATAAGCGGCTGAAAAAGCTTGGCTATAATTAGTGAGGTACGAACTAAGCCAAGCTTTTTTAGTCCGCCTTAATTGCATTGTTGGCTAGAAGCTAACCGAAGCTTAAATTTAGCACAATACAATTACCGTAAATAAACTTAGAAAAATGAACTTAAGAAACGCACAAGCGTAGCGATACAAAAGTCCATTTTTATAAATTGACTTGAAGCGACAAGCAAACAACACAAATGCCGCTCAACGGTAAAACAAGTTAGAAAAACCAACCTCAAAACTACTGATGCGTGGCGGCTTAAAAGTTAACTGAACAGGCAATAAAATGCCAGCACTACGAAAACAAACGCCACTAGTTTAACTACTTTTAATTAACGAAACTTCTAGCTAACGCCGCAATATGGGGCGCAAAAAAGCTTGGCTATAATAGGAACGAAGTGACGCAGCCAAGCTTTTTGCGTCCCATCATAATTGCATTGTTATATGCCATTAATCACCACCATCGCTAGAGTCATTACCAAAATCAAAATCCCAGTCACCATCAACCTTACCGCCAAATTTGTATGGTAACCCTGCAACTATATAACCGATTGTATAAATTAATAAAGCGAGCAATATAACCAAGCCATTTAGCTGACTAACAGCGTAACAACTACCAAATATTATGAGCCAACCTATAACTCTATATGCTGTAAGCTCATAAGTTTTTGGAACACCCCAAAAAGTAATGCCCAATATTACTAATGCAAAATAATTTGCGGTAAAAAAATTGTCTGGATTTACAATAACACCGCTAACAAATATCACCGCTACAACGAAGCTTAAAGTTTTTCCAATAATTCCCATGGCATATAACGCCGCAATATGGGGCGCACAAAAGCTTGGCTATAATAGGAACGAAGTGACGCAGCCAAGCTTTTTGCGTCCCATCATAATTGCATTGTTATATGCCGTTTGCAGCCACTAGCCCTTTTGCAAAAAACTCTAACTTGCCTTTTTTAGGCTCATTAATAAAGTCTTCTACCGCCTCTATAGGAAAGGATTGGCTATTATTTATAGAAAGCGCAATATGATTATTTACTTCACTTTTAAACCAAGCACCGCCAGTTTGATTTAAAACAATTTCGCCTAAGTAAACAGCAACCAGATACCTTGCCCCCGAAATCGCACCTTTATCTTGCTCCTGTAGTAGAGCGATTAAAACGTCTTCAAGAAGTTTTATTGAGTCCATCTCTTTTGTTAACTTTGCGCCCATTAATGACAAGGTTTTTTCAAGATGTTCACATGTTTCGTTTATATGATGTGTTAATTCCAAAGCAAGATTCCCTTAGGCATATAACGCCGCAATAAGTGGCGCATAAAAGCTTGGCTATAATTAGCGAGGAACGAG
>NZ_JH767549.1:2423-5954 GCF_000281085.1 Catenovulum agarivorans YM01
TTTAGAGAAATGAACTTGAGAAACGCACAAGCGTAGCGACACCAAAGTCCATTTTTATAAATTAACTTGAAGCGACAGGCAAACAACACAAATGCCGCTCAACGGTAAAACAAGTTGAAAAAACCAACTTCAAAACAACTGATGCGTGGCGACAAACAAGTTAACGGAACAGGCAAGAAAATGCCAGCACCACGAAAACAAACACCAACAGTTTAACTACTTTTAACTAACGAAACTTCTAGCTAACGCCGCAATATGGGGCGCATAAAAGCTTGGCTAAAATTAGGAACGAAGTGACGCGAGCCAAGCTTTTTGCGTCCCATCATTATTGCATTGTTAGCTAATGCTGAGCCTTTAAAACTTAGCTCGCAAACAACGCAAAACCAAACTAGCAACTTACCTGCTTCATTTTCAACTACAAATTTAGCAGCGAAAAGAAGCAAACACGAACAATGCCGAGTGCCGTAAGCAACCTTAGAAAAATGAACTTGAGGATACGCACAGGCGTGGCGACACAAAAGTCCATTTTTATAAACTCACTTGAAGCGGCAGGCAAACAACGCAATTGCCGCTCAACGGTAAAACAACTTGGAAAAACCGATTTACCGACAACTGAAGCGTGGCGAGTTGGTGTTACTTTTTACCACAAAATATCCAGCAACTCGAAAACCTGCAACACCAATTTTTAATTTATTACTACGTTAAGCACTTAGCTAACGCCGCAATATGGGGCGCATAAAAGCTTGGCTAAAATTAGGAACGAAGTGACGCCAGCCAAGCTTTTTGCGTCCCTTCATAATTGCATTGTTAGGCGCTACCTTACCAACGCCGCCTGAATTAATTTACCTGTAGTAACGTTAATTTTGCAATTACAACCAACAAAATTGCCTACAGTTATGTAACTTTCAGAAGAGCTACTAATTATAAAATTAGTGTACGCATCAGTGTTTTGATTAGTAGGATTTTCAGCAACCCAAACCACTGAACCAGAATAATCTATACACTGAAGATTACTAGCCGCAGAGTTAACATTAAATTCCATGTAGTCAAAGATAACGCAAATATTATCGCCGACTTCAGTCGCATCAATTATAGTGTGTGGAAGCTCAATTTCGTTTCCGTTGACTGCAATAATATTTTTATTGAACTGAAGCATCGAAAGCGCCTAACGCCCGCATAAGTGGCGCATAAAAGCTTGGCTAAAATAGGAACGAAGTGACGCAGCCAAGCTTTTTGCGTCCACCTTTAATGCGATTGTTAGCTAGGTGCCCACCGAATGAGCAGTAAACTAGCCAACAACACAAAACCAAATTAGCGACTTACCCTGCTCTTTTTTCGACTGAAAACTTGCAGCGAAAAGAAGCAGACACGAACAATGCCGAGTGCCGTAAGTAAACTTAGAAAAATGAACTTGAGAAAACGCACAAGCGTGGCGATACAACAGTTTATTTTTATAAACTCACTTCAAGCGGCAGGCAAACAACGCAATTGCCGCTCAACGGTAAATCAGGTTAAAAAAGCAACCTTAAAACAACTGGTGCGTGGCGACTCGAAACTTTGCATGCTTGAGCAAGAAACTTCCAGCAATACCAAAACCAACAGCACCGCTTAACTACTTTTAACTTTGTAAAACAGCTAGCTAACGCCGCAATATGGGGCGCACAAAAGCTTGGCTAAAATTAGGAACGAAGTGACGCAGCCAAGCTTTTTGCGTCCCTTCATAATTGCATTGTTGGCTAGAAGCTTACCTAAAACCTGAAGATTAGCACAATACAATTACCGTTAATAAATTTAGAAAAATGAACTTGAGAAACGCACAAGCGTAGCGACACAAAAGTCCATTTTTATAAATTGACTTAAGCGACAGGCAAACAACACAAATGCCGCTCAACGGTAAAGCAAGTTGGAAAAACCAACCTCAAAACTACTGGTGCGTGGCGAAAAACAAGTTAACGGCACAGGCAAATAAATGCCAGCGCCACGAAAACAAACACCACAAGTTAAACTACTTTTAACTAACGAAACTTCTAGCTAACGCCCGCTTAACAGGCGCAAAATGCTTGGCTAAAATTAGGAACGAAGTGACGCAAGCCAAGCTTTTTGCGTCCTTTGTTGAAGCGTTTGTTATGTGGCTGCACTGCGTATGGATTTATACCGATCAGCATGCCCATGGCCCATAATATTCGCAGCTCTAATTAAATGAGTCCAAAATTGTTTTGGTGGTATAACGTTATCCACTATTACACCATCCAACTCTTCCATTGCCATCAATAATTCGTTGTGCTCAATATAAGTAAGAAAATCTTCCTCACAATATCCGTCACCAGACTCGATGATACCTTTTGGCAATAGTGCATAAGCAGCCATCAGTTCAACTTCGATTAGCTTCCATTTTTCGTACTTATCCACGAGAATCCTTCAGACACATAACGCCCGTATAGCTGGCGCTAGCACATTGTTTAGGGCTAAACGCCCAAGCTTTTTGCGTCCAGCTAATACGATTTGTTACCCCGACCCAACACAGAAGTTGAGGGGTTTTGTTAATTAGTTAGGAGGTTATCATTGAAAAGGGAGAATAATAAACCCAACAGTAACTCCCACGGCAACCAGAAAGAGAAACGCCTTTATACCGAAGGGGTTGTGTTTCTCATGTGTTTCGGTAGTAGTTTGATTACTGGTCTGTTCCTCACTTGGTGTAAGACTTGGTGAATAATATTCAAACGCTTTTTCAGTAAGATTTATGTTTGTTAAGCGTCCAGAGTTATTAGGATCGATTTTCCAAGTAATAAAACCAAGCGTTTGAAAATCTACGAGTATCGTAGGGTTGTTGAATGATTCAGTGTTTGAATTTGGATTATCTTTTAGATAATGAAACATACCTACGTATTCATTTGTTTTATATGTGTTTGGGTTTGGTTGACCACTACCAAATTGCATATTAACTCCTTTTATATTTCGCGGGTGTTAATGTTACTACCTATTTTTAAGAGTGACTAACCCTATAGCTCGAATGCGAATAGGAATTAAGAGGCAAACGATAATTGTTTAACTAGGTTCGGGGTAACGCCGCAATATGGGGCGCACAAAAGCTTGGCTATAATAGGAACGAAGTGACGCAGCCAAGCTTTTTGCGTCCCTCCATAATTGCATTGTTGGCTAGAAGCTCAACGAAGCTTGAATTTAGCACAATACAAATACCGTAAATAAACTTAGAAAAATGAACTTGAGGACATGCACAAGCGTGGCGACACAACAGTTTATTTTTATAAACTCACTTCAAGCGGCAGGCAGACAATATAAATGCCGCTCAACGGTAAAACAAGTTGGAAAAACCAACCTTAAAACAACTGGTGCGTGACGACTAACAAGTTAACGGAACAGGCAAATAAATGCCAGCGCCACGAAAACAAACACCAACAGTTTAACTACTTTTAACTAACGAAACTTCTAGCTAACGCCGTAGTAAAGGGTGGAATAAAGTTGGCTAACATTTTTGCTCTGCAAAAATTTGGCCAAGCTTTTTGCATCCCT
>NZ_JH767549.1:6384-9693 GCF_000281085.1 Catenovulum agarivorans YM01
GTGTTCGGGGTTAAACCCTACTACCAAACTTTAAAACGATGCCCCAAATAGTAGCACCAATAAACAACAAAATCGCCAGCATTGTGTGTAACATTGGAAACACTATTACATGCATATGCGCTGCACTTTCTAAACTATCAGCCTTACCGTTTGATGCGTAATAAAGAAAGCCTATAAAGCCAAAAAACACCGAAGTATAAGCAGTAATACAATATGGTTTAGAAAACTTTGGCAGCCACCTCTGCACTATAAAGTAAGCAAACACACTGAAAGTTCCGGCTAAAAGAGCATAAATAACCGCCGTTCCGATAGTGCTTACACCACCAAGTTGTTCCTCATAAGCATTAAAAGCAGCCAGCGCTGCAGTTATTAACATGAAAATACATTGAATTTTCAAGTGCATACCAAAGAACACCTAACGCCGCAATATGGGGCGCATAAAAGCTTGGCTATAATAGGAACGAAGTGACGCAGCCAAGCTTTTTGCGTCCCTTCATTATTGCATTGTTGGCTAGAAGCTCACCGAAGCTTGAATTTAGCACAATACAAATACCGTAAATAAACTTAGAAAAATGAACTTGAGAAGCGCAAAAGCGTGGCAACACAAAAGTCCATTTTTATAAATTAACTTTAAGCGACAGGCAAACAACGCAAATGCCGCTCAGCGGTAAGTAAGGTTGAAAAAACAACCTCAAAACAACTGGAGCGTGGCGACAAACAAGTTAACGGAACAGGCAAATAAATGCCAGCACCACGAAAACGAACACCGCCAGTTTAACTACTATTAACTAACGAAACTTCTAGCTAACGCCCGCATAAGTGGCGCATAAAAGCTTGGCTATACTAAGCGAAGAATGAGCGCGGCCAAGCTTTTTGCGTCCACCCTTAATGCGATTGTTAGGCATCAAAATGCCAGTATTTTTGCAAAGCTATATACCAATTTCCCTTCAGAGCACTCGTGATTTTTTGAAGTAAATTGAGCTGTCCACCCTTTTTCTCCACTAGAGCCAATTTTTGATTCAAGCAACAATCGGTATAACTCTTCTAAGTTTAGTTTTTGGAAAGTGGACAATATTTCTTCCAATTCCGCCTGACTCTTTGAAGCCGGTATATTTACATTTGCGTTATAAATAGAATCAACACTCTTAGGTTTATAAGCATCAAATTTTGCAACCAGTTCAGAATTATTCACTATGAATGAATTTAAGTTATTTTGCTCATTAGGTTCCAAGCGATATACGAATGATGAATCACAACTTTCAGTTGAAAAGGAGCGTTTATATGAATCATTTACAAAACGTGAGGAGAAAACAATAGTTTTAGGTTTGTAACTTTGGCTTGGGATATCAAAATCATTGAGTTCTAGAATTCGGTAAACTCGCCATATTCCTGAGCCATAACTTCTAACCCAATCTCCAACCTTAACGTTTTCGCCCATAGTTTCCTTGATGCCTAACGCCCGCTTAACAGGCGCAAAATGCTTGGCTAAAATTAGGAACGAAGTGACGCAAGCCAAGCTTTTTGCGTCCTTTGTTGAAGCGTTTGTTATGTGGCTGCACTGCGTATGGATTTATACCGATCAGCATGCCCATGGCCCATAATATTCGCAGCTCTAATTAAATGAGTCCAAAATTGTTTTGGTGGTATAACGTTATCCACTATTACACCATCCAACTCTTCCATTGCCATCAATAATTCGTTGTGCTCAATATAAGTAAGAAAATCTTCCTCACAATATCCGTCACCAGACTCGATGATACCTTTTGGCAATAGTGCATAAGCAGCCATCAGTTCAACTTCGATTAGCTTCCATTTTTCGTACTTATCCACGAGAATCCTTCAGACACATAACGCCCGCATAAGTGGCGCATAAAAGCTTGGCTATAATAAGTGAGGAACGAACGCAGCCAAGCTTTTTGCGTCCACCCTTAATGCGTTTGTTATGTTTCGATTAACTCGTTGTCTTTTAAAAACGTTATTGCATCTTCATAGCCACTATTGGCTGCTAAAAACATATAATCAATAGCGAGTTCTTCATCAATTTCACCACCTTCTCCTTCGAGCAACATACCTGCATAATAATATTGGGCTTTTGGAACCCCCATGTCGGCTGAGCCTTTTAAATATTCACGGGCTTTGACCATATTTTCAGAAACGCCGATTCCATTGGCATATACGGAAAAGAGTAAGAAACCTGATTTTGGATTTTTTCCGATAAATGAACGCTTAAGCCAAAATATAGCCTCATGAACATTCTTAATTACACCCTTTCCTTCAAGTTTCAGGGCACCAATTGCCAATTGTGCAGCAGGAGATCCTTTGTAGGCATATTCTTCCATTAATTCAACGCCAACATCTAATCCTTCGGCTTTTGAGGACAAAAGCTTATCAACAAATTCGGCATCAATTTCACTACAATTTTCACTGAAGAATTTGTTAGTTTTGGCGAGTAATTCATCGTCACTTAAATCTTGTTCAGACAAAGATTCTATAAATTTTTTTGCTTGTTCAATTTTAGACAACGGTCACTCCTTGAGAAACATAACGCCCGCATAAGTGGCGCAGAAAAGCTTGGCTATAATAAGCGAAGAATGAGCGCAGCCAAGCTTTTTGCGTCCACCCTTAATGCGATTGTTATGCACTTTTGCACAACTCTTCAATAACTTGTTTCCTGTGCCTGCGGTATAGCTCACTCAGGGCTAGAGTTTTCATAGATTCCCACGAATCGAAGTCGGTAGTTTTTACTACAAATAAATTCCACTCTTCTGTTTCAAGATCGTTGAATTCACTAATTTTGATTTTTGAACTATCAACATACTCTTGCAGGTTACTAAAAGATGTATGAGATTCAATAAATTGATCAGGAAAAATTTCGGGCAATAAAAAATAAGTTTTAAGTTTAGATTCACCTTTTTTATTACAGGTCACACACAAGTAACACGGAGATGGATAAACATCCCATTCTAGGATTTTCATTCGCGTGCTGAATTGTTTACCACAGCAAAAACAATTTTGAGCTGGAAGTGATTCTTGTTTATACCGCTTGTTATAGCACTTTTTACACAGGGCGTGTTCTTCGCCATTAACTGTAAGGCTAAACCGATTTTCTTTATGAATGCTTATAACTTCTTGACAATCATAGCATTTAGATTTTTTTGGATTTGAATAATAAACAAATGCAGCGATAGAAAAAGCTAAAGCAAACAAAGACGATATTAACTCTCCTGCATTTTCCATGTCATTGACCTAAGTGCATAACGCCGCAATATGGGGCGCATAAAAGCTTGGCTAAAATTAGGAACGAAGTGA
>NZ_JH767549.1:9797-12824 GCF_000281085.1 Catenovulum agarivorans YM01
TACCGTAAATAAATTTAGAAAAATGAACTTGATAAATGCACAAGCGTAGCGGCACAAAAGTCCATTTTTATAAATTAACTTGAAGCGACAAGCAAACAACGCAAATGCCGCTCAACGGTAAAACGAGTTGGAAAAACCAACCTCAAAACAACAGCGGCGTGGCGACAAACAAGTTAACGGCACAGGCAAATAAATGCCAGCGCTACGAAACAAACGCCACCAGTTTAACTACTTTTAACTAACGAAACTTCTAGCTAACGCCCGCATAAGTGGCGCATAAAAGCTTGGCTAAAATTAGGAACGAAGTGACGCGAGCCAAGCTTTTTGCGTCCACCCTTAATGCGTTTGTTAGCCATTGATGCTTGGCTTTAGCTCCCAAACCTTTAATTGTTGCAAAGCTTTTAAACGCTCTTGAAACTCGCTCTCAGATAGCAAATCCTCTCTGAAAAGAGATCTTAGAAAATCTTCTGCACTCATGTTGGATTTGCGATTATTCATTGCCTTGGTGGTTGCAACCAGGTTGTTGTATGTATTTTTACCTTCTGGCCGAGAAACAACATGATCTACAGTAAAGTTTTCATCCGTTATTTTTTGTAAAGAATAAAAACACCTATTTCCTTCTCTTTCGCGAAGTGAGTTCCTTAAGTTTGCTTCAGTATAAAAATCCAGCTCTTCAAGCGGAATTTTTGCCGCTACATTTTCCTCTATTTCTTTGATATATGGCATTTCTGACGGAAGCACAGGCATAAGCCTTAAACCTGTTGGTGTTGAGTCAACAACTTTCAAGAAACCTTTTTCTTGAAGTGTATAGACTTTATCTCTGGTTGAGGAGATACCCATTGTTCCGCCACGACCACTCAAGCCAAACGCATTTGATTTAGCAGAACTTGAAATGCTGACAAGAACATTTTCTTTATTTTCTAGCAAAGTATGACGAACCACATAGAGATAGATTGATTGCTCGATCGTTTCCATCTTTGGAATGACATAATCAATATATTCCTTAAAGAATAGCTCTATATCCACATATCTCTCCGAGATGGCTAACGCCGTAGTAAAGGGTGGAATAAAGTTGGCTAACATTTTTGCTCCGCAAAAATTTGGCCAAGCTTTTTGCATCCCTTTGACTGCATTGTTAGCTAATGCTGAGCTTTTAAAACTTAACTCGCAAACAACGCAAAACCAAATTAGCAACCTACCCACTCCATTTTCAAGCAATAAACTTGCAGCGAAAAGAAGCATAAACGAACAATGCCGAGTGCCGTAAGTAAACTTAGAAAAATGAACTTGAGAAAACGCACAAGCGTGGCGACACAAAAGTCCATTTTTATAAACTGACTTGAAGCGACCAGAAGCAAACAACTCAACTGCCGCTCAACGGTAAAATGATTTAGCAAAACCAATTTACCGACAACTGGAGCGTGGCGAGTTGGTGTTACTTTTTAGCACAAAATAACCAGCAACTCGAAAACCTACAACACCAATTTTTAATTTATTACTACGTTAAGCACTTAGCTAACGCCCGCATAAGTGGCGCAATAAAGCTTGGCTATACTAAGCGAAGAATGAGCGCAGCCAAGCTTTTTGCGTCCACCCTTAATGCGATTGTTATATAACACCATCACGAAAATCTGACTTTAATTGGTCAATAATTTTACGCTCCAAAAACTGAGGTTGCCAAGATAGTTTGGTAGAAAGGTGAAGCAAAGCCTCACCTTTTTCTGGGGAGCTAATTATTTTTATTGCTCTCCCATTGGCAGAGCAAAACGTTTTTTTTACACCTTCATTTAAGGAGTTAACCAAATCTTCAAATTGATCTCTAGTAAATACAAACTTGTAGAAATTCCAGAATAAACTGTTGGAGCGTATGTTAAAACAAATTTCGTAACTCGATTTATTAGTTTTAACACAAAGTTTTTGAAACAACGTTCCGCTGTATTCTTTATGGATTGAGTAAGAACTTAGTTTCGAAGCTTTCTTATTGAAATGCGCATATAAAATGAATATAAAAATGATAAAAATTAAGAAAGACACGCGTAAGTTCCAGTGTTATATAACGCCCGTATAGCTGGCGCAGCACATTGTCTAGGGCTAAACGCCCAAGCTTTTTGCGTCCAGCTAATACGATTGTTATGCCCGATGTTCGGGTATATTAAATTAAAAAGAGGTTAAATATATTATGGATAAAGATATCCAACATACGCTTATACACCTTGGTAAGTTAACCAAAGGTTGTAATGTATTTAAGAAACTACTCGAAGAATCTAGTTTATCTAATGAAGACAAAGATGCTCTAGATTACTTCTTGTTCTATGATAATTATGTATTTAAGGAAAAGTCTTCCTTGGTAGCTCAAAAGTGAACACTTCTTTAGGGAATACCCCATAGACATGACCACACTTAGAACAATACACAGTATGAAACCAAGGCTTACCTGAGCCAGATGTGGATTCACTACCCGTAGATACTAGGTGTTCATTACCTATTGCACTACAAGAAGGACACTTTGGGTGATGCGTATCATTACTCATTATTCAAATTCTCCATTTTAAAACATGGATTATTTAATAAATGTTGGGGATTGTAAAGGGTATAACGCCGCAATATGGGGCGCACAAAAGCTTGGCTAAAATTAGGAACGAAGTGACGCCAGCCAAGCTTTTTGCGTCCCTTCATAATTGCATTGTTGGCTAGAAGCTCAACAAAAGCTGAAGATTAGCACAATACAATTACCGTAAATAAACTAAGAAAAATGAACTTGAGAAACGCACAAGCGTAGCGACATAAAAGTCCATTTTTATAAACCGACTTGAAGCGACGGGCAAACAACGCAAATGTCGCTCAACGGTAAACAAGGTTGAAAAACCAAGCTTAAAACAACTTGAGCATGGCGACAAACAAGTTAACGGAACAGACAAGAAAATGCCAGCACCGCGAAACCAACACCACCAGTTTAACTACTTTTAACTAAAGAAACTTCTAGCTAACGCCGCAATATGGGGCGCATAAAAGCTTGGCTAAAATTAG
>NZ_AJWM01000107.1 GCF_000281085.1 Catenovulum agarivorans YM01
TGAATCAATCATAACATCCTCTAATTAGGTGGCCAAAATCACTCTACCACTACACCTGTATATTTGAAATTTCCAACTGTGCCAAGAGCTTGGTACGACAGTTTGTTTTTTCAGGGTAACTTTGAAGATTACCGAGCAAAGCAATTAACAAAACACTTATCAAAGTGGGTTGCGAGTACATGTCCTCATTTAGATATTCTGTATGTGAAATGTAGTATGACTGCCTGCGAAATAGATTTATCCCCAATCAAAGGGTTAGACCTGACTGGCAAAGGGTGGTGGTCACATTGTTATATTCCAAACTACTTAAGGTCTATAGGTTACAAAACTCGGCTTAGGCAGGCGATACAACCCAGACATTATCGACAAGAAATTTATAGTTTTCACGCTGAATATTATTAGTGCCTAGTTACAAATGTCGACAAAGCGATTGTTTCCATCTGACCATTACACCCATCAACAAACACCCCGCAAAAAATTTCCAACAAAAAAACTTGATACTGTATGAGTAACCAGTATACTTAAACCCAACTTAACGAATACCTAGTCGGAGATTTCTTAAATGAGCGACAGCAAACAAAAAGCCCTTAGTGCAGCATTAGGACAAATCGAGCGCCAATTTGGTAAAGGTTCGATCATGAAGTTGGGTGACAACTCAGCATTGGACATTGAAAGCATTTCAACTGGTTCACTAAGCTTAGATATTGCGCTAGGTATAGGTGGTTTGCCATGTGGCCGTGTTGTTGAAATCTTCGGTCCTGAATCATCTGGTAAAACAACACTAACGTTACAAACAATCGCAGAAGCGCAGAAAAAAGGTAAAACTTGTGCCTTTATCGATGCTGAGCATGCACTTGACCCTGTATATGCAGAAAAACTTGGCGTAAATATCGACGAGTTATTAGTTTCTCAACCAGATACGGGTGAGCAAGCATTAGAAATCGCAGACATGTTAGTGCGTTCAAGTGCGGTTGATGTAATCATAGTTGACTCGGTAGCTGCATTAACACCAAAAGCTGAAATTGAAGGTGAAATGGGTGATGCACACGTTGGTTTGCAAGCGCGTTTAATGTCGCAAGCTTTACGTAAATTAACTGCGAATATTAAGAAATCAAATACCCTTTGTATCTTCATTAACCAAATTCGTATGAAGATAGGTGTTATGTTCGGTAACCCTGAAACGACAACTGGTGGTAATGCACTTAAATTCTACGCGTCAGTTCGTTTAGATATTCGTCGCACTGGTGCGGTGAAAGAAGGTGATGAAGTAACAGGTAGTGAAACGCGTGTTAAAGTGGTTAAAAACAAAGTTGCTCCACCATTTAGGCAAGCTGATTTCCAAATTATGTACGGCCAAGGTATTTCTAAAGAAGGTGAGTTATTAGACCTAGGTGTTAAAGAAGGTTTAATCGACAAATCAGGTGCTTGGTACAGCTACAATGGCAATCGTATTGGTCAAGGTAAAGCTAACTGTATTAAATTCTTACAAGAGAATTTAGACATGGCACAAGAAGTTGAAGGTATTTTACGTCAACGCTTATTATTACCTTCGAAAAAAGATGCAGCGAACGCAGTTGAAGATAAAGCTGCCGCAGAAGCAACGGACGAATAAAGATACCCAAGCTGCTTGATACTTGAAGATGCGAGATTTTAATCTTGCCCTTCAGGTGCTTTAAGATTTAAGTAGATTGAATGTAGAACTGACAGCAGAATAAAAAACGCCGCACTCTTTATCAGAGTGCGGCGTTTTTGTTTGATTGATGTTTGTACTAGTCGATAATTTTAATGCCGTCTTGCAACGGCAATAAAACTAATCAATCGAGCGACTATTAGTCAGCTAATTCTTGACCGAATACCGGGAAGCCATTTTCGTCCCAAGTAATTACACGAGCGCGTGCATCACGGTTAGGATCTGTTAATGGGTTGCCGATTAATTCTTTATAAGTACGAGCGTGGTAAATTAACACGTCTGTTTTGCCATCTTCAGCAACTGTAAAGCTGTTGTGGCCAGGGCCATAACGTTTAACTGCTTCATTAGTTGAAAATACTGGCTCTTGTGATTTGTTCCACGAACTTTTATCCATTAAATCAGCATCTGCGTCAGCCCATAATAAACCCATAGTGTAGTTATGGTCAGTTGCGCTGGCTGAATATGTAACAAATACTTTACCGTTGCGAATTAATACCGCTGCACCTTCATTTACTTTGTAAGTAACAGTTTCCCAAGGTAACTCTGGTTTAGTTAATTGGATAACATTGTCTGTATCAATAGACGTAGGGCCTGTCATTTCGGCCATCCAAAGTGCACTGTTGTATGTGCGCTCTTTATCAGCTTGAGCCCAGATCATGTAACGTTTGCCTTTATGTTCAAACATGGTTGCATCAAGAGCAAAGTTTTCCCAACCACTTTCAACTTGACCCGCTTCACGCCAGCTACCTTCCATTGGATTTGCGCTATCGTTTACTAACGCATACATGCTGATGTGCCAAATATCTTCAGCGCGAGAAGCAGCAAAATGGATGTACCATTTACCATCAACTTTATGTAGCTCAGGAGCCCAGATATGTTTACTCATAGGGCCTGATGCGTGTTTACGCCACAAAACTTTTTCAGTTGCGTCTTTTAACCCATTAATGGTTTTTGCCGAGCGTAAAACAATTTGATTGTACTCAGGGTGGCTACCAATAAAGTAGTAAGTACCGTCTGTGTCTTTGTAAATCCACGGATCGGCTCTTTGTTCTACAATTGGATTGTTGTAAACAATTTTACCATCTGCATTTGTTGTGGTTTCTGCTGCGTTTAAACTCATATTGCATCCTATTAACAGTCCTGCTACACCAAACAGTGCAAACAGTGCAAACAGTGCAAACAGTGCAAACTGTGCTGATTGAAGCATTTGTTTACCATAGCTTTTAGCCATTTTCATATCTACCTCATTTCACCTTTGTTAAGAAAATTTTAAATAGCATATCGTAATACTATAGCATTTGTGAAAAAGTATGCTATTATTTTTCGAAACTGATTTGTGCTCAAGTTAATTGAGATATAACTTTGTGTTAACACTAAATTGGTCTTTACTTTAGTGTTATTGATTTCATATTTTAGAAGGTGGTTTATGAAAACGCGAATCTGGCTATATTGTTTTTCGGTGCTCTTGTCTAGCCTAGTCTTGGGTAAAAACTTAAATGCTCAAGAAGTGATCGCACATGATCCAGTTATGATCCAAGTGAAAGACAAATTTTATCTATTCACTACGGGGTTAGGCGTTAGTTTTTATGAATCTACCGATTTAAAAAACTGGAAATCACACGGCTCAGTGTTTAAAGAATCTCCAGCTTGGACTAAAGATGTAAACCCTACCTTTGACAGCCATATGTGGGCACCAGACATCTATTTTGCCAATGATACTTTCTATTTGTACTACTCAGTTTCTGCATTCGGCAAAAATACTTCAGCTATTGGTGTGGTGACCACTAAAAGTTTAGACCCAGCATCACCGCAATATAAATGGACAGATCACGGTATTGTAGTGCGTTCATACCCGCATCGTGATTTATGGAATGCGATAGACCCAGCGATTATTAAAGATGAACAAGGTGATACCTGGATGTCTTTTGGCTCCTTCTGGTCTGGCATCAAAATGTTCAAGTTAACTGAAGATTTATTAAAACCAGCAGAGCCGCAAATTTGGCATAGCACTGCCAAACGCGAACGCTCTATTTTTGTAGAAGATCACCTAGCTTATCCAGGTGCAATTGAAGCGCCATTTATTTTCAAACACGGTGAATACTACTATCAATTTGTTTCTTGGGATTTTTGTTGCCGCGCTGAAGAAAGTACCTACAAAGTGGTTGTTGGACGTTCTAAATCTGTAACAGGTCCTTATTTAGATAAAGAAGGCAAAGCCATGCATTTAGGTGGCGGCACTATAGTTATTCAAGGTGATAAAAATTGGTATGGCTTAGGTCACAACAGTATTTATCACGTAGGTGATGAAACTAAAATTGTCTTTCACGCTTATGACGCGAATGAAAAAGGCTGGCCTAAACTTAAAATCGTTGATGTGCAGTGGTCACAAGACGGTTGGCCAACTGTTAAGCCAAACGATATCGTTAAATACAAAAGTAATCTAATTAAGTAGTTTTACCCTAAGTCGTTTTATCTAAACCGTATTTAAACTTTTTAATTACTCATATGATAAGGGTAATTAAAAACCTGAAGTAAAAGGGGAGAGTATGAAAATTCGTTCGACACTAAAACAAGGTGCCAAATGGTTTGGTGCATCGGCACTTGCAGGCATGTTACTAGCAGGCTGTGGCATGACGCAAAAAGCAAGCATTCCAACGGATGCTGAGTTGCAAATCGCTGGAGATACTTTTGCAAATCCAATTAAGCGCAATGGTGCTGATCCTTGGATGCATTATTTCAACGGCAACTATTATTTAACTACGACTACATGGACTTCTCAGCTGGTGATGCGCAAATCACCAACTATCGCTGGTTTAGCCGATGCGCCAGCTCATTACATTTGGTCTGGTGACGATCCTTCTCGTGCATTTAACTTTTGGGCATTTGAATTCCACCCAATTGAACGACCAGAAGGTTTGCGTTGGTATGTTATTTTAACCTCAGGTGTTAAAGATCACTTCGGCGGTCAACGCAACCACATTATGGAAAGTGAAGGCTCAGATCCTATGGGGCCGTACCAATATAAAGGTACTCCAATGCCAGATCACTGGAACATTGATGGTAGCTACTTCGACCACAATGGCAAATTGTACTTCACTTGGTCAGAGTGGCACGGTGACGAGCAAGTTAACTTAGTATCAGAAATGTCTAACCCTTGGACTTTAGTTGGTGAGCGCAATGTTGTAACTCGCCCTGAATACAAATGGGAACAATCTGGCTTAAAAGTTAACGAAGGCCCAGAAATTTTAAAACACAATGGTCGTGTATTCTTAACTCACTCATCTAGCTTCTGTAACACTGAAGATTACAAAATTGCTGTAGTAGAGTTAGTGGGTGATGATCCAGTTAAAACAGAATCTTGGAAGAAATTTGACGAGCCGTTTTTTGTTAAAGGCAACGGCGTATATGGCCCAGGTCACCACGGTTTCTTCATTTCACCAGACGGCACTGAAGAATGGTTGATTTACCACGGTAACTCTTCACCAACTGATGGTTGTAGTGGTACACGTTCATCACGTGCACAAAAATTTGTTTGGAATGAAGAGGGTTTACCAGAATTTGGCGAGCCATTAATGGACAAACAACAAACGCCAGTACCAAGTGGTGAACAAGGTCCAATTACTACTCGTGTTGAAGGTGTACGCTATAAATTGGTTAACCGTTTAACTAACCTTTGTTTAACTGCTAATGCAAATGGTCAAACTAAAGTAGACCAATGTAGTGGCGAAAATACTGATTGGATTGTTGACCCAGCGAATGACGGTTTTTACCGTATCAATAACGCTGACTTAGGTACATTTGTTGGTCATCAAAACTGTGCTGACCCAAGCAGTGTTGCCGTTGCAAGCAAACCTTGGATCAGCTCAAACTGTCAACGTTGGTCGGTTGATCCTTCACGTGACGGTTGGGTACGTTTCTCAAATGCACAATCAATTTCACATTTACAAGCTGCAGGCTGTGAAGCTGCACCAGGTACAACAGCAAGCGTTGGTGGTGACAGATTCAGCCAATGTACTGACTGGCGTTTAGAGCCTGTTGACACTTTTGCAATTATCAATGTAAACAGCGGTAAAGTTGTGACTGTTGATGGCAGTGCAAAAGTTGCAGATGCAAATATCAGCCAACATGAATACAAAGACTTAGCAAGCCAAAAATGGCAAGCGAAACACGTTGATAACGGTTTCTACAACTTTGAGTCAACCAATGCAGCTAACATGTGTTTAGCAGTTAATGGTGTAACTGACGGCAAAGTAGAAATTGCGGATAACGTAGTTCAGTCGGCATGTAGCGAAAAAGACAGCTTATGGCGTTTCGAATTTTTACCAAACGGTGCATTAAGAATGGTTTCTCATTATGGCCTAGCATTAATGGTTGAAGGTTGTTCAGTTAAAAACGACGACAACATGATGCAATTAGTTTGGAAAGATTTAGATTGCCAACATTTCTATTTCAGAGTTGCTGAATAAAGTTTCATCTTTGTTTTGCCCATGTGTTTGCCCGCGTATGCGGGCTTTTTTTTCGGTTTGCTTTTAAAGTATTACTATATTAACATAGCGGTAAAATTAACCAGTTTATTGTAAATTTTAGTTAACAGTATTGTTACAGTGACAGTCTGTTAGTGGAGTGATTGAATGAAGTTACAAACCCTAGACTACGGCGTATTTATCGCTTACGCCGTAGGTTTATTAATTCTGGCATTGTGGATCTCGCGCAATGATAAAAAAGAAGGTGCCAACACCGAAGATTACTTCTTAGCAAGTAAAGCTTTGCCTTGGTGGGCAATCGGTGCCTCGTTAATTGCATCTAATATTTCTGCCGAGCAGATTATCGGTATGTCTGGCTCAGGTTTTGCCCTAGGTATGGGTATTGCGTCATACGAATTTATGGCGGCAATTACGCTTATTTTAGTGGGTAAGTATTTATTACCTATCTTCCTTAAAAATAACATATACACAATGCCACAATACCTAGAGCAAAGGTTTGACTCACGCGTTAAAACCGTTATGGCGATATTCTGGTTGTTGGTATATGTGTTTGTAAACTTAACTTCTGTTTTATGGTTAGGCGGTCTAGCGTTTGAGAGTGTAGCGGGTGTTGACGCTATGTTCGGTATGATCTTCTTAGCTGTATTCTCAATTGCTTACTCTTTATATGGCGGTTTAAAAGCGGTTGCTTACACAGATATAGTTCAGGTTGTTTTATTAGTATTTGGTGGTTTGTTATTAAGTTACTTAGCGCTAGACGCTGTTGCTGATGGCCAAGGTTTCTTAGCTGGTTTTGGTATCTTAACTGAAGAATTACCAGGTCACTTTGACATGATCTTATCGCCTGACAACCCTCAGTACATCAACTTACCTGGTATTTCAGTACTAGTAGGTGGTTTATGGGTAACTAACATTGCATATTGGGGTTTCAACCAATACATAATTCAACGTGCATTGGCAGCAAGTAGTGTTGAAGAAGCTCAAAAAGGTATCGCGTTTGCAGCTTACTTAAAATTATTAATGCCAGTTATCGTTGTATTGCCTGGTATTGCTGCGGTTATCTTATACCCAGAAATTCCGAAAAACGATTTAGCTTATCCTGCGTTAATGGACTTAATGCCTGTTGGTATTAAAGGTTTGATTTTTGCGGCATTAGTTGCGGCGATTGTTTCATCATTAGCGTCTATGACTAATAGTATTTCAACTATATTTACAATGGACTTATATAGCAAAATGGTTAAAAACAGGTCACAACGTCATTATGTGCATATAGGTCGTATCACATCTTTAGTTTCTTTATGTATAGGTTTAGTGATGGCGGAGCCATTGTTAGGCAAGTTTGATCAAGCGTTCCAATATATTCAAGAATTCACAGGTTTATTCACGCCGGGTATCGTTGTTATCTTTGTAACAGGTATGTTCTGGAAACGCACTACTGCGACTGCTGCATTAATGGCGGCTGTAGGCTCAGCAGCATTCTCGTTAGCAATTAAGTTCTTATTCCCTGAGTTCCCGTTTATGGATCGCATGGGTGTTGTATTGCTGTTATGTTTTGCGTTAGCTATTGGCTTGTCGTTAATGAGCAAAGAAGAGCAACATTCAACTTGTGCAGATATCAGTACTATTAGTTTTGAAACTAGCAAAGGCTTTAACATTGCTGGTATTGGTTGTGTAATTATTTTGACCATTATCTACACTGTTTGGTGGTAGATTTTTACAAGAGGTATAAGGGAATAGCGCCTTGGTGTTATTCCCTTTTTGCTTTAAGCAAATTGAGATTGGCTTTTGCTTAACAGCATATCTCATTCTTTAAGGCTGGGCTCAAGGTAGGATTTAACTTTCGAGTACGCTTGAGCACGGATATTTTTAATATTCATAAACTATGGAAACAATAAAAATATTTTGTTTCCTTATTGTAAAATTTAAATAGTAATACTATATTAACGTATAGTTTTGATACACCCTATTTTGTTATTAATGGTGAGTTTATGACACGCTACACGCTTGGTTTAGATTACGGTTCAGATTCTG
>NZ_AJWM01000108.1 GCF_000281085.1 Catenovulum agarivorans YM01
GATTTTTCTTGATTAATTGCGGTTCAAATGTACCCGCTCTGTCTCTTGGGGTCTCTAGCTCAAACTCACCATGAGTTGATTTAATCGTCTTTTTAGTGGTTCCGTTCTTACGATTCGGTTCAGATTCGCTTTCTATGTGCTGTTCAATTTCAGCTTTTAGAGCAGCTTCGGTGAGCTGTTTAATAAGTGGTGTCAATACACCATCTGCACCTGTCAGTTTTTTACCTGATTGAAGTTGTTCTAAAGCTTTGTTGAAATCGAATTCTTGAGACATGTGTCACTCCTGTTTGAATTAACATTGTAATAAAGTGACACAGATTTCTAAACACTACCACTTTGTAATACTTGCACTAATTCACTTTGGTTTATCTTTACTTGGTTATTTTTCTCCGAGGTTTATCGAGCAAGTTAAGCAGACTTTTCGTATGGTCTACCCAATAATAAATGGAGTCGGGACCAGCCTTTTGTGCTTATATAGGGTTTTAACGGGCGTCATAGTTGCTTGTTGTTTTATTGGATTAACGTATTTCCCTGTTATTGGTGAAGTAAAGTATTCAGTAATATTTTTACTGTATGCCTTCCCATTTATTTGGATGTGCGCATTTTTAAATCACGCTTTTGAGTATGCGGTTTCTAAGCAGAAATAGGCTTATAACGAACGCCTCAACAAAGGACGTAAAAAGCTTGGCTTGCGTCACTTCGTTCCTAATTTTAGCCAAGCATTTTACGCCTGTTAGGCGGGCGTTAGCTAGAAGTTTCGTTAGTTAAAAATAGTTAAACCGGTGGTGTTTGTTTTCGTGGTGCTGGCATTTATTTGCCTGTTCCGTTAACTTGTTAGTCGCCACGCTCCAGTAGTTTTTAGGTTGGTTTTTCCAACTCGTTTTACCGTTGAGCGGCATTTGTGTTGTTTGCCTGTCGCTTAAAGTTAATTTATAAAAATGGACTTTTGTATTGCCACGCTTGTATGTTTCTCAAGTTCATTTTTCTAAGTTTACTTACGGTAATTGCATTGTGCTAATCTTCAGCTTTTGTTGAGCTTCTAGCCAACAATGCAATTATGAAGGGACGCAAAAAGCTTGGCTGCGTCACTTCGTTCCTAATTATAGCCAAGCTTTTTTGCGCCCCATATTGCGGCGTTAGAAATAGCAAAATCTTAAAAGTAAACGGCTTCAAATGAGGCATTTGTGTGCCTTGCTATTTTACAACCGCTGGTTGGCGTGCAAAGTTAATTTGTATTTTAGTTGGGTTTTGTAGGTTAGGGCGGTGTTGTTAACTCGCTATATTTGAACAAATTTATTGTTTGCTTAAATGTTGGTAACCGCATGTTATCAAGTTAAGTTTAAGCAATTGTTTTTAATTATTGGTAAAGGGCATTTTTATGCAGCCCTTGCGTCGTTAGGCATTTCTAACAATGCAGTCAAAGGGATGCAAAAAGCTTGGCCAAATTTTTGCGGAGCAAAAATGTTAGCCAACTTTGTTCCACCCTTTACCGCGGCGTTATAAGCCTAATCATAGCTAGGGGTATAAATTGAAAAAATGGACTTTATTATTCATCGTAATCATATTGATTTTGGGCTCTTTAAAATATCTAGGTTTTTTTGCTGAGAGCTATCAAGATGTCTTAGGAAAACCAATTCAACGCATTGAATTGTTTGATTTAAGCGGTAAAAGTCACACCTTTGACGAACTAAAAAATCGAGAAACAGTGATTTACTTTTTCGCTTCATGGTGCGCTCCTTGCTACCCGACGTTGTCCTTACTGGAAAACTTTGCACATGAAAATGATGTCAAGCCTAGGCTATTAGCTATTGCACTTGATGAAGATTTAGATGGTATAAAAGCCATGGTTGCAAAAACAGGCTTTACTGGAACTTTGTGGGTTGCTAAGGATGGTACTACTTCAATTCAGCAAAGATACTTTGGTAACGAAAATAGAGTTGTGCCATTTGTTTTAAAGCTAGATTCTGATACAAATATAATTGAGCGGTCGTTGAAACTTGATCAGTTTCAGCAATGGCAAGCTGCACTCGTAGAAGGAAAAACCTTGAAAGAGGCAAGCGGCTTATAACAATCGCATTAAGGGTGGACGCAAAAAGCTTGGCTGCGCTCGTACCTCGCACATTATAGCCAAGCTTTTATGCGCCACTTATGCGGGCGTTATACGTACTTCGAATTCGTTTTTATTTTAAGGAATTAGTATGTCTATGAGTCTATTTGTTGTACTAGCTCTAGAAATCGAGCCAAATACAAATGATCTTAATGCAGCAGCAAAGGAACTTGCCTATGTTGTTGAGTACACACCAAACGTTAACCTTAAAAAGCATTCGGGCTTCTTACCAGCAAAATTGGAGTCCCAAGATGCGGGTATGGAAACTTACTCTTTTGCAGTTTCTGAGCTGCCAGCTCCTTTTAAATCTCTATTACCTAAACAGTATTCCCAAGGGGTCGTTTATCAATTCAAGTTTGGGGGTAACCCTATTGAAGCCCAAACGGCATTTACAACCGCAATAATTTTGAGTTCAAAATACAACGGTATTACCATTGAAGATCAATCGGGTGCAATACTTAGCCCTGAACAATTGGCTGAAGCGTTACCTTTTCTCTTGGGTATGTAGTCTGTACGTATAACAAAGCAATTAAGGGCGGACTAAAAAAGCTTGGCTTAGTTCGTACCTCACTAATTTTAGCCAAGCTTTTTCAGCCGCTTATTGCGGCGTTATATTTGCTACTAACATTGGAGATTAATTTGAATCAAACGGAATTGGATAACGCGCTAATACAGGCGGCAGATTGCGATTTCGATTATGCGCAAGAGTTAATTTCGGTAGGTGCAAATCCTAATGGGATGCCTTTAATTATGGCAATTCAATGTGGTGCAATTGATATTGTATCCTTATTCATTACTTCGGGCGCCGAACTCAATGTACATTATAATGAAACAACGCCTTTAATTAGGGCTGTTACTTCTGGTTACCCTGAAATTGTTCAGTTATTAATTGAAAATGGTGCAAATCCTGAGTTTACGGATGCAAATGGAAAATCAGCTAATCACTGGTTGTCGGTGTGTTCAATACCTAGACTAACAGTTAAAAATAAGCTGTTGATTTCTGAGTACATCAAAAGTAAAAAGCAAATATAACAATCGCATTAAGGGTGGACGCAAAAAGCTTGGCTGCGCTCATTCTTCGCTTAGTATAGCCAAGCTTTTATGCGCCACTTATGCGGGCGTTATATACCTAAAGGACTAGCTCGTGACGTTGGATCGGCTCAAAGTATATTCACTGTTGTTCTATGCATTTATTTGTTTTTCATTGGTTTTAATGCTTTATTCAGCAGATACTGTTGTATTGAAACCATCTGGAGGTAACTTAGCAGGCCTTGTCATTAGTTTATGTGCATTTTTAGTTATAATGCTCGAAGCGATGATCGGTAAAGTTGCAGGTTTAATCGTATTTGGAAGTCTTGGCGCTCTATTTGTGTATTTATTCTTTAAAAAATTTAGCACACTGAGTAACGGTATATAACAATCGCATTAAGGGTGGACGCAAAAAGCTTGGCTGCGCTCGTACCTCGCTTATTATAGCCAAGCTTTTATGCGCCACCTATGCGGGCGTTAGAAATAGCAAAATCTTACAAGTAAACGGCTTCAAATGAGGCATTTGTGTGCTTTGCTATTTTACAACCGCTGGTTGGCGTGCAAAGTTAATTTGCATTTTAGTTTGGTTTTGTAGGTTAGGGCGGTGTTGTTAACTCGCTATATTTGAACAAATTTATCGTTTGCTTAAATGTTGGTAACCGCAGCTTTTTACGGTAAGTTTAAGCAATTGTTTTTAATTAATGGTAAAGGGCATTTTTATGCAGCTCTTGCGTTGTTGGGCATTTCTAACAATGCAGTCAAAGGGATGCAAAAAGCTTGGCCAAATTTTTGCAGAGCAAAAATGTTAGCCAACTTTGTTCCACCCTTTACTACGGCGTTAGAAGTAGCAAAATCTTAAAAGTAAACGGCTTCAAATGAGGCATTTGTGTGCTTTGCTATTTTACAACCGCGGGTTGGCGTGCAAAGTTAATTGGCATTTCAGTTTGGCTTTGTAGGCTAGGGTAGTGTTGTTAACTCGCTCTGTTTGTACAAATTTATTGTTTGCTTAAATGTTGGTAACCGCAGCTTTTTGCGTTAAGTTTAAGCATTCGTTATTAATTGTCGGTAAAGGGCGTTTTTATGCAGCTCTTGCGTTGTTGGGCATTTCTAACAATGCAGTCAAAGGGATGCAAAAAGCTTGGCCAAATTTTTGCTGAGCAAAAATATTAGCCAACTTTATTCCACCCTTTACTACGGCGTTAGCTAAGTGCTTAACGTAGTTAAAAATTAAAATTTGGTGTTGTGGGTTTTTGAGTTGCTGGCTGTTTTTTGCTAAAAAGTAACACCAACTCGCCACGCTCCAGTTGTCGGAAAATTGGTTTTTCAGCCTTGTTTACCGTTGAGCGGCAGTTGAGTTGTTTGCTTCTGGTCGCTTTTGGTTAGTTTATAAAAATGGACTTTTGTATCGCCACGCTTGTGCGTGTCCTCAAGTTCATTTTTCTAAGTTTACTTACGGCACTCGGTATTGTTCGGGTCTGCTTCTTTTCGCTGCTAAATTGCAGTATAAAAAGAGCAGGTAAGTTGCTAATTTGGTTTTGCGTTGTTTGCGAGTTAAGCTTTAAAGGCTCAGCATTAGCTAACAATGCAATTAAGGGTGGACGCAAAAAGCTTGGCTGCGCTCGTACCTCGCACATTATAGCCAAGCTTTTATGCGCCACTTATTGCGGCGTTAGGTTACTAGATGAACTCCGAGAATTATTCGCGAATCAAGTTTAAATATAAATTTTTATTTATACTTATGGGTTGGGCCGCAATAGCTGTTTCGGCAACCCCAACATGGATCATTGTCCATTATTTAGCTGAACTTAATGGTGTTGATATGGATGCACCAGGAATACCAGGCGCTGGTTTAGATACCTTTGATTACTATGTTCTGTCGGTAATGCTAGCAAATTTTTTGTTATCCTGTGCATTAGTTACTTATCTAGTTGCAAAGTTTAATGGCTGGTCGAGAAAGCAGACAATCGATTATTTATTCAAATACGAAAACTTGCCATCTCATTGGCTCAAGAAGTAAACCGTAACCTAACAAACGCATTAAGGGTGGACGCAAAAAGCTTGGCTTGCGCTCGTTCCTTGCTAATTATAGCCAAGCTTTTATGCGCCACTTATGCGGGCGTTATGTGGCTAATTTGACACGGCGTATTATTTGAGTACGATCAAGAAAAATTATTACTGGTTAGTGTTTTATGCCAATTATTAGTCGTTTCTATGGAATTATTATCGCTATGTATTTTAACGATCATAATCCACCCCATTTTCATGCTAAATATTCTGGCTATGAAGCCTTGTTTAGTTTTGATGGTGAAATTATAGAAGGCGAGTTGCCGAAAAGAGCGGTTAAATTTGTTCAAGAATGGATTTCATATCACAAACCTGAACTTGAAGATAATTGGCAAAAAGCGCAAGCTGGTGAACCACTTAATTACATAGCACCTTTGGAGTAACTTTATGCTTCATGTCAAATCTGCAAAACATACATCAGGAATGAAACTTTGGGTGTCATTTGATGATGGCACTTCTGGTGAAGTTGATTTAACAAATAGACTTAAAGGTTCTATGTTTGAACCGCTAACCAATCCACAATTTTTTTCGCAACTAGCAGTTGATCCTGAGTTAGAAACTGTTGTTTGGCCTAATGGCGCTGACTTAGCCCCAGAGTTTTTGAAAAGCCACATAACAAAGCAATAATGAAAGGGACGCAAAAAGCTTGGCTGCGTCACTTCGTTCCTAGTTTAGCCAAGCTTTTTCGCGCCCCATATTGCGGCGTTATAGGGCATTCACAAGTTTTGAGTAAAGTTTCCGCTTCATTGACGTCATTTATTTTTGAGTATGCTGTCGCCTTATCGGGCCATAGGGCTGAAGCTTTTATGTATTTCTTCGATGACGATTCTTTGGAGCCTTTAAACTATTTGCTTAGGACTGTAGTTCCTGCAGAATTTACTTTTGATGGAATAAAAAAAGTGATCTGAACCATTAAAAGTGGACACTTCATTAAGCTACGTTTAATAGTTCAT
>NZ_JH767550.1:0-2465 GCF_000281085.1 Catenovulum agarivorans YM01
CTATCAGCACCATAACAATAACATTAAAAGGAATTAAAACATTTACATAAATCTATGTACTTCTTAAACTACGTTTAAAATGTTTTAACCCTTTTATGTAAGCGTTAGTTTGCAATCCCGTCTTTCAGAGTTTTCATTTCGGTAAGCGAATTTGTGTTAAAGGTCTATCGTTTCTTCTTTGAGTTTTTCTGGTTGGGTTGTGGCATTAAAAGGGTTTAAGTTTGCTGGCGGTTACTATTTTTTAACTGAGTTTTTGGTAAATCAAGCTGAGCTTCTCTTTACTGGGTTTATATAGTCGGTTAGGTTTACAGCATTGAGTTAATTTTATTGTGTTAAGTGGTGTAGTGCGTAACCGCTCGGGTTGGTTTGGGTAATGCAAACTAACAAACCACTCATGCGGGACTGTTAAAGCTTGGCTCAGTTCCGCTTCGCTTCACAGTTTAGCCAAGCTTTACCAGCCCCATAGTGGGGCGTTATGTGTCACGGAGGTAGAGTGAGAATAAATATATTCTTGTCTGTTTTATATCTAAGTTCTTGCTCTGTAACTGAAGACCATTGTAGTTTTATGCCAGATTCTAAGATCTGGACAAGGACTCAAGATGTACCAAAATCAATTGAGCAAGACTTTAGCTTATGGTTTGAAAGTCATGATGGAAAATATATTGGCTGCACGTCATCTTCTTTTTCAAACAAATGTTCGGTTGCTCACGCTGTCTATGAAATTAACTCAAATGGGCAATATGTTGCGGATAAACATATAATTTGTGTGCAATGACACATAACAAAGCAATAATGAAAGGGACGCAAAAAGCTTGGCTGCGTCACTTCGTTCCTAATTTTAGCCAAGCTTTTATGCGCCCCATATTGCGGCGTTAACTGCCTTCGTGTGCCATGAACTTTATCCTAGAAAAAACAGAACAAATTGATTTTTTTACGTATCTTCCACAGATGCTTAAAGCCCTCAATATTCGCTGCTCTGATTACGATTGGTACCTAAGTGATATTGAAACTAACGGATTTGATATTGAAGAGGGTTGGTGGTCTGGGTCTAAACTGGAGGCATATTTGGCGGCCAATGATGTTCAGTTCATCTGGGGCGTTTTTAGTGCTGTAAAAATTGGTGATCGCCCTATGGTCATCGAGTCACCATACATCTATAACAATGCGTCTTATTGGTCAGGCGAAAATATTTCGCCCCAGTTGGAATGTGCTGTACTTGAAATAGCTGCATGGGATAGTAGCGCTACCATATTTGTGGGCTTGACGAGTGTGCAGGCCGCAAGGCTGCAAGCTACATATTCTGACACCAAGGTTTTAGGTAGTTGTAAGCATGGAAGTTAACAAACAGCTCAAGCCGACCTCCACTGCGTTGCTCGTTTTGTGCTTTTCCGCTACGCTCGCACAAAACAATCAACTCCGTTCCAGCGGCTTAGCTGGGCGTTATACACCATTTAAGAATATGTCGAATACATGGAAGCCAGTTGATATAAAATGGCTCAATAATGATCTAGAAAATCAGTTCTGGCTACTAGATGAGCCTCAGCAGAAGTTATGGAATCTGATTAAAATCAATCCAGAAAAGTGGTCACTTTCTCCGTTGGGAGATCAAGGTGGTGGATTCTATGTTGTTGCAGTATTCGGTAATCAGGTCTTGTGGTTTAACGATATCGAAGATGGTTACAACATCAGTAACTATAATGAATATGGCGTGATCTCTGATTATTTTAGTAATCAAAATGAATTACACCACTCAGTAAATTACCTTTATAGTTTGTTGCAAGATGGTGTATAACAAACGCATTAAGGGTGGACGCAAAAAGCTTGGCTGCGTTCGTGCCTCACTTATTATAGCCAAGCTTTATTGCGCCACTTATGCGGGCGTTATGTTTGAGTCGAATATGGATGATGAATTAAAGAAAAAGATTGATGTAGTAGTTGGCCTAAGTCGCTTGGCAGGCGGGACATTAATTATTATTGGTAGCATTTTAGTTTTCTTTTTCATTCAGGCAACGCTAGATCCAAATGCGACAATTGAGGTTAATGGTGTCCCAACTAAAGATTTAAATGCAAAAATTGGTGCTGTAATTTTTTGTATTTTATTTCCTATATGTGGGGCTTTATTAGCTTTCACTCCCAGCAAATTTATGGATAAATGGGCAGCAAAAATTATTAAGCATTTGAGTTAATCTCAAACATAACAATCGCATTAAGGGTGGACGCAAAAAGCTTGGCTGCGCTCATTCTTCGCTTATTATAGCCAAGCTTTTATGCGCCACTTATGCGGGCGTTAGCTAATTGCTTAACTTAGTTAAAAACTAAAAATTGGTGTTGTAAGTTTTCGAGTTGCTGGTTATTTTGTGCTAAAAAGTAACACCAACTCGCCACGCTCCAGTTGTTTGTAGGTTGGTTTTTCCAACTTGTTTTACCGTTGAGCGGCATTTATATTGTTTGCCTGCCGCTTCAAG
>NZ_JH767550.1:2551-4558 GCF_000281085.1 Catenovulum agarivorans YM01
GGCATTGTTCGGGTCTGCTTCTTTTCGCTGTAAGTTTGCAGTTTGAAAATAGAGTAGGTAAGTTGCTAATTTGGTTTTGTGTTGTTAGCGAGTTAAGTTTTAAAGACTCAGCATTAGCTAACAATGCAATTAAGGGTGGACGCAAAAAGCTTGGCTGCGCTCGTTCCTCGCTAATTATAGCCAAGCTTTTATGCGCCACTTATTGCGGCGTTAGCCGTATTAATCAAACCTCTTGCATATAATTCAAAAAAGGTATAGTTTTTATGTCATGTATACTTTTGAATATGACCCCAATAAAAGCGAAATCAATCTCGTGAAACATGGTATCGATTTTGATGAAGCTCAAGAGTTGTGGAATGACCCAGATTTAGTTGAGATCCCTGCAAATACATCAGATGAACCTCGTTCATTGATAATTGCATACCACAAAGGCAAGTTTTGGTCCGCTGTAATTACTCACCGAACTCCAAATATTCGGATAATTTCAGTGAGGCGTTCTAGAAAAAATGAGGTTGAATTTTATGAAAGCTTCTGAATTTGAAAAAAAATTTGATGATGGTGACGATATTTTATCTAGCCTTGATCTTTCAAAGGCCAAACGCACGACACAGGAAACTAAGCGGGTTAATGTAGATTTTCCTACATGGATGCTTGATTCACTAGATCGTGAGGCTAATAGAGTGGGTGTCACTAGGCAGTCAATAATTAAAGTTTGGCTTGCTGAGCGTTTAGAGCATTTGCAAAGTCACGGATTTAAACACGGCTAACAATGCAATTATGAAGGGACGCAAAAAGCTTGGCTCGCGTCACTTCGTTCCTAATTTTAGCCAAGCTTTTATGCGCCCCATATTGCGGCGTTATACGTATTAATATTTGTGTTCTGGCTGAACTAACATCGGTCTCTATTGTCACAACCAATTCAATAAACCATCTAGTTTCAAGGAAATGCAGTGAAAGTATTAATTGGTGTTCTCTTATTTATCATGGCCGGGTGTTCAACTTTACCAGATACAAAGGAAGCTATTACTAAGCACGGAAAATATTCATATCACCTTTCGGGTAATGGTCCCTTAACTATTGTATTTGAAGCAGGTTTAACTGATAACATGACGACATGGGAACCTGTATTAAAAAACCTAAAAGAGAACAATAGGATCTTTGCATACAATCGTGCTGGTTATGGTGCAAGTCAAAGTAAAAATCTTCAAAGAGATGGGAGCACAATTATTAATGAGCTTCGAGAGCTTCTTGCCGTAGCAGATGTTAAACCTCCCTATTTATTGGTAGGTCATTCAATTGGCGGAACTTATATGGAACTCTACGCAAAAACTTTTCCAAAAGAAGTTTCAGGAGTTGTTTTAGTTGATGCCAAACCTGCTAGTTGGACTGCTGAGTGTGAAAAGTCGGGAGGTATAAATTGCGCATTACCAGTCTTGCCAGCTTGGGTGAAAATCATCTTACCGACTGTTGTAGATAGCGAAATGAAAGGTATGCCCTTAACTATGCAACTAGTAAACGAAAACCCCAATTTCCCTAATGTACCTTTAGTTGTACTGTCGGCGGGTAAAAGTTACTGGGGTAGTGTTGATAGCATGAGCGCCAAAGAAAAGGTAAGCTGGGAAACTGTTCAATATACCCAAAAACAGCTTTCAAATTTATCACCCAACTCCAAACAAATAATATGTGATATATGTGAACACTATATTCATCATGAAAACCCTAAATTAGTCACAGAAGCTATTCAGTGGATTTCTGAAGAATTAAGAGATATATCTAACTGAATGTTAATTTATAAAGTAATAATCGCGACGCTGCTTGCTATGCCTACTAAATACGTATAACAAAGCAATTATGAAGGGACGCAAAAAGCTTGGCTACGCTCATTCTTCGCTATTATAGCCAAGCTTTTATGCGCCCCATATTGCGGCGTTAACTAGCAGGTGTAAGCATATTGATCTGATCCAATAGTTTTGGACACCTCATTAAGTGAGTAGAATAACTCACAGA
>NZ_AJWM01000111.1 GCF_000281085.1 Catenovulum agarivorans YM01
AATGGTGAGTTTATGACACGCTACACGCTTGGTTTAGATTACGGTTCAGATTCTGTTCGTGCATTATTGGTTGATACGAGCAATGGTAAAGAAATTGCAACAAACGTAGTTTATTACCCAAGATGGAAACAAGGTTTATTTTGCCAACCGGCAAAAGACCAATTCCGTCAACATCCGTTAGATTATGTAGAAAGCTTAGAGCAAGTTGTTCAAGGTTTATGGGCAAAAGCACCTACTGGTGCGGCAGAGCAAGTGGTTGGTATTAGTTTTGATACCACAGGTTCAACGCCAGTTGCAGTTGATGAAAATGGTGTAGCGCTTGCGCTTAAACCTGAGTTTGCTGAAAACCCAAATGCAATGTTTGTTTTGTGGAAAGACCATACTGCAATTTTAGAAGCACAACAAATTACCCAAGCGTCAGCTAAGTCAGACGAAAACTACATTAAATACGAAGGTGGTATCTATTCTTCTGAGTGGTTCTGGGCAAAAGCTTTACACGTATTACGTGAAGACGAAGCTGTGCGCAATGCTGCATATAGCTGGGTTGAACACTGTGATTGGATGTCTGCATTAATTACTGGCACAACTCACCCAAGTGTATTCCGAGCGAGTCGTTGTGCTGCAGGCCATAAACAAATGTGGCATGAAAGCTGGGGCGGTTATCCACCAAATGAATTCTTTACCTCTATCGACCCATTATTAGATGGTTTACGCGACCGTTTACCAGCACAAACTTTCACAGCAGAAGAAAAATGCGGTGAGTTAACCCAAGAGTGGGCGGATAAATTAGGTTTGCCAGTTGGTACAGTTGTAACTTTTAGTGCGTTCGATTGCCACATGGGCGCTGTTGGTGCAAACGTTAAACCTGGCGTATTAACTAAAGTTATGGGTACTTCAACTTGTGATATCGCCATCGCTTCATACGAAGATATGGGCGACAAATGCATTAAAGGTATTTGTGGTCAAGTAGATGGCTCAGTTGTTCCTGGTATGGTGGGTTTAGAAGCGGGTCAGTCAGCTTTTGGTGATTTATACGCATGGTTCCGTAACTTAATTAACTGGCCACTGAAAAACATTGAAGCGTCAGATGTATTAGATGCAGAAACCAAAGCTAAATTAGCCCAAGAAATTGAAGATAAAACTTTATTCAAACTCGGTGAAGAAGCGGCCAAATTGCCAATTGGTAGCACAGGTGTAACTGCACTAGATTGGGTAAATGGTCGTCGTACCCCAGATGCAGACCAAACTGTCGCTATGGCAATTACAGGTTTAAAAATGGGTAGCCATGCACCACAAATTTATCGTTCATTAGTAGAAGCAACTGCATTTGGTGCGCGCGCTATTATTGAGCGTTTTAAATCTGAAGGTGTGGCAATTGATTCGGTAGTGACCATAGGTGGTATCTCAAAAAAATCTGACTTTGTTATGCAAACCTGTGCGGATGTGTGGAATTGCCCAATTGATGTTTTAGAAAGTGAACAAAGCTGTGCATTAGGCGCTGCCATCTTTGCATCAGTTGCAGCGGGCGTTTACCCAAGCGTTGCAGCAGCACAAGAAGTGATGGCATCACCTGTGTGTAAAACCTACCAACCGAATGCAGAAAATGCCGCGAAATTTGACGAGCTATATAAAAACTACCAGGCACTGGGTGCTTACGTAGAAAGTTCGAAGTAAGCAAAAAGATTAGTCAGGAAACCCAAAAAATGAGCAAGTTTTTAGAATTAAAACGCGAAGTATTTGAAGCCAACATGGAGTTGGATACGCGTAAATTAGTGACTTATACCTTTGGTAACGTTTCACAAATAGACCGTGCAGCAGGTGTAGTTGCAATCAAACCAAGTGGTGTACCGTACGAAGCGTTAAAAGTTGAAGATATAGTTGTTGTTGATTTAGAAAACAACATAGTTGAAGGCAAGTTAAACCCTTCATCGGATACTAAAACTCACACTTATTTATATCGTACTTGGGACAACATTGGTGGTGTAACTCATACACATTCAACCTATGCAACTGCATGGGCACAAGCACAAATTGATATTCCATGTTTAGGTACGACTCAAGCGGATTATGTATATGGCGCAATTCCATGTGCTCCGGTTATGAGTAATGAACGTATTCAAGGTGATTACGAAGAAGAAACCGGCGCTCAAATTGTTGAGCTGTTTCAAGACCGCGACCCAAATGAATCACCTATGGTAATAGTTGCAGGCCATGCACCTTTTACTTGGGGTAAAGATGCCGCTAAGTCGGTTTATCACGCAGTGCTTTTAGAAGAAATCGCCAAAATGGCTTATTTAACCAAAACCTTGTCACCACAAATCGGTGATTTAAAACAAGAGTTGGTGGATAAGCATTATTTACGTAAGAACGGTAAAAACGCTTATTACGGGCAGAAGTAATTAACACAGAATAGCGGAGATGCACAGGTAAAAAAAGCAAACCCTCTGAGCCATGGATGGCTCGGCGGAGCTCCAAGGATGGATTTATGCGTGTTTGCGTTTTATTACCTGTGCAACTCCAGCGGTTTGAATTAAGCACAGGTGCCAGCAAGGCCATATAGGTTTGCCATCACCAAGCGAGAGTTTATTTATAAGGTAGAAAATTATGAGCGTATTTGGTCAAAAAGAAGTTTGGTTTGTAACTGGCTCACAACACTTATACGGGCCAAAAGTATTAGAGCAAGTTGCCAAAGACAGTGCTTTAATCGTAGAAGGTTTCAACACATCTGAAAGCATTGGCATGAACATAGTGTGCAAGCCAACGGTAAAATCACCAGCAGAAATTCATGCAGTTTGCCAAGCAGCAAATGCAGATAAAAACTGTGTTGGTTTAATTATGTGGATGCACACCTTCTCTCCATCAAAAATGTGGATTGCTGGTTTAGCAGAATTACGTAAACCATTTATGCACCTTCACACCCAATTTAATGCAGCATTGCCTTGGGGTGAAATCGACATGAACTACATGAATACGCACCAAAGTGCACACGGTTGTCGTGAATTTGGTTTCATCGGCACACGTATGCGTAAAGAGCGTAAAGTTGTTGTTGGTCACTGGCAAAATGCATTAGTTCAAGAACAAATCGACGACTGGTGCCGTGCAGCTGTAGGTTGGAACGAAAGCCAAAACTTAAAAATTGCCCGTTTTGGTGACAACATGCGTCAAGTAGCTGTTACAGAAGGCGACAAAGTTGCAGCACAAATCCAATTTGGATACGAAGTACATGCCTACGGTTTAGGCGACTTATCTGCAGTTGTAAATGAAATTTCAGATGCAGACGTAGCAGCACAATTAGACCTATACACCCAAGACTATCAAGTAGCAGATGCCATCTTCAAAGATGAATACCAATTAAAAATGTTGCAAAACGAAGCGCGTTTAGAATTAGGCATGGCTAAATTCTTAAAAGGCGGCGGTTTTGGTGGTTTCACCAACTGTTTTGAAAACTTAACAGGTTTAACAGGTTTACCAGGCTTAGCCACTCAACGTTTAATGGCGCAAGGTTTTGGTTACGGCGGTGAAGGCGACTGGAAAACGTCAGCTATGGTTCGCATTATGAAAGCCATGTCTGTTGGCCGTTCTGGTGGTACATCATTTATGGAAGACTACACCTACAACTTCGGTACACGCGACCAAGTATTAGGTGCACACATGTTAGAAGTCTGTCCATCAATCGCAGCTGCTAAACCACGTTTAGAAGTACACCGCCATACCATAGGTATGAAGTGTGACGTTGCGCGTTTATTATTCAGTGGTAAAGCTGGTCCTGCTATCAACGTATCACCAATTGATATGGGCAACCGTTTCCGCATTATCGTAAACGAAGTAGATGCAGTAACGGCACCTGAAAATACCCCTGAGTTACCAGTCGCATCAGCGCTTTGGGAACCAAAACCAAACTTATCAGTTGCAGCTGCAGCTTGGATTTATGCTGGTGGCGCACACCACACAGCATACAGCCAAGCAGTTACAACAGATATGATTAACGATTACGCTGAAATGGCAGGTGTTGAGCTAGTGGTTATCGACGGCTCTACTAATATCCGTCAATTCAAAAACGAATTACGCCAAAATGCTGCTTACTTCGGGTTAGCAAA
>NZ_AJWM01000112.1 GCF_000281085.1 Catenovulum agarivorans YM01
AGTTGGGCAAGTGACACTTGGGATGATTTTACAAGTTGGGTAAGTGACATTTGGGACGATGTATTTGGCTCGGATTCAGGAGCGTATGGTAGCTCAAGTTATAGCAGTTATTCGTCGAGTTGGTCATATGATCCTATGGTGATAGATTTAGATGGTGACGGTATAGAATTAACTTCACTTGATGGTAGTAATGTTTACTTCGATTTATCCGGCGATGGCTTTGCAATTAACACGTCATGGGTTCATGCAGACGATGGTTTATTGGCGATTGATCGCGATGGTGATAATAAAATTAGTGATATAAAAGAGCTCTTTGGTAGTCCTAACGCCCCTGGTTTTAG
The DNA here is from genome assembly GCF_000281085.1 of Catenovulum agarivorans YM01. GTDB lineage: Bacteria > Pseudomonadota > Gammaproteobacteria > Enterobacterales > Alteromonadaceae > Catenovulum > Catenovulum agarivorans. The sequence continues at coordinate 342 of NZ_AJWM01000112.1, forward strand.
TGAACTTGCAGAATTGGACTCGAATGGCGATGGCGTGATAAATAGTGCAGATGAGCAATTCGCTGAGATTAAAATTTGGCAAGACACAAACCAAGATGGTATTTCGGATGAAGGTGAATTGCATCAACTTTCTGATTTTGGTATCGCGAGCTTAGACCTAAATTACACCGACACCGACAATGAAATGACAGAATCAGGGCGTGTCATTCGAGAAAGCTCGTTTACATATGCTGATGGTAGTCAAGGAACCATTGGCGATGTGATATTAAATGTCAACACAACCTCATCCACATATGTCCAAAACTTCGCTTTTTATCAAGCAGCAGAGGAAATAGCAGAAGTTAAAGGTCATGGTACAATGGCTGATTTGCGTATTGCCATGAGCTTAAATACTGGCTTTGGTGATTATGCACACGACCTTATTATGTCTGGTGATGCTAAGCAATTAGTTGATAATTTTGATACATTTTTAGCTAAATGGGCTGGCGTAGAAGGTATTAGCGCTGCAGAACTTTCTGCCAATATTGACGAGCAATTTGGTGCCGTTCTAAATCCAGAATCAGGCCTTTTTGTTTTTGAAAATTCCAATGACGAAACCTTTACTGCAGAGCAGTTAGGCATTATTCAATCGTATTCAGGTGTTGAAACGATAAGCTTTAGCGATAATCTATGGCATGACACAGAGGAAGAATGGAATATAGTCACTAGCGGTGATGCGCTGAAACGTACTCTACAAGAAATAACAAGAAACCTACTGGTTAAAGTTGCGGTGACTAATGGATTGTTAAAAGATGAATTGCCTTTAGCTTCTTACAATTATGCGTCAGACACTATTTCATTAGTACGCGTCAATTCACTTGAAGGAAGCTTAGATAAAGTAATGTCACGTCTCGCTGAGAATGACCCAGCGCGAATCGATGCACAGTTATTGGCAGCAATGACCTTAGTTGAAGTCGATCCTAGTTTAGTAAATCAATTTAATGAAGGCATTCAAACGTTAATTGATAATGGCGAAGCGTCAGAGTCTTTATTAACTCACAACTTATTACCATTAATTGGTGCGGGCAGTAATAATGCCGATAGAATATTTGGTGAAGAAAACGCCGATGTTATCCATGGAAACGGTGGTGATGACTCAATTAAAAGCTACTCGGGCAATGATGAACTTTATGGTGGTGACGGTAACGACTTTATCGATGGTGGTGCCGATAACGATGTGATTGATGGTGGAGATGGTGATGATTATATCCGTGGTGGCTTTGGTGACGACATTATAAATGGTGGTGAAGGTGACGATCATATCCTCGGGCTTCATGATAATGACACTATTAATGGCGGAGCTGGAAATGATCACATAGAAGCCCACACTGGAGACGACATTGTTTATGCTGGAGAAGGTGATGACTATGTGAACGCATGGACAGGCGATGATTATGTTGATGGTGGTGCTGGCAATGATGAGATTATTGCAAACCATGGTGACGACATTGTTTATGCTGGAGAAGGTGACGACTATGTTAATGGTGGTAAAGGCAATGACGTTATCTATGGCGGCACTGGTAATGACACCTTAAGAGGTATCAGTGGGGAAGATACTGTATACGGTGGTACAGGTGATGATGTCATAGAAGGTAATTCAGAAAATGACCTGTTATTTGGTGACGAAGGCGACGACTTTATTCGTGGCGGTACTGGAGATGATGTTATTTATGGTGGAGAAGGTAATGATAAAATAATTATTGATCCTGGTAACGACATAGCTTTCGGCGGTACAGGTGACGACCTAATTATTGCAAGAGAAACTTCAGTCGAAGGATTATACGGTACTGATTATTTAGACGGTGGTGAAGGTCATGATACCGTTAGTTATCGAGATTCTGTTGAATCAATCGAGCTTAACTTAGCAGAGCAATCGCTCAATGCTGGTGCAGCCATAAACGATACCTTAGTTGATATTGAAACGATCATTGCGACTGAGCTTTCTGATGTATTAATCGGCGATGATAATGACAATATCTTTATTGGTAATGGCGGTGGCGACATCATTAACGGTGGTTTAGGTAACGATACCGTGAGCTACCAAAATTCTGATGAAGGTGTTGGTGTGAATCTGTTAAAGAAAAACAACAACTCAGGTGCTGCAGCAAATGATCAATTAACGGATATTGAAAACCTTATCGGCTCAATGTTTGATGATCAGCTTACTGGCACCCATGCTGACAATACTATATCTGGTCATGATGGAAATGACGTTGTCTTTGGCGGTAATGGCAATGATAGTCTTTATGGTGATGCAGGTAATGATGAGCTAATAGGTAGTCATGGTGATGACATGTTAAGTGGTGGATTTGGTGATGACCTACTAGATGGCGGAAATCAATCAGATCGATTATTTGGTGGAGAAGGTGATGACCAATTAATCGGCGGTAATGATAGCGACGTATTATTTGGTGATGCTGGTAATGACGTGTTAGAGGGTGGAAATCAATCTGATGAGTTGTTTGGCGGAGATGGGGATGATCAACTATTTGGTGGAAATGATAGTGATTACCTAGAAGGTGGTGCTGGAAACGACACACTAGAAGGTGGTAACCAAAATGACACATTAATTGGTGGCTTAGGCGATGATTTATTACAAGGTGGTAATGGTGATGATGTTTATCAATATGCTTTAGGTGATGGTGACGACATTATCAATGATGCTAATGGTAATAATGATAGTTTAGTACTAAGCGAATTAACATCGGATGATATTTGGTTTAGCCGCAATGAAGATAATTTGACTATTGGCTTTGTGGGTAATGACGGCAGCATAACTGTGACCGATTGGTTTGATGGAATGCAACATCAAATAGAAACAATTGAAGCAGAAGATGGTTCTATTAATGTTGCTCAGATAAACCAGTTAGTTGATGCTATGGCCAGTTTTGAGCCGCCTGTAGGAGCAGGTAATGTTATCTCAACAGCCACTCAAGATGAGCTTACACCTAGCTTAATAAAAAGCTGGCAAAAAGTGGCTTAATTATTAATTAAGCCTAGTCACAAAAAGCCAAGTTGCTTAATGGTAGCTTGGCTTTTTGT
>NZ_JH767551.1:0-773 GCF_000281085.1 Catenovulum agarivorans YM01
AACCCAATAAACATTTGGCGTTGTATGGTTAAGCCGCACGGGCAATTAGTATTGGTTAGCTCAATGCCTCACAGCACTTACACATCCAACCTATCAACCTCGTAGTCTACAAGGGCCCTACAGGACCTCAAGGGTCTGTGACAACTCATCTCGGGGCTCGCTTCCCGCTTAGATGCTTTCAGCGGTTATCGATTCCGAACTTAGCTACCCGGCAATGCTCTTGGCAGAACAACCGGAACACCAGAGGTTCGTCCACTCCGGTCCTCTCGTACTAGGAGAAGCCCCCCTCAATTCTCAAACGCCCACGGCAGATAGGGACCGAACTGTCTCACGACGTTCTAAACCCAGCTCGCGTACCACTTTAAATGGCGAACAGCCATACCCTTGGGACCGACTTCAGCCCCAGGATGTGATGAGCCGACATCGAGGTGCCAAACACCGCCGTCGATATGAACTCTTGGGCGGTATCAGCCTGTTATCCCCGGAGTACCTTTTATCCGTTGAGCGATGGCCCTTCCATTCAGAACCACCGGATCACTATGACCTGCTTTCGCACCTGCTCGACGTGTCTGTCTCGCAGTTAAGCTGGCTTATGCCATTGCACTAACCGTACGATGTCCGACCGTACTTAGCCAACCTTCGTGCTCCTCCGTTACGCTTTGGGAGGAGACCGCCCCAGTCAAACTACCCACCAGGCAATGTCCGCATCCCCGATTAGGGGACAACGTTAGAACATCAAACATACAAGGGTGGTATTTCAAGGATGGCTCCAC
>NZ_JH767551.1:783-1883 GCF_000281085.1 Catenovulum agarivorans YM01
AGATAATGGGACAACGTTAGAACATCAAACATACAAGGGTGGTATTTCAAGGATGGCTCCACACACACTGGCGTGCATGCTTCAAAGCCTCCCACCTATCCTACACATGTAGGTTCAATGTTCACTGCCAAGCTATAGTAAAGGTTCACGGGGTCTTTCCGTCTAGCCGCGGGTACACTGCATCTTCACAGCAAGTTCAATTTCACTGAGTCCCGGGTGGAGACAGCGTGGCCATGATTACACCATTCGTGCAGGTCGGAACTTACCCGACAAGGAATTTCGCTACCTTAGGACCGTTATAGTTACGGCCGCCGTTTACCGGGGCTTCGATCAAGAGCTTCTCCAAAGGATAACCCCATCAATTAACCTTCCGGCACCGGGCAGGTGTCACACCGTATACGTCATCTTTCGATTTTGCACAGTGCTGTGTTTTTAATAAACAGTTCCAGCCACCTGGTTACTTCGACCACCTCTCGCTCCAGGCGTAAAGCCCTTCACAATAACGTGGCGTACCTTCTCCCGAAGTTACGGTACTATTTTGCCTAGTTCCTTCACCCGGGTTCTCTCAAGCGCCTTAGTATTCTCTACCTGACCACCTGTGTCGGTTTCGGGTACGGTTCTTATTAACCTATAGCTTAGAAGATTTTCCTGGAAGCCGGGCATCAACTACTTCGCTACCTTGGTAGCTCGTCTCGTATCTCAGCCTAATAAAGTTCCGGATTTGCCTAGAACTTTAGCCTACTTACTTTCACTTGGACAACCAACGCCAAGCTAGTTTAGCCTTCTCCGTCTCTCCATCGCAGTTAATAAAAGTACAGGAATATTAACCTGTTTCCCATCGACTACGCATCTCTGCCTCGCCTTAGGGGCCGACTTACCCTGCCCTGATTAGCATGGGACAGGAAACCTTGGTCTTTCGGCGAGCGGGTTTTTCACCCGCTTTATCGTTACTCATGTCAGCATTCGCACTTCTGATACCTCCAGCATGCTTTACAACACACCTTCAACAGCTTACAGAACGCTCCCCTACCACTCACGCAAAGCGTGAATCCGCAGCTTCGGTTACTAATTTAGCCCCGTTACATCTTCCGCGCAGGCCG
>NZ_JH767551.1:1893-3071 GCF_000281085.1 Catenovulum agarivorans YM01
TAATCATAAGATTAAATCCGCAGCTTCGGTTACTAATTTAGCCCCGTTACATCTTCCGCGCAGGCCGACTCGACTAGTGAGCTATTACGCTTTCTTTAAAGGGTGGCTGCTTCTAAGCCAACCTCCTAGCTGTCTAAGCCTTCCCACATCGTTTCCCACTTAATTAGTATTTGGGACCTTAGCTGGCGGTCTGGGTTGTTGCCCTCTTCACGACGGACGTTAGCACCCGCCGTGTGTCTCCCGGATAGTACTCACTGGTATTCGGAGTTTGCAAAGGGTTGGTAAGTCGGGATGACCCCCTAGCCTTAACAGTGCTCTACCCCCAGTGGTATTCGTCCGAGGCGCTACCTAAATAGCTTTCGGGGAGAACCAGCTATCTCCCGGCTTGATTAGCCTTTCACTCCGACCCACAGGTCATCTCCTAATTTTTCAACATTAGTGAGTTCGGTCCTCCAGTTGATGTTACTCAACCTTCAACCTGCCCATGGGTAGATCGCCGGGTTTCGGGTCTATACCTTGCAACTCAACGCGCAGTTAACACTCGCTTTCGCTACGGCTCCCCTAAAAGGTTAACCTTGCTACAAAATATAAGTCGCTGACCCATTATACAAAAGGTACGCAGTCACAGAACTAGTCTGCTCCCACTGCTTGTACGTACACGGTTTCAGGTTCTATTTCACTCCCCTTACAGGGGTTCTTTTCGCCTTTCCCTCACGGTACTGGTTCACTATCGGTCAATTGGGAGTATTTAGCCTTGGAGGATGGTCCCCCCATATTCAGTCAAGATAACACGTGTCCCGACCTACTTAATATGTATCATAAAGCTTTTCGCATACAGGACTATCACCTACTATGGTCAAACTTTCCAGAATGTTCTGCTGAACTCTATGATATCGGCTGTTCCGCTTTCGCTCGCCGCTACTGACGGAATCTCGGTTGATTTCTGTTCCTCCGGGTACTTAGATGTTTCAGTTCTCCGGGTTTGCTTCTTACAGCTATGTATTCACTGTAAGATACTCTAAAAGAGTGGGTTGCCCCATTCGGAAATCTTGGTCTCATGCGTCTTTTATCGACTCGACCAAGCTTATCGCAGATTAACACGTCCTTCATCGCCTCCAATTGCCAAGGCATCCACCGTGCACGCTTAGTCACTTAACCATACAACCCGAATGTTTATC
>NZ_AJWM01000116.1 GCF_000281085.1 Catenovulum agarivorans YM01
TGTGAGTTATTCTACTCACTTAATGAGGTGTCCAAAACTATTGGATCAGATCATACAAAACAAAGCCCGCGTGATACAAACTCTCGAGTGCAAATAAATCAATTAGAGCTGTCTGGCGATATTTGGTCATATCTTTATATACTTGCTGTTGTTTTACCTTTGCTGATCCTTGTTTACACTTATTGGTTGTTTAAGAACTATACCAAAGCATTAACCAAGGAGCTTAAAGATAAAATACTACAAGAGCGCCCTTTTGTTGCCTACCAGCAATTAGAGATCACCAGCCACACAGAAAAAGACAAACAAGCTTTGTTTAATTATATCGCCACGCATTATACAAACTGTGAACTCAATCTAGAGTTAGTATGCACACAAACAGGGTTAAACCGCGGCAAAGTAAATGAGCTTTTAAAAGATGAATTAGGTTTAACTTTTACCGGTTATTTGAATAAAGTTCGTTTAACTGAAGCAGCCAGATTATTAACCAACAAAGTGGATGCTAACGTTGCAGAAATTGCCTTTGCCGTTGGTTATAAAAACGTCTCTTACTTTAATAAATTATTTAAAGAAGAGTACGCCTGTACACCAAAATCTTTTAAAAGCTATATGCGTTAGTGCCTGCTATAGAAAATTCTGCATTAAAACTAACACTTTTAGATAATTTTTACTTTAGCTGCTTTGCAGAATAACGGTCAGTTATTCATTACGGTATTTTCTCTTAACGCTTAACGCTGACTCCTTATAACTAACCTAAGCCCGGGATAACTAAGCACTAAGAGAAATCACATGACTAATATAGATAAAAGAACTTTATTAAAATCTGTTGTCGCATCGAGTTTAATATCACCTATCAGCGCATTTGCAGCGCCAGCATCAAAAGGTTGTGACAATACAGCAGCTAAAACAAACCTCCCAAGCTGGCCGAAAGGTCTTGAAGGTCAGCGCCAAGCAGATTTGGGCAATGGGTATTACTTAAACCCTATTATGCCGGGTGACTACCCAGATCCGACAGTTTTAAAAGATGGTGACGATTATTACATGACGTTTTCATCGTTTGATAACTACCCTGGCATTGTTATCTGGCATTCAAAAGACTTAGTCAACTGGACGCCAATAGGCCCTGCTTTGCATACCAACATAGGCACAGTATGGGCACTGGATATTTGTAAACACCAAGATAGATATTACATCTACATACCGGCCGCTCCTGCGGGCAAACCTTGGGGAACTTATGTTATTTGGGCGGATAATATTGCAGGCCCTTGGAGTGAGCCAATTAACCTACATATAGATGGTTGTATCGATCCTGGCCATGCCGTAGGCGAAGATGGCAAACGCTATTTATTTGTAAACGGCATTAGAAAAATAAAACTCAAAGACAATGGATTAGCAACAGATGGCCAAGTTGAACCTGCCTATCAACCTTGGGTTTATCCAGATCATTGGATAACCGAAAACTTTGCCCCAGAAGGGCCTAAAATAACGCGTTATAAAGACTATTTTTATTTAGTCACAGCAGTTGGTGGCACTGCAGGCCCAGTGACTGGCCATATGGTAATCGCCGCGCGGGCTAAATCCATCCATGGCCCTTGGGAGCATTGCCCACGCAATCCGTTAGTGCGCAGTCAGTCAACCGAAGAGCCTTGGTGGTCACGCGGGCATGCAACTTTAATTGAAGGGCCAAATAAAGATTGGTGGATGATTTATCATGGTTATGAAAATAGTTTTAGAACTTTGGGCAGACAAACCTTATTAGAGCCAATTGAATGGACTGAAGATGGCTGGTTTAAAGCTAAAGGGGGTGACCTATCACAACCAATGAAAAAGCCGGCCAATATTAATGGCGTTAAAAATGGATTGGCTCGCTCAGATGATTTTTCAACTAATAAGTTTGGTTTGCAATGGGCTTTTCATAAACCAAGCAACAAGGAACTTGAACGCATAAATTATAGCCGCTTCAATTCCAGCTCGGCTTTGAGCTTGGTTGCAGCGGGCACCAACCCGAGTAATTCGTCACCTATAGTTTGTAACGCGATAGATAGAAGTTATCAAGTTGAAGTTTCTATGACGCTTGAGGATAAAGCCGAAGCCGGTTTATTGTTATTTTATAACCATAAAGCTTTTGTAGGCATGGGCGCTGATGGTAACTCGATTAAGAGTTTTCAATATGCGGAAGAGCATCCGTGGGCGCGAATTCCAAACAAATCTAAGCAACTTAAAATGCGTTTAACCAATGATAACAATGTAATTACTTACCATTATTCAACAGATAATGGCGCTAGTTGGCAGCGTCATCCAACTAGAATGGAGGTGGCTGGTATTAACCACAATGTATTTGGTGGCTTTTTAAGTTTACGTATTGGTTTGTATTGCTGTGGTCAGGGTCGTGCGATTTTGCAAGATTTTAAATATCGCGCATTGTAGGTATATCTTGCTTAGGAGCCGCCACAAAGATAGCGCCGCTAAAAACTTTGGCGAATGGTCGCCTACTGGAAGCATGATTTTCTAAAAGCGCTGTTCGCCAGTCCCTGGCCGCTCACATAAGATATCCCTATCTTATGAAGTTTTAGAAAACCAGCATTCCAGTCGGCTCTGTCATACTAGGGTGTCGCTAAACCTCGTGGCGCTATCTTTTTTTGAGTACCTTTGTATACGGCACAATTTCTGTAGTGCCGATAGTGCTTACGTGAACTGGAATCCGGGAAAGTGCTAGAGCAATGACTTAGAGCAAAGTCTCTTTTTCAGGGATGAAAAAGCGAAGCGTACATGGAAGTGTTTACAGCAACGCTATGTTAGGAAAGGTGGTGGTGATTGTTTTTCGCAAAACTTCCAATCGGTAGGGATACCGTTTGAGAGCGGGCCATGGATAATGGAA
>NZ_AJWM01000117.1 GCF_000281085.1 Catenovulum agarivorans YM01
TGTACCTACGTTAACATGCGGTTTAGTACGTTCAAATTTTGCTTTAGCCACTTTCCAGACCTCAACTTAGTTCTGACTCTGTCAGATAAATTTAATTGATGCCACGGTCGGAGGCTAAAATCAGATGGTGCTGATACCCAGATTTGAACTGGGGACCTCACCCTTACCAAGGGTGCGCTCTACCAACTGAGCTATATCAGCAAAACTTGGAGCGGGCAGCGGGAATCGAACCCGCATCATCAGCTTGGAAGGCTGAGGTAATAGCCATTATACGATGCCCGCGCTCTGAGCTTTAGACCTCAAACTGTGATTCGTGGTGGAGGGGGCTGGATTCGAACCAGCGAAGGCAGAGCCGTCAGATTTACAGTCTGATCCCTTTGGCCACTCGGGAACCCCTCCGAATTCTATATTTTTGATGGTGCCGGCTGCCGGAATCGAACTGGCGACCTACTGATTACAAGTCAGTTGCTCTACCAACTGAGCTAAGCCGGCCCTGTCAAAAGTGGAGCGCAGTTTATTGAAAGCAGCTGGGCGTTGCAAGCCCTTTTTTGAAAAAAAATGATATTTTCTTTCGATCGACGATTATATAAGCAAAAATTGTTTAAATAGGCTTAAAAACAAACTATTTAGGATATTACCTTCAGCCAATTTTACTAACTTTAAGTTTGCAATGAGCAGTGTAAGTCAAAGCAGACTGCTCGACAAAGCTCTGAACAGTATTAATTTTTGTTTTAGTCTCTTCTTTTTTTGTACCTGACACACAAACAACCAAGAAGCAATTTACCATTCACTTTGAAGCGATAAGATAAAAATCAAACTAAATTACGCTGAGATAGGTTTTGAATACCCTCTAGCGCTCACGCAAACTACTATCCGTTGAACCTTTGATGGGACTTAAAAAATAATCAAGGATACGTCTTCTGGACGTTTTAACTTCAGCAGTAACACCCATACCAGGAATTAAGTGTATCCATTTGTCTTCTACAAATAGTTTATTCTGATTAAGTTTCAAACGCATTTTATAAATTAATCCTGTATTCTCATCTTCAATCGCATCTGCTGTAATATCAATTACTTCAGCACCAACAGCGCCATATAAAGTAAAATCAAACGTGTCAACTTTTAGGCTTGCGGTCTGCCCTACCTTTACAAAACCAATGTCTTTATTAGGTAACTCGACTTCAGCTTCTAAAAAATCTTCTTTAGGTACAACTAGCATTAATGTTTGAGCATCAGTCACAACCCCCCCAATAGTATTAACACTTAGTTGCTGCACAAAACCAGTCACAGGCGCTATTAATAATTGCTTTTCGTTTAACATTTTTGCTTTTGATAATTCTTGTTCTAAATTAGCAACTTCTCTATTAAAGTGTTCTATTTCGATTAGATTATTTACCAAAAATTCCTCTCTGAATTTTTTTATTTCAAGTTGAGTTTCTTCCATAATTGATAGTAACATTTGACTACGTGCTTGCGCCATTTTCATGTTTTGTTGATACTCAACTCTTTGTTGCTCTAACTCTAAATAATTTTCGTTAGACACATATTGTTCAAGATTGAGCGACTTCATCGAATCTGCTCTTTTGCTAATAATAGGAAAGACAACTTCATATCGCTCTATGTCTGAGTCATTTATTCTTAATTCCGCTGATTGTGTTTTTAGTTTTTGCTCTAGCCCATTTAGCTGCGTTTTATATTTAAGCCAGTTTTGCTCAATCCAAGCATTTTGATAGTCTAGTTTTTCTTTCGGTAAAGTATTTAACCAATGGTGGTAACTATCCAATTCGGGTAAAACTTCATTAGGTTTTAGTTTACTGCGAATACTAAGCACTCTATATAAATTAAGTTTTGCAAACATAACATCGTGAGATAGTTTATTTAAATCGGCATGAGTTAAACTTTGATCTAATTCCACTAGAGGTTGACCGGCCTCAACAAGCTCACCCTCTTTGACAAACACACTTTTAATAACTCCTTTTTGTAATGGTTGAATGACTTTAACCCGACCACTTGGAATAATCTTGCCTTGTGCAATCGACACAACGTCTACCTTTCCAACATACGACCAAATAAAAGCGAAAATAACCATAACGATAATAATTCTACCTAGCGTACGCCCGATGGGGGAAGCTGGTCGTTCTAAAATCTCAATTGCCGCAGGCATAAATTCAAGCACCACAGAGTTGTCTTGCAGTGTTGAGTCTGTTTTTTTAGGTGTGTGTGTTTTAATTGCCGATAGTGTTTTTTTGAACATATTATTCTTATTACGTTTAGAAAAAGTTAAAACAAAAAGCCAAGCTACCATTAAGCAACTTGGCTTTTTGTGACTAGGCTTAATTA
>NZ_AJWM01000118.1 GCF_000281085.1 Catenovulum agarivorans YM01
ATCAAGTAGGGTGAGGCTTACGCCTCATCCCTCTCACAGAACCGTACGTACGGATCTCGTATACGGCTCATGTATTCTTCACATACCTTTCGGTACAAGCTTGCCCATATTCACTTCGGATAATTCGAACAATCCCATTTCTTTAAACCATTGGTTTGGCATCGCTAAACTCGATAGTGGACTCAACGAGTTGCGCCACGAGTTCATCTTGATAAATTTGAACGGTGGTTTATACCCGCTTTGTTTGAGCTTTCTGTGTAGTTTGGCTGGCATCTTCCATTGTTTAAGTTGAATCGCTCTTAATCGTCGTCTTATCCAACCTGCTAATTTCTTAAACTCCCTGCTGCAATTCGCTATTCTAAAATAATTCGCAAATCCTCTAACGACCGGATTTAATTGTTTTATCACCGCGGTTAAATTTTGACCTTGATTGCGTCTGGTCAACTTTTTCACCTTGGTTTTAAATCCTTGGAGTTTCTTTTCTTGTATCCGTGTAAATTGGCTACCGATTTCTACTCCCAGAAACTTAATGCCTTCACTGCTATGCGCTATATGCGTTTTGTTTCTGTTAACCGTTAGTTTCAGTGCGTTTTCTAGAATATCTGTGGCTTTGGTTAATGCGTTTTCTGCTCCTGCCTTGCTGCTGCATAATATCAAGATGTCATCTGCGTATCTCACTATTCTGTGATTGCGCTTTTTCATTTCTTGGTCAAATGCATCTAGGTAGATGTTTGCCAATAGTGGGCTGATTACGCCGCCTTGCGGGCTGCCTATTTCACTTGGCTGCCAACTGCCATTTTCCATTATGCCACTTGTCAGAAATTGCTTTATTAGCTGCAATATACTGCTGTCTGTCACTCTGCGTTTGACGCTTGTTATGATTAATTCATGGTCAAGTCGGTCAAAGCATTTTGACAAGTCCATGTCTACAACCCATTGTCTTCGATATTCTCTTATGAATAACGTTGCTTTGTTGATAGCATCATGGCTGCTTCTATTTGGCCTATATCCATAACTGGATGGATGAAATTCTGGCTCAAATATCGGCTCTAGCATTTCCTTTATTGCTTGTTGGACAATTCGGTCTCGAACCGCGGGTATGCCTAATAACCTTGTTCCACCATCGTCTTTGGGTATTTCTACCCGTCTAACGGGTTGTGGTTGGTAGGTTTTATTTCGCAGTTCGCTTAGCAATTGATGTAAGTTTTCTTCCAAATTTTGTGCGTAATCACTCAGGCTCTGCCCATCTATTCCGGCCGCGCCTTTGTTTCTTTTCACTTGTTTGAATGCTTTATGCAGCACTTTTATATTCAGTAGCCTACCATATAAGCTGTAGTACACTTTCATCTTTTGCCTTTGCTTGTGGCATCTTCATTCACTTTGTCTTCTACAGTGCTGACGCTTCTTGGTGACTTCAGGTGTGCTAGCCTTATTGGCAATCTGCCTGAGCGCTTTCCAATACTCCTCGCTCGACCCAGTAAACCAGTTACATTATTCCTAATTCACCAGTTTGTGGTGTCTGCCTTCGTCAAGGCACTTGTGAACCACTGTAAAAAAAATCGTGCTGTTGATGCGCTTAAAGAATACTTCCCCCCTTCGCCATTTATTGCACTTTTGGTGTCAATAAATGCCATCAAACTTGTTGATGGTCACCTTGGTTTTATCCTCCACACCATTACTGGCTTTCATCGGCCTAGGTTTATTCACTACTACGGGTTCATCTGCCACCTCACATTCATCACTACCTTAAGTTACCTCTTGTGTAATGATGTCCAGTAAAAAAAAACTGGATACAATGCCAGGCTTCCCCAGTTACTGCACTGACGCCCTGTCAACAATGCCACCCTCAAACACGTTTTAGGTTTGATTGAGTATCGGGCTTTGCGCTATTTTGCACGCTTACCCACCTAAACCGCCGAATCAGGTTCACTTGCGTTGTGTACTGTTAACTTCCTATCGCTTCCTTCAGACCCAGTCGTTGGCCAACTACGCCCTTGCGATTCGGATTATCTTCCCCTCAATCAGGGTGATTCAGATTTCTTTCAATCTGACGGGTTTGCCAGCTTCGCTGGGCAAACAAA
>NZ_AJWM01000119.1 GCF_000281085.1 Catenovulum agarivorans YM01
CGCATAAGTGGCGCAAAAAAGCTTGGCTATAATAAGTGAGGCACGAACGCAGCCAAGCTTTTTGCGTCCACCCTTAATGCGATTGTTATATTTTTTCTACGCCTGTACGCCACTCTGAAATTTTATAGCCTTCATCCGTAACAGACTCGTAAGGTAATACATTTGTATGAGGTGCAGCAACATTAAATTTGAATGGCAGTTCATCTAGAAACAATATATTTTCTTGAAATACCAACTCAGCTCCAATGACATAGCAAGCCCAAGCACGAATAAAGTTAGTATTTTGAGGTTCTGACATTGAAGTTATGAACAAAGCACTTTTACCCAATAGCAATGCAGCTGACGCTTGTTCCCAGTGCGCTTCATAATCTGACTTAGACCAAAACGAAAAGTCTGATTCAAAGGACTCTACAAAATCATCGATTTGGATTTGGCCTTTGCCACTATTAGCTAATTGGAATCTATACATGATAAAAAATATAACGCCGCGTTAAGTGGCACAAAAGGCTTGGCTAAAATTTGCGAGGTACGAGCACAAGCCAAGCTTTTTGTGTCCGCCCTTAAACGCATTGTTATGTGCTAGTGTAATGCTTACCTGTAAACCAAATTATTTCACACTTCTTACAATGATATAAGATTGGAGCACCTTCGACTCTACCGTGTTCAAGGTGTTCTCCTAAATGATTATTACATTCAAGACAATGAAAGTTGTGACTTAATTGTCTAGTGTAGTCTTTTAATTTTACTCCTTGCCTTACATGGTCTTTCTTTATTGACACCATAAGTAAAACAAGTCCCACGAAGCCACAAGTGACTCCGACTATTTCATTAAAATACCAACCCAAGAATAAGCTCAATATTGAAAATACAAAGAAAGTTAGATTGCTATATACACTCAGAACGACAGGAGGCTTAAACGCATTTTTAACGATCATGACTGATTAACCTCCTAGGCACATAACGCCGTAGTAAAGGGTGTAATAAAGTTGGCTAACATTTTTGCTCAGCAAAAATTTGGCCAAGCTTTTTGCATCCCTTTGACTGCATTGTTAGAAATGCCCGACAACGCAAGAGTTGCATAAAAATACCCTTTACCGACAATTAAAAACGAATGCTTAAACTTAACGCAAAAACCTGCGATAACCAACAATTAAGCAAACAATAAATTGGTTTAAATTTAGCGTGTTAACAACGCGAAACTCACCAACAACTAAACACTAAAATGCCAATTTAACATGGCACGCAAAGCTAAATTAGAAAAAGCAGCAAAGCACACAAATACTTCATTTGAAGCCGTTTACTTGTAAGATTTTGCTATTTCTAACGCTTACATAATGGGAGACAAAAGCGTATTGGGCGTAGCCCAGCTTTTGGATTCCCTATTAATGTATTTGTTATAAATTTTAATATAATTGCACAGAATGTGCAGGAGGAAAAGAATTATGAGTAACATATTAACTTCAGAAGAAAAACACGCTTTACTGTTTAACTTAATGGAGACCAATAAATCATGGTCTCCTGACGAAGTGATTAAAATGTATGAGTTTATTCTTCAAGTACACTCTCAGGAAGTTCACCACGAACAACCCTGAGACATTTAGAATACATTTTTAATGTTTGTTCTTCAGAAGGTTTAGACATACCAGTATTAGGTAATAGCCTATTCATTAACTTATAAGCAACTTCTTCTGGAGTATTAACGATTACACTGTATTCATTATTTTCAGTCATAAGTATTTCCTTATTAAAGAGAGATATTTATTGTAGCAGGGCTACAGATGTTTGGGAAATTTATAACGCTTACATAAAAGGATTAAAACATTTTAAACGTAGTTTAAGAAGTACGTAGATTTATGTAAATGTTTTAATTCCTTTTAATGTTATTGTTATGGTGCTGATAG
>NZ_AJWM01000120.1 GCF_000281085.1 Catenovulum agarivorans YM01
GTGTTAACACCAAGCGATTTTGTCGCACTTTAATTACCAAGCGATTCTGTCGTAGTCGCTAATTACCAAGGGAATTTGACGGTGATCTTTAACCGTGCTTTTTAAATGTTTATTTTAAATATTTGAGAGGTGCTAAGGATGATCATTATGAATTCCAAAGCTCAATTAACCGTTGATATCATTGCTAAAGTTGCTGAAGGCCGTTTGACTATTTGCAATGCGACTAAACTTCTCAATAAATCTAGACGAACTATTGAGCGTTATCTTCAGCGATACCGTAAAGTAGGAGTGCAATTCATTGTTCATGGTAATACAGGCCAATCACCCGTAAATAAAACGCCAGATAAATTGAAACAAACGGTACAACAGCTTATCCGTGAGAAGTATTACGATCTTAATCTACTTCACCTTGCTGAGATGCTTGAAGCTAATGAACATATTATTGTGAAGCGAGAGACGCTTAGGTGTTGGGCGCATGATATTCATCATGTAAAACGTGCTAAACGCAGAAGAAGCCGTGTTCATAAGCACAGAGAGCGAATGGAGGCTGCTGGTTTAATGTTACAGATGGACGGTAGCCCTCATCGCTGGTTTGGCAATAAAAAGTCTTGTCTCATTGCTGCGATAGATGATTCTACGAGTGAGTTATTTGCTGAGTTCTTCCCGTCAGAAACCACTGCTGGCTGTTTGAAGGTGCTGCGCTCGATTATCGAAAAGCGTGGTATTTTTAGAACACTGTACGTGGATAGAGCTGGTATATTTGGCGGCCCTAAACGTAGCAACTTCTCTCAAATGCAAAGGGCATGTGAAGAGCTTGGCATTGAAATCATCTTCGCCAGCTCACCACAAGGGAAAGGCCGAGTTGAGCGAGCCTTCGATACCTTGCAAGATCGCTTAATACCAGAGTTAAGGCTGAATAATATCAACGATATGATGGCGGCCAATAGCTATTTACAGCATGTATTTATTCCTCAGTTCTGGAATAAGCTATTGACGGTTAAATCAAAGGTGAACGGTTCAGAATATAAGCCACTGCCAGCTCACATTAATCTTAATGATATCTGTGTTACCAAAGAATACCGAAAGATCCGAAACGATCACACCTTTAGTTACGGCAATAAATTTTATTTTATCGAATCACCAATCAAGCACTCGATAGCTCATCAGAAAATTGAAATTCGAAATATCGCTAAAAACTCGTTTGATGCTTACTTCGCAGGCCGAAAATTAACAGTTAGTGAAGTCATAGAACCTATTAAAACCTCAATGGAAGATATCGAAATTCAGAAAAAATTAGATGTACTAGCGTTAGCTGATAAGCTTGGAAACGTATCCGAAGCCTCTCGTCTCAGTGGTGTATCTAGAGATACCATTTACCGCCACAGACGACTAATAAAGCAAGGCGGAATAGATGCGCTAAGGCGGCAAGAGACACCTGACTTACGGCATAAAAATCGACCAGAGGAAGACCTGGAGAAAGTCGTTGTAGACTTCAGCCTGAAAAATCCCCATCTGGGA
Organism: Catenovulum agarivorans YM01; assembly: GCF_000281085.1. Taxonomy (GTDB): domain Bacteria; phylum Pseudomonadota; class Gammaproteobacteria; order Enterobacterales; family Alteromonadaceae; genus Catenovulum; species Catenovulum agarivorans. The sequence goes on from NZ_AJWM01000120.1 coordinate 1,519, forward strand.
CAAGCTCAAGTAGCTCGCCAACTAAAAGCAAATATGGATATTGAAATTAGCCCGAATGGAGTACGCCAGATATGGTTGAGAGAAAATATGAATACTACGGCACTCAGGTTGGCTAAGTTGGAATTACTTCCCAAGTCGGCTTAAGTTGCCAACTTGGGCTGACATTGATAATGTAGATACGTCAAAATCGCTTGGTAATCATACCATCAGTTTCCCTTGGTAATCACACTA
>NZ_AJWM01000121.1 GCF_000281085.1 Catenovulum agarivorans YM01
CCCAAATGTCACTTACCCAACTTGTAAAATCATCCCAAGTGTCACTTGCCCAACTAGTTAAATCATCCCAAGTATCACTTGCCCAATCGGTAAAATCATCCCAAGTATCACTAACCCAGCTAGTAAAATCGTCCCAAGCATCGCTTGCCCAGTCGCTAATATCATTCCAAATTTCACTTGCCCAATCAGTAAAGTCATTCCAAGCATCATTTACAAGCTCTGTAGCGTTGTCCCAAGTTTCATTTGCCCAATCAGTTATAGAATCCCATGCGGCCCCCATCCAACCCGAAAAACCATCCCAAAGATCGACAACGCCATCCCACAAACCAGACAACTGATCACCTAAATATCCAAGCGCATTATTTATAGCGTTCAGAATATCTTCATGCAGGTTTGAGTCTAAATCATCACAAAAGCCTGGAGCACCAAATAAGCCAGTATCTAAACCATTTCTTGCTTCAGCTAATTGATCATGTGTAAACCCCATTGATTCACCTAGTGCATATGCCACTGAATTACTATTGTCAAATACAATGCCATAACTTTCTCCTTGATTGTTGATATCTGTAATTTCCTGATTCATGGAGTCGATGAATGGTTGTAAATCAGCTAAGCTATCAGCCGTATAAACTGTAACATCATCATGAATGTTTGAATTTGAGAAAGAGATATCGTTATAAGCTAAAATGTCGTCAAACGGAGTTCCAACACCCTGAACCTCACCATCACTGCTTGTAGATAAGCCATGGAACTGCTGAATAGGTTGATTCGTTGAATCATTGTAGATTCCCCAGAATAAATGCGATGCTTGCAAGTAGCCTCCAGCTAAGTGATGTGCACCTAATCGAATTGAATATGTTGGGTTATTGGAATCAGTTCTTGTATTTGTACTACTAGTATTATTTGTTCCCGAGGTATTATCATTACTACATGTCATCAATATTTCCTTTAAATTTTAGTTAACAATTATTATTTTCGTTTCTTCGATAAACCATAATCTCTTCTAGTTGATCACCTCCTATAAATTCTAGTTGAAAAGTGGTTCTAATAATTTCACTACATTTTTTTGTAAAAATATATCCGTCATATATATGAACAGTAGCTGAAATGCTGCATCTTAAAATAGCCTTTTTGTCACATGTAAAGCCTTTTTGATTTAGTGACCTATAAATGTATTCTATGCCTGTATTAATTGGATAATGTGTGTATATCCTTTCAAGCACTAAATTTTTACTCTGTTGGAAACTTTCCAATTCCTCACCTTCAATCCAATAAACCAATCCGGTCCTATTGTTAAAAACAGAAGACATATTTGAGTTTTCGAAAGCTTTAGGAAAAGAATGTCCGTTTGTGGATAGCCCAATGCAGCCAAATAAAGTAAATAAGACCATAATGGTTAAAACATAATGTATTTTCTTAGTCATTTTTATCTTTCCTTCAAAATTAATTCAAATTTATAATTTCTAGTTCGCTTTCGTAGTTTTTCCACTGCTCAAGTCTATCTTTATAAAAGGGTTGTCTAACTTGCTCTGTACTTGGGGTTTTCACCGCGCGTTTTGTCTGGTGAAAATTCATGGAACCTGTTACAAAAAGCCAAGCTACCATTAAGCAACTTGGCTTTTTGTGACTAGGCTTAATTA
>NZ_AJWM01000122.1 GCF_000281085.1 Catenovulum agarivorans YM01
TTTTGCTGAGCAAAAATGTTAGCCAACTTTATTACACCCTTTACTACGGCGTTATAAATTGTAGCTTTAAACATTTTTCCGGTATTTAGCTTTAAACTTTGGTGTTATTGTCGGTTTAATCCGGCTAGTTGGCGTGTAAAGTTCCGGCATTTTAGTTCTGTTTTGTTTGCTAAATCTGTGTCGTTAACGCGGCAAGGAATGAGCTCATTTATAGTTTGCTTAAATTTTTTCGTCTTGCGTTTCTGCAGGTTTTAAGTCAAATTTAAGCAATTGTTTTGTAAGCAAGTATTTGGTGTTTCATTCGGCATTGGCGGTGTTGTCAATTTATAACAATGCAGTCAAATTGGACGGCAAAAGCTTGTCTTAATTTTTGCAGAGCAAAAATATAATCCAATTTTTAGCCGCCATTTACCGCGGCGTTAGGTATTTTAATGGTTGCTCGCACGCTACTAATTTTTCTGCTTTTTAGTATATCCTTTACATCTTACTCAAAAAGCATAACTTGTCAGTTGTCGGTTTTAAACCAGTTACCCGACGAAGCAAAAGTTGTATTAAGTGCAACTGAAGCCTCGACATTTGAGGGTAAAAAATACCTAGAGTTATATATTGCTGGCAATAGCAAGGAAATTGTTTGGTACAGAGTTACTGGTGAGATAAAGTGGAATCTCATATATCCCAAAAACCAATCGAGTATAAATAAAGGCACAATTGCTGCAAAATGTGGTACTGGGCTATTGATAGGGACCAATACCTAACAAAGCAATTAAGGGCGGACTAAAAAAGCTTGGCTTAGTTCGTACCTCACTAATTATAGCCAAGCCTTTTTAGCCGCTTATTGCGGCGTTATAAATTGTAGCTTTAAACATTTTTACGGTATTTAGCTTTAAACTTTGGTGTTGTTGTCGGTTTTATCCGGCAAGTTTGGCGTGTAAAGTTCCGGCATTTTAGTTCTGTTTTGTTTGCTAAATTTGTGTCGTTAACGCGGCAAAGAATTAACTCATTTATAGTCTGCTTAAACTTTTCCGTCTTGCGTTTCTGCAGTTTTTGAGTCAAATTTAAGCAATTGTTTTGTAAGCAAGTATTTGAAGTTTCATGCAGCATTGGCGGTGTTGTCAATTTATAACAATGCAGTCAAAATGGACGGCAAAAGCTTGTCTTAATTTTTGCAGAGCAAAAATATAATCCAATTTTAGCCGCCATTTACCGCGGCGTTAGCTAAGTGCTTAACGTAGTAAAAAATTAAAATTTGGTGTTGTAGGTTTTCGAGTTGCTGGTTATTTTGTGCTAAACAGTAACACCAACTTGCCACGCACCATTTGTTTTGGAGTTGGTTTTTTCAACTTGTTTTACCGTTGAGCGGCATTTATATTGTTTGCCTGCCGCTTGAAGTAAGTTTATAAAAATGGACTTTTGTGTCGCCACGCTTTTGCATGTCCTCAAGTTTGTTTTTCTAAGTTTACTTACGGCGCTCGGCATTGTTCGGGTCTGCTTCTTTTCGCTGCAAGTTTGCAGTTTGAAAATAGAGTAGGTAAGTTGCTAATTTGGTTTTGCGTTGTTTGCGAGTTAAGTTTTAAAAACACAGCATTAGCTAACAATGCAATTAAGGGTGGACGCAAAAAGCTTGGCTGCGCTCG
>NZ_AJWM01000123.1 GCF_000281085.1 Catenovulum agarivorans YM01
TCACCTCGCTTTGAACATAAGCCCAGTATTCAGGGTTGTCTAAGGTTCTTTGTTTAATCTGCTTAGGAATAAAGCGACTCATTTCCATGGTGAAGTCGTTACGAACTTCATCTTCCAACATCAATTTTTCACACTGTGCAGCTAATGCTTGCTGAAAGTCTTCTGTTGTTTTTTGTCTAGCAACTAGTTTCTGTTCAACCAGTTTGGTTGATAATTTAGTTCCTCGTTGTTTTATCCAAACAATATCCCAAACATCACGTGGTCTTATGCGCCTTGCTCGATAGGCTAAAGCGATCAACTTATCTGCCAAAATTTCTTGCAAAGATTGCACTGGTACTAAAATACCTTCAGTCGGCACCACGATGTCGTAGTGATTGAGCAGTGGGCGTTTTTCAATATCAAAGGACGGAATAGCGCAAACATCAATATGCATTTTCTGCCGCGGTAAATCAGGGGGATTAGCCTCTTTTTCGATACTAATTTTCCAAGATACAGTCTCGCCTTGCTGCTCACCTGACGGTTTATTTACCCACACTTGTGTTTCGTATTTGTTCTGAATGTAAGCTTGAATTTCATCTTCAAGCCCTGAAAATTCCGACGGTTTAAAATTATGTCCGCCATTAAAATCTAGGTCTTCTGATAACCTTGCGCTGTTATAACACATTCGTAATGATGTACCACCAATAAAGGTTAGCCGCTGCATAACCCCTTGTTTTATCAATACATCCATAATGTCATGATGCAATATTTCTTTCTCAATAACGGGGGTAATAGTGGCATACTCAGGATTTGCTCGCACGATTTGGCTAATTTGTTGCTTTAGCATGTTAACTCTCCAACATATGCAGGTTGCGCTGACAATGCCTTAAATCAGCAAGCGCTTGCTCTTTATGTGCACGATACATTTTAATGTCGGAATCGTAGTACAAATTAGGAGCAATTTGCTCGATAGGCTTTTTAGTGTGAGTAAATTCAATCACGCCATAAGGTGTATCGAAACAACCACTTCGGCCTTTGGTTACTACAGTTACTCGACCCATAACAACTTGTGAAATGTCTCCTGTGTGACTGAGCTGACTTTCAAGGCTAATGTAGCTTAATACGCCGCTTCGCAGTTTTTTAATAATTTTATAAATGGCAGTTGCAGGCTCAGGTGGGGTAATTACACTTTCGTATAAACCTTTAACTACCCGTCTGAGCAGACCTTTTTTAACACAATCGGATAAGAATTTTTTAAACGCAGGTTCGTAAGGCACGCCAAGCATAAAAGCAAGCTCAGGAGCACTATGAATGCCCCCTCCTGCATTGATTGATTTTGCAAATACGCTTAATAATTCGTCTGACTTAGCCATAGGTCTACACTTTATTACTATTTAGGTAATAAAGTGTAGACCTAAAGCAACAATCCAACAAGCCAAAGGTCTACAAAACATTGTAGTGGTAGAGTGATTTTGGCCACCTAATTAGAGGATGTTATGATTGATT
>NZ_AJWM01000124.1 GCF_000281085.1 Catenovulum agarivorans YM01
TGAAGTGACCCCATAAAGTTGGACTCATTTCTAAGCGGCAACCAAGGCCTGATTTCGATATTGTATCGGACTCAGGCCTTTTAGTTTCAGCTTAATTCGTTCATTGTTGTAATAATCAATATATTCTTTGATGTTCGTAATCAACTCGTCCGCATTTTTAAACGTTTCGTTATGGAACATTTCACTTTTTAGCATACCGAAAAAATTTTCTGCGACAGCATTATCCAAGCAGTTTCCTTTTCTCGACATACTCTGTTTTAATCCTTTCTCTTCAAGGAGTCGTTGGTACTGTTTATTTTGATATTGCCATCCTTGGTCTGAATGTATGATGGGCTTTTCCCCTTGTTTTAACTTGGCTGTAGCTGCTTTCAGCATGTCTGTCACCAAGGGCAAGGTTACCGTTTTTCTTACCTCATAACTCACCACTTCCTGATTAAACAAGTCAATCATAGGAGATAAATACACTTTTTCACCTTCGACCTTAAATTCTGTCACATCCGTTACCCATTTTTCGTTTGGCTGCTCTGCAGAGAATTCTCGATTCAAGATGTTCTCAGCGATTTCCCCGACTTCACCTCGATAAGATTTATAGCGTTTAGGTCTTACCTTGGACTTAAGGCCCAGTTCATTCATGAGGCGCTGAACGCGTTTATGGTTGATAGTCACCCCCATTGTTCGTAGGGCGCTCGTAATCCTACGATAACCATATCGACCTTTATGTTTGTGGTAGATGCTACTTATCATATCCAACGCCTCGCGGTCAGCAGAGGGTTGATTGCATCTTTTCCGGTGATAATAGTACACACTCTTTGGTAGCCCAGTCGCTTTTAAGAGGTGCTTTAAGCTATGTTTCGCCTTGAACTCTTCGACAACTAGCGCTTTGTCTTTACTTTTTTCTTTCTCGCTTGAGCCAAGGCTTCGAACTTTTTTAGTACATCATTCTCTGCGCGTAAGTAGGCTAATTCTTCTCGTAACTCTTCATCAGTCATCTGCTCTGGAAGTTTTGGTGTTGAAGTTTTATTTGACATTGATGGCCTACGGTTTTTCTGAGGTTTAAGACGGGATATACCATCACGAGCATAGTGCTTCTGCCACTGAAATAAAATACCAGGAGTTGATAAATCGAAGAAAGCACTTGTATAACTGAGAGACCAATCGTTGGCCTCCATTGTTTTTAATGCTCGAAGCTTAAATTCGGCCGAATAAGGATAACCACTGTGAAGAAAGCTCTCAAGGCCATGAATTTTGTAGGTTTGAGACCAGTACCGTATGAGGCGCGAGTTAATCTGGAACTGCTTCCCTAGCACTCTAGATGAACTCTCTTGCGCCAACTGTGCAAGCTTTAACTTAAAAGCTCGATGATATTTAGACATAAAAGACCCCCAGTAATTGGATAGTCCAACTATTGGG
>NZ_AJWM01000125.1 GCF_000281085.1 Catenovulum agarivorans YM01
GGATAATGGAATGGACCCACTCCTCTTTAAATACGGCTTCAAATGAGCCAAGATGAAATTGCAACAAGACATCTAAATTAAAGAAGGAGTGGTATATGAAGACTAACCTAATTGGCCTAGACATAGCAAAAAGTATTTTTCATTTAGTCATGGTGAATGAATTTGGTAAGTTACAGAAAAAGAAAGTTTTAAAAAGAAGAAACTTGTTAGCTTACATTAGCCAACTAGAGCCATGTATTATCGTGATGGAAGCCTGTGGCAGCGCACATCACTGGGCAAGAGCATTCCAGTATTTTGGACATGAAGTTAAATTAATTGCACCACAATATGTAAAGCCATTTGTGCAAGGAAACAAGAACGATTACAACGATGCATTAGCCATCGCAGAAGCAGCACAGCGTCCGAACATGCGCTTTGTGCCAATAAAAAATATTGAACAACACGATATTCAAATCGTTCATCGCTTACGTGAACGTCTGGTAAAAAACAGAACAGCTTTGGTTAACCAAACAAGAGGGCTTTTAGCTGAGTACGGCTTAATCATTAACAAAGGTGTGGCTGCGGTTAGAAGTGAGTTACCAATTATTCTTGAAGATGCTGAAAACGGTTTGACTATGATGGCTCGTGAATTCTTTGCTGATTTGTATGATGAATTACTAGCAATTGAAAGTAAGCTTAAAAATTGTGAGCATAAAATAAAACAAATAAATGAGCACCACGATATTTGCCAAAGGCTCAATGAAATAACCGGAATCGGGCCAATTACAGCCACTGCTTTGTTTGCTGCAGCTGGAAGTGCTAAAGAGTTTAACAATGGCAGACACTTTTCAGCCTGGATAGGGTTAGTCCCTAAGCAGCATTCAACAGGTGGCAAAGCCAATTTACTTGGGATAAGTAAACGAGGGAATAGTTATCTGAGGACGTTGCTAATTCATGGCGCTCGAGCATTGCTCAAGAATTCATCTAAGAAGGATGACAAATTAAGTGTTTGGGTTACTAAATTAAAAGAAAGAAGTTGCTACAATAAAGCTTGTGTCGCATTGGCAAATAAATTGGCCAGAATTGCTTGGGTAATCATGGCTAAAAATGAAACATTTAAACTAGCTTGATAGTTGTAGCTGCTTAATTTAATCACTTTAAACCGTAACACAACAAAGATTTCAAACGATTGCTAAGCAATTTGATTTGATGAAAAACAGGTCAGACCGGCTCGCTAAAAACCTTATCAAGGCATGGGCTATCATAAGCCGTAAGGATGTTTAGGAAAGTGAGCGCATATATCCATCAGGGCTAGAGAGCATAAAAACACTCTCATTTAAAAGCCGAATATATGAGTGCAACGATTTTAGTTTTTAATCAATCAAATTACTTGCAAACGGAGTGGGTCCATATATG
>NZ_AJWM01000126.1 GCF_000281085.1 Catenovulum agarivorans YM01
GACGATGCTTGGTATAGCCGCATTTGGCAAATGGCCGAAAATACCTTATACATTTGTGCGCGTGACAATTTTATGGACACACCAGACAGAGAACGCGGTTTATGGATAGGCGACGTTGCCGACCAAGCCAGTTATTTATTCTACTCAATGGATCAAGCTGGCCGTGATTTACTTAAAAAAGCCATCAAAGTAACCCTTGCTTTTAGTGATTCTGAATCTGGTATTTTTGCTGGCTTAGGTCCTGGCCGTTTCCGAGAATTACCTGCACAAAGCTTACAATTTATAGAGCAAGCCATTTGGCATTATTACTTCAATACTGGTGATAAAGAAACACTTGAATTTGCCTACCCATATGTACATAAATATTTAACTTTGTGGACAATGAAAGAAGATGGTTTAGTTAACATTAGAAACGGTGGTTGGAACTGGACAGACTGGGGACCACAAGACACCATTGATTACGCAGCTAATCAAAACGCATTGTATTATAGTGCCTTGGTTGCAGCGCAAAAAATGGCAACGGTGTTAAACGACAACACCCACATGGCGTTTTATCAACAGCGCATTCAATCAATTAAACAAGCTTATCAAAAAGAGTTTTGGCAAAACGGTTATTTCAGCAGCAAGCCTGGCGAGCTAAAAGACGACCGCGCTAATGCCATTGCGATTTTGTTTGGTTTAGCTGAACCTGCGCAGTATCAACAAATAGTTGATAACGTACTTGTGCCAAACGAATTTGCCAGCCCACATTTTGAATGGATGGTATACAACGCTATGGCAATGGCTGGCAGATACGATGATGCACTAAAACGCATGAAAACTCGTTATAGTGAGCAAGTTGACAACGCAGAGCTATCTACCCTAGCGGAATATTTACCACAAGGTGGTACAGAAAACCATGCGTGGAATGCACCAAGCACAGTGTTAAGCCAATATATTGCGGGTATTTCACCAACTTCGGTTGCTTGGAAAAACTACCAAGTTATGCCAAACATGGCGCACTTTAAACGCGTAAAACAGATGGTGCCAAGCGTGCAAGGTGATATTAACTTTGAAATAAACCGCACAGCCAACAGCATTGTAATGAGCTTAAACTCGCCACAAGGTAGCCAAGCAACCATTGGCATTCCGAAAACTTATTTCAAGTTAAAATCAGTTGAAATTAACAACACCCAAGTTTGGAAAAATGGCAGCGCCAAAACCAGCTTGCGTGGTATTAATTACATAGGTGAAGACGACAAATATATTAAATTTACCGTTGCACCAGGCCACTGGCAGATATTGGCCGAGTAGTTTTTAGCTTGTGTATACCAACCCAGCCGCGGCAATATGAATGTTGTGGCTGGGGTTCATTAATTATTGC
>NZ_AJWM01000128.1 GCF_000281085.1 Catenovulum agarivorans YM01
TGTAGTGGTCAAGTTAAATTGGCCACGGTTTTATAGTTTAGCCAGAAATTTTCTTCTGACTTGTTTGGTGTCAAACCGCCATTATGTCGATGTGGCCTGACTTGGCTGTAATAGCCAATAATATATCTTGTTATCTCTATCTTAGCTTCGTTTAAACTTCGATAACCAATCGTTGGTACCCATTCCGTTTTTAAGCTTCTAAAAAATCGCTCCATAGGCGCATTGTCCCAGCAATTTCCACGTCGGCTCATACTTTGTTTAATTTTATAACGCCACAGTCTTTGCCTAAATTTACGACTCGTGTAATGACTACCTTGGTCGCTATGAAACATTACTCCTTTTGGACAACCTCTTAATTCATAAGCCATAGTTAAAGCTTTCACTGTTAACTCACTGTCCGGTGAGTTAGACATTGCCCAACCAATTGGCTTACGTGCAAATAAGTCGATGACAACAGCTAAATATGACCAGCGACTTCCAGTCCAAACATAGGTCACATCACCACACCAAACTTGATTTGGCGCAGCAACATCAAATTGTCGAGCCAATAAATTTGGAATAGCTATATGCTCTTTAGCTGCTTTTTTATAAGCATGTTGCGGTAGTTGGCAACTTACTAAACCAAGGCTTTTCATCAGCTTACTGGCTCGGTAGCGACTTAAGGTTATATCAGTTTCATCTTGTGTAATGATGTCACTAATCGTCCGTGCACCAGCCGAGCCACCACTTAATTCGTGAGCTTCCCTTACTTTTTCTTGTAATACGAGTTGTTCTGCTGATGGTAAATCTTCTCGCAATAACCAATACTTATAACTGCTGCGATGCACGCCAAAAACGTCACATAGTATTTTAACTGGATATCGATATTTATGGCTCTGGTTGAGTTTTTCGATTATTTCGAATTGTTCAGTGAGTCCGACATCAACAGAGCCGTAGCCTTTTTTAGAATTTCCTTTTCTAATTCAATACGTTCAATGCGTTTTTTAAGTTCTCGAATTTCTATTTGCTCTGGCGTCATTGGTGTGGCTTTTGGTGCTTTACCTTGCCGTTCTTCTTTTAATTGCTTAACCCATTTGCCAATCGTTGAATATCCGACATTCATTGCGTTAGCGGCTTCTTCATGCGTGTAACCATGGTCAAGCACTAATTGTGCTGTTTCTAATCTAAATTCTGGGCTGAAATTTTTGCGTGATTTCTTTGCCATTTTTTTCACCTAATTCTGCTATGAATCAATCATAACATCCTCTAATTAGGTGGCCAAAATCACTCTACCACTACA
>NZ_AJWM01000129.1 GCF_000281085.1 Catenovulum agarivorans YM01
TGATCTGAACCATTAAAAGTGGACACTTCATTAAGCTACGTTTAATAGTTCATAATTTTCAGGGCTGAGATAGCCAAGAGCACTATGCCTTCTCTTCTTGTTGTAATCAACTTCAATATATTCAAAAACGTGTTGGCGCATGGCTGCACGGTTCATCATTGGGTCATATTGAATCGCTTCAACCTTCAGTGAGTGAAAGAAGCTTTCCACACAAGCGTTATCCCAACAGTTCCCTTTGCGACTCATGCTTTGAATTAAACCGTATTGGTTAATCATTTCGCGGTAGGCGTGAGAGCAATACTGACTCCCTCTATCACTATGGACGATCACATTATTTGGCTTCCCTCTACGCCATAATGCCATTTGTAATGCGTCACAGACTAAATCTGATGTCATTCGGTTACTCATCGACCAACCTATGACAGCACGAGAATACAAATCAATAATTACAGCCAAATAAAGCCAACCCTCACTGGTCATAAGATAGGTAATGTCACCAGCCCACTTCTGATTTGGCTCGTCCGCAGTAAAATCCTGCTCAAGCAAGTTTGGTGCAACAGGTAATGTATGCTTGCTATCCGTTGTCACTTTGAATTTTCGTGCAGCTTTAGCCACTAAGTTTTGCCTGTCCATGCTGTTAATTATAGTTTTAACATCATGCTTGTAGCCTTGCTCTTCTAGTTCTACCTGAATTCGTCTTGCGCCATCTCTCTCTTTGCTGTTTTCGAAAGCAACTTTGATTTTTTCATCTCTAATTTGCTGAGCTTTGTGGCGCTCACTTGGTTGTTGGCTTGCTTTTAACCATGCATAATACCCACTTGGCGAAACGCACAGAACACTCGCCAATCGAACAATATGAAACGATTGACGGTGCTCGTGCATAAATTCAAAACGTGCTATTTTTGATTTTTCGCGAAGTAGGTTGCCGCCTTTTTTAGGATTTCTAGCTCCTCGGCTTGTTCTGACAGTTGGCGTTTTAACCTAGCATTTTCTGCTGATAAGGTGATTTCTCGGTCTGAAGTAGAAGCTTTCTTCTGAGCTCCACTGCGCCAATAGTATAATTGGGATTCATATACGCCCAACTCTCTGGCTGCTTGTGCTACACCTACTTTACTTGCTAATTTTAAAGCTTCTTCTTTAAATTCGATTGAATAGGCTTTTCTTTCTTTTTTAACTTTTGTCATTTTTCACCTCTGTGAGTTATTCTACTCACTTAATGAGGTGTCCAAAACTATTGGATCAGATCA
>NZ_AJWM01000130.1 GCF_000281085.1 Catenovulum agarivorans YM01
GAAAGTGGCTAAAGCAAAATTTGAACGTACTAAACCGCATGTTAACGTAGGTACAATCGGACACGTTGACCATGGTAAAACAACTCTAACTGCAGCTATTACAACAGTATTAGCTAAAGTACACGGTGGTGAAGCAAAAGACTTCGCGTCAATCGACAATGCTCCAGAAGAGCGTGAGCGTGGTATTACAATCAATACTTCACACGTTGAATATGACACACCAACACGTCACTACGCGCACGTAGACTGTCCTGGACACGCGGATTATGTTAAAAACATGATCACTGGTGCTGCACAGATGGATGGCGCAATCTTAGTAGTAAGTGCTGCAGATGGCCCAATGCCACAAACACGTGAGCACATCTTGTTATCACGTCAGGTAGGTGTACCTTACATCATCGTATTCATGAACAAATGTGACATGGTAGATGACGAAGAGTTATTAGAATTAGTAGAAATGGAAGTACGTGAATTACTTTCAGAATACGATTTCCCAGGTGACGACTTACCATTAATCCAAGGTTCTGCATTAAAAGCATTACAAGGTGATGAAGCGTGGGAAGCGAAAATTGTTGAATTAGGCGAAGCTTTAGATTCATACATCCCAGAGCCAGAGCGTGACATCGACAAGCCATTCTTGATGCCAGTAGAAGACGTATTCTCAATCTCAGGTCGTGGTACAGTAGTAACAGGCCGTGTTGAGTCAGGTATCATCAATGTTGGTGACGAGATTGAAATCGTAGGTATCCGTGATACACAAAAAACGACCTGTACTGGTGTAGAAATGTTCCGTAAATTGTTAGACGAAGGTCGTGCAGGTGAGAACATTGGTGCATTATTACGTGGTACTAAGCGTGATGACGTAGAGCGTGGTCAAGTATTATGTAAGCCTGGTTCAATCACGCCTCACACTAAGTTTGAGTCTGAAGTATACGTATTGTCAAAAGAAGAAGGTGGTCGTCATACTCCATTCTTCAAAGGTTACCGTCCACAGTTCTACTTCCGTACAACTGACGTAACTGGTGCAGTTGAGTTACCAGAAGGCGTAGAAATGGTAATGCCAGGCGACAACATCCAAATGGTAGTAGAATTGATTTCACCAATCGCGATGGACGAAGGTTTACGCTTCGCAATCCGTGAAGGTGGTCGTACCGTTGGTGCTGGCGTTGTAGCTAAAAT
>NZ_JH767552.1:0-640 GCF_000281085.1 Catenovulum agarivorans YM01
ATTTGGTTTTGTTAAATCATCTTACCGTTGAGCGGCATTTATATTGTTTGCCTGCCGCTTCAAGTGAGTTTATAAAAATGGACTTTTGTGTCGCCACGCTTTTGCATGCGCTCCAGTTCATTTTTCTAAGTTTACTTACGGCACTCGGCATTGTTCGTGTTGGCTTCTTTTCGCTGCTAAATTTGCAGTTAAAAATGAAGTAGGTAAGTTGCTAATTTGGTTTTGTGTTGTTTGCGGGTTAAGTTTTAAAGACTCAGCATTAGCTAACAATGCAATTAAAGGTGGACGCAAAAAGCTTGGCTTGCGCTCGTTCCTCGCTAATTATAGCCAAGCTTTTATGCGCCACTTATTGCGGCGTTAGAAATAGCAAAATCTTACAAGTAAACAGCTTCAAATGAAGCATTTGTGTGCTTTTCTGCTTTTTCTAATTTAGCTTTGCGTGCCATGTTAAATTGGCATTTTAGTGTTTAGTTGTTGGTGAGTTTTGCGTTGTTAACGCGCTAAATTTAAACCAATTTATTGTTTGCTTAATTGTTGGTTGCCGCAGCTTTTTACGGTAAGTTTAAGCATTCGTTTTTAATTGTTGGTAAAGGGCATTTTTATGCAACTCTTGCGTTGTCGGGCATTTCTAACAATGCAG
>NZ_JH767552.1:755-1106 GCF_000281085.1 Catenovulum agarivorans YM01
CTAGAAGTTTTATTGGTTAATAAGTTTTAAAATATTAAAATTAGTGTCGTTGGTTTTCGTGTTGCTGAAAGTTGTTTGCGTTGTTCATTTAACTTTCGAGTCGCCACGCACCAGTTGTTTTGAAGTTGGTTTTTTCAACTTGTTTTACCGTTGAGCGGCATTTGCATTGTTTGCTTGTCGCTTTGAGTCAGTTTATAAAAATGGATTTTTGTGTCGCCACGCTTTTGCGCTTCTCAAGTTCATTTTTCTAAGTTTATTTACGGTATTTGTATTGTGCTAATCTTCAGCTTTTAGGCAAGCTTCTAGCCAACAATGCAATTAAGGGTGGACGCAAAAAGCTTGGCTTGCGCT
>NZ_AJWM01000133.1 GCF_000281085.1 Catenovulum agarivorans YM01
TCAGCACCAAGTGCTGTAACTATTACTACACCTATAGAAACCGATGGTATTGTCAATGCTGTAGAAGATGCGGACGTATTAATTGTAGGTTCAGCGGCAGAAGCGAACGCAAGTGTCACAGTTACAATTACCGATGATACGAATAGCCTATCACGCACAGTGGCAGCAGATAGTTCTGGTGCTTGGACCATTTCAGGTAGCGAATTTGATGTTAGTACATTTAACAATGGCACATTAACTGTATCAGCAACCCAAACAGATACTGCCGGCAATACTTCAACTGCCGCTTCTACAACAGTTACCTTAGACAATACAGCACCGAGTGCCCCAAGCATCAGCACGCCAATTGAAATAGATAATATCGTCAATGCCAGTGAAGACGATACTGTATTAATTTCAGGTAGTGGCGCAGAAGCCAATGCAAGCTTAACTATCACTATTGGTAGCGTTTCAATTCAAACCACAGCGGATGGCAGTGGTAACTGGACGATAGCAAGTAATGAGATAGATATCTCAGCATTAAGCAACGGCACACTAACTGTGACAGTGACGCAAACAGATGCAGCGGGCAATGAATCTAGCAGTGCAACGCAAGATATTACCTTGGACAATTCAGCGCCAAGTGCACCGACTATTATCACGCCAATTGAAAGCGACGGCATTGTTAATGCAGCCGAAGATAATGATGTCTTGATTGAAGGTAGTGGTGCAGAAGCAAACGCAAGTGTCACAGTTGCAATTACAGATGGTGCTAATAGCTTAGATCAAACCGTCACTGCCGATGCGTCTGGAGATTGGACAATTTCTGGTAGCGAATTTGATGTTAGTACATTTAACAATGGTACATTAACCGTCTCAGCTACCCAAACTGACAATGCAGGCAATACTTCAACTGCTTCAACACAAAACATCACACTCGACAACTCTGCACCAAGTGCGCTAACTATTACCACACCGATTGAAGGTGATGGTTACGTTAATGCAGCTGAAGATGCAGATGTATTAATTGCTGGTAGTGGCGCAGAAAACAACGCGAGTGTCACGGTCACAA
>NZ_AJWM01000134.1 GCF_000281085.1 Catenovulum agarivorans YM01
TAGCGAGGAACGAGCGCAAGCCAAGCTTTTTGCGTCCACCCTTAATTGCATTGTTAGCTAATGCTGAGTCTTTAAAACTTAACCCGCAAACAACACAAAACCAAATTAGCAACTTACCTACTCCATTTTTCACTGCAAATTTAGCAGCGAAAAGAAGCCAACACGAACAATGCAGAGTGCCGTAAGTAAACTTAGAAAAATGAACTGGAGGACATGCAAAAGCGGGGCGACACAAAAGGCCATTTTTATAAACTCACTTGAAGCGGCAGGCAAACAATATAAATGCCGCTCAACGGTAAAACAAGTTGGAATAACCAACTTACCAACAACTGGAGCGTGACGAGTTGGTGTTACTTTTTAGCACAAAATAACCAGCAACTCGAAAACCTACAACACCAGATTTTAATTTTTAACTACGTTAAGCACTTAGCTAACGCCGCAATATGGGGCGCATAAAAGCTTGGCTATAATTAGGAACGAAGTGACGCAGCCAAGCTTTTTGCGTCCCTTTCATTATTGCTTTGTTAGTTGACGACTACACCATTAATAGAAGCGCCTATATGGGACTTCAATAACAACCCCATTTTGCAACGAGAAGTCAATTTTAAAAGTATAATTTTTAAAAACAACTGGCTCTCCTTTTAATACAACTGGTTTAAATTTCCATTTCTTAACGGCTTCAACTGAATTAGCATCAAATACAACGCTCGGAGTTGATTCAAATACTTTTACGTTTTCAGTTGCTCCAATCTGAGTTATGTCGAAAACCACAATTACTGAGCCTTCAATACCGTTACGAAATGCCTCTAATGGATATTCAGGCTTAATTTTCACTATTAGTTTAGGCCCAATGTCTTCAGACGCTATTGAAAAAGCACTTAAACCAATTGCAAACAAGATTAATAAATAACGCATATTTGCTTTAAAAGACAACTAACGCCGTAGTAAAGGGTGTAATAAAGTTGGCTAATATTTTTGCTCAGCAAAAATTTAGCCAAGCTTTTTGCATCCCTTTGACTGCATTGTTAGAAATGCCCGACAACGCAAG
>NZ_AJWM01000135.1 GCF_000281085.1 Catenovulum agarivorans YM01
GAGTTTTAGAAGATTAATACCTTTTCAACAAAATAAATAGTTTTAAATGTAAGAATGTATAGATGTGTGTGTGATGTTCTTACAGAACCATAACGCCCGCATAAGTGGCGCATAAAAGCTTGGCTATAATAAGCGAAGAATGAGCGCAGCCAAGCTTTTTGCGTCCACCCTTAATGCGATTGTTATATTTCGTTTTTCACCAAACGCAAGTGATATACATCTAGCTCTTTGCACACTTCTCTATACTTGGTATCAGCATCAGCAAATTTTTCACGACAAGCCTTAGTAAAACCATCATCCTTACCCCATTCATTAGCTGCTCTGATTTGATTATCCATTTCAGATAAATAACCATTTTTTAGATCAAGGAGAGCTTTAAAGCGATTTAACTCGTTTGCTTTTTTTGCTTCCTTGGCAGCCCAACGTGCGTATAAAGCAGACAACCCCGCAACTAAAACAGCAATAATTGATATGGTTTCAGTGGACATGCGTAAAACCCTCCAAGAAATATAACGCCGCAATATGGGGCGCACAAAAGCTTGGCTAAAATAGGAACGAAGTGACGCAGCCAAGCTTTTTGCGTCCCATTCATTATTGCATTGTTATGTGCCATCAACACAAAAACTGCAGTTAGCCACCAATATCTGCAATAGCCGACAAACCTTTATACACATTTATATAAACATACGGTTTGAGCAAACCTGTAACAGAAATTAATATACCAACAGCAACACCGATATAAAAACCAACATCGGAGCCAGCAAATTCTTGAACGTGCGACACTAAAAAATGCAAACCAAACCCAACGCCCCACGCAAAAGGAAGTGAGAGAAGAAAACCAATTGCACTCAATTTTATTTTATTCACTGATGCTCCGTTGGCACATAACGCCGCAATAAGTGGCGCATAAAAGCTTGGCTATAATTAGCGAGGAACGAG
>NZ_AJWM01000136.1 GCF_000281085.1 Catenovulum agarivorans YM01
TCTGTGAGTTATTCTACTCACTTAATGAGGTGTCCAAAACTATTGGATCAGATCACTTGGCTCAGCTCGTGCCTCGCTATTTTAGCCAATCATTTTTAGCCCGTTATTTGGGCGTTATGTTGTTTTACTAGTGTTGAGAATTATTCATGAGTGAAGATATTCAAAAAATTGAAAACGATGTTCTCAGAAAACTCAATGATTTAGATGTTGAGACATTAAACTTGTTAGAAAAATATGCTGAAGAACATGCAAAAGCTCTTAGAGCTCAAACATTGGTTTCAACAGTGATCGCTTCGATAGCTGGCGCAGCTGCGACATCAGCATTTGTTTTTCCTGAAATTGATAAGCTTTTGCTCGGTATATCATCTACTATTTTTGGCGTGTTACTTGGTTTTCTTGCGCTACGAGAAAGGCGCAAAGAACATAGTGAATTAATCCGGAAAATACTAGACACTGAGTTAGGCATTGATTCTTTGGGTGAACTTGAGCTCAAAAAACGAAAAATTGAAAAAATAGTGAAAGGGGTGTAAAAAAATGAATACTCCCAATTATTTTTTCTATATTGCTTTTCTAGTAATTTTAATGTTTATAATTTATCGATTTTCTTACATTAAAAAAGCGCCGTTACTAACCGATGTTGTACAACTATTTTTAGCTGTTATGGCCGCTTGCTCTAGCTTTAACCTGTTGTTTCTTGTTTTTGAGGGGGTAAAAAGTTTAGGTGATTTCCAGTCTTATAAAGAGTCTATAATTCTAGGGGCAGTTGCTGTAATTTGGGTGTCCATCCAAACTATGAACAGCTTAGTCAAAAGCTCACAGGCTCAGCGCCAAACAAACTCTACAGAGCCAGAGCCTGAAACAACATAACAAACGCATTAAGGGTGGACGCAAAAAGCTTGGCTGCGCTCGTACCTCGCACATTATAG
>NZ_JH767553.1:0-245 GCF_000281085.1 Catenovulum agarivorans YM01
GGAAATCTCAATTGCAGCTGGTCAAAGCTCAGGTACAGTCAGTGTCTCTGTTGGTAACGATGTTTACACAGGTGCCGATGATGTGGTTACCACATTAAGTTTGGACAATGTGTCTGGTGGCAACTTCGAAAACCTCGTGCTGGGCAACAGTTCAGTGACCACCACAGTGGCAGATGTATTAGACCAAACCACCTTAAGTTTAACGGGTACACCAAGTGTCAGCGAAGGTGGCAGTATTACCTATA
>NZ_JH767553.1:456-717 GCF_000281085.1 Catenovulum agarivorans YM01
CACAGGCGGTAATTTCGAAAACTTAGTGCTGGGCAATAGCTCAGTTACAACAACAGTCAGCGACACCTTGTCTGATGTGACCTTAAGTTTAACGGGTACACCAAGTGTCAGCGAAGGTGGCAGTATTACCTATACCGCAAGTTTAACCGCTGCGGCAGAAACGGATATGACCATTACTTTAAGTAATGGTGCAGAAATCTCAATTACAGCTGGTCAAAGCTCAGGTACAGTCAGTGTCTCTGTTGGTAACGATGTTTACAC
>NZ_AJWM01000139.1 GCF_000281085.1 Catenovulum agarivorans YM01
TTCTTACATTTAAAACTATTTATTTTGTTGAAAAGGTATTAATCTTCTAAAACTCTAACCTTTTATTTAAACAAGGATTTTTAACCAAATGCCTGATTACGATTTCCACACTAAAACATTTAGAGCAAACTTATCTAAGGCATCTAACCCTCACATCACCGAAACGGAACGACTTGATCTTCTGAATTATTTTCTAGCATATGAGTCAAAACGACTAGAAAATAGTCCGAGTTCGGTTACACCTAAGGAAGTGGAAAACGCATTAAAACGCTTGGAAAATCCTCCAGTAAAAATCAGCTACCACAAAACCAAGTGGTATTCCTATGATCGTAACAATTGGCAAAATAATATACCTCTCTACTGTTTTATTATGATCATATGTACTATTGCAGCGGGGGTTATTCTTCATAAAATATTATCTCCATCAGAAATCAATGAAGGTACTGTACCTAAAGTTACACATATTAAGGAGGTTTAAAAACATCTTAACCTCCTGTGCTATCAGCACCATAACAATAACATTAAAAGGAATTAAAACATTTACATAAATCTA
>NZ_AJWM01000140.1 GCF_000281085.1 Catenovulum agarivorans YM01
ATAATCGAGGTGTTAAAGACATCTTAATTGCTTGTGTTGATGGATTAACAGGCTTTCCTGAAGCAATTGCGTCAATTTACCCTCAAACCGAAACTCAGTTGTGTGTGATTCATCAAATTCGAAATTCAATGAAGTATGTCGCATCCAAGCATCAAAAAGCGTTTATGGCTGACTTAAAGCCTGTTTATCGCGCCGCAACCAAACTAGAGGCTGAAGTTGCACTTGATGAGCTTGAGGCTAAATGGGGAACTCAATACCCTATTGTAATCACATCGTGGCGCAAAAAATGGGATAACTTATCGCTTTATTTTCAATATCCTGAAAGCATAAGAAAAGCGATTTATACGACGAACGCAGT
>NZ_AJWM01000141.1 GCF_000281085.1 Catenovulum agarivorans YM01
ACAAGTCTGTCATTAGACAATGTCACAGGCGGCAATTTCGAAAATCTCGTGCCGGGTAATAGCTCAGTGACCACCACAGTGGCAGATGTATTAGACCAAACCACCTTAAGCTTAAGTGGTACACCAAGTGTCAGTGAGGGTGGCAGCATTACCTATACCGCGAGCTTAACGGCAGCGGCAGAAACAGATATGACCATTACCTTAAGTAATGGCGCAGAAATCTCAATTGCAGCTGGTCAAA